>JASJAO010000020.1 GCA_030066975.1 Henriciella sp. | reverse complement strand
CTGGTTACTGTCGGGCGGCTCGATCTGCCGCCTTATCCTCACCGTCCTAGCTTTCGTCGCCTTAGTCGATTTCAACCCTCTCGGATCGCGACCCCTTTGATTTATGCCGTTGCAGTTGGGTTTCTGCAGTGATGGTCGGGTCTCTAACCTCCCTTCCATGGTTCTAATATACGTCATATGACGTTAATTGCAAGCCAAAAACCACGTCATTTGACGTTTTTTTTCGGGCATGCTATGGCTCGGCCTATGACCAAGGATGAGGCGAAACAGGCAAGGCGGCTGTTGGGACTGACCTATCGGGATATCTCCGAGCAGATGGGCGCTCTGACAGGCCGGACCTATTCGCAGGGCACGGTCAGTAACTGGTTTTCCCGTGATTTGACTGATGCGTTTGTCATTTTTCTGCACTGGAAGTTGTCTGAGGCGGGCATCGCGTATCCCTTCACGGAGGTCGATGTCAGCGCATGAATGAGGAAATCCGCCAGTTTGAGATCATGACCGGCGCGATCAAATCGATATCGGGACAGGTCGACGCACCGAGCGTCTTCCGGGAGCTCAAACACTTCCTGCGCGATTTTACATTCGGGGCGGAGCATGCCGCCCACGATCGAGGCATGCTGGGCGTGATGCAGCTGGTCGATGAAGCCTCGACCAATGGCCATCGCATCGCTGTGTCGAACTGGTCGGAAGAGTATTGGGGCGTGCGTCGATCGCTGAACCATTTCAGTCACGACCCCACCATTCTGAAGGCGCAACAAACCTCCGCGCCCTTCACCTGGGCCTCCGCGCTAAAGCATGCGGACAAGGCCTCAATCAAAGTCGCCGAGCTCTGCGCGGAATATACGGGGCAAAGTGATGGCCTGCTCTTGCCGATCGGCGACATCCGAATGGTGCGCGGCTGTGCCTCGATCGGCCTGGACATGGATCCGAGCGAGTTCAGTCCAACGCAGATCGCGATGATCCACCATGTCTGCACGGCCGCATATGCGCGGATCCACAAGCTGCTCGGGCCGTTCCCGTTCGACCAGGAAGTCTATTACTCGCCGCGAGAGCGCGAAGTCGTCCGCGCTATGGCGCTCGGTTATTCAACGCTCCAGACAGCCGAGCTGCTTGGTCTCTCCCAGGCCACGGTGAAAGACTATATTGCTTCGGCCAAACGTAAGGTCGGCGCACGAACCGCGCCGGAATTGATCGCGAAATCCATCACGAAGAATGTGATTCTGACTTAACCCCTCCGATCGGTGGGTATGCCGTCTCACACGCGCCTGCAAGCGTCCCCTTGGGAAAGGGAGATGCATGGCGGAGATTATCTGGAGCGGCAATCGAGACCAGTATCTGGTCGAAATTGATCAGATGCATGAGCGCCGCTGGCGGATCTGTTTCGAGCAGCTGGGTTGGGATGCTGAGGCCGCCGGTGTGGAGCGGGGGTATGATCGCGACGCGTTTGACACAAATGACACGCTCTACATCATCCAGCGTCACCCCAGCTCCGGAGATATCATTGCCAGTGCGCGGCTCAACCCGACCCTGAAGCCGCATATGATGTCTGATGTGTTTCCGCATTTCTGTGACTTTCCAGGCGGGGTGCCACGCGCGGCCGATATCTACGAGGTCTCCCGACTCCTGTTCGATATCGAGCTCGCCGGGGACCGCGATACGTTTCGGCGCGCCCGCGCGACGATGCGTGTGGCGCTGACTGAATTCTGCATGCGCTCCGGGATTCGGGCTTTCGACTTTGTGGTCCGCGACAAGCTGTTCACGGAGATGATGCGCAATCTCTGGTCGGTGCAGCCGCTCGGCAGCTATCATCCGGATCGAAAATTACCGGAAACCTACGTGGCGGGTCTTGCCGCGATCGACCAGGCCGGTCTCGATCGGTTGCGCAAGCAGCTTGGTCACGACCGTCCTGTGCTGTTCTATAATGGCCCGGTGACCGATTTCATTCTGCCGCGTTTTGCGGAGGCCGCATGAGCGGCGATCGGCAGACGGCGGGCGGCCGGTTGCGACCGAGCCGTGAGGCGATTGATACGGCGCGCCAGGCCCTCGAAGCGCTGCCTGAAAGCCGCATTCGTAAAGAGATGATCGATTTGCTCGGCGAGCTCGAGGCTGATCTCCTACTCGCTGGGGCCGAGCTGAAGCGCGATAAGCGCCTGTAACAGCGTCTCGGCCGCCTCCAGCGTATCCGGTTTGTGTAACTGGCTGATCAGATCTGTCACACGGGCGCGTTTCGCGTCGATCTCGCGCAGGCTGACTGGCGCGCGATCGGCCGGAAAGGTCAGGCCTTCAAAGAACCAATCCGGCGGTCGATGTAGCGCCAAAGCTGCGCGCCACAGACGCTTGGCATTAATCTGCGCTTTGCCTTGTTCATATTTTTGGATCTGTGCGCCGCTGACACCCAGCTCTGCTCCGAGCTCGGCCTGGGTCAGGTTGGCCGCCTCGCGCGCGGTCCGCAACCGGTCCCCCAAATGTTTCAGCACGCCTTCCGCCTTCTTCATTCCCTGTCACCCCACAAGATGTGCTTTTCTACGGGGCTCGCAAACTATTGTCATACTTGTCGCAATAGTCTGCCCTGACAAGCCTTTCTCTCCGGTTCCAACTAAGAGTTGGAATCGACAAAAAGATTCAACTGAGAGTTAGGCATAGTGAGAAATCGTCTAAGAGCGCTGCCCGGCCGGGCCGATTTGGCTTGACGTCACGATCTCGCAGACGTGATGACTGATGTTCAGTAAAGAGAGTGTGGTTATGTACAAGATTTCGCGCGACCAATCTAATGCACCGGAGATCAAATTCTGTCCAAAGCGAGAAGAGTTCACCATCTCATATAGGGTAAAAAGCCCGGAACACTTGCGGACGCTCAGCAATTCTTTGATGCTTCAAATGCAGAGCTCAGCGCGAACGCTGACCGAAGCCCGGCTCAGTCTCGCGTTTGATGATTACATTGTCAGCCAGGCGTCAGGCCGCAATGTCTTATCGTTCGGATCGGCCCGCCGCACGCGCGGTTGAGCCTATCGAAAAGCCAACCGCGTTCGCATATCCGCGCCGGGAACGCGTCAGCAACACTTGTGGGGAATTTGTGGGGACTCTCCGTGCGCCGAGGTGCATAATGGTGCTGCTCCTTGCGTCTTGAGGTTTCTGGAAACCCCCGCTATATCGCCGTTTCCTGTAGTAATAGCAGGGCGCGGATGTGGCGGAATTGGTAGACGCACCAGATTTAGGTTCTGGCGCCGAGAGGCGTGGAGGTTCAAGTCCTCTCATCCGCACCATTCTGTTATTTTGGGTCATATTGGCTCCTAAGTGTTTGAAGGGTAATGCGATTTCGGGGGTTCGATACCCGGTTTCGCGGTCATAGGTGAGGCGGTTCGGGAAAGCGAGCCGGGCGAGCAAACGGCGTTGCTCAAGACTTCCTTTTTTCCAGATAATACAAGGGTTTGCGAGAAATATCATCGCGGCTTTGAACATCTGATTGAAGGGTTTTTGCGGTTCGATACCGCGTTCAGATTGTTCCTTTAAAGCCGTGCGATTTTCTTCGATTTTGCGGATTTGACCCTCATAGGCATTGATTAGTGATGGGCTGTCAGTCGCGAGCAAGCGCTCTGTCAGCGTGTCGATCTTGCGGGTCAGGGCCGCCATTTGTTGGGCAAGGCTCTGTGTCCGTCCCTTCACATCTTCGAGCCTTGCATTCCAAAAGTCTTCGAGCATTGCTTTCGCCATGTGGAAGAGTTGCGGCGCAGGGCGCAGTGTTTGCACCAGCTCAGTAAAGTCCCCCTCCACATCATCGCGGCGAATGGATTTGCCCTTAAGATCGCAAGTCCGCGTCTGGCAGATGTAGTATGGGTGCTTCTTGCCCGAGCGGCTTTTCGACCAGCCCGAGGTCAGGGCATTACCGCAGGAGGCACAGCAGACAAAGCCCCGCAAAGGGAAGTCAGCGCGTATGTCCTGACGGGCGAAACTGCGCCCCGTCCCGTCCAGCATGTCTTGCGCTTTCTGCCACATCTCGAAGGTTATCAGGGGCTCATGTTTCGCGGGTTGGAGGTGGATGCCCGCCTTCTTGATCGTGATGTATCCGGCATAAATCGGGCGGCGCAGCATATTGATGACGCCTTGCAGGCGCACTTCTCCGGTCGAGGTGCGCGGCCAGTCCGGGCAGCGCTCAAGGAAGCGTTTCACCTCACTTGCCGACCGTAAGCGCCCGGCAGCGACACCCTCAAAGGCTTGGCGCACCAAAGTGGCGTGGGGCTCATCCGGCACGAGCATTTTGCCGTGGCCTTCAATCTCTTTGTACTTGTAGCCCATGCCGGGATTGGCGGTGTAGTACCCAGCCATCCAACGGGCTTTCATACGGTTGCGTACTTGTTCAGCGTTCTTCTTGCGCTGGTGCTGCGAGACTGTCGCGAGCAGATATTCCACAAGTTCGCTATCGGCATCTTCGGCAAATTCATAAGTCGGCGATTCCAGAGCGCCGCCTGCCAGCATGATCGCTGTGCGTAACTCCATGTGCGCTTTGATCCCCCGCGCCAGCCGCGAGATATCGTCTATGATAACAGCGACGGGATCAGATGGAGTAGAATGCGTTTCGAGGTAGGAGAGCATCGCCTGCATTTGCGGGCGCTCAATCATGCCGCCGGACACACCTTCTTCTTCAAACGTCTTCAAGACCTCATAGCCCTTGGTTTTGGCGTGGGCTTCACAGCGCGTAATCTGAGAAGAGAGGCCATTGCCCTCATCCACCTGTTTCTTGGAGCTGACACGGGCATAGATAACTGTGCGAGTGATGGGGGTTTGTGCACTCTTGGTGGGTTGATCCGGGATCATGACTCCTCTCTTTCTGCGCTGGCAAAATCATCGCTCAGCGCGGCTGTGACGGCGGTTTCGGTAGGCTCACAGTATAGCAGATCAGGCAGAGTTTCCGGGATCAGATCGCCTAAAATCCCGTCTTGTCCACAAGGTGTTTGCGTGGGCGATATGCCAAAGCCCAAATCGACAAAAGCCAGCATGATATTGGCGATGGCGCTTATAAGCTCGTCTTGTTGTTCCGGGGTGAGATCAAGGTCAGCGACGTGATGGGCATAGGTTTCTGGGTCAAATTCTAGAATGGATGTGCGCGGCGGTGGGTTCATGGCTCCTCCTTTCATTGGGGGGCGGTTCAAAATTCTTGGGGGATGAGAAAAAGCCCCGCGCCAGCATTGGAACGGGGCTTGTTGTGAGTGCGGTCTAGGCCGAGGGCTGTGGGCTTTCATAGGGAAGCTGCGGGTCTTCAGGCTCGCCGCGGCTACGCTCATTATACTCCCGGCGTAAGTCGTTACAGACGCCGTTAGCTTCGCGCACCAAAGCTTCCAGGCGCAGGTTCTCCACATCGGTGAACGTGTAGGCTTCGCGCAGCTGACCCTGCTTATCGGTGTAAATACGCGCATAGTTCACGGTATACATTTCACCGTTCTGGGTCGGGTTGGCCCAGATATTGGCTTTGACATTGCCGTGCCAGAGCACGCGCACAGGCTTGTTCTTCTTCATCTCGAAGACTCCTTTCGGTTTAAGTTGTTTGAGGTTGGGTTCTGTTTGCCCGGAATTCGCTCAACGAGAAAAAGAACAGAAAGTGAACATACGCTCACTTTTGGAAAAGTGCAAGGGAAATTTTCCTCTAGCTTTCCTGAGAAGGGCCATGCTGGAGACTCTGGCTTTGATCTTGCGCCTTACGTTTGTCCATAAACCGCTTACGCCGAATGTCTTTTTCGGTCATGTTCTCATCATGCCAGTCCTCGCTATAATCTTCGGGCTCTGGCGCATCTGACTGCGATGGCATGTGCTCATGGGTGCGTCTTTGTGAATGCTCGCGTTTGCGCTCTAAGATTTCCCGGCGGATTTCTGCGGTGAGTTCAGCCGCAGGCAACAGGTCACGCTCTCTTAAACTGCTTGTCTCGCGCACATCGCCGTCCACATTCTGATAGCGGCGGGTGATTTTGGTATTCCAGAACGGGCCATACTCGCCATCCTCACGCCACGAGGCGGCACGCAGAGCGCCATCTGTCAGGACGATATCAGGGGCAGGGCCTTTAGGGTTTGTGGTCATACTGTCTCCTTTCAGGGGCTATCGGCTTATGGCTTGGGCTTGATCCCGGCGCATGCGGTAGGACGAGCCTGCAAGGCGGTTCTGAATGAATGCGATCCGGCGCTGGCGGCGGGCTTCCACTTCATGATCAACGTCGGCTTGAAGACCGCCATCGGGGGTGAGGCTCGGGACAAGTTCAGGCACAGGTCGTTGGTTCTCCAAAGCCTCTTGTTCGGCTTTGGTCGCAATGGGATGTTCGGACATGGGGTGAGGGCTCCTTCAGAGCGATGGGCTGAAGGAGGGTCGTACCAGATGAGGTTTTCAGATTAGGGGGATAGCTCAAGGTAAACAGCAAGTTGTAATACGCTCTTGGCCGAGGCCGATCTTCAGAGAAATATTTGTCGGCGTTTTTACAAATCTTCCCGCGATTTTGTTGCCATTGGATCGCTTATTGGTGAAATGTACCCGTTGGTGCATTCAAGCGGAAGGTAGATGAAGCGTGATCCATGAGCGATGAACAAGAACATGATTTCTTCAAACTTCGAAAAGAAGGAAAAACCTATCTTACGAAAGTTTTTGCTTCTCAATTTGGTTTGAAGGAGCGTGTCCGGTTCGTCAAAATGGTAATGAACAATACCGACTCTGTAATGGTGGGAGAGTTAGAAGGTGCACTTTGCTTAAGAGTGGATGGGAATGTTCGTAAAACTCAGGTAGCGGCTCTTGTATCTCAGGATGACAAAAGCGTTCGGAGGTTAAGTCTTCAGACGTTTATGACCCGGGACAACAAAGCGATGGGGTCACATTTCGCGACAACTGAGAAGCATGAATTTTCGTTTCGCCGTGGCGAGTTTGAAAAGCTTTTGAGCTTCCTGAAAGCTCTGGATTTCATTGATCTATCAAACGAAGAAAGGTTCCAAATTGAAGATATATCCTCTCAATCCGGACCGAAGACATTAATTGATGCATCCGACAAGAGCCTGTTACAACGTCTAAAAGGAATGCAGGGAGAAGACCGAGAAAAACTTTTCAATTCTCTCAGCGGTTCGTTATCCAATGAAGAGATCAACATTCTTCTAGGGCGCAAGAGTGGTCTGAACGAGTTTGAAAATCAAATGATGCTTCGCCAGTGGTCTGAAACCCAGTGGCAAGACTTCTTTGAACGTCAGCAATGGGTCTTTGGATATGGCCTCGACTACCGGATCGTCAGGCATTTTAGCCGTGAGGCCTCGGTTGGTGGTTCCGGTTCAGACAATCGCAATCGTCCCATCGTCGACTTTTTGATGAATTTCAAGGAGTATTCGGTTTTAGTGGAGATCAAACGCCCCAACACGCCTATTTTCAAAAATTCAAAAAGCGGGCGTGCGGGAACTTGGGAGTTTTCATCAGAGTTCATTTCGGCCGTTTCACAAGTTTTGGAGCAACAGGCCGAGTGGCAGATCGCTAGCGCAAGTGGCGAGCACTTCAACAAAGAGGGTAATCAAAGACTACAGGCGCGAACAAGAAAGCCGAAAACTATTCTTGTGATCGGTTCTAAACATGAGTTCTCAGTCAATTGTAGTGAGCGTGATAATGAAACAAAACTCGATACGTTTGAGTTATTCCGAAGAGAATGCGGTTCTATCGATATCATCACTTATGATGAGTTATTAGACCGGGCAAAGTACATTGCACGGAATGAGCAATAGCGCATTTCTACTAACCAAATCATTAGCGCGATAATTGCCCAGCTAGTGTTTGCATATCAGAAAACACAACCAAGGCGCTGACCTCTTATCTTAAGCTCAGCGCCTACAGTTAGTGTGATAGCTACTGACCCAGCCCCGTAATCCGGGCCGTTTATTTGGAGAGTCTGTTCGCCTTTCTTTCTGGTTCGGGCATGGGCACTGAGGCCCGGTGAGTGGAGCTCCCACCAAGCTCAGGCGAGCCGG
>JASJAO010000005.1 GCA_030066975.1 Henriciella sp. | reverse complement strand
CGAAGATAATCTCTTCGATCTGGTCGCCATTGGAATACTCCAACGTGTTCCAGATGGTGATTTGATCGCTCGTCCCGGCAAATGTGAGGATGAGATCGTCGCCAGAGGCATTCACAAGTACCTCGCTAACGGCATAACCGTGGATAAACAGCTGGTCGGTATCGCGGTTGCCATTGTCCTCAATCTCATCAATGCCGTCACCGCGCGTGAAGATGTAATCATCCGAACCGTCACCGCCGTAGAGCAAATCGTCGCCGCCATTTCCCTTCAGGATATCTTCGCCCGATGTGCCCGTTAGAACATCATTTCCAGGCGTACCGGCATGAGTTGGTGTGATTAAAAGCGGTAATGCTTGGCCATCGAGAACCGTTCCATCATCGAAAGCGAACTCTTCAATGCCCCATCGATATCCCGGCCAGCGATAATCGGTCCTAAAGTGATCCTCTATCACGATCTGCTCTCCGCTGGGCACAATCGTGACGTATAAATCATCAAGCGCCTGCTCAAAGACAATGTCAGTTGGAACAATGCCCTGAAGCTTCAGCTGGTCAACTGAGCCATCGTCACTCCCTGAGCGCTGATCCCAGATCGTGTCATTTCCGTCACCTAGGGACCACACGTAGAAGTCTGATCCGACATCCCCTTCAAGGCGGTCGTCTCCTTCAAGGCCAACCAAAACATCCCGATCGCTGGTTCCTGTGATCGTGTCGTCGAGGCTCGTCCCCAAATGTGTTGGGGTCATAAGGAAGACAACCTCATTAAGTATGCCAGCTTTGTCGAGACTAGAGCCATCGTCGAACTGAATTGTTTCAATACCCCAATGGGCATCATCTTTGAAGTGGTCGATAACTTCAATCTGGCTGCCGTCAGGGAGTGTGATAAGCAACTTATCGATAATTTTCTCGATAGTGAGGTCACTTACCGTCAGGCCGCCATTTATCTGCAAGATATCGGTGTCGGTTGAGACGTTGACGTCGTCTTCAATCGTTAGCTCGCCATCGCCGACATTGTATATGTAGGTATCCGATCCGCTGAGACCTTTAAGTGTGTCACTTCCGAGCCCTCCGGTGAGCGTGTCGTCAACCTGTGAATACCCTTCGATCGTATCATCACCATCCGTGGCGATGAGGCTTGCAGCCTTTGCGTCATCAACCGTCCAAACGGTCCCGTCTGAGAATTGATAATTCTCGACGACATACAGCCAATGATGCGCAAGCAGCTTCTCAACGGTCAGTGAGTCGCCGCTCGGGAAGGAAAATGTCAAATCATTTCCATTCTTCCGGACCACGACATCCTGTATGTCGAGACCCGCACCGAACTGGACAGTGTCGTCGCTGGACAGCAGCGTCGCAAGATGGTGATCGTAAATCGTATCGTGATCATCCCCTAGATTAAACAGGTAGATGTCGTCGCCACTTTTCCCCTCAATACGGTCATTGCCTGCGCCTCCGGTTAGAATGTCGTCGGCATCAAACCCAAAAATGTGGTCGTCTCCGGGCGTTGCGCCAGCAGTTAGGAGTTGGTTTTGAACTTCCTCATGGGTCCAAACGGTACCATCGGCGAATTCGAATGTCTCAACCTTGTAGAGCCAGGTATGAGAGAACTGATTTTCTACGGTCAGTGAATCACCCGATGTGAAGGTAAAGATCAGATCATCACCATCCCGACCGATCGATACCTCCGATGGGAGAAGACCAGCGCCGAACTGAACGGTGTCGTCGCTGGACAGCAGCGTCGCAAGATGGTGATCGTAAATCGTATCCTGATCGTCTCCTAAATTGAACAGGTAGATGTCGTCGCCACTTTTTCCTTCAATGCGGTCATTGCCTGCGCCACCGGTTAAAATGTCGTCTCGATCAAAGCCGAAAATGTGGTCATCTCCGGATGTAACGGCGTCCACAAGCAGTTGATCCATGACGTGCTGATGCGTCCAGATGGTTCCGTCGGCAAATTCAAACTCTTCGACCACATATAGCCACTCGTGTGCGAATTGATTCTCGACCGTTAAAGTGTCACCTCCAGCAAAAGAGAAGATCAAATCATCACCTGAGCGCCCAAGGGTCAGGTCAGATACTAGCAAACCCACACCAAATTGGACTTTGTCGTCGGCGCCCAACGAGATCATCAGCTTGTGATCAAAGATTGAATCGTTTCCGTCGCCCAGGTTAAACAGATACGTATCGCTATCATTGCCGCCGACGAGCCGGTCCGTACCGCCTCCGCCGGAGATGGTATCAGCATAATGATAGCCAATAATCTCCTCGTCTGCGCTCGTGCCAATGAGTGTTTGAGCGCGCCAATAATCCGGCGTGACAATCGTGCCGTCCGCAAAATGGAACTCTTCCACCTGGCTTGGCGCGGCGCCAGAGTTGAAACGCAAATGCTGGTCTACAATGGTGAGCGTCTCACCACTTGGCGCGAGCGTGAGTATCAGATCATCGCCGCTCCTCGTCACCGTGATATCGTCTACGCTGACTCCGGTACCAAACTGAACGCGGTCCGTGCTGTTGGTCAGGGACCAATCTGTCTCGGAGATTGTATCGTGCCCGTATCCAACGTCATAAATATAGGTATCGCTTAATTCCGCGCCATCAAGGACATCGTTTCCAGCGCCGCCATCCAGCGTATCTTCTCGCCTGTAACCCTCAATTAGATCGTCGCCCGCTGTTTTCGCCTCAACGAGAAGACGGGCCATGACGTCTTCATAGGTCCAAATCGTTTCAGGGTCGGATTCGAACTCGATTGTCTCAATCCGGTCGAACCATTGAACGCCATAGGGGCCCGTATCTACAAAAGCAAACTGGTTTTTGACGAGAATGCTTGTTGAACCGTCAGAGAGCGTAATCAATAGATCATTGGTATTTGGGACCCGTGAGATCTCGACCTCGGAAGGGTCGATATCGCTTGAGAACACGATCTTGTCAGCCGTCGACGTCAGGACATTGGTTTGGCCATCTTCAATCGTGTTAGAGCCGCCATTTCGGCCAAAGATGTATGTGTCGCCATCATCGCCGCCAGAATAGTAGTCAGCACCTGCCGTATCGGTCATGGTATCTTGCCGATAGAAACCGGTAATGGTGTCATCGCCAACCGTGCCTTCGAGCATGAGTTCCATGACATCTTCATCGGTGAGCAAACGGCTATCACTATCAAACGAGAAGAGTTCAACCCGGTTGAACCATTCGACGCCAAACGGGCCGGTATTTGTCGCTGTGAACTGTTCTTTGACGGTCAATGATGAACCAGATGGAACGTGCGTGATGATCAAGTCTTGGAGGTTTGCGGAGCGATCGAAGGTTAGGTCTTCAAAGGCGATATCGTCATCGAATACAACCCAATCGCGTTCATCAATGAGTACAAAAACGTCATTATCTGCGCGTTGCTCTGGGCCATATTCATAGATGACGTCGTTACCGTCGCCAGCTCCGAAGACGTAGAAGTCGGCAGAGTTGCCACCGAGATAATAGTCATCGCCAGCACCGCCATCGAACAAATCGGTAGAGCGGGTACCGACAATGGTTTGATCTGAAGCGTCGGTTTCAGCAGCCTCTCGCGCAATATCAAACTCGTCCCAAACCACACCGTCAGCGAAGATGATCTCAACAACGCCTCGATCATCGTCGACGAGACCTGTCGTTAGGCTTGGCCTCGCCCGCAGGAATTGCTCCACTACGGTAATCGTATTTCCCGTCACATTGTCGGTGATGATGAGGTCGTTATCGACGCGGTCTATGGAGACGTCCGTAGAGTTGTGGGTTGCGAAACGAATAACATCTCCGCCCATCACGTCTTGGAGCACAAGTTCACGATCATCGATTATGTGGTTCGCGAAATTGGATCCAACCACATAATTGTCCGGAGCCGCGCCACCTTCAAACGTCCCAGCCGTTGTGCTGAGATAGAAAATGTCGGCCTGGTCGGTTCCTGCGCTCAGTGTCACACCCGGAATTCCGAGCGCGTCCGCAGCAGCCTCAATGGAGATTGGATACGTCGCGAAAGTCTCATATCCACGAACCAGGTTGGCAAACTGATAGCTATATGAGTTTTTGAGCGCGTCGGATCCACGATCAAATTGCGACAGGAATAGCCGCAAATAAGGCGCCCACTCAGCGAGATATGCTGCTGCATCCGTCTCATCATCAGCAGCGTCAAGGATGGTTTGGTAGGTGTCCGTGAGATCCGCCGCAGTGTCCGCAACAAAGACATCTTCGGCAGAGTTGTACGAAACTTCCGAGAAGAAGCCACTCATGCCGCTTTGAACCGACACGGTCATAGCGACCTGCAGCTCTAGATTTGCCGCGATCTCCATATAGTCGATCATGATCGCACGCTGAGCGCCATCTTGTTCGCTTAACTCATTGAATGCGACCTCTTCGCCTGAAAAACGTTCGAGAACGTGCAACTGTTCTTGAGAGAAGGTGGACACAAATCCACCCTCAGCAGCAGCTGCAGCGGCGAGGCCTGCTTGAGCCGCGGCAAAGCTATCATAGGAGTCTCCTGTCCCAGAAAGATGCCATTCTGGATCGTCGTTGCTGTTGGCTGGTGGGTCATACCAAATCATATTGGTGATCTCGACCCTGCCAGCTTCTCCGATCACGTAAGAGTAATGTTCAACAGGTTGGTGGTTCGAAGCATAAGAGTATCCGGCGGCATCAGCCGCGAGGTGTAGCGCCTGAACAGCTTCTGCTTCTGTGGCATAGGCAACAGGGGCTCCGGCGATAAAGTCACTTTGAAGATACCATTCCACTGTCCCTGAGGTCGTGACCGAAAGCACCTGGTCTTGAACCGTAATCGATCCGTCAGGTTCGACTGTATAGGAATAGTCGAGTTCCACGCCCATATTGGCCGAAAGTGGAGCGTCGTCATATTGGGACCAGGCTGTGGTAAGCGGTCGAACAGCGGTCAAAAGGTCCGACAAGACTGGTGTGTTCAGGTTGGTTTGGGCCGCTTGAAGTTCAGCGAGTACAGTTGCGTCTTGAGTGGCCGCAATTTGCAGGCTTGGCAGTTCCCCATAGCCTTTTGCATCCGCTAGAAGCGCGGCTTCAGCCGAGACGGTCGTATCGCCTAAGTATTGCGTATTGAGCTCATCCGTTCGAAGGCGAACATCGAAAATGCTTTGGGTGGTTCCGTCAGAAAGCGTATAGCTACCCTCTGCAGCCACTTCATTCCCGGTCATGTTCACCAATGTCTGGTTAGTCGGGGTCAGATTGATTGAGTCAATTCCGCGGTCTGTAAGTGTCGAAAGCTCACCTGCATCCGTAACGCCGTCACTATCAATATCTTGCCAGATACGAAGGTCTGCAAAAACGGCATCGTTTACATCAATAATGCCGTCAGCGTTCGAGTCATGAACGCCAAGCGCATCGAAGCCGCTCGTATTACGGTCGCCAAACAGCTCCGAAATATCGTTGATCTGACCGTCTTGATTAAGATCGATTGCCAAGAATCCGTCATCACCCGTGGTCCAACCCGTCCGCTCCGCAAAGCCGTCGCCATCGAGATCATAGAAGGGGGAGATGCTCGACATGCCCGAAAGCTCAATTCCGTCTCCATCCAAGTCGAGGATCAAAGGGTCGGTCGCAGTGCGCTCTTCGCCATAGAGGGCAAAATAAACCTCATCCATCATATCGGAAATACCGGAGATGTAGGCTTCGCCGCCGGGATACGCTGGATCCATGATCTGATACGCTGTCCACGACACAGCACGAAGACGGATTCCTGCGGTCATCTCCTCATCATCATAACCGGCGACAAATAAGTTTTGTTTCCCGCTGGCACTTTCTATTCGAAGCTCTCCTTCTTGGTTCAAACTATATATAACGCCTTCTGAAGCATCGAAGAGCGAGTCTTTCTCACTCGCATCCCCCCACCCGAGCGCACCGTCTAGCTCGCGGCGCCCAAATACAGTTTTATCCTCAGCCGTTGCATCGGCAAAAAGGACTGCGCCTGAGGATACATGAACTGTATCGATTCCGCCGCCGCCATAAACCAGGGTGAAAGCACCTCCGGCTTTGATCTCATCCTGCCCGCCACCGGCATAGATTTCAGAATTATTCCCAAAAGAACTAATTACATCATTGCCTGAACCGGTTCGAATTTTATTAGCTCCCGCCCCGGCATGAATATTATTTCCACCGTCGCCGCCGAGTATAATATCATTGCCGCTGCCTGTATTAACAGTGAGAGCGCTATTTGCACTGTCAGCAATAACGACATTGTCACCGCTCCCGGCATTAACAGTTGCCGCACCTTCACCCAATAAGATCCAGTCTTCACCACTCCCCGTTATTACAGCATCATCTTGCGAAGCATTAAGATCAGCAATGATCAGTGAACCCTTAGCACTCTCGGGCACAGAGCTAAGGTCGACTTGCAAGCCAGCCGCATCGGCACCAGCGTGGACAACAAGATGCCCCCAATCAAAGAGTGTGGCTGACCCATCGCGCAGCCCGTCTGTGTCAATCTCGAGCCATGTCGCAAATGCCGGATATTGTTGGATATATTCTGCTGCGAAAACCTCAACGTCTCGCATGCCGAAATTGCGCCCGCCGACTTCGTCCAGATGGACCTCTTGTGTAGAGGTGATTTGGTGAACCGGCACATGAATATAACCCGCGTCAAGTGCACCCACGAACTCAGCTGTACCGCCGAGCTTGTCGATAACTTGGCCAATATCAGATGTTTCCTGTACAGCGTCGCGTAAGACCCCAAGCGTTAGATTCGTAATACCACGATTTAGATTTGCGGCGCCGCCATCCTCCAATTTCAATGTCGGATCGATATTCAACCCATCCGCCGCCATGCCGTGCACGACTAAGTCGGAAAAAACCTGCTCAACATAATCATACAACCCATCATCATTGCCGATCGACTTCCAAAGTGTGCGGTACAGGAGCTCGACAGATGCCGTATCTTCCGTAGCCGTTTGTCCCGTGGCACTCATATCATCGGTTGCGCCTTGCTTGGCGTTCTTGTTCGCGCCCGCGATGCCTTCGCCATGCAAGAGCGCATGGCGTAACTGAGTATTTCCAGCGAGCAGTTCGTCAAAACTACCCACATCAGGGGTCGAAACCAAGGTATCGTCCTGAGACTTCTGGATCAGGGCATTCAGGGCCGGAGAATGACGCGACACGGCTTCTTTGCCATCGACGGTCTCGGCCCCGATATCAACATTTTGATTGTAAGTTGCTTCAGGGCGAAAGTCTTCTGAGAAAGCGTCAAGCGTATTTCCTAAAGAAGATGTGTATCCCGCATCATTTGTTGTGAACTCACCTTTTACACTCGTAATGTTTAACTCGCTTTTTCTATTTTCATACTGAGTTAGGATATCATCGCGTTCTGTGTTAAAATCAGAAAGAATAGAAAAAATACTTCCCCAGTGCGCAAACTTGACATTATTTGTCATCTGAAGTGGCTCGTGTAGCCATTCATTCCAACTGTGCGCGAGCGCATCGGCCTGAGTGCCAATATCTTTCGCTTTGAAATCATCCGTAAACTTATCCGCGTGAAGATTTAGGATATACTCAGCCGCCATTTGGTCGGCTTCTTTCTCCAACTGGTTCTCAAAAGGCGCCGGCCCGAAGAGATAGTTTTCTAGATTATATTTAATTGCGGTTAGCCCTGCGAGCCCTCCGCCTAGCGAATGACCCGTTACAACAATATCTGTGGCTGGGATGTTTAGATCTTCAATGAGAAGGTCGATTAATACCTTTGCACTTTGCCATTGGGTTCCAACTTGGCCATCTTCAGTCAGGTCTTTATCATAAACGCCAGTGCCGAGTTGTACGTTGGAGACTACGTCACCGCCATCAACAACGTAGTCGCCATCGACCTTAAGACGAGCGTTCTGGATATTGGTGTCTCCTAGAGACGCAGCTCCAATCGACGTAAAGGTATCAATGATATCAAAAGTATTTTCCCAGCCAACGGAACCATAGTCTGAATCCGTCCCGCGGAATGCGACTACGGTCTTGCCGTCCATCTCGACAACATAGGCCGCAAAGCCATTGCTAGGATCATAGACATAGCCAGGGGCACTTGGGTCGTCTTTAAGGCCGATGGTATTGAGAGCGGCTGGGGTAAGTCCAGGAACTTCGCTTACCTGTTCAAGGTCATTGAAGATATCAATTGCTTGATCGTCTTCATGGCGCCGATAGACCGCCTCGCTTAGCGCGGCATATTCCCATTTCTGTGGCATGATCGCTCCCTTGTATAGTTACTAACCTAATGAAATTGAGCCATGATCGACGACAAAAAAAACGAACCCATTCCGATCCAGGATCGTCGGTAAGCCGGGTTGGCGGTCGGAATTGTCGCCGATCAATACATCCTCAAAATAAAGATGATGGCTTTTGGCCCGCGCTTGTGGATCATAAGCCTCGGCACGTGTAGGATCGGCCCCTGCGGCCACATAATGTGGCGAAGTCAAATAGCGTCGTCTCAACGAGGGCATGACTGTTGGGTCGCCCCCGGACCAGCAGGCGGCAAAGCCATTCCAATCCTGACCCGTCTCTACCGTCCGGAAATAAGCCTCTGGCGGGGTGGCCAAATCAATGCCGCGCGCTGTCATGGATTGCCGGATGGGTAGAACCGGAAACGTCTCTGTCAAAGCATTTGAACGCTCGCGGAAGGTGATCATGCCCTGGCCGTCGCGGCGGATCGTACCATTGCCCTTACGAAAATATTCAATATATCGCTTGCCGTTGAACAGCACGTCAGGTTTTTTGAGGCGTCCATCTACGCCCCCCACGGCTCTGTCCAGCAGCCAATACCGCCCCGTACCTTCAGGCGCATTCGCGAACAATTCTTCGGTCAGCTCCGGCGATAAAGGCAGGCGTGAATAAGCTTGGCACTTGGACGCAATATAAAAGCCCTTTCCAAGAACATAGACGCGGGCCATCTCTTCACTGGGACTGCGCGAGAACGAGTGGCCCCATGGGCCTGGCAGGGCGCCAAGCTGCTCATAATTCGCCAAAAGCTGCGCCCGATTGTCCCGCCATTCGGTCTCGGTCGCGGGCGTGACAGACGCGCCATGAAAGGTGACATGCGCGTGCGGGCTTTCATAGGCTACCTCCGTTACATAGCCCCAGGCAAAGCTCAAATCTTCTACATCCGGGAACCACATCATGAAGGGCTGGAAAATCTCAGGTACTTCTTCAAAGGCGCGCGTATCGCAGAGGATTCCGGGGGCCTTCAGCCCAATCGCGGCACCATTGGAGGTGGGCAGGACCTGAAGCGTTGGATGCGCCTCATAAATCACCGTAGGCGTCGTATAAGAATAATTGGAAATGATACCGCCGCAGCCGACGACATAATCGAACTTAATCTCTTCCCCGGTCTCAATGACGGTATAGTCCGCCGTCACCCGAAAGAAGGAGGCCGGGGCGCGCTCCACTGCAGCGGGTTTGCGCGCCATGGCCTGCGAAGCACACGCCCCGGCAAAAACGAATGCTGTGCAAGCACCAAGTTTGATTTTGTTTGAACGAATGAGGTTCCTAAAAAAACTAATCATGAATTGCTCCTAAATTCCGTGGTTCGGCTCGGTCCGAGGCTAATGCTATTTGCTGTCTAAAGACGCGGAACATTAGTTAAAACTCTCCTGTTCACCGCTAATGACGGCGTTAAACAAGTATACGAATTGACCTAGCTGAAACAAAGCTTTTAAAGCGTTCGTTTGGTCCCGATTTCAGTAAGCCAATGAGAACTCAAAGCGACAAAATATACAACTACAGATTTATGAAATCTCGGAAATTTAGTTGAAATCTAGATTATCACTCTGTTTCAGAAAGGAATTTATTACAGGTTCTGTTGACGAGCTTTCTTATCCACAGTCGAATAGAGCAGACATGGATAGAGCCGAGATAGTTATCGTCGGTTTTGTCATACTATCTAGCGAGCCGTTTTGAGCATTTGAGTTTATTGAACGTTCGCTCGACCTGATTTCGAAGGGCATAGTTATCGACGTCAGCTGGGATCAGACCCTTTCGCTTTTGACGCCCCCGGAGTGGGTGAGTATGGTTTTGACATACGATATCTCTGCGCCAACAGTCGCTGGACCTGCGCCTTCGCGTGAGCGCTCCCGACCATAATCAACAATTCGCTGACGCGTAAGTTCGTGAAAAGGATGTTGGCCAAGTCGGGCTTTGAGAAGCCTCAACGAATAGCTTTTGGAGCGTCTAAGGATTTTACCGACATCACTCATGTCCTCAATGTGAACATCGATTAAATCAGCGAAGCTTCTCAATCGCGTCGGACCTCTGCGACTATGGCTCTCACCCCGGTCAATTTTTCGCTCGGTGTCTCGCGCCCAACGCTCTGCATCAGACTTCAAATCGAAGGTCTTGGATGTATAAAGGCCATGCTTCCGTATTTGGACGCGCCATTTACCAGAAGCGAGTTTATTGATGCCAGCCATATCCTGCCTTTCACGCCTCTCATTTGTGCACGCTACATGCACACCCAGCATAGAAAATGGTGTGACATACCGTGAACATCCGTGCACAATCGTGAAGAATTTTGCGTGCACGTTCTTGTTTAGTGCTTTGAAAGTACGAAATAAATGCTGAAAAATCAAGACTATAGATTTTCAGTCGCCCCTATGATGGATTGGACTGATCGGCACTGCCGGGCGTTTCATCGGGTGCTGTCCAGGCGCGCCTTGCTCTGGACGGAAATGGTCACCGCCGACGCCGTCATCCATGGTGACCGCGATAGACTGATCGGCTTTTCAGAGGCCGAGCACCCGCTCGTTCTGCAGCTTGGCGGCAATGAGCCGGACAAGATGGCTGAAGCCGCGCAGATTGCTGAAGGCTTCGGTTATGACGAGGTCAATATCAATTGCGGGTGCCCGTCAGACCGGGTGCAATCCGGGGCCTTCGGCGCCATCCTGATGCGCTACCCACAGACTGTTGCGGCCTGCGTGGCAGCGATGCGCCGTGTCGTCTCTATTCCGGTGACAGTGAAATGCCGCATCGCAATTGATGAGGATCCACCGCGCGAGACCCTGTTTGCATTTATCGATCAGGTTGCAGATGCGGGCTGTGACGTCTTTACCGTCCATGCCCGCAAGGCCTGGCTCAAAGGCCTCAGCCCAAAAGAAAACCGGGAAATCCCGCCGCTGAACTACGACCTTGTGGCAGAGCTGAAAGCCGCGCGCCCGGACCTGACCCTCATTCTCAATGGCGGCATCAAGACACTGAGCGCGTGTACGCACCATCTTGAGACGTTTGACGGGGTTATGCTCGGTCGGGCCGCCTATCAGGACCCGGCTTTGCTCGGTCAGGTCGACCGCGACCTCTTCGGCGACGCCGACCGTGTCAGTCCGTTCCAGGCGATTGACCGCTTCCGCCCCTATATCCAGGCTCAGCTTGATCAGGGCGTGCGCCTGTCAGCCATGACCCGGCATATGCTGGGACTGTTCAATGGCAAGCCCGGCGCGCGCGCCTGGCGTCGCACACTCAGCGAGAAAGCGCCAAAGCCCGGCGCCGATCTCACTGTGGTGGATGAGGCGCTCGCGCACGTCCACGCCCGCGAACCAGCGATCTAACTTCCGGCTGGATCCATACGAAATCTGCATAGCGCCTATTGGGAATTCGAACTGGTGGGCGCGGGCGGCTACGCACATATCAGGCCCAACACGACGCCAACTGGCGCAAACTCTGCATGAGGACTGTTATGTTACGTATCATTCTGGCTGCCATCTGGGTCACGATGATGACCCCGCCCGCCCTCGCCGGGACCGACAAGACCGGTTCGGCTGAGCAAATTATCTCTGCCACCGCGCAGGACATTATCGAGGCCGATCGAGACCGGCTCGCTGAAGCGGTGCTTGAGCGTATGGACATCCGCGCGATCGCCCGGTTCACACTCGGTCGCCACGCCAAGTCGATTGAGGCTGACAAGGTTGACCAGTACTCAAACGCCTTTGAGGCTTATCTGCGTCGCCAGATCGAAACCAATGCGGATCGCCTGCAAGGTCTTTCGATGACGGTGACCAAAACGGTACATCGCAATGAGCGCGATGCGATTGTCACCACTGTCGTCGATGCGGGCGGTGAGCGGATGACACTGCGCTGGCGGATGCTGCTTCGAAATGCTGAATGGCAGGTGGTCGACCTCGAATTCGCCGGCATCTGGCTCGCGATCGAGCAACGCGCCCAGATCTCTGCCATTCTCGATCGGCCCGGCGCGGATATTGACGATGTGATTGCCCAGTTTGCACGCGGGTAGAGCGTTCACCCTACTGTTTCAAAATAAGGCGATCGCCGCGAAACTCATATGAGTAGAGCTCGTTAAGAAAACTCATTCCCAGAAGCGACTTCTGCATATCGGTGCGCAGCACCATCGCTTCGACATCGCGAATGTGGATCTGATTGATCTTGATCGACTTGATCACAACACTCGCGCCCAGGGTTTCGCCGCCAGCCGTCTGCACACGCCACACATAGTCGAGCGTGTCTGGGCGCAGGCCCATGCGCTGCGCATCCTTATAGGTCAGTGCCACGACGCTCGCCCCGGTATCAACCAGGAACTCTACGCTCGACTTGTTGTTGACCAGCGCGCGGGCCCAATAGTGCCCGTCGCCCTTCTGCGTCAGGGTCGCGGACCGTCGCCCGACCGAAGCCGATGTGTTTTGAACCGGATCGACAGAATTGGCTTCAATTCGTGCACTCGCCGCGTTCGGCGCATCCTCATCAAATTTCGGGCTGAGCAAGGTCGACACCGCAACGGCGATGGCGCCACTCACAACCACCAATCCGATGAGTTGTCCGAACTTCATGCCGCACCAGTGTCAGCAAGCTTGGCCAGCCGCTCAGGCAGAGTTGCCATAATCTCGCTCCGTTCCTGATCGGTATACTGCATCCAGCCGCCAATCTCCTGCAATGTCCGCCCGCAGCCCATACACATTCCGTGGCGGCCATTGACCGCGCAAAGTTTGATACATGGACTTTCGATCTTGCTCAGAGCCATAATAAAGCGTCTCTCAGAAATGTTTAAATTCGTTTACAAGTGTGATTCTTTTAAGAAAAATCCAACTCCTTCATTGACTTACACTGCATTATCATGGCGTTTTATAAGCTCGCTTGTAAACGAGGTCAGGATTGCAGAACGCTGCTGAAGCTGCGAGGCCATTTGATGATGTGCGGGATTTAGCGACGCGTCCAGCGGCGAGCGATGATTCCTGCGCCCAGGAAGTATATGACGCCTTGCTCGGAATGGGGCGCGAAGGCGACTTCGGCAAGCTCGGTGACGCCGCTGCCTGGCTCGCAGGCTGGCAGAAGCGCTATCCCCCGCGCGTCGAGAATCCAACCCTTGCCATCTTTGCCGGCTCCCACGGTCTCAGCGATGTCGGCGTCTCGCTCTCGTCGAATGAGAACACAAAGCAGACGGTTTCAGCCCTGCGAAACGGTGAAGCGCCCTTGTCGGCCATCGCCGCGCAGGTCGGTGCCAATATTCGCGTGTTTGAACTCGCCATCGACAAGCCGACCCCGAACATTGCCGAAGCGGCCGCGATGAGCGAACGCGAATGCGCCGCCACGATCGCTTATGGCTTTGAAGCTCTGGAAGGCAATCCCGATGTCATCGCCCTCGGCGTTGTGGGGGCTGGTATCGGCACCGCTGCGGCCGCGGTCGCCTGCGCGCTCTATGGCGGGTCTCCGGAATATTGGGTGCGTCCGGGCCCGCAAGTGCCGCTCGAAATGAGCGATCAGCGGATCAAAACTGTCAATGACGCGCTAAAATTGCACCGCGGCCAACTCGGTGATCCGCTGCAGGCGCTGCGTTGCCTAGCGGGGCGTGAAATGGCCGCCTGTGTCGGCACAATCATTGCTGCGCGGCAGCAGGGCATCCCGGTTCTGATTGATGGCTTTGCCACTACGATTGCCGCAGGTGTCGTACACGCCATCAATCCGCTCGCCATCGATCATGTCAAAGCCGCACACGTCACCCGCAGGCCCGCGCATGAAGCAGCGCTGGAGCGGATCGGGATTTCCCCGCTGACCGATCTTGGCTTCAACACTGGCGGGGGCATGGGCGCGGCTGCGGCCATCGGGCTGTTGCGGACGGCATGTGCGCCGTTCGTGGCCAAACCCGCTTAGGACCGTTTCAGACAAATGACCATCCGGTCGCATTGCCTAATAGGCGCGTTGACGTAATATGACGTTTACGTTCGCGTCACCTTGCATTCTAAGCAGGCCGACGTCAAAAAGACTAAAAACACAAGCTCTGGGAAGAACCGCAATGAATTTAGAATTTTCACCTGAGGAAATCGCGTTTCGTGACGAAGTGCGCACCTTCATCGAAGAAAATTATCCAGATCACATGCGTCCCAAACCCGGGCAGGGGGATCTCACCCGCGAGCAATACCTCGCCTGGCACAAAGTGCTCGGCGAGAAGGGCTGGTCCACGCCAGCTTGGCCGGTTGAGTATGGCGGTACCGGTTGGACGTCGACACAGCGTTATATCTGGTCGGAAGAAAATGCCCGCGTCGACGCCATCCCGCCGCTGCCCTTCGGTGTCGCGATGGTCGCACCGGTGATCTACACGTTCGGCTCGCAAGAACAGAAGGACCGCTACCTGCCAAAGATCCGCTCTGGAGAAGAGTGGTGGTGTCAGGGCTATTCAGAGCCGGGTGCCGGCTCCGATCTCGCCTCCTTGAAAACCACAGCCGTACGCGATGGCGATCACTACATTCTGAATGGCCAGAAGACCTGGACCACGCTGGCCCAGCACGCTGATTGGGGCTTTTTCCTCTGCCGCACGGACCCTGACGCCAAGAAGCCACAGGAAGGCATCAGCTTCATTCTCGTCGATATGACCACACCCGGAATCGAAGTGCGCCCGATTATCACGATCGATGGCGGACACGAGGTCAATGAAGTCTGGCTCACAGACGTCCGCGTGCCGGTTGAGAACCGTGTCGGCGAAGAGAATATGGGCTGGACCTACGCCAAATTCCTGCTCGCCCACGAACGCTCCGGCATTGCTGGCGTCGCCCGCTCCAAGCGCGGCATTGAGAAACTCCGGGCCATTGCCTCGACCGAAATCATTGATGGCGAGCCTCTGCTCGAAGACCGCAGCTTCGCCTCGAAAGTCTCGCAATTGGAGATAGATCTCTCTGCGCTCGAATTCACAGAATTGCGGACCCTCGCAGGGGAAGCGCAAGGCAAAGGCCCCGGGCCGGAAAGCTCGATCCTGAAAGTGAAAGGGACCGAGATTCAGCAGCGCCTGACCGAACTGACGCTCGAGGCCGTTGGCCATTACAGCCATCCTTACTTCCGCGGCTTCCCGGAAGATGGCGCCAACGAGTTCGGCATCGGTCCCGAATACTCTTTCGGCGCGGCACCAAGTTACTTCAACATGCGCAAGACCTCGATTTATGGTGGATCGAACGAGATTCAGAGAAACATCATCACCAAGATGATCCTGGGTCTGTAATCGTGCGGGCAGCAGCCATCATCTCAACGCTTGTAGTAGCTCTGTCAGCGCCGCTCGTCGCCCTGGCAGAGACCCCGTTAGCGGAGCGTCTGGGTGAAGGCTCCACCCTGTTCTGGTCATCGGTCTATGATGGCGGAGCTGATGAGGGCTATAGCGACAAACTTTTGCTCAAGGCGGGCGATGCCGAGCTCTATCTGACCGGCGAGCTTGATGAGTTTGCCACCTCGGACAGCTTCTTCATGCTCTATTCTGGCATTCTGTACCGGTCTTGTGCCCAGGACTTGCCGACAGAGGCAGAGCAGGAAGCCTTGGCCGGGCTATGGCCGCTCTCAGAGGGTGCAGAGGTCAGAATCGAAAGTGATGGCGGCGCAACCGTGACCGTTGGAGCGCCGGTCGAGTACTTCCTCATGGGCAAAACGCGACCAGCGCATGTGGTCGACGTGAAGTATGACGCGACCACCGAAGAAGACAATCTCGACGAGAACCTCATCATTCTGGATGAGGCCAAGATAACGGCGCAGGTCAATTGGGAAGACGGGGCCTTTGATCGACTGATGCTGGTCACGGCTCAATCCGGACCACAACCGTTTTCACCAGAAGCGATGGAATTATTGGATAAATGTCTGCCTTTCGTCACCGGCTTGGCAGACCCACAACAGGAATAGATGGGAGATACGAGATGGATTTTAACTTCACCGAAGAGCAGAGCATGATCCGCGACAGCCTCGCACGGCTGATCCGCGAACAATATGACTTTGATACGCGCCAGAAAGTGGTGAACAGCGACTCAGGGTGGCGTCCGGAAATGTGGGCCCAGTTCGCCGAGCTCGGTCTGCTCATGGCACCCTTCTCAGAGGAAGATGGCGGTCTCGGCGGCGGCGCGGTCGATGCCATGGTTGTCATGGAAGAGTTCGGTAAAGGCCTGGTGGTCGAGCCCTTCGTGCCTAGCGTCGTTTGCGGCGGCGGTTTCCTGAAACATGCCGGGTCTGCAGCGCAGAAAGAAGAGCAC
This sequence comes from Henriciella sp., assembly GCA_030066975.1. GTDB lineage: Bacteria > Pseudomonadota > Alphaproteobacteria > Caulobacterales > Hyphomonadaceae > Henriciella. The sequence continues at coordinate 266,310 of JASJAO010000005.1, read as the reverse complement.
CTGACCGCGATCATGGGCGGTGAAAGCACGTTCGCATTCGCCTATGCCGAACCACGCGGTCGCTACAATCTTGCCGACCTCGAAACCACCGCCAAGAAAGACGGCTCAGGCTATATCCTGAACGGCCACAAGGCGGTTGTGATTGGCGCGCCATGGGCCGACAAGCTTATCGTCACCGCACGCACCGGCGGAGATCGCCGCGACGCGGGCGGCATCTCGGTCTTCCTGGTCGACAAAGCCGCAGACGGCGTCACAACACGGGACTATCCAACGGTTGACGGACGCCGCGCCTCGGAAGTGTATTTTGAGAATGTCGCGGTTGGCGCAGACGCGCTGATCGGCGCCGAAGGCGAAGCGCTTCCTCTCATCGAACAAGTCGTCGATGAGGCCATCGCAGCGACCTGCGCCGAAGCGGCGGGCGCCATGGGCGTCGCGCATACCCAAACCGTTGAGTATAGCCGCCAGCGCAAACAGTTCGGCACACCAATCGGCAAGTTTCAGGTCCTGCAGCACCGCATGGTCGACATGTTCATGGAGCATGAGCAGACTATTTCCATGACCTATATGGCGACGCTAAAGCTCGGCGAACCTGAGGTTGAGCGCAAGAAAGCCGTCTCGGCGGCGAAGGTCCGCATAGGTCAGGCCGGGCGCTTTGTCGGCCAGCAGGCGATCCAGATCCATGGCGGCATGGGCATGACCGAGGAACTGGCGGTCGGCCACTATTTCAAACGCCTGACCATGATCGACAGTGAGTTCGGCAATGTCGACCATCACCTGCGCCGCTACACCGACCTCAGCGCCGGTGAAATGAAAGTCGCCGCTGAATAAGGGCTCAGCGCTCCAATTTGACAATCAACCCCGTTTCGCGATGCTGCGAAGCGGGGTTTTGTTTTGGAGGTCTCAATGCGCCTGTTCATCGCCGCACTCGCCATCAGCCTGCTCACCGCACCGGCGCTCGCTCAGGATGACACGACCCCGCCGCCGCCCTGTGATACGCCAGAATACCATCAGTTCGATTTCTGGATTGGCGACTGGGAGGTCAGCAGTCCGGACGGCGCCGCTCAGGGGCGAAACGTCATCACTGCCGAAGAGAGCGGTTGCCTCCTGGTGGAACGCTGGGTCTCCACCGCGGGCAATACCGGGCAGAGCTACAATTTCTATAACCCTGTGACGGAGACATGGCGCCAGATTTGGGTCAGCACCGGTGCGATCATCGACTATGAAGGTGGTCTGACAGACACCGGGTCGATGAAACTCGAAGGCACCATCACTTATCCAGGCAGTGGGGTCACAGCCCCTTTTACCGGCGAGTGGACGCCGAACGAAGACGGCTCTGTCACACAGCATTTCGAGCAATATGACGCTGAGAAAGACGCTTGGGCCGCTTGGTTTACCGGCATCTATCGCCGCGCCGAGAGCGACCAGCTCTAGAGGTTTCTAAGAGAGCTTCCGCGAGGTTCGCCCGCTGCCAATATCGACTCCCCCGGCTTGCGCGCTAGAACAGCGACAAATGCAATTGTCTGGAGGCTCGACATGTCTGTGATCAAACTCGAAAAGCGCGGCGCGATCGCGATCCTGACCCTGACCCGTCCGGACATGATGAATGCGCTCGGCCAGGAAGGCGACGGCGCTGCGGTCGTGGCGGCCTGCGCGGAGATTGAAGCCGATCCCACCATCCGTTGCGCGATCCTGACCGGCGAGGGCCGGGCCTTTTCTGCCGGCGGTGACGTGAAAGCGATGAAAGCCCGCTCCGGCGCGTTTGCGGGTTCGCCCTATGATGTCCGCGAGGGCTATCGCCGCAACATCCACCAGATCGTCAAGGCGCTCTACAATCTCGAAGTACCCCTGATCGCCGCGGTTAACGGCGCGGCCATTGGGCTCGGCTGCGATGTTGCCTGTATGGCCGATGTCCGGATTGCGTCTGACAAAGCCAAGTTTGGCGTCACCTTCCTGAAACTCGGTCTCATTCCCGGCGATGGCGGGGCCTGGCTGCTGCCGCGCATTATCGGGGCGAGCCGCGCGGCCGAGCTGCTCTTCACCGGCGATGTGATCGATGCCGCCACCGCGGCCGAATGGGGCCTGATCTCAAAGGCTGTCGCGCCAGACGTCCTCATGGGCGAAGCGATGGCGCTGGCCGAGCGTATGGCCCAGCAGCCACCGCAATCGCTGCGCCTTGCCAAGACGCTGCTGCGCCACGGCACCCATGCGAGCTATGAGACCATCATGGAAATGTCAGCGGCAGCCCAGTCCATGATGCACCATACCGAAGACCACATGGAAGGCGTCGACGCGATCCTTGAAAAGCGCGCGCCCGTGTTTGAAGGTAAATAGACCTAGAGTGCTTTGGACAGGACCAGACCTGCGAGCACCAGGCCACCAATATACGTCACCAAAGCCCCAAGGGCTTTTAGCGCGTGCGGCTTTTCCAGCGTCTCGCAGATCAGGAAGCCTATCGCGTGGATCACACGCGCGACGGTCACCGCGATGATGGTCCAGCTTGCGACCGCGCCAAGATCCCGGCCCTGATAGGCAAACCCCACCACGAGGAAAAGCGCGATCAACAGTCCCGCATACTCGGCCGCATTGCCATGCGCGCGCTGCGCTTTCGCCATAGCCGAGGTCGGTTCCAACGCCGCGCCATAGGCAATGGTCTTGCTCGATCCGCGCTGAATACTGGTCCAGACGGCGAGCAGCAGCGTCAGGATCGCCAGACTGGCAGAGCAAATCAAAATAGTGGTGTGCATGGTGTTTCAACCTCCCGTTTTGTTTTCAACCAGTTTAGGAACCTGGCCAAGAACAGCAATGGAGTCTGAAATGTCCTCACCACGTCGCCTCATCTCCACCGGCTCTCCGTTCGAGAAGACCATGGGCTACTCCCGCGCGGTGGTGCAGGGCGACTGGTGCTTTGTCTCCGGCGTCACCGGCTATGACTACGCCTCGATGACCCTGCCGGCAGAAGTCGATGCGCAGGCCGAAAATTGCTTCCAGACCATCCGGAACGTGCTCAGCGAGGCCGGTTTCGCCATGACCGACATTGCCCGCGTCCAGTATACCGTTACCGATCGGGCGCTGGTTGAGGCTCTCCGACCCGTTCTTGAGCGGCATCTCGGCGAGATCCGTCCTGCCGCAACGATGGTCATCGCCAATCTGATCGAGCCGGAAATGTTGGTCGAAATCGAGGTGACTGCCTTCAAGGGCTGATCAGTGGTCCGACCCGAAAAGATTTGCTCTTGGCAAACCCCGTGATTGCTGTCTAAGAATGTAGCGATCGCTACGATTCTGAAGGAGTACAGCATGGCATCCCGAAAAACGCACAAACTCTATCTGAAAGTCTCGGCTTTCCTCGTCGCCTCTTTCGGTCCGATCTTTTTCCTGGGCACGTTCGCCACGACCCGTGAACCACTGCGTCTCACCGCCGATATGCTCGTCTGGCCCATCGACGGCGCACAGACGTTTGATCACCCCGACACGATCTTCCTCGGCGCGCTGACAGGTGGCTTCCTGATGGGGTGGGGCGTGTTGATCTGGTTTCTGTCCGGCGACGTGTTCGACGCCGCCCCGGAAGGGGTGCGCAAAGCCGTGGTTGCTGGCTTCATCGCCTGGTTCCTTCTCGACAGCGCCGGGTCGATTGCGTCCGGCAACGCGTCCAATGCCCTGTTCAACATCCCGATCCTGCTGGCTTTTGTCGGCCCACTCTGGCGCCCCGCAACGGACTAGCGATCACACACTCCCTTGAGGCCTTTCCCCAAGGGCGGGGCTTGCCGTTCGCGTCAGGCCCCATACTCTTACGCCTGTAAATCATACAGGGAGAGCGCCATGATTGGTGTCGTCGCAACACTCAAGATCGCTGAAGGCAAGGAAGCCGAGTTTGAAACCGTCGCCAAGGATCTGATGGCGAAAGTCAAAGCGAATGAGCCTGGCACGCTGACCTATCAGCTCTACAAGTCCAAGAAGGACGCCAACACCTACATCTTCATGGAGCAGTATGCCACGCAGGCCGATCTCGATGCGCATGGCAAGACCGAGTATTTCACCGCAGCCGGGCCCAAGCTTGGGCCCTGTCTTGCCGGTGTCCCTGAGATCCAAGTTTTTGATATCGTCGAATAGGAGCCGATCATGGATCTGTCATTTACCGATGAAGAGCGCGCCTTCCAGCAAGAGGTCCGCGACTGGATTGCTGACGCCTACACGCCCGAATTGCGGGCCAGAAATGCCATGTCGAAGAATGGCTATCTCGACAAAGACGGCATGCTCGAATGGCAGCGCAAGCTCGACGAGAAGGGCTGGTTCGTTGTCGACTGGCCCGAAGAGTTTGGCGGCCCGGGTCTGACCTCCGGTCAGCGTTACATCCTGAACATGGAAATGGCCGCGGCCGGGACCCCGAATACCAGCCCGATGGGCAAATCCATGGTCGCGCCGGTCATCATGGCCTTCGGCAACGACGCGCAGAAGGCTGAGCACCTGCCCAAGATCAAGGAGTCGTCGATCTGGTGGTGTCAGGGCTATTCCGAGCCGGGCTCGGGGTCCGATCTCGCCAGCCTGCAAATGAGCGCAGTCCGCGATGGGGACGACTATGTCCTCAATGGGTCAAAGATCTGGACGACCCACGCCCAGCATGCCGACTGGATCTTCTGTCTCGTCCGCACCAGCAAGGACGGCAAACCTCAGGAGGGTATCAGCTTCCTGATTTTCCCGATGGACCTGCCCGGCATCTCTGTCTCGTCCCTGCCGACGCTGGACGGTCCGGTGGATGGACAACAGGAGATCAATCAGGTCTTCTTCGAAAATGTCCGCGTGCCCATCGCGGAGTCGCTGATTGGGGAAGAGAATAAAGGCTGGACCTATGCCAAGTATCTGCTCCAGTTCGAGCGCGGCAATGCCTATGCGCCCGGGCTCAAAAACGCGCTGGAAAAGACCAAGAAACTCGCCGCGGTCGAACAGTCTGGCGGGCGCCCATTGATCGAGGATCATGATTTCCGCCGCAAGCTCGCCAATATGGAAATGAAGATCGAGGCATTGAACGCGACAGAACTCCGGATCTTCTCCGCCCTGTCAGCCGGTGAGGCCGTCGGCGCGGAAAGCTCGATGCTGAAATGCGCGGGTTCCGAAGCCCAGCAGGCGATCACGGAACTCTCGCTCGAAGCGGTCGGCGGATACGCCGCGCCCTTTGTCGAGGACACATTCGCCGTGGCCCGGGCCGGGGCCAATGCCAATCTGCCCACCCCGGACTATGCGGCCTCTGTCGCACCGACCTATTTCAATTATCGCAAGACCTCGATCTATGCGGGCTCAAACGAGATCCAGCGCAACATCATGTCCAAGATGGTGCTCGGCCTGTAACGGGTGTCGATGGTGAGCGGGCCCGGCTGAGAGGCCCGCCACTGTCACTTTGGGAGGACAAATGAGCGAAACCGTGACCCGTAAACCCGGATTGTTGACGCGCCTCGCCTATGGCGTCGGCGGCGCAGCGGGTGGAATCAAGAATAACGGGTTCGAGTACGTCCTGCTCCTCTTCTATAGCCAGGTGCTCGGCCTGCCTGCCTTTCTGGTCGTTCTGGCCATGGGGATTGCGCTCGTCCTTGATGCGGTCTCGGACCCGGTCGTCGGCTATTGGTCCGACAATCTGAAAAGCCGCTTCGGACGCCGCCATCCTTTCATTTACGTGGCCCTGATCCCGGTTGCGATCGCTTACTTCCTCGTCTGGAATCCCCCGGAAGCACTGCAGGGCACGGGTCTGTTTGTCTGGTTACTGGTGCTGACCATCACAGTGCGGCTGACCTATACGCTGTTTGAAGTCCCGCATCATGCTCTGGCCGCGGAGCTGACACAGGACTATGACGCGCGCACCTCGCTCATGTCGTTTCGCTACTTCTTCGCCTGGGTGGGCGGTCTTACGGTCCAGATCATTCTCTTTGTGGCCTTGCTGCAGCCAAGCGAAGGTGACCCGTCCGGCTTTTTCCATATTGACGGTTGGCATGCTTATGGCCTGCTCGCCGCCTGCTGCATCTTTACATCCATCGCGATCACGTCCTTCGGCACCCATCGCCATATCCCGCACTTGAAGCCGCCACCGCCGCAGCGTCGGATCACGATCAAGCGGGTGTTTGGCGAGATTTCAGAAACCGCCTCCAATCCCTCCTTTCGGGCCCTGTTCATTGCAACTCTGTTCGGATTTGTAGCAAGTGGCACCTCGGCCAGTTTGAACCAGTACATTAACGGTTTTTTCTGGGAGTTCACCGCCGATCAGATTGGCGGCCTCACCACAGCCGTCTACCTTTCCGCCCTGATGGCGCTCGGTCTTGCACCGCTTGCCGGGCGTTTTCTTGGCAAGAAAAGAGCCGCCATCATTATCGGTCTGCTCGCTTTCACAATCGCGCCAACGCCAGTTTTCCTTCGCCTGTTCGGATTGCTGCCCGCTAATGGCACCGATGAACTCTACACGTTCATCCTGATTGTAACCGTCGTCGATGTCGCTCTGATCATCGCCTATCAGATGCTCGCCGCGTCCATGGTGGCCGATGTCGTTGAGCAAAGTGAGCTTGCAACCGGTCGGCGCTCGGAAGGCATCTTCTTTGCCGGGATCAGCTTTATTCGCAAACTCGCCCAGTTTTCCGGCCTGTTCCTCGCCTCCATCATTCTCTCTGTCGCCGCGATTGAACCCGGCAGCCGCGCCGCGGATGTTGGCGAGGCGTCTGTGCGCACCCTTGGTTGGGGTTACGCCATCGCTCTGCTGTCGATCTGGATGATGATGATTGTCGCGGTCAGCTTCTATCGCATCAGCCGCGAAGAGCACGAGCAGAACCTGCAGAAACTGTCACAGAAGGCGGCGGAATAGGGGATCGTCAAAGCCTGTCTGAAATGTCATCGTATGCCCAATTGCGTCCGTGTGCGCGCCGGAATAGAGCCACATTCATGACTTATCTGTATCCTATGACAAAACACGTCTCCAAACTGCTTGCTGTAGTGGTTGTTCTGCTACTGGCCCTGGTGATCGTGCTGATCAGCCCACTTTTTGTCGGTCATGCGCACGCCCAGGGATTCTGGCCAAAACAAGTCCCGCAGACACAAGAGCAGGTCGAAATGAGCTATGCGCCTCTGGTGCGTGAGGTCTCACCGGCTGTGGTCAATGTCTACACCAAGAAAACGGTGCAGCGCGGGCAGGTCATGCGTGACTTTTTCGGGCGTCCCTTTGCGACCGGGCCGCGCACAGAAGAGCGGGTGCAGAACTCACTCGGCTCCGGCGTGATCCTGTCTGAGGACGGCGTCATCGTGACCAATAATCACGTGATCAGCGGCGCCGATGAGTTTCTCGTCGTCCTGTCTGACCGGCGCGAGTACCCGGCAGAACTGATCCTCGCTGACGAGCGCACAGATCTCGCCGTGCTCAAGATCGATACCGGCGAGGCCCCGCTGCCGGCCCTGGGCTATGCCGACACGACCCGTGTCGAGGTTGGCGATCTGGTCCTGGCCATTGGCAACCCGTTCGGCGTCGGACAGACCGTCACCAGCGGGATCATTTCCGCCACCGCGCGCACCGATGTCGGCGTCACTGATTATGCCTTCTTCCTGCAGACGGATGCGGCGGTGAATCCGGGCAATTCCGGCGGCGCACTGGTCAATACACGTGGCGAGCTGGTCGGCGTAAACACTGCGATCTTTTCCCGCTCCGGCGGCTCGAACGGGATTGGCTTTGCGATCCCGTCTGAAATGGTCAAACGCGTTGTCGATGCCGCCGTCAATGAGGGCATGATCGTACGGCCCTGGCTCGGCTTAAAAGGCCAGGCCGTGACCTTTGACATCGCCACCGCGCAAGGCCTGGATCGCCCGATTGGCGTGATTGTCAGTGAAGTCTATCAGGATGGCCCGGCCGACAAGGCCGACCTGCGCCGCGGCGACCTCGTCCTGCGCATTGATGACCGTGAAGTGTTTGACGAAAAAGGCCTGAAATTCCTCGCCGCGACGCGCTCACCGGGTGAATTTGTTGAGCTGGATGTGCTGCGCGGCGGTCGCGAAGAAGCGATCCGTGTCCGGCTGGAACCGCCTCCGGGGGCAAGCGATGCCGACTTGGTCCTGCTCCAGGGCGCGCATCCCTTCACCGGTGCAGAAGTCGCCGAACTCTCGCCGCGCCTCGCCGAAGAACTCGGCCGCGACCCGTTTGACAGCGGCGTCCTCGTCACTCGCATTCAGCGCCGCGCCTATGCTTGGCGTGTCGTGCGCCCCGGCGACCTTATCCTCTCGGTCGATGGCAAGGCCGTCTCCTCCATTGACGATCTCGAAGAGGCCCTCGACCGCGATTCCGGGCGCTGGACGATTGAGATCGACCGCAATGGCCGCCGCATCAACGGCACCATTGTGCTGTAGCCCGGCCGAGGCGACCCGAGGGCGCTTTACCACATCGCGACAGGCCAGGTCCTATTCTACCGGCGCGGCGGGCCCATGCTCTGCCATAGCGGCATTATCAATCTCATTCGCGCGCTGCCAGGCTTCCCGGCCATACACACGGTCGCGATAGGCCTCCAGCTCCGGGCTTGTCGGGATCGTGCCGAACTCCAGGCCCCACCCGACCTGCGACCCGACATAGACGTCTGCGGCAGTAAACGTGTCCCCGCAGAGATAGTCGCTGCCCGACACCGCCTGGATCAGCGTGTTGCGCGTCGTGTCAAAGTCACCATAGCCCGCCATTTGCTGATGACCTTCCGTCGACACGCCCATGGCCTTGTTCATGGTCGCGCTTTCGAGGGGCCCGGCGGCAAAGAACATCCAGCGATAATAGCTGCCCCGGTCTGACAAAGGCGGCGCCAATCCGGCGTCCGGAAACGCGTCGGCGAGATAGGCACAGATCGCCGCACATTCGGTCACCACGGTGTCCCCATGCTTAATCGCCGGGACTTTTCCCATCGGATTGATGGCGAGATAGTCCGCGCGCTTTATCGTGTCGCCATAGGTCAGATACACCGTCTCATAGCGCGCCCCGACCTCTTCCAGCATCCAGCGCGCAATCCGCCCGCGCGACATCGGATTGGTGTAGAAAGTCAACGATTTTGACATACCGGCCTCCACGTGTTCCCGTTTTGATCTTGTTCTTTCATGCGAACAGAGTCAATGGCTTTGTTTACCGTTTGGCGTCCAAAAAGGTAGGGTAGGCCGATGAGTGATTTGTTCGCCGCTTCCGGTCTGTCTGATCAGGCCCCGCGCCCGTTGGCCGATCGGCTGCGTCCGACCACGCTGACGGAGGTTGTGGGCCAGGATCATTTGCTGGCCGCCGACGCGCCGCTTGGGCGGATGCTGGCCTCCGGACGTCTCTCCTCCATCATCCTCTGGGGCCCGCCTGGGGTCGGCAAGACCACCATCGCGCGCCTGCTGGCCGATGAAACCGATCTCCATTTCGAGGCCATTTCGGCGATTTTCTCCGGCGTCAAAGACCTCCGAGCTGTGTTTGAGGCGGCTGAAAACCGCCGTAATCTTGGCAAGGGCACGTTGCTCTTCGTTGACGAAATTCACCGCTTCAACCGGGCTCAGCAGGACGGATTCCTGCCCTATGTCGAGGCGGGCACCGTGACTCTCGTCGGCGCGACGACCGAGAATCCGAGCTTTGAACTCAACGGCGCGCTGCTGTCGCGCTGCCGGGTCCTGGTTCTGCGCAAGCTGGACTATGCGGCGGGCCTCGAACTGATGACCCGCGCCTGCGCCGAGATGGACCGCCAGATGCCGCTGACAGATCCCGCGCGCGACACGCTGATCGCCATGGCGGATGGCGATGGCCGCTATCTTCTCAACTTGATGGAGCAGGTTTTCGACCTCGCCAAGGACGACGACCAACTGACCCCCGCACAGCTCTCAGAGGCGCTCCAGAAACGCGCGCCGAGCTATGACAAGAACCGCGACGAGCATTACAATCTCATCTCTGCTCTGCACAAATCCGTGCGCGGTTCCGACCCGGATGCGGCGCTTTACTGGTTCGCCCGGATGATTGAGGGCGGGGAAGACCCGCTCTATCTCGCCCGCCGCCTCTTGCGTATGGCGAGTGAAGATATCGGCCTCGCCGACCCAACCGCGCTGATGGTCACCAATGAAGCCACCCGCACCTACGAGCGATTGGGCTCACCGGAAGGCGAGCTTGCCCTTGCCCATGCCGTCATCCATCTCGCCACCGCACCAAAATCCAATGCCGCCTACGTCGCCTGGAAAGCCGCGATGCGCGCCGCGAAAGAGACCGGCTCGCTGACCCCGCCCAAACACATTCTCAACGCCCCCACCGCCCTGATGAAAGATGAAGGCTACGGTAAGGGCTACCAATACGATCACGACGCCGAAGACAGCTTCTCCGGCCAGAATTACTTCCCCGAAGACATGCCCCGCGGCGAATACTATCTGCCCAAGGGCCAGGGCCGCGAACACCCCATCGCCGAGCGCCTCGCCCAATGGAAAGCCTGGAGAAAGGAGCGGGGCGAGGACTGATCGACTTCAAGGCCAAACTTGAAATCTCGGTACTTTCACGGATGCCCGGCGCTCTGCTGGCTTGATAGTCTGTGACGGATGCCAAGAGCGCGCTTTGACCGGGAGGACGGTCCACATGAAAATCCTGATCGGATACGCCACCAAGGAAGGACAGTCGCGTGAGATTGCGCGCCATGTGTTTAGACGGTTGGCGGATCAGGGCCAGGCGGTTGAACTGCTGGGCTTAAAAGATGCGGAGGATATGGACCTCAGCGCCTATGATGCCGTCATCCTCGCCGCGCCCATTCATGCGGGACATTACCCAAAGCCGCTCAGCCATTTCCTGTCAGTCAATGCGGACCAGTTGAACGCGCTCAAGACACTATTCCTCTCCGTCTCGCTTGCCGCCCACGGCCATGATGCAGAGGAGTGGCGCAGCCTCGATGAGATCGCAGGCGACCTCGCTTCAGCGACTGGCTGGACCCCCAATCGGACGCTCCAAGTCGCGGGCGCCTACAGGCCTTCCCAATATGACATCCTTACCGGCTTCATCATGCGCCGGATCGTTGCGAAAAGAGACCCGGACGCCAAACCGGGCGAAGACAAAGTGTATACGGACTGGGATCAGCTTGATGCGGACCTGTCAGACTGGTTGCCCGCCTAGAACCTTGTCAGGGACATCGCTTTCGGCCTCGACAAGTGCGGGCTGACAATTGATCGCAGATCAATTTATACAGGCCCCAATGACCAAAGCGCCGCTGAAAATCCATAATCGCGATGCCCGCCGTCTGTGGCTCAGTGCCCAGGGGCTTGCCCCAACGCCGACCGGCGATCTCGACCTACCGGCGCTGATCAAACAGCTCGGCTTTGTCCAGCTCGACACGATCCAGGTCGTCTCTCGCGCCCATCACCACATTCTGTGGAGCCGTAATCAGAACTATCGCGAACCGATGCTGAACACGCTGATGGCTGAGCATCGCGGTGTGTTTGAGCATTTTACCCATGATGCCTCCGTCATTCCGATGGAGTTCTATCCGATGTGGAAACGCCAGTTTGACCGGCTGGAGGCCAAGGTCCGCAAATGGGAATGGCATCGCGGCATGCTGGATGCCGACGGTCGCAACCAGATCAAGGATCGGATCCGCGCCGAGGGCCCGCTCAGCACCAAAGCGTTCGACACCAAAGTCGCCGGTGAGAAGAAAATGTGGGCGCGCCCGCCGCACAAATTGGCACTCGATTATATGTGGTATGCCGGTGAGCTCTCGACCTCGCATCGCGAGGGCTTCACCAAATTCTACGATCTCAGCGAACGCGTCATTCCGGATCATCTGCGCAGCTATGACATGCCAGACGATGAACAGGTTGATGCGCTTTGCCGCGCCGCGCTTGACCGGCTGAGCTTCGGTACGCCGGGCGACATTCAGCGCTTCTGGGCGGCGGTCGATAACCCGCATGTCAAAGCATGGTGTGAGGATCAGACCGATCTGGTGCCAGTGGAAATTGAGGGCCGGGACCGCGTCTGGCGCGAAGCCCTCGCGCCGGCTGATATCGAAGCCCGTCTTGAGGCTGCACCCGCCGCAACCTCGCGTCTGCGCCTGCTCAACCCGTTTGATCCGGTCATCCGCGACCGGGCCCGGCTTAGCCGTCTGTTCGGGTTTGATTATACGGTAGAGATATTCGTGCCCGCCGCCAAACGGGTCTGGGGCTACTATGTCTATCCCTTGCTCGAAGGCGACCGCTTTGTCGGCCGCATTGAAGTCAAAGCCGACCGCAAGGCGGGCCGTCTCAACGTGCTCAATCTCTGGATCGAACCGAAGGTCAAATGGACTGGGGCCCGCGTAGCAAAGCTTGAGGCGGAGCTGCAGCGCCTCGCCCGTTTTGTGGGCGCTGCGGACGTAAACTGGCAGGATTGCACCAATCGGCCCTGATTTGCAGCGCAGGCCACAAAACCTGCCGCTCACTGGAACCCGGACTTGCATGCGCCGGACGCTTCTGGTCGTCTGCACTCAGCTGATGGAGATTTTGAATATGCGTCTAGGACTTTCCGCACTGGCTGCCGCGCTGCTCGCAGCCTGTACCCCGATGAGTGACGAGGTCGGGACTCAGATATCTGCGCCAAATGACGGCGCCTCAGTCACCGATATTGCCAGCTTGCATGAAAGCTTCACAGTGTATGATAGCCATCTCGATATCCCCGCTATTTTCCACACCGCAGACTATGACTTCGGTGACCGCGGCTCGTTTGAAGAAGATGGCACGCAGGTTGATCTGCCGCGCATGAGAGAGGGCGGTCTCGATGGCGGCTTCTGGGTCATCTACACCGCGCAGGGGCCGCTGACGGAAGTGGCCTACCGGGCCGCGCGCAATCAGGCTCTGATGCGCATGTCCTCAATCAGAGAACTTGCCGCCAAATACCACGAGGATCTCGAACTGGCCTTCACGGCTGACGATGCAGACCGGATCATCAGTGAAGGCAAGATCGTCGTCTTCCAGAGCATGGAAAACGCCTATCCGCTCGGCGAAGATGTCTCGCTGCTGGAGACCTTCTACATTGGCGGCCTGCGCATGGTGTCGCCGGCCCATTTCCGCAACAATCAGTTCGGCGACAGTGCCACCGATGTGTCCCCGCAATATGACGGGCTCAGCCCGCTCGGTGAAGAACTGGTGCGCGAGGCGAACCGGCTTGGCCTCATTCTTGATGGCAGCCACGTGGCCGACACCACGGTCGAGGACATGCTGGAGCTTTCGACCACGCCGATCATTCTCTCACACAGTGGTCCGAAGGCGATTTATGATCATCCCCGCAACGTGCCGGATGACTTGTTGCTCCGGATCGCCGAAGATGGCGGCGTGATCCAGGTCAACGCGCTCGGCGCCTATCTGGAAGAGCTTACACCCACACCAGAACGCGCGGCCGGGCTTGCCGAGATCGCTGAAGAGTACGGCACAGACTTTGCCAGCATGTCACCCGAGACCATTGCCAAGGTACGCGCGGCCCGGGCGGAGTTGAGCAAGCAGCATCCGGCCCCGCGCTCCACCTTCGAAAAGTATATGGAGCATGTGCTCTACACGATTGAACTGGTCGGCATTGATCATGTCGGCATGGGCGCAGATTGGGATGGCGGCGGCGGCGTCGACGGTATGAGCGACGTCACCTACCTGCCCATCGTCACCGAAGCCCTGCTTGAGGCGGGCTACACCGAAGATGACCTCGTCAAATTCTGGGGCGGCAACATGATGCGCCTGCTCCGCGAAGTAGAGGCCGCCAAAACCTCCGAAATCGGCTCCCCGAACGTGGTGAATTAGGGCGCTTTCGAATGGAATGGCTCACCGTACTGCCGCCCGCTGTGGCGTTGATCGTTGCGGTTTGGACGCGCAACGTCTTCTGGTCGCTGGGCCTTGCCATCTGGCTGTCAGAGACGCTGATCGCGGCGTTCAACCCGGCCATGGGCGCGCTTGGCAGTATTGACCGAGCCGTCAGTGTATTTGGCAGCACAGGCAACACGCGTATCCTGCTTTTCTGTCTGATCATCGGCGCGCTGATTGCGTATATGCAGCGGTCTGGCGGGATCGCCGCCATGGTGGAGAAACTGCACAAGACCGGGCTCGCCTCCACCCCGCGCCGCGCCAGTCTCGTCACCGCGATCGCAGGCGTGATTATCTTCGTCGAAACCAATGTCAGCCTGCTGGCGAGCGGCGTCCTCGGTCGCCCGCTCTTCGATCGCCTGAAAGTCAGTCGCGCCCGGCTCGCCTACATCATTGACAGCACCTGTGCGCCGGTTTGCGTGCTGGTCCTGCTCAACGGATGGGGGGCCTATCTGCTCAGCCTGATGATGGCGAACGGGGTCGATGCGCCTGTCCCGGTCCTGTTTCAGACCGTGGCGCTGAATTTCTATGCCTGGCTGACCCTGGCGGGCGTGTTCGTCACCATCATGCTCAACCGCACATTCGGCGCCATGGCGACAGCCGACGCCAACTGGGCCCCGCCGCTCGGTCTCGCCGAAGGCATTCCTGACAATGATCTCAATGAAACGCCAAGCCGCGCCATCTATATGGGTGTTCCGATGCTGATCCTGGTCGGCGGCGCGCTCGGCTTCATGTTCTGGACCGGTGGAGGCGACATCACGCAAGGTTCAGGTTCCCAGTCCATTCTCTGGGCTGTCGTTCTGGCGACTGCTGCAGCTTTCATTTTCCTGGCGATGACCCGCCGGGCGGAGGGTGAGATGGTGAATATCGGCTTTCAGGGCATGGGCGACTTGCTGCCCGCCGTGACCGTGATCTTCCTGGCGCTGGTGCTCGGTGACAGTCTCCGCGCGCTTGGCACCGGTGACTTCATTGCGGGAATTGCTGCAAGCATTCCGGCCCCCTGGACGATCCCGGCCATCCTGTTTGTCGCCGCCAGCGTGACCAGTTTTACCACCGGCACCAGTTGGGGCACGTATGGCATTCTGGTGCCGATCGCGATCCCGCTGGCGCTTGGTGCAGGGGTGCCACTGCCGCTTGTCATGGCCGCGGTGATTGGCGGCGGTGTCTTCGGCGACCATTGCTCGCCGATCTCGGACACCACCATCATTGCCTCACTCGCGGCAGGCTGCGACCATATCGAACATGTGAAGACACAGCTGCCTTATGCCCTGGTTGCAGGCGGGGCAGCGACCGGTCTCTACCTGATCTCTGGCCTGCTTGGATAGACCGCCGGCCTAATCGCCAAACAGATCAGACAACCGCTCCGACAGCGGCTCCCGGCGCTCGTCGCGGCGGCGATCTCCGCGCATATCGTCATCATAGCGATCACCCCTGCGGCGGTCCCGGTCGCGATCATCGCGATCATTGTCAAACCCGTCAAACAGCTCGCTCAGCAGCTCAATAATATTGCCCATCGTGTCATCTCCTGTGTTTGAAGAGAAGACATGGGAGGCGTCTCGCCATAGCTCAAAGATAAACAAGCTTTCGAGATGATAGGAAATGACGATCTAAACTCAGGCTGTCTCCAACTGATCGGGCCTTCGTATCAGCCACGTCGCGCCGCCTGAAACACAAGTTGCAGCAGAGGGATCGCACCAAAGACCAGTTGACCGACCAGCCCCAATCCACCGCGCAGGCTGTGATAGCTGGCAAAGTGTTCAAGCAGAGTGCGCTGGAAGCCGATGACCGACAAGACCAGTTCCGCGCCCATCAGCAGCGCAAACCCGACCAGTCCCATCACAAGCCGCGCCGAGGTGTCGCTTGCAACCTTGAACACCCGGATCAAGCGGGCGCAGACCCACCAGGAACACGCCAGGATGATCGGTATCTCGAACAGGACGCTGAGGGCGGGTCCGAAACTGGGCTCGAACACGAAGATACGCACCGCCCCAAGGGCAAACCCAATCGCAAATATGATCGCAAAATACACAGCCCCAGCCATCAGCGTGCGGCCTTTCGGCGGCGCAGGCTTGTCCTGGCCCGAGCTGGTCATGAGCCGGACGGGGCGATTTTAAACCGCTGATTTCGAACCAGAAAGTCCCCATTCAGCGTCAGTTGCAGGGGATCTCCAGATAGGTGGTAGCCTTCGCTCGCCAGGCTTTGAACATGAATGTGGAGATGCGGCTCAAATGTCTGGCCTGAATTTCCTACTTTTCCCAATGGTGTGCCGATTTCGACCGTATCGCCGGCCTCAACCAGAACGCTGCCCTGTTGCAGATGCGCCAGCAGAACGCCGAACGCACCACAGTCAAGAAACACATGATTGCCTTCGAGGCGGGACCGGTCCGGCTCGGGCACAGGCATATCAGGATGGGTGTTTTCAGCCGCGATGACCTTGCCGGCGCAGGGCGACGTGACCGGCGCTCCAAAAATGAAATAGCGTGACGGATCGCGCGGGCGCCAACCGTCAACGCGCATCCCTGTACCGTCAATCTTGACCAGATCCAGCGCGAAAGATTGTCCCCGGTAGGCGCGTTGGCGGTCGGTCCTGGGATCAAGCGTTAGAAAGTGCCCGTTCACGCTTCCACGCGATCCTCCATTGGCGACCAGATACGTCCCCGCGCCGAGCGGAGGCGGCAGATCAACCGTCTCATATGCCCCGAGCGTACGGCCGGAAAATCCCCCGATGCACAGGAAGGCCGCGTACACGCCGAGCATCGCCAAAGGTGCAAGCGCAATCCAGCCCTTTCGACTATAGGATTGAACTGCGCGGGACTGGTCTTGACGTCGTAAATACCCACGCGCGACAAGCCCGGCCGCGATCGCCATATATGCCCAAGGCACCCACCAGGGCGGGATCAGCCAGATGGGCAGCACGGCAAGCGCCAACAAGATGGCGGCAATCGAAATTGATTGAACCGCGAACCTCAATCCGCTGCGCGCTGGAGCGATGGCTAACCAGAGCAGCAGAGCGATTGGCAATGCAATCTGGATCAGCAATACGCTGGTGTCGAGACTCGTCATTTCAATGCCCCAATCGGTCGGGTTCAGCTCAGATTGCCATTACCGGGGTCTGCTTGTTTCGAACTTGTCACAGATCAATTGAAGCGATGGCTTGGATGCGGGTATTTGACATTTCAATCCGACCGAATTTGCGTCCATGGCATCCTTCTGCGCATGTCTTTCACGGCTGATCCTCTCGTGCATTTGCAAGCCCAGGGCGAATTGCTCATCGCCCGGATTGTCTCGCGGGATGATTTGCAGCTCGCGCCCGTGCAGATCAGCAAGGCCGCCGCCACGCGGCTCCGCCAGGGCCTTCGCGCGCTGGAGGCCTATGTCCGGCGGGTTCTGTTCTGTCTGGCGCTGGCGCTGGAACCGGGGCTCAAGCCCGACAATTGCCCCCGAAACCCCCGCGAGCGGGCACCAAACTTTGACCGCAAACCCGGGTTCAAGCTCTTCACGGGCGAGCAGGACTGCCCCGATTTCACAGATTTTCACGACCCCTGGGCTGACCCGAAACCGAGACCGCCGCACGGTCAGCCGGTCCTCGCCGCGCCGCTTCTGGGTCGGCTCAACGCGTTGAAAACGCTGCTCAAAAACCCCGCCGCCCGCGCCAAACGCCTCGCCTTTCATCTCGCCCGATACCGCCCCGGCTGGCTCTTCGCTCCGGGTCGAACTGGCGACGTGCCCCACCGTTGGGGCCCCGAACTCTCGGCCACCTTCACCGCCATGGGTCATCAGATCGTCGCTGCAAGTAAAGCAAGGCCGCCGCCGATTGGTCCGCGACCGGTCAAGCCGCCACGGATACGCTGGCTCTAACTCTCAAACCCCGCTTGCCCCCTCCGCCCTTCGGGCACCTCCCCCATGAATGGGGGAGGATACTGGCGCAGCTTCCAGACTAATCCTCCCCCACAAGAGTGGGGGAGGTGGGCGCGCAGCGCTCGGAGGGGGCATGTTTTTGTCACCGCGCTAAGAGGCTGCGCCTCACGCTTTGCAATACAAACCAACCAAACTTACCCAAACAGTTCCGCCAGAAAGTCCTGACAGGCCGCAAAACTCCGGCGATCGGCCTCAACTTTATACTGCGTGCCGAAATCAGGATCCTGAGCCGCGGGATTGGTAAAAGCGTGCAGCGTGCCGCCATAGGCATGCAACTGCCAGTCGGCATCGGCGGCGGTCATTTCCTTGGAGAAATCCATGACATCATCTGGCGTTGCCATTGGATCGTCCCAGCCATGCAGTGCCAGGACTTTGGCGCTGATCTTGTTGTCTTCGGTATTCACCGGCGCGCCGAGCAGACCATGGAAGGAAACTACACCCTCAACGGCCATACCGGCTCTCGCCATATCGAGCACAGACAGGCCCCCGAAGCAGAAGCCGATCGCGGCGGCGCGGACTGAAACGCTCTCGGTTTTTGCCACACTGAGGGCGTGGCTCAGGCGTGATTGCAGAAGCGGACGGTTGCCGGCCAGCGGCTCCATCAGGGCCTGGCATTCTTCGGTTGTGGTCCCGCGTTTGCCTTTGCCGTAAACATCAGCCGCAAATCCGGCATAGCCCCAGTCGGCCAGCAGTTTGGCCTTATCCTGCTCAAATTCGGACAGCCCGCCCCAGGCATGGGCCACCAGGACAACAGCTTTTGGACTTTCGGCCGGCATCGCCAGAAACCCTTCATAGGTTTCTCCGTCCTGAACGTAATCAACAGTTTTCGTGGTGACAGACATGTTCAGCTCTCCTGCGTGTTGGGTTTTCAAGGGTTTAGCCAAGCAAATAGCCCTCGGCTAGACCTTGCCAAGCGGCATCTTGGCGTCCAAGCAGGCGAAATGACTACGAAGATCATTTTTGACTGCGATCCAGGGCTCGATGATGCGGTCGCTTTGCTCGCAGCTTTTGCCTCACCGGATATTGAAGTGCTCGCGATTACAGCTGTGGCGGGTAATGTTCCGCTTCACCTCACCGCTTACAATGCGCGGGTTATTCGTGAAGTAGGCGGGCAGGGCGCAGAGATTCCCGTGTGCGCTGGCGCGCCGCGCCCGATCCTCCGCGAGGCGGTTACCGCTGAGGATTTTCACGGCTCAACCGGGCTCGGCGGAATTCCGTTTCCTGAACCGAAAATCGCGCTCTCAGAAGAGCATGCGGTCAACAAGATCATCGCGCTCTGCCGCGCAGCCAAGTCCGATCCGCTGACCATTGTGATCACAGGTCCGATGACCAATGTGGCCCTCGCTCTGATTATCGCGCCAGATCTGGCAGAGGGCGTAAAGGAAGTCGTGATCATGGGGGGCGCTGATCGCGAGGGCGGCAATATCACTCCTTTCGCGGAGTTCAACATTTTTGCTGATCCCCATGCCGCAGAAGTCGTATTTCAGTCCGGCCTGCCTATCCGGGTTTTGGATATGGATGTCACGCATCGCTTGCGCACCAGCAAAACCCGCCTTGCAGCCATCCGGGCACTGCCATCGCTGCAGGCCAAAGCGGCGGCGGATTTGCTCGAAGCTTCCTGCATTCTGGAGGAGAAAGCGACCGGCATCTGGGAAGCGCCTCTGCATGACCAAAGCACGGTTCTGGCGATCCTGCATCCAGAGCTGTTTTCCGGTCGACGCGCTGACGTTTCGGTCGTTACCGAACCCGGCGAACGGTTTGGACAAACGCAAGTCACGTATCACGAAGCGGGCGCGCTCCTGTGGTATGACGATGCCCAAGCAGATGAGGTTTATGCCGAACTGACCCGGTTGATGGAGCGTTATGGATGAGTGTTCGGATCGGTATTGTCGGCTCTATTAATCTTGACCTTGTGGCCAGCGGCGCGCCTTTGCCCGCCCCGGGCGAAACAGTGACAGGCGCAAGTTTTGCCAGACATCCCGGCGGCAAAGGCGCCAATCAGGCCCTGGCCGCGCGGCGATTGGGGGCAGATGTCACGATGGTTGGCTGCGTTGGAGATGACGGCCTGGCGGAGTCAGCTCTATCGATCTTGCGCGCTGAGGGTGTAGACCTGACCGGCGTTGAGACTGTGAAGGATCAAGCCACCGGCGTGGCTTTGATCGCTGTGTCTCCGGATGGCGAAAATCAGATCATCGTTGCCAGCGGAGCGAATGCCTGCGTCAGCGAACGGTTGGTGTCGAAGATGCCGGATTGCGATGCGATCCTGTGTCAACTGGAGGTCCCGATTGACGCGGTCATGGCCGCTTTTGAGAGGTCGAAAGGCCTGTTTGCGGTCAATCTGGCCCCGGCGATGGATGTTCCGGATCAGTTGCTGGCTGAGGCCGATCTGATCATCGTCAATGGCGGGGAGGCAGCCTTCTATGGTGAGAAACTGCTGCAGAACAAAGGCCGGGTCGTTGTTACGCTCGGCAAGGACGGCGCCATGCTCTACGAGAATGGGAAAGTGGCCGGGTCGGCCCCGGCTTTCGATGTGACCGCGGTCGATACAACCGGGGCAGGGGACACGTTCAGCGCCGCGCTCGTGGTGGCACTGGCAGAAGGGCAGGACCCGGAAAGCGCGCTTCGCTTTGCCTCGGCCGCAGCCGCGCTCGCGGTCACAAAAGCGGGCGCACAGCCAAGTTTGCCCACGCGATCGGAGGTAGAGACCTTACTCGCTAAGCCTTGACCAGGCCGATTTCGCGCAGCCGTTCCATCAGATAGTCATTCGCGGTGATGGGCGGTTCAGCTTTTCCACCCTCGGCAATACAGCCGGGCAAAGCTTCGATCATCACGTCCTGATTAAAGTGCAAGAAGAAAGGCGTTGAATATCTGGGGAATTTCGATCGCTCTGGCGCCGGATTGACGACCCGATGGGTTGTCGAGGGCAAAATGCCTCCGGTCAGGCGCTGGAGCATGTCACCGCAATTGATCACGATCGCGCCGAGAGGCGGATTGACGCTCAACCATTCGCCTGATCGATGCAGAACTTGAAGCCCGGATTCTTCCGCGCCCAGCAGCAGTGTGATCACATTGATGTCTTCATGCGCCCCAGCGCGAACAGTTCCGGCAGGCGGCGGGTTCTCCTGTGGCGGATAGTGCAGCAGGCGCAGGATGGAATTGCCCTTGTCGACCTTGTCATCAAACCAGGTTTCTTCAAGCCCAAGATGCAAAGCGACGCCTTTCAGCAAGTCAGCGCCAAATGCATCCAGCGCGGTATAGAAGTCCCGCGTTGCGGCGTCGAAATCTTCCACTTCGGAAACACTGGGCGTGTCTTTCATCGTGGCGCGATACGGGCTGTCTGCAGGCAAGTCACGGCCGGTGTGCCAGAACTCTTTCAAGTCGGCAGCCGCAGCGCCTTTCGCATTCTCAGTGCCAAACGGCGTATAGCCACGCTGTCGGCCACCCGCTGCATCGTGATATTTTTCTTTCA
Organism: Henriciella sp.; assembly: GCA_030066975.1. Taxonomy (GTDB): domain Bacteria; phylum Pseudomonadota; class Alphaproteobacteria; order Caulobacterales; family Hyphomonadaceae; genus Henriciella. The sequence goes on along the minus strand of JASJAO010000005.1, from coordinate 245,120 downwards.
CCTCTTCCGGCAAGGCAAAGAAGGCTTTGCTGGCGCGGATGGCCCTGTGGATCACATCCAAATCAATTGGATGCTGATCAATCACGGCGAAGCCGGTTTCTCGGAATGAGCGACCAAGCGCGTCCGCAAAGGCCTTTTTGTCTGTTGTCCACAGTGGATACGGGATCGGGGTAAAATATTCGGTCATGGAACAATCTTACGCCCTCGACGGAGAAGCGGAAAGGGGGATTCTGAGTGCGCGCTTTGAACAGCACGGACAAACGCACACCGCCGTGATAAGGCGGCGCTATGATCGATCTGAACACACACAAGGATGCTTTGACGACATGGGGCGTGACGAAGCTGCGGCGCTTTCTGCCCGTCGCTGACCCCAAAGCCGCGCGGGCGCTGATCTATGAGGTCGCGTCAGATCTTGGGGTCTACGCCGCAGGACAGTGGCAGAATGCCAAGTCCCGGTTCGATTATCCCAAGCCGTTTCGGGCTGCCCTAAACGCGCTCAATCATTCGCCGCAGTTTCCGAACATGATCGATGATCAGTTGATCCAGGTCGTCGAGGCTCTGCTCGGGGAGCCCGTCACAGCGTTAGCCCCCGGTCAGCAGATCCTGTTTTCATTGCCCGGCAAGGATGCGTGGTTTGTTCCGGGTGATCTTTGGCATGTCGATCTTCCAAGGTTTGGTGGAACACGTTCACCGGGCCTGCAGATGTTTACGTTTCTGGATGGGGTTGAGCAGCGAGGTGGTGGAACGCTCGTCCTGGCTGGCTCTCACAGATTGAAACCTTCGTCCCGCACGTTGCGCTCCAAGCAATTCAAGCAGGAACTCAGCAAGGAGCCCTATTTCCGAATACTTTTCGACAAAGACAACCGATCCTTCGTCTGGCCTGAGGATGCCGAAGGAACTATAGATGGTGTTGATTTGCGCGTGATCGAACTGACCGGAGAGGTCGGGGATGTTTATCTGATGGATCTTCGAGTGCTGCATACATTATCGCTCAATGTATCGAATAGAGCACGGATCATGTTGACCTGCCGCTTTCCGAAGACATCGATATTGCCATCGCTGCGCCCGTCCGAGTTCGATCGCAGTTAGAACCAGAACAGGTTGCTGTTGAGCGCCTTAGTAGAGCTCATCAGTGGCCTGAATTTCCCACTGACCTGAGCCCGACTGGCAGACTTCAACCGGCTCAAGCACGGTTTTACCGTCTGGCAGCTGGGTCTGCCGCTGGATGGTTTGACAGTTCAGCTCCGTCACCGGCGCAGGGTCGTAGGTCGCTGGTCGCTCGACACGCAATTCAGGTTGCGGTTGAGGGAGGGATGCGGCAGCCGGTCCGCCATACAGAACCGGATTGGGATCATTCTGATAGACCACACCTGGCGAACGCGGCGGCGCTGCGGCACTAGTCACCGTGGTTCCCGGAACCGGTTCCCAGCCGGGCCCATAGGCCTGCCGGGTTGGCGGTGGGACTTCGGCATAATTCCATTTTGGTGAGCAGTCGGTGCTGGAGGCGGCGAGCTCGCTGCCAACCACCGCGCCAAGCACCCCGCCAATCAGGGCGCCGGCAATCTCATCGCTATCATCGTCATGGTGGTAGCCACGATATCCACGGTAGCCGCGATAGCCTCGATGTCCGCGATATCCATAACCGCGATGCCCGCGATAACCTCTGTGATAATAGTGATCGTCATCATCATCAGCGATGGCAACGCCCAGGACCCCACCTGCAACCGCGCCGATCAGGCCCCCGACAAGGCGTTTATCATCGCGGATCTGTTCGCAGTTATTACTATGCTGGGCTTGGTTGTGGCTGTAATAACCACTCTGTCCATAATTGTACTGAGCGAGCGCGACAGGCGTCAGACACAGGCTACTGGAGGCGAGCAAAACAAGCGGACGGATCATGCAGTGATCTCCTGGCAAATGAAAACACGGACGTATTTGAAGACGAGCGTGCCTGAACGGAGCTGAACGGAACCTGAAGGCACCACAGGCGCGGACTGGACGGACCGGCGATTCAGGCCCATCTTGGAGCCATGGGAATTCTTGATTCAGTATCGGTTTCAGCGGCCCGGGCGCGATACACAGCGGCTCAGGGCGTCCGCTCGGCTTGGTATGGCGGACAATACATGCTGGCGCGGCGGCGATCTGCCGGGTTTAACCGCCCTGGCGAGCCAGTGTTCAAGCCGCAGAACAAGCCCGATCTGAAAGCGATGCGAGCGGCCTATTTCGACCTGTTTCGGAATGATCGCGCCAATGTCGAGGCTGGCCTTTATCCAGACCCGGTGCGCCGCGAGTTTCGGCTGCAAGATCTGCCGCGCACGCTCGGGCGGGCTCGGATGTTTCTTTCAGATGTCGCTGAGGTGGACCGGCGCCGGGTAGAACGTGATGGGACAGAGGTCCGCGCCAGCGAGCAGGCCGATCTGTCGCGTTTTCCCGCCTATTATCGGCAGAACTTTCACTATCAGACCGATGGCTGGCTCAGCGATGACAGTGCCCGGATCTACGATCATCAGGTCGAAGCGCTGTTTACCGGATCCGGCGATGCGATGCGCCGGGCCGCGCTGGCGGAGCTTGCCCGTGAGCTGTCAGGCACCGATCAGCGCCAGGTCAAAGTGATGGATCTCGCCTGTGGGACCGGGCGGTTCATGACGCAGGTTCTGGATGCCTTTCCGCGCCTTAACCTGACGGGTGTCGATCTGTCCCCAAATTATGCAAACGCGGCCCGGCGTGCGGTTCGGCGCTGGTCCCAGGTTGATGTTGTCGAAGGACAGGCCGAGGCGCTGCCGTTCGCGGACAACACGTTCGATCACCTCATCTCGATTTATCTGTTTCACGAACTGCCGCCGCGTGTCCGGCCGCAAGTGATCGCGGAGGCTGCGCGGGTGTTAAAACCCAGCGGAACCTTCATTGTCGCCGACAGTCTGCAGTTCGGGGATAATCCCGGCCTGGATGGGTTTCTCGAATACTTCCCGGAAGGGTTTCATGAGCCGTATTACAAGGGCTATTTGCGCTGGGACTTCACCCCGGACATGAACGCGTCCGGTTTCCATGCCGATCGCACGCAGCTCGCTTTCCTCACTAAAGTCAAAGTTTGGCGAAAAGCCGGATAGGAATTCTATGACCGATCGAAAACTGATGCTGATCACTGGAGCGTCCGCAGGGATAGGTGCGGAGTTTGCGCGCCAATATGCGGCTTTAGGCTGGGATCTGGCGCTGACCGCACGCCGCGCCGACCGGCTGGACCTGTTGGCACGCGAGCTGGAGGACAAGCACGAGATCGCAACCATCGTCATTGCGCAGGATCTCGCGAAAGCGACCTCGGTCGACACTATTCTGAAAGAAATCAAGGCGGCGGGACGCCAGGTTGATGGCGTGGTGAACAATGCGGGGTATGGGCTGCCGGGGACGTTCTTCAACACCAAGTGGAAGGATCAGGCGGCTTTTCTGCGCGTGCTTTACACCGCGCCGATTGAACTGACCCATAAGGTCCTGCCTGGCATGGCCGAGCGCGGCTTCGGGCGGATTATCAATGTCGCTTCGCTTGCCGGGTTCACCCCCGGATCAAACGGGCACACGCTCTATGCCAGCGTCAAATCCGGCATGATCAAATTCTCCGAGAGCATTCACGCCGAGGCTGCCGCCGCCGGGCATGAAGACATCCATTGCACCGCGCTTTGCCCGGGCTTTACCTGGTCAGAATTTCACGATGTGAACGGCACACGTGACAAGACCAATGAAATGCCGGAATGGATGTGGATGGAATCGGCGCCCGTGGTCGAAGCCGGGATTGAAGCCTGTGACGCTGGCCGACCCGTTGTGGTGCCTGGCGCGGTCAACAAGGGCCTTGCCACTTTGAGTAAGCTTTTGCCGGATCCGCTGGCGCGTATGGTGGTCGCCGGTCAGTCCAAACGCTTTCGGAATACGGACTAGGGCGCAGACTCACCGCTTGCAGCGGCGACAGAAGCATCCTAATTGGACCCCAGTCTAAATGGAGATCTTGAGTCGTGAGAGAGCTGCTCTTCGCCCTGCATAGTTACTTCTTTTCTCCGATCCTGTGGATCGTGGCGATCATCATCATAGCCTACTTTGTGTTTGGCTGGCTGTTCACGCTCGGCATCATTGAGTCGCGCAACATGCAAGCGCGGCAGGTTTATCTAACCCTGCAGAACATTGTCGAACCGATGTGTCGACCGATCCGCCAGTTCGTGCCGCCGCTTGGCAATTTCGATCTGGCCCCATTGGTGCTGCTCCTCTTCATTCAGTTCGCCAATGGATACCTCATCCCGCGTATCATTCTGCTTGTACCCTTTTGATCAGTAGAGCGGTGATGGGGGCGGATCGACCATGAGCGCTGAAATCATCTCCGGCAAAGACGTCGCAGCCGACATTCGAGCGAATTTGAAAGCGGTGGTTGCAGACCTTCCATCACAGCCAACGCTCGCAGTGGTGCTCGTGGGCGATGATGCAGCATCTCAAGTCTATGTGCGCAGCAAAGTCCGCATGACCGAGGAGGTCGGCATGCGGTCTATCCATCATCATCTGCCAAAGGATGCATCGCAGGAAGATGTGGAAATGCTTCTCGAGCGATTGAACACGGACCCTGAAGTTGACGGGATCTTGCTGCAGCTGCCGTTGCCAAACGGTCTGGATGAGGCTGCAGCGATTGAGCGAATTCACCCCGACAAAGATGTCGATGGTCTGACCGAAGTGAGTGCCGGACGCCTTTCTCAAGGCAAGTCTGGGCTGCGACCTTGCACACCGACCGGATGCGTCATCCTGGCCAAGCGGGCGTTGGGTGAGGATTTGAGCGGCAAGCATGCGGTTGTGATCGGCCGGTCCATTCTAGTGGGCAAACCAGCGGCGCTCCTGTTTCTGGCGGAAAATTGTACGATAAGTATCGCTCATTCGCGCACCGAAGATCTGGAAGCACTGTGTCGCAGCGCCGACATTCTCATCCCAGCAGTGGGGCGCCCGGAAATGGTCAAGGGTGAGTGGGTCAAACCAGGCGCCTGCGTTATCGATGTCGGGATTAATCGCGTTCCTGCGCCTGAGAAAGGTGAAGGCAAAACCAGACTGGTTGGCGATGCAGAGTTTGTCAGCTGCGCCGACGTGGCCGGGTCGATTACCCCGGTTCCGGGCGGGGTCGGACCGATGACCATTGCGTGTCTGCTGCGTAACACAGTGCTTGCGGCCTGCGCCCGGCGCGGGTGGCCAATGCCTGCCGAGCTTTAGCGTGAGCCAACCCTATCAAGTTCCTCAAACTGAGGTGTTTGAACGATTATGGAGCGCGCAGGACGGACTGTGTGCGCTTTGCGGAAAGCCGATGCTGCGGTCGCGGTTCGAGGGACCGCATGCGCGGATTTGGCAAAAGCAACGCGCCACATTTGATCATATCATTCCGCGATCCAAAGGCGGGTCTGATGAGGCGGACAACCTGCAGCTCGCCCATGCGATCTGTAACAAGATCAAAGGAAACCGGCATTGAGGCGCGGCTAGGAGGCTGCGTCCGGGATCGCCTGATCCATGCTTCGGGCCGGTTCACAGCAAGGTCCACCAACTTGTTTGGCCGGTACGCCAGCGACGGTGCATTGCGCGGGCACGTCTTTCAGCACCACAGACCCAGCAGCAACCTTGGCTTCGTCGCCGATATGAATATTGCCGAGCACTTTCGCGCCCACCGAGAGCAGAACGCCGCGGCCGATTTTCGGATGCCGGTCGCCCACTTCTTTTCCGGTTCCGCCCAGTGTCACGCCGTGAAGTAGGGAACAATTGTCGCCGACAATCGCGGTCTCACCGATCGTAATGTCTGTGGCGTGGTCGAGCATTACGCCCTGTCCGATCGTGGCGGCCGGATGAATGTCGACCGCGAATTTCTCGCTCGCCCGTGACTGAAACTGAAAGGCGACGGTTTCGCGCCCCTGTTTCCAGAGGTGATTGGCGATCCGATAGGTCTGTAGCGCCAGGAAACCCTTGAAGAACAGGAAAGGCTGCAACAGGCCGCGACAAGCCGGATCACGCTCCAGCACGGCCTGCATGTCTGCTTCCGCGGCCTCGACCAGCCTGTGATCGCGGTCATAGGAATTCGCCACAATCTGGCGCACTTGCTGTGCCCCCATTTCAGGGCCTGCGAGCTTCTCGCCCATATGGAAGGCGAGCGCCTGGCAGACACTGTCATGGGTCAGAATGGCCGCGTCGATATAGCTTGCCATAGCGGGTTCATCCGCCGCTGCCGCGCGCGCTTCAAACCGGAGCCGGGTCCAGACCGGGGGTGGGGCGCCGATATCGGGATTGTCGCTCATCGTCAGTCCTCCTGTCAGCAGACATGGCTTCATCGCCGATCCGCTTCAAGAGAGAATTGTTATTTTGATTTGTTAGCGCGGTGCAGGAAGCGGATCGCAAACTCGTTGGTGATGGACCTGACAACCTCACCTTTTAACGAGCCGGCCTGGACAATCTCACCAATGACCGGGGCCGGGCCGTCAACCTCGAAGGCTGCGCCGGTTAGAGAGATATCGATCACACGACACTGAAGCTTCGAGCCGTTGGCGCGTGAGACCAATGCTGGCCCACCGGCGGCTTTGCGTGGGGCAGAGCGTTCATCCTCGAGGTCAAAATTCTTGTGATTGACCAGCCAGACGAGACGATCCGCAAGCTTGTCCTTCTTGTGGCGGGAGGCCTGGAACTCAACCGCGAAACCGTTGGCGACATGGCGTACAACCTTGCTCATGACCCTGCCTAGATCATCGAAATAGCAGACGACCCCTTCGCCAACCGGAGGCTTTGCTTCTGCTTCAAACAAGGCGCCCCCACAAGATACGTTGACGGTGCGAAGGCTGTGATCGGCCTCGTCAAACATGAAACGACCATCCAGCGCCAGATCGACACGGTGGTGCAGGCGGTTGTCATGAGAGGTCTTGACGATCGAACGCGTCGGTTCTTCGATCTGCAAAGCGGTACCCATTCTAAGTCTCCAACCTGATATTGCAGCGCACCGCCCGTTTGCCGCAGCCATAATCTTAGTATTATCTCTAGTCTTAGGGTGTTCACAAATGGTTGATGATTGCGCAAATTACGCCACTGTGACGTATAGAAACACATAAGAATCAATGGAGCGAGGCGAATGAAGACGGGGTTCGATTACATCATTGTGGGGGCAGGCAGCGCAGGCTGTGTGCTCGCAAACCGTTTGAGCGAAGACCCTTCGGTTCGCGTCTGCCTGATTGAAGCGGGCAAAAAGGACAAATCCCTGATGATCAAGATGCCGGCCGGGGTCGGGAACCTGATCAAGGAAGAGAATGATCAGAACTGGGGGTTCTGGACGACACCGCAACCCCATATGAACGATCGTAAGCTGTGGTGGCCGCGCGGGAAAGGCTGGGGTGGATCGTCATCGATCAATGGCATGATCTATATCCGTGGTCATGCACGCGACTATGATCAGTGGCGTCAGAGCGGCCTGCGCGGCTGGGGCTATGAGGATGTGCTGCCTTACTTCCGCAAATCAGAAGGGTATCAGGGACCCAAGAACGATTTCCACGGTTCGGACGGGCCACTGAAGATCGAAGAGAGCCCTATGAACTCGCTTGTCTATGACTCGTTTGTAAAAGCGGGGCAGCAGGCCGGATATCCCAAGACTGAGGATTTCAATGGTGCTGAACAGGAAGGTGTTGGCGTCTATCAGCGGACGATCTTCGAGGGCGAGCGCTGGAGCGCTTCGGCAGCTTTCCTGCGTCCGATTGTGAAGGAACGTGAAAACCTGACCGTCAAGTCGACGGCGCTCGCGTCACGCGTGGTGTTTAGAGGCGGCAAAGCTGTCGGGGTCGAAATTGTACCCAAACGCGGCGCTGAGCCAGAGCTTGTTCCCGCTGACAAGGAAGTGATTGTCTGTGCAGGTGCGGTTCAGTCGCCGCAAATCCTGCAGCTGTCGGGCATTGGATCAGCCGAGATGCTGCGTAAACATGGCGTCACCGCAATTGTTGATCAGCCCTCTGTCGGGGCCAACTTGCAAGACCATCTCGACGTCACTGTGATCCACAAGATGACGAAGAAGTTGTCTGCCTATTCTCAGCAGGCCGGACTGAAAAAGCTGGCGGTTGGGATCCAATACTTGATGAGCAAGACCGGTGCAGGCGCGGATAATTTCCTGCAAGCCGGGGCCTTCCTGAAGACCAGAGAAGGGCTCGATCGGCCGGACATCCAATTGCATATGGTGAATGCGATCATGATGGATCATGCCAAGGAGAGCCCGAATGAAGACGGCTACACGGTCCATGCGTGTCAACTGCGCCCGGAAAGCCGGGGCACGGTTTCGCTCGCAAGCGGCGATCCGTTTGATCACCCGCTGATCGATCCGAACTATCTTGCCACCGAAGGCGATCGCACAGTTATGCGTGAATCCGTCAAAATGATGAGAGAGATCTGCCAGCAGGATGGCATGGCTGACTTCACCGGAGAGGAATTGATGCCCGGACCGGATGTTCAGTCCGATGCCGAAATCGACGCCTTTATCCGCGAGAAAGGCGAAACGATCTACCATCCGGTTGGTACGGTCGCGATGGGCATTCAGGACGAAGCACCGCTTGATGATGAGCTGAGGGTCCGCGGGGTCGAAGGACTGCGCGTGGTCGACGCGTCTGTGATGCCGACCCTGATTGGCGGCAATACAAATGCGCCGACGATCATGATCGCCGAGAAGGCGGCCGACCTGATCCTAGGCAAGGCGCCACTGCCAAGAGCTGAGATTGAGGTTGCGGCCTAGGCCTTGGGGGTCCAGACCGAGCGGACGAGTGCGTCTGTCTCAGTCCCCAGACCAGCCCAGGCGAGGCGCCCGGTCGAGGCATTGACGATGACGATCTGGTCTCCGGGCGCGGCGGCTTCTGCAAGCTGCAAGCGGATTTGCGAGACGCGCTCTGTCGAAGAGAGCAGATACGCCCCCGGCATCATTTCAGCGAACCGGCCAAGTTCGTTCAACACGTTCAGAACGGTCGCGCGGCTATCGCCGGTATGGCGAATGATCACCATGAGATTGGAGGGCTCGGTTTGCGGTGCCTTCCGGGCGCGAGCCGGTGCCGCCGAGAAGAGCGGCTTCAGGTCGGTATGCTCTCGCGCTTCAATAAAAGCGCCGCCATCGCCATCGGCGACTTTGGAGGTGACAGTCAGACGCGCTTCGCTTACAAAGCTGCGCATCTGGCCCAGCGTGTAGGGACCATAGACCGTATCGCCCGTCATAATTCGCCAGCGGGGCGGATCAATCTCGGCCAGATCCAGGGGCTGTTGGTTTGCCATATCGCCACGTCATCCTTGATTCGCGATCATACACCAATAGCCTGATCCCAAAAGCAGTGGAGGAGCGGCGCTATGGCAGATTATGAATTCGTGAAAACCGAAACAAAAGGGCATGTCCTGATTGTTGAGATGAACCGACCGGAAAAGATGAACGCGCTGCATCCACCGGCCAACAAGGAACTTGGTGAGGTTTTTGACAAGTTCGCCGCGGACAAGGATCTTTGGGTGGCCGTCATTACCGGAGCGGGAGATCGCGCCTTCAGCGCTGGCAATGATTTGCGCTATCAAGCCGAAGGCGGTGAAATGTTTCCGGTGCCGAGCGGCTTTGGCGGACTGACCAATCGCTATGATCTCAACAAGCCAGTGATTGCCGCAGTCAATGGCGTTGCCATGGGCGGCGGGTTTGAGATTGCGCTTGCCTGCGATCTGATCATTGCTGCTGACAGCGCGCGCTTTGCGCTGCCTGAGCCGAAAGTGGGGCTCGCCGCGCTCGCAGGTGGATTACATCGCTTGCCGCGTCAGATCGGGCTGAAGCGGGCAATGAGCATGATCCTGACCGGCCGCCATGTTTATGCCGCTGAAGGAAAAGAGCTGGGATTTGTGAATGATGTTGTACCGCAGGCCGACCTGATGGACGCGGCGATGAAATGGGCCAGCATGATTGAAGAGTGCAGCCCGGCGTCGATCCGCTGTTCCAAGGAAGTTGTGATGAAAGGGCTGGATACGGCGAATTTCGAAGAAGCTTTTAAGGCGAAGTATGAGGGCATCTCCAACATGCTGAAAGGCCCCGACTTTATCGAGGGGCCGCTGGCCTTTGCTCAGAAGCGCAAACCGAACTGGAGCGGTGACTAAACCTTCGCGCCGGATTTACGCTGATCGGGATTGGCGGTATGTTTGGGATCCGAAACAAAGGGGAAGTCGGATATGTTGACTGTGTTTCGCGCGCTTTCGATGGCGTCGACCAAGATCGTGCTGACCTTCATTGTCGCGATCTTTCTGATCATGCTGTCCATTCTGTTCTATCCGCAGGCCTATCTCACGATGGACGATTTCGCCAATTGGCTGGCCAATCTGGATCTGATGCGCAACCCGAGTGATAACAGCCAGAGCAATGCGGTGGTGCGCTTGCTGATCAACGAAGCGACGATTTTCGGCGTGGTCACCACGCTGGTGGCTCGGATTATTGTTGAGCTGCTCTTCCTCCTGTTTGGCGGTTTATGGCGGATCGCTAATCCGCCGGAACCCGGCGAAGCACCGAAAGAGAAATCCAAGATGAGTTTCTACTAATAGACGCAGTCATCGCGGTTTCCATTTTCTGGGGACTCGCTTATGGCAGATCTGAAAGCATTAAGGATCATCTGCCATGGACCGCGAAGAAGTATTGCGCCTTGAGGCGTATCTGAAAGAAAAGCTGAACCCGGGATTGCGTCTGGTCGCGCGGAAGGAAACCGACGATTCGGTTGAGGTCTACCTGGGCGCGGAATTTCTCGCTGTGGTGTATAAGGATACAGACGAGGGCGAGGTATCTTACTCGGTCAACATGACTGTCCTGGCGGAAGATCTGACCGGTTAGATCAAGGCCAAAGACATCGCCGGAATAGGGGGAGCGGTACCCGGGTGCGTTCGAGGGGTGATTGCGGCGCTTTGAGTTGAGGCCAGCACGTGCGGCCGCGGATGCGGCTGTGGGGGAAGGTGAGTTGTCGTTTGGAGGCTTCGGCCGATACCCGCACAGGCGGGTGTCCATGGACCGTACGTTCCTCAGGCGCTTTGGGCTGAGATCGGTCCATGGGTGCCCGCCTGCGCGGGCATCTGCGGGTCGCTAGGAGCTGTCTTCAATGGCAGGCAAAGTCCGCACCGCCTGAGACACTACGCGATGCATAAACCGCTCGCCGCATTCCATGATCCGGCCCATCCAGTAGTGGATCGCGCTGAGGTGCATTTCGCCGGATTCATTGTAGATCGCATACCAATGCGGGCGGTAGATCTTGTTCTGTTGATGAAACCAGGCGGTGAGGTCTTTCTCGTCATCTGAGACGTAAGTGACCCAGACTTTTCCGTGCTCATCCGCCTGCCAGAGGACCTTGCGGTTGTTCACCCGGCACCAGCGTTTGATCGCAAACAGCTGCCACCACACCCACGGCCAGAGATAGACCGGCAGGTGGGCCACAGCAGAGAGAGTGAAGCGAATGTCCATGGGCAGAAGCATACGCGAGATTTGGGAGGGGAGGATAAGTTGATGTCTATCCAACAAGAAACCGAGTAGAAGCGAGCTTCCTAAAACACCCTGACGGGCACTCACAATGGGTCAGACGCGGACATATCCAACTCAATTTTCGGGCGGACCCTCAGCCTTATGGGAAAGCCAACTCCCAAAGACATCAGAAACTGCAATAAACATCGCTGGGAATAAAATCCAAACCATTCGCATCGCACCATTTGCGTCTGGATCAGTCCATTGCAGTACATCGGTTATTGAGAAGCCCAGCGACGTCGCCAGAAGAACTCCAGCACCGACCATCCCTGCACGTAGCTTTCCGATCTGACGTCGCACGGTCTCATCTGAGAGCCTCCCATGTATCCATATCAGGAGAAGGCTGACGATCGGAAGAAAGGACATGGAGGCGATCCACCTCCATAATTTTGTCGGCTGTAGAAAACACAGTATCAGGCCCATGATTATCACTGTGGACATCACACCAACCACAATAGCGGTGAATAGTTTTGGCCTGTTAAGCGCTGACGTCATGGTGTCGTTTCCTTTGCTGCAGCCCGATAGCAAACCCGGATTGCAATGTCTGCTTTGGGCTCGTGAGCGGGCACTAGGTCGGACTTGCGCCGCAGACTTCAATAGAATTAATCTACGGCGGGATACCCGCTGGGTGGAGTCGCAATTGCTCAATTTTGAAAACGAAGTTGAAAAGCTGTTCCGGGCGTTTGCTGCGAAGCATGGCTTACGCATCGAATTAAAGGAACAGAACGATCTTGAGTTGCTGATGACCATTCCTCTACAAGAAGGTTTGTCGTTCGAACTCAACCTAGGTCTCCAGAATGGCGACGAAATAAACATCGGTTTCAAAGACTTTTGGTCCTACATTTTCCCTTATCCGAGCGTAAAGTCTCACGTCGAGACTTTGCTTGATGGGATTGTCACGGGCGATACTCGCTTGGTCACGAAAAGCCAATTTGGCAGGACGGTCTCACGAACTCTCGAATACCTAGAAGGTGACGACTGGGCCATTGGCTACAAACAGATCAGCGGCCTCAAAGTTCCGTTTATCAAGAGTCGGATGGAGTATTTTTCCAATGAATCTTAAGTTGCAGCGAATGTCCCCTCTGACGCCGGACGCGGACATTGCCTTAGCGCCCTAAACTCGCCCCTCGATGGTCGCCTGGTTTGTGCTCGATCGGTCTTTGAGAAGTGTTGTGATGGTCCGGTGTAGATGCACGCAATGGCACTATTACCCTCTATTTTCCAGGAGAGGTGTCTGGCTCGTCAGCGTAGTGTTGTCGGAACCGGCGTTCTATGTCGGCTTCTGAGGCGCCGTTGTCATAGGCGGGGGAGATGACCTGGCGAACGCGGGTGACGGTCATCTCGATTACGGAGGCGATGTCGGAAGAGGCTCCCTGGGCACGAAGGAAGGTTAGAAAGCGATCGAAGTCGGCGCCGGACGTATGGATCTGGCAGGTGCCTTTGAAGCGAAACCCTTTGCGTGTGTTGCGATCCACGATGTTGAGTTCCGCCACCGGGTTGGCGCGCAGGTTCGCAATCGTGCCGGGAGATCTGACGTCTCCAATCACGATCCTTGTTGCGTCATAGACAAAGGTCAGGCCTTTCGGCGATAGATTGGGCGAGCCATCGGGGCAAACCGTGGCCAGAAAGCCGAGCCGCTGTTTCGCGGCAAAGGCTTTTATCTCTTCCGTCAACTTGGGCATGATGAGATATGATAGCATCAAACGGGGATTGGGTCTTTGGTCTCTGTCTCGTTTTGCGAATTGGTTTTACGGAAACGCGCCCGCTTTGCTGAGGCTGGAGCTGACCTTGTGGCCCAGCAGGGGTTCGAGCCATTTGGCAGTTTCGATCATCTTGCCGAGGTCGATCCCGGTTTCGAAGCCAGCGCGCTCCAGCATGTAGACGACGTCTTCGGTGGCGACATTGCCAGTTGCAGCCGGAGCAAAGGGGCAGCCGCCAATGCCGCCGCAGCTTGCGTCAATCACATCAATCCCGGCCTCGACAGCCGCGAAGACGTTGGCCAGTCCGGCCCCGCGTGTATCGTGGAAGTGCAAGCGCAGATAGACATCCGGGGCCTGTAGGCGGACCTGCTCAATCACATTGCGCACATCCCACGGCGTGGCGACGCCGATCGTGTCGCCAAGACCGACCTCGGCGACGCCTGCGCGCTGGGCCTGGGCGGCGAGATTGGCGACCACGGCAGGCTCAACCTCGCCGGAATAAGGGTCACCGAAGGCGACGGAAATGGTGGCCGAGAGCGGGATTTCGGCTTCGTGGATCAAAGGCGCGCAGGCAGCGAGCGCGTCGGCGCTTTCCTGCGGGGTCATGCGCTGGTTCTTTAGCCCAAAGCCTTCACCCGCGACGAGGACGAAATTGATCTCATCGGCCTTGGCATCCACGGCGCGGCGGACACCTTTTTCGTTGAGGGCGAGGGCGATGTGGCGGGTCTTGCGGGTGCGGTCGAGGCCGCGAAAGACCTCTGCGCTGTCGGCCATTTTGGGTACGGCGCGGGGCGAGACGAAGGAGCCGGACTCCATGCGTTTGACGCCTGCGTCCTCGAGGCGGGTGATGAATTCGAGCTTCTGTTCTGTGGTCAGAGTGCCGGGATCATTCTGTAACCCGTCGCGCGGGCCGACCTCCACGATATCAATGCGTCTTGTCATGCAGGGTATTTAACGGGCATTGAGGGGGAATGACAGAACCGATTGTTGAACCGCCGCTTGCTGGCCTGCGCGTGATTGAGCTGGGCCAGCTGATTGCCGGGCCATTTTGCGCGCAGCTGCTGGGCGATTTTGGCGCTGATGTGATCAAGGTCGAAGCGCCGGACCGGCCTGATCCTGCACGCGACTGGGGCGCGGTGAAGGTCAATGGGCAGGGTCTGTTGTGGCCAATCATCGCGCGCAATAAACGGTCTTTGACGCTGAATCTGCGGGTCGAGGCGGGGCAGGCCGTGCTGAAGCGACTGGCGAGTACAGCCGATGTTCTGGTGGAAAATTTCAGGCCGGGGACGCTTGAGAAATGGGGATTGGGGCCAGAGGTTCTGCAGGCCATCAATCCGCGGCTGGTGGTTGTGCGGGTCTCTGGCTATGGCCAGACCGGACCGGAAAGCCACAAGCCGGGCTATGCCAGCGTAGGGGAAGCCAAGGCGGGTCTGCGGCATCTGATTGGGGAACCGGATCGGCCGCCGGCACGGGCCGGGGTCAGCCTCGGAGATACGATGACGGGGACGTTCGCGGCCTTTGGTGCGATGATCGCGCTGTACCTACGAGAAAAGACGGGCAAGGGTCAGGTGATTGATGCGGCGATTTATGAGAGTGTCATGGCCTTCATGGAAAGCCTGATCCCGGAATATGCGCTCGGCCATCACACCCGTCAGCGCACCGGCGCGATCCTGCCAAAGGTGGCGCCGTCGAGTGCTTATCCGTGTCTCGACGGCATGGTGATCATCGGGGCCAATCAGGACACCTTGTTTGAACGTCTGGCCGAGATGATCGGAGCAGACTGGGCCGATGATCCGCGCTTTGCCACGCATGACGGCCGCGGTGCGCATCAACTGGAGCTGGATGAGAAGATCGCGGCCTGGACGCATGTACATAGCAAGGCTGATGTGCTGCGCCTTTGTGAGGCAGCCGCGGTGCCGTGCGGGCCGGTGAATACGGCGCGCGATATGCTCGCCGATGATCATATCCGGGCGCGCAATGCGATTGTCAGCGTGTTCTCGCCGCTGATCGGGCAGGACGTGCCGATGCAGGCCCCTGTGCCGAAGCTGAGCGATACGCCGGGTGAGGTTTCAAGTGCAGGGCCGACGCTGGGTGAACATACAGATGAAATTCTTGATGTTCTGGGGTACAGCGAAGCCGACCGCGCCGCGATGAGGAGTGAGCATGTCATATAAACCCCCATTGTCCGGGACTGCTCAGGACGAGACAGACCAGCTGCGCCCGAAGTTCAACGCCGATGGATTGGTCGCGGCGATCGCGCAGGATCATGCGACCGGAGAGGTATTGATGCTGGCCTGGATGAATGCTGAGGCGCTGGCGGCGACGCTGCAAACCGGGCGTGCAACCTATTGGAGCCGGTCCCGGGCTGAGTTGTGGATCAAGGGCGAGACCTCCGGCCATGTGCAGGAGGTTGTGGAGCTGCGGATAGATTGTGATCAGGATACGGTCCTGATGCGTGTGAAGCAGACGGGCGGCGCCTGTCATACTGGGCGCACATCGTGCTTTTATCGTATCGCTGATGCCGATGGCCGGTTGCAACCCACCGAATAGGCAGGTCTTGACGGTTTCGCGAATGCGGGCATGCCTAGGCGCATGATTTTGCTCGATGCCTCAATCCGGTTTTCTGCGGTGACATTGTTGCTGCTTATGGCAGTTCTGACGCTGCGAGATGCCCGGCATTTGTTGCAGGGACGGCTGGCCGCGGCGTGTTGTATCTGTCTGAGCGGCATGTTTCTGAGCACCATGCCGAGCTGGTATGACGCACCACTCGTCGTCAAAGTCGTGTCCTGGATCTTCCATGTGCCGAACGTTGTTTTATTGTGGCTGTTCGGTCTGTCCTTGTTTCAAGATGATTTTCGGTTGCAGCGATGGCACTGGGGCGTGCTCGCGACGTCGATCATTTGTGTGTTTAGTTTGCAGACGTCGATCTATCTGGAGTATCAGCCGGTGACTTATCTCGCGATGATCGGCAACAGGCTGATTGGCTTTGGAGTCCTGGCGCATTTGATCTGGACGGCATTGTCTGGTCGCAAGGACGACCTGATCGAGACACGGCGCAGAACCCGATTGTGGTTCGTTATCGGAATGGGGCTGTCCGCGCTTGTCATCATCAGCGGCGAAACGCTGCATTATGGCCTGACAGGCAATAATAGTGATCCTGACTGGCTGACCACGATAAGGGTGATTGTGGCCTGGCCGGTCATCGTATTTGGGACGCTTTGGTTTTTGCGTCTGTTGCCGGAAACCTTGCTGTTCGACCCGGTCGAAAAACCATTGCCCGCCAAGCCCAAGGTCGATCCGAAAGACGCTGCGACCCATACGCGGCTAACGGCGGCGATGGAAAATGAACACCTGTTCCGAGAACAGGGGCTGTCGATCGGCATGTTGGCGCAGAAGCTGAATGTTCCGGAGCATCAATTGCGCGCGTTGATCAATAAGGGGCTCGGCTATCGCAATTTCGCAGCGTTCCTGAATCAGTACCGGCTTGGGGATGCGAAGCAAGCGCTCTCAGACCCAGCGCAGGCGCGTATCCCAATCCTGACCATCGCCATGGATTCTGGCTATGCTTCGCTGGCGACGTTCAACCGGGCGTTCAAGGCAGAGGTCGGGCAGACCCCGAGTGATTTTCGAACCAAAGCGCTCGAAAAAGCTGTTCAATCCTGAAAAACTCGCTGCATTTTTGAAAACAAGCCTGCAGTTTCGCCGCTGCGGAGCCTGAATTGGCGTGCTCGGGTTTGGTGCTCTCATCAAGGCATGAGGAGACCGATTTGGACCTGTTATCTTTCTTTACCGAGTATCTTGGACCGCGTATCCTCGGCGGGATCCAGTTCGAGTCGACCCGCTATGCGCTTGGCACGTTGACGACTTTCTTTGTGCTTTGGATCTGCCTCAGCCGGTTCATCGAAAGCCGGAAGATCCGCAAGCCCACACCGCGGGCGAAACAGATTCAGATGGAGCTGAAAAGCTCGTTCAAAACGGTCTGCGTGTTCGTGGCGATGGACATTTTCATCTTCGAGGCGGCGGATATCGGCCTGTTCCAGAAATATGATGATTTTGCCGAGTATGGCATGGTCTGGTTCTGGATCTCCATCCCACTGCTGATCATCCTGCACGACACTTACTTCTACTGGACGCACCGGGCGATGCATACGGCCAAGCTCTACAAGCGCACGCATATGCAGCACCACCGCTCGCACAACCCGACCCCGTTCACGGCCTATAACTTTGCCCCGGGCGAAGCGGTGATTGAGTATATGTATGTCCCACTGGCGCTGATGCTGATCCCGACCCACAGTCTGGCGCTCTATATCGTGCTGACGATCATGATTTTTAAAAATGCGCTGGCCCATTGCGGCTATGAAGTCTTCCCGCGCCACTGGGCCCGTCTGCCGGTTCTGGGCTGGCTGACGACTGTCACGCATCATGACATGCACCACGAGAAGGGCACCGGCAATTTCGGCTTCTATTTCACCTGGTGGGACCGGGCGATGGGCACCGAGTACCCGAACTACCTGCAGCGGCTGGATGAGCAGGAGGCCCGCGCGCAAGCTTTGAAAGCGGCCCGCAAAGCCGCCAGGCAGAAACCAGCTCTCGTTCCGGCTGAATAGGCTGGAGCGTTTCCTTTCCTCTAAGGTCGGACCCTCGATTGGTCCGGCCTCTTTTTTTTTTGGGGTGTTCACAAAGATAAAGCCCGCTTCGGTGTGAAGCGGGCTTTTCGATTTTGATTTGATCAGGCGCGGTTAGGCGCTTTTACGATCCTCGTCGACTTCTTCGAAATCCGCGTCGACGACATCGTCGCCATCGGCAGCCGCATCAGCGGCAGCGTCAGTCTCAGCTGCTTCTGCTTGCTGAGCACCATAAATGGCTTCGCCGAGTTTCATCGCTGCCGTCATCAGGGCCTGATGTTTCTCCTGAATGTCAGCGAGATTGTCGCCTTCAGCTGCCTCTTTGAGTGCTGCGGCTGCATCGGTGATTTCGGTTTTTACCGCTTCATCGACTTTGTCGCCGTGCTCCTCAACCTGGCTCTCAGTCTGGTGGACGAGGGCTTCAGCTGCGTTCTTGGCTTCGACGAGATCACGGCGTTTCTTGTCTTCTTCGGCGTTCGCCTCAGCATCTTTCATCATCGCCTGGATGTCTTCATCTTTCAGTCCGCCATCGGCCTGAATGGTGATTTGCATCTGTTTATTGGTCGCCTTGTCCTGGGCTGACACAGAGACGATACCGTTCGCGTCGATGTCGAACGTGACCTCAATCTGTGGCACACCCATCGGGGCAGGTGGAATGCCTTCAAGGTTGAACTGGCCGAGCAGTTTGTTGGCGCTGGCAATCTCACGCTCACCCTGGAAGACGCGAATGGTCACCGCAGGCTGGTTGTTTTCAGCCGTTGAGTAGGTTTTCGACTTCTTCGTCGGGATCGTCGTGTTGCGATCGATCAGGCGGTCAAAGATATCGCCTTTGGTTTCAATGCCGAGCGACAAAGGTGTGACGTCGAGCAGGACAACGTCTTTGACATCGCCTTGCAGAACGCCGCCCTGAATGGCCGCGCCGAGCGCCACCACCTCATCCGGGTTCACACCCTTGTGCGGGGCCTTGCCGAAGAATTTTTCGACCGCAGCCTGAACCGCTGGCATGCGGGTCATGCCGCCGACCAGAACGATCTCGTCAATGTCGCCAGCTGACTTGCCAGCGTCCGCGAGGGCCTTTTTACAAGGATCGATGGTGCGCTTGATCAGATCAGCGACGAGGCTTTCCAGCTTGGCGCGGGTCAACTTCATGTTCATGTGCTTCGGCCCGGTGGCGTCTGCGGTAATGAAGGGCAGATTGACTTCGTAGGAAGAGGCTGAAGAGAGCTCTTTCTTGGCTTTCTCTGCTTCTTCTTTCAGGCGTTGAAGCGCGAGCTTGTCGGCTTTCAGATCGATCGCCTGCTCTTTCTTGAACTCGTCGGCGAGATAGTCGACGATGCGCAGGTCAAAGTCTTCCCCGCCGAGGAACGTGTCGCCATTGGTGGAGAGCACTTCGAAGACGCCGTCACCGATTTCCAGCAAGGAGACGTCAAACGTTCCGCCGCCAAGGTCATAAACGGCGATGATCTTGTTGCCGCCTTTGTCGAGGCCATAGGCGAGCGCGGCCGCGGTCGGCTCGTTGATGATGCGCAGGACTTCAAGACCAGCGATTTTACCGGCGTCCTTGGTCGCCTGGCGCTGGGCGTCGTTAAAGTAGGCCGGGACCGTGATCACCGCCTGAGTGACTTCGCCGCCGAGATAGGCTTCGGCAGTTTCTTTCATCTTGGTCAGAATGAATGAGGAGATTTCCTGTGGCGCATAGTCCTTGTCGCGGCCTTTGACCCAGGCGTCGCCGTTTGGACCTTTAACGATGCCGAACGGGGACAGTTCCTTGTCCTTCTGTGCGGTCGGGTCGTCAAACGTGCGACCGATCAGGCGTTTGATGGCGTAGAAGGTGAAGTCCGGATTGGTCACGCCCTGACGCCGGGCGGGCATGCCGATCAGGCGCTCTCCGCTCTCTGTAAAGGCGACGACGGACGGAGTGGTGCGCGCGCCTTCGCTGTTCTCGATAACCTTGGCGTCGCCGCCATCCATCACGGCCACACAAGAGTTGGTGGTCCCGAGGTCAATCCCGATGATTTTGCCCATAAGTGTGTCTCTCTTTTTTAAGCCGCCGCCTTCTGCCAAGATTCGGCCTGTCTTGCAGCACCAGCATCGGGCGGCTCTACGTTAAGAACCAATGGGATGGCAACGGTTTTTTGTACCGCTCACCCCGATGCCTAGCGATGTGGGAGCCGAATGCGCAGGTTCAAGGGGGGAAGTGGGATTGGGGTGCTGTGGTTTTGGCAGTGAGTTTGCCGTGTCGCCGGGGCGGATGCACGGCCTCAAAAAGAAGCGGCTTGATCATGAGCTGGACTGTCAGCGCAGAAAACAGGGCTGGCAGGATGCCAATAAGCGGTGCGTAGAGCAGGATGAAGCCTATGATCACGATAAAGGCGTCGATGTCCAACAGCAAGGAAACCAGACTTTCTGGCTTCAGGATCAAAGTCGATAGAAACTGATAGGTCAGGACCAGAAGCATGACGAGCAAAGGGTAGAGGATGATCGTTGCGAGTGACCATCCCAATACGGGGCCGGTGAGCTTACCAGCTTGCGCGCTTGTCGGTTTCAGCTGGCGCAAAGCCAGACCGGCGCTGAGACAGGTCGGCGCGATAAGCAGCCAGATAACCCAATAGCCGACCTCGCCCATAATCTGGTATCCCAAAGCCATCAGCCAGAACGCCGGATTGAACGGACCAACAAGCGCCCAGACGAAGAGCTTCCGTTTCCGGAAGTTATCTCTCGGTGCATAGGTGATTTGGGAACGTGATGTCATAGAAAACTCCCGGCTCCGATAAGACGGAACTGGGAGCTCTAGGTAGTTTCCACGATGAGGTGGCCTGCCGCGCGGCGGCGTGTCGCAGACTTAATTCGCCTGTCCGGCGCTGACGGCGACCATGGCGGCGCGGAGGGTGCGGTTGCCGATTTTCCAGCCGCCCTGGAAGAGGGAAGCGATGGTGCCGTTTGGGTGTTCGGACGGGATGTTGGCGACGGCCTGGTGCAGGTTCGGATCGAACGCCGCGCCGGGCTCGGCCTCGATCGCGGTGACGCCGTGGCGGGTGAGGACGGTGTGCAGCTCTTTCTGCGTCATCTCAATCCCGCCGAGCAGGCCTTTGCCGCCTTCGGTGAGCGCCTCGCGCTCGGCCTCTGGCAGAGCTTCCAGCGCGCGGGCCATATTGTCGGAGACGCTAAGCAGATCGAGCGCGAACTTTTCGATCGCATAGACTTTGGTATCGGCCTTTTCGCGTTCGGCGCGTTTGCGGATATTGTCGGTTTCAGCCAGCGTGCGCAGGAGTTGGTCGCGCAGCTCTTCCTTTTCGGCCTCTAGGATCTGAATTTGCTGATCGGGGGTGAGGTGGACCTCGGGCTCGAGCTCGGGGACCGGCTCGCCAAACTCTTCGTCGGACGCCTCTTCAGCCGCTTTGGCGGCCTTATCGGCGGCTTTCGCAGCTTTCAGGATGTCGTCTGCAGCGTTTTTGAGGTCCGCCTTCGACGCACCTGCGTCAATCTCCGGCATTCCGTCCTTGATCTTCTCGTCGCTCATTTCACCCTCGTTCAATCCTGCCTGCGCTGGCCGAGCACCTTTCCGACCACTCGCGCTGTATAGTCAACCATCGGTATTACCCGCGCATAGTTCAGCCGGGTAGGGCCAATTACACCGAGCGCGCCAATAACCTGTTTCGACGCGTTCATATAGGGAGCGACAATCACGCTTGAACCCGATAGTGGAAAAAGACTGTTTTCCGAGCCGATGAACAGGCGCACACCATCGGCTTCGCGGGTCGAGTCGAGTATTTCCAGGAGGCCTTTCTGGCGCTCCAGCACTTCAAACAGCTGACGGACGCGTTCCATGTCATCAGCCGCATCCGGATCGCTGAGCAGATTGGCGCGGCCTTGAATGATCAAGCCACGTTCTTCACCGGGTAGTGCACCGGCCCATTGGGCGAGACCGCGCTCCACCAGATCAGCGGCGGCCGCATCGAGCTGGGCGCGTCGCTCGGTGATTTCGGCCCTTACCTCAATCGCCGCTTCACGCAGGCTGCGGCCCTTCATGCGGGCGGCGAGATAGTTGCCCGCTTCAATCAAGGCGGTTTGCGGCAATCCGGCGGGAAGTTTGACGAGGCGGTTTTCAACATCGCCGCGCTCATTGACGAGCACGCACAGCGCTTCGCCGGTTGAGAGCGGGACAAACTCCACATGGCGCACCGGCGCGTCATCGGTTGGGGAGGAGACGAGACCAGCGCCCTTGGTGAGATTTGACAGGATGGACGAGGCTTCTTTCAGGACGCCGCCAAAGTCCTGTCCGGCGCCTTTCAGCCGGGTTTCGATTTCTGAGCGATCCTGCTCGCCGGGCTCACCGACTTCAAGAAAGCCATCGACAAACAGGCGCAGGCCCGCATGGGTCGGCATGCGTCCGGCTGAGACGTGTGGCGCATCGAGCAGGCCAAGCTCGGTCAGATCGGCCATGACATTTCGAATTGAGGCCGCTGACAGCTGAATGCCACCTTTGGACAGCGTACGCGATCCGACCGGGTCACCCGTTTCCAGATAGGTCTCCACGATATGTTTGAAGATCGCACGTGAACGTGCATCCAGTGTTTGCATCAGGGAGTCGGGCCGGGTTGTCATAATCCTAGGAATAGGTCTGAGCGGCGCCGGTTTCAATCATCGCGCGGCATCTGGATGCTGGGGGGATCGAAGTTCACGACATGCGCGTGATAGAAGGCGAGAATCTCTTCCATGTCTGCTGCGAAATTGCCGGTCGGCATAAACGGGCCGCCCACACCGCCGACCTTGCGATCGTAATCCATGAAGCCGAGTGAAATCGGCACACCGGCTTTATAAGCGATGTTGTAGAAGCCGGTTTTCCACTGCTTGACCTTGGAACGCGTGCCTTCAGCGGCGATGACGACGATCAGTTCGTCAGAGGTGTTGAATGCTTCGACGACCTGATCGACCAGGCTGGTCGACTGGCTGCGATCCACTGGCAGCAAGCCCCACCAGCGCATCATCCATCCGAACGGGCCTTCGCCAAGGCTTTTCTTGCCCATCCATCGCACTGGAATGCGATAGTAGAAGGCGACGCCGAGCATCCGCATCAAGTCCCAATTTGTATTGTGCGGAGCCGCGAGGACGACCGTTTTCAGATCGGGCGGCATGCCCTCTTCGACAGACCAGCCTGAGAGCCGATGGAACCCGGCAAAGAAGACGCGGGCAAGCTCGTAACCGAAGCTGCGGCGTGGGCGGATTGAAGCCCGTGCCTCCGCTCTGAGTTTTTCATTGTCCACGCGCGTGCCGCCTACCTTTTTAGGAGCAGTCTAGACACACTCGCCGAAACCCGCAATTTGCGCGTCAGTCGATTTACACAAAAGAGATCAAATATGACCCAGTTTTCCCGCCCGTCCGGTCGCGCTGCCGATCAACTTCGAGAGATTCGTCTTGAGACAGATGTCACGCGCTATGCCGAAGGGTCTTGTCTCGCGAAATTTGGGCATACGCATGTGCTGTGCACTGCAAGCTGGACTGACAAAGTCCCGGGATGGATGCGTGGAACTGGCACCGGTTGGGTGACGGGCGAGTATGGCATGCTGCCGCGCGCAACGCATACCAGAGGACGCCGTGAAGCGGCCGCGGGGAAACAGTCGGGACGGACGCAGGAAATTCAGCGCCTCATCGGGCGGTCTTTACGGTCTGTGGTCGATCTGTCAGCGCTGGGTGAGAACCAGATCACAATCGATTGCGATGTGATCCAGGCCGATGGCGGGACGCGGACCGCGTCGATCACAGGCGGGTTTGTGGCGCTTGCGATGGCCTGTCGATATCTGAAGACTGAAGGGGTGATTGAGGCCGATCCGATCCTGAAGCAGGCGGCGGCGATTTCTGTGGGTCTGTTCCAGGATGTGCCGGTGCTGGATGTCGACTATCCCGAGGATTCGAAAGGCGAGGCTGACATGAATGTGGTCATGAGCTCGGATGGCGGTTTTATCGAAGTGCAGGGCACGGGCGAAGAACGCCCGATGACACGGGTTGAACTCGAAGAGATGATGCGGCTGGCCGAGAAAGGCTGCGGCGAGTTGTTTGAGGCGCAGCGCGCGGCCTTGGCCTAAAGCGAATTTGCCTTACGCCCCGACCGAAGGCTGACGCCCCGCAGGCATGCGGTAATTGGGCTTCTTGGATTTGGCCTTTCCGTTCAGCTTGCCGGGCTTCATCTCATCACTATAGGGGCCGTTCGGCTTAATCCCGGCGGCGATGTCGCGCATGCGAATGGCGGCATATTGGCCGGGCGCTTTGCCGAGACCGTGATTGCGGGGTTTGACCGCATCAATCTTCCCACCGCAGCGCGGCTTGAGCCACTCCCACCAGCTGGTCCACCAGGAGCCGGGATGCTCTTCTGCGGCGCTGAACCATTTGCCGGGATTGTCCGGCAGGGAGGGGTTGACCCAATGCTGGTACTTCTCTGCGTCCGGGTGGTTGATGACGCCGGCAATGTGGCCTGAGCCCGCCAGTGTGAAAGTCACTTCACCGCCATACTTTTGAGCGCCGCGATAGATGGAATGCCACGGGCAGATATGATCGCTTTTGCTGGCCTGCATGAAGATGGGCGCTGTGATATCGCCCATCGAGACCGGCTCGCCGAAGACATCGAACTTGCCACGGGACAAGGCGTTTCGGTTGTACATGTCCTTCAGGTAAGTCCGGTGGACGGGCCCCGGAATATTAGTCTGGTCCGCATTCCAGTAAAGCAGGTCGAAGGGTTTGGGCGGCTTGCCCATCAGATAATTGTCGACGACATAGCGCCAAACGAGATCAGCCGGGCGCAGCCAGCTGAACGTCTCGCCCATCATCTCACCGGGCATGATGCCGCCGTGCTGGTCGATGATGTCGTCGATATGATCGAGGGCCGTTTCATCCGTGAAGATTTTCAGCTCGCCAGCCTGCGCGAAATCGGATTGGGAGGCGAAGAAGGTGGCCGAGTTGATCCGGTTGTCATCTTCCTTGGCCATATGGGCCATGGCGGAGGTCAGCAAGGTGCCGCCAATGCAATAGCCGATGGCGTTGACGTCCTTGGAGCCGGTCTCTTCGGTTACCGCCTTCAGCGCGGCATAGACGCCCTGATCGATATAGTCGTCCCAGGTATAGTCCTTTGTTTCTGCATCGGCGGAGCGCCAGGACACGACAAAGGTGTTGACCCGTTTGGACAGGAGCCAGCGGATCATCGAATTGGTCGGCTGCAGGTCGAGAATGTAGAACTTGTTGATCCAGGGCGGGAAGATGAGCATTGGCCGCGCGCGCATCTTTTTCCGACTTGGATTATAGTGGATGACTTCGATCAGCTTGTTGCGGAAGACGACCTGGCCTTTCGCCGTGGCGACGTTTTCACCGACGCGGAACGCATCCTCATCGGTTTGGGTGATCGACAGGCGGCCATTCCCGCGCTGCAGATCGCGGCGGGCATTGCGAAGACCTTCAAGCACGCTTTGTCCGCTGCTCTCCATCATCGCGCGTAAGGCGGCGGGATTGGTTGCAAGCAGATTGGTCGGGGCCATGGCTTCGGTCATCTGATTGGCAAAGAAGCGGGCTTTGGCCTTCGTCTCTTCGTCAACATCACCGTCGACAGAATCGATCAGGCCGTTCAGCCAGTCCGAATTCAGCTGCCAGGCCCGGCGCATGAAGTCGAAGGCGGGGTTTTCGGTCCATTCCGGGTCGGCAAACCGGCGATCGCGGGGCAACGCAGATTTCGTGGCCATCGACTGAAACAGGTTCATCCAGCCCTGCATCAGGGTCATCATCGCGTGGCCGGCCTTTTCCGGATGACGCGCCAGGGCCGCACCGATTTTCATCTTGGCGTCCAGACCGCCCATCGGGTCGGGGCGCTGGCTAGACAGGGGCGAGGCGGCCCCGCTGGTCATCATGTCGGAAATCAGGCCTTGGGCTTCCTGCGTGGCCTGCATCAGATTGGACGACAACGCCTGAAGCGCCGCCGGGTCCATGCTTTCAAACATGTTCGGCAGCGTGCTGAACGTAAAATTGTCAAAGTTCGCACTATCAGTCATCAGACGTGCTCTCGCCATTCTGTGAGAACCACTATACGACTAAAACGGTTTGGGAATTGTGAGTCCAGTCGAGGATTGTGTTAATGCGCCATGTATTTTTCGTAACGCTTATCGCGGTTGCGGGTTGCGCCAGCTCGATGGACAGAGTGCGTGAACTTCGGGCGGCTGCGCCCGATTGGTACGAGGAACGCAAAGTCGAGCTTGCAGGTGAAGGCTATCCGAGTATCAGGGACGTTCCAGAGCTTGGAGGGTATCCCGATCTGCAACGGGATCTTGGCCTCTCCGAGGCAGAAACAATAGCGGCACTCAATATGTTCCAAAACGATCCCCGGGCTGAGCCAACGACCGAAACCCCGGATGAGATGCTGGCCTGGGTTGTGGCCACGCGCCGAGCGGTTATGGGGCGGTTGCCCGCCCCCGACTTCATGACCGATGAGGAGGTCGCTGCGATCAAAGCTTTGTTCGACACGCCGCGTGGCCGCCTTTAGCCTGATAACCGCTATGCTAATGGAGACCGCACATGCGCGGTGAATTTCACAAAATCCGGCGCCTGCCGCCTTACGTCTTTGAACAGGTCAATCGACGCAAAGCCGAGCTGCGAACGGCCGGCGCTGACATTATTGATCTGGGGATGGGCAATCCCGATATGCCGACCCCGCCACATATCATCGAGAAGCTGGTCGAGACCGCCCGCAAGCCGAATGTCCACGGCTATTCCTCTTCGCGCGGGATTCCCGGACTGCGCCGGGCGCTGGTCGACTATTACAAGCGCCGGTTCGATGTCTCACTCGACAAGAACCGCGAAGTGGTGGTGACGCTGGGTTCAAAAGAGGGGTTTGCCAATCTGGCGCAAGCGATTACCGCGCCGGGTGACGTCATTCTGGCCCCGGATCCGTCTTATCCGCTACACCATTTCGGCTTCATCATGGCGGGTGCCTCCATCCGTGCGATCCCGGCGCCGAGCCCGGAAGCGTATCTGTCGGGGATCAGCAAGGCGATCCGATATTCCGTACCGCCGCCGACAGCGATGGTGCTGTGCTATCCCTCAAATCCTACGGCGGACGTGTGTGATCTCGAGTTCTACAAGGACGCGGTGAAGCTCGCCAAGAAGCACGATCTCTATATCCTGTCGGATCTTGCTTATAATGAGATCTACTTCGACGAGCCGACCCCCTCCATCCTGCAGGTTGATGGCGCGCGCGATATTGCGGTTGAGACGACCACGATGTCGAAAACCTATTCCATGGCTGGTTGGCGGATCGGCTTTGCGGCGGGGAATGAGCGGCTGATCTCAGCTTTGGCGCGGGTGAAGTCCTATCTCGATTATGGCGCGTTTACACCGATCCAGGTGGCCGCCTGCGCCGCGCTCGATGGGCCGCAGGACTGCGTCGATGAATTCCGAGAGACCTATCGCTCGCGCCGGGATACGCTGGTTGAGAGTTTTGGCCGCGCCGGTTGGGAGATTCCGGTCCCGAGCGCGTCGATGTTTGCCTGGGCGAGAATTCCGGAACAGTGCGGTGACATGCGCAGCCTGGACTTTGCCCTGAAGCTGATGAATGAGGCGGAAGTGGCTGTCGCGCCCGGCGCTGGCTTTGGCGAGCATGGCGACCGTCATGTCCGCATCGCGCTGGTGGAGAATGAACAGCGCATTCGCCAGGCGGCACGCAACATCAAGAAGTTTCTTGCTGGGCTGTCTTCTGCGGAGGCCGCACCCGGCGAGTTGAGGAGAACAGGGTCTTGAAGACTGTCAGATTGGGAATTGCCGGGCTCGGTCATGTCGGGTGCGGACTGATCGATTTGGTTGAACGCCAGGCGGACCTGCGCCTGCCGGGCAAGGTCGAGATTGTTGGTGTGTCGGCGCGCAGTCGATCGCGCAATCGGCCGGTCGATATTTCCGGCTATCGCTGGTTTGATGATGCGGCTTCACTGGCGGAAGACAGCGACGTGGATGTGTTCGTCGAGCTGATGGGTGGATCAGACGGCCCGGCCAAGTTCGCTGTTGAAGAGGCTCTGAAAGCGGGCAAGCCTGTCGTCACCGCGAACAAGGCGCTGATCGCCATGCACGGTCAGGCGTTAGAAGAACTGGCGCAGACTAAAGGCGTCGACTTGATGTTCGAAGCGGCTGTTGCCGGGGGCGTGCCGATTGTGCGGGTTCTGCGAGACTCCCTGACCGGTGTTGCGGTCAAGCGTGTCACCGGCATTCTGAATGGCACGTGTAACTATCTGACCACGACGATGTTGAACACCGGACGGTCTTATGAAGATGTGCTGGAGGAGGCGCAGCGGCTCGGTTATGCGGAGGCTGATCCGACTTTGGATGTGTCCGGCATGGATGCGGCCCACAAAGCCGCGATCCTGGCCTCGATCGCGTTCACCGCCGATCTCGATTTCGACAAGGTCTCCGTCAAAGGCGTCGATACGATCGAACTGGTGGACCTGTCTTTCGCGGATCGATTGGGCTTGAGGATCAAGCTGATCACAGAAGGCGTGCTAACGGAAAGTGGTGTCGTCTGCCGGGTCGCGCCGATGGCGATGCCGATCGATCACCCGCTCGCACGGATTGACGGGGCGCTGAACACAGTGCGGGTCGAAGGCGACCCTCTGGGTGCGGTGACGCTGACTGGGCCAGGCGCCGGGGCAGGCCCGACCGCGAGTGCGGTGATGGGCGATATCTCCAAACTGTTCTCGCCGACAGCGCGCTCGCCATTTGGCCGCGCGGCGCATCACCAGGTGCGGCGCTTCGTTGCGGCAGAACCAACCGAACGCTGCCCGTTTTTTGTGCGTGTGAAACTTTCTGACCGTCCGGGCGCGCTCGCCAGTCTAACTGAGGCATTGGCCTTGCATGGTGTCTCTGTGGATAAGCTGTTGCAGGATTCAGCCGATGACAACGATGTCTCGCCCGTTGCAATTGTGACCCATGCGTGTAGTCGCGGAGAAATCGACGCAGCGACAGAGAGGCTGTCTGCGTTAGAAACAAATATCGGGATGCTGCAAGTCATACCTATTGACGCGGCAGGGAAGAGAGAACCGGGACGATAAACCCGGAGGAGTGTAGAATGACGACGAGTGTGCTGATCCCCCATTTGGCGGATGCAATGGTTCGGGTGACGGAACTGGCGGCGATTGCGGCAGAGAAACTGGCCGGGCGCGGGGACGAGAAAGCCGCTGACGCCGCCGCGGTTGACGCAATGCGCACCGCGTTCAATGCGGTCGATTTCAAAGGCCGTGTGGTGATTGGTGAAGGCGAACGCGACGAAGCGCCGATGCTGTATATTGGCGAGGAAGTCGGCACCGGGAACGGGCCTGAGATCGACATCGCGCTCGACCCACTGGAAGGGACCACACTGACGGCGAAATCCATGTCCAATGCGCTCGCGGTCCTGGCGATTGCGCCGCGCGGTGGGCTGCTCTTTGCGCCCGACACTTATATGGACAAGATCGCGATTGGTCCCGGCTATCCAGAGGGGATTATCGACCTCGACGAGAGCCCGGCTGACAACATTAAGGCGCTGGCCAAGTTCAAAGGCGTCGACGTGTCCGACATGACCGCTTGCGTGCTCGACCGGCGTCGCCATGAAGAGATTATCGAGAGCCTGCGCTCGGTTGGGGCGCGGATTAGCCTGATCACCGATGGCGATGTCGCCGGCGTGATCAACACGACCAATCCGGCAACGGGCATTGATTTCTATGTCGGCTCAGGCGGCGCACCCGAGGGCGTGCTCGCAGCGGCCGCGCTGAAATGTGTTGGCGGGCAGATGCAGGGGCGGCTTGTCTTCCGCAATGACGATGAGCGCAAACGCGCCGACCGTACCGGCATCACCGACTATGACAAGAAATATGACCTCAATGGCCTCGCCTCAGGCGAGACCGTGTTCTGCGCAACGGGCGTCACCAAAGGCGGCCTCGTCGACGGCGTCACCCGCCGTGGCAACACGATCGAGACCGACACACTGGTCATGAGCAGCGCCGACGGCATGGTCCGGAAGATTAAGAGTTGGCATAAGGTCTAAGCTGCTTCGGCTTGTTCCTGTAACGCGCGACTCCCGGTTATAAGGGGCGATGACGTCCTCCTCTTTTTCTGTGTCTCAGTCCCATGGTGGGCGGTTTTGGACGTTGCGGGAGAGTGATGAGGCGTTGGTGCGGGCGTTGACGCCGGAGGTCGGGGGCTCGGATCTGCTCGCGCGGCTGCTGGCCCCGCGCGGGGTGCGTGCGAGCGATGCGCAGGATTATTTGAAGCCAACTTTGCGCAATGCGTTTCCGAACCCGTCTTCGTTTGCCGATATGGAGAAGGCGGCGGCTTTGGTGCTGGACGCCATTGTCGAGGGTAAGGCGGTGACCGTGTTTGCCGACTATGATGTCGATGGTGGGACGAGTTCGGCGATCCTGACGCGGTATTTTCGGGCCTGGGGGCGGGAGCTTGGCCTCTATGTGCCGGACCGGCTGAAAGAGGGGTATGGGCCGTCGCCTGCGGCGTTTGAGGCGCTTAAAACAACCGGCGCGGATCTGGTGATCACCGTCGATTGCGGGGCGGCGGCGCGCGACGCGCTGGAGCATGCGGCGGCGATCGATCTACCGGTTGTGGTGATTGACCATCATTTGATGAGCGGGGCAGAGCCACCGGCGGCGGCACTGGTCAATCCGAACCGGCCGGATGACACGTCGGGCCAAGGCCATTTGGCGGCAGCGGGCGTGGTCTATGTGTTTGTTGCGGCGCTGAACCGGCTGGCGCGGGAGCGGGGGATTGCGCCGGATGGAGGGCTGCCGGACATCCTGCAGTGGCTGGACCTCTGCGCGCTGGGTACACTGTGTGACATGTCGCCTTTGCGCGGGGCGAACCGCGCCTTTGTGCGTCAGGGACTGAAAATTCTGGAGCGGGGGCAGAATACTGGTCTGCGCGCGCTCGCGGATATTGCCGGGATTGGCAAGATTGAGAGCGTATATCATGCGACCTTCGTACTGGGGCCGCGCCTGAACGCAGGCGGGCGGGTTGGGGACCCCTGGCTTGCGGCGAAACTGCTGGCGACGGAAGATCGGGCTGAGGCGATTGAGATTGCTGAGCGGCTGCATGGGCTGAACGATGAGCGCAAGGCGGTGGAGGCGGCGATCCTGGAGCAGGCCTCAGTTGAGGCGCAGAAGACGCTGGATGCTGATCCGGATGCTGGCATTTTGATTGCGGCGGGGGAGGGGTGGCATCCCGGCGTGATCGGGATTGTAGCCGGGCGACTGAAAGACCGGTTTCACCTACCGGCAATTGTTATTGGCTGGGGCGAGGGGCTGGGGCCAGTCGCGAAAGGCTCTGCGCGCTCGGTGCATGGGGTGAACATTGGCGATACGATCGCTGCAGCCGCAAAAGAGGGCGTGATCCTGTCAGGCGGCGGGCATGCCATGGCGGGGGGCTTGAGCCTGCAGCCGGATCAGCTGCCTGCTCTCAAGGAATGGATGGCGGCGCATATGTCTGAGTTCCGGGAGGAACGCGCGGCGGCGAAAGAGCTGGTGATTGACGCGCTGCTGGCGCCGGCTTCCGTCACGCCAGAATTGTTCGATCAGGTCGAGACGCTGGGGCCGTTTGGGCAGGGCGCGCCGCAGCCGGTTTTTGCACTGCGCGATGTTGAGATCACCTATACGCGCCCGATTGGGGAGAACCATTTGAAGATCACGGTCGAGGACGGCTCAGCGCGGGTGGAATGCCTGATCTGGCGCTGTATGGGCACCCCGCTCGGCGATGCGCTGATGCAGCGCGGGCGGGTGCATCTGGCTGGGCGGTTGAATGACAATGAATGGAATGGTCGGCGCACAGCGCAGCTGGATGTGATTGACGCGGCGCCGGCTGACTAATCGTCGCTTATATGGAAAACACCCGCTGACTTCTGCCAGCGGGTGATTGGTGAACCTTCGGTCTGGGGGTAGGTCCCTTTCTTTTCAAATAGAATCATCCGGCCTTGTTCTTTTGCGCTCTGGTCAGCGTTGTGATCGGCTAACGGTGCTCGCACCGCGTCGCCAATCACGCCTTGCCAGAACGAAAAATCCCAGCGGCCAAATTGATCCTATCCGAAAAGAAAAGGCCCTAGTCCGCAAGTGCACCAATAATGAGGCCGATCACGGCGCCTGTTGCAATCGAGGCCAGGATAGCATCGCCGCTGTCATAGTCGCGCACCCAGTGATAGCCGTGCGGTGGATCATACAGATCGTAGTAATGGTAGTTCGATAAAATGATCGTATCGTGGTGATAGCGATAGTAGCCACCGATTGTGTAGCGCGGCACATAGTGCCCGATCGGGCGATACGTGTGGTGATAGACTGGCCGCGAATAATGGCGGAAAATACGGTGCGGTTTGTAATACGCATAAGCCGGTCTGCGATAATTATATCGCGGTTTGTGATGGTGGTGACTGTAGTAGGGCTTGTGATGCTTATAGCCATGATGTTTGTAACCATGGTGCTTTGAGCGATGGTGCCCGTGGCGATAGCCCTGATTATAGCCGCGATTGTAAGCACGGTGATGGACCCGATCTGAGCGGTGACCCTTATAGTGGCCGCGATCACCGTTGAAGTGGCCTTTATGGTGGCCCTTATCGCGGTGATGGCCCTTGTGGCGGTAATGGCCTTTATCGTGTTTGTAGTGGCCGCGGTCATGTTTGCCGTGGCCGCGATGATCGCGCCGGTCGCTGGCATAATGACGTTCGCCGCGATCACGATGCCCACGGTCTCCGCGATGGCCGTCCTGACGATAATCACGTCCGCCACGCAACTCCTGGCGGTGACCGCGGTCGGCGCGGCGCTCTCCTCGGTCTCGGCGGTCTGAACGGTCTCCGCCATAGGCTTTGACGCCGCCTGGGCCGGTTCTTCGGACTTTTTCCGGACGGTTGATCGGCTGGTTGTAGCGGCGGCTTTGTTCTGATTTGTGGATGCGATCGCCCTTGAAACGCTTGCCTTCGCCTCTGTCGGCGGCGGCAAGAGGGGTCAAGGCTGTGCTGGCCATTGCAAGAATGGCGAGGCCTTTCGACAGCTTGTTGAGGATGGCCATAGCGTGCCTCCTTCGGTTGCGGCAGTAAGGTACAGCACCGCCGGGATTTCGGCTTTTCGTGACAAGCCTTGCCTCTCACACTAGGAAAAGCGGCTGAATTGTACCTGAACGGACCCTTCATATGGATGATGATCACGTCTTTGTGACAAAGGACTTACGCTTGCCGGAATGGGAGTTGAGCGAGACGTTTGTGCGTGCGTCCGGCCCGGGCGGTCAGAATGTCAATAAAGTGTCGACGGCGGTCCAGCTGCGTTGGAACGTGGCGGCGAGTTCCTTGCCAGCAGATGTGAAGGCCCGGTTTCAACGCCGGTTCAAAGCGCGCCTGACCAATGACGGGGACATACTGATCGAAGCGAAAGAGCATCGCAGTCAGGCGCTCAATCGCCAGGCCGCGCGCAAACGGCTAGCAGATATGATTGCGGGGGTGGCGACCGCCCCGAAGCGGCGCGTTCGAACCCGGCCGACGCGGGGTGCGGTTCGGCGCAGGCTCGCAAGCAAGAAACAGCGGGGGCAGGTCAAAGCGCTTCGTGGCAAGGTTTCCGAAGACGACTGAGAGAATTCTCGAGATGGCCCGCCCGTCGGCAAGGTTTTGCCCTGTTTCCATTGAATGAAATATGTAAGGTTAAGGCGGACGCAGAAGGATACTTAGAATGACCGGTTCACGATCGGGGGCTCGCACTTTCCTCTTCAGCGCACTGTTTTTGGTGCTCGCAGCGTGTGGAGGGGGTGAGGAGATCTCTGATGTGCCGCCGCCGCCAGAGTCGGAAGCTGGTCAAGTTGTCGAACGTTCGCGGTCTGACCAGGTCGCTGCAGAGCGCCGCGAAACACAGCGCCAGCGCCGGGCCGAAGCACTCGGAGAAAGCAAATTTGTCTATACCCGCTATGCGCCGGATCTCAGCGGAGATCAGCCGCGTGCGTGTATCGTGTTCTCGCGGCCTTTGAACCCGGAGACCGACTATTCGATCTATGCGCCGCTCGATGGCGATGTAGAAGCCGCGTACGGTGTGGAAGGCGAGAAACTGTGTCTAAGCGGTCTGAGCTTTGCGACCAGCTATAACGCCACTCTGTTAGAGGGATTGCCCGCTGCGGATGGTTCAGAGCTTGATCGCGAGGAAGTGGTTTCAATCAGCTTTGAGGATCGCCCGCCCTATGTCGGGTTTCGCGGCGCAGGCATTATTCTGCCGCGCGAGGATGCCGACGGTCTGGCGATCGAAACGGTCAATGTCGAGAAGGTGAATGTCACGGTTTCAAGGGTCAATGACCGAGCTCTGGTTCGCAAAACGCTGACTCAGGGCCGGGAAGGGGCGCAAGGACAATACGCCTACGTTTATGGCGACGAGAATCCGTCCGATGTATCGTCTCCGGTCTGGTCCGGCGAGATGGACATTCAGAATGTTCAGAACGCGCCGGTGGTGACCATCTTTCCGCTGCCGGATGTGATCGGGACGCTGAGCCCCGGGGCCTATTATGTTGAACTGACGGATGCCAAAGAGCTGAACCGCCGCGATGGTCCGGCCGCATCGGCGCAACGCTGGATCATGCTGACGGATCTCGCGCTGACAGCCTATCGCAGCGCCAGCGGGCTGGATGTGACCCTGCGCAGCCTGCAGGATGGGCGCGCCATGCCGAACACGACGGTGCAGCTGATCGCGCGTAATAATGAAGTGCTGGGTGAGGCGGCAACCGGGGTTGATGGCCGGGTCAGTTTCAATGCGGAATTGCTGGCCGGGACGGGCAATCTGTCGCCGAAGATTGTACTGGCGTCGGGCCTTAAAGGAGATACAGCGGTGCTGGATCTCACCCGCGCGCCGGTTGATCTGTCTGAAGAGGATATTGGCGGGCGCGAGGCGTCCGGTGATGTCGACGCTTATCTCTATACCGAGCGCGGGATCTATCGGCCGGGTGAAACGGTTTATCTGACGGCCATGATGCGCGATCGCACTGGGCGTGCAGTCAAGGAGCGGGCGGGCACACTGATCACTTATCGCCCGAATGGTATGGAGGCGATGCGTGAGCGGTTTCTGGTGGAGACAGCAGGAACCCTGCAGCGTGACCTGACCTTGCCGAGGGATGCGTCGCGCGGTGTCTGGCAAACGGTTGTCGAGATGGACGGGTTGGGTGTCGCCGGGCGGGTGTCCTATTCGGTTGAGGATTTTGTTCCGCAGCGGATCGCGGTCGACCTTGATGTCGAAGACGCGCCGATGCTGCCGGGCGATGATGCGCGCGATATTGATGTCAGTAGCCGGTTTCTGTATGGCGCACCCGGCGCTGGGCTGACCGTACAAGCACAGGCGCGGCTTGAGCTGGATCCGAACCCGTTCGGAAGGGAGGGCTTCAGCTGGGGCGAGCATACACGCAGCTTCCGCGAGCAGTTCATCGATTTTCAGGATCGCACCACAGATGGCGCCGGTCTCACGACCCTGCGGCTGGCGCCGGAAGGTCGAGGGCAGGACGCGGACCATCCTTTGCGTCTGAACACTGTTGTCAATGTGTTGGAACCGGGTGGGCGCGCGGTGTCGGAAAGTGTCCGCATTCCGTATCGGCCGCGCGATCTCTATCTTGGGACGAAACAGGATTTTGACGGGCGTCTGGAACGCGGTGCGAGTGGTGCGTTTGAGATCGCTGCTGTCGACGCGTCAGGCGAAGGTGTTGAAACCGCGCTCGACTGGCGGATTATCGCGATCGACTATCACTATGATTGGTACCGGGAGAATGGACGCTGGAAATGGCGTCGCTCGCGGACAGTGCGGACCGTGAATGAAGGCACCGCGCGGACCGATGGCGGTCGGGCGAGCCTGCCTGTCTCTGATCTCGACTGGGGGCCGCACGAGCTAATCGTCACCGCGCCGGACGGAGCGAAAACCAGTCGCGGGTTCTATGTCGGTTGGGGCGGGGCTGTGTCTGATGATGGCGTCGAGGCGCCGGACCGGGTTCAGGTCCTGGTCGATGAGCAGGTGATTGTGCCGGGCCGTCCGGCCGCGCTCACCATTGTGCCACCTTATGATGGTCAGGCCCAGATTGTTGTTGCGACCGACCGAGTCCTGTCGGTGGAGTCGCGGCAGGTGCAGGCCGCCGGAACGCAGATTACCTTGCCGGTCAGTGAGGAATGGGGCGAAGGCGCCTATGTGATGGTGAATGTCTACACCCAGCGCGATCCGGTCATTCAGTCCAAGCCGCGGCGCGCGGTCGGCGTTGGGTATGTACCGGTCGACATGTCGAGCCGCACGTTTGATGTCGAGATTGAAGCACCGGAACTGGCGCGTCCCGGCACCGAGCAGACGATCTCGGTGAAAGTTGAAGGCGAGGCGCGCGATAAGGCTTATGTCACGTTGGCGGCCGTCGATGAGGGCATCCTGCGCCTGACCAAGTTTAACAGCCCGGACCCTGCTGCCTGGTATTTCGGCAAGAAGGCGATGGGTCTGTCGCTGTATGACGATTATGGACGTTTGCTGGATCCGAATCTTGGACTTCCAGCCGAGGTCCGCAGCGGTGGTGACCAGTTAGGTGGTGAAGGCCTGTCTGTGGTCCCGACCAAATCGATCGCGCTGTTCAGCGGGATCGTCGAGGTTGGTCGCGGCAATGTCGCGGATGTCACTTTCGATATGCCGGAATTCAATGGCGAGTTGCGGTTGATGGCGGTGGCCTGGTCAGATACGGCGCTGGGGTCGGCCAGTCAGGCAATGATCGTTCGCGACAAAGCTCCCGCTGATTTGATCCTGCCGCGCTTTATGGCGCCGGGTGATGAAGCGGTCGCGACCGTCAGCATTGATAATGTCGAGCTGGAAAGTGGATCGTTTGAGGCGGCCTTGACCGCGAGTGGGCCGCTGGATGTGCAAGCAAGCGAGTTTACAACCACGGTTCAGAGCGGCCAGCGGGTTGATCAGGGATTGCGGTTCAGCTCCGACGGCTCGGGCATCTCAAATCTGCGCTTGAATGTGCAGGGCCCTGAAAACTACTCGGTAGCGCGGGACTATCAGATTGAAACCCGGTCTGCCTACCTGCCGGTGACCCGGATTGAACGCACCCTGATGGAGGCGGGGCAGACCTATGCGCCGGATGAGACGGTGCTCGGCGGCCTGGTGCCCGGCACCGAGATGATGACGGTCAGTTTCTCTGGCCTACCGGTGGACCCGAACGCGCTCTATCATTCGCTGTCGCGTTATCCCTATGGCTGTACAGAGCAGACGATCAGTCGGGCCTTGCCGCTGATCTATGTCGAGCAATTGGTCGACGAGGGAGCAGACGGGTCACGCGGCTCTGCGCAGGTGCAAGTTCAGGAGGCCGTGACGCGGGTTCTGAATCGGCAGAGCGAGAATGGCGCCTTCGGCCTCTGGCGTGAAGGAGACGGCAACGCCTCGCCATGGCTTGGCGCTTACACGACGGATTTCCTGTATCGTGCCAAGGAAGCTGGATACGAAGTGCCGCAAGCCGCCCTCGACCGGGCCTATCAGTCGATGCGGTCAGTGGCGCAAGGCGATGCCTGGCGGGTCTATGGCTATGAGACGGATGCGTATGAGAGCCGCTGGCACTCGGATACAGAGCAGTTGAAGATGCAGCGTGCGTCCGCCTATGCCCTGTATGTGCTGGCGCGGGCCGGGAAGGCCGATGTGTCTCGCTTGCGGTATCTGCATGATCGCGAGCTGTCCTCCATGCGCTCGCCGCTGGCGCGCGCCCATCTGGCCGCAGCGCTGTCTTATATGGGCGATCGCTCCCGCGCCTTCAGCGCGTTTGAAGCGGCAGAAGAAGCGCTCGGCTATGATAATAACGGCGACTATTATCAGACCCCGCTGCGTGATTTGGCGGGTGTGCTCTCACTTGCGGCCGAAACCGGGTTCAATGATCAGGTGTCGAACCTCGCGGGGCGGTTGGGCGAAGACGTGCCGGAGCCCGATCAGCTGACCACGCAGGAAAAGGCCTATCTGCTGCTCGGGGTAAACAGCCTGTCGCAGGAAGATGGTCTGAGCCTTGATGTCGATGGATTGGGCCGCAGCAGCGACAATGATCGCCGCTATTGGGTGACAGCCGATCAGTTGGAACGGGGTGTCAGCTTCCGACTGCGCCGCGGCTCAAGCCCGATCTTTCGAACCGTGATGATTACCGGTGCCCCTGAAGCGGCGCCGCCGCCGACCAGTTCCGACCTGTCGGTGAGCAAGACCCTTCGCACGACCGATGGTGGGCGGGTAAATCTGTCCAGCGTCACCCAGGGCGATCAGTTTGTGGTTGCGGTCACGCTGACCCCGAGGCAGCGGCGGAACAACCCGGTGATCGTTGCCGATCTGCTGCCGGCGGGCTTTGAGATTGAGACTGTGCTTCGTCCCTCCGATGGTTTGCGGGACGACGGTCCGTCAGGTGCCTATGCCTTCGTCGGAGAGATCAATGCGGCGCAAACCGCAGAGGCGCGGGATGACCGGTTCGTAGCTGCCATAGATGTCGTCAATGAACCGCGCACCATCGCTTATGTCGTGCGGGCCGTGACCCCGGGCACGTTCGCGATGCCGGGCGTTGTTGCCGAAGACATGTACCGGCCGGATGTGTTTGCCCGCTCGGCGGCGACTGAGGTTGTGATCGCGCCGCAAGTGACCGCAACAGGCGGCGACCGGTGATCTTCGCCAAACGGCTGGTTCTGGCCCTCGCGATCTTGTGTGGCGGGGCGCTGGCGCTGGACCAGGTCTTCCCGCCGCCGATTGAGAAAGGCCGGGTGGTATCTACGCTGGTGAGCGACCGAGACGGTCGCCCGCTGCGGGCTATTCCGCTTGAGACTGGGGCCTGGCGGTTTCAAGCCGATATCGATGAGATTGATCCGGTGTTTGTTGAAGCTTTGCTGGAAGTGGAGGACAAACGCTTCTGGCGTCATGGCGGTGTTGACTGGATCGGCATGGCGCGTGCGGTGACGAGCCTGATCCGCTCTGGTGAAGTCGTTTCCGGCGGGTCGACGATCACGATGCAGACCGCGCGCTTGCTCGAGCCGCGCCCGCGGACCATTCCGTCGAAGCTGATCGAAATGTTCCGAGCGCATCAGATTGAAGCGCGTTTGAGCAAGCAGGAAATCCTGGAACTCTATCTGACGCTGACCCCCTATGGCGGCAATCTGGAAGGGATACGCGCGGCCAGCTGGCGGTATTTTGGCCGGGAACCCGGTCGACTGAGTGATGATCAGATTGCGCTGCTGATCGCGCTGCCGCAGTCCCCTGAGGTGCGACGGCCTGACCGGAACCCGGAAGGCGCGCGGGCGGGGCGCGATGAGATTGCACGCAAACTGCAACGGCTTGGTTATCTGAACGAAGCGCGGACGGTTGAGGCCATGGCGGCGGCTCTGCCGGGGCGAAACTATGGCTTTCCAAGACGCGCCTGGCACGCCACGGCCAGAGCTGCGCGGCATCAGAGTGGAGACGTGACCTCGACACTCGACTCCGGTTTGCAGTCCGAACTGGAGCAGATTGCGCTGCAGGCTGCGGAAAAGGCTGGCGAGGACGTACAAGTGTCGATCCTGGTGGTGGACGTACCAACCCGCGCCGTTCGGGCAGCGGTCGGATCGGCAAGTCGAGCACGGGCCGGTGGTTGGCTGGACCTGACGGCGCAGGCGCGCTCGCCGGGCTCAACGCTGAAGCCGTTTATTTATGCCATGGCGTTTGATGATGGCGCGGCGGCGCCGAGTACACTGATCTCTGACTTGCCAAAGCGGTTTGCGTCCTATCAGCCAGAGAATTTTGATCGGATGTTCAGGGGCGATGTGCGCGTCGCTGAGGCGTTGCAGCACTCGCTGAACGTGCCGGCGGTGCTGGTGCTGGACAGGGTGGGGCCGCAACGGTTTGCGGCGGCGCTGCATCTGGCGGGCGCGACACCGCGCACAGGGCGTGGAGCGCAGGCAGAACCGGGCTTAGCGCTCGCGCTCGGCGGGGTTGGTATGACGGCGCGAGAGCTTGCGGTTCTGTATGCAGCGCTTGGAGATGGCGGTGTGGCCAAGCCGCTCGTCTGGCGCGAGACTGATGAGGCCGCGAAAGGTGGGTTTCGCCTGATGAGCCAGGATAGCGCCGAGCGCATTGTCGACATACTGCAGGATACGCCGACGCCTGTCGGGCGCATGCCAGGTCGATTAGCGGCGAACGCACCGCAAGTCGCTTTCAAGACGGGAACCTCCTATGGCTTCCGGGATGCCTGGGCCGCAGGTCTGTCCGGAGATCAGGCGATCATTGTCTGGGTCGGCCGGGCGGATGGGGCCCCCCGCCCGGGGCAGACCGGACGTAAGGCGGCGCTGCCTATCCTGTTCAAAGTCGCCGATCGCGCCGCCCATCACCTTGGCGAGTCAGGGGCTTCAAATGCCCGGCTGGTCAGTCGTCCGCGAGACCGGGCCGCAGGCGCGTTGGGGCAATTTGGCGCCGGTGACCAGCCGCCGGAGATTTTGTTCCCGCCGAAAGATGCAGAACTGTGGGCCGGCCCGGTTGATGGGCAGACTGCGCGGGCATTTGTGTTTGCCGGGCGCGGTGCGGGCAGCCTGACCTGGTATGTGGATGGGGAGCCGGTTGAACCTGATGCGGGCGGCCTGCCCGCCTGGACGCCGCAGGCCCCGGGCTTCTACCGGGTGAGTGCGATTGATGAAGCGGGCCGGGAGAGCCAGCGGGTCGTTCGGGTGCTTCGCCCAGAATTTTGACGCTTGCGTCAAAAAATCGATTTCTGACCTTGCGGCAGGTCTGGACAATTGCCGGGGCGGGTGGTCCCATTTGTCATGGCAGATGCAGATTTTGATGTACTGATCGTGGGTGCTGGTCTTTCAGGGATCGGCGCGGCCTATCATCTAGGGCAGCGGTGTCCGGGTAAGACTTACGCCATTCTGGAAGCGCGTGAGGCGAGCGGCGGGACGTGGGATCTGTTCCGCTATCCCGGCATCCGCTCTGACAGCGACATGCACACGCTGGGGTATAATTTCAAACCCTGGGAAGAGCAGAAAGCGATCGCTGACGGGCCGAATATTCTGAAATACGTTCGTGAGACGGCAGCAGAAAATGGCATAGATGCGCATATCCGCTACCAAAACAAAGTGGTCGCGGCGAGTTGGGACAGCGATCAGGCACTCTGGACGGTTGAGGTCGAGGTTGAAGGGCAGGCGCAGAAACAGAAGCTGACCTGCCGCGTCCTGCACATGTGTTCCGGCTATTACAAATATGAGGCGGGTTACACGCCGGAGTTTGAAGGGCGCGAGGCCTATAAGGGTACGTTCATTCACCCTCAGCACTGGCCGGAAGACCTCGACTATACGGGCAAGACTGTGTTGGTCATTGGCTCCGGCGCGACGGCCATGACCATCGTTCCAGCCATGGCGGAAACAGCTGGACATGTGACTATGTTGCAGCGCTCCCCGACCTATGTCGTGTCGCGCCCGGCTGAGGATAAGTGGGCGAACAGGTTGCGCCGAATTCTGCCCGGGAAACTGGCCTATGGCCTGACGCGTTGGCG
Organism: Henriciella sp.; assembly: GCA_030066975.1. Classification (GTDB taxonomy): domain Bacteria; phylum Pseudomonadota; class Alphaproteobacteria; order Caulobacterales; family Hyphomonadaceae; genus Henriciella. Next base: position 203,757 of record JASJAO010000005.1, on the reverse strand, counting down.
TAATGTCTTGTTTCAGCTGTTCTTTTTCAATATGGCGCGGAAAAGACCAGAGAAAGTCAAAGACCGGATTGTCGGCATGGTCAAAGAAGAGCTTGGCCCGGACTATGATGTCGAGAAGCACTTTGTGCCGAAGTATAATCCCTGGGATCAGCGCCTGTGTCTGGTGCCGGACAGCGATCTGTTCAACGCGATCAAGGAGGAGCGCGCCTCTGTGGTCACCGATCATATCGATCGTTTCACCGAAAAGGGCATTTTGCTGAAATCCGGTGAGACCCTTGAGGCGGACATTATCGTTTCAGCGACAGGTCTGGATCTGCAATTCCTGGGGGGCATGGACGTCTATGTCGATGGTCGCAAGATCGAACCGAAAGAGCACATCAACTATAAGGGCTGCATGATCTCTGACGTGCCGAACCTGGTGACCGTGTTTGGATACACAAATGCGAGCTGGACCTTGCGTGCCGACCTGACGAGCGAGTTCATGTGCCGTCTGGTGAACTTGCTCGATCGCGAGAATTATGTCGAAGCTCGTCCCGTGGCGGAGGGCGTCGAGGCGGATGAGGATTTCCTCGATTTCTCATCCGGCTATGTCCAGCGTGCGGTGGACCGCTTCCCCAAACGCGGCACGAAACAACCATGGGTGCTGAACCAGAATTATGCCAAGGACATCCTTCTGATGCGTCATGGCGCGCTGGAAGATGGGGTTCTGGTCTTCCGCCGGGCGCATGAAGCGCAATTGCAGACCGAGCCGGAAATGGTCGCGGCGGAATAGCGATCTGCTGTTGGTGGACATTCAATCTTGAACCGTACGCCGCTCCGGCGTATGTCAGCGGTTCGGGCCGCCTTAGCTCAGTTGGTTAGAGCGCTAGAATGTGGATCTAGAGGTCCCCTGTTCGATTCAGGGAGGCGGTACCATCATTTTCTGTGAAACGGATAGATTAGGCTCCAGCCGAGCGCCTGGGTCGGCGCGGACTGGGTGTCGGCCAGGCCTATGGTCATGCCCTGATGACCCGCCTTGGGCTGGGCGGTATAGGTTCGAAACAACCGGTCCCAGACCGACAGGCAGAAGCCGTAATTTGTGTCATGCTCATCGCGCTCAATCGAGTGGTGAACGCGGTGCATGTCCGGTGTGACAAACAGGGTGCGGAGCGTCTGATCAAGCCATCGCGGCAGGTTCAGATTGGCGTGATTGAACAGCGATGTCGCGTTGAGCGCGATCTCGAACAGGATCACGGCGAGCAGGGCCGGTCCGAGCAGCATGACGACGAAAAACTTGTAGACGGCCGACAAAGCGATCTCGAAGGGATGAAACCGCAGCGCCGTTGTGGTGTCGAAATCCCGATCGGCATGGTGGACCCGGTGTAGCCGCCACAGGAGTGGAATTTTGTGGCTTAGCAGATGTTGAAACCAGATCGCGAGATCAAGCAGGATGACGGCAGTCAGAATCTCTATCCATAGCGGTAGAACGAATTGATGAAACACGCCGAATTGGCGAGCGCCTGCGATCTGGGTTGCTTCAACCGCTGCGAAGACGGGGAGGGCGAGGCTGAGGCCCCGCACCAGCACCGTGGCCACAATCAGCATGCTGGTATTGGTCGTCCAGCGTGCCAGTCGAGCCTGATTGCGGCGTCGTCTCGGTGCCAGAGCTTCGAGTGATGCAAACAAAGTGAGCGCGATGGCAAACGCAGCGAAGCGAAGGGCGGGTTCAGACAGTCCGAACAGGTTGAATGGCTCAACAGGCATTTCAACCATTTAGCCGATTAGATCGACACTGTAATCTTGCCAAAGTGCTGCTGGCTCGCCTGATGCGCAAACGCGGCGGCGATTTGGTCGAGCGGGAAATCCTGATCGAGCACGGGTTTGATATCGCTCGCTTCGATGGCCGCGATCATGTCTTCCTGCTGTTCGCGCGAACCGACCGTGATGCCGGAGACGGTGATGTTCTTCGAAAACAGGGCTGCGGTTGGTACCTCGCCGGAGACGCCCGTCAGCACCCCGATGAGCGAGATATGTCCGCCGACACGGCAGGCGGCAATCGACTGGGCCATCGTCCCTGGCCCGCCAATCTCGACGACTTCATCAACGCCGCGACCGCCGGTGAGTTTGAAGGCTTCCTTGCCCCATTCCGGGGTCTCTTTGTAATTGATCAGATGGTCCGCGCCGAGCGCTTTCAGCTTTTCGAGCTTGGCATCTGAAGACGAAGTGGCGATCACACGGGCGCCTGCGGCCTTGGCGAACTGAAGGGCGAAGATGGAGACGCCGCCTGTGCCTTGCGTAAGCACCCAGTCGCCCGGCTTGACCTTGTTTTCAACGAACATACCGCGCCACGCGGTGAGCGCCGCGCAGGGCAGGGTCGCCGCTTCGGTATAGGAATAGCCGTCCGGCATGCGGGTAAAAGCACCTTCCGGCATCGCAACGAGTTCAGCTGCGAACCCGTCTACGCCGTCGCCGGGGACCGAGAAGAAGCCTGCCGCTTGCGGGCCACCGTAAAACCAGTCTGGGAAAAAGGTGGAGAGGACTTTGTCACCGACTTTAAACCGTGTCACACCCTCGCCGACTGCGACGACATCGCCCGCGCCATCGGACATCGGGATGCGACCATCATCAGTCGGGATGCCGCCCATGACGACGACAAAGTCGTGATAATTGAGGGAGGAGGCGCGGACGCGGACCAGCACTTCGCCGGGGCCAGCGACAGGATCGGGGCGGTCTTCAATAACAAGATTGCCGGGACCACCGGGTTTTTTCACACTTGCGACTTTCACGGGCTTAATCCTCCGGCTTTTGTTCTGGTTGTCAGGTTTAGGGCGCGCGCCCGCTTCGCCGCAAGATAGTCCTCGGGGCAAGCGCGAGTGTGTTGGGGAAGCGGTGCGCGAACGCTGGGGCTGGCCTTAGAGGTCGCGGCCAAAGGGTTGAGGACGTTGCGCGGAAGTTGGTAATCGCATCAGGACAGCGGCCTGTTCGACCCATTGATCGCGGGCAATGCGCCCATGATAGCCGGGGAGCTTTTCATCGATCATGGCCACCTCTGCTTCGTTCCAGCTTGCGATCTGCCAATAGTAGAACACGCCGATATCGTTCAGCAGCTGGCGCAGCATCGGCCCGATGCCTCGGATCTTCTCAAGATCATCGGCGTTTCCGAATCCGGCCTCGAGTAGCAGATTACCCGGCTCGCCCGGGACGCGGATGATGTCGAGCGGATCGACTGGCGCTTCGGGGCGCTGAGGCGCTGTTGGCGGGGCATAGGCGAAGTCGCGCGGCGGTGTTCCGAACGGCCCACGTTGCGGTGGTGCAGGCAAGTCAGGACTGCTGCGCTCAAGACGTGATCGCAGCATGTGGTGGGTCGCGGCCAGTCCGTATTCGATCGATGTCAGGCGGTTCTCTACGCCGGCGAAATCGACATTTCCTTCAATCGACCGGATCGCCATGTTCAAGGAGGAGAGGTCCCGTTCGCGGAGGTTGAAGACCATTTCGCGCAGATGCGCGACACCCTTCTCCATGGGCTCTAGCGCCGCCAGCCCGGACAGGCTGGGCCGGAGCGCGGCGATCGCTGCTGTGGTTTCGTCGATCTTGGCGTGTGTCGCTGTCGAGTCGACGCGTTTGTCCAACGTCATCAGGAGCCCGCCAATCTGATCCATACGTTGCTTGATCGCCGTGATCGCGGTTTCAAACCCGCCGAGTTTCTGATCAAGGGCTGCCAGCGCATTGTGGTTTCCTGTGTTGCTGACGGCGCGAGCGGAAAGGTCTGCGAGTTTCTCGTTGATCGGCGCAAAGTTGTGTTCGCTGGTCGTCACTTTCTTGTCGAGTGCGTGCAACTGCGATCCGAGGCGCTCAATCGCGTCGACGAGCGCTGGAATCCGATCGCGCACGGACGCGATTTCCTGTTGAACCGGAGCGAGGTCGGGATTCCTCAAACCCGCCAGTTTTTCACCGAGTTGGAACAGATCGGCCGAAATCGGGGCGATGATGGACTTCTCCAGACCGGCAGACTGGTCCTTCAGTGTGCTGAGTTCGGGCCCAAGCGTTTCGAGGCGATCCAGCCGGTCTTGAATCGCGTTGAGCTGGGTTTGCAGCGGGGTCAGATCGATGGGCTCAGTCTGCGGCGCGGCGCTGTGGATGAGTTGTGGCAGATCGGTTTCCAGCGTCTGGACTCTCTCCCCAAACTGCTCGATCCGGTCTTGGCTAGACGACACCCCGACAAGTGCGGATTCGATCGCGCTCAGCCGTTCATCGGTATCAGTGGCGTCTGCCAGCTCGGCGATCTGTTGTTGCAACGGCGCGAAACTCAGGCCGTCAAGCTGATTAAGGCGCGTGTCGAAAATGGCGAGACGGGCATCCAGTTCCGAAGCGGTCAGCGTGTCAGAAGGGATGGTGCCGCGTTCCGTCAGGTCTTTGTAGATTTCTGTGACATCCTCGTAGCGGCCTCGCAGCCACCAATAGGCGAGCCCAGCGCCGCATAAGGCCGCGAGCAATAATAGAAACAGGATTTGCAGCCAAAGGTACCACATTAGTCTTTCTCCCCACTGCTCTGTTTCCTGGCCATCTGCTAATCCTCATCCGATGCGCTGATTTCAATTTCAATTCGTCGATTGCGGGCGCGCCCTTCCGGCGTTGTGTTCGATGCGAGGGGCTGCGAGGAGCCAAAGCCCCGGGCGGTAATGCGTTCCGATGCGATGCCGCGGGTGAGAAGCGCCTCGCGTATGGCGTCGGCGCGCGCGCGGCTCAAGAACTGATTGGTGATGTCGGACCCCGTGGAATCCGTATGGCCTTCAATCAGGATCGAGCCGGGACAGTTGGCGAGTTCCTCGGCGAGGTCGTCCAGCAGGGGCTCGTTCTGGGTGCCGACATCTGAGCTGCCACTTGCGAATTCAAACTGAGTTGCCGCCAGCATGCGGGCAAGTTGCTCATTACAACGGGTTATGCGGGCTGGGGCGTCTGTCTCAGGCTGCGGCGTGTCAACTGTGGCGGGTAAAGGGGGCGCCTCATCTGCGGTCGTATCCGTGCTTTCTGGCTCTGAGGTGGAGGGGGTGGCAAGTGTCGTGAGATCTCTGACCCGTGTGACAGGCTTTGCGGACCCCAGCCAGGTTGGCGCTCTGGCGTCCCGAACCAGGGTTATCGCGCGGTTGGCCCGGTCCTCGCTTGGGGCGTTGCCTTCCAGTGTAACCCACTGTCCTGAGGCACGGACGCTGGCCCAGGTTTCACCGCCCTGTTGCAGTGCACTATACGCTGCAGTTTCAGCGCGGTGCTGGACGAGGCCGTGCGCAAACGGGAATAGGGCGAACAGGGTCAACAAGACGAGACCCAGTAGAGGAATCAGCCCGAGTGGAAAGAATAGCGCACCCGCTCCGCCACGTCGTCGAACGTATCGGCGTGTGGATCGAGTGGTTTCCGAGTCGCTGTACGGATCGGGCTCTGTCACACTTTTCCCCTTATAAGACAGAACTATACATCGCTCGGGACTGAGGTCCATATTGTGGATGGTTGAACCGCTGCGTAACTGAAGGGCCACAATCCGCAACGGCATGGCTTGCGGCCACGCGCCTGCGGCGTAAGTTGCAAATAAAACTGTTTGGAGGGCGCGATGCGCGAAGTGAGCCATTTTATTGGCGGGAAGCAAGTGGCCGGTTCATCGGGTCGGTTTGGCGATATCTACAACCCGAATATCGGTGAGGTTCAGGCGCGAGTGGCGCTCGCCACAGAGGCTGAAGTTGCGGCGGCCGTTGAGAGCGCCCGGGCCGCATTTCCGGGCTGGGCGGCGACCAATCCACAAAAACGCGCGCGGGTGATGTTCGAGTTCAAACGCCTGCTCGAAGTGCATATGGATGAGCTGGCCGAGCTGCTCTCCTCAGAGCATGGCAAGGTCATCGCCGACTCCAAAGGCGACGTGCAGCGCGGGATTGATGTGGTCGAGTTTGCCTGTGGCATCCCCCACCTTCAGAAGGGAGAATACACCGAAGGGGCTGGTCCTGGGATTGATGTCTATTCGATGCGTCAGCCGCTGGGCGTGGTGGCCGGGATTACGCCGTTTAACTTTCCGGCGATGATCCCGTGCTGGATGTTTGCGGTGGCGATTGCCTGCGGGAACACATTTGTTCTCAAGCCGTCCGAGAAGGACCCGTCAGTGCCGCTACGCATGGTGGAGCTGTTCATGGAAGCCGGTGCGCCGGAAGGTGTGCTGAACATGGTCAATGGCGATAAGACGGCGGTTGATGCGATCCTGACCCATCCCGACATCAAGGCTGTGAGCTTTGTCGGATCGTCGGATATCGCGCAATATGTCTACGCGACTGGCACCGCGCATGGCAAACGCGTGCAGGCGATGGGCGGGGCGAAGAACCACGGCATTATCATGCCGGATTGCAATATGGAGCAAGCGGTCAAAGACATTGTCGGCGCCGCTTATGGCTCGGCTGGCGAGCGCTGTATGGCGCTGCCGGTTGCCGTCACGGTCGGCCAGAAAACCGGCGATGAGTTTGTCGAGCGGATGACAGACGCGGCGCGCGCCCTGAAAGTGGGCGTCTCTACAGACCCGGACGCGCATTATGGCCCGGTGGTCTCCGCTGCGCACAAGGCCAAGGTCGAGAACTATATCCAGATCGGTGTCGACGAGGGCGCCGACCTGGTGCTCGATGGACGCGGACACACGCTGCAGGGTCACGAGAACGGTTACTTCATCGGGCCCAGCCTTTTCGACAAGGTGAAGCCAGGCATGCAGAGCTATGAAGAGGAGATTTTCGGGCCGGTCCTGCAAGTCGTGCGGGCTAAGACCTTGGAAGAGGCCGCCGCGCTGCCGAGCAATCACCAATATGGCAATGGGGTTGCGATCTTTACCAGTAATGGCCGCGCGGCGCGTGAGTTTGCTGCTCAGGTCGATGTCGGCATGGTCGGCGTGAATGTCCCAATCCCGGTGCCGGTGAGCTATCACACATTTGGCGGCTGGAAGCGGTCTGCGTTCGGAGACACCAATCAGCATGGCCCAGAGGGCGTGCGCTTCTGGACCAAGATCAAGACCGTCACACAGCGCTGGCCTGAAGGCGACGTTGGCGACCAGGCCTTCATTATTCCGACGATGGGTTAGACTAATGTACAAGACCGTCGCGGTTTCGATGATCCTGGCAGTGACGATGGGTTCGGTTCACGCCGATGAACAGCGTTGTGGAACTGTTCCAGAGGGTCATATCGGCGAGATTCCAGAGTGGCCGAACACCCCAGTGAATTTTGCCTGTGAGCGCGGTATAAGCGAGCTCACTCTGTGCATACTGAACAGACAAGGAATAGAATGGCTGCCCAACGCGGGTGCTGATTTCGTTGCCATCGATGATGGGGATTCAATTTATGCGCTGACGCGCGACACACACCCAGCCCATCCAATGATCGTCCGTCGAAAAGTGATTGAGGAGGATGGGCAAGTTTCGATTCGTTCTACGGGTTGTGGTTATGGAGATAAGGCCGCGTCAGATGAATTAATGGCACAATACAAAGAGTTGGACGCGAGTATCATTGATACAGCGAGCCAAGATCAAAGCGACTAGGAAGAGTTAGATGCCATTCACATCAGAACAGCAGATGATTGCGGATATGGCCGCCGCGTTTTCGCGCGATCAATTGCGGCCGCATGCGATGCGTTGGGAGCAGGACGGGATGATGGATCGCGGTGTTCTGCAGGCGCTGGCAGAGCTGGGCTTTGGCGGCATCTGTACCGGGGAAGAGCATGGCGGGTCCGGGCTTGGGCGCCTCGATGCGGTTCTGATTTTTGAGCAACTGTCCAAAGGCTGTGTGAGCCATGCGGCCTTTCTGTCGATCCATAATATGGCGACCTGGATGATTGACCGGTTCGGCGATGATGAGTTGCGCGCGAAATACGTGCCGAAGCTCACCACCGCCGAACTGATCGCCTCCTACTGCCTGACCGAGCCGGGGGCCGGGTCTGATGCGGCCAGCCTGAAGACAGCAGCGGTGAGGGACGGCGACACCTATGTTTTGAATGGCGCGAAAGTCTTCATCTCCGGCGCTGGTTTCTCTGATCTTTATGTTGTCATGGCGCGGACCTCAGATGACGGTGCGCGCGGGGTGTCGGCCTTTGTGGTCGAGAAGGCTATGCCGGGCCTCTCCTTTGGCAAGAATGAGGTGAAGATGGGCTGGAAAGCCCAACCCACCGCCATGGTCATGTTCGATGATTGCCGCGTGCCTGTCAGTAACCGGATTGGGCCGGAGGGAGATGGGTTCAAATATGCCATGGCGGGCCTTGATGGGGGGCGGCTGAACATTGCCGCCTGTTCTCTTGGCGGAGCGCAAGACGCGCTGGAGCGTGCGCTGGACTATGGGCGTGAGCGCAAACAGTTTGGCAAAGCGGTCACCGACTTTCAGGCGACGCAGTTCAAGCTGGCGGACATGGAAACCGAACTGCAGGCGGCGCGGTCACTGCTCTATACAGCAGCTGGCAAACTGGATGAGACAGCCCCGGACGCCACGCGGTTTTGCGCCATGGCAAAACGTTTTGTGACCGATACGGGTTCGAAAGTGGCGAATGATGCGCTGCAGATACACGGCGGTTATGGGTATCTCGCCGATTATGAAGTCGAGCGGATTGTACGGGACCTGCGCGTGCATCAGATCCTGGAAGGCACAAATGAGATCATGCGGGTGATCGTCTCGCGCGATATGTTGAAGGGCTAGGCCATGGCGAAGATCGGTTTTATTGGGCTCGGCAATATGGGCTCTGGCATGTGTGCGAACCTGGTCAGGGCAGGCCATGACGTGGCCGCGTTTGATCTTAACCCGGAGGCTGTGGCCGCTGCGGCAGATGTTGGCGCTGTTCCGGCAGAGCAGCTCAGCGAGGCCGTGACCGGGGCGGAGATTGTCGTCACCATGTTGCCGGCCGGAAAGCACGTGCTGGAGGTGTATTTCGGCGAGGACGGCGTGATAAAGTGGGCGGAGACTGGAACGCTCTTCGTGGATTGTTCCACGATCGCTGTTGAGGATGCACGGACCGCAAACGCGCGGGCTGCGGCGGCCGGTTTTTCGATGGTGGATGCGCCGGTGTCAGGTGGGACAGCTGCGGCGACAGCGGGGACCCTGACGTTTATGGTTGGGGGACCCGAAGACGCGTTTTCTCGCGCCAAACCGGTCCTCGACGATATGGGGAAGAACATTTTCCACGCCGGCGGAGCGGGCAATGGGCAGGTTGCCAAGATCGCCAATAATATGCTGCTCGGCATTTCCATGATCGCGACCTGTGAGGCGTTCGCGCTGGCAGAGAAGCTTGGTCTCGATGCCCAGACTTTCTTTGATATTTCTTCCAAAGCGTCCGGTCAGAACTGGTCGATGACGAGTTATTGTCCGGCGCCGGGGCCTGTGCCGGGCGCGCCGTCGAACAAGGAGTATCAACCAGGTTTTGCGGTCGATATGATGCTGAAAGACTTGCGGCTGGCCGCAGCGGCATCCGAAGGTGTTGGCGCGGATACGGCATTTGGTGACGCCGCCCGGGCCGCTTATGAGGCGCTCTCTGCGGATGGCCATGGCGGGCTTGATTTCTCTGGCGTGATGAAACGCGTGAAGGGGGAAATTTAGTTTTGGGGAGTGGCTCCGCGAGTAGGACTCGAACCTACGACCGGGCGATTAACAGTCGCCTGCTCTACCAACTGAGCTATCGCGGATCACCAGTAAGCGGCCTCATTAGCAAACCCGATCCCCATGTCAAACGTGGAATCTCACCCCGAACACAAAAAAAATGGCGGGACGAATGTCCCGCCGAGGCGTTGGGTGATGGTGGGTGTCTCCAATAGAAGACATTAACCTTATCGCCTGAATTGGTTAATGGGCGATAAACGAATTTCGAGGCTGTGGTCAGACTCTGGAAACTATTCGCCTCACGGGCGAAAAATCCTGGTTTCTCAAGACTGAAGAATGGAGGCTCCGGCCGGAATCGAACCGGCGTACACGGATTTGCAATCCGCTGCGTCACCACTCCGCCACAGAGCCACCGCGGTGAGGGGCGTCCATAGCAGTCACATTCCGCCCTTGCAATCGCGGAATGCGGCGAAAGACATTTGGGCATATTGTGCTCGGCGTATGCTATGCTATGCGCGCTGAGAGAAGACGTTAGCGAAAAGGCCTGGTCATGGATTTCGACAAGCAACGGCGGATTATGGTGGACTCCCAGGTGCGCGTGAATGATGTCACTGAGCCGTCTATTGTCTCGGCGTTTCTGAACGTGCCGCGCGAAAAGTTCGTGTCTAAATCTGCGCAATCTATTGCTTATTCAGAGACTGAGATTAAGGCCGGTGACAATCGGGCGATGTGGACCCCGCGCGATCTCGGCAAGATGTTGAGGGCGTTAGAGCCGCAATCAGGAGACTTGGCGCTCGTAATCGGGGCAGGGGCGGGATACAGCTCTGCTTTGCTGGGGCGTATTGTCGAGACCGTTATCGCTTTCGAAGATTCGCCGGAGGCGGTGGAGCTGATGACCGAGCGGTTCGCGTCGATCGGGATGGATCAGGCGATCGCGGTGGAAGGCGATCTGGCGAAGGGATTGCCGGATCAGGGACCGTTCGAAATCATCCTGATTGCGGGCATGGTTGAAACGGTTCCGCAGGCCTGGCTGGAGCAGCTGGCAGAAGGCGGTCGTTTGGGCGTTGTTGTGTCCGAAGGCCGATCACTCGGCACCGCGCGGGTCTATACCAAAGCGGGTGACAGCGCCTCTTACCGCGAAGTGTTTGAGTGTTGCCCGCCTGTGCTGCCTGGCTTTGAGAAAGCGGAGACTTTCGTTTTCTAGGCTGTTTCCACGGCCTTTTGCGCCGAGCTCGGCTTGCTCAGCGTGCCTTTCTTCGGATCTGGCAGCAGGGTAGTTTGTCGGACCTCTTGTCCCGTGGCTTCGGCGATGAGTTCCGCAGAGCGCGCTTCGATTCGTTCGGTAAGTTCCGACATGACGGCGTCTTTGGGTTGGCCCGGTTCGATCGCTGGCAGGAATTCGATCACCGCATTGCCGGGGGTTTTGCGGATATCCTCTTGTTCCCAGAAGCAATTGAGATTGGTTGCGACTGGCACGATCGGAACATTCATGGCCTGTTGCATATGCCAGACGCCGGGCTTGTAACGGAAATGGTGTCCGACGGGCGCGAGGTGGCCTTCCGGGTAGATGAGAACGCGGCGTCCATCGTCGCGGGCGCGCTGCATGCCTTCAGCAAGTGAGGCCGCTTTGCGTGTGCCGCCGCCACAAGTGTCGATCACGATCGCGCCGAGCTTGCGCAGGATACCGCCGACAAGCGGAAATTTTTCAAGATGATCGCCGGTGACGAAAGCGAGATTCTTGACTTCTGGATAGATCATGAAGCCGTCGCCCCAGCTGGCATGTTTGGCGGCGATGATAAACGGCCCGTCGGGCAAATGCTCACGGCCACGGACGGTTTTGCGAATGCCGCAAATCAGCCAAAGCGCAATATTGATCGCGCGGGTGTAAGAGCGAATGATTAAAGTCACCGGTCCGCGCCCCGGCAGGGCCAGAAACGGCAGTGAGACCAGGACGTAGATAACCGATAGGAGATAGTAGACGCCTGTAAAGATATAGCCGCGAATCATGGACGTGTTCCCCAGTCTATTTCTGATAGATGATGGCCAGGATGGCGCGTGTGAACGCGTCGATATGCTGACTGAAGGGGCCGGGCAGGCGGCTGTAAATCTTGTTCTGTCCGGCCTGCATCACCACACCAAGCACCATGGCGGCAATCACTGCCGGATCGCCTTCGGGAATGTCACCGGACTTCATCATCATCGCGAGCAGGCTTTCGACCACGGTGACCGGATCATCGTCGCGGCGCGTATCGTGCGGCAGAAAGCGGTTCAGAGAAACCAGATGGAAGGAGAAGAGAAGCCAATCTTCGTCTGCAAGCTTGCAGTAAGCGGTCACGGCCCGGCGGACCTTTTCCTCGATCGTGCCGTCTTCCAGAAAAGCTTCCTGCATCATCTCGCCGAGGCGATTGTGGGTTTCCATAAATAGAGCAAGCGCCAGCTCGTCTTTGCCCCGATAGTGGCGATATAGCGCGCCTTCGGAAACCCCGGCTTCGTCAGCGATTTCCCGAGTCGTTGCCGCATCGACACCTTCGCTGACGAACAGTTTCAGCGCGGCGCGTTCGATCTTGGGACGCGCATTCCGGGCCCGAGGGCGTTTTGGGGCTTCAGCCTGCATAAGATGGAACTCCTGATTTGTGAGCGTTTGATAACATAACAGGAAATCGCTTACAAGTGATTAAATGCTCACTATGGTGATTCTGTTTGATATCCGCGGCGGCAATCTGCTACGTTTTCTCAAGATAATGGAGGAATTGGCATGGCCGACGGACACGGATCTCACCGCAAAGCGGAATTCAAGGAGTTTCTGGAATCAACCGAGGACGATTGGAAGATCATCGCCGAAGAAACCAAGCCGTTCAATAAAGGGCTGGCCCAACGCGTTCTGAACCACCTCCGGCTTCTGGACGGGGATTATGGTGGGTTTCCGATCGACCGGCTAAGCCATTCGCTCCAGACGGCGACACGCGCGATGCGGGATGGCCGCGACGAGGAATATATTGTCTGCGCCTTGTTGCACGATATTGGCGACACGCTGGGCAGTTATAATCATCCGGACGTCGCCGCCGCGATTCTGAAGCCCTTCGTCTCTGAGAAGAACCACTGGATGGTGGCCAATCACGGGGTGTTCCAGGGCTATTACTTCTTCCATCACCTGGGCCTGGACCGAAACATGCGTGACGCGTTCAAGGATCATCCTTATTACGAATACACGGCTCAGTTTTGTCATCTGTATGATCAAAACGCGTTTGATCCCGATTATGACAACGAGCCGCTGGAGACGTTTGAGCCCATGGTGGAGCGGGTTTTCGCCAGGCCGAAAAACTCAATGTACCTCAAAGCGCTTGAAGAGGGCCAACCGAGTGCCCAAGTCTGACCGTAACTAGACTGGCTGAGCGCTTTCTGACTTAAGTCAGGGCGAGAATTGCTATTGTCTCGGCGCGCCGATATAGGAGCGCATTCAGATTTGGAGACCTTATCGTTCATGCGCAAACTGTCTTTTATCGCTTTAATCGCGCTCGCGACCACACCTAGCGCGCTGGCGAGCGCGCCCGCCGGGCCCGCGGGTGGCATTCTTGGCCAGCTGATCTTTTTCGTCCCGCTGATTCTCATCTTCTATTTCCTGCTTATCCGGCCCCAGAGCCAACGCCAGAAACGCCATCGCGAGATGATCGAAGCGATCAAGAAAGGCGATACGGTTGTGACGGCGGGTGGCCTGATCGGCAAAGTGACCAAAGTCGCTGAGAGTGAAGTGACGGTCGAACTGGCTGATGGGGTGCGCGTGCGTTCCGTGAAGGCCATGCTGGCTGATGTTCGCGACAAGAACGCGCCGGTCCCCGCTAACGATACGGCATCGAGCTAAAACAGGGGCGACCTCGCCATGCTGAATTTCCCCCGATGGAAAGTCGTCCTTATTTCTTTCTGGCTTCTGCTGGGAACTTTGCTGGCATTACCGAACCTGTTCTCGGAGGGCTTTCTGGGGATTGAGCCTGTCGATACGGGTTCACAGGATCCTCGGGACGTGGCCGCCTATGAGCAGCAATTGGCGGAAGCTGAAGCCTCCTGGTGGCCGGGCTTCCTGCCCAACAATAAGCTGAACCTCGGGCTCGACCTTCAAGGTGGGGTCTATCTGCTCATGGCGATTGATCCGACGGAGGTGGCGACAAACCGGCTGAACACAATTCAGGCAGATGTGCGTGACGTGTTTCGTCAACGCGGCGACCGGGAAGGGATCATGCGGCAGCCCTTCGTTCAGAGCGGTGACCGTCTGACCATTGAATTGAACGAGCCCGAGCGGCAGCTGGATGATGCGGTACGGCGTCTGCGATCAATCAATCCAACCATTGGCCAGACCCAAACAGAGCTGTTCGACATCAATGTGAGCGATGACCGGTTCATCCAATTGTCTGTGCCGAACAGTGCCAAGAATGCGCTCGCCGCGGATGCGCAAGGCAAAATGATGGAGATTATTCGTCGCCGGATTGACCCGGACGGCGTGTCAGAGATTTCGATCACGCCCCAAGGCGATGCCCGGATTATCCTGGAAGCGCCGGGGGAAGCCGATCCGAAGCGGATCAAGGATATCTTGAGCCAAGCAGGTCGTTTGACCTTCAACATGGCGAATACAAGCGATTCAGCGATCCGCAGTGCAATGGAAACTGGTCGGACACTTCGCGGCGAACAATTGGTTGAGCAAATGGAGGGTGGCTTCATTCTGATCAATCGCGTGCCGGAATTGACCGGGGCAGATATTGTCACCGCCAATCGCTGTTTCGACGAAGCAAACAGACCCGCTGTCTGTTTCCGCTTGAATGGCGCGGCGGCGAACAAGTTCTACAACCTGACGGCGCGCAATCGTGGTGAAATTTTCTCGATTGTGCTCGACGATGTTTCTATGTCAGCGCCAAGGATCAATGAGCCGATTCCGGGCGGAAGTGTCCAGATCACGGGCCAGTTTACGATTGAAGAAGCTGATGATCTGGCGGCGATCATTGAGGCGGGTGAATTGCCGGCCCGATTGAATTTCCTTGAGGAGCGCACGGTGGGTCCGGGGCTTGGACAGGAATCGATCGAAGCGGGCTCGCGGGCCAGTATCATTGGGATCATCCTGGTCGGCATCTTTATGATGATCGCCTATGGGCTGATTGGCGGCTTTGCGGTCGGGTCTCTGATTGCTAATATCGTACTCTTGCTGGGGGCCTTGTCCGGGCTCGGCGCGACTCTGACCTTGCCGGGTATTGCCGGGATCATTCTGACCATTGGTATGGCGGTGGACGCCAACGTCATCGTATTCGAACGCGTGCGAGAGGAGCAACGATCGGGACGATCGCCAGCGACTGCGTTGCAGGCCGGGTACGAACACGCGTTTTCAGCGATTCTGGATGCGAACGTCACAACGTTTATTGCGGCCTCGATCCTGTACCTGATCGGCTCCGGCCCGGTGAAGGGTTTTGCGGTGACGCTCGCCATCGGGATTGTCACCTCGGTGTTTACAGCCTTTGTCGTGACCCGTTGGTTTACTGTCATGTATCTTCGCACAGCGCGCCCCAAGCGCCTGGCCATGTAGGAAGGACTTCAAGAGATGCTTCTGCGTTTGTGGCCTGAAAATACCAAAGTGAAATTCATGAGCTTCCGCATGGTCGCGCTGGTCGCGTCTGTCGTCGCGCTGGTCGGATCAGCAATTATGCTCAGCACGAGAGGCCTCAACCTGGGGATCGATTTCGCCGGCGGCTCAGTGATTGAAATTGTCCAGCCGGAAGGCACGACCGCCGATGATGTGCGGGCGGCCACCGCGGGTATGGTATCCGGCGAAGTAAACATAAATAGCGCCCGGGGGACAGGAGCCAATGCTGTCGATTTGGCGGTTATTAGGTTCAAGACACAGATTCCCCGGGAGGGTGAGGATGCTGAGTCAGCCCAGCAAAACGCCAACAATCGTGTCCGCGCAGCACTAACGGAAGCGTTCCCATTAGAGACTTATCCCGATTTCGCTATTCGTTCGAGCGCGGCCGTTGGGCCAAAGGTATCAGCTGAACTTTTCCGCAGCGGTGTCACCGCGCTTGGCGTCGCGCTGTTGCTCATGACGATCTACATCACGCTACGCTTCCAATGGCAGTATGCGCTCGGGGCTGTGTCGGCGCTGTTCCATGATGTGTTCATCACGATGGGCGTGTTTGCGCTGACCGGGTTTGAGTTTAATCTGGCAACGATTGCGGCGCTTCTGACGATCGTGGGTTACTCGATGAACGATACTGTGATTGTGTTTGACCGTGTGCGCGAAGAGATGCGCAAGTATAAAAAGCTGGAAGCTTCGCAGGTCGTCGATCTGGCGATCAATGCGACCATGTCCCGGACACTCCTCACATCGACCACAACACTGCTCGCATTGCTGTCGATCTTTATCTTTGGCGGCGATGTGTTGCGCGGGATGAGCTTTGCGCTGATCTTTGGCGTGATTGTCGGGACCTATTCATCGATCTTTGTGGCGTCGACCGTGCTGCTGATGCTGCCAAGTCTTGATCGCGGCGATAAACCGAAGCGTGAAGTCGAAGGCTTTCAGGGGGTCGGTTAGGCCGGACTGGCGTCGGGTCGATCGCTCACCACGCGCTCGACCTGCTTCTCTAAGGAGTCGCACACTGCCATGGCGATGGAATCGGTTTCGTCCGCTGTGGCGAGAGAGGCCGCATGGCAGGCTTGGACGTGCAGATTAATCAAGGCCGGTTGCATCTGGATATCATGATCACTTGCGATCAGCCGCTGCAGAGACCCGGTCAGGCGCGTGAGGGCTCCGCCGCCATAGGCACCTGAGGCCCCGTGAAAATTATGAACAGCCTTACGGAAGGCCTTGATGGACTTGGATGTCGGGTTGTCCCGACTTGCCTCAGTCCAAGCGTCGGTGAGCGCTTGTAGGTCGCGCTCCAGCCAGGCCTCCAAATCAATCTCTGGTGCGTCTTCGGTGTCCGCGGCCTCTGCGGGTGGCAGCTCGCCTGGTGCGAGCACGCGGCTGAGATCCGGTGGTGGGATCACTTCCGGTTCTTTTCTGACAAGGCTCTGGATTTTTTTGAACAGAGACATGGCTCCATCCCGCAACAATTTTTTACTTCAGCCGTGATCATGGGCTCAGAAGAATAATAAAATCAAAACGCGAACTGTTCTGTGAGAATGCGCTCGTCCAGGGCGTGCCCGGGATCAAACAACATGGTCAGGTGTTGCGAGCGGTCCTCGCGAATGGATACGTGTGTCACGTCGCGGACTTCCTGATTGTCTGCAGAGGCGGCAACGGGCCGTCGCTCCGGATGCAGGATTTCTATGTCGACTTGGGCGTCATGGCGAAGCAGTGCGCCGCGCCAGCGCCGCGGACGAAAGGCGCTGACCGGGGTGAGAGCCAGCAGATTGGCCCCAATTGGCAATATCGGACCGTGCGCCGACAGATTGTACGCGGTTGAACCGGCTGGCGTGGCGACCATCAACCCGTCGCAGGACAGTTGCGCCATACGCTCTCGGCCATCGACCACGATGCGCAATTTCGCCGTTTGCGCGGTTTGCCTCAGGACAGACACTTCGTTGATCGCAAGGCTGTGCACCTGTTCGCCCAGTTGGTTGGTGGCGATCATCGATAGGGGATTGACCACAGCCCGCTCAGCGCGGTCGATCCGGTCTGGCAGATCGTCTTCGCGATACTCATTCATGAGGAAGCCAACGGTTCCGCGATTCATGCCGTAAACCGCCTTGTGGTCGCCAAAGCGGCGGCGCATGGCGTCCAGCATCGCACCGTCGCCCCCAAGGGCGACGATCACATCCGCGTCGCCCTCATCGACTTGTCCATACCGTCGTGTGAGCCGGGTCCAGGCCTCCTGGGCTTCGGGACGCTTTGAGGCGCTGAAAGAAATTTTAAGTGTCATGCTTCAAATATGTCGATGGCCTTCGCCGCGGGGTCAAGCACTGGTGCAGATTGCGCCGGGTCAAGTCTCGGCGTAGTATCGCTATAAGGACAAATCTGGAGGAAGATATGGCAGACGGGATGACAGTCGCAAGCCTGAAGGGGCAAGTCAGCGAAGAAGAGTGGAAAGTACGGGTCGATCTTGCCGCGATGTATCGGCTAACCGCGCTTTATGGCTGGACGGACATGATCTTCACGCACATTTCGCACCGCGTTCCGGGTCCTGATCATCACTTTCTGATCAATCCTTATGGAATGTTCTTCGAAGAGATCACAGCGTCTGCATTGGTGAAAGTGGATCTCGACGGAACCATCGTTCAGGAGACGCCGTATTTCATCAATCCGGCAGGGTTTACGATACACTCGGCGATCCACGCCGCGCGCGATGATGCACATGTTGTCATGCACCTTCATACCGATGATGGTGTGGCCGTCTCGGCGCAGAAGGAGGGTCTGTTGCCGCTCAATCAGACATCGATGATTGCGCGAACAGATCTGTCTTATCATGATTATGAGGGCATCGCCCTGGATCACGGTGAGCGTGAGCGACTGGTCGCGGATATGGGCAACACCAATTCGATGCTCCTGCGCAATCACGGTACGCTTACAGCAGGTGGAACAGCGGCAGAGTGTTTCCTGCGCATGTTCTTCCTGGAACGCGCCTGCACAATGCAGGTGCGCACGCTGTCAGCCGGGCGTGATGGGGTTTTGCTCGGCACAGATGATGTTCAAGAGGTTGTCCGCGGACAGTCCAATCCAGAGGGGACAAAGACCCTTGCGAACATGCTCGCCTGGCCGGGTTTGCTGCGTAAACTCGATCGCGAAAGCCCTGGCTACGACCTGTAATTCAGACAGGCCTAGGTAGTTTCCCTTATATTTCAGCAGACGTGCGGCTTTTAATACCGTTCCATTCCTGCCGCCGTCGCCCTACATGGGTAAAAATCATAAACTGGACTGACTGTAATGAAGCACCTCAAAGCCTTCGAAAGCGCGCTCGACAAGATCCATGACGAAGGACGCTATAGGGTGTTTGTGGATTTGCAGCGCCACCGTGGGCAGTTCCCGCGCGCGACGGCCCGGTTCGATCATGGCGAGCGAGAGATCATCGTCTGGTGTTCAAACGATTATCTCGGCATGGGCCAGGACGATACCGTACTTGATGCGATGCATGAGGCGATTGATGGCTTCGGTGCTGGTTCAGGCGGGACCCGAAACATTTCGGGGACAACGCGCTACCACGTGGATCTAGAGCAAGAGCTCGCCTCCCTTCATGGTAAGACGGGTGCTTTACTGTTCACATCAGGATACGTGGCGAATGATGCAACCTTGTCGACGCTCGGCAAGATCCTGCCTGGGCTGATCATCTATTCAGATGAGCTCAATCACGCCTCGATGATTGAAGGTATCCGCCGGTCCAAGGCCGACTATCGCGTGTTCCGTCATAATGATGTCGACCACCTTCGCGCGCTGATGGAGAATGATGACCCGGAAGCGCCAAAGCTGATCGCCTTCGAAAGCGTCTATTCAATGGACGGGGACATTGGCCCGATTGAAGCGTTTTGCGATCTCGCCGACGAGTTTGATGCGCTGACCTATCTCGATGAAGTGCACGCAGTGGGCATGTATGGGGATGAGGGCGCAGGTGTAGCGCAGCGTGATGACGTGATGCACCGCGTTGACATTATCGAAGGGACGCTGGGCAAGGCCTATGGGGTGATGGGCGGCTATATTGCTGCGCACGAGACGGTCATTGACGCGATCCGGTCCACCGCATCCGGGTTCATCTTTACGACCTCAACCTGTCCGGTCATGGCGGCCGGGGCCCTCGCGAGTATTCGCAAGCTGCGCACCGAAGCCGGCCGCGCCTTGCGCCGCGATCATCAGGCCAAAGCGGCGCTGCTCAAGCAGAAATTTCGCGACAATAATCTGCCAGTGATGGACAGCGAAACGCATATTGTGCCGCTGCTAGTGGGGGATCCTGAAAAGTGCAAGGCGTTGTCTGATACCTTGTTGTTCGATTTCGGCATTTATGTTCAGCCGATCAATTATCCCACGGTGCCAAAAGGAACAGAGCGCCTGCGTTTTACACCGGGGCCGGTCCATACAGAAGAGATGATGAACGACCTCGTCGCTGCGATTCTCGCGGTCTGGAAACAATTGGGCCTGGACGAGAAAGCCGCCTGAACCGTCTCAGAAATTCAGGCATAAAAAAACGCGCTCCAAAATCCCCGGCGCGTTTTTTTGTGTCCCAGATCGTGAGCTTTAACTTGCTCTTTTACGTCCCAAGCCAATCTCCTTGGCGAAGGCAGATCGCTTCTTCGCATAATTCGGAGCGACCATTGGATAGTCTGCCGGAAGTCCCCAGCGGGCCCGATACTCATCTGGTGTCAGTTCATAACGCGACCGAAGGTATCTTTTCAGCATTTTCAGTTTTCTGCCGTCTTCCAGGCAGATGATGTGATCAGGCGTAATCGACTTCGAAATCGGTACGGCTGGATCAGGTCTGGGCGGCTCTGCAGGCTTGTCAGACGCCAGTTCCTCTATTGTCTCATGTACAGTTTTAATCAGATCAACCAGCGCACTTGATGGAACTGGATTGTGGGCAACAAAGGACGATACGATGTCCGATGTCATTTCTAAAACTTCACTTTTGTTGTGTGTATTCATGCTGTTTTGCTCGCAGTGCTTTTTTGTTTTTGCCCATTTCTTTGAATGGTGCATCTACGAAGTAAATCATGGAATAGGTGGGGTAGGCAATATATTTGTTGGGGCTGCTTAATTTTGGCTAATCCCACACTTGAGATTCGGCGGGTGATTGGTCTCTTGCGGTGGTGACCGGCGCACCGTAGATAGAGGCAAACCTGAGGAGCAGGCCGATATGCCCGATACATCAAACACGGCAGCGTTCGATACAGCCGCCTTTTTTTCAACCTCGCTTCGTGACGCCGATTCTGAAGTATTTGCTGCGATTTCAGACGAGCAGTCCCGCCAGCAGCAGCAGATCGAACTCATCGCGTCTGAGAATATTGCGTCGCAAGCGGTGCTCGATGCACAAGGGACTGTTCTGACGAACAAGTATGCGGAAGGTTATCCGGGACGTCGATATTATGGCGGATGCGAATTTGTTGATGTTGTGGAAAACCTCGCTCGCGACCGGGCGAAGGCGCTGTTCGAGTGTCGATTCGCCAATGTTCAGCCGAATTCGGGCAGTCAAGCGAATCAGGCCGTGTTTCAGGCTCTAATCAAGCCGGGCGATACAATTCTTGGTATGAGCCTCGATGCCGGGGGCCATCTTACGCACGGTGCGAAGCCGAATCAGTCCGGCAAATGGTTCAATGCGATCCAATATGGCGTTCGCGCAGACGATCACCTGATTGATTTTGATCAGGTCGAAGCGCTGGCGAAAGAGCATCAGCCCAAGATGATTATTGCGGGCGGGTCAGCTTATCCGCGCCACATTGATTTTGCGCGATTCCGTGAGATTGCAGATGAGGTGGGAGCCTATTTCCTGGTTGATATGGCCCACTTCGCAGGCTTGGTCGCGGGCAAAGTGCATCCAAATCCACTGGACCACTGTCACGTCGCGACCACGACAACGCACAAGACCCTGCGCGGGCCGCGCGGTGGCATGGTGCTGACCAACGATCCTGACATCTCAAAGAAGGTCAACTCGGCCGTGTTTCCAGGCATTCAGGGCGGGCCTCTGATGCATGTCATTGCCGGAAAGGCCGTTGCCTTCGGTGAAGCACTCAGCCCTGCTTTTGAACAGTATGCCGCCGACGTCGTGGCCAATGCCCAGGCCATGGCAAATGCGGCCAAGGCGAGCGGTCTGGATCTTGTGTCGGGTGGCACCGACACGCATGTCGCTTTGATCGATCTGCGTCCGAAAGGCGTGACAGGAAAAGCCGCGGAAGAAGCGCTTGAGCGGGCCTACATTACTTGTAACAAGAATGGTGT
Source organism: Henriciella sp. (assembly GCA_030066975.1). Lineage (GTDB taxonomy): Bacteria > Pseudomonadota > Alphaproteobacteria > Caulobacterales > Hyphomonadaceae > Henriciella. The sequence continues at coordinate 182,294 of JASJAO010000005.1, read as the reverse complement.
GCCCTTCGATCCGGAAAAGCCAATGATTACCAGCGGGATTCGTGTCGGCTCTCCGGCGGGAACCACGCGCGGATTTGGTCTGGAAGAGTTCACCCAAGTCGGTGCCTGGATTGGGGAGATCGTCGACGCGGTTGCCTCCGGCGACAGTCTCGCCACGGAGGATCGTATTCGCGGTGAAGTGAAGGCGCTCACGGCCCGGTTCCCGATCTATAACGGGTTGGGGGCCTGACGCTTGCGCTGTCCATTCTGCGGCTCTGAGAATACGGCGGTCAAGGATAGCCGTCCTGCGGAAGACAATACGGCTGTGCGTCGTCGTCGGGGGTGCGATAATTGTGGCGCGCGCTTTACGACGTTTGAACGGGTGCAGTTGCGTGAAATCACCGTGATCAAGCGGGACGGCAAACGCTCGGCTTTTGAACGCAACAAATTGGTGCGTTCGGTCTCAATTGCGCTGCGCAAGCGCCCGGTGACTCCAGAACAGATTGAGCAGCTTGTTTCCGGCATCAACCGCAAGCTGGAAAGCAGCGGTGAAACGGAAGTGTCGTCTTCAGATATCGGCGAGATGGTGATGGAGAGCCTGCGCGCGGTCGATCCGGTAGGCTATGTTCGCTATGCGAGCGTCTATCGCGACTTTGGCGATCCGGCTGATTTTGCTCAGTTTATTGAACAATCGGCACTGGAAGACGACTAGTGCCGCGCCCAACGGTCACGCTGAAAATTGCCACCAGCATGGATGGTCGGATCGCGCTGGCGAATGGCGTGAGTCAATGGATTACAGGATCAGAGGCGCGCGCCCGCGTGCACCAGATGCGGGCGGAACATGACGTCGTGCTGGTCGGGGTCGGAACGGTCCTGGCCGACGATCCTTTGCTGACCGCGCGAACTGTGCCGTTGCCAAATGTGCAGCCGGTTCGGATTGTTGCCGACAGTCAGGCGCGCACGCCTGTGACAGGGCGACTGGTACAGTCGGTTGGCCTTGGCCGGGTTGTGGTCGCGGCGTCGCAACCGAAAGGGCGTCAGGTCGAGGCGCTGGAGCAAGCAGGTGCAGAGGTTTGGCGCTGCGGCGATGTTGAGGGACAAGTCTCTCCAGCGCGGCTACTTGATCGCTGCGCTGTGGAAGGGATGCAGAGCGTTTTTCTGGAGGGTGGCGGCAAACTGGCGGCAAGCTTTGTCGCCGCAGGTCTGGTCGATACGATCCAGTGGTTTCGTGCCCCGATCCTGATTGGCGGCGATGGCTTGCCTGCGATTGCCGCGCTTGGTCTCACCAAAATGGAGAACGCGCCGCGCTGGCGAAGTGTGTCTGCGACGCGTATCGGCGACGATGTGCTGGAGACCTATGTACGAGACTAACGCGCCCCGTAGGGGCGGTTAATCGTCATAGTCCTTGCGCGCCTCTTCACGAAGGCGGGCGAGCATGTCAGAGACGTCTTCGTCGTCTTCAACCGATGCGTCAGTCTCTTTTCCCTCGTCGCCCTCTGGCGGCTCTTCAGCGGTTGAGCCGGAAGGTTCGTCTTCTTCGTCTGCATCTGCGACCGGCTCAGATTCGGGCTTGGGAGCTGGTTCAGGGTCTGGCGCCGCTGGTGCGGGCATTGGCGCGGGGGCGACGGGCTGGATCGCGTCAGCTTCGAACGTGGCGATGACGGTTTCAGATCCGATCAATGTTTGACCGGGCAAGACGCTGACACCGGCTTCCTTCGGAACATAGATGTCGCACCAACCACCCAAACGAAGTGTGCCGATATTGCGGCCTAGCCGTACCGCATCGCCCGGGTCCGAGCTCATCTCGAGACGGGGGCCGAGCCCGCCGGTTGCGAGCCGCAAGCCCATGCTGCGAGCACCGCTTTCAAACGAAATAAACGTGACGGCCAGGCCCGGTCGATCGACTTTCATCGCAGCGAACGCAGCCGGATCACCCGTCTCGCTGATCACGTGGTCGATCGCCCCGTCCATGGGCGCGTAAACGCCGTTGCTCTTGGTCGGTCCCTTGGAGACCCGGATCCGGGTCCATTCGCCACTGCCAAGGCGCAGCTCATCCGCCGGGCGGGCGCCTGCAACAGAAACGACCAGGCCGTCACATGGGGCAACGATCATATTGTCGCCCTGAGGCGGTGTGCGCGTCGCAGTCCGCGTGGCGAACAGGATCAAAACAGCTCCAGCAAGACCAATCAGGAAAAGCGGGCTCCACAGCATGCTCAGCAGGATACCGACCAGAAGAGCGGCGATCGCACCAACCCATCCTTCTAGATCAAATCCACTGCGCAGCCAGGGAAACTGCTTTGTGCTGAGATCACTGTCGGTGCCGGACATCATGTCCCTCCTGTGCTATTCCGCGGCGACCGCCAAGGCATCGCGCTTGGCCTGTCGCGCCCACATATCGGCATATTCGCCCTTTAATGCCAATAGGTCTTCGTGTGGTCCGCGTTCAATGATCCGACCCGCTTTCAGAACGATGATTTCATCGGCGTTTTGCACCGTCGACAAGCGATGGGCGACCATCAGCGTGGTACGGCCTTTCGCGGCCTCATCCAGGGCACCTTGCACGGCTTCTTCGGTTGCGCTGTCGAGCGCGGAGGTCGCTTCGTCCAGAACCAGCACGGCCGGATTGGCCAGAATCACGCGGGCGATGCCAACACGCTGTTTCTCCCCGCCGGAGAGTTTCAGGCCGCGTTCGCCGACGCGAGTGTCCCAGCCGTCGGGCAGGCCTTCAATGAAGTCGAGCAATTGGGCGCGTTTGGCGGCGTCGCGAAGTGCGTCCATATCTGCGTCAGGACGGGCATAGGCGATATTGGCTTTGATCGTCTCGTTGAACAGAACCACGTCTTGCGGCACCAGGCCCAAGGCATTTCGCAGGCTTTCCTGGGTCAGGTCCCGCACATCTTTGCCATCGACCAGAACGCGACCCGATTGCACATCGTAAAAACGGAAGAGCAGCTTCAGAAGCGTCGACTTGCCAGCCCCGGACGTGCCGACAAAGGCGATCTTTTTGCCGGGCGGGGTTTCGAAACTGATGTCCTGAACCCCGATCGCGCGCGCATCATGGGTGAAGCCGACATTTTCAAATGTGACGCGGCCTTCGGGCTTGGTCAGCGTGGTCGCGTTGGGGCGATCAGCCACTTCAGGTTTCATCTGCAGCAGACCGTACAGTTTCTCCAGATCGACGGCGCCCTGTTTGATCTCCCTCCAGGCCCAACCGAGGATGTTCAGCGGGGCATACAGTGACGAGAACATTGCAAACACGGCCATCAGGTCTCCGATCTGCATGCTGCCTTGGGAGACCCGCCAGGCCGAAAGAACAAGAGCGGCGACGAAGCCGAGATTCATGACCAGGGCCTGTGCTGCATTCAGCACATACATCGAGCGGACGGCGTCGACATAGCGGTGATTATAGTTCTGCATGGCGTCATTGAAGCGGCCCGTTTCGCGGGTCTCGGCTGCGAATGACTTTACCGTTTCGAAATTGGTCAGGATGTCGACCGCGATCCCGCGGAACCTTGTGTCGGCTTCGTTCATTTTCCGGCGCTGGCGAACTCGCCACTCGGTGATCATGATGGTGGTGACAGCATAGATCACGATCGTCGTGACCGCGATGACAGCGAGCCAGGCGTCATAGGCCAGCGCCAACGCGATCGCAGCAAGCCCCAGTCGCACAATGGTCGGGCCGATATTGAAGGCGAGGAAACGGATGAGGTAGTCGATCGCGCTGGCGCCGCGCTCAATCACACGATTTAGAGCCCCGGTGCGCCGGGTCTGATGAAAGCCAAGCGACAGGCTTTGAGCGTGACCGAACGCATCGACACAGACCACGCGCTGGGCATCCTGACTGACGGGGGAGAACAGCCAGTCGCGCAATTGCGGCAGGCCACCGGCGAGGAATTTGATGGCGAAGGCGATAGCAAGCCACAAGGCCGCCGCGGCAGCACCGGTGACAAGGCCCGCTTCGTCTGCAACCAATTGATTGATCGCGTAACCGAGCAAGAGCGGGAAGACGACTTCCAGCACGGCCGCACCGAGCGTGAGAAGTACAGCCAGCACCATGACCGGACGCCATTTGGCGAGCTCCGATCGTGCCAGCAGCTTCAGGATACGGCCGATTGAAACGCCAATGCCGCCATCAGCGCTTTCAATCTTGTCGGAGTCGGTTTGGGCGTGTGCAGTGCTCATCCCCGCCATATGGGGCAAGAGCGCCCACACCGCCAACAAAAATACTGACAAATGGCGAGTTCGCTTGGTTCGGGGCTGGCAGGTTGGTGCGACCTGTCCTAGAGCGTTGGTCGTTTGTTTGATCCGCGTGGATTGAGGAGCTTGAAATGGCAACACTGAAATCTGTATGTGTGTATTGTGGATCATCTGATGATGTGAAGTCTGATTATTTGCGTCTGGCACAGGATCTCGGCCGCACACTGGCGCAGAAGGGCATTCGGCTGGTCTATGGCGGCGGCGGGGTTGGTCTGATGGGGGCTTGCGCCAGAGCCGTGCACAGTGATGGCGGCGAAGTGCTGGGCATCATGCCGCGTTTTCTGCTCCAGAAAGAACGTGTCTTCGACGAGGTGCCGCACGAGATCGTCGAAGACATGCACACGCGTAAACAGCGCATGTTCGATGAAAGTGATGCCTTTATCGTTCTTCCAGGCGGGATCGGCACCCTTGAGGAAGCGGTCGAGATGCTGTCCTGGGCGCGTCTCGGCCTGCACGCCAAGCCTATGGCCTTTCTCGACGAGGACGGGTTCTGGACGCCCTTCTTTGAGCTGATGGATCACATTATTGATGGCCGGTTCACCCCTCAGGAGTTCCGCGCCACGCTGGTCCATGAGCAGACGCCGGAAGCGTCGATCCAGGCGCTTTGCGATCGCATTGTGAAGCTCGGTGACTGAACGGGACTGGATCGACCGCTATATCCGCCCGCTCGTTACGGCGCCGGGCGCAGATCAATTACGAGACGATGTCGCTGTCCTGTCAGGGCGCGGTACAATGATCGCGACGATGGATACACTGGTTGAAGGCACGCACTTTCTGCCTTCAGACCCGATCGGTACGGTCGGGCAGAAACTGATTCGGGTGAACGTCTCAGACATTCTTGCCAAAGGCGCCCGCCCGCATGAGGCGCTATTGTCGGTGAGTTGGTCGTCGCAGCGCAGCGAGCAGGACTTTGCCGCATTGATGGCGGGAATTGCGACCGATCTGAAACAATATGGTATCGATCTACTGGGCGGTGACTTTGTAACGGTCGATGGACCGGTTTGCCTGTCTCTCACCCTCACGGGTGTTTGTTATGGCGAAGGGCCAGTCAGACGCCGCGGTGCGCGAATCGGTGACGAGGTCTGGGTTTCCGGTCAGATTGGCTGGGGGCATATCGGCCTGGAGGCGGCGCGAGCAAAGCCCGGTGATGACCTTGCTGATCGTTATCGCGTTCCCGCTCTGCCCAATCCTGACGTGGCGAAGACTGTGTCAGACGCCGCCACAGCCAGTCTGGATGTCTCCGATGGACTGTTGATCGACGCATATCGGCTCGCTGAGGCGTCGGATTGTGGCATCATGCTGGATCTTGCTGACGTTCCGCTTGCCAGACCGAGTTCAGATCTGGAGCAAATCATGGCTCAGTGCACAGGAGGCGACGATTACCAGGTCTTGATGACGGCACCAGCGGGGCAGGTTCTTGAGGAGTTCACAAAGATCGGAATTGTGATCGAAGACCCCGGCTTGTCGCTGAATTTCAGAGGCCAATCCGTTAATCTTCCTGAAACTCTCGGGTTTGAGCATTAACCTGTAGCAATTCTGCCAGATTCCCTTTGCGAACGAGCGAGGTTGTAAAACGCGCAAAGGTTTGGCAGCGTGGCGACACAATAAAGGATTGAGAGACTAACTCTCGCAATGGGACGAAAAGGGAGGGCCCATACGTATGGATCTCACGCTATGGTTTTACGTGGCACTGGCAACCGGTGTGTTGGCAGTGCTGTTCGGTTGGTTGCAATCGAACTCAATTATGAAGGCGAGCAGCGGCAATGACCGCATGCAGGAAATCGCCGCCGCGATTCAGGAAGGGGCGAATGCCTATCTGAAGCGGCAATATACAACAATCGGCTATGTCGGCGTGGCGGTTGTCGTCATTTTGGCGATTCTGTTCCGCAATTGGGAAGTGCCACTCGGCTTCATCCTAGGCGCCGTTTTGTCGGGTGCGGCAGGTTTTATCGGCATGAAAGTGTCGGTCCAGGCCAATGTACGCACCACACAAGCCGCGAGCGAAAGTCTGCAAAGCGGCCTTTCAATGGCGTTCAAGTCCGGCGCTGTTACAGGGCTCCTCGTAGTGGGCCTCGCGCTGATTGGCGTGGTTGGCTATTATGGCCTGCTGGTCGGTGTGTTTGGCATGAACCCGGCAACAGAAAGGATCGTCATTGACGGACTGGTGGCACTCGGTTTCGGAGCGTCTCTCATTTCGATCTTTGCCCGTCTCGGCGGCGGTATCTTCACCAAAGGTGCAGATGTTGGCGGCGATATGGTGGGCAAGGTCGAGGCTGGCATCCCGGAGGATGACCCGCGCAATGCCGCAACGATTGCGGACAATGTGGGTGATAATGTCGGTGACTGTGCGGGCATGGCCGCAGACCTGTTCGAAACCTATGCCGTGACGATTGTCGCGACCATGGTTCTGACAGCGATCTATTTCTCCAATGCCACTTATCTTGGCGATATGCTGCTCTTCCCGCTGGCGATTTGCGCCGTGTGTATTGTGGCGTCGATCATCGGGACCTGGTTTGTCAGACTGGGCAAAGGCTCCACCAACATTATGGGCGCTTTGTATAAAGGTCTGATCGCCACAGGTGTCTTCACTGTCGTGGGGCTTGCGATCGCCGTTCAGTTCGGTTTGCCGGGCGGATTCGGCGCGCTGGGTGACATCACCACAGCATCCGGCGTCACTCAGACCAGCGGTGAAGTGCTTGGTCTTATGGCGGCCGATGGTACCGCGAAGGTCGTTACCGGAGCAGCCTTGTTCTGGTGCGGCATCGTTGGATTGGCTGTGACTGCGTTGATCGTGGTGATCACGGAATACTATACCGGAACGGGATATCGACCGGTGAAATCTGTGGCGAAGTCCTCAGAGTCCGGTCACGGGACGAACGTGATTCAGGGGCTCGCAGTCTCGCTCGAATCCACGGCGCTGCCGGCGCTTGTGATCATTGCGGGCATTATCGTGACCTTTAATCTGGCCGGTCTCTTCGGCATTGCGATTGCGACCACGACGATGCTGGCCCTGGCCGGTATGATCGTCGCGCTCGACGCGTTCGGTCCGGTGACCGACAATGCGGGCGGTATCGCGGAAATGTCAGAGTTGCCAAGCTCTGTGCGTGACACGACGGATGCGCTGGATGCGGTTGGCAACACCACGAAAGCGGTGACCAAAGGCTATGCGATCGGCTCTGCCGGGCTCGGGGCTTTGGTGTTGTTTGCAGCCTATAATGAGGATCTCAAATACTTTGCCGTGAATGCGGCGGAGGGATCGATCCTGAGAGGCGTGTCGGTCGACTTCTCGATTGCCAACCCCTATGTGGTGGTCGGCTTGCTGTTTGGTGGTCTGCTGCCTTTCCTCTTCGGCGGCATGTCGATGATGGCTGTGGGCCGCGCTGCGCAAGCGGTCGTCGAAGAAGTTCGTCGTCAGTTCAGAAGCGATCCCGGGATCATGGAGGGCACTTCGAAGCCGGACTATGGCCGTGCTGTGGACATTCTGACCTCTGCGGCGATCAAGGAAATGGTGGTTCCATCCTTGCTGCCTGTGCTGTCGCCTGTGGTTCTGTTCCTTGCCATCTGGGGTATTGCCGGGGCACCGGCGGCTCTGGCTGCGGTGGGCGCGATGCTGCTCGGTGTGATTGTGACCGGGATTTTCGTTGCGATTTCCATGACCTCAGGCGGCGGCGCCTGGGACAATGCGAAAAAGTATATCGAAGACGGCAATCATGGCGGCAAGGGCTCTGAGGCCCACAAGGCGGCTGTGACCGGCGATACAGTCGGTGACCCCTACAAGGATACCGCCGGACCGGCCGTGAACCCGATGATCAAGATCACCAATATCGTGGCGCTTTTGATGCTCGCGGTTCTGGCGGGCGGCCACTAGGCGCTCAATTGATCTCAACTTCGAAAGCCCGCATCGAAAGGTGCGGGCTTTTTTGCTGCCTTTTCCCCGCCTGCTGTTGCCGCAATTGCGCCTTTCAATGGCCGTGCTCAGCGCTATACAAGCGGGGATGGATAGACTCAGTATTACCGGCGGATGCAAGCTGAATGGCGAAATCTCGATTTCAGGTGCCAAGAATTCCGCATTGAAACTCATGGCCGCCTCGCTTCTGACAGGCGAGCCGCTCACCCTGACCAATATGCCGAATCTGGCCGACACGCGGTTCCTGTCGCAGCTTTTGGCGAGCCTCGGTGTCGAAGTGTACTGGCCGAAGGGGCATTCTGAGTGCCGCCTGAACGCCGAGACGCTGACCTCAACCATTGCCCCGTATGATCAGGTGCGAAAGATGCGGGCGAGTTTCAACGTGCTTGGTCCAATGCTGGCGCGCTATGGGCATGCCACCGTGTCGCTGCCCGGTGGGTGCGCGATTGGGGCAAGGCCGGTCGATCTTCATTTGAAGGCTCTGGAAGCGATGGGGGCAGACCTGCTGGTGGAGGGCGGCTATGTCAAAGCTGCCGCGATACACGGTCTCAAGGGCGCGCGGGTGGTGTTTCCGTTCGTTTCTGTCGGCGCGACCGAACATGCCATGCTGGCCTCGACACTCGCAAAAGGCACAACCGTCCTGGAAAACGCCGCGCGCGAGCCTGAAATCGCAGATCTTGCTGATTGTCTCAACAAGATGGGCGCAAAGATTACCGGTGCCGGCAGCGATACGATCCGGATCGAGGGTGTGGAGACCCTGAACGGGACGGAACACGCGGTGATGGCGGACCGGATTGAGGCGGGAACCTACGCCATGGCAGCGGCTGCAGCGGGGGGCGACGTTACCCTCACCGGAGCGCCTGTTGCAGCGCTCGGTGCAATGATTGCCGCTCTGGGAGAAGCAGGCGTTGAGGTCGACGCCGACGAAGTGGGAGCTACGCTACGCATTCAGCGTAATGGCTCCGCGCTAAAAGCGGTCAATATCAACACGCAGCCACATCCCGGCTTTCCAACCGATCTACAGGCGCAGTTCATGGCGCTGATGTCGCTGGCTGACGGCACGTCGATCATTCGCGAAAACATCTTTGAAAACCGGTTCATGCACGCGCCGGAACTGTCCCGACTGGGGGCCAAGATCGAAGTGCGCGGCAAGGAAGCGGTGGTTCGAGGTGTGAAAGCGCTAAAAGGCGCTCCAGTAATGGCGACGGACCTTCGCGCATCTGTTTCACTTGTGATTGCTGGGCTTGCGGCCGAAGGCGAGACATCGGTCAATCGCATATATCATCTCGACAGGGGTTTTGAACGTCTCGAAGAGAAGCTATCTGGGTGTGGAGCAGATATTCGGCGGCTGGCCGATAGCGAATAGGAAAACGAATGGCTGACCCAAAACCGCTGCGGCTGATCGTCCAGGACGGTGATGATCTTGAAATTGTCTCAGCAGCGGTTCAGGACGCGGTCCTGAAAGCGGGCAATCTGAAGCTCCATCGCCGCGAGCGCCGGTTTACGATCGAGCTGAATCGCTACCGTTGGGAAACACCTGAGGACAAATCGCGTGTGCGCGCGATTCTGGGTGTGGATACGGTGCTGGGTGTACGAACACGCGCTGTCTCAAAGGCTGATCCGGACATGGTGATGTCGCTCCTCAGTCTGGAATTTACACCGGATCCGGAACCGCCCGGCGGAAAACTGTCGATTCTGTTTTCCGGGGATGGGGAGTTGGAGCTGCAGGTCGAAGCGCTTGATCTAACTTTACTTGACTCAACCTATGAGTGGTCGACGCGGGCCAAACCCGATCACGAGAAAAGGCGGCGCTGATGGCGAGACGGATTGATGCGCGAAAGCCGGGTTATGTAGCAACCATCACGGCATTTTTGAATGAGCCCCGCGGCGCGGTGCCGGATCTGGTCGACACCGTGCGTGACATGATTGCGGACGTGCGCGGTAGCGGCGGGGAAGCCGTGGCGCGCTACACGGCGAAGTTTGATGAACTGGTCCTCGACCCAACGCTGCTGCAGTCCGACAATGTGGATCTGTATCGACTGGCTTCGGCGTGCCCGGATGATTTGAAAGCGGCGATCGATTTCGCAGCCGAGCGTATTGCCGCCTATCACGAGAAACAACGTCCGGAAGATCATCAGTTCACCGATGCGGCTGGCGTGCAACTTGGCTGGCGTTGGACCGCGCTTGATTCCGTTGGGGTTTATGTCCCTGGCGGGCTCGCCTCTTATCCCAGCTCCGTTCTGATGAATGTCGTGCCTGCCAAGATCGCGGGCGTTGAGCGGATTGTCATGGTCGCGCCCGCGCCGAAAGGGCAGCTCGCCCCCGCAGTGGCCTATGCCGCATTGAAGGCGGGCATTGACGAGTATTATCCGATTGGTGGGGCGCAGGCCGTTGCGGCTCTGGCGTTCGGGGCAGGGCGGCTCACGCCTGTGGATAAGATTGTCGGCCCGGGCAATGCTTATGTCGCCGAAGCCAAGCGTCAGGTGTTTGGCACAGTTGGGATCGACACGATTGCAGGCCCGTCAGAGATCTTGGTGATTGCGGATGAGACGGCCAATGCGGACTGGATTGCGGCCGACTTGCTGAGCCAGTCCGAACATGATGCTTCCTCTCAGTCGATCCTGATCACAGAGAGCGAGTCTGTTGCAGCCGCGGTAGAAGCAGCTGTGGGAGCCCAGTTGGAGACCCTCTCAACCGGCGCACGGGCGAGCAGTGCCTGGTTTGATCATGGCGGGATCATTCTGGTTTCAGACATGGATCAGGCTGCAGACGTTGCGAACCTGATCGCCGCTGAGCATCTGGAGCTGGCCATAGCCGATCCAGAGGCTCTGTTGCCGCGCATCAAACATGCCGGCGCTGTGTTCCTGGGCCACCATACGCCGGAGGCATTGGGCGACTATGTCACTGGTTCCAATCACGTTTTACCGACAAGCCGGGCTGCGAGGTTCAGCTCAGGGCTCGGTTTGAATGACTTTCTAAAACGAATGAGTGTACAAAAGGCGAGTCCGGAAGGATTCTCGGCGCTTGCGCCCGCTGCACTCACACTCGCCAAGGCGGAGGGGTTGCCAGCGCATGCCCGATCGGTCTCTATCCGGACAAATGAAAGTTAATCGGCAGAAGCGAGACGATGGCAGAGGATCGCCTGGTCAGCATTGAGATTGATGATGAGACCCTTGGTGCTTCCGGTCCGGATGCCGAGCACGAGCGACGTGTGGCGATTTTCGACCTGATTGAGCAGAATTCGTTTGCCGTCGCCGATCGCGATGAGGGCCCGTATTGCTTGCATCTGTCGATGGTCGAGCGTCGTCTGGCATTCGATGTGCGCAAAGAGGACGATTCGCCGGTGCATGTGTTTGGCCTCTCCATGACGCCCTTCAAGACCGTGATCCGCGACTATTTCATGATCTGCGAGAGCTATTATGACGCGATCCGATCCGCGACTCCGCATCAGATCGAAGCGATCGACATGGCGCGGCGCGGTATCCACAATGAGGGCTCAGAGCTGCTGGCCGCGCGTCTGGAAGGCAAAGTCACGGTGGATTTCGATACCTCGCGGCGTTTGTTTACGCTAATCTGCGCCCTGCATTCCGGGCAGGTGCGCAGCCAAGTCCGCTAGCCGTTAAACACACCCGATCTTGGGAACCCGCGAGGGGCCGCCTTGCCCGCCTGAGCACGTTTTCCGACCCATTCTGTCCATTCCGGGAAGGCACGGTGGCGATCCCCCGTCATCACGATCAGGCCATCTTCCCGGTCGAACACGGTCGCGTCGGCAAGCTTGTCATTGCCGCGATAAGCTTGCAGTTTCACCCCTTTGCCACGGGCCATTTCGGGTAGCTCGTCCAGCGGATAGATGAGCAGCTTCTTGTTCGTGCCAATCACCGCAACATAATCCCCGATTGCGATCTGACAGACCTTCAGCTTGGCGTCAGGGGATACATTGACCGCCGATTTGCCGGCTCTGCGGTTCGATTCGAGTTCTTTCTCGTCCATCAGGAAGCCGTATCCCGCGTCTGAGGCCATGATCCGCTTGCGACCTGGAACCAGTTTGAACATGGCGACGATATCGACGCTGTCTTCCAGATCGATGGACAGACGGATCGGTTCGCCATGTCCGCGACCGCCCGGTAGGCGATCACAGCTGAGCGTGAAGGCGCGGCCATCGCTTGCCATCAGGACCAGCCTGTCAGTCGTATTGACCTCTTCGGAGAGGTGTAGACTATCGCCGTCCTTGAATTTGGTCGTGTTGAGGTCGTGCCCGTGACCTTTCATGCCCCGGATCCAACCTTTTGTGGACAGCACGACCGTCAGCGGCTCCTTGGGTTTCGAAGCTTCCAGCGCCGCATCAATGTCAATTTCCGGAGCCTCACCGAAAGCTGCGCGGCGTCGACCGAGTTCAGTGGAGGGGTCAAACACTTCACGAACCGCTTTCAGCTCCTTCTTGACCTTCGTCCACTGGCGCCCGTCAGACCCTAGAAGCGTAATGATTTCAGTGCGTTCTTCGGATAGATCATCGCGTTCCTTACGAATCTCCATCTCTTCAAGTTTGCGCAAGGCACGCAAACGCAGATTGAGGATGGCTTCGGCCTGAATGTCAGAGATCCCGAACCTGTCCATCATGACTTGTTTTGGTTCGTCTTCCTCGCGAATGATGCGGATCACTTCATCGATGTTGAGATAGGCGATCAGATAGCCATCAAGCAGGTGCAGCCGCTTCTCAATCTTGTCGAGGCGGAATTTTGAACGTCGGATCAGGACTTCACGCCGGTGATCCAGATAGGCCCGCAATACCTGTCTCAGGCCCATAACTTGCGGTGCGCCCTTGTGCAGGACGTTCATGTTCAGGCTGAATCGGGTTTCGAGATCACAGAGCTTGAACAAGCTCTCCATCAGCACTTCCGGCTCAATGGTTTTGGAGCGAGGTTCCAGCACCAAGCGTACATCCTCGGCGCTTTCGTCGCGAATGTCCGCAAGGAGTGGCGCTTTCTTGCTCTCAATCAGATCCGCCAGACGCTCGATCAGTTTGGATTTCTGCACCTGGTACGGCACCTCGGTGACGATCACCTGCCATTGGCCGCGACCGAGCTCTTCGACAGTCCAGTTTGCCCGCATGCGGAAACTGCCGCGCCCGGTCTCATAGGCTTTGGCGATAGACGCCTTGTCCTCGACGATGACCCCGCCAGTGGGGAAGTCGGGGCCGGGCATGACTTCGAGCAGCTGCTCTGTCGTCGTGGAGGCGCGCTCGATCAGCAGGACGGCGGCATCGATCACCTCGGCTATGTTGTGCGGCGGAATGGAGGTCGCCATACCGACCGCGATGCCGGTCGCGCCGTTGGCCAGCAGATTTGGGAATCCGGCGGGTAGGACGACGGGTTCCTTGTGCTCTTCTGAATAATTGTCTTTGAAATCAACGGCGTCTTCGTTGAGGCCTTCCAGCATGATCTGGGCGGCCTTTGTCATCCGTGCTTCGGTATAGCGGTAGGCCGCAGCTCCATCGCCATCGATATTGCCGAAATTGCCCTGACCATCGACAAGCGGATAGCGAACAGAGAAATCCTGCGCGAGACGGACCAGTGTGTCATAGATCGAAGCGTCGCCGTGCGGGTGATAATTACCCATCACATCGCCGACAATCTTTGCGCATTTCTTGAATCCACCATCTGGATTCAGCTTCAGCTCGCGCATGCCGTAGAGAATACGACGCTGAACAGGTTTCAGGCCGTCGCGTACATCGGGCAAAGCGCGCGAGGTGATCGTCGACATCGCATAGGCGAGATAACGCTTGGTCAGCGCCTCGCTGAGCGGTTCATTGATAATACGATCATCTTCTGGTTCCACGATATCGGACACGGGGCACCCCTACAGCTTTTTATCTTGGCAAAGAATCGCCAACTTGTTTCTAAGGTTAACAGAAAACGGCTTTTGGTTAAGGAAAGGAGAACATGTCGTGCGCTGGCGAGCGAATCTCGGGTTCATTGTGGTGTTCGCCGTCCTGATCATTCTGAATTTTGCAGCGCCGAGCCAACACAATCCGTTCCGGCAACCCGATCTGACCGAGCCTATTGGCTGGACGACCTATAACAAGCTGACCAAGCTCAAATACAATCCGATCATGTGCCGAACGAAACTGGATGAGGCCGGTGTTGAATATGAGGTGATTCCAGCAGATTTGCCGGGCTCAAGGGGTAGTTTGGGGGAGACGCTGAGCCTGCAAAAATCGCTGACACCGTTCAACGCCGCGCCGCTAAGAATGAGCTGTCACCAGATAGCAGCGCTGTATGTCTGGGAGCGCCATGTACTGCGGCCGCAAGCGGAGAGAATCTTCGGCTCACCACTGCGCCAGATTGAAACCTATGGCAGTTTTTCGTGTCGCAACATTGCCGGAACGCGGCAGCGCTCTGAGCACAGCTTTGCCAATGCGATTGATGTATCCGGTTTTGTCCTGGAAGATGGCCGCCAGATCAGTGTGCGCCGGCATTGGCGCGCAGATAACGATTATGGCTTGTTTCTCAAGCGTGCACATCGCGGGGCGTGCCGACTTTTCTCTGTCACGCTGGGCCCAGATTATGACGCTGCCCACGCCGATCATTTCCATCTCGACATGGGCAGCGCTGAAACCTGTAAGTGATGTCGATTAATCGTCGTCCTTACATTCAAAACCGTCATCATCGACTTGTTTGACAAAGCCTTCTCCACAGATCCGCAGCGCGGTTTCTGTGTTGATTGCGATTTCATCCAGATTGCTGTGATGGGCTTCATCAACGTGGATGCAGCCAGTCAGTGCCAGCATGGCCGCTGCTGCGGCCCCAATTGGGAGTGATTTCTTCTTCATTTCAGCCTCGAAATTCAAGAGTTGTCACTCTCCCCAGAACGCTGAACCTGCATGCGCGTCTAAAGGTGAACGGAGTTTGAATGCTCAGCGCTTTTTCGAGATTATTTTTGCGACCAGCCGAGACCGGGCTTCGGGTGTTGGCCGATTGATGGCGGCGAAGATGCGGGCGTCAAGAAAATGACCGGTTAGCGCGAGACCATTTTCAATATCCTGGTCCGTCGTCGGCGCGTTCGGGTCTAGCAAAAAGGCGGGTAAAGCGAACAGTCGATCAACATAATCTTCTGCTTCAGAGCCGCGGACCGCGCGGCCCGTTTTTGGAGAGACATGCGTGAGGCCGTCATTGGCGCCCGACAGCGCACATTGATCTAGATCGAGCCCGAAGCCCAATGTTGACAGCAGGCCGAGTTCCCAACGGACATAAAGGGCCGGCCAGATCTCGGTCGCCTCAATTGTGTCGAGCAGCAGCGTAGTTGGGTCGTACAGCGCAGACCCGGCGGCGTCGCCTTCGTCCAGAGCGTCACGCAATATCGCGGTGACAGCGGTGATCCCGCTCAGGATGAGGGCATTGTCGAGATGATACGCGGCGCGGCTGATACGGGCTTCAGCGACATCGAACCGGCCGAGCTGTTCTTCCAATCGTCCGGTCCAGGCGACCTCGACGGTGTTGCCCGCTTCGAGCTGTGGCCGCTTTTTGCGGCTCGCACCGCCATAGACGAGCCCGGAGCGGCGTCCATGCGTGGCGGTCAGAACATCCAGAATGAGGCCGCTTTCCCCAAATTTGCGACCGCCAAGGATCAGGGCTTCATCGCGCCACTGCATCGGATGTCTTCCTAAACATCAAACTCCAGCCCGAAGGCGGTATAGGCCTCACGGCGCTCTTGCCATTTTGGATCGACTTTCACGAACAGGATCAGGTGGACAGTCTGGCCCAGCAGCTCTGTCAGCTCTTCGCGGGCGGCTTTTCCAATCGCCTTGATGGCGCTGCCGCCTTTGCCGAGGACCATGCCTTTGTGCTGTTCGCGTGCGACAATAACGGCCTGACGAATGCGGACTGAGCCATTGTCAAACGGTTCCCAGCTCTCGGTTTCGACCATCAACTGATAGGGAAGTTCCTGATGCAGGCGGAGCATCAGTTTCTCACGCGTGATTTCCGCCGCGAGCAGGCGCATGGGCAAGTCGGCGGTCTGCTCAGGTGGATACATGGCAGGTCCAGCGGGCATTTTGGCCGCGATCGCTTTTAGAAGTCTGTCGACGCCATCACCGTTAAGCGCTGACAGCATGAAAATCTCCTCGTAGACGCCAGCCTCGCTTAGCTCTGACATGATTGGCAGGATCTGTTCATGCGGGAAAAGGTCGATCTTGTTAAGCGCGAGCAGGACTTTGCGTCCGCTTTGCTGCAGTGTTTCGATTACGCGGCGATCGTCCTCCACAGACAGCTTTTCAGCGCTGCTCGCGGTTCCGTCCGCCACAGCGACCCAGGCCGACGCATCAATCAGGTGGACTACCGCATCGGCTTCGTCGGCACCGGCCCAGGCGGCCTTGACCATGGCGCGGTCGAGGCGCTTTTTGGCGCGGAAGATACCGGGTGTGTCCACCAGCACGATTTGGGCGTCGCCTTGATGGGCCACACCTCGGACTGGAAATCGCGTCGTTTGCACTTTGTGCGTGACAATCGCGATCTTGGTCCCGACCAGACGATTGACCAGTGTCGACTTACCCGCATTCGGCGCACCGATAATGGCTGCAAACCCGGCGCGTTTGATGTCTTCTACGTTGGGCGTGATCTGCGCGTCAGGGGCAGGGGTGTCAGTCATTCTGTTCCAGTTTGTCGAGCAGAGCCGCGGCGGCGGCTTTTTCTGCTTCTTGCTTGTTGCCGCCGGTTGCGGTGGCTGATCCGTGACCGTCTACCTCAACCTGAACGGTAAAGACAGGGGCATGTGCCGGTCCATCCTGAGAAAGCGTGGCGTAGACCGCATAAGCGGCCTGATGAGCCCCGCACCAGTCGCTGAGCCTTGTCTTTGGATTGGCATTCGGCTCCGAGGCCTTTTTGGTGAGTGTGTCAAAGATCCAGCACTTTTTGATGAAGCGTTCGGCGGCATCCAGACCGCTATCATGATAGATCGCGGCGATGAGCGCTTCGACACCATCAGCCACGGCCTTGTCATAGTGGCCAGACCGGTTGTGCTTCATCGATGCGTCCAGGAACAAATAATCGCGGAGATTGATTTTCGCACCAACAGCCGCGCAGGTCGGGCCGCTGACCAGGTGGTGGAACAGTTTGGTCATGTGACCTTCGCGTTCCTTGGGGTATTTGTTGATCAGGATCTCCGCCATGACGAGGCCAAGCACCCGGTCGCCGAGAAACTCCAGGCGTTGATTGGAGAAGCCAACCCCACCGCCAAAATCATCAATCAGGCTGGGATGTGTGAGCGCGCGTGTCAGCAGGTCTTCATTCTTGAACCGGTATCCGATGATCTCTTCGAGCTTGCCACGCTGCTGTGTGGAGAGCGTCGGGCGCGTTCTCGCTTTCGCTCCGGCGCGCAGTCTTGTCCGCTTTGGTCTGGCTGGACGTTTCATCCGCCGGTCACCCGCGGAAGCGCTTCAATGATGACCTGAGCCTCAGCCCAGGGATAGTCATCCGTCATGGTGAGATGGACCGCTATATCATGGCCGTCTGGCGTGAGTTCGGCCAAGCGTCGCGCCGCCCCCTCTGTGAGTTTGAGGGTCGGTTTGCCGGAGGGTAGGTTCACAACTTCAATCGTTTTCCAGTGTACACCGCGGCGCGGCACACCGGTGCCGAGGGCTTTGGCGCAGGCCTCTTTGGCGGCAAAGCGTTTGGCATAGGTCTCAGCGGTCAGGCGTCGACGCCGGGCCTTGGCGATCTCACCTTCGGTGAAACAGCGCTGCTCAAACCGCTCGCCAAAGCGCTCGAGGGAGCCCTTTATACGGTCGATATTACAAAGATCGTTGCCAATGCCGATAATCATGCGCGGGCTTCATCCATAAGATCGCGCATCTTGCGCACGGCGGCGTCGAGCCCAACGAAGATCGCCTCGCCCATGAGGAAGTGGCCGATGTTCAGCTCAGTCAGTTCGGGGATAGCGGCGATCGGTTGAACCGTATCATAGGTGAGGCCGTGTCCAGCCTGTGGCTCGATGCCAAGCTCGACGGCTTGTTCGGCGCATTCGGCAATGCGCTGAAGTTCGACGCCAGCGAGCTCACCTTCACCCGCCTGAACCAGTTCGACATAGCGTCCGGTATGGAACTCTGTAATGTCAGCCCCCATGCGGCTGGCGGCGATCAACTGTACCGGGTCAGGCTCGATGAAGAAGGAGACCCGGCTCCCGACAGCTTGGAGTTTGCGAACATAGTCCGCGAGATGGTTGTGCTGACGCGCGGCATCGAGACCCCCTTCTGTGGTCAGCTCGGCGCGTTTTTCCGGGACGAACATGGCCGTTTCGGGTTTGAAAGCGAGCGCAATGTTGAGCATTTCCTCAGTCGCTGCCATTTCCATATTGATCGGCAGCGTCGTTGCAGCACGGATCTGGTCCAGGTCGCCATCGCGGATATGGCGTCGGTCCTCTCGCAAGTGCAGGGTGACGCCATCAGCCCCGGCCGCCGTCGCGATCTCAGCGGCGCGCGCTGGATCGGGATGCTCGCCGCCGCGGGCG
Organism: Henriciella sp.; assembly: GCA_030066975.1. Taxonomy (GTDB): domain Bacteria; phylum Pseudomonadota; class Alphaproteobacteria; order Caulobacterales; family Hyphomonadaceae; genus Henriciella. Next base: position 163,651 of record JASJAO010000005.1, on the reverse strand, counting down.
TTTCGGATGGTCGCAACGTGATCGATATTCACCCCAAGCCGAATCCGATCGGTCATGCGCTCAGCCCTCGGCTGCCCGGTTTATAGGCCGGCAAACTCTGCAGTTCCGGCGGCAAGGCATCAGCGTCATAGTCCGGAAATTTGATTGCGGCGAGGGAGACCAGCGGGCAGCCGACATCAACTTCACCGCCGCTGCGGTCGATAATGCAGGATCCGCCAACCAGAGTTCCCGGCAGCTTGTTCAGCGCGGCGACGGTCTCTCGGAAGGACAGACCGGTCGTAACAATGTCTTCAGCGATTAGGACGCGGTCCGTCTCATGCAGCTCAAAACTGCGGCGTAACTCGAATGCACCATCGACCCGCTCGACGAAAACTGCACGACAGCCAAGCTGTCGAGCTATCTCATAGCTTGGAATGACGCCGCCCATGGCTGGTCCAACGACAACATCAATCTCGCCTAGTTGAGCTTTGACCTTCTCGGCGAGGGCCGCGCAAAGCTTCTCGGACAGTTTAGGGTCTGAGAAGACCAGGGCTTTTTGCAGGAAGACCGGGCTGCGACGTCCAGATGACAGGATGAAATGTCCCTCCAGCAGTGCACCCGCCTCGCGAAACACATCCAACACGTCCTGATTATTCAAACTCGCTCTCCTCCAGCCGCTCAACACGTTCGACCACCGCAAGGGCACGAAGCGCCGCCTTGATCTGTTCCAGGTGGCGTAGATCCTCTACTTCGATGTTGAAGACAAGCTCCATAAAGCCCGGTTCGCGTTCACGTGTCTTGACGCCGGTAATGTTACCGCCAGCCTGTGCCACAGCAGCGCATTGCTGAGCCAGCACGCCCTTATTGTCAGCCGCCGTCACAGCGAGCGATCCGACGGCCCGCACCCCGGATTTGGCAAGCTCTGTCCACTGCAGATCGACCCAAAGGTCCGGGCGGTCGTCGAACTGAGCAATTTTCGCGCAATAGATGGTGTGGACAACCAGACCCATTCCAGGTTCACGGACACCGACAATCCGATCCCCGGGGAGGGGATGACAACACTCACCCAGATGTACGGTTACACCCGGTGTCAGTTGTGCTCCTGAAATCATGTCTGCGGCGTGCTCATCATCCAGCGTGACGCGGTTTTTTTCTTGTTCAACGTCAAAGGACACACCCGGAAAGGCGAGTGTAATGATCTCGTTCACGGCATCTTGATTCCGTCCGACGGATTCGAACATGGTCGCGATCCGCTCAAATCCGGCGCGTTCGGCAACCTTGCGCATATCCACGCTGACGGGGTCAATGTCGACCCGTCGAAGGCCTCGCTCCAGCATGGACCGGCCGAGATTGGCAAATTGCTGGGTTTCCTGTTCGCGGCGCAGGCGACGCTGGGCTGCGCGGGCGCGGCCGGTTACCGTCAGCGTCTCGAATCCCGGCACGGGGCGTGGCTCATCGCGTCGGATGATTTCCACCACATCGCCATTCTTCAAGGGGGTGCGGAGTTTTCGCGGTACGCCATTGATCTTCACGCCGTTGCAGGTGTTTCCCACCGCCGTATGAACGGCATAGGCAAAGTCGAGCGGCATTGAGCCGGCGGGAAGCAAGACCAGGCGACCTTTCGGCGTGAACGCGAAGACGTGCGTGCGATACATCTCCATCTTGGCATGCTCGAGGAAGTCGTTGGCATCCCCGCCATGCGCGAGCAACTCACCGAAGGCGTGCAGGTTGGCAGCCGGATCGAGACCCGCCGCGCGCGAGGATTCCAAATCGAAGCCGTATTCGCTGTTCTTGTACGTCCAATGCGCCGCGACCCCACGTTCAGCGGTGTTGTCCATCTCTTCAGTACGGATTTGCAGTTCAACCAGGCGCGTATTGCTCATACGCACTGTTGTATGGAGCGAGGCGTAACCATTGGGTTTGGGAACGGAAATGAAGTCTCTGAATCGGTCAGGCAGACAGGGCCATTGGGTGTGAAAGATGCCGAGTGCTCGATAGCATTCTGGTACCGTCTCAACGATCACACGAAATCCGAAAATGTCGGCGACATCGCGGAAGGAAATCGATTTCTTTTCCAGCTTTCGCCAGATGGAATAGGGCTCTTTGCGGCGTCCTTTGATCCGGCATTCGATGCCGTGACGGTCCATCGTCTCGCGAATGGAGAGGCGGACGCGGGCCAGGTCTTCCTTGTTTTCCTGATCCAGCACTTCGAGCTGTTGCAGGATTTGTTCGCGGGCTTCGGGATTGAGGAAACGGAAGGACAGGTCTTCCATCTCTGAGGCGACATAATGCAGGCCGATGCGGCGGGCGAGGGGGGCGTAGAGATCCATCGTCTCACGTGCGACACGGCGGCGGGACTCCTCGTTCTTTTTATACTGGAGCGTGCGCATATTGTGCATGCGATCAGCGAGCTTCACCAACAAGACGCGGATGTCGCTCACCGTGGCGAGAATGAATTTCTGGAAGTTTTCCGCCTGCTTTGAGGCCTCGCTTTGATACTCAAGCTGTCCGAGTTTAGTGACCCCGTCGACAAGAAACGCGACGTCTTTTCCGAACTGCGCTTCGATATCTTCCAGACTGACATCGTCACAGTCTTCAACCGTGTCGTGCAGCAGGCCGGCCATGATGGTCGCCTGATCGAGTTTGATCGCGCTTAGAAGCGTCGCGACTCGGACGGGGTGCGAATAATAGGGATCACCGGATTGGCGCAGTTGAGTGCCGTGTTTGTCCTTGGCGAAGTCATAGGCCGCCAATAGGCGTTCACGATCTGCGTCCGGCTGGTAGGCCAGCACGGCGTCAGCGAGTTCCTCGCGGCTGAGATAGGGTTCTTCGTCGCGTATCCCACGCGGTGATAACACATCGCGCGACCGATCTTCCTGATTGACGGTCGCTGTTGTCATCTACACCTACATTCGGTCGTCGCGGCCGGACTCGAGTTCGGCCTGGTAAGCACGCATCACATCGTCTTCGGTCGCGACCGGAGCAGATTCCAGAGCCATACGATCGGCTTCGCGCTCTTCTTCCTCGCCGGGGCGCACTTCTTGAAGGTCCGCGATGAGCGATTCTTTCACGACTTTCAGATCAACCGTCGTTTCGGCAATTTCCCGAAGCGATACGACAGGGTCCTTGTCATTGTCGCGATCGACTGTGATTGGTGACCCCTCGCGGATCATCCGGGCGCGCTGTGCGGCCAGAAGGATCAGATCGAAACGATTGGGAACCTGCTCTACGCAGTCTTCAACGGTGACACGGGCCATGCAAATCTCCTGTAGCCGCCCCTTATATGCGCTGCAGCACAGCGGCGCAACCCGGACTTGCATGGATTTTCCAGCTCCATTACCCCCGGATTTAAGCGACCAGATTAGAACCGAGACCTGAATGAGCAAAACGGCATCCGTCCCCCCCGAAGCGCCAACAGATTGCGGGCTTTGTCCCCGGCTTGTTGCCTATCGTCAGGCGAGCCAGGAAAAGAATCCCGATTGGTTTAACGGAGCGGTCCAGAGTTTCGGAGATCCGGACGCGCGCCTGCTTGTGATCGGGCTTGCGCCTGGGATCACGGGAGCCAATCGGACCGGGCGCCCGTTTACGGGCGATTGGGCTGGAGACCTGCTCTATGAGACGCTCGGCAAGTTTGGCTTTGCCAAAGGCATTTATGACAAACGCCCTGATGATGGGCTGACCCTGATTGATGCGATGGTGACCAACGCCGTGCGCTGCGTGCCGCCGCAGAACAAGCCGGTCGGGGCCGAGATCAATCAATGCCGTCCGTTCCTGAAAGCCCGTATGGGCGCGCTTTCGAACCTCAAAGTCATGCTCTGCTTGGGCAAGATCAGTCATGATTCGACGGTTCGCGCGCTCGGTCTGCGCCTGAAAGACTATCCGTTCGGGCACAATACCGCCTATGAAACCAGTTCTGGTCTGTTGCTATCGAGCTATCATTGCTCTCGCTACAATACCAATACGCGGCGCCTGACGCCTGAAATGTTTGAACAGGTCTTCGCTCGCGCCCGCGCTGCGATTGATGCCTAAGGCGGTTGCTTGCGTGATCCACCAGACAGGGTTACGTCTTGAGATCACGCCGTTTTACTTGGAGGGGAAGCCATGGAAGGGCTACTGATCATTGTTGGCATCATTGCGGTGCTCGCATTCATCATTATCGGGATTTACAATGGCTTGGTGTCGAAGCGCCAACGCTGCAATCAGGCCTTCGCTGACATCGACGTGCAGCTGAAGCAACGGCAAAATCTCGTCCCCAATCTGGTCGAAACGGTCAAAGGCTATGCTGGCCACGAGAAAGAAACGCTCGACGCCGTCATCCAAGCTCGCAATTCAGCTGTAAACGCGACGGACCCTGGTGACATGGCGCAGGCGGAAGGCCTGCTATCAGGTGCGCTTGGTCGACTGTTTGCACTGGCGGAGGCCTACCCGGATCTGAAAGCCAACACGAACTTCCTGCAATTGCAGGACGAGCTTTCAGTGATTGAGGACAAGATCGCCGCGGCACGCCGGTTCTACAACTCTGCTGTTCAGGACTATAACACAGCGCGTGAACAGTTCCCGGGATCGCTGGTGGCGGGCAGTTTCAATTTCGAGCCGCGTGACTTCTTCGATCTCGGCAGCGAGGGCCGGGCTGAAATGAGTGTCGCGCCGGAGGTGAAATTCTAGGGGGCGGCTTTGCGGTCCAGATTCGAAACGCCTTTTGCCATTGTCACTATGTTGGCAGCCTTGCTGCATTTTGCTGGCGAGACGTATTACCATGTTGCGTTTGGACAGCCCCTTTCGGCCTACATTGTTGACCTGATTGCCATTGGCCTGATGCTCCTTGGCGCGGGCAGTTCACTCCTACGGCGGGAGATCAGCTCTGCAGGTTGGATCGCGGCCGGGTGGGCTTTCACGCTCTGTCTCAATTACCGCACTTACTTCAGCCGCGTGTATCAGACAGAGGCGGGCACTACGCTTGAAGAGCCAGCCATGGTTATGACCATTCTCGGGGCGACTTTGGTCACGAATGCGGCGATATTCATTTTCGCGCTCTGGCTTGCGCGTCCGAGGCGCTCTTAGTGGCGTAGACGACCCGGAAGCGATGATAGCTTTGCGCATTCAGCACACCCAGTTTCGACCTTTGAGAAGATTTGATCCGCATGAAGACCCAGTATGAGCTTTTGATTTGCGATATATCCGGTGAGCATAAGCTTGTCGCAAAATTCGTTTCAGATACGCCGTTCATGCCCCTCGCCGTGGGTGAGCGCTTCGACGACCATGGGTGGGATCGGCTGGATGGCGTGGGCGTGATCGCCAGCGCGCAGAACCCGATCAGATATCTGGTCTTTGCGGTGAAGCACTGCGTGTTCGAGCAGGATGGGCGGATCATCTATCAGTATTGCGTCGACTTGCAGCCCTTTTCCGGACCACGATCACCGGCTTGGGGAAATCATGACCCGTTTTGAGGTCTACCTCACAAAACTCGGTAGCCAGGTCGCCAGCGCCGGGATGGCGGCGACCAGGGCGATCATGATCAGCTGTAGGCCGATAAACGGGATCGCACCGCGCCAGATGTCTATCGTTTTGACGCCTTCCGGCGCTGCACCGCGCAAGTAGAACAGGGCAAATCCGAAGGGTGGTGTCAGAAAACTGGTCTGCAGATTGAGCGCCATCAGGATGGCCAGCCAAATCGGATCGGCGCCGAGAATAATCAAAGGTGGGGCGACGATCGGCACGACGACGAACACGATTTCGATGAAGTCGAGGAAAAAGCCAAGCAGGAACATAACCAGCATTGTCACTGCCAGCGCGCCCCATAGTCCGCCTGGAATGCTGGTCAGCAGCGCCTCGACATAATGCTCCCCGCCATAGGCGCGGAAGACCAGTGCAAACAGGCTGGCCCCGATCAGGATCAGGAAGACCATGGAGGTGATCTGCACACCTAACGTCAGGGCTGCGTTCAGCTGTGACGCCCGAACGAGAACTCGCGCTGCGGCGAGAAACCCGCCGAAAAAGACCAGTGTGGCGATCATCGCGAGCCCGATGAACAGCCAATCCACCGAGCTGATATCTTCCTGATTTAGCCTCAGATCTGCGACGTTGGACAAAACTAGCAAGCCAAGAATAGCACCGAACGCCGCCCAGATACTGTAGGGATCGCCCGCACGTCCGTGCTCTGGCGATAGACGAAGTCCAGCCAATAACAGTGCGCCGCCCGCGCCGATCGCCGCAGCCTCGGTTGGCGAGGCGAGCCCGCCGAGGATCGAGCCGAGAACCGCAACAATTAAGGCCAGTGGTGCGCCCAATGTCTGGACCACCTGCGCCACCGAAAGCGGTTCCGCACCATCATCCAGCTTGACTGCCGGGCTAGCGCTCGGGCGGAGCATGGCCGTAATAATGAGATAGAGCAGATACAGGCCAACCAGCATCAAACCCGGTACGAGCGCGCCGGCGAACAGGTCTCCGACAGAGACCACGCCAGCCCCTTGTCCGGAGCGCATCGCCGCCGACTGATTGGCATTGGAGACCGCATCAGCCAGCAGGATCAGCACGATGCTGGGCGGAATGATCTGACCCAGTGTCCCGCTCGCAGCAATTGTACCGGTGGCGAGTTTTGGGTCGTAGCCTTGCCGCAGCATGGTCGGCAGCGCAATCAGGGTCATTGTGATCACGGTGGCGCCGACAATCCCGGTCGAGGCTGCGAGCAGCGCGCCTACGATCACGACCGCATAGCCAAGGCCGCCGCGAACACGCGCCAGTAGGCGGCTCGCCGTATGCAGCAAATCGTCGGCGACTTTCGATCTTTCCAGGATGACCCCCATTAGAACGAAGAGGGGCACCGCAATCAGAACCTGATTTTCCATGGAGCCGAGAATGCGGCTCGGCAGATTGCGCAGGATCGGCATCGGGATGAGGTCCATCTGGACGCCAATAAAGCCGAAAATCAGCGCCACACCGCCCAGGGTCAAAGCCACTGGATATCCGGCCAGCAATGCGGCAATCGCGGTGAGAAACATGCCAAGGGCGAGGATCAGTTCGATTTCCATCAGACAGCGCCCCCGTGCTCATGCTCAGGTCGGTCGAACGGACGCAAACCGCGCAGTGATAAAGCGGCCTTGAGCGCCTGACTGAGGCCTTGCGCCATCATCAAGATCGCGAATGCGGGAACGAGTGTCTTGAACAGGTATTTGATCTTCAGACCATCGCTTTCGTTGAACGGTTCCAGACCGGTCCAGGAGCGTGCGATCATGTCAGACCCGGTCGTCAGGATAAGATAGCCAATCGGGAAAATGAAAAATACCGCACCGACCAGTTCAACGATGGCGCGCCTCTGCGGGCTGAATTTGGGGCGGAGGATATCGACGCGGACATGACCATCATCGCGAAGGGTCGCCGCAGCACCCAGCATGAAGATCATCGCAAATGAGAAGATCACGCTGTCATTCAGCCAGCTGAAACTCAGCCCAAAAACATAGCGCAGCAGGACGGCACTGAGCTGGATCAGGATGATCGAGAAGGCCGCCAACACGGCGAAACCCATCGCAATGCCGGAGGCTTTGTCGATCTGGCGTATCACTGTGTTGGCGAGACCTGAAACTGGTTTCGGTGCGATCAGAACCACGATCGGAAGCAGCAGGAAGGGGAGCGCCGCATACCCAGCATAGCGCAGCACCGTGCCTGCAATCGAAACAAAATCAGCCATACTGCCGCTTACACGAACCGGTGGCTGAGGGAAATGCTTCTAGAGCTCGCGGGCAGCAAGATAGGGCCCATCGGACGATCTGGCCCAGCCCCGCATCTTTTGAAGCGCGTCTTCGAAGCTCTCATAGATCCGGCGTTCCAGATCGCCGCCGGAGCCCGCATCGCTGCGAATATCTGCCGAGATTTCCTGAACGCGAGCCATCACATCCTCTGCGAACTGGCGCAGCTGGACACTCTCCTCGTTCACCAGTTTTTCGAGGTAAACCCCGTTCTGATACGAAAACTCGCCAACAGAGAGGTGGTTTACTTCGTTGCAGGCACTTCGAATGATGGCTTGTTCTGTTGGGGTCAGGCTGTCCCACTTCTCCCGGTTGATGCCGACTGCCAGTGAACTGCCTGGCTCATGGAAGCCGGGGCCGTAGTAGAATTTGGCTTCGCGATGGAAGCCTAGGAAATAATCATTCCAGGGGCCGACCCATTCTGTGGCGTCGATGCGGCCGGTCTGAAGCGCTTGGTAAATCTCGTTGCCAGGTAGGGCCTCCGCCGCCCCGCCTAGCGCCCGGATGACGTCACCGCCAAGCCCGGGAATGCGCATTTTCAGGCCGCGAAAGTCATCGAGACTGTTCACCTCCTGCTTGAACCAACCCCCCATCTGGTGGCCGGTATTTGCGCCTTGAAACGCGATGATACCATACTGACCGGACAGCTCTTCCCAGAGGGCTTGTCCGCCACCAAAGTCGATCCAGCCCATAATCTCTGCCGCTGTCATGCCCATCGGGACAGCAGTAAAGAAGTTGAACGCCTTGGATTTGGATTGCCAATAGTATTCCGCACCGTGATACATGTCGGCATTGCCGGAGGCGACGGTGTCAAACGCCTCGAAAGCCGGAACCAGTTCGCCAGCGGCATACACATCAACCTGCATCTGGCCATCTGAAAGCGCTTCAATGCGTTCTCCAACGCGCGTGGCGGCCATGCCGAGACCGGGCAGGTCCTTCGGCCACGTCGTGGTCATGGTGAGCCGCGTTCTTCGGCGCACAACCGCGGGCGCCCCCGGCGCGCCGTCAGTTGTGGACTGGTTGCACGCTGTCGCGGCAACCCCGGCCGCTCCAAGTGTCGCTGCGCCGAGCAGCTTCCGGCGATCAATCATTCGCCCCTCCCGTCATGTTGTTTAGTCGTTTGCGGTCAGACGTCGCCATTCGCCGCCATCCAGCATCTCGAGCGGTTCGAAACGCCGTTTGTAATCCATCTTCTGGCTGCCTTTGATCCAGTATCCGAGATAGGTATGCGGCAAACCAAGCTCCACAGCGTGAAGCACATGATCCAGGATCATGTAGGTGCCGAGACTGCGTTTCTTCAGGGTCGGATCAAAGAAGGTGTAGACCATGGAGAACCCGTCGCGGAGGATGTCTGTCAGCGAGACGCCAACCAGCGGCGCACCGGGGCGTTTGCCAATCCGGTACTCAAACAAGAGCGTCTGCACGGGGCTGTCATTCACCATCGCTGTGTATTCGCGATAGCCCATATCAGACATGCCCCCACCATCGTGGCGATACTTCAGATAGGACTTTAACAGGCGGAACTGTTCGCGCGTGCCATTGGCCTCAACCGGGCGTCTGACAATATCCTCATTGGCTCGAAGCAGGCGGCGCTGATTGCGGCTCAATTTAAACGCGCTGGCATTCACGCGCACACTGCGACAGGCATTGCAAGTCGGGCAGGCCGGTCTGTAAGCGACGCTCTGACTGCGCCGAAACCCGGCGCGGCTCAACTGATCATGCAGCGCGTCAGGATTGTCTTGTGTCAGATGGGTGAACCCTTTGCGCTCCAACTGTCCCGGAAGATAGGGGCAAGGGCTGGCACCAGTGACATAAAAACGGAGTCCACGGCGAACCCCAGGGACCTGAAAAAGCGACTCGTCGAGTTTCATAACACCTATCTAGCCACCTAAACCTGAAACCGCCAAGGGGCTACAATCGTGAATGTTGCCCACATGATGAGTACTAACGGACCTCCAAACCGTAAAAAATCTCCAAATTTGTAATGTCCGGGACCCATTACAAGCATGTTCGTTTGATAGGCAATCGGAGTCGCGAAAGCGCAGTTGGCTGCATAGATAACGGCCAGAAGGAATGGAAAGGGATCTGAATTGGTCTGAGTCGCTGCTGACAGTGCGATGGGTGTAAACAAGACAGCGGTGGCCGCGTTGCTGAGAATATTGGTCAGAATCGCGACCGCCAGGAAAATCGCTGAAAGCACGGCCAGGGTCCCGAAAGGTGAGGCGAGCCCGACAACCAATTCGGCAATCAGTTGAGCGGCGCCGGTCGCTTCCAACGCCGTGCCCATCGCAAGCGCGGCTGCGATCACCAGATAGATGCGCAGATCCAGCGAGCGGCCCGCCTGGCGATGGTTGAGGCACTGCAGCAGAATCATGCTGGTCGCTGCCAGCACAGCAGCAATCGTGATGCTGGTTAATCCAACCGCCGCTGCAACGACCATGGCGAGTGTGATCAGGCGTGCGACTTGGGCCCTTGCCGTGGTTGGAAACTCTGATTGAGACCATTCAAGCAGGATCAGGTCGCGGCTCGTGCGCAGATTGCGGAAGGCGCTGATCGGACCACACAGCAATAAAGTGTCACCGGCCTCGAGGCGTATTTCACCCAGTTTTGAGCGGATCATCCTGGATCTGCGCTGGATCCCGAGGGTCACAGCTTGGGTCAGGCGGCGAAAGCCCAGCATTTCCACGGTGCGACCCGCCATTCGAGAGCCGGGGGCGATGACGGCTTCAACCAGCCCCAGCTGACCATCATCTGTCTGATCTGTCGCCTCACCGGCGCCGCTTTGCCAGATATCGTTGAGCATGGCGGGCTTGCCGGCAAGCAGTTCAGTGAGCGCCTTTCGTGTCGCGGCCACGATCACCAAATCGCCTGACAACAATTGCACGTCATCGTAGGGTGGTAAGATGGCCCTTTCGCCGCGCTGGATCATCCGAACGGTCATGTCCTGAAGTTCTGGAAACATCCCGGCAACCGCGCGTTTACCCTCCAGAAAGTGTCCTGGCGTCACTTCAAACTGCGCCACAAACTGCTTCCCCGATCGCGCCAGTTCCTCCGAGAACGTGGCCCGCTCGGGCAGGAGAATACGCGATGTGGCGGCAATATAGAGCATGCCCACTCCGGCCAGAATCAGACCGAACACGGTCTGATCGAAAAACCCAAGTTCGGTTCCGGTGAGCCGTGCATAAGAATCGGCCGCCAGAAGATTTGTCGACGTCCCGATCAAAGTCGTCATCCCGGCAAAGATGGACACAAAGCTCAGAGGCATCATCAGGCGCGACGTTGATGCCCCCATGCGGGCGGCGATGGCCGACATGATCGGTAGGAACATAATCACCACTGGCGTATTATTAGTGAAGGCACTGATGGCGAACACCGCCGCAAAGGCACCAATCAGGGTCAGAATGGGACGTTGGTCATAGGAGCGCACAAGGGCTTTGGTCGGGCCTTCAAGCGCGCCGGTCTGGAACAGGCCTTGCCCCACGACCAGCAAAGCCATGATTGTGATCAGGGCCGGGTTGGCAAATCCCATCAACAGGTCCGCAGCCGTGATCGACGACCCATCGGCAGCGGTTGCCCCCGGCAGGCTGAATAACAGCAAAAGCCCAGCGATGACGGTGATGGACACCAGCTCCATCGACCATCTGTCTAACATGTAGAAGACGATTGTGACGGCAACCGTCGCCAGACTTGCCCACATGGGCCAGTGAGTCATGATCTCTGCAGACATGGCTGTAATCGCTAATTCCCTGCCTTGTTGGAAGGCTCCGACCCCAAGTTGCTTGTCTACACGTCTGCGTCTCGGATGACCAGTACTATGGAGATGCGTCGATTAGCTGGCAAGTGCGGTGTTTGCAACAGAAGCGGTCGCGTGTCGGCGAGGCCTGCAACGGCCTTGATCCGCGTTTCAGGAATGCCTGATGCTGCAAGGACCCGTCGCGCGGAGTTTGCCCGATCAGCTGACAGTTCCCAATTCGAGTAACCCAAGGTCAGGCTTGGAGTCGAATCTGTGTGCCCCTCGATACGGATGGCATAGGGCAGCAATTTAAGGGGCGTAGACACAGCGCGGACGAGGGCCTCTCCGGTGGGGTTCAAACGCCCGTCCCCGGTCTCAAAGAGCGGGCGAGAGGCCATGTCGGAAATGTCAATACGAACCAGATTTTGGTCCGACGTGAAGCGGATGCTGGAGCGATAGTCCGTCAATTCGGGTGCATTGCTCAGCTCTGCCAGAACCGCTTCCGCAATTGAAGCAGACGGGTCGATGGGCACGAGTTGCTGGTCTGTCGTCTCGGCGCCGAATTGACGGGCGAGTTCTGCTTTGTCTTCGGCTGGCACGCCATGCACGATCCACATGACCAGAAAAAACGCACAAAGCGCCGTCAGGAAGTCGGCATAAGCCAGCTTCCAATTGCCCAAGCGCGGGCCTGGCGCAGCGGGCATTCTGCCCGCAATGCGCCGGGATGAGTTAGCAATAGCCATATCTTTCCCGTCCGACCCTTCTGGCCGTGATCGCACTATTAGGGCATCAGGGTGAAGATCGGTTGAGGCGAAGCGGGTGGATTTGTGTGAAATTTGCCCGGTCTGCCAGACCTCCAGTTTTGAAAGGACAGTGCGATGGCGAGAACGGCGTTTTTAGGTCTGGGCGTGATGGGCTATCCGATGGCGGGCCATCTGGCAAAAGCCGGACATGAGGTCAGTGTCTGGAACCGCACTGGCGCCAAAGCCAAGGCCTGGTCGAGTGAACACAAAGGCCGCGCTGCGGAGGCGCCTGCAGATGCCGTATTTGGCGCAGAGTTCGTATTTCTTTGTCTCGGTGATGATCCGGATGTGGCAGCGGTCTATGACGCACTTGAGCCCAGTGTCGGTGCGGGGACGGTGGTGGTTGATCACACCACGGCGAGTGCGGAACTGGCCCGCACATTGGCATCGCGAGCACAAGACCGGGGCGCGGCTTTCATCGATGCCCCAATCTCCGGCGGACAGGCGGGTGCCGAAAACGGCGCGCTGACCATCATGTGCGGCGGGAACCAGGCTGCATTCGATCAGGCCAAACCGGTCATGTCCGCTTATGGTAAGCGCATGACACGGATTGGTGAAAGTGGCGCCGGCCAACTGGCTAAATCGGTCAATCAGATCTGTATTGCCGGTATCGTTCAAGGCCTCGCGGAGGGGTTGCACTTTGTCGAGGAAGCAGGCCTCGATGCCGCCAAAGTGATCGAGGCGATCAGCGGCGGTGCGGCCCAAAGCTGGCAAATGGAGAACCGCTGGGAGACCATGGTCGCGGGCGAGTATGACCATGGATTTGCCGTCGATTGGATGCGTAAGGATCTTCGAATTGCGCTCGACATGGCGCGTCAGAACGGGGCGAGTCTGCCTTTGACCGCGATGGTGGATCAATACTATGCTGACATTCAGGCGATGGGCGGCGCGCGATGGGATACCAGCAGCCTGCTCGCAAGGATGGGGCGAAAGAAGAGGTAGAGCATGCGCCGTCTCGATTTGCATATGCGTGACACCGACGCGTTCGAGACCGCAATCAGCGCCATCAAAGCGGCTGAGCCGGTCGACTATCTCGTCATCCCTGTGGAGAAAAAAGACCGGCGCTATGTGTCGATCTTCCTTCGGGATGGGTCGGCGCAAACCTTGATGGACAATCTTCAGACGTGTCTGGAAAACGAAAAGGACTGGCGCATATCGCTGCTGCCGATTGAGGCGACAGCGCCCAAAATTGAAAAACGTCCAAAGGATCCGGATCGAGAGGGTAAAAATAAGCAAGCGCTGCGTGAAGAGATTTTCACCGATATTGAAGCCGGGGCGAAACTGGACACGGATTTCCTTGTACTCGTGGCCTTGTCGACGATTGTTGCCGCGATCGGCTTGCACTCTAACAGTGTTGCTGGTGTGATCGGTGCCATGGTGATCGCGCCCTTGTTGGGTCCCATCCTTGGATTTTCGCTCGGCACGGCGCTCGGGGACCGTAAACTAGTCGCCTCGGCTGGATTTACACTTTTGGCCGGTGTCAGTTTGGCGCTGGTGGCGGCGGTGCTTCTTTCCTTCATTCTGGACGTTAACTTCAACAGCCGTGAACTGATGTCCCGGGCCGAAGTACGTCTGGATGGTATGGCGCTCGCGATTGCGGCTGGGGCAGCAGCCGCGATGTCGATGGCGAAGGGACAAGGCTCGGTTCTGGTTGGGGTCATGGTCGCCGCAGCATTGCTGCCGCCCGGTGCCGCAATTGGTCTTTTTGCGGGCAGCGGAGAATGGGCGTGGGCCTTGCGCGCAGCCTTGCTGCTGGCTTTGAACGTCGCCAGCCTTGTATTATCAGCACTTGTCGTCTTCCGCGTGCGCAATATTCAGCCGCGAAAGTGGATAGAACGGAAAGATGCGGCACGCGCAGTCTGGATCAATATCGGGCTGTCAGTTCTGCTCCTGGCGATCGCCGTTTTCCTGATTCTCTATCTCGACCTTGGGTCTGAAGTGTCGATCGGTTAGCTTGGCGCCGGGAGGATCAGATCATGGCCAAAGCGCAAAACAAAACCCAGTCAACCAAGGTCGATCCGACCGATTTTGTTGCCGCGGTGGAGCCAGACCGGAAACGTGCAGATGCACAGACGCTGTTGAGCTTTTTCAACCGTGTGACTGGACTGGAACCCGTTATGTGGGGCTCCTCGATCATTGGTTATGGCCGGTACCGCTACAAATATGAAAGTGGCCGCGAAGGGGAATTCTTCCTGACCGGCTTCAGCCCGCGCAAACAGAACCTGACTGTCTATGTGATGCCCGGTTATCGCTATGGCGAAATGAAAGAGCGTCTGTCCCGGCTGGGCAAGCACAAGCTCGGCAAATCGTGTCTCTACATCAACAAACTGGCGGATGTGGACCTCGCCGTTCTGGAAGAGATCGTCGCCGATGGTCTGGGTTATATGCGCGAAAACTATGAGACGTGGGACGCCTAGGCCGAAGCCGAATCAGAAATCATAGGCGCGACCGTCACGCTCCCAGTCGCCGAAGCGAGTTGGTTCGGCTTTCTTGGGACCGCCTTTCTCGCGTTTGCGTGCTTCAGCGAGTTCGGCTTCGCGGGCTTCCTGAGCAGCGCGTCTTTCGGCTGCCTCTGCGAGCGCGCGTTCTGCTGCAGTAGAGGGTTTGCCTTTTGTTATATTTTTGTCATCAGACATGAACGCTACTCCCGCACGCGTTAATCACTAAATATATGGACGGTGAGATATTTAGCGTCTGACCTAACCTGATCAAGGAGCGCCCCATGGGGTCATTGAAGACATTCACTTTGCTTGCGGCCATGACCGCGCTGTTCATGGGCGTTGGCTTCATGGTCGGCGGTATGGGCGGGATGTTGATAGCCTTTGTTATTGCCGCAGCATTGAACGTTTTCTCCTACTGGAACTCGGACAAGATCGTCCTTCGTATGCAGGGCGCGCAACAGGTGAATGAGTCGGACCGCAGTCCGATGATTCGTACCTTCGTGAATGACACCAAAGCATTGGCACGGTCCGCTGGGATGCCTGAACCCAAAATCTACATTATGGACTCAGCTCAGCCGAATGCGTTTGCCACCGGACGGGACCCGAATCATGCCGCTGTTGCTGCAACTACGGGTCTTTTGAATATGCTGACGCGGGAAGAAACGGCCGGGGTTATGGCGCATGAACTGGCGCACGTTCAGAACCGCGATACGCTTACCATGACGATAACGGCGACGATTGCCGGTGCGATTGGTATGCTGGCAAATTTCGCGCTGTTTTTTGGACGCGAGCGCGCCGGACTCTTGGGCAGCCTCGCGGTGATGATTTTCGCGCCTATGGCGGCGGGGCTCGTGCAGATGGCGATCAGCCGATCGCGCGAGTATGAGGCTGACAAACGCGGCGCCGAGATTTGCGGTAATCCGCTCTGGCTTGCTTCCGCGCTGGAGAAAATTGATCGTGGCGCGAGGTCGACCATCAATCGCCGGGCCGAACAGAACCCGGCCATGGCGCACATGTACATCATGAACCCCCTGGCGGGTCGCAAAGGTGACAACCTGTTTTCGACCCACCCGGCGACTGTCAACCGGATTGAGGCCTTGCGTAAACTGGCTGCGGAAGTTGGCGTTGACGCGCCTGCTGCGCCGCGCCGTGCCGCCGGACCCTGGGGGTAATGAGCGGCGCTCAATCCCGGCTCGCTGCGGCAGAATTGCTTGTCATTACTCTTGAAGAGCGTCGGACTCTGGACGAGGCCATGGCGCGCAGCGAAGCCTTTGACGCCCTTGCGGGGTCGGATCGTGGGTTTGCGCGTGCGATGGCGAGCGCAGTCCTGCGGCATCTCGGGCGGATCGATTTGGCGCTTGATCCATTTCTTGCCAAACCGCTCAACAGCGCAGCTCCAGCGGTTCGGGCTCTGTTGCGGGTGGGGGCGGCCCAAGCCTGGCTGCTTGACACACCGCCCCATGCTGTCGTGGGCGAGACCGTAAACGCTGCCAAAATCTGGCCACCCGCCCAGCGCGCGGCAGGATTTTTGAACGCTGTTTTACATAAAGTCGTCGATGCGAAAGAGACATTCGCAGATACCCCAGCATTAAGTGTGTGGCCGAACTGGTTGCAAACTGAGATGAGCGAGCAATTGGGCAACGCGGCGGCACATGCGCTTGCCGTCGCGCAGACAGAGCAGCCGGAACTTCACCTGACCCCGAAAAATGGCAACGCAACAGCCCTTGCCGAGTGTCTCGGTGGCGAGGTTGTCGGGGAAGGATCTGTGCGTGCCTCAGCGGCGGTGGTGGACACTCTTCCGGGTTATGCCGACGGCGACTGGTGGGTGCAGGACACGGCGGCGGCGTTGCCAGCTCGCCTGTTGGGGGCGCAACCCGGAGAGCATATCCTGGATCTCTGCGCGGCCCCCGGTGGGAAAACCATGCAGCTGGCAGCGAGTGGTGCCCAGGTCACCGCTATTGACCGGTCCAAACCTCGTCTCAAACGTTTGCGTGAGAACCTGAAAAGGACCGGATTTCAGACAGTTGAAGTGATTGCTGAAGATGCCACGAATTGGCGACCTTCGGGGCCGGTGGATCGAATCTTGCTGGATGCCCCGTGTTCAGCGCTCGGAACGTTGCGAAGACATCCGGAAGGGGCGTGGATCAAGTCGCTTGACGACATCATGCGCTTCCCGCTCATTCAGGCCCGGTTGCTTCGCTCTGCTGTAGATATGCTGAAACCCGGCGGGACGCTCGTCTATTGCGTGTGTTCCCCCCTGCCACGTGAGGGTATTCGAATCGTGGAGGCCGAACTTGCACGCGGCGCCGTGGACCGCATGGCGATAGACGCGAAAGAATGCCCCGCTTTCGCTCACAAAGTAACCCCTGAGGGCGATCTGCTGACCGTACCAAACCTTGATGTGGATCAAGGGTTTAGCCATGATGCCTTCTATATCGGCCGATTGAAAAAAGCGGTCTAACAAAATTGTCATCCCGCACATTAACGCTGCCCTATAAATGCCTTGTCAGGTTCATACAGAGTTCACCGACCAAATGCACAATGCGGGCAGTCAACAGGTGCAAAGGAGCACATAGGAAAATGGCAAACGATATTCTGGTTCGATCGAAACCAAGCAAAATGATGGCGGGCGCCTTTGCGGCGATGACGCTGGCGCTGGCCGGATGTGCGACCACTTACGGATCCGGTACGGTCAACTCATCTGCTGTCGGCTCAGCCGCAACAGTGAGACAAGGCACGGTGGTCGCCGTTCGTCAGGTCACTATCAAGCCGGACAGTTCCATTCTTGGTGCTGCAACCGGCGCTGTTCTGGGCGGCCTTGCCGGGTCCGAGCTTGGCGGTGGTGACAAGGCTCAAACCGCGGGTGGCGTTGCCGGCGCTGTGATTGGCGGTGTTGCGGGCAACGAAGCAGGTAAAGCGCTCAACACCAAGCAGGGCCTTGCGGTGACGGTCGACTTTGGCAATGGCGATCTGAAAGAGATCGTCCAACCGGCCGACATTGCTGTTCAGCCAGGCCAGGTGGTGAATGTCGCCTTCCGCCAGGACGGTGTCTTCATTTCACCGGCAACCTACTAAAGACATACCAATCAACCCAGAACGGGTTACAGTTGAGCACCGCCGTCAGTCTTGTGCTGGCGGCGGTTCCGTTTTAGGCCTCTGACATGACCGACGTGATGATTTCGCCCTCGATTCTGTCAGCGGACTTTGCCGAACTTGGCGCTGAGATCCAGCGGATCGACACTGCGGGCGCTGACATGATCCATGTCGATGTCATGGATGGGCATTTCGTCCCAAATTTGACATTCGGACCTCCCGTCATCGAGAAATTACGGCCGCACTCGAACAAGCCGTTCGATGTGCATCTGATGATCGCGCCGGTGGATCCCTATATCGATGCCTTCGCGAAAGCTGGCGCTGATATCCTGACTGTCCATCCTGAGGCGGGGCCGCATCTGCATCGAACGCTGCAAGCGATTCGCGCTACTGGGATGAAACCCGGAGTCGCGCTGAACCCCGCCACACCTGCTGACATTGTCGATCCTGTGATTGAGGATGTGGACATGATCCTGGTCATGTCGGTGAACCCCGGGTTTGGAGGGCAGAGCTTCATCGAAAGTCAGCTGCGGAAAATCGAGCAGCTTCGCGCAAAAATCGAGGCCTGCGGGAAAGACATCATCCTTGAAGTGGATGGGGGATTGAATCCGGAGACGGCGCCGCGCGCAATTTCAGCGGGCGTTAACGCCATTGTGGCCGGATCAGCCGTATTCAAAGGCGGTCCCGAGCACTATGCTGCAAACATTCGTGCACTAAGGCCTTTGGTTACGGCCTGACGTGGGGCGTTGGAGTGTCGCGATGAGTGAGTCATCGAGAAATGATCAAGCCAAGCCGAGACGCTCTGCAGAAGCGGATGCTGAGCTGTGGGCGCGATACACTGGGAAAACCGGAGAAGATGCTAAAGCGTCACCGGTTCACCGGCTGAAAATTGCCAGCGGGATCGCCGATGGTTTCGGCCTGCACATGCGCCAGATCGTGCAACCCGACGAGCTTCGCGGACAAATGCTGATCAAAGGCGTTTGGCGTATCGGTATGGATCGCGTGAGTTTGCCGGATGGGACAGCGCCTTGGGCTCAGACCATGCCGTCCCGGCATTATGCGGATCGTTTGCATCGCTTCGACTGGCTGGCTGATCTGTTCACTCAGGGCGATGTCGGTGCGGATCGCGCCCGGTTTCTTGTCGATGACTGGATCGACAATTTTGGACGGTTTGATGGGTTTTCCTGGCGCACAGGATGCGCTGCAGATCGGGTTTGGAATTGGCTGAATTGCGGTGCCGCTCTGTTCGAGGTCGGCGAAGAGGCGGTGCGGAACGCGAGACTCGATGCGCTCGGTCGCCAGGTCCGTCACGTGCTGGCGCTGGTCGACAGTGAAGTTGAGCCGTCGGTGCGATGGCGCGGCTCTATTCTCGGGGTGGCGACCTCCATTTGTCTCGGGCGGGGCAAGGGCCTCGATCAGGCGCTGATGCGGCTGGAAAGCGAATGCACCGCCCAGTTCTTTCCAGATGGCGGGCATGTCAGCCGATCGCCGGCGCGGGCAGTCCGCTGTCTTGCTGACCTGATCGCCCTGCATGACCTGCTGGTACGAAGCGAACGTGACGAGCCGGAGTTCCTGCCGCGCTGGATCCAGCGCGTCGGTGGCATGGTCGCCTTTTTCCGCAGCGGTGATGGTGCGTTGCCACCTTTCAATGATGGCGATGAGCGCTGGCCAGAGGCTGTAGACGCCGTATTGGCTCATCTGTCGCAAGCCCCGCGTAAATTCAGCGTCGCACCGAAGTCCGGTTTTCACAAATTGGAGAAAAGCGGCACCTTACTGCTTTTGGACGCGGGTGCCGCCCCTGAACTGCCCTTCGGTGACCATGCCCATGCTGGCGCTCTGGGGTTTGAGCTGCACGACGGACCGGCTCGGCTCGTAACCTCATGTGGTTGCAGCCCCGAGGTGGATATCGACTTTCAGGCCGCGGTCCGACGGACGGGTGCGCATTCGACCTTGATCCTCGACAATACTGACTCAGCCCGATTTACCTCAAACGATGAAACCGGACTATTGTATCCTGAGGGCCCAGAAGGGATTTCGGCCAAGCGTCTGGAAGAAGATAATGAAATCTGGCTCGACGCACAGCATGGCGGATACAAGGCCACTTATGGGCTTCTGCACCGCCGCCGCCTGTTCATGTCGGGGGATGGGGCGCGGCTGACAGGTGAGGATTCTCTGGCGCGCCCTGTATCTGCGGGGGTCTCAGAGTCCGATGAGCAAATCGCATTTGCCATTCGGTTTCACCTGCATCCGACGGTAACGCCGCATCTTGCGGGCGACTCAATCCTGTTGGTCAGCGATTATGGCCCGCGTTGGCGGTTCAAATCGAGCCATGCCGAAGCACGACTTGAACAAACAATCTATCTTGGAAGGGGAATCGCCGAGCGCAGTGAGCAGATCGTGCTGAACGGCCGGGCGCATCCAAACAGTGACGGGTCCAAGCCACCAAACTGTGTGCGCTGGGCCTTTTTGAAAGAACAAGCCAAGTGACGCCGCGCGGTGAAGCCAGACGGGCCATGATCATCACGCTGACCTTTGATGTCGTGTCGGCGATGGCGGCCATGGTGATCGCGCTGACCATTCGATGGGTGGCGACGGGTGGCGCCCCTGTTGATTTTGTGACCACCGGGCTCGTCGCGACTAGTGTTTTCGGGCTCTCGGCCTTGTTTTCTTTCTATCAACTCGGTGTCCACAAACAGGTCTGGCGCCATTCCGGCTGGCCAGATGCGGTCAGAGTCGTTCAGGCAGTTGGCCTGACCGTCCTCATTTTCCTGCCGATCCTGTTTCTCTGGAACCGGCTCGTCGGCTTCCCAAGGTCGAGTATCGCCATCGCCATTGGCGTATGGTTGGTATTCCTCTTCTTTGGGCGAATGATTGCGCTGTTTCGATCAACACGTCAGCCGTTTCAGATCTTCTCCGCGGTCCGCAAGGATGCACCTCTGACCGTGCTGATTGCCAATGCAGAGCAGGCTGCGGCCGTGTTGAAGGATATGTCTGCTAGCAGTCGCGGTGCGCCCGTTCGCGTGCTCGGCGTTCTGGAAACAGACGGGGCGGAGCCGGGACGCGCTATTCGCGGTGTTCCGATCCTTGGAGACCTTGACGATCTTGGCAAAGTGCTCGGCTTGTTGAGTGTCCGGTACGGCATCATGCCCTGGGTTGCGGTGACGGGAGAGACGCGGGATCGTGAATTCATGAGCCGGATCCTGGCTGAAGCCTCTGCCCAAGGGGCGAAAGTCATGGCATTGGGCCGCGAGCGTGATGGTGGTCGGCTAAAGCCGGTGCGACCGTCTGACCTTCTGGCACGCCCGCCGCGCGTTCTGGACCCGCTCCCTGTCGCGAACCTGTTGAAGGACAAGCGCGTTTTCGTCACCGGTGCGGGTGGGACGATTGGGTCTGAACTCGTGATGCAGTGCGCTAAAGCACGGGTCAGCCACCTGACCGCCTTTGACGCATCCGAGTACAATCTCTACTCAATTGATCTGAAGCTGCGGGAGTATGATCCAACGCTTGAGACAACGATCCGATTGGGCGATGTCAGGGATCGGCAGCGCTTGGTCCAGGCCGTAGAGCGGGATCGTCCAGATGTGCTGATCCACGCCGCTGCGCTGAAACATGTTCCGTTGATGGAAATGAATGCGTGTGAAGCCATCCTGACCAATGTCGGCGGTGCCTTGAACGCCGTCGAGGCCGCGATTAGTGCCGACGTCTCTCGCTTTGTTTTCATATCCACCGACAAGGCCGTCGACCCAGACAATGTGATGGGAGCAACGAAACGTCTCGCAGAACTGGTGGTGAAACAGAAGGCGAGGGGGACGAACCTTGCCGCATCGATGGTGCGATTTGGTAATGTGCTTGGATCGTCCGGCTCGGTCGTCCCTCTGTTCGAAAGGCAGATCGCAGCTGGGGGGCCTGTGACTCTGACCGATGACGAGGTGTCTCGCTATTTCATGTCCGTGGAAGAAGCCACCTCGCTCGTCTTGCAAGGCGCGGCCAACAACGGGGCACCGGGTGAAGCGTCTCTATTTGTCCTTGATATGGGTGAACCCATCCGTATCCGGGCGCTTGCGGAAGCCATGATCCGAATGAAGGGCCTATTGCCCAATCACGACATTAAGATCCAGACGACAGGTCTTCGACCGGGCGAGAAGCTCCACGAAGAACTGACATATGATGATGAGCGGTTGCAGGAGACGGGAGTCGAGGGCCTGCGAAAGGTCTTGCCGAGCGCACGGCAGGCAGAGCCATATGACTTTGAACGCCGTCTCAAGACGCTCTTGGAGGTGGCTGCCCAACGTGACCGGGTGAACGCCCTCAAACTGCTCTCGGAACTGGTACCTCAATATCGTCCGCCAAACTGCGGGTGACGTCTTGGACGGGGCAGAGTTGACCCCGTTTGATGACGTGATAGGCGGGCGTCGACACTCTTCAATTTCGTCCGAAAGCCGCAAAACATGTCTCACGCCACCAAAATCCGCCGTGCTTTGATTTCGGTCTCTGACAAACAAGGTCTGGTAGAGCGCGCCAAAGCCCTGGCCGACTTGGGCGTGGAGCTCATTTCCACTGGTGGGACGTCGAAGGCGTTGAAAGAGGCCGGCCTCAGTGTGTCTGATGTCGCTGATCTGACAGGCTATCCGGAGATGATGGATGGTCGGGTGAAAACTCTCCATCCAGCGGTTCATGGCGGACTGCTCTACCTTCGCGACAATCAAGACCACTGTGCTGACGCCAAGCATCACGGGATCAAGGCGATCGATTTGGTTTACATCAACCTCTATCCATTCGAATCAACAGTGGCATCTGGCGGCAGCTTCGAGGATTGTATTGAGAACATTGATATTGGTGGGCCAGCCATGTTGCGCGCTGCAGCAAAGAATTATGCGCATGTTGCGGTCTGTACCGATGGCGGAGATTTAGACGCAGTGCTCGCCGAGATGGCCGGGACGGGCGGCCGCGTCAGTCTGGAAACCACGCGCAAACTGTCAGCCAAGACCTATGCCCGTACGGCAGCCTATGACGCTGCGATCTCGACTTGGTATGCCAAAGAGATTGATGAAAGCGCGCCGGATTGGATAGCCTATGGCGGGAAGCTGAACGAAGCGCTCCGCTACGGAGAAAACCCGCATCAGAAGGCCGCATTCTACACGACCGGAGAGGCCCGGCCGGGCGTTGCGACGGCCCAGCAGGTTCAGGGCAAGGCGCTGTCGTACAACAATATCAATGACACCGATTCCGCGTATGAACTGATTGGGGAGTTGGGCGCTGAGACGCCTGCCGTGGCGATCATCAAACATGCCAACCCCTGCGGCGTGGCCCAGGCGGAGACGGCGGTTGACGCGTATCGCGAGGCGCTTGCCTGCGACTCAACTTCAGCCTTTGGCGGAATTGTTGCGCTGAACCGTCCGCTGAATGCCGAAACGGCGGCGGAAATCACCAGGATCTTCACCGAGGTTGTCATCGCACCCGGTGCGGATGCGGCAGCCCTGGAAATCTTTGCCAAGAAGAAAAACCTGCGCTTACTCCTGACGGACGGTTTGCCAGACCCCGCTGCGCCCGGGACATTGGTCAAGACCGTGGCGGGCGGCCTGCTCGTACAGGATCGTGACTTTGGCAGGATCAGCAAAGCGGACTTGAAAACCGTCACCAAGCGCGCCCCGACTGAGCAGGAGCTTGATGATCTGCTCTTTGCCTGGCGCGTGGCCAAGCACGTGAAGTCCAACACAATTGTGTATGCCAAGGACGGTGCGACCGTGGGCATTGGCGCCGGGCAGATGAGCCGGATCGACAGCGCCCGGATTGCTGCGCGTAAGGCCGAGGATGCAAAGGAGAAGGAAGGCTTCGCGACCCTGCGTACGCAGGGGTGTGTGGCTGCTTCCGATGCGTTTTTCCCGTTCGCCGACGGCATGCTTGCAGCAGCCGCAGCGGGAGCCAGCGCGATTATTCAGCCCGGCGGCTCGATCCGCGATGATGAGGTGATCGCTGCGGCTGACGAGGCAGGCCTGGCGATGGTCTTGACCGGAATGCGTCACTTCCGCCACTAAGGCAGAATGACAAAGCTTCCAGAGCCGTTTGACGCCCAAGGCCAGCATTTCATCAATATTCGTGTCTACTATGAGGACACGGATTTCACCGGCATGGTCTATCACGCCAACTATCTGCGCTTTTTTGAACGCGGGCGGTCAGACTTCCTGCGCGATGCGGGGGTGAGCCATCAGAATTTACTGTCGCGCGAGACCCCGGCGGCCTTCACGCTGACCAATGTTGAGGTGGATTACAAAAGCGCCGCCAACGTCGATGATCTGCTGACCATCCGAACCCGAAGTATGGGTGTGAAAGGGGTTCGCATGTATTTCGACCAGACTTGCCTGCGCGGCACAGATCTTATCGCCGAGGCGCGTATAACCGCCGTGATGATTCACGCAGATGGCCGACCAATGCGTCCTCTCAAGGATGTCGTGGAGCAGCTCAAGCCATTTCAGTACGCCGAAGCGTAGGCGGTGAACTCAAGACACGGGACAGACACCGTTCTCTTCAAAACTGCCAGCGATATCCTGAAAGTCATCGCCCGTGCCGTCCAACTGCTCTGACGTAAACGAGTCGACCTCTCCGCGTTCGATCATGTCCTCAATCAGATCGACAGCCTCCTCGACGCCCACATTGTTCGCCTGCCGTGTTTCAACAATTTTCAAGATGATTTCCTTGTGCAGATCTATTTTTGTCTCGTCTGCGAGAATGGTCGTGGCGTAGCACGGGCAGAATTTGTCTGCCGTTGTTCCACTGGCGGCGAGTAAACCGCCCGTCACTTCGGGATCATTCTCCATCAGCGCCAAACAATTTTGCGTCAGGATTGTCTCATTTGGCGGCGCGCCCTGGCAGGACGCGATCATAGCGGCAGCCGCAATTGCGAAGGTCAATTTTTTCATTTTTCCTCTCCCTACCAAACAGGGTTGGCGAGAAAGGTGGAAATAGCAAGAGCCGCGATAGCTCTCCTATTGTACAACGTCCTGCCAGTCAGGATTCTTATCCAGCGTCGCTTTGGCAAACGGGCAGAGTGGAATTATCTTGAAATTTTCCGTGCGGGCATCTTCCACCGCGCGAAATACCAAAGCCTTGCCAACACCCATCCCGGCCAGTTCTTTCGGCACGCCGGTATGATCAATAATAATCCGGCTCGTCCCGGCCCGCGAATAAGTCATCTCCGCCTCATGCCCATTAACGACGGTAACATAACGCCCGCCTGTCGGCCCATCTTCGCGGGTGATTGTGATGTCGGTCATGTTCAGTCTCCTTCTCCTAGTCCCAGATAGGCCAATGTCCGATCCAGAGAAGTTTGGTCTCTGGATAACACCTATTCGACTTCAACCCGTGACGGTGTCGCGCTATGTCGCAGGGATGAGACTACCGCCGCGCCCGAAACTCGACTGGAAACCCGACGGCACGCCGGTCGATACGCGGTTTGGCGATATTTACTACAGTGTCGAAGACGGACTGGCTGAAAGTCGCGCCGTTTTTCTGCGGGCCTGCGGTTTGCCGGATCGCTGGCGAGGGCGAAGGCAGTTCACCGTCGCGGAACTGGGTTTTGGAACGGGGCTGAATTTCCTCGCGCTTTGGCAGATGTGGCAGCAGGAACGTGACGGCGCGACCTGGCTTCATTTTGTCAGTTTTGAAGGCTATCCGCTCGATCGCGAAGACGCAGCGCGCGCCTTGAAAGTCTGGCCGGAATTGTCTGAACTTTCGCAGCAGTTGCTGGCGAATTGGCCGGAGCGTGCGTTCGGTATTCATCATGTGGTTTGGCCCGAGGAACGCCTGACGCTCACGCTTCATATTGGTCAAGTCGAAATCGCATTGCCGGACAGCGATTTTGAAGCTGATGCCTGGTTCTTGGACGGGTTCAGCCCCGCGCGCAATGGCGAGATGTGGGACGACGCGCTCTGGCCGCTGCTCGCCGAACGCAGTGCGCCCGGCGCGTTTGCGGCCACGTTTACGGTCGCGGGTGCGGTTCGCCGCGGGCTGGAGGCAGCGGGTTTTCAGGTTGCGAAACAGCCCGGACACGGGCGTAAGCGCGAACGGCTCGAAGCTGTATTGGACACCGATCATGCACCGGTAAACCTTAGCAAAGATCGCTGTCAGATTGCTATTATCGGCGCTGGGATTGCAGGGGCCAACGTGGCGCACGCCCTGCGTCAGCGAGGGGCAGAGGTTACGGTTCTCGATCGCGCGACCGGCCCGGCAGAGGGCACAAGCGGCAATCCGCTCGCGCTGGTTATGCCAAGGCTCGATGCTGGAGACACAGTTGAAGCGCGCCTTTTGGTGGAGGCGTATCTGTCAGCCTGTCGAACCTATCGCGATCTACCCGGATGCGAGACTGTCGATGTGACGCATTTACCGAAAGACTCAGCCGAGGCGGAGCGCTTTCAGAAGGTCCTATCCGATCCGCCCCTCGGTCTGGAGCGATTGGAAGCCCTTCGCGGGGGTGGACTGCTGCATAAACAAGCGATGCTGATCCGGCCGTCACAGCTGATCCCGGCTCTGCTTGAAGGCGTGGCTGTGCATTGGGCGGACCCGGTGCATCTGGATGTTGCGACACGTTCTGTAAATGGAACGATCTTTGATGCCATCATTGTCGCAAACGGTATGGATCTGGCCGCCCTTTGCCCCTGGTTGCGTCTGACGGGACGGATGGGGCAGGTCGAACACTATCGCAGCCCACTCGCTGTCTCGCCCTCGGCCATTGCTTCGGGGCATTATGCCCTGGCGAGTGGGCACGACCGACTTTGGGGCGCGACGTTCGAGCCGGTTCCGGCGGCTGGCGCCGCGACGAGTATGACGGCTCGTGAAACCAATCATGAAGCGCTCCAGCGGCTCAATCCCTTTTGGCGCGTCGAAGCCGACAAAGCGTCCTTGAACTCGCGTGCGGGAGTCCGCGCGACAACCCCCGATCGATTGCCAGTGATCGGTCCTCTGCCAGACCTCGCGGCAAGTATCGAGGCCTTATCCAACTTGCGCACAGGGGGGGCGACAGAGGCCAGCGCGGTGTTGCATGAGGGCGTGCATATCGCCGGTGGGTTCGGGTCTCGAGGCTTCACTTGGGGGCCGTGGGCCGCTGCGATATTGGCAACGGATATTCTGGCGTCCCCTTCAGCGGCGTCCCGCCGAGCAAGGCAAGCCGTTGCCCCGGAGCGGCAAATTCGCCGCGATCTAAAGAGGCGACTAATCTGAGCTTTATCCCTCGTGGGAGAGCACAATCACGCTGCCATTTCGACCGTAATCCGGTTCACCGCGATGATTACGGCGGCGGTTGGAGAAGTAGTGCGAGTCCATCGTACATGTATCATGGCTGAGCGCGTCGATTGCGCCGATGCCTTCGCGCTGCAGCACATGGTGGATATAGCCCGTGAGATCGAAATGAGACCGGTCGCCTTCGCCAGCGACAAATAGACGATCAGTCCATTCCTGCGTGCCGACCCAGGTGTCGCGAAACTCTGGTCCAACTTCATAACTCGCTTGCTGGATGGCCGGGCCGATCGCAGCTGTTAGCTTGTTGCGCTGCGCGCCGAGATTTTCCATCGCCTGCAGCGTCGCTTCCACGACCCCGGACAGCGCACCTTTCCAGCCCGCATGAGCTGCACCGATGATGCCAGCTTCTGCATCCGCAAACAGCACAGGAACGCAGTCCGCCGTCAGGATACAAAGCGCCAAACCGGGATGCGTGGTTACCATCGCGTCGGCTTCAGGACGCTCTAAGAACGGTTCGGTCACGCGAACAACCGTTGGAGAGTGAACCTGATAACAGGAAATCAGGTGGTCGGCCGTCATCACCTGTTTGACTCGATCCCGGTTTGCGGAGATGTGACTGGCCTCATCGCCCGAGCCTTCGCCAATGTTGAGACTATCATACAGGCCTGATGACACGCCTCCTCGCCGACCAAAGAATCCGTGCCGGATTCCCTTTAAAGTGGACATATGAGGTGTCGTGGCAAAGGGCGGATGAGACATGAGCCGTACCTACTGCGCGTTGGCCCCTCTGTCGATGAGATAGACGGACACCAGAGCTGTGAGAACGACGCGCAAGCTCGAACACACTCTGTCGATCTTGCTGGATCAAGTCAGCTACGACCCGTTAGCGAACGGCGAAGCGCGTTAGAAGGCAGCCGGTTTTGGCAGCGCCGCATTGCCAATTGCAATCGCGTTGAAACGTGTGCCCATCTGGTCCGGATCAACCAGTTCGCGGATGCCGTCATACAGGTCATCGGCTTTGTCTGGATGAAGCTTGGCGAGTTGATTCAAACGCGCCTCCGCGCCAAGCCGAAGTAGAAAGCTGCCCTGTGGGACCGGACCGTAAACGCTGAGACCGGCGGCGTGTGCGAGGCCCCTCAAATGGTCAAAGTCGACATCAACGGTGAGATCGCTTTCCCCCGGCGCCGCCAATGGGTGGATTTGCTCTCCGTTCTGGAACGCTCTTAGCGTGTCGGATGGCGTTTCACCGACAGGACCATAATCGATGAACAGGGCACACACCGGGTCACCACGCTCGACCAATTGCGCGATCTGGTCGATCAGGGTCTTCAGGGCCGGTTGAACTTCGATAGCATCAAGATCGGGTGCATCGGCAACGGGCAGGGCCTCGGCGGCCAAACCAAACCCGAGATTGCCGTCTGCATCCAGGCCGATGACACGTTCACGCCAATCCTCACCTTCACGGATGTATTGCTGGGCGGGCAGGCAATCGAGATACTCATTGGCAAGGATGAGCGTGGGCCCAGAGGGGAGGGCCGTGAGTTCGGTTTCAAACCGGACGTGATGGGCCGAGAGACGTTCAGCCTGCAGCGTTCGCAGCGCCGGGCTCGCCTCTATCAGGATCAGCTGCATCGCCTCATGAAAGCCGGGCACCGTCGCACTGGCGCGCAGCGCATCAGACATCAGCGTTGCGCGCCCGGGCCCAAGCTCGACGAGATTGATCTGCTCGGGCTGACCCATTTGTTGCCATTCGTGCACCGCCCATAGCCCGAGCAACTCTCCGAAGATCTGACTGATCTCTGGTGCTGTGGTGAAATCAGTACCGAGACCAGGCCGGGTGGCGTAATAGCCATCGCGTGGATCGTGCAGGCAAAGCTGCATATAGGTGCTGATCGACATCGGACCGTCAGCACGGATCAGGTTGGCAATCCTGGATTTCAGGTCACTCACGCGGAAGCTTTCACCGAAGGTCGTGACAAGGCGAACCACATCAGCGCGGCCCCTGCGAGGATCATCGGTAGTGACAGGACCTGACCCATCGTGATCCACTCCGGCAACCACTCAACGAACTCGTCCGGCTCACGGTAGAACTCTGCGAAACTGCGCCCGCAACCGTACAAGAAGACGAACAGTCCGCCGATCAGACCGGGGCGTTGCAGGGCTTTGAAGCGCCAGACCAGGATCGAGGTGATGACGACCGGGATCAGGCCTTCCAGCACCGCCTCATAGAGCTGACTTGGATACCGCGGCAATTCTGATCCGGTATAGACCCACTCGCCTGCATCCCAGTCATAGGCAGGCGGGGTGCCACCGGCAAAGCCTTGGGGAAAAATCATACCCCAGGAACTGTCCGTGACCCGGCCATACAGCTCAGCATTCATGAAGTTCGCGACGCGGACGAAAAACACGCCGAAGCCTGCTGTCACACCGCCGATATCGGCAATACTCAACAGGTTGAACTTGTATTGGCGGGTGATCAGAAACACCGCGATCGCCACACCGAGGAATCCGCCATGGAAGGCCATGCCACCTTCCCAGATCCGGAGCAGGCTGATCGGATCAGCCATTGTCGCATCCCAGTTGTTGGGCAGCTGATAGAACAGGATGTAACCGAGCCGTCCGCCCAGGATGACCCCAATCGTCGCGTAGAAGAGCAGATCGTCGATCCCTTCGCGGGTCGCTGGGGATGTGCCTCCCCAGAGGGCGGGCCGATTGATCAGCGTGATCGCATAACGCCAGGCAATTAACAGACCCGCAATGTAACCGAGCGCGTACCAGCGAATTGGGAAGGATCCGAGCCCGAGAAACCCGAGATCGATCTGAAACAGGGCCGGGCTCCATTCCGGAAAACTCATGGCAGAAATGGCGAGCAGGCTCATGCGGCGGTCTTTCCTATGGGGCTTTCTGGCCCCATCTGTTAGTTCTGATGTGAGACAGACTCACGACGCGCGAAGGAGTAGCGCCATGGCCACAAAGAATCCACTGCTAGATGATCTGGCGGGCCTCATGACGGGCGCCATGGGCGCGGCCCGCAGTGCGGGCGAAGAGGTAAGAACGGCAGGGCAGGCGCGCGTACGGGCCATGATCGCGGACATGGATCTCGCCAGCCGGGATGAGGTTGAAGCCCTGAAAGCGATTGCCGTCAGCGCACTGGAACAGGTCGAAGCGCTGGAGAAGCGCGTTGCTGAGCTGGAGAAGAAATAAGGCTTCTTGAAGCGCGGTGGGGCGTTGCGTAGCACGTGCGGCCGCGGATGCGGCGTTTTGGGGGAAATGAGTTGTAGTTAGGCTTCCGCTGACACCCGCGTAGGCGGGTGTCCATGGACCGCGACTTCCTCAAGCGCTTTAGGCCGAGATCGGTCCATGGATGCCCGCCTGCGCGGGCATTGGCGGGTCTCTAGGAGCTGTCTTCGATGGCCGGCAAAGCTCGCGCTGCCTCGACCCGTACATGGCCCACACACCGCTCACCACATTCCATGATCCGGCCCATCCAGTAGTGGATGGCGCTGAGATGCATTTCACCGGACTCATTGTACAGGGCGTACCAGTGCGGGCGGTAGAGCTTGGCCTGCTGACGGCACCAGGCGGTCAGGTCTTTCTCGTCGTCGGAGACATAAGTCACCCAGACTTTACCGTGCTCATCCGCCTGCCAGAGGACCTTACGATTGTTGATCCGGCACCAGCGTTTGATCGCAAACAGCTGCCACCACACCCACGGCCAGAGATAGACTGGCAGGTGGCTCACAGCGGCAAGGGAGAAGCGAATGTCCATGGGGAGGGAGTGTAAAGGGCCCCGCCATTCGGTCGGATTGATTCTCTGAGTCCGGTTCGACGCAACCGTGTGCTGCGGGGCTGAGATAAAGCGAGAATAAGTGTCTCGCTAAACCACCGCGATCGTCGTTTCTGACTGAAACCCGTTAAAGCCGGTTGCCAGGGCCTGACCATAGGCGCCGAGGTGACAGATCTCGATCCAGTCGCCTTCGCGGACATCGCTGGGCAAGTGGAACGGTCCCGCCATCGTGTCGAGACTGTCGCAGGTTGGGCCAAAGAATCTATAATCTTCTGTTTTTTCTGAAGATTTACCGTCTCGATGCAGCTTGACTGGATACTTCCAGGCACAATTGGCTGCGTCGAACAGTGAGCCGTAGCTGCCTTCGTTCAGATAGAGATCTTTGCCTTTGCGGAGTTCAACGCGGGCGAGGGTCGAGCCACCGGCACCGCAAAGCGCGCGGCCCGGCTCGCCGATGATTTCGAGATCGCTAAAGCCGACGATCTCAATCCCTTTTCGGATGCGGGCGAAATAGTCCTGCATGGGCGGCGGGGTAAGGCCGGGATAGGCCACCGGGAACCCACCCCCGCAATCGAGGCTGTCGATCCGAATATCGGCCTCGTCGAGCAGGCCATGCACGTAAGAGAGCGTGCGGATATAGTCGGCCGGGTCCATGCACTGACTGCCGACGTGGAAGCAGACACCGAGCTTCTGCGAGACCGGCCGAGCCGCCCGTAGAAGCTCAACGGCCTCGCGATATCCAGCGCCATATTTACCATCAAGCGGCATGGTCGCGCTGCCAGTTTGTGGCAGGCTGAGCCGCAGGTGCAGATGCAAGTCTGCTGCATCGCCCGTTTCGACCAGGATCTTGCCCAGTTCCGCGGCGCAGTCGAAGGCAAAATGGCGTATGCCTGCTGCATAGGCGTGACGGATGGTCTGCCGCGACTTTACCGGATGCATGAGGAAGAGTTCAGCGTCCGGACAGGTCGCTTTCAAGAGATCGATCTCCCGGACCGAGGCGACGTCAAAAGCGCGAATTCCGGAAGCCCACAAGGTGCGCAGCACCGCCGGATGTGGGTTCGCCTTGACCGCATAGATCGTCTTCCCCGGAAACCCGTTCAGGAAGGTTTCTGCGGCAGATTCAATGAGTTTCGGATATAGCACGTAGATCGGGTCGTCGCCCTCATAGGCGGCAAGTGCATCCTGCACGCTGCCGAATACGGGCAATCCGTGCGGTCGATCAAAATCGGGTATGAGACCTGGCTGTGCCAGGCGGGAGGTATGCGGGTTGAACATGGCTATTGCAAAGTCCGGTATGTGCGAATGGTCGCGCAATTTTGGGTCAGACGCGCCTGTCAGGCGCCTGGCTCAGTCGGAGTTGGCGAGCCCTATGGCTCGCTCCAGCCTTACAAAGGTTCAGCCACCACCGCCATATAGTCAGCGTCCTTCGCAAAGGGTCGATGGACGGTCGTGGTGTCGAAAGCCACGTCGATTTTTTTGATCAGAGTCGCAAAAGCGGCCATGGGATGAGTCATCCAAGTATCCTCGCAGCGCAAGACCGGCGAACCGGTATTGAAAGGGAAGACAGTTGGGCTCACTCGTACTGACGGCTGGGCCCGTCGTAGCTCGCTTACTTGTCAAAGCCGCCAATACGTAGCGCTTGCGCAAACGTCAAGCGGATTTTCTGTTGAAAAGCTTAATACTGACGGGCGATCTGGTTAACCGCGCGACCACCATCCGCGTTTCTTTTTCTTTGGCTTTTCGCCCGCTTCAAGCACAGGCTCTGTCGCTATAGGCGTGTCAGTCGTCACGACTTCAGCCGCGGCGGGTTCCGGTTCAGGCTCGGGCTCTTGGGCCGGTTCCGGCGTTTCAACCTCGACCGGCGCGTCGGCAACCGTGTCAGCAGTGTCTGCGACCTCCGGTTCAACAGCAACAATCGGCTCGGCCACCGGTTCGCTCGGAGCCGCTTCTGGCTCGTCCGGTTCGGCCTCAGTTGCGACGGCTTCTGTTGTTTCACCTTCGGCGTCGGCGCCGCCCCGCTTGCGCCGTCTGCGGCGGCGACGTTTGCGGGGCTTGTCTTCGCCCTCGGCGCTTGCCTCTGGGGTATCAGTCTGTGTCGGGGCAGCTGGTTTGGCCGCCACGGTTGCTACCGGCGTCGCCGTGAGTCCGCCTTCTTCTGCCGAGGGCAGTTCCGGTGGCTCATCGTCTAGCAAGTTGGCAACGCTGACCGCAATTCCGTCGAGGAGAGCCCCGCCATCGCTTGGCGGTGCGCCGGGGTCCATCGCGTCGCCGTCGCGCTTGCGCCTGCGTCCACCACGGCGACCACGGCGTCGGCGTTTGCGGCGGCTGCCGTCTTCCTCTGCGCCGTCGTCGCCGTCACCGGCTTCACTCGTTTCGCCGTCATCGCCTGTGTCGGGTTCGCCGTCTTCGGGCTCAGGAAGGAGATGATCATCCTCGTCACCCTCAAGATAGTCGTCACGGACGAATTTCTTGCGCCGTCGTCTCGTATTCGACGCTTTTTGTGCGTCGAGATTAAAGTCTCCCGGGATCATCTCACCGGAGGATTTGATCGCAATCGCGAACCCGGCTTCCTCTTCGATTGCGGCAATCGCATCGCGCTTCGTGTTCAGCAGATACAGCGCGACATCGGTCGGTGCCGTCACGGTCAATCCACGCAAGCCACCCCCGGCCGCACGCGCTTCGATCGCACGCAGCAATTGGAGCGCAGCTGACGAGATGGAGCGGCGGCGCCCTGTGCCGTCACACGCGGTACATTTCTCGGACGTTGACTGGAGAACGCCAGCCCGTCGCCGCTGCCGGGAGATTTCCATCAGGCCGAATTGGGAAATCCGGCTATTTTGAACGCGCGCCCGATCGAGCTTCAGGCACTCTTTCATCTTCTTCTCGACGGCGCGATTATTCTTGTTCTCTTCCATATCGATGAAATCGATCACAACGAGCCCGGCCAGATCGCGCAGGCGCATCTGACGACAGGCCTCTTCGGCCGCTTCGAGATTCGTGCGCAGCGCTGTCTGTTCGATGCTGCGCTCACGGGTGGACTTGCCGGAGTTCACGTCGATCGCGACCAGCGCTTCGGTCTGGTTAATGACAAGATATCCGCCGGATTTCATCTGGACTGTCGGATTGAAGACGGAGTCGAGTTGATCCTCGATCCCCTCGGAGACAAAAAGCGGATTGGGTGCGGTCCAGCGCTTCACTTTGCGCGCTTGTGTCGGCATCAGGGTTTTGGCGAGATCTTTGGCCTCACGATAGGCTTCATCACCCTGAATGACCACTTCCTCAATCTGGCGGTCGAACATGTCCCGCATGGCCCGGTGCACCAGACCGCCTTCTTCATGGATGAGCGTCGGGGCCATCGAGTCCAGTGTCTTGCTGCGGATCTTGTCCCACAGTTTTTGGAGGTATTCATAATCGCGCTGAATGTCAGACTTGGTCCGCTTTGCACCTGCTGTACGAACGATCAGCCCCATTCCTTTGGGGACATCCAGGCCATCCATGATCTGTTTCAGGCGCTTGCGATCACTACCCGAAGGGATCTTTCTGGAGATCCCGCCGCCGCGAGGGGTGTTGGGCATCAGGACGGAGTACCGACCGGCCAGTGACAGATAAGTCGTCAGCGCTGCGCCTTTATTGCCGCGTTCTTCCTTGACGACCTGAACCAGAAGCACCTGACGGCGTCTGATCACTTCCTGAATTTTGTAGCGACGGCTGGCGGAGGTTGCCCGTGTTTTGCGGGGCCCACGCTTGCGGGCGGCGGGCTTGGCTTTGGGCTTTTTCTCCCCCACATCTTCAGCATCAGCTGTGGCTGTGTCCTCTTCGCCAGTGTCATCTTCGGCTTCGGACTCATCGCTGGCTGCGAGGTCAGCGTCATCAGCCGCCTCGGTTGCATCAGCATCCTCCTCGCCGTTGGCGACGTCGGCGTCTTGATCATCGGAAGCCTCAATCACGGTCTCGTCGTGATCGTCCTCATCGTCGTGATCGTCGAAATCATCGTCTTCGCCATCATCCAGCTCTGACTCGTCGGCCTCAGCTGCTTCACGTGCGGCTTCAGCCAGCAGGGCCTCGCGGTCTTCCTGAGGAAGTTGGTAATAGTCAGGATGAATTTCACTGAAAGCCAGGAATCCATGGCGATTGCCGCCATACTCGACAAAACAGGCCTGTAGTGAAGGTTCTACTCTTGTGACTTTTGCGAGATAGATATTGCCGCGCAGCTGTTCATTACCAGCAGCTTCAAAGTCAAAGTCGTCGACACGTTGCTCGTTCACGAGAGCGACGCGGGTCTCCTCGGGGTGGACCGCGTCGATCAACATCAGTTTTTTCATATTGGTATGCCTTGCGTACTGGCGGCGCTAAGACTCTGAAAGTTCTGAGTGCATGGCGACCGATGCCAGATTTTTGATTCGTTGATACAGGCACACCGCGGTTCGGGCCGGATCCGCATTGGGATCGGCGCAGAGTGTTTGCAGTTTTTGCCCGTAAGCTCATGGTTCCATCCATTCCGGTAGGGCTTCGTGCAGGGGGTTAGGCCTGTTCACATGCCCGTCGGGGATTCTTGTTCCACCCTGTTTCAGGGTTACTTTCTACATGCCCCTAGTAGGCATGAATTGAAAGACCCTAAATGCGTGGACGCGGATGAATATTTTTGTATCACCCGTAAATCTTCGATTAAGCGAGTGTCTGTCATAAAGTTTACCTCTGACAAATATAAAGATACGGCAGTCAGGCCATGGATGTGATGACGCAGTTCGTACGCCTTATGCAGTTTGTTGTGTTTGCTTGTCTTTGCGGGCTTGCGGCATCGGCACAGATTCAGTCTGTCGGCATTGCCGGAGATGGGCAGTACACGCGCATTACGTTGGCTTCTTCGACGCCGCTGGATCCGGTAATTGCCCTTGGCCAGGACGAAGACCTCGGGCTGATCAAGGTTCAGCCGCAGCAGTACTCGGTCGACCCGAATGCCTATCTCGGAGAGCCTGTGGGCGGCGTATTTGCCTACACGCTGAAATCCGATCACATCCTGTTTGAACTCGACCTGCC
Organism: Henriciella sp.; assembly: GCA_030066975.1. Lineage (GTDB taxonomy): Bacteria > Pseudomonadota > Alphaproteobacteria > Caulobacterales > Hyphomonadaceae > Henriciella. The sequence continues at coordinate 127,805 of JASJAO010000005.1, read as the reverse complement.
GATGATGGTGGTGCGCGAGCTCGACCTGCCACCGACGGGATCAGAAACGCTGTTCAGATATGTCATCGACTTGTCGGCGGTCTCGGAAACACGGTTTACGAGAGCAGTCCGAGCCGACGCCAGCCGTTTCAATGCGACCCCGGTCGTCGCCTCGGTTAGTGTCCGCGCGCCGTTCGAACGCCCACAAGACCCTGTCGCCGACATCAATGAGGCCGCCAGTGCCCCGTCTGCCAAACCGTGGTCGCTGATCCAGATGGCCGAACTCGCCGCTGCCGCACGTCGCAAGCATGTCGTGGTCATCGATCCGGGGCATGGCGGGCGCGACCCGGGCGCGCTGGCTGTGAATGGTGGAGAAGAGGCGGATATCGTGCTGAAAACAGCCCTGTTTCTGAAAACGCTGCTGGAAAACGATCCGCGCTACGAAGTCCGCCTGACACGTGAAACTGATATCTATGTCGAGCACGAGGACCGCGTTTCAATGGCGCGTGAATGGGGCGCGGACCTGTTTATCTCCCTCCATGCGGATGCGGCGTTGAAGCCGAACATATTCGGGGCCTCTGTCTATACGATTTCGACCCGTGGGGAGCGCCGGATCGAGGGCACGGCCAAACAACATGGTTGGGAAATACCGATCGAAGACGGGACATCTGAAGAAGTCTCGGGTATTCTTGAGGATCTCGTCCTTCGGGAAACCAAATCCAACTCAGCGATTTTTGCTGAGGTGCTGGTGCCTGAACTTGAGCGCGCGGGGCCCTTGCTGCGAAACACGCATCGACAAGGTAATCTCTTCGTATTGCTGGCGCCCGATGTGCCGGCGGTTCTGGTGGAGATTGGATTTTTGACCAATGGGGCCGACTCGCGGCGGCTGAAATCCGCCACGGGCCGCGCGGAATCGGCCAGAGCGATCAAGCGCGCCATCGACACGTATTTCGATCGCCAGGATCAGCGATTGATGACAGACTGATACTGCGGCTTTCATCCTGTGCAGCAGCGCCTTAGTCTTGCCGCGAAAGCATGTGATTCACCCGGTTCACCCGGAGATTGAGAAGACATTTCGATGCACGAGTACGAAACCGCAGAAAAACGCTTTCCAACCTGGAAAGTTGTTCGCATTGGCGCGCTGATCATTGCCGTTCTAACCGCTATGGCGCTGCTGGCCGTCTGGCTTTGGGTGATGTCGCTGTCCCGTGGGGTGCCGTCGGTGGAGAAACTGGCGGAGTATAACCCGCCAATCACCTCGCGCGTGCATGCCGGTGATGGCACTTTGATTTATGAGTTCGCCTCAGAGCACAGGGTCTTTGTGCCGTTTGAAGCCATTCCCGATCACGTTGTGAATGCGTTTGTCTCTGCGGAAGACAAGAAGTTCTTCGAGCATGGCGGTTTGGATTTTCGTGGTATGACGCGCGGCGTTCTAAACTCCGTGCGTAGCAGGATTACAGGATCCGGCGGTCTGCAAGGCGGCTCTACGATTACCCAGCAAGTTGCCAAGAACATGTTGCTGACACGCGATCAAACGATTGTGCGTAAAGTGAAGGAGATGATCGTTGCGCGTCGGATGGAGAGTGCGTTCTCCAAAGAGCATATTTTGGAGCTCTACCTGAACGAGATCTATCTCGGCGGACGCTCGTACGGCGTTGGGTCGGCGGCGCTCAATTATTTCAACAAATCGCTGCCAGAGCTTGATATTGCAGAGGCAGCGGTGCTGGCCTCGCTTCCAAAGTTTCCCGGGCGGGTCAATCCTTACACCAATCCGGAGCGACTGGTCACACGACGCGATTATGTCATCGGGCGGATGCTTGAGGATGGCTACATTACCGAGGAGCAGGCCGAGGAAGCGCGTCAGAAACAGCTGACTACGACACGGCGCCTGCGCGGGCCGGCTTATGCGGCGGCAACCTATTTCGTTCAAGAGCTGCGCAAGCAACTGATTGAGCGCTATGGCGAGGACGGGCTGGAGGAAAGCGGTCTTTCCATTCGCACTACGATCGACACCAAACTGCAACTCGCCGCCCAGGAAGCGTTGCAGATCGGCTTGGAAACCTATGACCGCCGTTACGAGTATCGCGGCCCGATTGCGAGCCTGGACGTGTCTGCGAGCGATGTCATGGAGCAGATGAACGCCCTGACCCTGCCGGGCGGCTATGGCACCTGGGAACCTGCCATGATCATCGGTGTCAATAGCGGTGGCGCGCAGGTTGTGCTTGCCGATGGCGCTGAAACCACGATCCCGTCTGAGGATATGGAATGGGCCAACACCTATGTGCGCAGCGATCAGTCCACTGGTCTTCGCCCGGGCGATGTCGTGCTCGCCGCGGTGACACGCCGTCAGCTTAATGCGACTGAAGCCGGGGCCAATGTTGAAGGTGATCCGGCAGACGATGACGTCACTCGGCTGATTTCCGAACCGATCATGGTGCCGACCGGGCAGGCGGAGCTGAAACAGATTCCAAAGATCGAAGGCGCGCTGATCGCGCTCGATCCTCATACGGGTCGCGTCCTGGCTATGATGGGCGGATATTCCTTCTTCAAAAGCCCGTTCAACCGCGTAACCCAGGCCCGGCGCCAGCCTGGGTCCTCATTCAAGCCGTTTGTTTATGCCTCGGCGCTTGAGCGCGGCTACACACCGGGCACCCGGATCCTCGACTCGCCTTATGTGTATTATGATGACGCCACCGGCGAGGTCTGGAAACCGGAGAACTATTCCGAAGGCCTGTCTTATGGCGAAGTCACCATGCGCGTGGCGCTGGAGAAATCCTATAATCAGGTCACCGCGCGCGTTGCGACCGATATCGGCATGGAAGCGGTATCGGAACTGGCCGAACGGTTCGGGGTCTATGACAACCTGCCGCCGTATCCGGCCATGTCATTGGGCTCCGGTGAGACCACGCCGTGGCGCCTATCAAAAGCCTATGCAGCCTTTGTGAATGGCGGCAAGGAAGTGACGCCAACGCTGCTGGACCGGATTCAGGATCGCAATGGTGTTACCCTCTACAAGCATGATGAGCGGGCCTGTCAGGGCTGTGTTGCCGACGCTTGGGACGGCAGCGGACCGCCGGTCCTTCCAGACAATCGGGAACAGCTGATTGATCCGATCATCGCGTATCAGATTGTGCACATGCTGGAAGGCGTTGTCGCGCGTGGTACAGGCCGCCGGGCCCAACGCGTCGGCAAGCCGCTCGCAGCCAAAACCGGTACAACCAATGATTATGTCGATGCCCTGATGTTTGGCTTCTCGCCAGACCTCGTCGTCGGGATCTGGATGGGCTTTGATGAGCCGCGTTCTCTGGGTGAGAATGAAGGCGGCGGCAGCGTTGCCGGTGTGGTCTATACTGAATTCATGGAACGCGCGCTCGCTGATGTTCCGGCGCTGCCATTCCGCATCCCGCCCGGTGTTCGACTGGTGGAAGTGGATGCCCGCACAGGCCAGCTGCCAACCGCTGGCGCCTCTGAGATCATTCTGGAAGCGTTCCGCCCAGGCACCGAACCCGGAATGGTGTTTGCGCAGGAAGAAACACTGTCCTTGTCAGGCACCAATAGCAGCATCTTTGATCGCCCGACCATCCCGGAACTGGATCCCGAAACAGGCGAAATCCTTGAGGAAGACCTTGTCGACGAAAATCTCGACGACATTTATTGACGCGGCCATCAAAGACCGCCATTCAAGCCGCCTGACTCTGATTGAGGAACGTTATGTCCGCTGAAATTCTGGCTATGGCCGAACAGATCAAGCAGTCGACGGAACTGCTGAGGAGGCGTCTTTGACTGGGACGTCGCCACGAAAAGACTGGATGAGCTGAACGCTTTATCCGAGCGTCCGGACTTTTGGGATAACCCTGAAGACGCCCGCAAATTGATGGCTGAACGTCAGCGCCTGGAGACCGGAATGCAGACGGTTGAAGCGTTGGAACGTGAGGCGGCCGACGGCCTCGAATTGCTAGAGCTTGCCGAAGGCGATGAGGAGATGCTCAGCGACGTCGAAACAGCCCTGCGCGCGGCGATGGAGAAGGCCGAGAAGGCTGAACTCGAAGCGCTTCTGTCTGGCGAAGTCGACGGCAATGACTGCTATATCAACATCAATGCCGGGGCAGGGGGGACTGAAAGCCAGGACTGGGCCGCCATGCTGCGCCGGATGTATGTCCGTTGGTCGGAAAAGGCGGGCTATAAGGTCGAAGAAGTCGAAAGCCATGAAGGCGAAGAGGCCGGCATCAAATCCGCGACTTTGCTGGTCAAAGGCGAGAACGCCTATGGCTGGTTGAAGTCGGAGCAGGGAGTGCACCGCCTGGTTCGCATTTCGCCCTATGACAGTTCAGCGCGCCGTCATACGTCCTTTGCCTCGGTGGCCATCTCCCCTGTGATCGATGACTCGATTGACGTGGATATCGACCCGTCGGATGTCCGCACCGATACCTATCGTGCCTCTGGCAAGGGCGGTCAGCACGTCAACAAGACAGATTCCGCTGTGCGCCTGACGCATGAACCAACCGGCATCGCTGTGGCCTGCCAATCGGGCCGCTCACAGCACCAGAACCGCGCGGCTGCCTGGGAGATGTTACGGTCCCGGCTGTACGAGATGGAACTTCAGCGCCGTGAGCAGGCGGTGAAAGACAGCCACGATTCCAAAACCGAAATCGGCTGGGGGCATCAGATCAGATCTTACGTCTTGCAGCCCTATCAGCTGATCAAAGACCTGCGGACCAATCACGAGACATCCGATACGAGTGGTGTACTTGATGGGGACCTGACACCATTCTTGAGCGCCGCCTTGTCGCACGCGCTGGGCGAAGACACGGCCAACGCCGAATAGATGCAAAAAAGCCAGCCCGGCTAAGGCTGGCCTTCTCTAACTTGTTTGAAACCAGACAGGCCTTAGGCGTTGCCGCTCGGGCCGAGGGCCGGGTTTGAAGCCGCCATCGGGGTTGTAGAGCTTGTGAGACCGCTTGAAGGCGCAGCGGCTTTCGGCGCTGCGTCTTTGAGTGGGTCTTCCTGCCGCTTCACCTGGCCTTCAAATGCCGCATCCGGTTGGATGATCAGCGCAGCGTGATAGATGTCGCCGAGCACTGACGCGCCAGTCTCCAGCTCAACTTTCTTGGCGCGAACAGAGCCCTTGATTTCACCTTTGACGCGCAGGGTTTCTGCTTTGATTTCACCAATGATCTTTCCGGTGGACCCTATGGTGACGTCGCCAGCGGATACGTCACCCTCGACTGTCCCGTCGATTTGAAGCGCGCCCTCTGATTTGATGGACCCAACGATCTGAACGTCAGAGCAAAGAATCGAGGCCCCGACACGGGCGGCGGGTTTGGTCGATGCGCCGCGAACGGCATCCTGGGCAGGTGAGAAACTTGGAGTGTCGGACTTTGTTTTAGTAAACATGCTTTCCTGCCTTAATGAACTCTACCGGATTGTAAGGCTTGCCGTGGAACAAGACCTCATAGTGAAGATGGGGTCCGGTGCTGCGCCCGGACGATCCCATTGTACCCAATTTATCACCAATTGCGACTGTCTGCCCCCGCTTTGCCAGAATTTTGTTTAAATGAGCATAACGCGAGACAAAACCTTGCCCGTGATCGACATCAACAACGCGCCCATAGCCGGATTTGGTGCCGGCATAAATCACCTTGCCGGGACCGGCCGCAATGATTGGCGCATTCCAACCTGCGCCCATATCGATACCGCCATGCCAGGAGGGGCGTTTGCGAATAGGGTCCGTCCGCATCCCGAAAGGCGATGTGATCCGAGATGGAATTCCAATTGGTGTGGCGAGCGGAAGCTTATCCACGAGGCCTTCAAAATAGCGCGCTTCTTCCATGCGCGCGGCGACCTGGGCTACACGGCCGGCAAATTGTGCCTCTTCCGGTGTTTTGAAATCCCCTGAGACAAGGCTGGCAAATGTGATCTCCGGGCCGCCCATATTCTCGCCGCTGGTGATGCGCCCGGCCCCCACTTTCGTAAGCCGCAGAACACCGCGTGCTGACTCGGCACGTTCAACCGCCATTTCTTCGATCTCGTCGAGAAATTCCTGCTGTTCGGAACGAATGTTGGCAACCTGGCCGCTGAGACCGACTTGAGGCAGGTCGGCGGAGGCTTCTTCAATCTCCTGAGATTGTCGGGCATCAGCCTCATCGATAGAGGCGGTGACCAGCAAGGGGGCTGAGTCCCCTCTCAGAGTTGAAACTTCCAGCTGGTCGCCATTCTTGAGGGCATTGAGCATCGCCGCCAGCGTTTGGTGGCGCCGCTCAAAATCCAGCGTCGCGTCTTGGAAGGCTTCTGTGCGTTGGGCGAGTTGGTCAGTTGAAAGTGTGTCGCGCGCGCGCAGTTCCTGGACCCAGCGTTCGAGCTTGTGAACCTCATCATCGGCAACGAAATTCTTCGAACTTCCCATACTGAACAGCACGGATGCTGTCGCAAAAAGGGACCAACATACCAGCGCCAAAGCGGCACCGGCCAGCATCATCTGCTGTGGGGAAGAAATGGTGAAATATCGAACCGTGCCCCCGCTACGGTGATATATCTGTCTCTCAGGAAACCAATTTCTGACGAGGTCAGAAACCTTTTCAACTGCTTTCATTCTACCGCACCTATCCGTAATGACGATCTTACCAGCTGGGGAAGGCTGCAAGGGATCGATTGGTGAAGGGCCACAGTAACCTCATTCTGAACGGATCGGAAAGCCCCGAATTGCCGTTTAATCATTAGAAATGCAGCAGTTTCGTAAAAATCGCCTTAAAGAGTTTTCATTTGACTTGGTATTGGTCTCACACCGCTTTGGCTGCCTCCAAAACAGTCTCCGCATGACCCTTTACGCGGACCTTGCGCCACGCTTCAGCGATGGTTCCGTCGGCAAGAATCAGGAAGGTCGAGCGTTCAATCCCCATATAGGTCTTGCCGTACATGCTCTTCTCAACCCAGACACCAAAGGCCTCACAAGCTGCACCGTCGGGGTCTGACGCGAGCGGGATCTCCAGGGACTGTTTGGTCTGAAAATTGGCATGCGACTTCAAACTGTCTTTTGAGACACCGACAATGCCGAAACCCAGTTTTTCAAATTGCGGTTTGAGCGAGGTGAAATCGATCGCTTCGGTTGTACACCCTTTGGTATTGTCCTTTGGATAGAAGAAGACCACATGCCCCTTGTCGGCTGGACGGCCTAAATTGATGTCCGTTTCGCCGGTTGCGGGAAGGGTAATGTCAGGTGCTTTATCGCCTTTTTCTGGTCGGTTTGTCATGGCATGGTCCTATGGTCTGGCGGGCAGTGCCCGGTTGATCTGCCGCATTGGGGCGTTGAACGGTACATGGAGCATTTGATTTGGTTCGCCAGACCACCAAAGTAATTATTTTCGAGATATTTGGCGTTGTCTCGCTCCTGCTGATGGCTGCCGTCGCGATTGTGGCCATTCGATTGGCCAGTGGTCCGTTTGAACTTGGTATGTTTCGCGACGATGTCGAAGCCGCGCTGACACAAGCCCGTGGCGGGCGAGATGTCGATGTCGAAAAACTCACGCTGCAATGGTCGCCGTCCGAGCGGCGCATCTTTCTTGTCGCCCGCAATGTTTCAATGGATGACGCGGATGGCAATGTCGCCGTGCGCGCCAAAAGGGCGAATATCACATTGGACGCTGGCGCGATCCTGCTCGGCGACATTGTACTTTTGAAAGTCGACATGTCAGACGGCACGCTCGACATCAAGAACACCGCTCCGAACGTCTGGTCGGTTGGTGGCCAACCCTTGCCGCCGATCCCGGAAGAGCAGCTTCCCCAGACCCCTGAGGAATGGTTAGCGCGTACCAACAGTGTGCTCGGGGCCGTGCTCGGAGGCTTGCGCGACGCCCACGGAACCCAGACTTTTGAGTCGCTCACATTTACCGGCATGACCTTGCGTTTCCTGGATATGGACGATGTCGAAGTTGGTCGCGTCGACGCCGCAGACGGGAACATGCAGCGGCTGGAACAGGATGTTGCCCTGGAGCTGTCGGGACGTGGCGAGGGCATTGGCCTGCCGGGTGAATTTGCAGCCACACTGGCTACCAGTGAGGGATATGGCGGACTGGAGGCGGAGATTTCAGTATTGAACTGGCCTCTGGCGGATCTCGCTCGCCGGTTCCGTTTGCCGGGCTTCGAGACCGGTGGACTGACAGCGGACATCAGCTTTGGGGCTGTGGTTGAACGCGAGGCAGGACTGATTGAAGTCGATCTCACCTTTGACCAGCAAGAAGGGGCGCTTATTCTGCCGGTTCAGGAAGAGGTCCTTCAGGATATCGATTTCGAACTCGGTTACATCATCGCTGACGATGCGGTGAACATCAATGCGCTCTCACTCACCACAACGCGGGCCGACATTGAAATGACCGGGCGCCTGTCAAACGTACTCGCCCAGAATGCTCTACGGCGCATTGATGCCGATTTTTCGCGGTTCGATCTCGATGTCACGCCGACATTTCCCACTCGGTGGGCGTTTCGGAATGTTGATCTGTCAGCCGATCTTTCTGACGATTTTTCAATTGCCGTCATTCGCCGCCTGACCGTGCCGATGACGCGCGGGGTGACCTTGCGCGCGTCCGGCGAGGTCGATGTACGCGTGCCACATGAGACCGGCGAGCTGCCCTTCACAATGGATATGGCAGCAGAAATTGAAGGCGATCTCAGCAAAGACTTGGTGCTGAACTATTGGCCGGAGCGACTTGGTGCCGGGGCGCGACGGTTCGTGGTCAATCGACTGGAAGACGGTCTCGTCAATGAGTTGCGATCCACCGTCAGCCTGAAGCCCGACAGTCTCGCCGAAGGTTATCTGCGCGACGAAGACCTGAATGTTGAATTCGGGTTTCAGAACGGACACGTCTATTTTCTGAGAGACTTGCCGCCGGTTGAGAATGCGGTTGGGACGGCCAAACTCGGCGGCAACTCGTTCTCGGTCTCTGTCGTTTCGGCGACCTATGATGACTGGGAGATCACACAAGGTAGCGTGGATTTTGCCGCCTTCATGCCCCGCGGCCAGGACTTGATCGTTCAGGCAGAAGGTCAGGGACCGGCCGTTTCGATCCTGCGTCACCTCTCCGAGTCACGCCTGCAGCTGCAGGAACGCACCGGCTTTGACCCGGAACGAGTATCGGGGCAGGCCACCAGCGAGTTTTACATGAGGCGCCCCGCGCTGAGCGATGTGCCCTTTGAGGACATCTTCCTGCGCGTCAACGGGACAATTGTGGACGCCGGACTGAAGGATGTCGCCTGGGGGATGGATCTGGCAGACGGCACGGTTCAGGTCGATCTGACCCAGGATCGCCTTATCCTGACCGGTTTCGGCGATGTCGGTCCGGCGCCGGCGCAATTCACCTGGCGAGACGGACTGACCAATGACGGCCTGCCTTCGGATATCTCCGCCTCAGGTATATTGACGCCGGACATCCTGAACTCGCTTGGCGTGACCGGTCGGGCCTATCTCAGCGGCGAGATCCCGGTTGAGCTTCAGGGGAAAGTTGATAACGGATCTCTGGATGTCGCAACGCTTGGCTTTGATCTGCGCGAAGCCCGCATCGACGTTTCCGAGATCGGCTGGGTCAAACCTGCGGGAGACGCAGCGCGCGCGACCTTGATTTACACAGGCGGTGACACCGCGCAGGCGTCAACCTTAAGGGTTGAAAGCGATACTGCGGCACTTGATGGTGACCTTCTGCTCGACACGGTGGGTCGCTTTCAGGCCCTGACGCTTCGGCGACTGTTCATTGACGGTACGGCAGAGGTGGCGGGCCGTATTGAGCGTATCGGACGTACAGGCCTGGATGTCGAACTGACCGGGGCGTTTCTCGATGTCAGCTCCGTCCTGAGTGATATTGGCGGATTAGGCGGGTCTGGCGGTGATATCGGGATCAATCTCAACATGTCTGCCAATGTTGATCGATTGCGGCTGCGTCGCGGGTTGGATCTCTCCGATGCCAGCGTCACGGTAGAGAGCGATGAGTCTGGCATTCGCGGCGTGAGCGCCAATGGTGAGATATCGGGCGGGGCCAAGCTGGCTGCAAACTATCTTGTCAGCGATGATGGCGGTGCGCCGCGGCTCAACGTGACCGCCGACGATGCCGGCTTCCTCGCCGAAGCGGTGCTCGGGATCGAGTTTATCCGTGGCGGGCGGTTGCAATTGGAGGGCACCGTGGGCACTGGCGGCGATCCGACCCGGCTGCTGGCCAATGTCAGCGACGTTCAACTCATCAACGCGCCCGTATTTACACAGATCCTGTCGCTCGCCTCTTTGCGGGGATTGGCCGATACGCTTTCCGGGGACGGTGTGCTGTTCAGCAATGTGGTCGCTCCCATCTCCATCGGCGGTGGGCGATATGTCATCGATGGCGGGCGCGCGAGTGGCCCGGCGCTTGGCCTGACGGCAAATGGCTGGGTCGCGACCGATGGCAGCGGGATCGATTTGAATGGCGTTCTGGTGCCGAGCTTTGGCGTCAATTCCGTACTCGGCGGCGTGCCGATCATCGGTGACCTGGTGGTCGGCCGACAAGGCGAAGGCATCTTCTCCATCAATTACGCCGTAAACGGTTCGCTGGAGCGTGCCCAAGTGGCTGTGAATCCGCTCTCGGCGGTGACGCCTGGCATCCTGCGCCGGATCTTTGAGAACCCGGCCGACACCTCCATTCCAGACTCGCTGGATGTCGACCCCAATCTCAAACCGCCACAACCCAAACTCCCCGACTTCGGCGAGGAAGAGTATATCGAGCCCGCGCCGGGCGCAGGGTAGGACATCTGAACCATCACAGTATGGAACTGAGATCAGTTCAGAAAGTGCAGGCCCGCCGTAAACGTGTCCTGCCAGACCACGGTGGCGGCCCGTTTCAGATTGAGGCGCGGAACGACCAGGCGCACACCGCGTGGCAGGTTGCCTCGGGTTCGAAATCTGACCCGCGCCCCAGAATCCGAAACGTCGAGTAAGATACCGATCCGCTTGTCGCCAGAGGGAAGAATGATGGTGCACTCAGACCAGACGGGCTTGCGCGTGTCTTGTCGCACTTTCTGAAGTCTTGGCAGCGGTTTGGGAGGCAACATAGCCGACGGCTGTGTCATCCGGGAGAGGTCAACTTTTTTCGATCGCGGGCCTGTGCGTTTGAACATGGAGTACTCCTGAGGCCGACAATGGCGCACACGAGTAAATAAACTCTAAGTTGAATTTATGCGTCTTCGCTGATCTGCTTCTTTCTCTTAGAGAGCAAGTCTCACGCAACGGTCATAACGGATGCTAGACCGGTTTCACGAGCGCGATCCGCTTCTTTCCAACCTGGACTTTGAACGCATCAACTTCGGCGAGAAGAGCGTCCCAGTCGTGCGTCTGGTCTTCGGCGATTTTCTCATCATTCACGCGCACCGCACCTTCGCCAAGTTTGCGCCGGGCTTCGCCGTTTGACTTTACCAGGTCAGCGGCTCGCAACAGCGCCGTTGTGGTCGGGCCGTCTGCGTGTTCTGCGCGCACAATTTCAAAAGTCGGCAAGTCAGCAGACACGCCGCCGCCTTGAAATGCTGTCTGTGCCGCGCGTTCAGCCTCTTTCGCCGCCGTCTCACCGTGCAGCATCGCCGTTGCGGCATTGGCAAGGGCGACCTTGGCCGAATTGATCTCGGCGCCTTCCAGCGCTTCCAGACGCGCAATTTCATCCAGAGGCAAATCCGTGAACAGTTTCAGGAAGCGGCCAACATCGGCGTCTTCGGTGTTGCGCCAGAACTGCCAGTAATCGTAAGGGCTGCGCCGGTCTGCGTTCAGCCAAACCGCGCCGTCGACCGTCTTGCCCATCTTCGCGCCAGACGCTGTTGTCAGCAGCGGGCTGGTTAACCCAAACCCCTGTCCGCCATCCGCCTTGTGGATCAGGTCGACGCCGCCAAGGATATTCCCCCACTGGTCAGAGCCGCCCATCTGCAACCGGCAGCCATGGCGGCGGAACAGCTCCAGAAAGTCATAGGACTGCAGCAAGAGATAATTGAACTCCAGGAATGTGTAGGGCTGCTCATTGGCAAGGCGCCGGGCCACTGTTTCCTGTTTGACCATCGTGTTAATGGAAAAGTACTTCCCGATATCGCGCAGGAATTCGATATAACCTAGTTGGTCGAGCCAGTCGGCATTGTTGACCATGATGGCGTCGGTCGGCCCGTCGCCAAAAGTCAGATAGTTGCTATAGGCCTTCTTGATGCCGTCCGCGTTCGCGGCGATTTGCTCCTCAGTCAGGATCGGTCGGGTCTTCTCCTTGTCCGTCGGATCGCCAACTTTGGTCGTGCCACCACCAATCAGGACGATCGGTTTACCCCCGGCCTGTTGCAGACGCCGGAGCATCATGATGCCGACCAGATGACCGACATGCGCGCTGTCGGCGGTTGCATCAATCCCGATATACGCCACTGGCACACCTGAGGCGCAATAGGCGTCAAGCTCAGCCGTATGGGTCTGTTGCTTGATGTAGCCGCGCTCCTGTAGCGTGGTAAGGAATCGGGATTTAAAAGTGCTCATCTGCTTCGTCTTTCTTTCGAAGCAGCGCGGTTAGCATGGGATTGGCAGGGTTTGAACAGTCAACGAACAGATTTTGAGCCGATCTGGGTGGCCGGTTTCATGTCGGGCACGTCGCTGGATGCGGTCGATGCGGCTTTGATCCGAACGGACGGGGTCCAGGTCTTTGAGTTTGGCGCGGCGGTTGAACGAAAATACACGATCGAGGAGCGGCAAGTCCTGCAATACGCGACCCAGGCGGCGCGCGACTGGAACTGGGCTGGGCCACAGCCGGAGGCCGCGTTTGTAGCTGCCAGAGGCACGGTTGTCGAAACCCATGCCAAGACCTGGCTGAAGCTGCTGGACGCTGCAGGTCTCTCTACTGAAACCGATCATCCGGGGTTTCCGCAGCTTATCGGCGTGCATGGACAGACCGTACTCCACCGCCGCCCGACGGCCAGCTCGATCGGTGCGACGCTGCAACTGATGGATGCGCCCGCTTTGACCGCCCGGATCGGCCTGCCTGTTGTGCATGACTTTCGCAGCGCCGATGTTGCCGCAGGCGGGGAGGGCGCGCCGCTCGCCCCGGCCTATCATGCGGCCTTGATGGATCGCTTGGGAGATGGTCCGGCGGCGGTGCTCAATCTCGGGGGCGTGGCGAACATTACAGCGCGCCTGTCAGACGGGTCCCTGATCGCTTTTGACACCGGCCCGGCCAACGGACCCATCGATGAATGGATTGAAGGGCATGAGCGCGGCACCCTTGATGTCGGTGGACAGTTGGCTGCGGCTGGCCACGTGCATGAGGGTTTGCTTGCCAGCTTGTTCGATCACCCCTGGTTCAGCGAGCCGCCACCCAAATCCCTCGACCGATATGACTTCAATGCCAGCATGGCGCGCGGACTGTCACTCGAAGATGGCGCCGCCACGCTGACCGCGTTCAGTGCGCGTGCGGTGGCCGCTGGGGTTGGTCAATTGCCGGAGCCGCCCAAGCGCGTGGTCGCGACCGGCGGCGGACGGCACAATCCCACGCTGATGAGAATGCTGGCCGAGGCGCTGCCGTGTCCATTGCTGAGCGCCGAACAGGCCGGCTGGCGTGGCGACTCGATCGAGGCGGAGGCGTTTGCGCTGCTCGCGGTACGCACACTGCGAGGCCTGCCGATCGGATGGCCAACCACAACGGGCGTCTCCCGTCCACAAACGGGCGGCGTGGTTAACCGACCAGACTGACCCCAGATTTTGTTCAGTTAACGCCCGTCCACATGATTTTCGCAACTATTCAAGCTCTGCACTTGCGGCTAAAGGGGCAGATGCTAGCCTCGGCAGAGTGGATAGAACGCCGCAGTGATTCGGAGGGGGATCGACATGAGCCTGACCGTAGAAACACCAGAAATTCAAGATATTGACCCGATGGAGCTGGTCGAGAATTGCCTGGATATTGCCGGCTGGGAGTATCAGCGCGACGAGGAAGACCATTCCTTGCAGTGCATCGCCCAGACCCGCTGGGGCGATATGGGCGGCATGTTCGCCTCGCGCCGGGAACCGCCAGCTCTGCACTTTTCAATCACGCTCGATATCAAGCCGAAATCAGAGCGTCAGGCCCAGATTTCTCAACTCGTCATGATGGCGAATGAGCGCCTGTGGCTTGGCCATTTTGATTACTGGATCGACGAAGGCGTCATCCTTTATCGTCACGCTTTGCCACTGCTGGATCGGGTCGAACCTGAGGCGGGTGAAGTGCGGGCCATCCTGGCGGCCGGACTGGACGCGGTGAACATGTTCGTGCCCGCGTTCAACTTCGTCATCTGGGCGGGCAAAACGCCGCGCGAGGCGATGGAAGCGGCCCTGTTCGAGACAACGGGCGAGGCCTAGGCTTCAAACACGACCTGCATTGGTCCCACCTGACGAATGGCGCCCGGCGCAAGCTCCGGTGGTGGCCCGATCAATTTCGTTTTTGGGGCAAGGCGCGCAATTGCGCCAAGCGTTTCTTCCATCTCAGCCCGGGCAAGCGCTTCGCCGACACAGCGATGAGCGCCCGCGCCAAAGACAAAATGCCAGCGCTGCTGATCGGTGCGGTGAATGTTGAACGTGTCAGGATCAGAAAATACATCAGGGTCGCGCAGCGCCGACATGATGGAGACCGCGATCACCGCGCCTTCGGGAATGCGATAGCCGTCAACATCCAGGTCTTTCAGCGCCACGCGCGGAATACCGGCGATGACCGGTTGAAAGCGCAATCCTTCTTCGACCACGGCCCGCTTCAGGCCTTCAGTATCGGCGACAAAGTCAGCCCATTGGTCCGGGCGCTGCAGCATCTCTGACAGGGTCATACACATCGAACCTCGGGTCGTGTCGGACCCCGCGAGAATGAGCCCCAGGATCTGCGTGCGGATTTCGCCCTCTTCGAGATTTCCGGCCTCTGCCGTCGCTTTCACATAATCTGACAGAAAATCATCGACCGGGTTCTGCCGACGCGTTGCCAAGAGCTCGGTGACATAGGCCATGAATTCGGTGAGACTGGTTTCGATCTTCTCGCGCTCGGACATTTCGATCATGCCAATCGCGGCGGCTGTGTCTTGAATCCACTGTAGAAAGACGGGAATGTCCTCATTCGGGATGCCCAGGATGTCGGCGATGATGCGGGCGGGCAGTTGGCTCGCAATCTCTCCGACAAAGTCGATCGGGCCCTCGCCCAGACGCTCCGTGATCATCTCTTCGGCGAGATCTCGAATACGCGGGCGCATGGCATCCATCAACTTGAAGGCAAACGTTCGCGCCACTGGCATCCTGCGGCGGATATGGACCTCATCATTGGCAAACAGCATGGCCAGCCGCGTGAACTCATAGATCGGGCCGTCGAAAATGCCCTGCATCATCTTTGTCTCAAGCTCGATCTGACGCGTGGTGCCATTGGTCAGCAGGTCCACATGTCGATTTCGCAAGGCCAGCGTGACGCCGATATTGGTGCGCACGAGCGGCGATTGTTCGCGCATCTCGCGGTACAGATCATACACGTTCTGCCCCGGTTCGAGTTCGTCTGGTGCCAGAGGGGCGTCGTCGATTGATTTCAGTGTGTCCAATGTCATGAAGGCCTCCTGACACCACTTCGTATCAGAAAATGACGCAGGCGTCATGATTTTTGTTGGAGTATTCTCGCTTGGCCCGCTTTCCCGATTGGTGCATGATTTGATAATGGACACAACGACACGCATTACACTGATCGGCGCTGGCCGCATGGGATCTGCGCTGGCCGGGGGCTGGTTGAAGGCTGGCTTTGCCGGGCAGGTCGATATTGTTGAACCTCGACCATCTACCGAAGTGTCGGCCTGGGAGGCAACGGGTCAGGTTCGGTTAAACTGCGAAGCGAACCCGGCCGACATTCTGGTCGTTGCTGTCAAACCGCAAATGTTTGGAGAATTGGCGGCTGAAATCTCTTCTCATATTGGTCCCGAAACGCGGGTTCTGTCGATCATGGCTGGGGTTTCTATGGCGACCTTGTCAGACAAGCTCGGCACTCAAAATGTCGCACGGGCCATGCCGAACACACCCGGACTGATCGGTCGCGGCGTAACCATTCTCTGCCTGCCGGGTGATGCAGAGGCAGACCTCGAAGTCCGGCTGCGCACATTGCTGGAACCCCTTGGCTCGGTTGAAGGGCCTATCTCGGAAGCCTTGCTGCCAGCCGCCACAGCGGTGTCCGGCTGCGGGCCAGCTTATGGCTTTCTGCTCGCTGAGGTGATGGCCGCTGCTGGGGCCAAACACGGACTGGATCCGGATATGGCGATGCGACTGGCGCGGAAAACGGTGGAAGGGGCCGGGGCCTTGATGGCGTCGTCTCCCGAACCGGCGGCCATCTTGCGCAAGAATGTCACTTCGCCGAATGGTGTGACCCAAGCCGCGCTTGAAGTCTTGATGCACGAAGAAGCGATGCCATCTGTATTCGTAGAGGCTTTACGTGCCGCGATTGATCGCGACCGGGAACTGGCATCGGAGACGGAATGACATCCAGTAAGAGCGATATCATCGAAGCCGGTTTGAACGCGGCCCTGAAACTGGCCGAAACTGAAGCCTGGCAGGACCTCACACTCGCGGCCATCGCAGAAGAAGCCGGTCTCACTTTGAAAGACTTTCACGGTGTCGCCGACAAAGCCGATCTGTCAGCGGAGGTCGAAGCCAAGTTCGATGCGGCGATGAGTGAGGGGTCGATTTCGCCCGAGGAAACCCCGCGCACACGGTTGTTTGATGTGATCATGATGCGCTTTGAGGCGATGGAAGAGGTTCGCGATGGCGCGATGTCATTTTTACGTTGGCGCGACCGAAGCCTCTCGGGTCTATCCCTTCGCGTTCAGGCGCGCGGTGCCACCGCCAAATGGGCGCTGACCTGTGCCGGCCTGGATAAGGCAGATGGGGCGGCGCGACAGGCGCTGATTGTCGGCGTCGCCTGGACGATTGCTCAAGCGGAGCGGGCCTGGCGCAAGGAAACCAGCGCCGATCTGACCCGCACCATGGCGGCACTGGATTCCGAACTCCTGAAACTGGAAGACCGGATCAATCTGCTGAAACGCCGCCGCAGGTCTCGCCATAAGCCCAGCGGCGAACCTGCAACCGAATGAGCTTCTTTACGCACCAGTTTCAAGGCGTTGTGGACCGGCATGATTACGGCAAAATGGTCTACCATATCGTCTTCGTGCCTGAGGATACTGCGAGCACCCTCCCGTTTGACCAACACCCAAGACTTCGCGTGAGTGCGGAGGTTAACGATTTTCCTGTTGAAGGCGCCTTCGTGCCTTATGGCGATGGGCGCTATTATCTACATCTCGGAAAACGGCTGCTAAAGGCGGTGAACATTGGATTGGGTGACGAAATTGAGGTTCGGTTCGCGATTGCAGATCAGAACGCGGTGGACGTCCCAGAGAAGCTTCAGACTGCGCTTGAAGAGAATGAGGAGGCCCGTCTCGCATGGGAATCTCTAACGCCCGGAAAGCAGCGCGGATTTGCTTATCGGGTCGGGTCTGCGAAACGTCAGGAAACCCAGCAGAAACGGGTGGCTGAGATCTTTGCGGAACTCCTGGGTCAATAAGGCAATCTGAGGCGGACCCGAAGACCGCCCATCTCGCTGTCTTCGAGGCGAATATCCCCGCCATGCGCGCGGGCGAAATCACGGGCCAGCGTCAGGCCGAGGCCGCTTCCGGGCACGTTTTGCGTGCGCGCTTCCTCAAGTCGATGAAACGGACGGAACGCGTCCTCCCGCTCGCTTTCCGGAATACCTGGCCCATTATCGTCGATCAGAATCTCAGCCATTTTCGGGCCCTTGGTGAGGCGGATTTCACACCGGTCGCCATAGCCCACAGCATTGCTGATCAGGTTGGACAATGTCCGCGACAAAGCCATCGGCCGGGCCATCACCGTGATCTCTGGCGCTTCAATGACGAAAGCGCTTTCGATCCGCTCGGCCACAGTGCGAACGCTATGATCGAGGCGGACTCTCTCCGGTTTCTCACCCTCCTCGCCGCTGGCAAAAGCGAGATACTCGTCCAGCATGGAGGCCATATCGTCGAGGTCAGCGCGCGCCCCCGCAATCTCGTCTGAGGGTTCCATCATGGCGAGTTGGAGTTTGAGCCGGGTCAGCGGTGTGCGTAAGTCATGACTGACCCCGGCCAGCATGGTTGTGCGTTGATCGGCAAAGGCTGTGAGACGCGCCCGCATGTCCATGACCGCGCGGGCCGCATCTCGAATCTCGGTTGCGCCGGAGGGTCTGAAGCCGGGCAAGTCCCGCCCGCGGCCAAAGGCTTTGGCCGCATCGGTGAGGCGCAGAATGGAACGGACCTGATTGCGTAAGAAGCCGAAGGCGAGCGCCAGCATGAACACTGTGCCGAGCAGAACCCAGACAATCGTGAAATGTGTGTTCGCGGCGAGCGCGCGCTTCCGGTCAATCAATACGCGAACCGTCCCGGTTTCGATCTCGCTGCGAAAATCGAGCACCGAGCCTTGTTCAACCGTTGCGACGCGAACCGGCTTTGAAACGAAACTCTCAAGCTGGGTGCGCAGGATCGGTGCATAGGCAAAACTGGTTTTTGCGCCGCTCGGCCATTCGCCGCCGCCCGGATAGGCGCAATCGAGCAGGAGCCCCAGTTGCGTTTCAATCTCCGCTTCGTCACTGAATGAGTGCTCAGGGTGTTCGCATGTATCGATGATCAGGCCGACTTCACGCGCGATGGACTGAGACAGTTTCGCGTTCACATCCTTGATGTGCTCCTGGTAGTAGTACGTCGTCGTGATTGCGAAGATTGCGAGTACGGGAACCGCGACCAGCGCAGCCAGACGCGCATACAGACCGCGCGGCGTATAGTTGCGAAGGCGAAAGCCCGCCATGGTCTCAGCGCTTCCGCAGCATCAGGTTGAGCCGGTCTTTGTGGGCGATGTCGTAGCCGTGTCCGAGCAGCATCGCCTCGCAATCGCGCGCCCATCGCCCCGCATGGCAGTGTTCCATGACGATGGCTTTTGGATACAGGGTTTCCGGGGCCGTCTCAAAGAAGGGAAACAGGATGGCGTCTTCAAAGCCCTCGACATCTATCTTGAGCAGGTCGAGCCGATCCGTGCATGGCCCTTGGAACAGATCCAGCATGGGGATGACGGGCACGCTCAGGGTCTCGCCTTCAGCCAGGGCATGCAGACTGGCCCGACCGGCCGAGTCTGTTGGCACGGACAGGTTCAGCTCTCCAGCCTCTGCGCCCAGCGCGGTTGGCTTTAGCTGCACGTCCAGCCGAGCCTCAAGTTCCGGATTCAGGGCGAAATTCGTTTGCAGACGCTCAAACATCGCCGGTTGAGGCTCAACACAAATCAGCGTTCCAGACCGCATCAGCGAGGCGACATAGAGACTGAAAATTCCGGCATTCGCACCGATATCAAGAAACACGCCGCCTTCTGCCGGCATGTGTTCGGCGCAGAACGCATACTCTTCGCGCGAAAAACGCTTCGGGCTGAGCAAGGCCTTCACCTCGCTATTATTGCCCGTGTGATGCAGCCGCGCTCGTCCGCCATAGAGGGAGACATCCAGCGGTGTCTCCGGGTTCAGCGCCCGCACCCCTTTCGCCATCAGCTTGCGCAACTGCCCCCGACCAAACAGCGTATGCCGCGACAGACCAAGCAATGCCGCAGTCAGCGGACCGGGCGCATAGGACTGAGAAGGCGAAGACTGGGTCATATCGGGGGTATAAAGCGCGCAGCATGGGAAGGGTAGGGGCAGCCTGCTGGCGCGCGTGCGTGCAGACCGATTTGATCCTCGCATAGCGCATTCTGACCGGTGAAGCCTCCACTCAGATGTGAGCAGCCCGAAACCCAACCAAGCCCCCTCGGCGCCAAACGGTCCCGTGCGAACGGCCGGAAGTCGCCGCTCATTGAGCTGGTTTTAGGTCAGATGCGGACATGATTATGGAGCCCTATTTGGGGCGAGATTAAGTCGCCCGCAATATTCAGATTTCGGCATTAGACCAGAAGTTATTTCAATAGATCTGGTAACACTCTCTTTGCGCTTTGTTTCCAATCGTTCCACATAGCTGGATCCCTTGGAACGACGTGCATGCCGCTGCTAGCATCCGTAGATACGAAACTCCTCAGTCGTTGCAGTCCATCCTCGCTCCATTGGTCCCTATCTCCGAATTGAACCAGGAATTCTTCTATGATTAGAAAAGCTTCTATAAGCGAGACTTGAATGTCCGCCGCTTCGTCATTTTGTATTTTCAAAGGCATTTCGTTGGGCTCCGGTTGAATGCAATATAAGCGATGCTGGTCTGCATCGACGAGATCGTGCTTTCCGCAGAAGCTACAAGGGGGCGAATTTAAGACGCTGTGCTGAAGCTTGAACATTGCGTTTTTCGCGTGACGATGTTGGACAGTCTATTGCGGGTTGAGCGATCCAACCCATTGACAGAACGAGTCATCTGATTCCTCGCCTATTTCCGACATCTCGGCGACGAGTTCATCTGCGGTTCGAGGAACAGACGTATTAAATTCGTCCTCGATCCATTTTTTGAGCGCCTTTGGAGCCTCAAATTCAGCTCCAGCATCGATTAATTCTTCAGGCGGTAGATTGTAGTCCTCGGGCCAACACAGCTCGTCATAACCAATCGATATTAGTCGAAGAAAATCCAATGGGCTTTCTACCCAAATGCCAATCATCACCGAGCCAGACCCCGATCCCAAATGAACGATGTGCTGCTTACCTTCGTTATCTAACCAAAATGCCGCAGAAGACCCATCTCCACCTGTTCGCGCAAACACTTTTAGGCGCTCATTATGGTCCGCGTTTTCGCTTCCCAACCACCACGGGTCTTGAGTGGGCATGTGAATCATAACTGAACTGTTCGCAGCACCGAACGAGATGTAAGATGATCCATCTCGCGTAGACCTGATCCGGTCATTGTTTTCAGCCCATTCAAACAGGCGAGAGAACTCTTCTGGAACGCTCATTCCTTGGGGAAGCCCCTTTGAGAACTGTTCAAAAAAAGCGCTCTCGAGTGGTCGATTTTTATTGCGCCAAAATGGAAGCTTCATTGTGCTGGTGCCTCAGGCAAAGCGATAATAACTACGCGCTTTCTGTCAGATTTTGAACTTCGCGCAATCACAAACAAGATGTTCTGCGTGACCGTTTTAGGGCGAGATGGGTCACTCAGATGATGCCTCCTTTGACGCCGAAAGAGGGTTTTGGTTGCGCGTGTGAATCGCGTCCCAACTTAGCTGCTCAACTTTTGTCCGCCCCTGGCTAAAGATAGCAGCAATTCGCAATGCTGATCTCACCTTAGAACTTTAACCCAGGCCCCTTGCACACCTAATCCGGCATCAGGCGATAGCCGACGCCCCGCACCGTTTGGATGTGGATAGGGTTCTTCGGATCTGGCTCAATCTTACGGCGGAGGCGCGTGACCTGCACATCAATACTGCGTTCGGTGCCGGTCGAGGCTTCGGCGGCGAGCGCTTCGCGGCGTACGGGCTCTCCGGGGACACGGGCGAGCAGGCGGAGCAATTGCAGCTCGCTTTCAGTCAGGCGAATGTGCTGCTTGCCATCGGTGAGGACGCCTTTGGCGACGTCAAAAACGAGGCCAGACATCTCAATATCGCCTGGAGGCGGCGGAACATGACTGCGGCGTAGAATGGCCGCTGCCCGCAGGGACAGCTCTTCCGGCTCGAAGGGTTTGGGCAGATAATCATCGGCGCCATGTTTCAGGCCTTCAATCCGGTCACTCGCCTGACCGCGTGCTGTTAGCAGCAGCACCGGCGTCTGATCGCCGTCCTCGCGCAGGGCTTTCAGCAGGCTGAGCCCATCTTCGCCCGGCATCATGATGTCGAGGATGGCGAGGTCAAAGCTGAACGTGTTGAACAGTTTTCGCGCCGCCGCGGCGTCTTTCGCGGTCGTGACATTATGGCCTTCGCGGCTGAGATACTTCTGCAGCAGGTCGCGAATACGGTCATCATCATCAACGACGAGCAGGTGGGTGTCTGTGCTCACTGTAGGGCCTCCAGAACCTGACGCGCGCCAGCCACGGCGGTTGCGCCGGCGCGGCGATAGGCCAAGCGTAGTGTATCGCGCATCGCAATTGTGGCCGGATCGGTCAATCGCTTTCCCTCTTCTGTCAGATACAGCATACGCGCGCGGGCATCCCGGCCGGACTTCCGCCGCTCGATCAGGCCGCGTTTGTCCAGGTCGCCGAGAATGCGGGCGAGGGTCGGCGTCGTCGCATCGAGCTGCGTGCGAAGGGCCTTCACGCTCTGGCCGGGTAGGAAGCGGATGGCAATCAGGACCCGTGCGGCCAATGGCGGCATATTGTGCGCCTCCGCAATATGACCTGCCTGCTTCATCAGCACGCGTTCTGCTGTCAGCATCAGTGAAATGCCATAGTCGAGTTCCTCATCTCTGAGGAACAGGCGTGGATCGAAACCGGGCGGGCTCGCTCTGTTTTGGTTGACATCTACCATGGTGATCTGAGAATGCCGTGGAATTGAAACAGTTTGCAAGACAGGAACGGGACAATGGCTGAACAGCCCTTTGACGATCGCGACGGATTTATCTGGATGGATGGCGAATATACGCCATGGCGCGAGACCAAAGTGCACGTGCTGACCCATGCCATGCATTATGCTTCCTGTGTGTTTGAAGGCGAGCGGGCCTATGGCGGACAGATTTTCGAATCGCTACGCCATTCCCAGCGGCTTGCTAACTCGGCGGACATTATGGGCTTTGACCTGCCGGTCAGCGTTGCCGAGCTTGAGGATATCAAAGCTGAAACGCTCGCGAAATCAGGGCTTGAGAATGCGTATATCCGGGCCTTTGCCTGGCGCGGCAGTGAAATGATGGGCGTTTCGGCTCAGAACAATACGATCCATCTGGCCGTCGCGGTCTGGGCCTGGGGCGACTATTTTGCTGACAAGATGAAAGGCATCCGGATGACGCATGCCGAATGGCGCCGTCCGGCCCCAGATACAGCCCCGTGCCATGCCAAGGCGGCCGGGCTGTATATGATCTGTACGCTGTCCAAACATGCGGCCGAACGTGACGGTTATGCTGATGCCCTGATGCTCGACTATCGCGGGCAGGTGGCTGAGGCGACGGGCGCGAATATTTTCTTCCTGCGCGACGGCGCGTTGCACACACCAACCCCGGATTGCTTCCTGAATGGCATAACGCGCCAGACCGCAATCAAACTTGCCAAGGCGCGTCAGATCGAGGTGATTGAACGCGCGATCATGCCGGATGAGCTGAGCACGTTTGATGAGTGTTTCATCACCGGCTCAGCGGCTGAAATCACACCGGTCGCGGAGATTGGCGAGTTTACCTATAAGCCGGGCGCAGTGTCTGAGGCCCTGGTCGAGGACTATTCTGATCTTGTCTATCGCAAGATCGCGATGCCGGCAGAGTAGGGCAGCGCGGGTGTCGGCTGAGTTTGGGGGCGATCAGAGCTGTGGGGCGGGCCTTGGCGCGCCGTGTCGATCGGGTGTGACCAAGACAAGGCGGGGTGAACCCCGCCCTACGGATTGCCGGGCGATGCGGGCCATGGTTCGGTCGGATCTGGGGCCTGGGGTCTGGGGGGAGGGCTCAGCCTAAATCCCGCGATCCCACGGGGTGGGTTCGCTCAATTGCCGGATCAGCTGGTCCATGACGTGCCGTACTCTGGCGGGTAGGGCGCGGCCCGGGGCGTAGACCAGATAGGCCGACAGCGACATCCAGGTATGGTCCAGAAGTACGGGTTCGAGGTCGCCAGCGCGAATGGCGTCACCGCAAATGAAGGTCGGCTCCATCAACACGCCCAATCCACGTTTTGCCGCCATGACCAGCGCGTCGCCATTGGTGGCGATCAGGCGTGGCTGCAATGTGACCGTGTCATCTCGCCCATTCGGATCGCGATAGCGCCACGAGGCCCCGACCGCGCCGCTGCGATAGGACAGGGCGCGGTGGGTGGCGAGGTCCTGCGCGGTTTCCGGACGCCGATACGTGTCCCAATAGTCGGGGCTTGCGGCAACGACATGGCGAACCCCGAACAGGCGGCGGGCAATGAGCGCGGAATCGTCCAGTCGACCAATTCTCAGGGCGAGATCGATCCCCTCTGACACAAGATCCACCCGTCGATCATTGAAGTTCAACTCGACGACAAGATCAGGCGTGTCCGCCATCATCTCTGACACAATAGGGGTGACGTGAGCGACGCCGAACGTGAGCGGCGCTGCCAGGCGAACCGTGCCTCTAAGGGCGGCCTGGTCGCCGCGTGTGCGGGCTTCACCTTCGGCGAGTTGCTCAAGCATGTCCCTGGCATGTTCGAAATATTCCGAGCCGATCGCTGTCGGCGCAAATCCGCGGGTCGAGCGCTGGGCGAGCCGCACGCCCAATCGTGTTTCCAGCTCGTCAATCCGGCGACTGACCGCGGAAACCGCGATCCCAAGCCGTTTCGCCGCCGCGCTGAGCGAGCCGCTCTCAATCACCGCGATATAGGTCTCTAACTGTGTGAACCGATCCATATTGCTGTCCGTCTGGCTTTCTCTTTTCGAGAAAACTGTTTCTCATTCAACGTCCATTCTTGTCCATAACAGAATGCCTAATTTGAGCCTCAGCAGACAAAACCGAAGGAGACCCTGCTATGACTCAGACACTTTCCAACAAGACCGCGCTGATTACCGGTGGCACAAGCGGTATCGGATACGCCGCTGCTGAAGCCATGCTTGCCGAAGGCGCACGGGTGATCATCACCGGACAAAATGGGGACCGCGTTCGCGAGGCGGCGGCCCGGCTCGGCGCCAATGTAATCGGGCTGGTGGCCCCTTCGCAGGATGCGAGTGCACTGACCCGCCTCGCCGACGACGTGCGCGCCCGGTTTGGCGGCCTGGACATTCTGTTCGCGAATGCCGGGGTGACCTGGCCGGCGCCCCTTGGCCAGATCGATGCCGATCAGGCGGCCCAGCAGCTGGCGATCAATGTCACCGGTCCGTTGCTGACGGTGCAGGCGCTGCGCCCTGTTTTGAACACAGGCGCGTCGGTGTTCTTTACGACATCCAATCTCGACCGGCTCGGCATGCCGGGCATGGCGGTCTATTCAGCGTCGAAGGCGGCTTTGAGATCGGTCGCGCGGACCCTGGCGGCGGAACTCAAGGACGCAGGCATTCGCGTCAACACGATCGCCCCGGGGCCGGTGGAGACGCCAATCTACAGCAAGCTTGGCATGAGCGAGGCGGAGCTGAACGAGATGGCGTCCGGCGTGGTCGCGAATGTGCCGCTCGGTCGATTTGGGAAACCTGAGGAGATTGCGGGGGCTGCGGTGTTTCTGGCCTCAGACGCCTCAAGCTTCATGCTTGGCGAAGAAATCACAATCGATGGCGGGTGGTCGACGCTTTAAGTCCAACACGTTTGACATCGGGCCCTGTTTCGCCTCTGAGGCCGAGACAGGGCCTTCGTGTTTGTGCGTTCGGGGACAGGAGGCGGGGGCTTCATCGTCCTGCTGTCGAGGATGTTGCGGTTCGGTGCAGCGTCAAATTCGATCTGGAAAGGCTCGCCAAGCTGGGCGGTATCGGTCATGTTGGCTCGAGATGCAGGGAGATCAGACGATGCAGATGCCAGAGCAGGGGCGCGATTGGGATGAAGTGTCCGCCGAGATGATCGCGCGGGGCGGCGGCGATGCGAAATGGCGGGACGGCAAGACCGCGGTCTACGTTTTCAATGCCGGTGAGGAGATCGCAGAGGTCCAGAAAGAGGCCTACGCGGCCTACATGTCAGAGAACGGGCTGGGACCGCTGGCCTTTCCGTCGCTCGCGCAGATGGAAAAGGATGTGATCAGCATGGGGCTGGGCCTGCTGCATGGACCGGACGGCGCCACGGGGGCGATGACGTCGGGCGGGACAGATTCGATCACCATGGCACTGAAGACCGCGCGTGACTATGCCCGCGCCAATGGACGCGCGAAAGGCAAGGCGAATATCGTGCTGCCTTTCTCAGCGCATCTCGCTTTCGACAAAGCCAGCCACCTGATGGATATCGAAGTGCGGCGGGTGCCGGTCCGCGAGGATGGAACGTATCAGGCCGATGTCGCGGCGATGGAGGCGGCTTGCGACGCGAACACGGTGATGATGGTCGGCTCTGCGCCAAACTTTCCGCATGGGATTATTGACCCGATTGAAGCACTTGGTGAAGCGGCAGAACGCAAAGGCGTCTGGCTGCATGTCGATGCCTGTGTCGGCGGGTATTTCGCGCCGTTCGCGCGGATGAATGGTGTGCCGGTGCCGCCGTTTGATTTTGAAGTGCCTGCGGTCCATTCGATGAGCGCGGATCTGCACAAATATGGTTATGCGGCCAAAGGTGCCTCGACCGTGCTGTTTCGCTCAGATGAGCTTTATCAGCACATGCCATTTGATCTGAATGAGTGGTCTGGCGCACCGATGAAGACGCCAACGCTGGCCGGAACCCGGCCGGGCGGCGCGATTTCTGCGGCCTGGGCGGTGATGAACACGCTGGGTGTTGAGGGCTATCGGCGTTTGCAGGGTGAGGTCTGCGCAACGCGGGAGCGGGTCGAAGCGGGGGTGAAGGCGCTCGGGTTTGAAGTGCTGGGCAAACCGATGCTGGGCCTGATAGCTTTTCGCCATCCCGAGCACCATGCCTTCGCCCTTTATGGGGAGATTTACCGGCGCGGCTGGTTTACGTCGGTGACCAAATCCCCGCCCAGCCTGCACCTGATGTTGTCGCCGAAACATGCCGATGTGATCGATCAATATCTGCACGATCTGGAAGAGAGTATGTCTGCCGTCGCCGCCGGTGAGGCGCGCAAGGTCAGCGGCGGCTCGATCCGGTACAGCTAGGAATGGCAGTGCCACGAAGATGGGCTGCAAAAAGGCAAATTCGCTATTGGACAAGTCGGGTTTGCGGCGCTAATACGCCGGTTCCCCAATTGGCCCGCCCGGGTAGCTCAGGGGTAGAGCAGCGGATTGAAAATCCGCGTGTCGGTGGTTCAAATCCGCCCCCGGGCACCATTCATTTCCGGTTTGCTACACAAAATTGTTTGATCCAGTAGATCAGAAGCTGGGCATCATTTGTCAGTATCCGTGCAATATTGTCTTTGTCTTTGTCCCGGGTTGCCGTGACTTGTGTTTGCATGCGATCTGTATTTCCTAACCCTCAATTAACCCGAGGCGCGCAAGCTGCCGACTAGTTTTAAGGTAGAGTGGCTGTGAAGATCGCGATTATTGGGGGCGGGGCGAGCGGGCTAGTGTCCGCGTATCTGTTGCAGGCGGTTCACGAGGTTCACGTTTTTGAACGCGAACAGATCCTTGGCGGGCATGTGCGCACGCTGAATCGCAATCTGAAAACTGACCGCCTTCTGAATGGTACCGCGATTGAAATGGGGGTGCTCGGGTTTCACGAGGCCTCTTATCCGAAGTTTCACAAGCTGATGCAGCATCTTGGGGTCGAGCTTGGATCAGGGCAGCCGACCTCGTCGCTTTATCGTAAAAATGAGTATTTTCCTTCGAAGCCCGCCAATCTCGCGAGTGCGGCGACTTTGCTGAATGTCGTGCGCTCACCCTCATATGGAAAGCGGATCTCGCAGCTTCGATCTGCCTATGCGACGACGTTCAGACCGCTGCTGAATCACGATCTCTCCGATGACAAACCGATCAGCGAGATATTGGCCGGGCCGCAGCATGTGCAGGACTTTGTGCAATCGCTGGCGGCGCTCGCCTTTTCGACGCCCTATGATGATGCAGGCAGCCTGCCAGCCTCCATCGTTGTGCCGTACCTCAGAGCGATCCGCGGCGAGCGGGCGCCGGATTGGAGCTTCGTGCGCGGCGGGGTGTATCGCTATATGGAGACGCTGCAGGCTGAGGGACAATTTCAGGTCCACCTTGGGGTGCCAGACATCAAGATCCGTCGCAGCGACAATGATGTGAACCTGACGGCGCAAGGGCAGAGCCAGACGTTCGATGCGGTAGTCGTGGCGACCAGTCCTGGGCAGGTGGCCTCTATCATTCTGGACCAGGACGAGACCGAAGCGCGGTGGTTCGCTGACTGGTCAGACCGCACCTTCTCCACGACGGCGCATACAGATATGAAATTGTATGGCCGGTTTGCCGGAACGGCGAAAATGCCGATGGATCTGTTTGTCGATCATAATGGCAAGGCGCGTGGCTATAATACGTATATGAACACGTTTTACGAGCTGGATCAGAAGACACCGTACGCGTTTGCGCATGGCCTGGATGATCTTATTGATCCAGAGACCATCATCGCCCGCACCGATCATACGGTACCGGTCTACTCGGTCGCCGCGATGAAGCAGCGCGATGAAGTGCGCAGACACAATGGCTATCGCCGGATTTATTATGCCGGTGCGTATCTCGGCAATGGGCTACATGAGGGCGCGGTGTGCAGCGCACTGGCCGTGTCAGAGCTGCTGGGCGGCTTACGTCTTTAGGCCAGAAGTGGCGGCCTTTTCGCCCCCTCCCGTCTAGTTGAGAATCAGTCGCATTGCCGTGACGCCGCGCCGCATCGAGGCGAGGGCGGACTGTAAATAGGTAGGGATGAGATCCAGACTGAATGTCTTCTTTCTTGGGAGATATACCCTGGTAGAATTACAATACTATCGAAAAGCAAATTTAACAGGATGCCCTTAAGTACAACAATCGTGCGGAGGGAGGAATCTTGTGAACCCTATAGCTATTCTAGTTCTTTCGTTAGTCTTTCTTGCAGCATGCACGTCAGGCCCAAGCAACTCGCAAACCGCATTAAAGGCTGGCTTTAATGATTTGGGGCCATACTTCAAACCGGGAGTCCAAACCCGACTGTTGGAAAGTGGGCACCTTTTCATTATGGGAAGCCCAGAGTCTTCCAAAGATGGTATCTCGCTTCAAAAGGTTATTGTGTCTCCAAACGGCGCTATTCGGAGATATGAAGCTCAGCGCATACGGTTTATTCGGGACGAGGAGGGCGGTTTTGATAGTGAAGTCATTTCAGGTGCAGATCAGATCATCGATATTCTTGAAGACGGCACGGAAGTATGGAGCAGTTATAAGAGCCCCTCAAACAGATACCTAATTACCCCTGCAGGCGATCGGCGCAGCCTCCAATCATATTGCGGTGGCGATCCCATCGAATTCGATACGAGAACTGGAAAGTTGGAGATTTCTCGCGACGGAGCCACGGTGTATCGCGGTATTCTGCAGCCTAATCCCAGACTAGAAAAATGTGCTTCGGGCAAAACGATGCCCATCCACGTTCCGCTTGAAGGTGTCCACAGATTTTCTGCCCTTTCAAAGGATGGTCATAGTATACAAGGGTACACCAATTCTGATGCTAGTTCCACCCGTACAATATGGCTGATGGATGCTGAGGGTAGTATAAAAATTATTGAGGGTTCAATTCAAAAATTCTTCAGTGCCAACATATACGCGACCAATAGCGGTTCGCGTCGTGACAAGAAGCCAGACATCATAAGCGTCAATGGGAAGACATTTGTTCCTGAACCGCCTTCTGGCTCAGGGTGGCTGCATTTCCGTCCGTGGGACATAACAGTAGGTGGTGCGAGCGTCGGCTACCTAAAGTTTAAATCTAAACAAGTAGAGTTGGATGTAAATCAAGCTAAGAGTGTCAGTCTCTGGCCCAAGATGCAGCCTGATTTGACCCTTGAGTGGGAAGACGAGAACTGGATATTGGCGTACTGGAGCCCTGATACAGGAATAGTTCCGCTAGCAGAACATGTTGGCCTGCCGGATGGATATCGCTTCACGGGGGACGTGCACATCAATGCCGCTGGTTGGATCGGTGGTGCCGTCAGGACACCTGAAGGTACGATGAACCCTTATCTTTATATTCCCAGTCCCAGCTCGTAGAAACGCTTCAGGTGCGAAGATCCGGGCTGGGAGCCGTGGTAGCTTGGCCTTAGCTGGTTGAGTGTTCTGGTTGCTCTTGAAAATCCATGGCTACTCGATCTGTCCAGATTCCACTTGCGAACCACTTGCAATGACGTGACGCCACGCCGCATCCGGGCGGGGGCGAAATCGCGCTGAAAATGGCTAAACTGGAACGCTGCTGATCTATTGCGCTGCAGTGAAAAGCGTCTTATCCGACGCTCAGATTTATCCGGTTTCGGGAGATTGCACCTAAAATGACCGATGTTGAACGTCTCGCCCTCGACTATCTGCCTGTGGTTATCTTCCTTGGAATTGGTTTGGCGGTGTCGCTGCTGTTTATCGTTCTGAATGCGGCGCTTGCACCAAGTCATCCGGATCCGGAGAAGAACTCGGCTTATGAGTGCGGGTTTAATGCTTTTGACGATGCGCGGATGAAGTTTGATGTGCGGTTCTATCTGGTGGCGATCCTGTTCATCATCTTTGATCTTGAAGTGGCGTTTCTGTTCCCCTGGGCGGTGAGCCTTGGCGCGATCGGTGTGTTTGGATTCTGGTCCATGGTGATCTTCCTGGCGGTGCTGACCATTGGCTTCATTTATGAGTGGCGCCGCGGCGCGCTTGAGTGGCAATAGGAGGTCTCGGCATGGCTGATGATTTCAAACCTTATGCGCTCGGCGCCGGGCGTGCGGGCGTTGAAGGCGGGCACAATGTGCGCCCCGATGATCCGTTCTATGCGGGTCTGTCAGATCATCTTGCGGACAAGGGCTATTTCACCGCCTCTGCCGACGACCTGATTGCCTGGGCGCGGACCGGGTCCTTGATGTGGATGACGTTTGGTCTGGCTTGCTGTGCGATTGAGATGATGCAGGCGGGTAATCCGCGCTATGATCTTGAGCGGTTTGGCATGGCCCCGCGTGGCAGCCCGCGCCAATCAGACGTGATGATTGTCGCCGGGACGCTGACCAATAAAATGGCGCCGGCGCTGCGCAAAGTTTACGATCAGATGCCGGAGCCGCGCTATGTGATCTCCATGGGCAGCTGTGCCAATGGCGGCGGCTACTATCATTACAGCTACAGTGTCGTGCGCGGCTGTGACCGGATCGTGCCGGTGGACATCTATGTTCCAGGCTGTCCGCCCACGGCGGAGGCGCTGGTCTATGGCTTCCTGCAACTGCAGAAGAAAATCCGCCGTGAAAGCTCGATTGAGCGCTAGGAGCCAGGTATGAATGAGCAGACCGAAGCGCTGACCGAACTGGGCGAGCATATTGCGGCGGCAATGCCGGATGCGGTGCGCAAGTTTGAGGTTGTTCTGGGAGAGTTGACGTTGGTGGCGGAGCGCGATGCGATCCTGTCGCTGGCGGAGTTTCTGAAACGGGATTCGCTCTGCATGTTCGAGATGATGATCGATATTTGCGGGGTGGATTATCCTGAGCGCGGACAACGGTTTGAAGTGGTCTATCACTTCCTGTCGATGCGGATGAACCAGCGCATTCGGGTGAAGATTTCAACCGATGAAGACACGCCGGTGCCGACCCTGACCGATCTGCATCCCTCAGCCAACTGGTTCGAGCGGGAAGCGTTCGACATGTACGGTATTCGCTTTGCCGGGCATCCCGACCTGCGCCGGATCCTTACCGATTACGGGTTTGAAGGCTATCCACTGCGCAAGGACTTCCCGCTGACCGGGTTTACCGAGGTGCGCTATGATGACCTCGAGAAGCGGATCGTGCATGAGCCGGTCGAGCTGACCCAGGAGTATCGCAACTTTGACTTCCTCTCCCCGTGGGAGGGCATGACGGCCCAGATTCCCGGTGATGAGAAGGCGGAAGCGAGCGAAGGGGAGGGTGCGTAATGGCAGATGATCTGAAGACCGTCCCGGAAGAAGACCGCACTTTTACGCTGAACTTTGGGCCGCAGCATCCGGCGGCGCACGGTGTATTGCGGATGGTGATGGACCTTGATGGCGAACTGGTCACGCGGATCGACAGCCATATCGGTCTGTTGCATCGCGGCACGGAAAAGCTGCTCGAGTACAAGACCTACCTCCAGGGACTGCCTTACTTTGACCGGCTGCACTATTCAGCGCCAATGAATCAGGAGCATGCTTGGTGTCTGGCGATTGAGAAGATGCTGGGCCTTGAGGTGCCGCGCCGGGGCAGCTTCATTCGGGTGATCTACTCCGAGATAGGCCGCATTCTGGAGCACCTGCTGAATGTTGGTACGTTCATCATGGATGTTGGCGCCCTGACACCGATTACATGGGCCTTTGAACAACGTGAAATCCTGATGGGGTTCTATGAGCGGGCGAGTGGCGCGCGGCTGCATGCGGCCTATTTCCGGCCGGGCGGCGTGCATCAGGACCTGCCGCAGGACCTGATCGACGACATCATGGCCTTCTGTGAGCAATTCCCGCAGGCCATGGCGAACCTGGAAGCGCTGGTGTCGGAAAACCGGATCTTCAAACAGCGCAATGTCGATATTGGTCTGGTCGATGAGAAGACGATCATGGAGTATGGCTTCTCGGGCGTAATGGTGCGCGGGTCAGGTCTTGCCTGGGACCTGCGCCGGTCGCAGCCCTATGAGATCTATAGCGAGATCCCGCAGGACGTGTTCCCGGTGATCGTCGGCAAGAATGGCGACAATTATGATCGCTATGTCTGCCGCATGGATGAGATGCTGGTCTCAAACGAGATCATCAAATGGTGCATCGAGAATATGCCAAAAGGCCCGGTTCTGGCCGAGGGGACGAAAGTCTCCCCGCCGCGCCGCGCTGACATGAAGAACAGTATGGAAGCGCTGATCCATCACTTCAAACTCTACACCGAAGGCTTCCATGTACCGGAAGGTGAAGTCTATGCCGCGGTCGAAGCGCCAGCGGGTGAGTTTGGGGTGTATCTGGTCGCCGATGGCAGCAACCGGCCCTACCGGGTGAAACTGCGCGCGCCGAGCTTTGCGCATCTCGCGGCGATGGATCATCTCTGCAAAGGCCATCAGCTGGCCGATGTCTCGGCGATCCTCGGCTCGCTCGACATCGTGTTTGGTGAGGTGGATCGCTAGTGGTTCCGCTTCCCGCAGACTGGGCCGCTTATATGGCGCTGATCGGAGGCGGGTTCCTTCTGTTGCTCGGGCTTGTCTTCGTGTTTGCGCCAAAGCGTGGATTGGCGATGACGGATCATCGCGCTGACAATCTGCCGACCATTATGGCGGGGCGCTATTTCTTTATGGCAATAATCGCTGTCGCGGTTGGCTTAAGCGGGTCAGCGCAGCAGATTGCGTTTGTGTTCATGGGGCTGGCGGGTGTCGCCTTTTTTGATGCGGCGACCTATGCGCACGCCAAGGCCAAGGTCGCGCCACATATCGGTGCAGGTGTATTGGCTTTGCTGGTGTCGCTCATCGCATTGGAAGGAAAAGCCGCATGAGTGTTTTGCCGGAACAGCGCCTTTCCATCATTACGCTCGGGGTGAAAGACCGCGCCGCGATGACGGCGTTTTATGAAGACGTGATCGGCTTCAAGAATGTCGGGCCGGAAGCGATGGCAATGTTTGACATGGGCGGGTTTGTGCTCGGCCTGTGGGAAGAAGACAAACTGGCCGATGATGCCGGGCAGCCGGCCAATCCGAAGTCCGGTTTTGGCAATCTGGCGCTTGCCTACAATGCTCGATCTGAAGCGGAAGTGGAAGACATCTTCGCGCGCCTGAAGGCTGCGAATGTTGAGGTGACCAAAGCGCCGCACAAAGCGTTCTGGGGTGGGTATTCCGGCTATTTCGCAGACCCGGAAGGCAATGCCTGGGAAGTCGCCTACAACCCTTACTGGACATTTGATGAGGCGGGCCGGGTGGTTCTGCCGACTGAGGAGACGGCGTAATGGCCCTTCGTAGATTTGATATCGAAGCTGGCGGTGACAGTTTCTCCTTCAAGCCGGAGACCGAGCCGACGATTGCGTTCTGGCTGGCCAAGTATCCTGAGGATAAGAAACGCTCAGCGGTGATTCCGTTGCTGTGGCTGGCGCAAAAGGACAATGCGGGCTGGTTGTCGGAACCGGCGATGCGGGAAGTCGCGGACCGGCTCGAGATGCCTTACATTCGCGTCTATGAGGTCGCGACTTTTTATACGATGTTCCGTCTGCAGCCTGTGGGTAAGTTCCATGTTCAGCTGTGTGGCACGACGCCGTGTATGTTGCGCAGGGCGAATGACCTAAAAGAGGTGTGTCAGTCCAAGATCGGCAACAAGATGCATGTGACCGATGATGGGCGCTTGTCCTGGGAAGAGGTTGAGTGTCTGGGCGCGTGCGTGAATGCGCCAATGGTGCAGATCAATGACTATTATTACGAAGATCTGACACCCGAAAGTCTGGGCGAGATCCTGTCCAAGATTGAGAACGGGGTTGAAGTGCAGCCGGGCACCTATGTGGACCGTCTGAACTCTGCGCCGGAAGGTGGTCTGACCAGTCTGACAGAAGCGGGCCTGTTTGATGGCTCGCGCAATGAGATTGCGGTGCTGCCGAACTTGCCGGATGCTGCGCCGGAGCCTGAGCCTGCCCCGGTTGCGGCCGCGCCGAAAACCACATTGATCGAGGCCGCCAAGCCAAAGCCGAAAGCTGACGACAAGCCAGATGTGATCGAAATTGCTGCCGGTGAGGAAGATGATCTGAAGCGGATCAAGGGCATTGGGCCAGTGAATGAGAAGGCGCTGAATGAACTCGGCGTCTATAAGTTCCGCCAGATCGCGGCCTGGACCCCGGCCAATGTCGACTGGGTTGAAGATTTCATGTCTTTCCCCGGCCGAATTGAGCGGGAAGACTGGATCGCGCAGGCAAAGCAGCTCGCCGCAGGGGAAGAGACAGAATTTTCAAAGCGGGTTGACGCCGGTGAAGTCGAATCCTCCAAAGATGAGGGGGACGAATGATGGTGTTGGAGAAAAAACCGGACCCGAAGCGGATTTTGATCA
Source organism: Henriciella sp. (assembly GCA_030066975.1). Lineage (GTDB taxonomy): Bacteria > Pseudomonadota > Alphaproteobacteria > Caulobacterales > Hyphomonadaceae > Henriciella. The sequence goes on along the minus strand of JASJAO010000005.1, from coordinate 93,025 downwards.
CGGCTGCGATTGCCGAGGCGCCGATCCTGATCGCGGGTGTGATCATGTTCATGCAAACCAATAATATCATGTGGATCCTGGGCGCGATGGTGCTTGGCGCCCTGATCATGATCCCGGCTGCATTACGCGTCGCTAAAGCTCAGGAGCGTGACGATGCTTGAAGATAAAGATCGTATTTTCACCAACCTGTATGGGGAACATGACCCCGGACTGGAAGCCGCCAAGAAACGCGGGGCCTGGCACCTGACGCGGGAAATGTTGGCGCAGGGGCCGGACTGGATCTGTACCCAGATCAAGGAAAGTGGCCTGCGTGGGCGCGGCGGCGCGGGCTTCCCGACCGGGCTGAAATGGACCTTTATGCCGAAACAGGTAACCGAAGGACGCCCGCACTATCTGGTCGTCAATGCGGACGAGTCAGAGCCGGGCACCTGTAAGGACCGTGAGATTATGCGCCATGATCCGCATCTGCTGATCGAAGGCTGTATGGTCGCGAGCCGCGCGATGCGGGCGCACAAATGCTATGTCTATCTGCGCGGGGAATATATCGCCGAGCGCGAGGCGCTGGAGAAGGCGGTCAAGGAAGCCTATGAGGCCAAGCTGATCGGCGAGAACAATGTGAATGGCTGGGATTTTGACATCTATGTCCATCACGGCGCGGGCGCTTATATTTGCGGTGAAGAGACCGCGCTTCTGGAAAGCCTCGAAGGCAAGAAGGGGCAGCCGCGTCTGAAGCCGCCATTCCCGGCGAATGCGGGCCTCTATGGCATGCCGACCACGGTGAATAATGTGGAGTCGATTGCGGTCGCACCGACCATTCTGCGCCGTGGGGCACAGTGGTTTGCGGGCTTCGGTCGCCCGAACAATACCGGCACCAAACTGTTCTGCGTCTCTGGCCACGTGAACAAGCCTTGCAACGTCGAAGAAGAGATGTCGCTGACCTTCCGCGAGCTGATCGACACCCATTGCGGCGGCATTCGTGGCGGCTGGGACAATCTGAAAGCAGTGATCCCGGGCGGCTCTTCGGTGCCGATGGTGCCAGCCGAACAGATTATCGACGCCTATATGGATTTCGACACATTGCGGGATCTGAAATCGGGTCTCGGGACCGCTGCGGTGATTGTCATGGACAAGTCCACTGACGTGATCGCGGCGATTGCGCGGATCGGCTATTTCTACAAGCATGAAAGCTGTGGCCAGTGTACACCGTGCCGGGAAGGCACCGGCTGGATGTGGCGCGTGCTGGAACAGATGGCCAAGGGCGAGGCCGAGCACGGTGATATCGACAAGCTGCTGGATGTCTCCAAACAGGTTGAAGGCCATACGATTTGCGCACTTGGTGATGCGGCGGCCTGGCCGGTGCAGGGCCTGATCCGCCACTTCCGGCATGAGATTGAAGACCGGATTACGCAGTATCGCACGCCGCGGGCGCTGGTGCAGGGCCATACGGTGGCTGCGGAGTAGATATGGCGCGTGCGGCTTTTCCTCTTCTCTGGTGTGCAGCGCTGATGGGGCTTTGTGTCCATCAGATGATTGCGCTGTGGGGTGGAAGTGTCGGGCTGTTTTTGCCGGAAACCGATATGCAGAGACTTAGTTTCGCTCTGTTTGCGCTGTTTGGTGTGATTTCAATTGGCGCGTTTGCGGGCACGTTCAGGCGCGCACTTCTGTGGACGTGTATATTCGCCGGTGGGATGCAGATTCTCATGTACCTTGCTATGGCCGCGCGGCAGGATACGCCAGCCTATACTGTGCCAACGTTTTTGACCCTGATCGCCTGTGCGATCACATGGGCTTGCATTCGTGAGCCCGGACCCTCCGCCTTTAACCTATCGGATGAGCCGTAAGCCATGAGCGATGATCTTTTCAAACTGAACATTGATGGCCAGGATATTGAAGTGCCGCGCCATTATACGCTGATGCAAGCTTGCGAAGAGGCAGGCGCTGAGATCCCGCGCTTCTGCTATCATGAGCGCCTGTCGGTGGCGGGCAACTGCCGGATGTGTCTGGTCCAGTGGGAAGGCGCGCCGAAGCCGATTGCCTCCTGTGCGCAGACGGTTGGCGACATGCGGATGAACCCGGACGGGTCCGCGCCGAACATCAAAACAAGCGGCGACTATGTCGAAAAAGCTCGCGCCGGCGTGATGGAATTCCTGCTGATCAATCACCCTCTGGATTGTCCGATCTGTGATCAGGGCGGCGAGTGTGACCTGCAGGATCAGGCAGTCGCCTATGGCCGCGCCGACAGCCGCTATGAGCTGAACAAGCGCGCGGTTGAAGACAAGAATATGGGGCCGCTGGTCAAGACGATCATGACGCGCTGCATTCAGTGCACGCGCTGCGTCCGGTTTGCCGCAGAGGTGGCGGGCGTTGAAGAGATTGGCATGATTTCACGCGGTGAGAGCGCCGAGATCACGACGTATCTGGAAGAAAGCCTGACCTCGGAACTGTCTGGCAATGTGATCGATCTCTGCCCGGTTGGGGCGCTGACCTCCAAGCCTTATGCTTACAATGCGCGGCCTTGGGAGCTGCGCAAGACCGAAAGTATTGACGTCATGGATGCGATGGGATCGGCGATCCGCGTCGATGCCAAGGGCGATGGTGTGATGCGCATCATGCCGGTGATCAATGAAGAGGTGAATGAGGAGTGGCTGTCGGATAAGTCGCGCTTCATCTGGGATGGTCTTGCCCGTCAGCGGCTGGACAAGGCTTATGTCCGCAAGAATGGCAAGCTGACGCCGGTCAGCTGGGGCGAAGCGTTTGAAGCGGCGAAAGACGCGCTGTCGGTTCCGGCCGAGAAGGTCGGGTTTGTTGCCGGTGACCTGATTGAGGTCGAGCAGGCGAAAGCGGCGCTCGATCTGGCGCGGGCGCTTGGTGTTCAGAACACCGATTGTCGTCCAGCGGGCGCAAGCTATGGCGTTGACGGGGTGCGTGAGCATTATCTGTTCAATCCGACTTTCATGGATGTCGAAGAGGCCGATGCGCTATTGCTGATTGGCGCTAATCCGCGCAAGGAAGCCGCCGTCTGGAATGCCCGGATCCGCAAAGCCTGGCTGTGGAACGATTTGAAAGTCGGCATGATCGGCGAGGCCGCGGACCTGACTTATGAGTATGAGCATCTCGGTACCGGGCCGGACGCGCTGGACGGCTTGTTCAAGCGCGACAGTGAGATGGCCGAAGCGCTGCGCAATGCCGAAAGACCGATAGTCATTATTGGTGAAGGTGCGCTCGCGCGTGAAGATGGCGCTGCGATCCTGAAAGCTGCGCATGATTATGCGTTGGAAATTCAAGCCATTAAAGACGGCTGGGCCGGGTTTGGTGTGTTGCACACCGCCGCCGGACGAGTTGGCGCACTGGACGCTGGATTTGTACCGGGTGAGGGCGGAGCGGACACCGCAACGATCCTCGGCGGCGGCATGGATACTGTGGTTCTGCTCGGTGCAGACGAGGTCGATCTCTCCAAACTGGGTGGCGCGAAAGTGATCTATGTCGGCTCACACGGAGATGCCGGGGCGTCACGTGCGGACGTGATCTTGCCCGCGGCGGCCTATACAGAGATGTCGGCGACTTATGTGAACACAGAAGGCCGGGTGCAGATGACCCGCCGCGCGGTGCAGCCCAAGGGTGAAGCGCGCGAGGGTTGGGCGATTTTCCGGGCATTGTCTGACGTGGTCGGCAAGACGCTGCCTTATGATTCGGCAGAGGCACTGCGCGCGCAGCTGCGCGAGGAGAATGATGTGTTTGCAGGACTTGGCTACGCGCCGGGTGATGCCGGTGTTGACGCGCTGAAGGCCCCGATGGCGGCCGCCGGCAGCGTCAATGCTGCGGTCCCGTTTGGGGCTGCGATCTCTGATTTCTACATGACGAACCCGATCGCACGGGCATCGAAAACCATGGCCGAGTGCTCGATGCAGAAACAGGGCCTTGAAACTGCGGTTGCAGCGGAGTAGGGCGGCGCGATGAGTGGTTTGATCGAAAACAATGGATTGCTGATCGGCTGGCTATTGGTGCTAGGCCAGATCGGACTGTTTACGCTGGTCCTGTCACTCTCCATCGCCTTTCTGCTGCTGCTGGACCGGAAAGTCTGGGCAGCGGTGATGATGCGCAAGGGGCCGAACGTGGTCGGCCCGTTCGGTCTGATGCAGAGCTTTGCCGATTTTGGGAAATTCCTGCTTAAAGAGATCATCATTCCGGCCGGGGCAAACAAGACGGTCTTCCTGCTCGCGCCGATCCTGACGCTGACATTGGCGTTTGCGGCCTGGGCGGCAATCCCGGTTGCGCCGGGCTGGGTGATCTCGGACCTGAATGTCGGGATCCTCTACCTGTTCGCGATCTCATCGCTGGGCGTCTATGGCATCATCATGGGCGGCTGGGCCTCGAACTCGAAATATCCGTTCCTTGGCTCGCTGCGGTCAGCCGCGCAGATGGTGTCTTATGAAGTGTCTATCGGCCTGATTATCGTGACCGTGATCCTGCTTGCGGGCTCAATGAACCTGACGACGATCGTTGATAATCAAGGCGGCGGTTTCTGGACCTGGCACCTGTTCAGCTTCAACAACATTCTCATGTTTCCGGTGATGGTGGTTGTGTTTGTGATGTTTTTTGTCTCTGCGCTGGCGGAGACGAACCGGCCACCTTTCGATCTGCCGGAAGCTGAGTCAGAGCTGGTGGCAGGCTATCAGGTTGAATATTCCTCCACGCCGTATCTGCTCTTCATGTTCGGGGAGTATCTCAATATCGTGCTGATGTGCGCGATGATGACGCTTCTCTTCCTGGGCGGCTGGCATGGGCCGATTGCGCTTGGCAGTGACTTTGTCAATCAGTTCCCGGCCTGGATCGTCAATCTTGGTCATGTTGCCTGGTTCATGGCGAAGATCGTTTTCTTCTTCTTCCTGTTCGCACTCGTGAAAGCGATTGTGCCACGTTACCGCTATGACCAGTTGATGCGGCTGGGCTGGAAGATTTTTCTGCCGACGGCGCTGGCCGCTGTGGTGATTGTCGGTGGGTATGTCGTTTACGCGGGAGTTCAGACATGAGCCTGATGCAAACCATCAAAGGCGCGCTTTTGACCGATTTTTTCACCGCAGCCGGACTGGGCCTGCGGGAGATGACAAAACGCAAGGCGACGGTGAATTATCCGTTCGAGAAAAACCCGGTAAGCGCGCGCTTCCGGGGCGAGCATGCGCTGCGCCGCTATGCCAATGGGGAAGAGCGCTGCATTGCCTGCAAACTGTGCGAAGCGATCTGTCCGGCGCAGGCCATCACGATTGAGGCCGAGCCACGTGAAGACGGCTCACGCCGCACCACGCGCTATGACATTGATATGGTGAAATGCATCTATTGCGGCTTCTGTCAGGAAGCCTGTCCGGTGGATGCGATTGTCGAGGGGCCGAATTTCGAGTTCGCGACCGAGACACGTGAAGAGCTTTATTATGACAAAGAGAAGCTGCTGGCGAACGGGGATCGCTGGGAGCGTTTGATCGCGAAGAATCTGGAGTTGGATGCGCCTTACCGCTAGGCGCTGACGGGGTAGAAGAGCGCGCCAAGCGCTGGAGAGGAATAGGGGCTAAAGTTTTGGAACTGATCGCCTTTTATATATTCGCAGCCATCGTGACTGTGTCTGCACTCGCTGTGGTGGCTGCGCGCAATCCGGTGCACTCGGTCCTGTGGCTGATCCTGGCTTTCTTTACCTCAGCGGGCTTGCTCGTTCTGATCGGCGCGGAGTTCCTCGCCATGCTGCTCGTCGTCGTTTATGTCGGCGCGGTCGCGGTCCTGTTCCTGTTTGTGGTGATGATGCTCGACGTTGACTTTGTCGAGCTGAAACAGGGCTTCCTCAGTTATTTGCCGTTCGGCGCGCTGATCGGGATTGCCTTCATTGCCGAAATTGCGCTCGCCGGGTTTGCCCGCGGTTCCGGCAATATGGCGCAATTTGATGCTTCGCCGGGCGCTGAGACCAATACCGAGGCGATCGGTCAGGTCATGTACACCGACTATTTCCTGCTGTTCCAGCTGGCGGGTCTGATCTTGCTGGTGGCGATGATTGGCGCGATCGTGCTGACCCTGCGCCACAAGCCCGGGGTCAAGCGGCAGAATATTGCCAAACAGACCGCGCGCCGACGCCGCGATGCAACCGAGGCGGTTCAAGTTGAACCGGGCAAGGGGCTTTAGACTATGGACCTGACGATCAACCATTTCCTCGCTGTCTCGGCGATCCTGTTCACGATCGGTGTCGTCGGCATCTTTGTGAACCGGAAGAATATCATCGTCATCCTGATGGCGATCGAGTTGATCCTGCTGTCGGTGAATATCAATCTCGTCGCCTTTTCTGTCTTTTCCGGCACGATTGCCGGACAGATTTTTGCGATGCTGGTTTTGACGGTGGCTGCGGCGGAGGCTGCGGTCGGGCTCGCCATTCTGGTCGTGTACTTCCGCAATCGCGGCGATATCGCGGTTGAGCGCGTCGACTTGATGAAGGGGTAGGCGATGTTAAGCGATACGATCCTCACCTTCATGGTTCTTGGCCCGGGCGTCGCAGCGCTGATTGCTGGCCTGTTGCAGAAATTCATTGGCGATCGCGGCGCGATGGTGGTGACCACAGCGACGGTGGGCCTGGTTGGCATTCTCGCCATCTATCAGCTGTTCAGCTTCACCTTTGGCGGGCCGGATGCGGTGCATGCGGCGGGCACAGAGGGTGCGACCGGGGCTGCTGCGCATGTGATTACGCTGATGCCGTGGATCCATGTTGGCGATTTTCATGCCAATTGGGCGATCCGGGTTGATGCGCTTTCGATTGTCATGATGGCGGTGATTACCAGCGTGTCTGGCCTCGTGCATCTTTATAGCTGGGGCTATATGGCCGACGATCCGCACCGTGCCCGCTTCTTCAGCTATCTGTCCCTGTTCACCTTCGCCATGTTGATGCTGGTCACGGCTGATAATTTCATCCAGCTCTTCTTTGGCTGGGAAGGGGTCGGGCTCGCCTCCTATTTGCTGATCGGGTTCTGGTACACCAAGAAGGCGCCGAATGATGCGTCGATCAAGGCGTTCGTCACCAACCGGGTTGGAGATTTCGGGCTAGCGCTCGGGATCATGGCGATCTTCCTGATCTTCAAGTCGGTGGAGATTGAGCCGGTTCTGACCGCGATCAAACAGAATGCCGTGCTGGTCCCGGTCGCGCTCGCCGAAGCGGGCCCGGTTCGCGAGATGGTGCTGCCTTTCCTCGGCATGGATCTGCCCGCTCTGGAAGTCATCGGCGTGCTGCTTTTCATCGGCGCGATGGGGAAATCAGCGCAATTCTTTCTGCATGTCTGGTTGCCGGATGCGATGGAAGGGCCGACCCCTGTGTCGGCGCTGATCCACGCAGCGACCATGGTGACCGCAGGGGTCTATCTCGTCTGTCTTGTCTCGCCGATCTATGAGTACGCCCCGAACGCGGCGGCGATGGTGGCGCTGATCGGGGCGGTCACGGCGATCTTTGCTGCGACCGTTGGCATGGCGCAGAACGACATCAAGCGCGTGATTGCCTATTCAACCTGTTCGCAGCTTGGCTACATGTTCTTCGCTGCCGGGATTGGCGCCTATGAAGCGGCGATGTTCCACCTGTTTACCCATGCGTTCTTTAAAGCGCTTCTCTTCCTTGGCGCAGGCTCGGTCATTCATGGCGCCCATCATGAACAGGATATGCGCAATATGGGCGGGTTTGCCCGCTATATGCCGTTGACCTATGGCGCGATGCTGATCGGGACCGTGGCGATTATCGGACTTGGGATTCCGCATGTCTGGGGTCTGTCAGGCTTCTATTCCAAAGATGCGATCCTGGAGACAGCGTTTGCGGCGGGCACGAATGGGGTTGCGTTCGGACAGCTTGCCTTCTGGTTCGGGATTGCAGCGGCCTTACTGACCAGCTTCTATTCCTGGCGGTTGATTTATATGACCTTCCATGGGCCGCGGGCCGAACCTGACCACCATAGCCACGATGATCACGGCCACGATGACCACCATCATGGCGGTGACCCCCATGAGTCGCCGATGGTGATGTTGGTACCGCTTCTGGTGCTGAGTATTGGAGCGGTCTTTGCTGGGATGGTGTTCTATGACAGCTTTGTCGGCCATCATTATAAAGAGTTCTGGGACGGTGCGATTTACACCGCCAAAGAGAACACGGTTCTGAAAGACAAGTATAACGTGCCCGAATGGGTTCTGTGGGCGCCGCTCATGGTGACGGTAACAGGCTTTATCCTAGCGACGTTCACCTATCTGTTCAATCGCGGCGTCGGCAAACGCATCGCCGACAGCGGTGGACCGCTGCACGCCATGTTCCAGAATAAGTGGTTCTTCGACGAGATCTATGATGCGACGCTGGTCAAAGGCACACGCTGGCTCGGCGATACATTCTGGAAAACAGGTGACAAGAAAATCATTGACGGCTTGGGCCCTGACGGCGTCGCGGGCGTCGTGAAATGGGGCTCGCGGCGTTTGTCCGCGATGCATACCGGTTATCTGTATCACTATGCCTTCGTGATCATTGGCGCAGCCCTGGTCTTCGGCGCAATCCTGTTCTGGCGCAGCGGAGGGGCTTAAGCTAATGGACTTCCCAATTCTCTCTGCGGTGACGTTTCTGCCGCTGGCGGGTGCCATTCTGATCCTGCTGGTTCGGTCACTGACCAATAGCCAGACCGGTGAAGAAGCCGAAGACAATCGTGTCATGTATGCGGGCCTGGTCTTCTCAGTTGCGACTTTCCTTGTGTCCCTCGTCATGCTGGTCGGTTTCGACCCCGATCAGAGCGGCTATCAGTTCGTTGAGGAAACCAAGTGGTATGCCGGGATTTCCTACAAGATGGGCGTGGATGGGCTCTCCATTCTGCTGATCCTGCTCACGACCTTCCTGACACCGATTGCGCTGATTGCCAGTATCGGATCGATCAAGCATCGCCTAACCGAGTATATTGTCGCTTTCCTGGTGCTTGAGACCTTCATGATCGGCGTGTTCTGCGCGCTCGATCTGGTCCTGTTCTATGTCTTCTTTGAAGCAGGCCTGATCCCGATGTTCATGATCATCGGCGTGTGGGGCGGCGCGGACCGGATCTATGCCTCGTTCAAGTTCTTCCTGTACACGCTGCTCGGCTCGCTCTTCATGCTGGCTGCCGTCATCTATATGTACCTTGCGGCGGGCGGAACGTCCGACATCGAAGTGCTGGAGACATTTGCCTTTGCACCTGGCGCACAGACCTGGCTGTGGCTCGCTTTCTTTGCGAGCTTTGCGGTCAAGCTGCCTATGTGGCCGGTGCACACTTGGTTGCCGGATGCGCATGTTCAGGCGCCAACGGCGGGGTCGGTTATTCTGGCCGGAATCCTTCTGAAAATGGGCGGCTATGGCCTGTTGCGGTTCAGCCTGCCCATGTTCCCGGATGCGAGCGAGCTGTTCCAGCCGCTGGTCTTTGTCTTGTCGGTGATTGCGATTGTCTACGCCTCGCTGGTCGCCTGGCGTCAGACCGATATGAAGAAGCTGATCGCCTATTCCTCCGTCGCGCACATGGGCTTTGTGACACTCGGCATTTTCTCATTCACAGAGATCGGTGTGCAGGGCGCCGTGTTTCAGATGATTTCGCACGGTCTGATCTCCGGCGCATTGTTCCTGATCGTTGGCGTGATCTACGATCGGATGCATACCCGCGAGATCGCGGCCTATGGCGGCCTGGTCAGCAAAATGCCGATCTATGCCGCCTTGTTCATGCTGTTCACAATGGCGAATGTCGGCCTGCCGGGTACGTCCGGGTTTGTCGGCGAGATCCTGACCATGGTGGGCGCGTTCCAGGCCTCGACCTGGGCCGCGGCAGGTGCCGCACTCGGTGTGATTTTCTCCGCCGTTTACATGCTGACGCTCTATCGCCGGACCATATTCGGGGAAGTGACCAATCCGCAGCTCGAGACGATCCAGGATGTGAACATCAAGGAGCTGATCTGTCTGGTGCCGCTGGCCGTTGGGACCCTGTTGCTGGGCGTGATGCCGAACCTTGTTTTTGATGTAACGCGCGAGTCCAGTCTGCGCGCGCTGGCCCTGCTGTCAGGAGGGTAGCCAAGATGTTTGATATGGAATCGGTAATCACCACGCTTGCGCCCGAACTGCTCCTGGCAGCTGCCGGACTGATAGGGGTTCTGGCAGGAGCGATCATTGGTGATCGATTTAATGCCATCTCGTTCAAGCTCGGCGCTGTTGTGCTGTTTGCCGCCGCGATCCTGTCCGGTTTTTACTGGGAGGGCGGACGGGCATTTGACGGGTTGGTTGAAACCTCTGCCTTCGTGAATCTTGCCAAGATTGTCAGCTTTGTCGCTGCGGGTCTCGCTTTGCTGATGGCTGAAAGCTTCCTGGAACGACATCAGACGCAGCGATATGAGTATTCTCTGCTGGTAATTTTTGCCGCGCTTGGCATGGGGACAATCCTGTCATCGGCGGATCTGATGACGCTCTATCTTGGGATCGAGATGTTGAGCCTTTCCTCCTATGTGCTGGCTTCCTTCCACAGAGACAGCCCGCGGTCAGCCGAAGCGGGTTTGAAATATTTCGTTTTGGGCGCGCTCGCCTCGGGCATGCTGCTTTACGGCATATCGCTGGTTTACGGCTTTTCCGGTGGGACATCGTATGAGGCACTTGCGAGTGCAGATCCGACCATCGGGTTCATGTTTGGTATGGTGCTGATGATTGTCGGGCTCGCGTTTAAGGTCTCTGCCGCTCCAATGCATGTCTGGACGCCCGATGTGTATGAGGGTTCGCCGAGCCCGGTTGTCGCCTTCTTTGCTACCGCGCCAAAAATGGCCAGCATGGTGGTATTTGTCGTGATCATGCTCAAAGCGTTTTCGAGCGGGCTGGATACGATCAATCTGCCACTCGTCGTCGGTCTGAACTGGCAGTTGATTATCGCGATCGTGGCAGCGGCCTCAATGCTGGTCGGGGCGTTTGGCGCGCTGATTCAGGACAACATCAAACGCCTGCTCGGATACTCTTCGGTTGCCAATATGGGCTATGCGCTGGTGGCGCTCTCTGCCGCCGCGTATTTGCCCGAAGCGGTCGACCCGAGCCTGTTTGCCGATACGGGCAGTTTTGAAGCGGCCAAGGCCGCCTCGGTCGCAGCTGCCCAAGCGGTGACGACGACCGGCGCCTCGGCGATTATGATCTTCATGACGGCTTATGTGATCGCGTCGCTCGGCTTGTTTGGCGGCGTGCTATCGATGCGCCGTGATGGCGGCATGGTTGAGAACAAGCATGAGCTGGCTGGACTGGTGCGCCACAAGCCTGCGCTGGCTATTGCGCTGACCGTCTTGCTGGTGTCGGTCTCCGGATTTCCGCTGGCCTTCGGCTTTATCGGCAAACTGTCCGTGATTGAGGCAGCCGCGATGAGTGGCCTATTACCCTTGATCATCATTCTGATCATCAGCTCTGTGATCGCGATGTACTATTATCTCTACATCGTGAAGATCATGTGGTTCGACGAGCCGGCAGAAGTGTTTGAGCCGGTTGGCGGCATGGTCACCTTTGTGGTCTATCTGACGGCGATCGCCAGCATCGCATTGTTCATTTTCGTGGCGCCGTTCAGCGAGCTGGCGGCGGATGCGGCGGCGAGCCTGTTATCGTGACGTCTGGTGCACCAGTTTTCTGGTACGACGAAATTGACAGTACAAATGAAGAGGCCAAGCGGCGGGCCAAGGCCGGTGAGAATGGACCGCTGTGGCTGGCGGCGCGCCAGCAAGTCTCTGGCCGCGGTCGGCTTGGACGCAGCTGGGCTTCTCCGGTGGGCAATCTCTACACGACATGCCTGTTCGTTGAGCCGGGGGGCTTGGCCCTTGCCGGACGGGTGCCGTTCGCAGCGGCGCTAGCGATTGTGGATCTTTGCAAGTCTGTGCTGCCGGATGTCCCGTTTGCCCTGAAATGGCCGAACGATGTACGCGTAAACGGCGACAAGATTTGCGGCATCCTGATCGAAACGGGTGAGTCGCATGGCGTGGTCTGGGTCGCGGCCGGGATGGGGTTGAACGTGGCTGAGACGCCGGAGGCGGCCGGGCAGGCGGCGACAAGTCTGAGCGCGCTTGGCGCGTCGCCGGGCCTGACGCCGGATGTGCTGATGCAGGACCTGCCTCGTCTGTTCGCCAACCGGGCCCGGCAGATGCGTGAGGATTTTCGAGGCCTGCTCGAGGACTGGAAGGTGCATGCTGAGGGCCTTGGGAAAACCGTTGTGGCTGGCCCGGTCGCGGCGCGTATTGAGGGTGTTTTTGAGGACCTTGCTGAGGATGGCGGTTTGATCCTGAGATTGCCCGACGGGCAAACCCAGACCATAAGGGCGGGTGATGTTGAACTGGTACGCAAGGTGACCTGATGCTGTTGGTGATTGATATCGGGAACACGAATACGGTGTTTGCGCTGCATAGCGGAACCGACTGGGTGGCGCGGTGGCGCAGCTCGACGGACTCGCGGCGCACCGCTGACGATTATGCTGTCTGGCTCGGCGCGTTGATGGCGATGGAAGGGCTGCAGCTGTCACAGATCAAGGCGTGCATCCTGTCCTCGGTCGTGCCGCAGGCGAAGTTTAATTTTCGCAATCTGTCGCGCCGCTATTTCGATGCGGAACCGGTTTTTGTCGGTGAGCCGGATACACGGCTCGGCATTCCAATCCGCATCACAAGGCCTGAACAAGTCGGGGCGGATAGGCTGGTCGCGGCGATTGGCGCGCATCAGCTTTATCCGGGTCCACTGCTGGTGATTGATAGCGGAACCGCGACGACGTTTGATGTGATCGGGGCCGATGGCGGATTTGAAGGCGGCATCATCTCGCCCGGGATCAACCTGTCCATGCGCGCATTGCACGATGCGGCGGCGCAGCTGCCCCGGATTGCGATTGAGCGCCCGGCGCAGGTGATCGGTCAGAATACGGTTGAGGCGATGCAGTCAGGCGTGTTCTGGGGCTATGTGAACCTGATAGATGGTCTGGTGCGTCAGGTAAAAGACGAGTATAAGGCCGAGATGACCGTCGTCGCGACCGGTGGGGTGGCATCCCTGTTTGAAGGGGCAAGCGACACAATCGATCACTTTGATCAGAGTTTGATGGAGGTGGGCCTGCTCGAGGTCTATCGCCGGAATATGAATGACTAGGCTGCGCGCCATGGGGGCGTCGTAGACGAACAAGAAAAGAGAGCTCGCCGCGCGCACTGTGATGCCGCGCAGGCCGAGCTTGGGAAAACTGAATGAATAAGACAAATGACGCTGAACTCGTCTTTCTGCCCTTGGGCGGATGTGGCGAGATCGGTATGAATCTGAATGCGTACGGCTATGGCCCGGCGCATAATCGACGTTGGATCCTGATTGATGTCGGGGTCACGTTTGGCGGGGATGATACGCCAGGCATTGACCTGATCACTGCCGATCCGGCTTTCTTTGAGGATCAGGGCGATCAGATCGATGCGATCTTTCTGACCCATGCCCATGAAGATCATATTGGTGCACTGGCACTGATCCTGCCGCGGCTGCGCACACGTGCGCCGATCTATGCCACAGCCTTCACCGCGCATCTCGCCAATGGCAAGCTGGCCGAACGCGGGCAAAAACATGTCGATATTGATGTCCTGCCGCTGGGTGGTGAGGTCAAAGCCGGGCCGTTTGCGGTGAGCTATATCACGCTGACGCACTCCATCCCGGAGCCGAACGCACTGGCGCTGAAAACACCGCTTGGTACGATCCTGCACACGGGCGACTGGAAGATTGACCCCGATCCGCAGCTCGGCGAGGCCACCGACATTGCCGCGCTGACCGCCCTCGGGGATGACGGCGTGCTGGCGATGGTCTGCGACAGTACAAACGTGTTTGTCGATGGAGAGAGCGGTTCTGAAGGCACGGTGCGGGATAACCTGATCGAGCTGATCGGATCGTTGTCCGGCCGCGTGGCGGTCACGACGTTCGCCTCGAATGTGGCGCGTGTCGCAACTGTGATTGAAGCGGCGCGACAGGCTGGGCGCAGCGTCTGCCTGGTCGGGCGCTCGATGCACAAGATCACAGAAGCTGCGATCGCAACGGGCGTGATCAGGAATATTCCGGACCTCATCAACGAAGAAAGCGCGGGCGCTCTGCCGGACGAGAATGTATTGTTCTTGTGCACGGGCTCTCAAGGTGAGGCGCGTGCCGCGCTGGGCCGGATATCGCGCGATGATCACCGGCATATCTCGCTTGGCGACGGCGATACGGTGATCTTCTCCAGCCGGGTCATCCCAGGGAATGAAAAAGGCATCTATGAGATGCAGAACGCGCTTGCTGAAAAGGGGGTCCGGATCATTACCGACCGCTCAGCGGCGAAGACCATCCATGTGTCCGGACACCCGGCGCGAGATGAGCTGCGACAGATGTATCAATGGGTGCGACCGAAGATTGCTGTGCCGGTCCATGGCGAGCGCCGCCACATTGTCGAGCATGCGGCGTATGCCAAGAGCCTGCAGATTGGGCAGGCTGTGACGCCGCGAAACGGGGACCTGATCCGCCTCGCGCCGGGACCGGCAGAGACGATCGACGTCGTGCCGCACGGTCGGCTCTATCTGGATGGCAATCGGATGGTGCCTGCGGGCAGTGAAGCCATCCGGGAGCGGATAGGGTTGTCCAATTGGGGGCAGGTCTCGGTCGCTGTGGCGATTGATGAGGCAGGCGATCTGGTGGACGGCCCGCTGATCACGGCGCGCGGCCTGTCTGAGTCTGATGGTCGCACAGCTGATGAGAGCCTGATCGAGGTCGACGAGGCCGCTGAAGAGGCGCTGTCCAAACTGAAGCGTGGCAAGCGGCTGGATGATGACGAAGTGGAAAAGGCGCTTGTGCGCGCGGTCAAGAAGTCGTGCGAGAAGACGTTCGGTCGCAAGCCCTTTGTCGATGTCAGTGTGCTAAGAGTGTAGGACGCAGTACGGAGTAGAGCATGTCAGACTTCAAGATCGGACGCCTCAATCATGTGGGAGTCGCTGTGCCAGATATCGAGGCGGCGATTGAGACTTATCGCACCCTGTATGGTGCCACCGACATTACCGAGCCGTTCGACATGCCGGAGCGGGGCCTGAAAGTCTGTTTTGTAAAACTGCCCAACTCGGAAATTGAGCTGATCGAACCGTTGCACGACAAGACGGCGATTACCAAATTCCTCACCAAGAATGCCGCCGGCGGGCAGCATCATATCTGTTTTGAAGTGCCTGATATTCATGAGGCGGTGAAAGAGATGGAAGCCCGCGGAGCGACGGTGCTCGGAGAGCCGAGGATTGGAGCGCACGGGACGCTGGTTATCTTCATCCATCCCAAGAACACGCATGGCTGTCTGATCGAGCTGATGGAAACGCCGAAAGGCGACCACTGATGGATTTCACCATTACCGGCACGGCCGTGATCTTCGTTATTTCCTGGTGGCTCTGCTTTTTCGTGGCGCTGCCGATAGGTGTGCGCAGCCAGTATGAAGACGATGGTCATGTCATTGAGGGCACAGAAGAAGGGGCTCCAAAACAGCCTATGCTGAAAAAGAAGATCCTCTGGGCCACGATAGGTGCCGTGGTGGTGACCATAATCGTGATGTTTGCAATCGTGCCCTGGCTGTCGGCCGGGTAAGGTCAGGTCGCCGCTCTCGTCTGCGGCGCCCCCTATCGCGAATCGGGCGGGCGGCTTAGATAGAGTTAATGCCTGATACAGCTCATCTGCCTGCGCGGCCTGTGATCCGCCAATTGCCGCCGGATGCCGTCAATCGGATTGCGGCCGGGGAAGTGGTGGAGCGCCCGGCTGCCGCGATCAAGGAACTGGTTGAAAACGCGATCGATGCCGGGGCGCGATCGATTTCTGTCTCCATCGAAGGTGGCGGCCTGAAACGTATTATGGTTGAGGATGATGGGTGCGGCATGTCGGGCGACGATATGCTGATGGCGCTGGAGCGGCATGCGACGTCGAAACTGTCGGCAGATGAGGCCGGGCGGATCGATCTGCTCAACATCCATACAATGGGGTTCCGGGGCGAGGCTTTGCCATCGATTGCGAGTGTCAGTCGGATGACGATCACCTCGCAGTTGCCGGGGGAAGCGGCGGCTGAGGTGTTCGTCGAGGCGGGCCGGATTGAGGGCCCAAAACCGGCAGCCTTCACCGGGCGCGGCCTGTCGGGCACCCGGATCGAAGTGCGCGATCTCTTCTATGCGACACCGGCGCGGTTGAAGTTTATGAAGTCTGAGCGGTCGGAGACGATGGCGGTCACCGACACGCTGAAACGGCTCGCGATGGCACGGGCCGATATTGCGTTCAGTCTGGAAAGCGAAGGCCGGAACCGGTTCCGCTATAGTACGCATACGGCGACCCCTGAGGGACAGTTGGAACGGCTCGGCGCGATCATGGGGCGGGACTTTCGTGAAAATGCGCTGGCGATTGAAGCTGAACGGGAGGGCGTGCGTCTGTCCGGCTTTACTGGACTGCCGACACTGAACCGCGGCAATGCGCAGATGCAGTTTCTTTTTGTGAACGGTCGCCCGGTGAAAGACCGGATGCTGAACGGCGTCATTCGGGCTGCGTATCAGGACTTTCTGGCGCGTGACCGGCATCCGATGACGGCGCTGTTTGTCGACCTCGACCCTGAGTATGTTGATGTCAACGTGCACCCGGCAAAGACCGAAGTGCGGCTTCGCGATGCGGGTAATGTGCGCGGCTTGATCATTGGCGCGCTGCGGCATGCCTTGGCCGCGGCAGGACACCGCGCGAGCACAACCGTGGCGAATCAGGCGCTCGGCAAAGTTCAGGCCGAGCCGGTCCAGCCGGATGTATTTCGTGCCTCAAGTCTGTGGGCGCAGCCTTCATCCTATGGCGCTCAGTCCCGCGTTGGCGGCGGGCTCGCGCCGCCGCCTGTAGACGTATCGAATGACGGCCCCGCCTTCGCGGGAATGAGCGATACTCTCAGCCCGGCCTATGATGCCGCACCGACGGCCCGTATCGAACCTGAAACTGGCGAGATGGTGGACGACTTCCCGCTCGGCGTGGCGCGGGCGCAGCTGCACGAGACTTATGTCGTGGCGCAGACCGAAGACGGGATCGTGATTGTCGATCAGCACGCCGCGCATGAGCGGCTCGTCTATGAAGATATGAAGCGCCAGATGGCGGCGGGTGGTGTCAAGCGCCAGGCCTTGCTGATCCCGGATGTGGTGGAGCTCACTGAAGACGAGGCAAGCCGTGTACTGGAGCGTGCGAGTGAACTGGCCGATCTTGGACTGGAGATCGAGCCGTTTGGCGTCGGTGCGGTTTGCGTGCGCGCGACACCGGCCCTGTTCGGAGAGATGGATGCGGCGGGGTTGATCC
The DNA here is from genome assembly GCA_030066975.1 of Henriciella sp. GTDB lineage: Bacteria > Pseudomonadota > Alphaproteobacteria > Caulobacterales > Hyphomonadaceae > Henriciella. The sequence goes on along the minus strand of JASJAO010000005.1, from coordinate 75,699 downwards.
GTGATCTGGCCGATGATTTTGCCGAGTATGATGCCGGGCTCGTCCTCAAAGAGCGGTTCGAAGAGGTGATGGGCAATATGGCTTGCCGTGGCTCCGTCCGTGCGGGTCGGCGCCTGAACGGCGAGGAGATGAACGCCCTGCTGCGCCAGATGGAAGCGACGCCGCATTCGGGGCAGTGCAACCATGGTCGCCCGACTTATGTCGAGTTGAAACTGGCGGATATTGAACGCCTGTTTGGGCGCCGATAGACGTGCAGCGGGCGCTGATCCTTGATTGCGATGGGGTGATTGTTGATTCAGAAGCAATTGCGCTGAAAGTCGAGCGTAGCCTGCTGGCGGGTGCTGGCCTGACCTATCCGGAAGCGGAGTTTCTGAGCCGGTTTGTCGGACTGCATAATCGCGATTATCACGCGGCGCTTCTGAAAGATGCGGAAGCGGTTGGATTACGCCTGCCCGCGGATCTGTTTGATCAGATGCAAGCCGAGATCTGGCGACGGTTCGAAACCGATTTGACCGCCATTACGGGGATTGATCGCGTGGTTGAAGCGTTTGATGGGCCAGTGGCCGTAGCGTCCTCTAGCGAGACGCCAAAACTGGAGCGAAAGCTGGAGATGACCAGGTTGACCCCACTGTTCGGACAACATGTCTATTCCGCTGATCTGGTCACGCACGGCAAACCTGCGCCGGACCTGTTCCTGCTGGCCGCGGACCGGCTTGAGGCTGCACCTGAGGCCTGCCTCGTGGTTGAGGACAGTGTGAACGGGATCAAGGCGGCGAATGCGGCCGGCATGATGGGGCTTGGTTTTGTCGGCGGTGGGCACGCCGACGCGGGGCTGGCCGACCGGCTGGACGCCGCGGGGGCCGCGCAGGTGTTTTCCTCTCACGCGGAGCTTGCGCGGTTTGTCTCAGAACTCGGCCTCTGAGCCGGTCTGGCGAAATCCACCCAGCGAGGCAGTTGATGCAACGATTGCACTGAAGCGATTAACTCAAAATTCAACCATAAATAGTATTCATGGCCTCGCTATGATACTGAATATAAAACCATTTCACTGGAAAGCCGTTCAAGCTCTGTCGCCAAACGGGCGCGCGCTGGGCCTTCTGATCTTGCACAGTCTTTTACTGTTCTCTGCCATTCTGTTCCTGCATGTGCAGTCCTGGATACTGATAACATTTCTGCTGGTTTTCAGTTTTCATGGTGGCGCGGTTCTGGCTCAGCTGAGGCAGAATACCGATGAGACCCAATCTGTCCGCGACAAGGGGATTGGTCTTGCCGACCGGATCGGGTTCGCTGCAGACTTATACTGGCAGACGGATCTTGACGGGCGTGTGGTGGAAGCCGGAGGTCGTCTCATGCAAGACATGGAGTTGAGCCGCGATGACATGGTTGGGCGACATTATCTTGACGTTGTGAAGCTCGACAGTAACGAGATGGTCAAGATGCTCTCAGCTTTGCAGAAGCATAGTCCGTATTCCGATATTCAATCCATCATGACGGCTCAGGGCGAACGGCAGTATCATATCTCCCTGAGTGCTACGCCGGTGTTTGATGATGGTGGTAACATCAAGGGTTATTTTGGCGTTGGGACGAATGTGACCGAGCGTATGCGGACCCAGCGCAAATTGCGCCACCTGGCTGAGCATGACATGCTTACCGGGCTTGCCAATCGCTATGCCTTTACCAAACGCGCCTCCCGGGACCTGGAAGCGAGTGGTGACAAACAGAGTGTCGGGCTGCTGGCGATCGATCTTGACGGGTTCAAGCAGGTCAATGACACGTATGGCCATCAGGCCGGGGACATCCTGCTGGCCCGGGTCGCCAAGCGGATCCAGTACAATATTCGCGAAACAGACTGGGCTGCGCGCCTGGGCGGCGATGAATTCGTTGTTGTGTCCTGTTTTCTCGACAACGCCATGGATGCGGTGCTGATCGCTGATCGTCTGACCCGGGCGCTGGCGAAACCCTATCGCATTTCGGGCGTGGACCTGGAGGTCAAAGCCTCCATTGGGATCGCATGTGCCCCGTATGATGCCAATGGTCTGGATTCGCTGATGAAATGTGCCGACACAGCGCTTTATCAGGCCAAGGCCGATGGCAAGGGGTGTTATCGCATGTTTGAACTGGCAACGCCGAAACAGGCCAATAGCGCCTGATCACTGCAAGGCGGCACAGAACCGTTGGATGCGTTTCATGGCCTCGGTGAGCGCTTCGGTTGAGGTGGCATACGAGATGCGGAAGGCCGGAGACAGGCCGAAAGCCTCCCCCATCACCACAGCGACCTTTTCTTCCTGCAACAGCTCCGAGGCAAAATCCGTGTCGGATTCGATCCGCTTGCCGGACGGCGATATCTTGCCAATCGCACCGGCGCAGGACGGATAGACGTAGAAGGCGCCTTCTGGCGTGCCACAGGTCAGGCCATCGGCCTTGTTCAGCTCTGCCACCACCAGATCGCGGCGCTGTTTGAACACGGTGTTGCGCTCCGGCAGGAAATCGTGGCTGCCATTCAGCGCGGCGATGGCCGCATGTTGAGAGATGGAGCAGGGGTTGGATGTGGTTTGGCTGATCACTTTGCGCATGGTCTTGATCAGGTCAGCTGGGCCGGCCGCATAGCCGATCCGCCAGCCGGTCATGGCATAGGCTTTTGATACGCCGTTCATGGTCAAGGTGCGATCTTTGAGACCGGGCTCGACCTGAGCGATGGTGGCATATTCAAACCCGTCATAGACCAGATGCTCATACATATCGTCGGTCAGGACCCAGACTTGGGGATGGCGCAGGAGCACGTCTGCGAGTGCTTTCAGTTCTGCCGCTGTATAGGCTGCGCCGGTCGGGTTTGATGGGGAGTTCAGGATCAGCCAGCGGGTTTTCGGCGTGATCGCCTGCTCAAGTGCTTCCGGGGTCAGTTTGTACTGCGCGTTCGGACCGCAGGAGACAAAGACCGGCACCCCGCCGCAAAGCTTGGCCATGGCCGGATAACTGACCCAATAGGGCGCAGGCACAATCACTTCATCGCCTTCGTTCAGTGTGGCGAGGAAGGCGTTGTAGATGACAGGTTTGCCGCCGGGGGCGACATGGACCTGATCCGGGGTGTAGGTGAGGTCATTGTCACGCAGAAACTTCGCGCAGATCGCCTGTTTCAGCTCCGGCAGGCCGTCTGCGGGTGTGTATTTCGTCTTGCCGTCCTGGATGGCCTGAATTGCCGCCGCCTTGATATGTTCAGGCGTGTCGAAATCGGGTTCACCGGCGCCAAGTCCGATGACGTCTTCCCCGGCGCGTTTCAGCTCAGCGGCCTTGGTTGTGACAGCAATGGTGGCGGAGGGTTCGACCCGGTTCACGGCGTTGCTGAGTGTAAGATGACTTGCCATACTGGCCTCCGCTGTCTGCTAGGCGCCGTTTAGACCTTCAAGCGGTGGGGTGCAACATGGCCATCGATGGTAAATAGAACAAATTTCACGGATCGAGTTAGCCTGGAATTTAGGAAGGTATGCGATCAATTCCGCTTCGTTCTCTATAGGACAAAGTGATGTCGCGCTCCAGTTCTGAGGTCGGTCTCTACGAGGCTGCATGGAATCAATTGCTTATAGATCTCCGGCGCCATTTTGATATGGCCGTCGACTATGTGAACACGCTGTCTGAGGCCGAGAAGCTAATGGGGGTCGGTATTTTCGTGGCGGTCTTCCTGATCATGCTGCTGATGCTGGCGGCGACCAAGAACAGCCATTCGGGCGGCAATGGACGCCAGTTCTCCGGCGCTTTGTTCGTCGTTATCGTGGTGGCGTTCGGGGTCGGCTGGACCTGGGACACGTCGAGCGGCAGCCTCGCGCATCTGTTCGGACGCTAGGCAGCCGCGGCGCATCATCCTAAATAGGGGTGATGTCAGATTCTTCGGCTCTTCCAACCCGTCGGCGCGGTGTCGATGTCATCAAGGACAATCTGAAGCAATTACCGGCCAAGCCGGGTGTGTATCGGATGTTCGGTACCTCCGATGAGGTGCTCTATGTTGGCAAGGCCAAAAGCCTGAAGGCCAGGGTGTCGAGCTATGCGCGCCTTGGCGGGCACACACAGCGCATTGCGGCGATGATCTCCCTGACCGCGCGGATGGAGTTCGTGGTCACGGAAACCGAGACCGAGGCTTTGTTGCTCGAAGCCAGCCTGATCAAGTCGCTGAAGCCGCGGTTCAACATCCTTCTGCGCGATGACAAGTCGTTTCCCTATATCCTGATCCGGCGTGATCATGAGGCGCCGCAGATTGTGAAGTATCGTGGCTCGAAGAAGGATCGTGGTGACTATTTCGGGCCGTTTGCGAGTGCCAATGCCGTGACCCGGACGCTGGACACGCTGCAGAAAGCGTTCCTGCTGCGCACCTGTGAGGACAGTGTCTATTCGACCCGCCAGCGGCCCTGCATGCTGCATCAGATCAAGCGCTGCTCTGCGCCCTGTGTCGGGCTGATCGATTTGGAGGACTATGAAGCGCTGTCCAATCAGGCGGCAGACTTTTTGCGTGGGAAAGTGACGGATCTGCATGCCGAACTGGCTGAGCAGATGGAGCAGGCCTCGCAGGACATGGAGTTTGAACGCGCTGCGAGCCTGCGCGACCGGATCCGGGCGCTGGCGCATGTGCGCTCGCAACAGGACATCAACCCGGACGGGATCGAAGAGGCCGATATCTTTGCGATTGCCATGGAGGGCGGGCTGTCTGCAGTGCAGGTCTTCTTCATCCGCGCGGGCCAGAACTGGGGCGCGACGATCCATTTTCCGCGTCATGAAAAGGATGAAACCGAAGCCGATATTCTGTCGGCCTTTCTGGTGCAGTTCTATGACAAACGCCCGCCACCGCGTCTGGTCCTGACCAATATCGAGGTGGCCCAAGCCGGTCTGATCGGTGAGGCGCTGGAAATGAAAGCCGAGCGACGGGTGGAGATCCGCAGTCCGCAGCGCGGTGACAAACGCGCGCTGGTCGAGCAGGCAACCCGCAGTGCGGCAGAAGCGCTGTCACGCAAGCTCGCTGAGAGTGCCAGCCAGGCGAGACTGTTGAAAGAGGTCGCCAAGACGTTTGACCTGCCGGAGCCACCCAAGCGGATTGAGATTTACGACAACTCTCACATTCAGGGCTCGAACATGGTGGGGGGCATGGTCGTGGCAGGCCCGGACGGGTTCGACAAAGGCCAGTATCGCAAGTTCAACATCAAGGATTCGGCGATCGAACCGGGCGACGATTATGGCATGATGCGCGAAGTAATGCGGCGCCGGTTTGCACGTGCGCTGAAAGATCGTGACGAAGGCAAGCCTGAGACCTGGCCGGATCTGGTTCTGATCGATGGCGGGCTTGGCCAACTCAGCGCAGTTATTGAAGCGATTGTCGATATTGGCCTGTCGCCGGAAGATGTGACGCTCGTCTCCATCGCCAAAGGGGTGGAGCGCAATGCCGGTCGCGAGCAATTTTTCCGACCCGGTAAGGCGCCGTTCCGACTGCCGGAGAACGCGCCAGTTCTGTATTATTTGCAGCGCCTTCGGGACGAAGCTCACCGCTGGGCGATCGGGGCGCACCGGGCGAAGCGCAGCGCCGACATCAAGAAGAACCCGCTGGACGAGATTGAAGGCATCGGACCGGCGCGCAAAAAGGCCTTACTACAGTATTTCGGCTCAGCCCGCGGCGTCGCCCGCGCCAAGCTCGCTGATCTCTGTCAGGTGGACGGGGTCAGCGAAGCCATGGCTGAGCGCATCTATGGCCACTTTCACAGCGGGTAGGGTGCCCTGGGTGGGGACTTAACACGCTCTGTTGATACCCTAGCAATGTCTGCTTTGGGTCAAGAAGCGGACGTAAGCCTTGGAGGTCTCTAGAAAACTCTGGCGTCAAATCCCATTTGTGTATCATGCTCAAAGAAACTCCCGCTAGCCGGCACGCCAAACGATCGCAGATCGTTATGGCGTCGATCGCATTTGCGATGTTCTTTGGGTTTCCAATATTGTTTGTCTTCGAAGCCATGGGCCATGCAATGCCTGTAGCCGTTTTCTTGATCTACGTTTTCGGTGGGGTGATCGGATTTATCTGGATGCACTGGGTGAAGTGCCCTAATTGCGGAACGCTTATCACCAAGCCGTACACCATCTTTTCACCCACCTCGGTGAAGACCAAATGCAAAGTGTGCGGAAGATCGACTTCTGCTCCTTATGAACACACAAACGGCTGATGTCCGCTCTGACACCGAAAGCGGACGTTGGAAATTTTTCCAGACAGCGATACTGAAATACTATGGAAAAGAGGCTTTTGAATGCAGTTCGACAGGCTTGGGGGTGGGTTGGCATAGAACCAAAGCGGGTTGTCGCTGTGAATTCATTCGGGAACCTACTTCTGGAAGACAATGCTGGGCGATACTGGCGAATTTGTCCTGAGGAGCTCTCTGCGAAAACCGTCGCCGATAGTGAACAGACTTACAATGACTTGATGGCGGATGCTGATTTCCTGGGAGACTGGGAGATGGTTCGCATTGTCGAAGCTGCTGTGAAAAGTCTCGGACCACCAGATACCGGAAAGTGCTACTGCCTGAAACTACCGGGCGTCCTTGGCGGCGAATATCAACCGGACAACTTTGCTATCATAACCGTCGAAAAGCTCATTTTGAGTTCCGGAGACATCGCGCTGCAGATCAAGGACGTTCCTCATGGAGGAACGATCCAAATTCAGATCGAGGATTAGCGTACGCTTTGGTCGACGAAAGCAGACGTTAACTCAGCTGACTCGCTTCGCTCGAAACGGCCCTGATCGAACCACCCTACTGCGACGTCCAGCCACCATCCATGGCGAGGATGGCGCCGTTCATGGATGCGCCTGCTGGAGAGCAGAGGAAGACGGCGAAGTCGCCGATTTGTTCGACGGTGACGAAGTCTTTTGTTGGCTGCGCGGCCAAGAGGACATCGCGTTTGACTTCTTCCTCGCTGATGCCGCGCGCTTTGGCCGTGTCGGCGACCTGGCCCTCGACCAGAGGCGTGTAGACATAGCCCGGACAGATCGCATTGCAGAGCACACCATGTTCAGCGCCTTCGAGGGCGACGGTCTTTGTCAGACCGGCAATGCCATGCTTGGCGGCCACATAGGCGGACTTGTAGGGCGATGCGACGAGGGCGTGCGCTGATGCGGTATTGATGATTCGGCCCCAGCCTTTCTCTTTCATGCCCGTGATCGCCAGTCGTGTGGTGTGGAAGGCCGCTGACAGGTTCAGCGCGATGATCAGATCCCACCGGGCGACGGGAAAGTTCTCGATTGGTGAGACATGCTGAACCCCGGCATTGTTGATCAGAATATCCGCGCCTCCAAAATCACGTGCGACATAGCCCATCATGCCCTCGATGGCGTCGGGATCTGTCAGATTCGCGCCTGAAAACCCGACCCTTACGCCGAATTCATCTGCGAGACCCTGTTTCAGGGCCTTTGCCTCTTCATCACTGGCGAGGCCGCTGAGAACTATGTCTGCACCGGCATCGGCGAGCGCGCGGGCAATGCCAAGACCGATTCCGCTGGTCGATCCGGTGACGAGGGCTGTTTTTCCTTTGAGCATATTACGCTTCCATCTTGAGTGTAGAGTAAGGCTTGGTTAGACCACTCCCGGGTGGGATGGCAGTGGAGAGACTCGATATGACCGCAACGCTTCAGTCATTCCAACAGGGCTTCCCCATATTCTTGATCTGGACGGGGTCGGCTGGTCTACTTTTGCTCGTCGCGAGCTCAGTTTATGTGCTGCTCACGCCCTGGAAGGAATTGGCGCTGGTCAAGGAAGGCAATGGCGCTGCAGGCCTGGCGCTATCGGGCGCGATTGTCGGCCTGGCGATCCCGATTGCCTCCTGTCTCGCCTCAAGTGTTTCGCTCTGGGATCTATTGCTGTGGGGAACGGTCGCGCTGCTGCTGCAGCTATTGACCTACCGCATTATTGACATGATCTTACGAGACATTCCGAAACGTATTCAGGATGACGAAGCCGGGGCTGCAATTATCCTGATTGCGACGAAGATTTCGGTGGCGTTGTTGCTGGCCGCGGGTCTGTGGGATCCGCAACTACAACGGTTCTAGAGCGGAGGCTTTTGAGTGCGGCGATTTGTGCCTGACTGGGTTGTTTACCTGCTCGCCCTCGGCGGCGTTGTCTGGGCCGTATTTAACTCGTCGACCACTCAAGATTCCCCAAAAACCTTACCTGAAGCGATCGAACGCGAAGGAGCGACACTGCCACCGCCCTCGGCCTTTGACGAGCGCGTTCTGGTTCAGGTGTCGCGGCCAAAGGACGGTATCGGGACGGCATTTGCCATCAACGAACAGGGTCAGTGGCTGACCGCCCGGCACGTCGTGGATGGGTGTGACGATGTCGCCTTGCTGGTCGCGCCGGGACAGTATGTGAAAGTCCGTGACGTAACTGTCTCCGAAGAGTTCGACCTCGCACTGATCGAAACCAATTCGAGCCAGAACCCGGTGGCACTGGACATGACCGGTGACTTGCGCGTGGGCACATTTGGCTACCATGTCGGTTATCCGCAGGGACGTCCCGGGGAAGCCGCCTCAAGATTGTTGTCGCGCTCCAACCTGATTTCGAATGGCGAGCGCAATGGCAGCGAATCGGTGCTCACCTGGGCTGAAACCGGTCGCACGCGCGGCTTGATGGGGTCGCTTGGCGGGCTGAGCGGCGGCCCGGTCTATGATGAGAATGGCTTGGTGCGCGGCGTGATTGTAGCCGAAAGCCCGCGGCGAGGCCGGATCTATACCGCGTCCCCTGAAGCTGTGGCTGATTTCATCAATAAACATGACGTATCTATAGTGGGTGAGCGGCCTCGACCCTTCTCGCCTGACAGCTATGGCCGGGAAGCAGACTATGCTCGCCGCAATCTGCAAGTTGTCAAAGTCGCCTGTCAGGTGGACGAGCCTTCGTGACCCCGTTTGCAGATCGGATCGTCGCTGCTGTGGACCAGTACGGGCCGCTTTGTGTGGGCATTGATCCGCATGCAGGGCGGATCCCGGCGCAATTTGGCCGCGACACGCCAGAAGGCCTGCAGGCCTGGGGCACAGCGATTGTCGAAGCTGTTGCAGATCGGGTTGGCATCGTAAAACCTCAGGCGGGTCTGTTCGAACGCCACGGCTGGCAAGGCATGCGTGCGCTGGCCTATGTCTGTGATGCGGCGCGCGCGGCAGGACTGGTCGTGCTGATGGATGCCAAGCGCGGCGATATCGGCTCGACCGCCGAAGGCTATGCGCGCGCCTATTTGTCGTCGGACGCGCCGTTTGCCTGTGATGCTTTGACGGTCAATCCCTATATGGGCCTCGATACGCTGGAGCCGCACGTGCGCGCTGCCGAAGCGTCGGGCAAGGGCGTGATCGTGCTGGCGCGAACCTCCAATCCTGGCAGCGCCGATTATCAGGCGCGGCACCTGGAAGGCGCGCCGTTGTTTGCCCGTGTGGTGGAGAGCCTGGCGCCGATGATGGAGCGCTTACAAGGCAGCTCCGGCTGGTCCGGTCTGATGCTCGTGACCGGCGCAACGGGGCCAGACGAAGCGCGGATGTTGCGGGGCCTCGCGCCATCGGCCTTGTTTCTCGTGCCCGGTTATGGCGCGCAGGGGGCAGGCGCTGCGGATGCACTGGCGGGATTTGTGGACGGGCAGGGCGGCTGTGTGAACGCGTCGCGCTCAGTAACGTTTCCGGCGGGCAGCGCGGACGCGCCTGACCGTGCAAACTGGACACACTTGATCGCGGCTGCAGTTGAGGCTGCACAAGCCGATTTGAAAGCCGCGCTCTGAGCCTTGCCTTAGGCGCGGGCTGACGCCGCGTTCCCTCTCGACATGGCAACTCATTGTCATAGTCTGAACCCTGAACTGGTCCGTCAGAGGCCGATTGGGATTGAGGAAACGAGGAACGCGCTCATGAAAACGCTTCGACTATCCGCAGCCGCGGCTGTTGCCAGCCTGATACTGACGGCCTGTGGCGGACCACCGGGAACGCCGCAAGTTGATCTCTCCGAGACCTCACCAGAAGAGGCGTTCGCGAATGTCACCGATGAGCGGTTGCTGAATGCTCGCGCGACCCCGGAAGAGTGGCTATCCTATGGCGGTACGTATGACGAGCAGCGTCACTCCTATCTGACTCGGATCAGCACCGAAAATGTGGCTGATCTTGGGGTGGCCTGGACCTATGATCTGGCCACCTCCCGCGGGGTGGAATCCACCCCGATTGTGGTCGACGGTGTGATGTATGTGACCTCAGCCTGGTCGATTGTTTATGCGCTCGATGCGGTCACCGGAGAAGAGCTCTGGGTGCATGATCCGGATGTTGACCGCGCGGTAGGCGTCAACGCGTGCTGTGATGTCGTGAACCGGGGTGTCGCGGTCTATGAAGGCAAGATCTATGTCGGTGTCATCGATGGTCGGGTGCAGGCGCTTGATGCCAAGACTGGTGAACTGATCTGGGATGTCGTCACAGTCGACCAGACCCGGCCTTATACGATTACCGGGGCTCCCCGCGTGGTGGATGGCAAAGTGCTGATCGGCAATGGCGGGGCGGAGCTTGGCGTGCGCGGGTACCTGAACGCGTTAGATGCCGATACGGGCCAGCTGATCTGGCGGTTTTATACTGTGCCCAGCCCGGACAAGACGCCGGATGGTGCGGCGTCTGACAGTGCGTTTGAGACGGTGGGCAATGTCACCTGGGGCGATACAGGCGCCTGGAAAACCGATGGCGGCGGCGGCACCGTCTGGGACTCGATCGTCTATGATGAGGTAAATGACACTGTGATATTTGGTGTCGGCAATGGCTCACCCTGGAACCAGACGATGCGGGACCCATCGGGACTGGATAATCTGTTCCTCTCCTCGATTGTGGCGGTGGATGCCGATACAGGCGCGTATAAGTGGCATTTCCAGACGACGCCGGGGGACAATTGGGACTATACCGCGACGCAGACGATCATTCTGGCGGAACTGCCACTGGGTGAGAATGGCGCATTGCGACGCGTCGCGATGCAGGCACCCAAGAATGGCTATTTCTATGTGATTGATGCGGCGACCGGAGAGTTCATTCAGGGGGCAGGCTATGTGCCGCAAAACTGGACGACGGGTCTGACGCCGGAAGGGCGACCGATCGAGGTGCCGGAAGCGCGCTATGCCGAAATTCCGTACTTGCAGACCCCGGGGCCACTTGGCGGTCACAACTGGCATCCAATGGCGTTCAACCCGGATGTTGGCCTCGCCTATATTCCAGCGCAAGAAATCCCTCAAGCCTATGTCGAGGACCCGCGCTTTCAGGAAGACTCTACCAAGTGGAATACGGGCGCAGATTTCGCTGCGGGTGTGCCGCCAGTCATCCCGAGTGAAGTTTTCAAATTCCTGCGCTCCGGCCTGAAAGGGCGGCTGATCGCCTGGGACCCGGTAGCGAATGAACCGCGCTGGACGGTGGAGCATGAGGGGCCGTGGAATGGCGGCGTCCTGTCAACGGCGGGCGGCGTTGTGTTCCAGGGCAAGCTGAACGGGGAGTTTGCCGCCTATGATGCGGCAACCGGCGAAGAGCTGTGGGTGCATGATGTGAAGTCGGGCGCCGCCTCTGGACCGGGAACGTACGAAATCGATGGTGAGCAGTATGTGACCATTACCACCGGATGGGGTTCAGCTTATCTGCTCTCAGCTGGTGGGGTCGCAGCGCCGCAGCCTGTACCACCAGCCGTCGGCAAAGTCGTCACGTTCAAGCTCGGCGGGGATCAGGTGATCGCGGATATTGATATCCCCATGGTCGAGCCCACCCCCAAGGCCGAAGAGTTTGGTACCGATGAGCAATTGGCGATTGGCCTGGTGCAGTATGCCCGCAACTGTACGGTCTGCCATGGCCCGTTTGCGGTGAGTTCCGGCGTGTTGCCGGATCTACGCTGGTCAGCCTACACCGCGAGTGCGGAGGCGTGGAAAGGCGTCGTCGCCGACGGCAATCTACAGTCGATTGGTATGGTGTCCTTTGCTGACGTTCTGTCCACAGACGAGATTGAGGCGATCCGCGCCTATGTCGTCCAACAGGCGCACAATCCGGATGGTATCAACGAGGCAATCGAGGGCGGCGCGCCTTAATCAGGCTTCGAGCAATCCGAGTTCGCGTTGTTTCTTTTTGGACAAGCCACTGGCGACCAGCCGGTGGCTTTCCTGAATGTAGGCTTTCAGATCGTCATCAGCGAGGCCAGGTTGCGCATAGTGCTGGATCCATTTCATCCCACGTGAGGCGAGATAGGGCGCAGGCCGCAGTCCCGGTTGCTCCTTGAGGATATCAAAAGAGAGCGGGCTGACTTTAAACGTGACCGCAAACTCCGACGTATCGTTCCAGCCTGCGATCGCGAAGACTTTGCCACCAACTTTCCAGACATCAGAATCGCCCCATTGGACGACATACGTAGTGGCGGTCAGACCCTGACAGAATGTGTTGAAATCGTCTTGAATCATCGCTCAATAAACCCAGAAGCGTGACCTTTTTTCAAGGTTTTTGACCGCCTTCTGCGTTGTTTGAAGAACGCGCTTGCTTTATCTTCTATTCAGGCCCACCAAGACTGGATCGAGTGAGTTGGTTCAGATGACGGACAAGAGTGCAGCATGCCTATTATAGCAATGATCATTGGATTTATTGGTTTTCTGGCCGTCTGGTACTGGCGTCTGAAAATGCTGAGCGGCGTCGCCAAGGACGGGATCAAGGCGGCGGAGACGGTAGCGAACCTGCCGCGGAAACTGGCGTTCAAGCGGCGCTCAGGCAGAGGCGGACTACAGGTCGTGGACGATCCCCGCGAAGCCGCGACCATATTGATGCTCGAAATCGCGCAGGCGCGCGGGCCGCTGACAGAGCGGCAGGAGGCGAGCATTCGCGGTGAGATCATGCATCACTTCGAGTTGAATGAAGCCGATGCCAACGCCTTAATCACGCAAGCCGGTTGGCTGGCGAGAGAAACAGCGGCGCCGCATGTCATCATGTCGAAAATGACCGATTTTGTGCAACGATCTCCCGGCATGGGCCGCAAGGAAATGGTTGATCTGGACGGTATGCTGGTCACGGTTTCGGAGGCGGAAGGCAGCCCTAAGCCTGAACAGCTCGATCTGTTGGAAATCTATCGCCAGAAGGCCGGTGTGCGCGTCTGACTGTACTTTATCAGGTGGCGACCTAGCTCCCTCAGTCAAGTGAGGGAGCGGTTATGCGGATTGTGATTATCGGCGCGAGTGGTGGCATTGGTGCCGCTTTTGTCTCTGCTTATGCCAGTGCCGGGCACACCGTTCATGCCTTGTCTCGTCGGCCCGTGGAGGGCTCTTCCGCGCATGTCCATCCCGGCCGGATTGATCTTAGCGATGAGGACAGTATCGCAACGGCCGCGTCCGATATTGGCGCGCAAGGCGCACCCGATCTGGTGATCGTGGCGAGCGGGATCCTTTCCAACTCAGATGGCTTGCAGCCGGAAAAATCGATGCGCCAGCAGGGCGGCTCCGCGTTTGAACAAGTGTTTGCGGTCAACACGATTGGTCCGGCACTGGTCGCCAAACACTTCATCCCGATTATGCCCCGCAAGGAGCGGGCTGTGTTTGCGGCGCTGTCGGCGCGGGTCGGGTCAATCTCTGACAATCGGCTCGGCGGCTGGCACGCCTATCGCGCTTCAAAAGCGGCGCTGAATATGTTGATCCGCAATTATGCGATTGAGCAGGCGCGTCGAAATGATCAGTTCATTGCAGTTGGCCTGCATCCGGGAACTGTGGACACGGCTTTGTCCAAACCGTTTCAAGGCAATGTGCCCGACGGCAAATTGTTCACGCCGGAGCGTTCCGCCTCCGCGCTGATTGGAGTGATTGAAGGTCTGACGCCCGAGGCAAGCGGAAAAGTCTTTGATTGGGCCGGGGTGGAAGTCCCAGCCTAAACCTCTGCTAGATTGGCGAGCACATCCCGGGCGATGTAAATGTCTTCGCCTTCCGGTGCCTCACCTGACCCGGTGATGATTTCCAGAGAATGGGTTCCGGCGGGGGCGCGAGATGAGCCGACGGGAAATCCGATTCCTAAGCCAACGCCGACACTTGTCCGTCCGCTTGACCCGGTTGAGCCGCCGATGGTGACACTGGGCTGGTTCTCCCGATAGGCGCCGGGAACATCATCGTACGCGCTGACGATCTGGAACCATTCTGCCCCGGTCTGATCGGTAATCTCTGCCGCGCGTTTCAGGGCGCGGACACGGGCGCGCTCAATATCGCTATCCTTGTATTTGATCCGGTAGCGATTGTTTTCGATCACCTGATCGCTGTAGCCCACCGCGTTGGAGGAAGCCGCTGGACCATAAACCTGGTTCGATGCGCAGCCAACAAGCAGCGCAAATGCAAGAAGAGCCGATGTAATACGCATGGCGAAACATTGCCACATTCACCAAGCGGCGTCCAATTTCAAACGCAGGCCGGGAACATGAACAAACCCCAACAGGCTTCATGACATATCGTTCAGGTTGGGTGTTTTAGACAGGTGTCCAGGACGGGGGGCAGCAAGTTGAGGGATCTCAACGTGTTCGCTGGCGTCCGAGTTGCGAGGGCCTTGTACATCCGTAGGTGCAAGGCCAACGTGGCGGCGGTGCCCGAGGGGAAGGCACAAGAGACGGACGGCGCAGAAGGGGAGTGCTGTCCGTCTCTAAGCCACGCGACTTCAGTCCTCGATGGGACGCCGACCGAAATCGACTTCATCTGTATCCTGACCGGCATCAATGATGGCCTTGCGAATGCCGCGCGCGCGGGTGAATTCCTGCATCAGCGTATCACCATCTCCCCAGCGAATGGCCCGCTGCAGCGCGGCGAGATCCTCACTGAAACGGCCAAGCGTTTCCAGCACGGCGTCCTTATTGGTCAGAAAGACATCACGCCACATGGTTGGATCGGAGGCGGCAATCCGGGTGAAATCGCGAAAACCGCCGGCCGAGTATTTGACGACTTCGCCTTCTTCCACGGTTTCCATGTCATAGGCCGTCGAGACGATGTTGAAGGCGATCAGGTGGGGCAGATGTGAGGTGATCGCGAGCACGCGATCATGGCGACGCGTGCTCATCGTCTCGACCTTTGCCCCGAGCGTTTCCCAGAAAGCCGTGAGTTGGCCGACTGCATCGCGGTAGTCTTCGCTCTCATCCTCCAGCGGGGTGAGAATATGCCAGGCATTCTGAAACAGACTGGCAAAACCGGCATCGGGACCGGATTGTTCGGTTCCGGCCACGGGATGGCCCGGGATGAGATGAACCCCATTCGGGCAGGCAGCAGCCATGTCGCTCGCGGCTCTGGCTTTGACGGACCCGACATCGGTCAGGATTGCGCCCGGGGCGAGGGCATCAGCGATCTCTGCGGTCACTGCACCAAAGGCCCCAACGGGTGTACAGAGAAACACCGCATCGGCATCGCGCACTGCGTCGCTGGCGCTGTTGGCGCCGAGACCGGGCACGACCCGCGCGGCGAGCGCCATCGCGTCCGGGCTGGCATCATAGTAGGCAATGCGCTGCGCCGCTTCATAAGCTGTTGCCGCATGCGCAATCGACGCCCCGAGCAGGCCGACGCCGATGATCGCAATCTTATCAAATACCGGAGCCGTCATCAGCGCGCCGCAAAGGCTTCAAACGTTGCGATCACATCATCATTAGCCGGTTTGGTGCCGATAGAGATGCGCAGATAATCCGGCAGTCCATAGACATTCACATCGCGCACAACGATCCCCCGCGCGCGGAGGAAGGCGTCGGCGTCCGTGCTGCGGCGTCCGTCTCTTTGTTCAAATCTCACCAGAAAGAAATTGCCGACGCTGGTGAAAGTTTCAAAGCCGAGCTTGTCGATCGCCGAGCGCACGCGCTCCAGCTCCGCAATATTGTGGTCGATGGATTGGGCTTGAAACGTGTCGTCTGCGATGGCTGCGATCCCGGCGGCCTGTGCGACCGCACTGACATTGAACGGCCCGCGGGTGCGGTTCAGCGCATCAATTACACTGGCAGGACCGTAAGCCCATCCAAGGCGCAGGGCGGCCAGACCGTGAATTTTCGAGAACGTGCGCGTGACGAGTACGTTTGGCATCTCTCCGGCGAGATCCATGCCCGCAGAATAGTCATTGTGACGGACATATTCAGCATAGGCGCCGTCGAGGACCAGCAGTACATTCTCGGGGATTTCAGCGTGCAGGCGTTTCACTTCCTCATAAGGAATGTAGGAGCCTGTTGGATTGTTCGGATTGGCCAGAAACACGATCTTAGTGCGGGGCGTAATCCGCTCCAACAGCGCATCGACGTCTGTGCGGAGATCTGTCTCAGGCGCGCTGATCGTCTCGGCGCCCGATTGCTGCGCGACCAGCCGGTAGACCAGAAAGCCATGTTGTGACTGCAGGATCTCGTCACCGGGCTGAAGGTAAGCGCGGCCGAGCAATTGGAAGATCTCGTCAGACCCGGCGCCGCAAATGATGCGCTCAGCGTCGATGCCATACTTGCCCGCAATCGCCTCGCGCAACTTCGTCGCCCCGCCATCAGGATAGAGGTGCAAGGATTTGGCGGCTTCGATTGCCGCCTCCTGAGCCTTTGGGCTGCAACCGAGTGGGTTCTCGTTGGAAGAGAGCTTCCAACCGGACTCAAGTTTCTGCCCCCCTTTATAAGGGGTGATTTCAAGGATGTTTGAAAGTGGCTGCGGGCCCGCCATTTTGCGCTCCTGTTCTGCGCCATCACCTGTAGCGTCGCGCGAATAAAATCAAGACCTCTGCAGTATCGTGGCCAAAGCGAAAACGCCTGCTTCCAGATTAGGAAACAGGCGCTTCAAGATGGTTCAGTAGACGCTTTTAGCCACCAATCGCCTGGCTATCACGCTCACCCGTGCGAATGCGCACGACCGTATCCATCGGCGTCACGAAGATCTTGCCGTCGCCGATCGTGCCGGTATTCGCTGCCGCAGTGACCACTTCGAGCACCCGGTCAGCTTCCTCTGCTGTGCAGGCCACTTCGACTTTGACCTTTGGCAGCAGGCGCACTTCATACTCTGCGCCGCGGTACACTTCAGTCTTGCCCTGCTGGCGGCCATAGCCGCGCACTTCGGTGACGGTCAGCCCGGAAACGCCGACCTCACCCAAAGCATCAATCACGGCATCCAATCGGCTGGGTTTGAAAATCGCAGTAATGAGTTTCATCAGCCCATCTCCTTATTCTGCATCGAATTTCTGTCAGCTACAGTGTTAACCTCAGAATCTGTTTTCGGCATCTCTTTTTTTGAAACACGCTCGGCTTTTTTGATTGGGAGAGGTTGGACGCCATTTTGAGCAGGGGCTGCCTGATTGACAGTCGCAGGTGCACTGCCGCCGGGTTTGGCGTAAAGGCGTTTCACCGCTTCGACCAGCACCACACCGCCAAGACCGGGCAGGACAGCTTCGCCGACCCGTTCCCACGAGCGGGCCGCCGCGGTAATGATACGCCAGTTGAGCGGGGGCATATAGACCGCGGTTGTGCTCGCCGTGATATCGAACAGACCATCGCCCAGAAAGCGGATGAGCTGACGCCGAGTCCAGGGCCGGCCGTGTCCAAAAGCCTGACTATCATTGATCGACCAGAAGTTCCGGCGATTGGCTGCAACCACCACGACACGCCCTTCCGGCGCGAGGACCCGCCAGACATCGCGCATCATGCGGCGCGGGCTGTCGGCCTCTTCAAGCGCGTGCAGCAGGACGATGCGATCAAACACATTGTCTGAGAAGGGCAGGCGGTTCTCAGGTGAGGTAGTGACAATGCCGCCGCGGGCACTGCTCGCGGTCAAATCGCCCATACCCTCTGGCAGAACCCCGACACAGGCGCGGGCGGTATCGATCCAGAGCTTGGAGATGGGCGGCGGATAGCCAACCACAAGAACAGAATGCCCCTCACACGCGCCCCACAGATCAAGCAGCCTCTGACCGATCAGTCCACTCGCGGCATGTCCGAGCCGGGTCGAATAGAAGGTTTGTAGGGTTGCCGCAGATTGGCGCATATGGCTTTGTTCAACTCACAATGACTTCGACAGAGATGGTGCCATGCTGACAATACATCAATTCCCCTGCCTGAATGATAATTATGGCTATCTCGCCCATGATCCAGCGTCTGGGGAAACCGCGGCGATTGATACGCCGGATGCGGACAAGTATTTCGCGGAGGCCAAGGCGCAGGGCTGGACGATCACCGCGATCTGGAACACCCATTGGCATCCGGATCACGCTGGCGGGAATATGAAGATCAAGGAGGCGACGGGTTGCGCGATCTACGGCCCGCGCGGAGAGGCAGACAAGATCCCCGGAATTGATCACCAGGTCGGTGGCGGTGACATGGTGAAGCTCGGTGCGGTTGAGGCGCATGTCATCGACGTGCCAGGCCATACACTTGGGCATATCGCGTTTCATGTGCCGGAAGCCGCGTTGGCCTTTGTGGGTGACGCGGTGTTTGCGCTTGGTTGTGGCCGCGTGTTTGAAGGCAATCCGGAGATGATGTGGAACAGTATGACCGCGATCAAGGCGCTACCAGCGGAAACCACGCTCTATTGTGCGCATGAATACACACAGGCCAACGCGCGCTTTGCTGAGACGATCGAGACCGGCAATGCTGACTTGATGGCTTATATCCGGGAGATTGATGATAAGCGGTCGCGCGGAGAGCGGACCGTGCCGATGGGACTGGCGCGGGAGCTTGCGACCAATCCGTTCCTGCGCGCGGACAATCCAGACCTGCAAGCGGCGATGGGGCATCCGGGCGATCCGGTGGCGACCTTTGCCGAAGTGCGTGGGCGAAAGGACCGGTTTTAGAATGACGGCGATTTCAGGCGATCTCGGCGCGAACGAGATCATCCGCGTGCTCAAGATGAAAGCCCATCCCGAAGGTGGGCATTATGCCGAGACCTATCGCACAGAGGGCGAGGGCCGGGGCCATTCGACCGCGATCTACTATCTGTTGCAGGCTGATGAAGTTTCAGCCTGGCACCGGGTGGATGCAGATGAGCACTGGCTGTGGCACGCGGGCGCGGCGCTCTCGATCACGCTGTCACCGCCCGACGGGAAAGGCGCGACGGCGTCAATTCTCGGCCCGGATCTGCGTCAGGGTCAGCGCCCGCAAGTGACCGTGCCGAAGGATTACTGGCAGACCTCTGAAAGCCTCGGCGCGTGGACCCTGGTCAGCTGTATTGTCGCGCCGGGATTTGAGTTCTCGGGCTTTGAGCTTGCCGCGCCTGATTGGCGCCCGGAGGTCTAATCCTCGAAGCCCACGAAAGTCGCGGCCTCGTCAACAGATTTGCGTTTCGAGACGACGGCGTTGGCGGGGAAACTGTCATCGGGATAGCCCATGGCGACGCAGATCATGATGACCTGATCGTCCGGAATACCGGCATGTTCGCGCACGACGGGCGACTGCATGATGCCTTGTGAGTTGATGACGCAACCCAAGCCTTTCGACCAGGCGGCATTGACCAGGCAATTGACCACGCCGCCGCAGTCGAACGGGCCAATATCGCTGCCATGGATAGAGCGATCATAGGTCACCACGATGGAGACGGGGGCATCAAACTGGCGAAAGCCGCGCAAGACCCAGTCCTGACGCTTTTCTTTGTCATGACGCTCAATCCCCATCGCGCCGAAAAGCTGAACCGCGATCTCGATCTGACGCTCGCGATGGACGCCTTCATAACCCGGGCCACGGCGAAACTCGCGCGTGTCGGGCACCCCTGCGAGATTACGTTCAACATTTCCGGCACGGATACGATCGAGCGGTTCGCCGGAGACGACATAGAAGTTCCAAGGCTGTGTGTTCAAAGAAGACGGTGCGCGAATGGCCATTTCGAGAACCTCGCGGATCGTCTCTTTTGAGACGGGTTTTTGTTGGTAGCCGCGAATGCTGCGCCGACCTTTGACGACCTCTTCGAACTCCATACTGATCCTCCGTAAGCGTGTTTTAGCCAGCTAGCGCAAAAGCAGGTGGCGAGAGCAAGCCCTGACGCGAGGCGATGGGCGGCTCGCGGCATACAGGTCGAGCCGTGCGGGAAGGTTAAACTTCTGTGAGATTGCGAACCGACGCGCCGGATTTGCCGATCTGCCTCGTTGTAGGTGCATGATCGCCTGGCGCGGTTCCCTCACGGGCCCGGTGATCTCAATTGCCGTTGCTCTCCTCCCAAAAACGGCAAGCCAGCGTGCCTTGGATCCCCCTTGCCCGAGGCACGCCGGCATATTTTTGCGCAGCACGTGCTGCCGCGGATGCGGCGTTTGGGGAACGGTTTGTGGTTAGGGTTTCGCTGACACAAGCGCAGGCGGGTGTCCATGGACCGCAGGTTCCTCGAGCGCTTGAGGCTGAGATGGGTCCATGGATGCCCGCCTGCGCGGGCATTGGCGGAGTTTTAGCTTGAGTCTTCGATCGCGGGCGCCATGAGCGCCGCTTTGGACCCCGCGCGGCGCATGACCCGCTCGCCGCATTCCATGATCCGGCCCATCCAATAGTGGATCGCACTGAGGTGCATCTCGCCGGATGCATTATCCATCGGGGCCCAATGGGCGCGGGTCTTTCTGACCTCTTTGTAGAACCAGGCGAGCAGGTCGGATTCAGAGTCCGAGACAAACGGCACATAGACGAATCCGCGTTCGTCCACTTCCCACAGCACCTCACAGCCCGCCACCCGGCATTGCTGCCGGAGGCGATAAAGCTGCCACCAGACCCAGGGCCAATAATAGATCGGCACATGGGCAACAGCAGACAAGGTGAAGCGGACTTCCATGGCGGGAAGCATACGCGAGTTTCTGAGGGCGGGGATTGAGGGCAGGCCTATCCATGATTTTCGGGCGTCATGTGGCAGGTACTCCCTTAAAGCGGCGCTGAGCGTCGCTTACTAGAGCCCGTTGGGCTCACTTGGATACGGATACACTTTCAATCCCCATGAAGAAAGAGACCGCTGGTCTAAAACCATCCTGTCTTCCGAAACCCTGATCAGCAGTGATACGTCATCAACCCCTTCGATTGACAGTTCAATCCAACAGTCGGAACCAGAGTTGATCAGAAATCGATCGCCATAAACCCTCCGTGTAGGGTGATAGATTGGTGCTGTCTGATAGTGCTGAACGGCCGTGGCCACGCGGTCCGAACAGTGATCGGCCCGTCGAGTCAGCTCCCAGGGATTGCTATCGATGTCGACGATCACCTTGGTTGATTGTGCGGATGCGTACACCGACAGGACCGCCACGAGAAGGTACACCAATATGAGGACGCGCTTCATTTGCCGGTGCCTCCCACATCATCCCGTCGATTTTCGAGGCTGCCGTTCCAACGATACCTGAATTGGAAGGTAAATGAAGACCTATCCGACATGTTTCACCGCGTGAGGCGAAGCCTCTTAGCGCGGTGAGAAAAACACTTCCTCCCCTCCGAGCGCTGCGCGCCCATTTCCCCCGCTCCTGCGAGGGAGGAAAGAGACCGGAAAGCGCCTCAGCCAAGCTTCTGTGCGGCGGTTTCGGCGAAATAGGTTATGATGCCGCTGGCGCCGGCGCGCTTGAAGGCGAGCAGGGATTCCAGCATGACGCGCTCGCCATCGATCCAGCCATTCTGGGCGGCGGCCTGGATCATCGCATATTCGCCGGAGACCTGAAATGCATAGGTTGGGATCGCAAACGTTTCTGAGACGCGGCGGACGATATCGAGATAGGGCAGGCCGGGTTTGACCATGACCATGTCTGCGCCCTCGGCAATGTCCATGGCCACCTCGCGCAGGGCCTCGTCCGTGTTGGCGGGGTTTTGCTGATAGGTCTTCTTGTCGCCGATCAGCGCGGTGGCTGAGCCGATGGCTTCGCGATATGGGCCGTAAAAGCCGCTCGCATATTTCGCCGCATAGGACAGGATCAGCGTGTTGATATAGCCGTCGGCTTCGAGCGCGGTTCGCAGCGCGCCGATGCGGCCATCCATCATGTCAGACGGGGCGACGACGTCTGCACCGGCTTCGGCCTGGACCAGCGCCTGGTCGATCAACACCGCCGTGGTTTCATCGTTCAGGACATAGCCCGCTTCATCGATCAGGCCGTCATGGCCATGGGTCGTGAACGGGTCGAGGGCGACATCGCAGATTACACCGACCTCTGGCGCAGCGTCTTTCATCGCTTTGATCACGGTCGGGATGAGGCCGTCCGGGTTCAGGCTCTCGCGACCATCGGCGTCTTTATGCGCCGGGTCGATGTGCGGGAAGATGGCGATGGCGGGAATGCCGAGGGCTTTGGCGCGTTTCGCGGCGGCGGCAGCTTCGGCCACGTTGAGGCGATCGACGCCGGGCATGGCCGCGACCGGGATCCTGGCCGCCTCGCCATCATGCACAACCAGCGACCAGATCAGATCGCTGGGTGTAAGTGTGTTCTCTGCCGTCAGGCGGCGCACCCAGTCGGCCTGACGCAGGCGGCGCAGGCGAGTGGCGGGAAACGATTGAGGAAAAGGGGTCATATGCGGGCCTGAACCGGTTTCTTGAATCTGAACAAGGGACGGCGCACCCGGCGGCGCATGAAGCAGCGCTTGGTGATGTCCATCAGAGGTTCTTGTGCCTCTTCGATCTCAAACATGTAAGGTTCATATTTGTCGCGTGGCAATTCCTTGAAGCCAAGCGAGGCATAGAAAGGTCCGTTCCAGGGCAGGTCCCGAAACGTCGACAGGGACACATGCGGCAGGCGGCGCTCCTCAGCCTGTTCAATCACGGTCAGCATCAGCGCACTGCCCAGCCCCTTCTGGCCATGATCGGGATGCACGCTGATCTGGTCGAGATAGAGACCCGTACCGCGCGGTCGGATCAGGATGAACCCGACCGCGATGTCAGCTTCGTCGCGCATGACAAAGACATTTTTGTCGGTGATTTCGGTGGTCAGGACATCCACCGGCACGTGATCGTTCAAGGCTTCCGGGCGGAGCAGCCCGGTGGGCGCAAACAGCTTTGCCGCCGCCTTGTCGGCTTCGACAATGGCAGGGATGTCCCCAATGCCCGCTTCTGTTATCGCGTAACCTTCGGGAAGTGCATACATGACGACCCGCCTTATACTTGTCCCACACCCCGCGATAGACCAGCAGGTGCAAAAAGCCAATCACGCTCACCTGTATCGCGAATTGCTGTCGAAGACACAGGGTGTAGGGGAGTTTCAGCCCGGTGCGCTGAGCCTGCGACCGACGCGGCGGACCTTGGCGGATGCGGAAATTCGGTATAAGGTTCTGACATAGCGAGTGTCGATACAATGTTTGGGAGACGAGTATGGCCGTTGAGGTGACGCCGATCGAGGGTGTTGGGGCGGAAATTTCAGGCCTCGACCTGAAATCGCTGAGTGGCGCGGACTTTGACACGCTGAGAACGGCATTTGCCGATCATGGCCTGATTTTCTTTCGCGATCAGAGCATCTCTGAAGAGGATCATATTGCCTTTGCCGAGCGCTGGGGTGAGATCAATGTGAACCGGTTCTTCGCCGCCCATCCCGATTATCCCCAGATCGCCATGGTCGCCAAGGAGCCGGGTGACACGGATAATATTGGCGGCGGCTGGCATACCGATCATTCTTATGATCATGAGCCGGCGCTCGGATCTGTTCTGGTCGCGCGCGTGCTGCCTGAGACCGGCGGCGATACGATGTTTGCCAGCATGTATACCGCTTATGAAACGCTGCCAGACGATCTGAAAGCCGAGATTGAAGGCAAATATGCGGTCCATTCCGGCAAACATATTTTTGGCGAAGGTCCTGACACGTATTATAAACAGTCAGATGCTGGCAGCGGCGAGGACGGGTCAAACCGCATCGGCAATGCGGCTGTGGCAGCAACACTGGAAGACCCGGTGCATCCGATCGTCATCACCCATCCGCTGAGCGGCAAGAAGGCGCTGTATGTCAATCCGGCCTTCACGCGCTCTGTTGTCGGCATGGATGAAGCCGCCTCGAAGGCGTTGCTAGACAAGCTCTATACGCATGTGTTTCAGGGCAATGCGTTCCACACAAGGTTCAAGTGGCAGCCCGGCAGTATCGCGATGTGGGACAACCGTTCGACCTGGCATTGGGCGCTGAACGATTATCAGGGTCAGCGCCGCATCATGCATCGGATTACGATTGAAGGCTGCGCGCTGAACTAGGGCTGAGGCCCGAGTTGGTTATCCTGCGCTGGTTAACGATTCTCCCGATTTGTGGCATACTCCGCTGCAGGGAGGACCAGTTATGTTAAGTAGAAAAGCCCGGCTCGCCGGGGCCGCTTTAGGCGTTTTGGCGCTCACCTCGTGCGTGTCTGACACGTCCGATCAAGCCGAGACCGCTGAGACCGACACCCAACCTTTCATCGACCCGGTGACCCTGTCGCAGAGCATGTGCAGCGGACGCATCGCCGAAACACCCGCGGCGGTGATCGAAGCGGCAGCGCGCCTGAACCCGGGCTTTGACTATGGAGAGCCGTTCGCGCTGCCGGATCAGGTGGTTGCGCATTTTCACACTCCGGTTTCAACTGATAGCGCGCAGGCCCAGCTCTGGTTTGATACCGGCCTCGCGCATATGGCCAATTTCAATCACGATGAAGCGATTGCGGCGTTTCGCAAGGCGCAGGGCGAGGACCCGGATTGTGCCATGTGCTATTGGGGGGAAGGGCTGTCCTTTGGTGGCAATATCAACATTCCCTACGCGCCCGCCCGCGGCGCGGCTGGCCGGGTGGCTGCCAGTGAGGCGGTGTCCCGTCTCGACGGGGTGAGTGATCGCGAGGCGGCGCTGATCAAGGCGCTGGATGCGCGATATGGTATCGTTGATGAGGCGGAGGTTGTTGAGAACGCAGCCGCTTATGCCGATGCGATGGATCAGGTTGCTGTCGCGTTTCCAGACGACAAACTGATCCTATCGCTGGCGGCGGAAGCCAATATGGACACCCAGCCCTGGGACTATTGGCAGGCCGGTGCGCGTGAGCCGAAGGGGCGAACCGCGCGGACGCTGGAATTGATCGAGGCAGCGCTGGAAATCGACCCGGATTTCGCCCCGGCCATACATCTCTACATCCATATTACGGAATCCTCGCTCGATCCGTATCGGGCGGAGGCCTATGCTGACCGGCTGTTGGACCAACATCTCGGCGTCGGTCATCTGGTGCATATGCCGTCGCACATCTATTTGCGGCTGGGCAAATGGAAGAAAGCGCACAAGTCCAATATTGAAGCGATTGCCGCTGATGAGGCCTATATCGCGGCAAGTGAGAATGCCGGCGTCTATGGCGGTGTCTACTATCCCCATAATGTTCACTTCGTTGTGGCGAGCTCTCAGTTTGCCGGCGATGCGGCCACGGCGTTGGCGATGGCGGACAAGCTGGAGGCGATTGTGGCGCTTGATCCGGGTGCACCTGCGCCGCTTGGCGAGCACATCGCGGCCTCGCCGATTTTCACCGATCTGGTTTTTTCCACTGATGAGACTGTGCTTGCCATTCCGGAGCCTGCCGCTGCGCATCTGTATATGCGCACCGCCTGGCACTATGCGCGCGGGACGGTGTTTGCGCGCCAAGGCGAATTGGACAAGGCCAAAGCTGAACTCAGCAAACTCAAGGCGCTGACCGGTGAACCGGGCTTTGATGCCTACGAGACGCAATACTTCACGCCGATGTCTGGCATTCACGAGGTCGCGCACCTGACCCTGGAGGGCCGTCTGTTTGCCGCCAAGGGCGAGCTGAAACCTGCGATTGACCGCCTGGAAGCCGCCGCGGCTGCTGAAGCGCAATTGCCGTATTTTGAGCCGACCTGGTGGTATTATCCGACCCGTCAGACGCTCGGCCTCTACCTGCTGCAAGACGGTCAGTATGACCGGGCCGAGCGGGAGTTCTTCAAGACGCTGATCAAGGCCCCGAACAATGCCTATGCCCTGTTCGGGCTGGCAGAGACGTTCCGCGCCAAGGGGGATGCGCGCTCTGAAGCCTATGCTCGCAGCCTGTTCAACGAGGCCTGGATGGGGCGCGAGGGCACCGTGCCGACGCTGAGCGAGCTATAGAGCCGGGCGCTTTACGCGATCTGGCCGCCATCGAGTACGATCGTGTGGCCGTCGAGCCAGGCTGACGCGCGTGAGACGAGATAGATAGCGGTGCCCGCCATATCCTCCATGTCCCCTGGACGACCGCGCGGGATACGGGAGATGACCTCCTGCTCGAACGCCTTGTCGCTGGCAATGCCCGCCGTCATCTTGCTGACAAAATAGCCGGGCGCGATGCCGTTCACATTGATGTGCGAACTGGCGAGATCCGTGGCGAGGTGTTTGGTCAGGTGGATGACACCCGATTTGCTGGCCGAGTAGGCATAGGTCGGCAGACCTGGATTTTCGAAACCGTGCACTGACGCGGTGTTGATCACACGCGCGGGATCCTCTGCGGTGGCGTTCTTGCGCAGGAGAGGCAGGCATTTCTGGGTCATGAAGAAGATCGACTTGATGTTGATGTTCATCACTTTGTCCCAGGCCGCTTCCGGGAAGGTATCAATCGGTTCGGCCCAATTGGCCCCGGCATTATTGATGAGAATGTCGATGTGATCTTCCTTAGCCGAAACTTCAGCGACGACTTTTTCAATGCCTTCAACGGTCGAAAGATCTGCCGGGATGGCGACACACTCGCCCAGTTTGGACAGCTCCTCGGCTTTCGCCATCAGCGGGCCCGGCTTGCGCGCGCAGATATAGGTTTTCACGCCATTTTCGACAAAGCCCTGCGCGATCATTGCGCCGATGCCGCTGGAGCCGCCGGTGACGATGGCGGTTTTGCCGGAGATGTCGAAGAGGTTTTTCATAGGTCAGTTCCGTTTTCTGTTTTGGTGGTTCTGTCACAGCGGTCCGGTCTTGGCTATCTCTGCCGCGTCGGAACGGGCAGTCAGGAATGGCGTCTATGTCAGAGTGGGACTGGTCGACAGAGGTGAATTGGCCTAGACGCCCCGCTTCGACTGAAAGCCGCTGAAAGAGCATCACCATGGCGCAATCGCCGCTGACTGAATTTGCAGATCGTTTGAACCTGTCGGCCTGGGCCGATACGCAGCGCTCGACGTTCACGCCCGGGCGGATCAAGATTGAGCTGCTGGCGGGACTGACCGTGGCGCTGGCGCTGGTGCCGGAGGCGGTTGCCTTTGCCTTTGTCGCCGGGGTGGAGCCGCTGGTCGGGCTGTATGCGGCGTTTCTGGTGGGGCTGATCACGGCCTTGTTCGGCGGACGGCCGGGCATGATTTCCGGCGCAACCGGCGCGCTGGCCGTGGTCATGGTCGCGTTGGTCGCGCAGCATGGCGTGGAATATCTGTTTGCCACCGTGGTTCTGATGGGACTGTTGCAGGTTGGGGCAGGGGTGTTCAAGCTTGGCAAGTTTATCCGACTGGTGCCGCATCCGGTTATGCTGGGCTTTGTGAATGGCCTGGCGATTGTGATTTTTCTGGCCCAGCTCGGACAGTTTCAGGTGCCGGGAACCGCCCATCCCGACGGGCATGGATTTTTGCCCAATGGAGAGTGGCTGGCCATGCCGGACATGTTGATGATGCTGGGCCTGATCGGGCTGACCATGCTGATCATCTGGGGGCTGCCGAAAGTGACGAAAGTGGTTCCGGCGCCGCTCGCCGGGATTGCCGTTGTCGCAGCTCTGGTCATCGGCCTTGGTTTGAACACGCCCGTGGTCGGGGATCTTGCCAGCATCAAAGGCGGCCTGCCGGAATTCCACGTGCCCATGGTGCCACTGAACATGGAAACCTTTCAGATCATTCTGCCTTATGCAGTGATCCTGGCGGCGATCGGCCTGATCGAAAGCCTTTTGACACTCAATCTGGTTGGCGAGATCACCAACCAGCGCGGCGGCGCGTCGCAGGAATGTGTCGCCCAGGGCGCCTCAAACATCGTCACCGGTTTCTTCGGCGGCATGGGTGGCTGTGCCATGATCGGCCAGTCCATGATCAATGTGAAATCCGGCGGACGCACCCGGCTGTCGGGGATTTCGGCCGCGCTTTTCTTGCTCGCCTTCATTCTCATCGGGTCGCAATGGATTGAAATGATCCCGCTCGCCGCTTTGGTCGGTGTGATGTTCATGGTGGTGATCGGTACCTTTGCCTGGCAGAGCCTGCGCATCATGTCGAAAATTCCGCGCATGGATGCTTTTGTCATCGTTCTGGTGACCGCGGTCACCGTCTGGCACGATCTGGCGGTCGCGGTTGTCGTTGGCGTGGTCGTCTCCGCGCTCGCCTATGCCTGGAACAATGCCAAGCGCATCCGTATCCTGCAGCGCGACAGTATCCGCACACCCGGCGCCACCGTTTATGAGATTGAGGGCCCGCTTTTCTTCGGCTCGACGGATGGATTTGCCGAACTGTTTGATCCCGATCAGGACCCGGACGTGGTGATCGTCGACTTTATGCGTTCACGCGTCGTGGACCAGTCAGCTTTACAAGCGATTGAAGACCTCGCCGCCAAGTACGAAGCGAAAGGTAAGACGCTGCGCCTGCGCCATCTTTCGTCCGATTGCCACAAGCTGCTGACGCGGGCAGGCCAGTTGATGGTCGACTCAGAAGATGACCCGGACTATGCGCTCGCGGTCGATTACGGCGTGCGCACCGGCATCTTTGGAGGCGGGCATTGATTGACGTCGATCGAGCGATTAACGCAGGGCTCATGTCGAATGAAGTTCTGACCCGCGTTTCCGGCCAGGTAGGTCATATTACGCTGAACCGCCCGGAGGCGCTGCACGCGCTGAATCTGAAAATGTGTGAGGCAATCCTGACCGCCCTGACGGTCTGGAAGCACGATCCGTCGGTGCAGGTTGTGATGATTGACCATGCCGAGGGTAGCCGGGGTTTCTGCGCCGGGGGTGATATTGTCATGCTCCGCGATAGCGGCATGGGCGACGCTTCAGAGGCCCGGGCCTTCTTTGCCGAAGAGTACCGGATGAACGCGGCGATTAAGGCGTTTCCAAAGCCCTATGTCGCGATCATGGATGGGGTGACCATGGGCGGCGGCGTTGGTCTGTCTGTGCATGGGCGCTACCGGGTCGCGACCGAACGGACCCTGTTTGCGATGCCCGAGACCGGGATTGGCCTGTTCCCGGATGTCGGCGGCGGCTGGTTCCTGCCGCGGCTCGAAGGCGAGCTTGGCACCTGGCTAGCGCTCACCGGGGCGCGGCTTAAGGGCAGCGATGTGGCCAACGCGGGTGTGGCGACGCATTACATGGCGTCTGACAGGCTGGAAGCGCTCAAAGCCTCAATCCTTGCGGCAGACTTTACCGGCGGGGCGGACCAGGTACTGGCCGGGCTGCTCAATGGTGCAGCCGATCAGGACCTGCCAGACGCAACCTATGCCCCCGAACAGGGCGCCATCGATCGCTGTTTTGCCGGGGAAGATGCCGAAGCCATGGTCGAAGCTCTGCAGGCTGAAGGCTCTGAATGGTCGCTCAAGCAGGCCGAAACACTGCTCCAGAAAAGTCCGGAAACGGTGAAAGTCGCCCTGCGCCAGGTTCGTGAGGGGGCCGTCTGCGCGACGTTTGAAGACAATATGCGGATGGAATACCGGATCGGCTGGCGCAAGGTTCAATCGCCGGACTTCATCGAAGGCGTCCGCGCGGTGGTCGTCGACAAGGATCACGCGCCGAAATGGTCACCCGCGACGCTGTCTGAGGTGAGCGACGCCCAAGTCGGTCAGTATTTTGCGCCTTTAGGTAGCGATGAGTTGAGTTTTGACTGATCTTGCCGCGGAGCTGGACGCCTGGTGCGCGTCTTATACGGCTGCGTTTTCGGCTTATGATGCAGCGGCGGTGTCTTCCCATTGGGCCTTTCCCGCGCTGATCCTGCAGGGTGAGCATCGCATCGTGTTCGACACCGAAGCCAAGTTTACCCGGAACACGACCAATCTGTTGGACTTCTACCGGCGGCAGAAGGTGGACCGGGCCGAGCGTGTCTTGCTGGAAGCGAGCCCGATGGGGAAGAGGGCGACGACAATGCGGGTCGAAGACCGGATGCTCACCCCGGGCGGCGATCTTATTGCCACCTGGCAGGCGTCTTACGTCTTGCAAAAGCTGTCCGGCGCGTGGCGGGCGGTCAGCGCGGTAGCTGACGGTGAAACCGCTGCCTGGGCTGCGCGTGGAACGCCCCTCGGCTCGAAATAGACGAATTTAAAGTATCTAAACGCTATTTAGTAAGACTTATGGCGATTTTGTTAACCAAGTCGGCGCTCGCGCAAGATGTGCTTAACGAAATGTCAGGACCAATGCTGTAACTCTCGTCAAACTACAACAAAAGTTGAGTGGTGATGGTGATGATAAATAACTATAACGCAGCTGAGGCTGCGACTGAGAGCGTGAGCGTTGCAGAATCGTTCGTGAAGTCTCTTTCCCTTCTGGAGCAGGCGCATCGTCGTTTGCATGATGTGGTGAAAGACGATCTCGAGCGGGGTGGCGAGCGCCACCTGACCGGTGTGCAAGCGCTGCTTCTGTACGAGATTGGTGAGCATGAGACGCCTGCCTCGACGCTGCGGTCCCGCGGTGCGTTTGCTGGTACAAGCTTGTCTTACAACGTGAAAAAGCTGCAAGAGGGCGGGTATCTGACCCAGACCCGTTCAAAGGCTGACAAGCGGACGGTGCGTCTGAAACTGACCGAGCGTGGCTTGAAAGTGCGCGCCCGGGTTGAGGATCTGTTTGATCGTCAGGCTGTCGCGCTGGAGCCGACCGCCAGTGTGCGCCCGGACGATCTCAGCCAGTTGAACAAGACCGTCTCTCGTCTTGAGCGGTTCTGGTCTGATCAGATCCGGTTCCAGCTCTAAGCCGAAAAGTTCAAATACAGACTGGTTAAGACTTGGAGGCCTGTTAAGGTCTCCAAGTGAAATCGCTTGTCCTGTCTTTTCCTTTGTTACTGCCATGGCCTCAGGCCTTGGCAGCGCCTTGGGTTCAGGATGGTGGAGACTTGTACACAAGAATTGCGTTTGCCGCTGAAGAGGTGGAGGGCCTGCAGGCGCAGCGCCAGGATATCTATGCTGAGTACGGCGTGACGGACCTATGGACCGTCAGCGCCAAGGCGGAATCGATCCGCTATGACGATGCGTCTGATTTCAACGCCACCGGATGGCGCGCAAGTGTTCGGCGCAAACTGTTTCAAGTGAACGGCTTCAATGCCTCGGTTGAGTTCGGGGCACTGGAGGGCGCAGCGATCGGCGGGGCCAATGGCTGCGAAACCCTTGGCGGTGAAGTGCGTACGGGTCTGGCGTGGTCAGGTGAGGTCAGGGACCAGCAGAGCTATATGTTCGCCGAGATTGCCGGTCGGTTCCACGAAGACTGCCAGCGCGAGCGGCTGGAGATCGGATTCGGGCAACAGCTGCGCGGACCGCTCTGGGGCGTCACGCAGGTTTGGCTGGAGCAGGGGACGCAGAATGCCCGATCCAACAAGCTGCAAAGTGAGCTTGTGTGGCGTGGTAAAGCCTTGGACTTTTCAGTTGGGTATCGCCAGGAGTATGGCGGCCAGTTTGAAGAGCAGGGCCTGTTCGTTTCGGCCGCGCGGCGGTTTTGACCCAGCGCCGAGAGCGTTCGGGATGATCTGTGCGCGCCGGACTACTCAGCTGCGTAGCCAGTTTCGAGCATAATGTACGCGATAACGGCCAGACGATCTTCAGGCTTGCGGACCCCTGCAAAACTCATCCGATTACCCGGCAGGAAGTTGCGCGGACTGGTCAGCCATTCATCCAGCATTTCCGGAGTCCAGATAAAGTCGGCCTCCATCACTGCCGGGGAGTAGGCAAAGCCGTCAACCGTTCCGACATCGCGACCGAAAATGCCATACAGATTGGGGCCGACAAGGTTCTGTCCGCCTTCGGCGAGCGTATGGCAGGACTGGCAGAGTTTGAAGGTGCGCCGTCCGCGGGCATAGTCGGCATCGACATATGGTGCTGGCAGAGCTGCGAAGAGGTTCTCCGCAGGCTCGTCAGCAGCGGGCTGAGGCGCCGTATCTGTCGAGCTTGTCTCTGTAACCTCCCGATTTTCAACAGGATTTTCTGCAGAAGGCGCTGAAGGCTCAGAGCCGCCTCCACACGCGGATAAGGTCAGGATTGCGGCACCGAACAGCGCGGATCTCGGGAAAAAAGTCATTTAAAATCGGTCTCTTACTTCAAAGCTCGAGTCATTATTCGCGTATTGGTTTGAGAGTGCAAGGCCCTAATTCGCCCTATGTTGAAACCTGGCGCAATGGGTTTCTGATGCGGACAAGGACGCAATTTCACAAATGGCATTAAGTACAGTGGCATAAGGCCGATATTAACCATGGCCGCCTAGTCTCAGCCTCATAAAAACTAGAACCGATGGTGGTCAAAAATGAGATGGGCGATGAGTGGGCTTGCCGCGTTGGCGGTGGTCCAGTCGGTGACGGCATATGCCGAACCGGCGAATGCTGATATTTGGATCGGATTTCACAACAGCGATGACGGGTTCCTGCTGGACTCGGAGACCGGCAAGGCATGGATGACGGGTGTCTGCCTGAAAGAGCTGGCCCCGGCCACACAGTCAGGCACGCTGTGGACGTCACACAATGTCGAACTGGTCTCTGTCGGACGGGGCATGGCGCTGTTGGAGCAACGGTTTGAGCTGGAGCTAAATCCCGCCAATCCGCAGATCCTGGTGGAATCCGCCGGGCGCGGCGGTGTGCAGAGCTTTGACGCCGTGATGGACGATGCCTGCCGCGAGAGCGGCTTGTGTACGGCACTGGTCGCGCGCCAAGTCCCATGTGACGACTAGCGGCGCAGCCGCTCCGTTCGCTTTATGCTGCGCCGTTCTGTCCTTTCTGTTGCCATGTTGCTGGCTGTGCTTGTCGCCCCCCTGGGCGCGCAGGCCCAAACGATTGCGCCTGCAGCACCGGCTGAGGTGGAACAGCAGACGGATATGCCTGAGAGCGATGTGGAAGATGTCGTCCAGGAAGAGGTTGTAGAAGAAGAGGTGCTGGCCCCCGCACCGGTCGAAGCGGCCAGTATTCAGCATCTTGATATGGTGATTGAAGGCGAAGTAACGTCGGTGCGCACCCGTGTCATCGCTGATCGGGACCGCGAGTATCACCTCAGCGACATTGCCGCGCCCCTGCGCAGCCGGATCGAGATCAAGGATACGCTGCTTGGCTATTTCCGGTTCCAGGACGGGACCGTGATGACGATCGACATGTCGGATGGAAAAGTCCGCGCCAACAAGATTGTGCTTGGCAAACTGCCAGGCTTTGAGGCGCGTGAGGTCGCTGATCCTTGGATCAATCTCAATGCGGTGACGGTGATGACCGGCACGCATGCCTCGGAAGATGAACAGGGGCGGACGGTTTTAACCCTCGACAAGCAGTTAAAGCCGCAATTCGGACTGGAGCTCTGGGTGAATGGCGCCCCGGTCGACACGTTCGGCATCGAACCGCGCACGATTGGTCCGATCCTGCTCGTCCCGCTCGAACCGGTGGTCGAGGCGCTCGGCCAGAGGATCGAGCGCGAACCGGGCTTTGTCACTGTGCAGCGCACCCAGGACCAGGCGGTTATCCAACTCGAGCTCGGCACCGGGCTCGTTTCTGTGAATGGCACGCCGATGGGGGTTAGCCCCGACATCGCGCTCGCGGATCAGGACCTGCTGATCCTGCCTTTCTCCGCGATTGAGACGCTGACGGGCACGCATGTTGTGCTGAAACCCGGGTCCAACCGGGTTGACGTGAATCTGGACAATCGCCTGACCAGCACCGCGCTGCCCGGCGAGCGGATCACGAAGGAAGTGGAGGAAACGCCGTTCACGCTGGAAACCCTGACCTATGAGCTCAGCGATCGCGGGCCGCTGCGGGCTGAAGTCGCGAGCCATTGGGGCAAGTATAACGCCCGCACCCGTGTTGAAACCAATGGGGGATTTGAGAATTTCGCGGACTCCCAGCCGGCCTGGCTGTCGACGGACATTCAGTCGCTGGAAGGTTGGGCGGCCACGGTTGGCGATTACAACTCCAATTACCGGGAACTCGCCCCGCTCGGGCAAAGCCGCATCCGCGGGGGCAGTTGGCGGACGCAGAAACCAAGCGGCGCCATCCTCGCGGTGGCGGCGGGTGTGCCCCTGACGGGAGCCTCAAATGAAGATGACAATATCACCAGTCCGGAATTTGGCGGCTTTGCCGGGGGCGCGCGACTGATCGCCCCGAATGAGGCCCATGATTACGGGATTGCCGCGAGCCTTGAGGAAGACGGCGAAACCGGGATGGTGGTTGTCGGCGGGCAGAAGACGTTCGACTTTGATCGGCAAGGCCCTGGTCTGCAGTCGGCTTATGTCTCCGGCGATATTGGTGCGTTTTCTGGTGATCAGTCCGGCGCCGACGTTCGGGTTCGGGCCAACGCCAATTATGCGGTGTCTGACACGGTCGGTCTGACAGCGAACGCGTCATATGATGGGGAAAAGTTTGCGTCCGGGGCTGGCCGGACCACGTTTGCCGGTGTGTTCGATCAGCGGGTCGGGGCGCGCACAGCCGTTTCGACATCGGCCTTCTGGCGCAAGCGGGAGCCTTGGGGCGCGTTGCAGCGTGTTTCCTTCGGCGCGCGCGCATCGATCGATCATTCAGGCGGCGATATCGAGACGACCAATCAGATCGTGTCCGGGACGTTTTCCACCCAGATCGGCGATGTTGGCCCGAGCGTGACCGCGTCGATCGTCAGATCCAACCGGACGCAAAGCGACGCTGACGACGAAACAGACGTCACAACGCGGGTTCGGGCCTTGCAGCGCTTTGACTGGGGCACAATCAACGCAACTTATGTCAACACCCAGCAGGACAATGCTGAAACGGTTCAGCAATTCGTGGCCAATGTGCAAACCCGCGGTGTGCAGAAATCGTTCGACAAAGGCGCGCGGGTGTCTGTCGCGCCGACCGCTTCGCTGAACTGGAATGGCGACCGCACCGACGCCCGGCTTGGCGCGAGTATTATTGGACAATCGGGGTCAGCTCTTGGTGACCGGCTGGTGGTTTCCGGGCGCCTGTCGGCCCTGTCAGACTTCGATATGGAAGAGGCCAGTACGCGCTTCTTTGGCAATCTTCAGGCCCGGTATCGGCTCACCCGCGATGTTGAGCTGACGGCGCAGTACAGCGACGACTTCTCAGGCAACAATGATCTTACGGTGGGTTTGCGCGGGGTGGTGACGTTTAATGAACCGCGCCGCCACAGCTTGCCGACAGAAGGGGCAGGCATTCTTACCGGTACGGTTTATCTCGACCACAATCGCGATGGCATCCGTCAGGAAGGTGAGCCAGGGGTAGGTGGGGTAAAAGTCTCCGTGCGGGGCACCGGGCTTGGCCTGAGAGCCAATCGCAATGGCAACTTCACCATCCAGAACATCAAGTCAGGTCTCTATATCGTGACCGTCGGCAAACGCAGTCTGCCGCTTGGCTATATGGTGGCCGAAAGCGCCGAGCCACGCGTCACCATCGGGGATGGACGCCGCACCAGTGTTGAGGTGCCGATCATCTTGTCAGGTCAGGTACGCGGGACTTTGTTTGTCGATGACAATGCGAACGGAGAAACCGATCGCGGCGAAAAGCGCCTGGAAGGTCACTGGATCCGGCTGATCCCGGAAGCAGGTGGGGAGCCGCTGGTCATTCAATCGGCGTCATTCGGGCAATATGGCTTTGAGAATGTCATGCCGGGTCGCTACCGGCTCGAGGCGAGCATATCCGGTCAGCCGGTCGTTCATGACGTAGAAATCGCGGATGAGGAACCCTTTGTCGTCCAGCAGATACCGGTCCCACCCGACCTGCTGGAGAAAGGGGGCGGCGTTGATCTAAACGCCGGTATCCTCGGCGCCCCGTAGCCCACTCAGCCCCCGCCTCGTGCGGGGGTCTTTTTTTGCCTAGCTGATCAAGCTGGCGAGGACCCGGCGTTTGCCCTTAAAGGGGCGACGCCCGTGCATCACTTGAAAATTATCGAGCAGGGCGACGTCACCCGTTTGCCAGCTGAGATCATAGGTCAGGGCGTCTGACAGCTCGATGATCTCTGTCATGTCATGCGGGTCGATCATGGAACCATCGCCGAACGTGATCGATTTGGACGGATCGTTTCGTTTGTCCTGCCATCCGCGGAAGGCGGCGATCAACTGATTGAAAAAGACTTTGCGCCCATCGGGCAGGGTTTTCACCGCGTCGAGCACCGGTGTGCGCACTCTCAGGGCGTCGTCATCGACCCAGGTCCAGTCATAGCCCATGTCGCGCAGACGGGTTTCTGCGGCCGCGCGGTCAGCGACGCCGAGTGTGTCGCGCCAGCTGCGTCCCTGGCCGCTATCGCGATCTGGAGAGTCTGGCATTGTGTGGGTATAGCGCAGACCGAGCGTTTCGAACCGCTGGGAGAGATCGGGTCGCCGCTGTTGGAGCTTCTCCATCAGAACATCGCTGCGACAGAGCGGGGTCGCGCCACCGGATCCCGGCGCGATTTCGCAATAGAAGAAGAGTTTTGAAGGGTAGAGCGGCGTCTGAGCCATTTCGTGGTGGAGGAAGATCGAGACGTCCGGCGGGGCTTCATTCGCCGTAAAGACACGCGGCGTGACGTTCACACGGACGGCGTTGGAGAGGCTTTCAGCATAGGAGAACCCGTCCTCGCCATAGGCGCCGATCGCCTGATCAAAGGCCTGCGGGCTCGGCACAGCAAACCCGCGAAACAGCACGGTGCCAGAAACGGCGAGTTGGCGATCAATCTCCGACTTATTTGAGCGGATGAACGCCGCTAGATCACCGCGGCCTGTCACGAGGGCTGGAAAGGCGTGACCATCGATTTGCTGCTGAGAGAGATCAGTTGAAAATAGGGTCATGACAGATCCAGGTCTACCGCTTGTCCGGTCTCGATCGATTGATGGGCAGCTGCCCCCATGGCCACGGAGCGTAGTCCGTCGAGTGCGCTGACGACAGGCGCTGCGCCGTTTACAAGCGCGGCTTGAAAGGCAAGCAGCTGATAATAAGTCGCGCCGTGATGATAGCCCGCGGCCAGCGCCGATGGGTCGGTTTCGACATGGTGGCGGACGACTTGCTTGGCCTGTCCCATGCTGACCCGTGGAGCATAACTGACAAGGCCCGACGGTATGGCAACTTCCAGTTTGGCGGTGTCGCCAATGGCGCAGATTTCTTCCTGTTGTTCAGATCCGTTCGCGAACATGCATAAATCCAGATTGGCTCTCACGCCGTTTCGAAAGTCGACCACGGCATAGGCATTGTCGATGATATCCGGGCGGTCCCCGTCATATTGCTCATCAAGGTGGTTCACGTCCATCGCGCCGGACGCGTAAATGCGCACCGGTTCAGACTGAACAATCAATCGCATCAGGTCGAAGAAATGACAGCACTTTTCGACCATCGTGCCCCCGGTATTGCGGGAGAAGCGATTCCAGTTGCCGATTTTGCGCAGAAACGGAAACCGATGTTCCCGGATCGACAGCATTTGCAAACGGCCGATTTCGCCTTCGTGAATGCGGTCGATAAACGAGGCGACAGGGGGCATGTAACGGTATTCGAGCCCAGTCCAGAAGAGGGCATTCCGTGTCTTGACTCGCTCCACCAACTGGCTGGCTTCGGTTACCGTTGTGCACAGTGGTTTTTCCACCAGAAGCGCAATGTCTTCGTCCAGAAGCTCCGCCGCGATGTCGAAATGCGTGTGGTTCGGCGTGGCGATGATGATCGCGTCCAAACTGTGTTGGTCCAGCATGGCATTATAGTCGGTGTAGGCTTTGACCGGGCCCATGGCAGCCTTCGCGCTGGTGTCGAGCGCAGCCTGTAAGGAAGGCTCATGTGGATCACTGATCGCCACCAGCTGTGCGCCCGGCACCAGCGCGAGATTGCGAATGTGTTCCCGCCCCATCATGCCGGTGCCGATGACACCGTATTTTTTCACATCAGCCATAATTTCCATTACTGCACAAACCGCGCCGTACAATCCTCAAAAACAGGTGACCAAAAGGAAAGCCCGCACTTTTCAGTACGGGCTTTGGAAGGCTCTAAATATTTGAAACCGGGGCTGACTAAGCCTCGTCTTCTTTCAACAGATCTTCTTTGCTCACGGTCTCTTCGGTGACTTTAGCCACATCGAGGATGTGATCGACGACCTTGTCCTCATAGATCGGGGCGCGGAGCTGAGCCATGGCCTGCTCATTCTTCTGGAAGAATTCGATGACCTGGCGCTCCTGGCCTGGGAAGTTACGCGCCTCGTTGATCAGAGCTTGTTGCACTTCATTCTCGGTGATCTGGATCTCGGCGACGCGGCCGATTTCGGCCAGAACCAGACCGAGCCGCACACGCCGTTCGGCGATGGCGCGATACTCTTTTTTCAGGTCGTCTTCAGATTTGCCTTTATCCTCGTCGGCGACGCGGCCAGCATCCATTTCCTGCTGCAATTGTTGCCAGATCTGTTCGAACTCGGTCTCGACCATTTTTGGCGGCAGGTCGAAATCATGCTTGTCATCCAGCTCATCGAGCAGGGCCCGCTTTGCCTTGTTACGAGAGGCTGTACCGAACTCGCTCTTGATCTGTTCGGTGACAAGTTCTTTCAGCTTGTCGAGATCTTCGAGGCCAAGGCCTTTGGCAAATTCGTCATCGATCTCAGGCGTTTTCGGTGCGCGAACCTCATGCACTTTCACTTCGAACACGGCGGCTTTCCCGGCGAGGTTTTCGGCCTGATAGTCTTCAGGGAAGTCGACTTTGACTTCGACATCGTCGCCGGCCTTTGAACCGATCAACTGATCTTCAAAACCTGGAATGAAGCTGTTTGAGCCGAGCACCAGCGTGTGGCCTTCTGCGGCCCCGCCTTCGAAGGCTTCACCATCAATCTTGCCGAGGAAGTCCATGACCACCGCATCATCTTTGCGGGCTTTGGCGGTTTTGGCGCGCTTGTCATATTGCTGATTGGACTCAGCGATTTGGGCAAGGCGCTCATCGATTTCTGCGTCGCTGACCTCGGCGACCGGCTTTTTCAGCTTCAGCTTTGCAATATCGACCGGTTCGAAATCGGGCATGATGTCGACATGCATCTGGAAGGCGAGATCGGCCTTGCCGTCCAGAACGGCTTCCATATCGCTTTCCATTTTCATTTCCGGCTGACCCGCCGGGCGAATGTCGGAATCATCAATCGCCTTGGCGCTGGTTTCCTGAACCAGGGCCTGGACCACTTCGCCCATCAGATCCTTGCCATACATCTTGCGGACGTGTGAGGCCGGCACTTTGCCCGGACGAAACCCTTTCAGGTTCATTTGCGGCCGGATTTCCTCAATACGATCGGTCAGGCGTTTCTGAAGATCAGCTGCCGGGATGCTGACTTTATAGCTGCGGCTCAAGCCTTCTGAGGTTTCGACAAGTTCCATTGCGCGTATTCCTTGTTCCGGGTCGCATTCAACCCTGCCATTTGCGGCGTCATCGGTCGTTCAAACGGCGCTCTATAGGCCAGCCGCGCGCCCCTGTCCACGTGTTGTGGCGGTGGTTTAGCAGGGCGTGCAGATGTTTAGGGTTGAGCACGCGGAAAAGCGCGGCTAAAGGGCGGTCTTCTACCGTGTGCGGATGTGGCGGAATTGGTAGACGCACCAGATTTAGGTTCTGGGTCCCCCTAAAGCCTACCCACTTGTTTTGCCTTTATATTTATCGGTTTCACTTGGCTCATTGTGGGGATTTTGTGGGGAGTCCGGTAGGATGTCCCGCACATCATCTTCTGTGGCGTGCGCATAGATCTGGGTCGTCTGAATGGACTCGTGTCCGAGCAGCTTGCTGACCGGCGCGATCCGGCCCCCGGAGCGGCGCATGGCCTGCATGGCGGCGTGATGGCGGAAGTCGTGTACAGCGCGCGCGTCTGTTATCCCGGCATCCTTCAAGGCTTTCAGCATTGCGCGCTGAAAGCTGCGTGGCGTGATGGCGGCAAGCGCGCCAGTGGATGTCTCGCGAAACCAGATCGTGTCGAGGTCTGCCGCTTCCGCGCGGGATTTGGCGGCGGCAAACTTGCGCCGGTCGGATTCCGTGAGTGGAATGGAGTGCCAGTCGCCGCCCTTGCGCTGGCGCAGCGCGATCCGGCCGCCCTCGATATCCAGATGGCTGAGCGGGAAGAAAGCCTCGTTCCAGCGGCATCCATACACGGTGTAGAAGTCCAGTAAGGCGTGCAGGTGGGCTGGGAGGTGGTCACGGAGCGCGTTCATCTCGGCGGCGCTGTATTCTCGCGGTTTGGGTTTGGGTTTGGTCAAGATCACCGCTTTCCACGATATGCTGGGGGCGTCCTTTGCGCCCAGGACATCAACGGCGTGGTTGAGGATCGGCCGGATGATGTAAGGGATTTCGCGATTGATGGTTGCATTGCTGGGTGGCCGTCCATATTGGGTGACTTCCTCGCGGCGTTTGGCGACCGCGACCACCAGATCCCGCGTGGTGAGATCCCTCAATTGCTTGTCAAAGCCGAGTACGCGATCGCAGACCTTCAAGCCTTCATCCACGTTTGCTGCAGATTTCAGAAACTGTGCGTGCAGGTCCCACCAGGATAGCGCCGCCTCGCGAAGGGTCAGGTGCGTTGTTGATCGGCCCAGCTTGGCTTTGCGGCGCTCTTTGTCTTCGACGTCTTGCGCCGCGCGTTTCGTTGTCTCACCCGTCGAGCCGCGATACCGCTGTCCACGATATTGGAAGTCGTAATGGTAGATGGCTCCGCGTTTGAAGATGGACATGGGGGGCTGCCTTTCCTGGCGGGCGGGGCGGGGCTGCGTTGGCGGCGGGAGGCCACTATGTACGCGTCCAGATCATCGATCAAGAAACGGACCCCGCGCTTGCCGCTCTGCACATAAGGCAGCGTGCCGTCTGCTTTGAGATATTGCAGCGCCCGAACCGAGATGCCGAGCTTGTCGGCGGCTTCCCGATAGGTCAGCAGTGTCCCAAATGAACGGGCGGGGTCAGACATTTCGCTTCTCAGCGCCGCAATCACTGCACATAGGTTGGAACAAATCCAACTGGCTCAGATCGCGGCGCTCGCTGCTGGACTCGCCCCAGCGAAGGCCGTGCACCCGAAAAGACTCAGCCTCGAGCTCATCTAGCCATGCTCCCCACTTAGGATAAAGAGCGGCGGCTTCTGCGCGTTCCTGTCGGCTTTGCATGGTTCCGCACATGCATTCGCCGGAGCGACAAAGCTGGACCGCAACTGGATTGATCGGGATACTGCGCTCGGCCAAGTAAGCGTCCCGTTGTTCGGCGCTCCAGTCATAAAGGTGGCTTGTCCAGACGTTTCCGCGCGCCGCAGGGTCCGGTCTCAACCATCTTAGCGTCTTGGCGCGATTCTCGCTCTCGTCTCGTCTCGCGCCGTTGAGAAGCAGGATACGGATATTGCGTCGGCGATTTCGAATCTTTGCGCTGATGGTTCTTCGGAAAGGGGCCGCTTTGAGTATCCGATACGCAAAAGCATGGCCCGTGATCCCTCGCCCAAAGAACCCTTTTCTCATGACATAGTCCTCGTATGCGGTCCCAGCGTCGGCGATCGCAAAGTCATGTGGCCCATGGCCATAAGTCTTCGCAACGAACTCGCTGGTTTCTTGGATACCGCACCGCGTGTTGCCATGGATCACGAGGTCAATTCTGCGGCCCATGCCGCTAAGCAGCTCGACAGCGACCGCGTGTGAGCAGGCGCTGTCCTTGCCGCCGCTGACCATGCTCACAATGTGGGTCGGATGTACGGTATCGATCGCCGACACCAGGATTCTCTTTGCCTGATCGAGCGGGGTCATGGTGTTTCCTTTACCAATTGAGACCCGCGCAAAGCCTCAGACTTCGCTTGACGCATCGTCTCGACATGTTTGGGGGCGTAGCCATCGTAGAGCGTCCCGAAACTGATCTCAGGATTGTACACATGAATGCTGAATAGGATTTCCGGATCGTCGTAGTCGTACCCTATGAGTGGGTGAATTTCCTCGCGCTCGATCTCGATCGTGTAGCCCTTGTATTGACCCCGAAAATAGGTCTCGGTCTCTTCGAACGTCTTCTTGATCCGACTTGATGGATCAGTCATGGTGTTTCTTTCGCCAGTTCCGGGGCTTCGATGACCTCGTCGGCATCGTTCATCGGGAAGTGGCCGAGCCAGCCTGTACGGGTTCGCGCAATGCGCTTGTAACCGTTGTTTTCGACGTTTGCCCGCATAATGCGATTTTCTGCGTTGGTTTCGGCCAGAACCTCTTCGGCTGTGAGCACATCGCAATTGACATAGTAGAAATGGCTTCGCGCCACTTCACGGCTGTCAAGATCGTTGGGGTCTCGCGCCCTCGTGGAGAAGCGAAACCCGTACGGCCGCGTACCGTGTCTCTCGACGATGCCGGACATCATCCTGATCGCTTCGGCGGTGTCCCAACTCGCGATTTCGCGCTTACTAGATTCTGACATGAAGGTGCCGGGACTTAAGAACTCTACATAATGTTGTTGCATGTGTTCACCCATCGCCCCCTCGCCGTTCGCGGCCTTTAGGGCGGCGCGCGCTTCCACCACAGCAGGATCTTCTTCGATCATCTTGGTGATGAGGTCCGGGGCGACCCCTTTGGTGTTCTGGCGCACATTGGTTTCGTAGGCGCTGAGCATGCGTTGCATCGCGGCGGCGATCCTCGTTTCACTCATATCGGCTTCCTCGCGAGCAGTTTGGCTTCGAGCTTTCGCACGCTGGCTGTGTCCAGGAAGCGGGCCTCGAGCGGGGTTTCGTCTTTGGGCCAGGCCTCGGCGAAGACCTTGTCGGCCTCGCCTTTCTTGCGTTCGGCATGGGCGACGGTGTCGAGGGGGAGGTTATAGGCGTCGATCGCGGCGCTTTGCTGAGCCCTTGTGTAGCGTTTGGCGTGGGCGGCATCGACCATCGCCCCGCCCGGGTCTTCGATCAGGCCTGCCTTGGCAAGGATCACGGCCTCGTCATTTGAGCCGGCACGCGCCTGGTCGTCGCAATCGATCAGGCGATCGGCGATCATGGCGGCGAACAGGCGCTGGGGCAGCAATTTGTCGCTCGCGGTGAGCAGGCTGTTCAAGGCGGTGGCCCGATCGGTGATTTCGCCTTTCGGGCTGATCCCTTTGATCGGGGTGTCCGACAGCAAGGCTTCAAGCTGGTTGCCGAAACCGATCTGGCCTGCCTCGCCCGTGGGCCAGTCAGAGCGGATCCGGCACAGGCTGTTGCCATAACCCGCATTCTGACGCGGCAAGAGGCCGATCACGGCGAGTGCGATCGCGACATGCGGCAGCTCAGCGATTGTGCTCTGCAGCGCGCGGGTGCGGGCCTCAGCGCCTGCCTTGTACTGGCTGCGGCTGAGCGGTGTGGCGGTGTCTTTCTCGCTCGCGCCGGTCTTTTCGGCGAGCGCGGCCTTGGCGGCTTTGGCCTCTTCGGCCCTTTTATACCGCTCCAGCGCGGCTTTCTCAACGATCGGCGCGCGGATCTTGGTCGCCAACGTGTTCTGATCGTGCTCGATAAAGGCCCGGCAGAGCGCGCGGGGCGTCTTTTTGGTGGCCTTCGTGTAGTCCCAATCGTTCCAATAGCTCGCCCGGATTGGGTCGGCCTGCAGGCCGTGCTTGTCGGTGAGGGTCTCGAGCTCGGCCTGGATCCATTCCTCGGTCAGGGTTTCAGCGAGGCCGCGATCAGCAAAGCGCTGCGGCTCGTCTTCCTCTTCCGGCTCGATCAGCCTGCCGCCGCGATCCAGATAGTCCTGCAGCCCGAAAGGCTGTTTTCCGACCGGCGCAGCCTTGCGATCAAGGAAGTCCTCGACCTTGCCGACCGTGTTCAGTGGGTTCCAGCCGCGCGTGATCGCGACCAGGGCGTCGTCCTGGGTTGCATGATCGTGGCGGCTGAGCA
Organism: Henriciella sp.; assembly: GCA_030066975.1. GTDB lineage: Bacteria > Pseudomonadota > Alphaproteobacteria > Caulobacterales > Hyphomonadaceae > Henriciella. The sequence goes on along the minus strand of JASJAO010000005.1, from coordinate 31,937 downwards.
GCAAAGCGGTTTTGAAATTGGTGAAGCCGCCCTCGGCATAGGCCTGTCGACAGGCGGGCGACAGATCGCGGGCGATCTGGACGCGCTGCTGGGCCCAGCGTGTGGTGTGGCCGAGACGTTCCCCGATCTCGCCGCAAATCTCTTTACCCGTCTCGCCTTCGGCGCGGCGCAGGTCCTGCAGTCGTGCGATCGCGTCGGCTTCCTCGAGCGGGTGAATGTCCTCGCGCTGATTGTTCTCCATGATGGCAATGTCGAGAAACTCGATATCGCTCAGGGTCCGAATTTCGACCTTGACCGGCGCATCCTTCGCCCAGCGTCCATCTTCGGCAAGCAGGGTCATGGCGCGGAAGCGGCGCTCCCCGATCACAATCTCATACAGGTCGCCGCCGTCTGCGATCGGGCGGACCAGAATGTTCTGCAATTGGCCTTGGGCGTGCAACGCGTCGGCGAGCTCTGCGAGCTTGCCTTCGTCAAAAGAGCGGCGGGGATTAAGATCGCTTTTTTGGATCTGGTCGAGACGCAATGTGGTCTCGCGCGATCCCGGGAGGGTCTCAATCCCCGCCAGCCTCGCCCCTAGGGGGGTCAGGACGAGGCGATCGGGTTCAATAAACTTGTTGGTGCGCGCGGTTTTGACCGCCCGCGCATAATTGTTGCGGGCGATTCCGGCGCTTGCGGCGATCTCTGTCGGCTTGCCGTCCGGGCCGTGATGGTGCACGGCGCTCAGAAGGTCCGGGTCGAAACTCACAGTCGTCATTCGGGTGTGTGTCCTTTCGGGGTACGGCGAACCGGGTTCGCTTTTTGGCGTTTTGGGTAAGTCTGTCCGGCGCGGGCCTGCAGGGTCAGCAAGCGCGTCGCCGCCTCGGCGCGCGCCGCGCCCCGGGCCCGGGCCAGTGTGTGCGCCGCCACTTTGATCTGATGCCAGATGCTCGTGGCGGCGCGTCCCTGGGTGGGGGATTGCGGGCGCTCGGCGCGTGTCGGGTTTGTCGATTTCAACATTACATTCACTCCGTTGCCTGAAAAATTGCATAGTATGCAACAGTGCGCAAGAGAAAAGTTGCATACTATGCAACAATTGACTGTCAGTGTGAGAGGTTCTGTTTGGCCTGCCAGGAAGGGCGCAGGTCTCTTTTGGTGCTAGTCGCGGTTACGCAAGGCGGAGATAATTCCGCCCATCGCCATTAGGATCGGCCCGGCAAACACGCCACGCAGCGCGAGTTCGAGCGCCCAGGTGACGGCGGTGAGGGTGGGGCTGGAACCGGGCAGGACCGCATCTACGCCGCCCGTATTGATTAAGAAGATACTGTCGGCTGAGACGGCCGCAATCGTAATCAAAGTCGCGGCGCTGAACAGAAACAGGATCGCGCCGAGCCAGACAAAAGCAGAGCGACGCTTGTTGGGGTTAGCCATGGCGCTCGTCCTGTTCGATCGCCGCGGTGTCGGCAGCTGGTTCGATTTCGTAGGGGGTCTGGTCCGGCTCGGCCAGAATTTGCAGGATCCGGCGGGCTTCACGGCGTTTGGTGTCGGGAATGCTCTGGAACAGATTGAGCAGGGGGCGATCGCTAAGCGGGTTCCAGGTCAGCAAATCGATCGGCTCGCAACGCAAGGCGTCCGCAAACTTGTAGATGTGGCGTTCATTGACAGGCATCTCTCGATTTTCAAGTCGCGAGATCGTGCTTTTGGCGATGCCTGTGGTTTCGCTAAGCTGGTCCTGAGTCAGGGCCCGATACTCCCGCCATTCCGCGAGAAAGAGGCGCATCCGTCCGTAAGGTCGAGAATCCCGTTTCATGTTGGATATTATGCGCATGCTCTCTGATGCGTCGTGAGCACCATTTGCAAATTCTGCTTGACAGTGTTGTTGCATATAATCAAACACTGCTCCCATGTTTCAAACTGTGCAACAAGATTCGGACTCGCGGCTTTGGCCTCTGGCGCTTTGGATAAAGGCGGAAGAGGGCAGGGGAAGCGCTCTGGCGAAACGGCTCCAGCGATCGCGAAGTTCTGTGTCGCGCATCGCGAATGGCAAAAACCCGCCCAGTTTGAAGATTGCTATCGGCATCTGCGAGGCCACAGGTCTGACGCTGGCTGAGGTCGCCGCGCCGTGGATGAAAGAACAGAATATTGGTCATGGCGGCGAGCCTGTCACACCGGGCGAGGCCGCACGACCCCAATCCTCGGCCATTTGTGGGGTCGGGTCATGACGGTGAAGCGCGCGCCAAACAGTCTGGAAGATGCAATCGCGCGGGCCTGTGCGCCGTTGGGCGGGGTCACGAATGCGGCGCTGCTGATTGGTAAAAGCAATCGCTACGTGCTGGCCGATGCGGCCAACCCGAACAAGCCGGACGGGATCCGGCTTGATGATGCGATCAAGCTGGACATTGCCTGCATGGATCAGGGCGGGGGCACGCCGCTGCGCGACTTTTATGATTCGCGTCTGGAAGTGGGCGAGGCCCCGCGCGCGGCCTTGCTCTCACATCTGTCCGGGCTCACCGAGGCTTTTGGCGGAACGCTGAGTGAGGTCACCAAAAGTGCTGAAGATGGCGCGTTGACGCCAGCGGAGCGCGACAAATGTCTCGCAGCCCTGGTCAAGATGCAGGACCGGCTCCGCGCCTTTGTCAGCGATATGGAATCGCGGGGCCGTCCATGAGCGGGCAGGGGGGCTGCAGCGATTGCCCGACCCGGGCCAAGTGCAGCGCCCTGCGTGTGTGCGAGCGCCGGGTGCGCCGGGAGGTCCGCCATCCGCTGCCGCGCGACCGCACCCATCACCATCCCCGGGGGCGTGTGTCATGAGGCCCTCTACAGCGCGTTTTGCAGCCAAGGCCAACCATTATGGCGCAGGCGATCCACAGCTGCATGAGACCTTGCCGCCCATGGTCTGGGCCCTGATTGATGCCGATCCCTGGCTGCGCACGCCCGGAAGAACCATTGTGGAGCCTGCCTGCGGGCCCGGCGCGATCGTGCGCGAGCTGCAGCGGTTTGGTCACCGGGTGATCGCTTCGGACAAGTTTAATTATGCCAAGCGCTGGAAAGGGCTGCGCAATGGCGCGCGGACCCGCTGGGGGCTCGATTTCCTCTCGCTCAGGCGGCGAGATGTGATGACGTTTGTCGGCGTAGATGATTTTGCCATCCTGACCAACCCGCCCTATGGCACTGGCCGGGCGGGTGATCCGTCACTCGCGGCGGACTTTGTGGTCCATGCGTTAAGCCTCGCGCCGCGCGTCTATATGTTGCTGCCGTCCAAGTTCATGCATGGCGGGTCAAAATGTGCCCATCGCGACCGGCTGGTTGATGGCCCGGAACTGACCGGCGTGTTCCCGTTTCGCGAGCGCGCCACGCTGCACCGCGATAATTTCGAGCGGCGCAAACAATCTGGCTTTTTTGACTATGCCTGGTTTCGCTGGGAGCGGGTCCCGCAGCCGCTCGTCTTTCGCCGTTTAACGATGGAAGGAGGGGGCCGTGCCTGCATTTTCCAAGCGTGAACCCGGGCCGCGTGATCCGAATGGGATCTCCTATGTGCCGAATGCGTCGGATCCGGACCGGGCCTGGGCGCTGACCTTGCCAGCACCGCTGGCGGGTCTCATCGTGGCAGGCAAGATGTGGGGCCATGCGACCTCGCTCGCCCCGCCCAATCGGTTGATGGGCAAGCGGATCGCGCTGCACGGGGGCCAGCATGCGGTTCGCATTACACCGATCAAAGAAGATACGTCCTGCCGCAATCTGATTGCGCTCGCCGCCAATCGCGATCCGGATGCATGGCGCGCGGGTCTTGATGATCTGCTTCACCGGCATGCAGGGCGAATCATCGGTTCGGCGGTTCTGGCAGGCGGGTACATTCTCGGCGGGCTGCATGGTCTGCAGGGCGAACCGCGCTGCGCGAGCGCGTGGCGGGTCGACAGTATGGGTCACTATTATCGCGGCGACTGGCAGAGTTTTTCCGGCAAATCGATCGTGCCGGTTGGCGACTGGTCCGCCCCGGATGCGGCGCGCAAGACGCGGCGTTGGGTCTGGTGCTTTCGCGCTCCGGCGCTGCAAACCCCAACGCCGGTGCCGTTCAAGGGCTTTGGCGGGCTCTGGGATCTGGGCAAAGGCGAGGCTTTGCGTCGCAAGCAACAGGCCGACGCCGCCGCGCTGGAGAAACAGACAAGATTAGACAGGCGGGCGAGCTGATGGGGAAGATGACCTCGGCTGTGCGAAAACGCACGTATCGCGTGCGTGAACGGGTTGCCGCGGGCGAGCCGCTGTCGCGGATCGCGAACGAATACAAGATCAATACTTCGGCCCTGATTACGGCGGAAGAGCGGTTGGCGGATGAAGAGCTCGCGATGGAGCTGCGCTGGATGCAAGTCGCGGAGCTGCCCAAGGTGCCGCACAAGATGACCCAGGAGTGTCCGCACGTCGTCCGCCGGTCCGGTGGCTGGCAGGCGCGCTGTGGCGGGTGTCTGACGCGGTGCCGCTGTCTTCAAGAACAACATGGGGCAGGACGTCTGCCGATTCCGATCCAGGAGGTGTATGAATGAGCGGTCTGTTTGCCGATGATGGAATCCGGCCAGAGCTCGATCTCTCGTCCCGAATTGAGGCGCTAAAATCCGCGTTGGTGTTTGGCGATGCTGCCCAAGCGGTTGGGCTGCAGGGCAGCTCAGAGCATGGCTGGAACTGTCCGACCTGTTTGAGCGGGCTCTCGCTCAAAGAGCGGCGCGATCATAAAGGCGCCCGCTGCAGCGTCTGCGGCACCGGGTTCGACGCCCTGAAAGTGGTGATGACGGTGGAGCGGCTTGGCTTCCCGGCCGCGGTGACCTTTCTCGAAGATCTGGCATCGTCTGAGGCAGAGACCCCGGACCTGTTCGGAGGCGACCATGACGAATGCGACTGAGCTCTGCACCCTCTGGCCGCGCTACCGCGAGTTTCGCAGTTTTGTGGTGCGGGCCCTGTCGGGGGCCGACGCGACCGGGATGGATGAATTGGTCTCGCAGTCTGGGTTTGCTGTTCTCGAAGAGGGGCCGCATCCGGACTCGGGCCGTGAAACCGTGGTGTTTGCCTTCTCCGGCGACACGGCGACCTATTGCGCAACACAGTTTTCCAGCCGGTACAGCCGCCCCCTGGCCTCGTATGCGCACCGGCGCGACCTGACCGTCATCGTCCGCGTCGAGGCCGATATCGCCACATTGAACAAGCGCCCACAGGCCTCACGCGGACCCGGCTGCGGCCCCGCGCCGCTGAACGGCACGTCGTTAAGGGGTGAATGATGAGTACCTTTCAAGACGAACTGAGTTTGCAGGAACTGAACGCTTTTCTGGCGCAGGTCGCGCGCGATCAGCAAGTCGCCGCGCAGGGGCGGACGTTGGGCGGGGAGCCCGTCACGGAGACGCTCTACTATTTGCCTGATCATGATGATGAACTGATTGGCCATCACGCGACGCTGGATACGATTGCCACTTTCCTGGCGTTCGGGGATCGCAACGCCAGCGAGGGTGACTATTGGCATGGGCGTCAGGCCGAGCCTGGGGAGACTCAAGCACTTTACGCAATGGATTTCATTGCGGACCGGACGCTGACGCGGATTGAGGGTGCTCGGTTTCGGATAGAGCCAGCGCTTCCGGCTCAGTGCGACTTCATGGCGGTGAGGTATGGTCCGGGTGACGGTTGGGACACCGATACGATCAACGAGCCGCAAGACAGTCTGACGGAGTTTGTCGACCAATACGGCACTTTCGGTGAAATGGAGATGGTGATCGAAGATGTCGCCTTCGCCCGTACACGGGGCCGCGGCGGGTCCGTCACGTATCGTCTCGACGGCGATACGGCGCTGCCCGTCCTGCTCTCCGAGCTGATGGAGGAGAGTTGATGATGAGCAAACAGGCCGAACTCCTAGCGCAGGCGACGCAAGCCGACGTCGATCGGTTCATGAAAAAGGTCAAGAAGCTGCCGAATGGCTGCTGGTTCTGGACGGGTGGACGGTCCAGGGGGCAAGGCAATTCGCTGCCCTACGGCACGTTCAGTTTACAGGGGCGGGGCGTTCGCGCGCACGTTTTTGCTGCAGAGGTGATTGGAAAGAAGGTCTGTCCGCCCGGCCATCACCGCGACCACACCTGCGAGTTCAGCCTGTGCGTCAATCCCGACCATATCGAGATTGTTCCCGCATCGGAGAACCTGAAGCGACGCTGGTCGAGCGGGGAGCATAAGAAATGACCCGGCAACCTCCGTCTGATGGCGGCGTCGACATGGCCGCTGATTATCCGCCCGTCAAAGACAGCGGGGCGCCGAGAAAGAAGCGTGCGGGTCGAAAAAAGGACCCGGTAAGCGACAATGCAGATGGCACGGTGACGATCACAATGCCGGGCAGAAAGCCGGTCACGTTAACCGATAAGGAGTTGAAGCAAGTGGCAGATAAAGTCTCCGCGAACGGTCTAACAAAGGCGGCCAGGGAGCGGCTTTGCAATTTCGTTTCCAGGATCGAGAACCTCGAAGAGGAGAAAGCTGAAGTCGCTGAACAGATCAAGGACGTTTACGGCGAAGCGAAATCCGTCGGGTGCGACACGAAAGCTCTGCGACGCGTCATCCGCGAGCGCAAGCTCGACCCGCATGATCGGCGAGAGCAGCTCGACCTCTTTGAGATCTATTGGGAGGTCGCCGGCAATGACTAAGCAGGCCAGCAAGGACCTCACCTGCTTCTCTGAGCGATTTCCCGAACGAATGATGTATGACCCCCGCGAGAAGGCTTATGTGGTGGGGTCGGCAGGACCTGTTTACGAATGGCTAACGCGAAGTTCTGTTGCGGTTACCGTCGGCTTGTTGGGACTCAGCCCTGAGCTCGGTTCATGTGAGGCGCAGAGCGCCGATACGGAACCTGCTGGCGCGCCTCCGCATAGCGGAGGACTCGCACAATGAGAGCCCCTGGTCTCCCGCGCGCCCGCTCGCAGCCGCCGGTTCAGCCGCGGCGCCGTGACCCGCACAAATATGGGCCGACCATGCGCTCGATCCTATTCCTGGGGCTGAGTTTGGTCTCCCTGGTGATCTGGGTGTTGACGATTGATCTTTTGGCGGCGGCTTTGATGGGGGTCAGCCGATGAGGCGGCGGGTTTTGTATGATCTCGGCCGGGCGGACGGCAAGATTGTCGCGCTGCATGGGGCGGTCTATCCACGCCGCGTGGATCCGGCCCCGCGCGGGCGTCTGTTTGCGGCATTTCTCGGCGGTTTGATGTTTGGCTTTCTCGGCTTTCTGGCGCTGTCTGCCGGACTGATCTGGCTTGTGGGGGCAAGCGGATGAAGGTGCGCGGGATCCTGTTCTCTGAGGCCATGGTCGGGGCCCTGCTGGTGGGCGTGAAGACGCAGACGCGGCGGCTGGCCGGGTCGCCCATGCTCAAGGCGGAGCCGGGCGACCTCTTCTATGTGCGCGAGGCATGGCGAACGCTGGAAGGCCTCGACCCCGTCAAACCGAGCGCGATCAGCGCAGCGGTGCCGATCTGCTACGAGCAGGCGCGCAATCGCACGCCGGTGGCGGAGCGCGAGCCGGTGCGCTGGGGGAAGCTTCGCCCCAGCATCTTCCTGCCGCGGCGGGCCTCGCGTCTGACGCTGAAAGTGACCGAACGCAGATTTGAGGCGCTGCAGATGATTTCTGCTGAAGATGCCGAGGCGGAGGGATTGCTGCGATCAAAGTCGCGTGGCTGGGCGCATCATGGGGCTTGGGTCAAGGATCAACAGGGGCGAGTCTTTTGTGAGCTGGGCCAGACCGCGAAAACAGCCGAGGGCGCGTTCAGCAAGCTCTGGGATAGCCTGCACGGGCGCAAGGCGGGCGAAGCGTGGGTGGACAATCCACAAATCGGCGCGCTGACCTTCGAGGTGATTGAGGGCCAAGTCGATGCCCTGCTGGCAGAAGGGCGGGTGTGATGGCGGGTTTCGAGATCGGAGAACGCGTGAAGTGCGTGGATGCGTCAGAGCCAATGGATTGGCCAGACACCGCTCCAGCGTGGCCTCTTGTTCAGGGAGAGATTTATAGCGTTCGAGGTTTCGACGAGGTCGAGTCTCTTTTGCTGGTTGAGGTGTGCAATCCTGGGCTGGGACACGTTCAGCTTTCTGAGTACGGCCCGAAAATCATCGTTTGGAGCGATCGGGAAATCGGCTTCCATCGCTGGCGGTTTCGAAAGCTCCCCTCGATCGGGGAGGGGCTTAGCCAGCTCATGTCGTTGGTGAGCCCTCGGGAGCTCGAGGACGCATGACCTACCCGCCCCGCATCCTCGTACCGCCCTAAGCGCGGGGCGCGTCCTCGTCTGCGCCCCGGTGCACGCAGAGGATCCGTTGGCATTGCGCGGGAGGGGGTTTGGACGACCGCGCTCTCCCGCATTTTGATCCGAAATCGGATCGTTTCACGCGCCGGGAAGGCGTGAATGAGAGTTTTATGATCAAAAATACGAACGCGGTTCGCTTTTCGGACGGCGCTTTTTCATGTCAAAATTTAGCTGCGGGGGCACGCGATGCGGGACCTGTCTGAGGCGGTAAAAGCCTGCCTGCTCGAGGGCGCGGTTGAAGCCTCGCTGTTGCAGGCGCTCGCGACCTATACCGACCGGCGCACGCTCTTCTCGGCCGTGAGCCGCGCGACGCTGAGCGGGGTGGCGCGCTATGAGAACCGCACCCTGAGCCGGGCGTTTGAGCGGCTGTGTGGCGCGGCGAGCGACCAGCTGCTGGTAATCCCGCGTCGACCAAAGGGCGGGCCTGGTGTGATCTGGACCTATCGCGTGCACTGGGAGCGGATCCAGATCGTGGCCGGGGCCGTGGCGACCGCGCGGCGTCGGATTGGCGGCGGGGCCACGCGGGCCATCCGGGCAGGTGGCCATCTTGGTGCGCCCGCGTCGGAGGCGGCCTGCAGCGGCGTCATTCACAGCCTGCGCGCGGCGCTTCTGGCAGAGGATCAACGGGCGGCGGCACGGGGCATGGACAAGGCGCTGAACGCGCTGTCAGAGGCCATGACCGGCTGGCCGGAGCGGGTCTGTGGACAAGTGACGCCAAACTATGACTTTGAGACCACAAACTATGACTCTGAGACCGCGAACCTGGACTTTGAGACCACACCCCCCACACCCCCCTATAAGGATATACTCCTCAAGGATAATCCCCTTACGCGCACGCCCATGCGCGAGGCGGCGCTCGATGTGCGGTCGCTTGCCGGGCTCTCGCGGCTGAATGGTCAACGCCGCGCCGACCTCGCGGAACGCCTGCTCGGGTGCCATCTGGCGACCCTGGATGGCTGGCTGGTGATCCGGGCAGGCAGCACGAAACAGTGCGATCAGCTCAACCGGACAGACTTCAACACGCTGCTGAGTGTGGCGATGGATCATGGCTATCTCGGGCTGATGATCACCGATCGAGGCCGTCATGCCCATGGGGCAAAGCCGCTGCCGGAGGCCTCGCAACACTCTGTTTCAGAACCTGTTTTCAAACGTGAGGAGCGCTAACGATGCCGCGACGACGCAAAGGAATTTTGACCGCTCAGCGGTTTCTGCCGGAGCATGACCTGACCCCGTTTCAGACCGAGATGGCGGCGCAGAAGCGCACGGTGGCTGGGCGGGCGACGCCGGATCACAGCGCTGCGAATGAGGCGGTGGAGGTCAAGGCCAAACGCCCGAAACGCCGACCGCGGCGGATGTCACGGGAGGCGAAGCTTGCGCAAGTTGAAGCCGAACTGTTTCGGGCCGAGCGGCGTTTGCGCGAGATGGTCGATGAAGGCGCGCCTGCCGAGCTGCAAGGGGATAAGCGTGTCCAGATTCGATCGCTGAAATCGACTTTGCTCGCCCTGACAGGCGAACAGTCGGGACGTATGGCGCTGGAGCGGGTGGCCAAACGGGAAGACCGTCGGCGCAGGGACCTCGAGGCGAAGCGCAAGAAGCTGCTGGCCGCGATCGAGGGAAGCCGAAAGTCCTTGAAGCGCTGCGATCCCGGTGATCCGAAGTCCGCGGTTCGGATTGGTGAGCTGGGCCGGGCGCGCAATCGGCTTGAAAGCGAGCTGGCGGATGTTGAGGCCGAGCTGGCGAGCTGTGCCCAGGCGCGTAAGGCGTCCAAACGGCAGGTCCGGGAGCGGTTCGCTCTGATCGTCCAGCGATCCAACTATCTGACTGAGGCGCACTATCGCACGGCGCAGGCACTGTTGGCGATGGATGAGGCGGCTGTGGCGCGCTCCGGCGGCGGCGTGTCCGGGCATGCCGGTGATGGTGATGGCCGGGTGACGGTCTGGCGCGCGGTGCGGCGTGGCACGTTCGAACAGGTGGTGGTCGACAAGGTGGGCGAGGACGACATTCCCTGCGGGGTAGAGACCTATGGCGGCTTTGCCGAGCGGGTCGGGCAGGGCGTGAGGCCGGGCCATGATGGCGGGCTGAGCGATCTGGTGGACGCGCGGCGGCGGGTCGGTGAGGTCTGGCTCGAGCTGTTCAATGCGGCAGAACAGGCCGGGATTGATTCGGGGCGTGAGGGCTGCGGACTGGCGGCAATGGCGGTGATTCGGGGTGGGTTTGGTGTCGAGGAAGCCGCTCGCAAGCATATCGGAGGAAGAATTTCAGATATTCTTCAAGTGCTTCAAATCTCAATGGTGGCGGGGCTGGAGGCAGTCGCGGGTCGGGTCAATCGGGGGCGGTGAACCGGGAGTGGGGGTTGACCGGGAAGTGAGAATCGGGGACGAACGCCACCATCGGAAACTTGCACGGCAACTTTCGTCGCAACTTTTCGGGTCCTTCCCAAACCCAAAACAATACGGGGGGCGCGTAGCGCGTTTTGGATTTCCAGTGCGGAAATTTCGAAACACCTGCAACCATCGCTGCAACTATAGGACCCGCCTGCAACTAACCTGCAACGGAGGTCCTGCACCCATGTCAGACGCCGTTGCTTCAGAGATTCCGGACAGCTGGCTCACCGGCAAAGAGACGGTCACCTACTTCGCCAAGCACGGGGTCACGGTCGGTCTCTCGACCATCAGTCGCCTCGCCAGGCGCGATGGGTACACAGACCTGGCTCGAAAGTCCGGCCGGACATTGTGGATCGACGCCGCGCAGATGTTCTCGCGCTATTGCGACGACTACCAGCGTCAGCTGCACGCCGGTGAGGCTGGGCAGATCATGCCGAGCGGACAAGTTCAGGTTCAACCGGCGGGCCCGAAAGACGAACCACTCGTAGGTTCAAATCGTTCTGCGGTGCTTGAGCGTGATGAACGCGGTGTTCCAAAGGATCCGACCAAGGCCAAGGCGCACCTCCAAGCGCTCGAGCTTCAGCGAAGACTGCTCGAAGCCAACGGACAACTTGTCCCGGTCGCGTCTGTGCAAGCCGCTCTCGCCAATGCGATCGCGGAAGGCAAGGCGCTACACCGGGCCCAAATCGGCCCAGCGTCAGAGCGGATTGCCGCCATGTTCAAGGATGATAGCCGCGCCGGAGATGTTCGGGCGATCTTGGACGAGACCTTTCGCGCCGGTTGGAACATGTTCGCACAGAAGATTGCCGAGAGCGTCGCTGATGGTGATGCCGACGTGTTTGAGCGCTTTCGGGTGCTTGAGGCGTATGCGGTGGAGCTTCTGGTCGGGGCCGAGGCGGAACCAGGCCCAAGTCCTGGAGATGAGGAGCAAGCCGCATGATCGATCTGATCGACCCTGCTGAACTTGATGCAATCTTCGTCGGTCTGGCCAGTGCTGCCGTCGTGGTGGCGGGGGCTGTCGCTGCCGCCGCGCCTGAAGAGGCCCCGCTTTCAGTCTCTGATTGGGCGGATGCGCATCGCATGGTTTCGCCGGAAAGTGGTTCGCCGTTCCCAGGGCCGTGGGACAATGGTCGATTGCCTTATCTGATTGTCCCAATGGACCGGATGGGCCCGGAAGATCCGAGCCAGACAGTCACGGTCCGTGGGTCAGCCCAGACGGGAAAGTCCGAATGTGGTGTCAACGCGATCCTCAGTCGGATCGATCAAGCCCCGTGTAGTATGCTGATCCTGGCACCGTCGTCAGATGAGGCGAAGAAGTACAACAAGGTCAAGTTTGATGCCTCCGTGGCGGCGAGCCCGCGCGTCCAGCGCAAAGTGGCGCGCCAGACCGGCCGTTCTGCGGACGGGTCGACCGGCGCTTTCAAACGGTTTGCCGGGGGATTTGCGATCATCGATAGTGCGGGCACATCAAAGCCTCTGCAGATGATCACCGCGCCTCTCGTGGTGACAGAAGAGGCAACCGAGTATGAGGAGGACGTGGACGGTCGCGGCCATCCGATCGATCAGGCGCGCAAACGCGGAACCATGGCGGGTGCGCGGTTCAAGCTCATCATTCCGTCAACGCCGGGCAAGAAGGTTGAAGAGGGCGAAAAAGGGGGGTGCCGGGTCACGGCGGAATTCGAAGCCGGAGACCAGGCCCAATTCGTTGTCCCATGTCCGCATTGCGGAGACTATAGTGCGCTGCACTTTGAAAACATGGCTGGGCCCACAGAAAAGAACCCAAAACAGACGGTGGGGTTTTACTGCCAGGCGCGTTCGAAAGATCAGCCCAATCAGGGTTGCGGGGCGCTGGCTGAGAACTATCACCGCCACGAGATGATCAAAAACGGGCGCTGGGTCCCGTATTTCAAAAGCGATCGTGACGACAATCCGGTCCCTCCGGATGTCATCCCGGCAGCCGACATCGAAAAGTACGCTTTCGCCAAACACGGCTCGCGCTGGATTGCGGGTCGTGATTGCGAGGGCCGCGCCGCGAGTTTCCATATCTGGCAGGCGATGAATACGATTATCGGTTGGGACGTGATTTGGGACGAATGGCGCAAAGTTGTGGATGGCCGCCTCGACGCCACTGTGTTCTTTCAACAAACGCTCGGCCTGCCTTATGAAGGCCTCGTCGATCGCCCGGAAGTGGAAGAGCTCGTCGCTGCGGCGGGCCGGGTCTGGGCAAAGCCAAACGAGGTGCCGCCTTTCTGCGCGTTTCTGACCATGGCTGTCGATGTCCAGGTCAATCGCCTCGAATGGGCGGTCTATGGCTGGGGCCGGGGCGGTCTCGGGTTTCGGGTCGCGACCGGCATCCTGCCGGGCGATCCCACCAAACTGGACGTTTGGCGCGATCTCGATGCCCAGCGCAAGCAGACCTATGCCGGGCCGAACTTCAAACCCGCCATGCCGGTGCGCTGTTTCGTCGATTCCGGCAACTGGACACAGGAAGTTTATCACTATTGCCGTGGCCGAGGCGCTGAGGGCGTGTTTGCGATTTTTGGCGCGAAAGGCCCGAAAGCCTATCAGGCGCCAGCTGTGACGCAGGGCACACGCCGCAAGGTCAAGTTCGGTGGCCGCACGGTGGCCAAGATTGTCCCGCTCCAGATCGGGACGCACACGCTGAAAAGCCGGTTCTACAATGGGCTCGCCGACGGGATCATATCCGAGGCGGACAAGCCCTTGCCGAGCCGGGCGATCCTGTTTCCGGAAGGGCTAACCGAGGCTGAAGCCAAACAGCTGACGGCCGAGAAGATCAGTTTTGACGATCCCAAAAAGCCGCACGGCGAATGGGTCAAAGTCTCGGGCCAGGCCAATGAGCAACTTGACCTCGGCGTCTATTGCCTCGCCGGGGCCTGGTCGCTGCAAATGGACAATTGGGATGAGGACCGCTGGCGCGAAGCCTATGAGGCGGCGCTGCCGGATGAGGATCCCGCGCTGAAGGATGCGGGTGGTCTGGAACAGATCTGGGGCCGTGTGACCCCGCCGCCTGCCGAACAGACAGAGCCGACCCGCGGGCTTAGCGAGGCCGACAAAGCCAAACTGCGCGAGATGGGCAAACAGAATTGGAGGACAAGCTGATGGCAAATGATAGATGTCCCCAATTGCTGGCCGACCATGCCGCGCTCAAAGCGGCACTCACGCAATTGGCGCTTGGCACCAAACTGGTCAAAGTCGCCTATGACGGGCGCAATGCCGAATACACGCCTGCTCAGGAATCCACCCTCCGCAGCCTCATCCAGGAGGTCGAGGAAGAACTCGCCAAATGCAATTGTAGCGCGGAGTTTGAGCGTCGACGTCCGATCCGACCCGTGTTTGGGCGACCGCAGCGCTACTGAGCTCACCAGCGGGACCTCCCCGCGCAGCCCGACCCGGCATGGGGCGCAGAACCAAGGTCATGATGCTCGTGCGGCGACTCGCTGGTGATTGCTTTATGCAAGTGCCGTCAATCATGATCAATCCGGGATTGAGATAGGCGCAAAAGTTGGCAGTCGGTAGATTTGAGCTAAGCTGCCTGACTGAAGCCTAGTCTGGAGCAACTGATCAATGGCAAGGACTTACTCAGAACAAGACTGGCGGGCCCTCGGGATCCGTGCGCAGCTTGAGCATTATGTCTCAACGCCCCCCGTCGACACCGAGGATCCTGTGTCGATCGAGGTGCGCAACGATTTCTGGTCGGATATCCTGGATGTCCAATGCGGTGGGTACGGCACCGCTGTGGACGAGGATGTTATGTTTGTGCTCGACAAAATGTCCCGAAATGAGTTCGTCGCGAGCAAGGTCGCGCATGAGAAAGGCTGGCCCGCTTCTTACGCAGAATTCATTTCATATGTGGTCTGCAGCGCTGGTCTGGCGGATTATGGCTCGTCGCCACGTGGAGCCTGGATTTTCGACGATCTGAAAGACTTGATTCCAGCGGTCATAGAGCGGTGGCGCAAAGACAATTAGCTATTTTCAAGGGCCGTAAATCCGCTTTGCGGTGGCCCACCCTGAACCGGCAGGATTTGCAGGCACGCGCCGGTACTCGCGCGTCTGCATACAGAATACCCGAAGGCGGGTCTGGGTGAACTCGCAAGGTGCCCAGCATCCGGTCCCCTGTTTTGACAGGCAGGCCGGGTTGAGCTGCGACTGGTGACAGTCAAGGCAAGACGGATGTGAAGCCGAACCATTTTGGCAACAAGTGCTGATGAGCCGCCCAGACATGGGCTGCGCCGGATGGGAACGCTGTGCAATCGCCCGCGACACGATTTCCCCGACGAGACGGGGGCTGGAGCGCGCCAACGCTCCGGGCCGGGCTGGTCAGAGCCCACACTGAAACGCCGTCGCGTTTCACCATCCCGCCACCAGTCGACCTGGTCGCGGCAATAGAAATGAAACCTGCTATGGAGTCTACGCCTGTACGCTCGGTTTCGCCGGCTGCGCCTTATCTCGGTGGCAAGAAAAATCTGGCCGACCAGCTTTGTCAGCTGATCGAAACCACCGATCACGTGACCTATGCCGAGGTCTTTGTTGGGATGGGCGGGGTGTTCTTACGCCGCCGGTCTCGCCCAAAAGTCGAAGTGATCAATGATATCTCAAGGGACGTCTCGACCTTCTTTCGCGTTCTGCAGCGGCATTTCGTGGCCTTCTCGGAGATGCTGCGATACCAGGTGGCCAGCCGTGCCGAGTTTGAACGTCTGATCGACACCGATCCGGACACGCTCACCGATTTGGAGCGGTCTGCGCGCTTTTTGTACCTTCAGCGCATGGCCTATGGCGGCAAAGTGACGGGCCGGTCGTTTGGCGTGGATGCGACCAAGCCATCGCGCTTTGATGTGACGCGGATTGTGCCGATGCTGCAGGATCTGCATGAACGCCTGTCAGGGGTAGTGATCGAGCGTTTGCCCTATGGCGAGTTTATCACCCGCTATGACAAGCCGGGCACACTTTTCTATCTCGATCCACCCTATTGGAATGGCGAGACCGATTATGGACCGGATGTGTTTTCACGAGACGATTTCGAAACGCTGGCCGCGCGGCTGCAGACCATAGAGGGCAAGTTCATTTTCTCAATCAATGACGTGCCAGAGATCCGCGCGCTATTCGATTGGGCTGTGCTGATCCCGGTCTCGCACCGTTTTTCAATCGCAGGCGGCGCGGGCACGGAAGCGAATGAGCTCATCATCACCAGCGATCTCGGCCACAAGAAATTGCTTTAATCTTTCGCCTTTTGGAGAGTTGCGCCATGACGCTTAGAACCGTTCAAATTGATCCCGTCTCACTGGCTCGTGCCATCGCGCGTTACGAAGAAGAAGCGCTGGCTGAAGATCCGAATTTTGTGCAGGCCAAAGCGCTTAGAGAGAAGGCGACGGTAGGTGAGCACGCGGCCATGATGGCGACCGCATTGTTTCCCTTCCTAGAAGCGCAGGTCCAACAGTCAGAATAGGGAGGCTGCGATGCCGGTACTCAACACCGCTAAATCCACGGCGCTGAAACGTGTACGCCGTCGCAAAGCCTCTGGCGAGAGGGTGCCTGCCAAACAGGCCGCGATCGCAGAATCTGCGACTGGCCGTGGTCAGATCTTCGGCGGTTGGCATCCGTCGCTGACGCCTGCCGACCAGGAGCACAAGTATCGCGGTCGTGACGCGGCTGTCGCCCGGGCACGGGATCTTGAGCGCAATGAAGGCCTGGTGGTTGCCGGGATCAATCGCAAACTGGATATGACGGTTGGTCAGCAAGGCCTGCGTTTTACCTCGCAGCCGGACGCTGAGGAACTGGGGATCGACCAAGAGGACGCTGACGTGCTCGCGGATCAGATTGAACGTGTCTGGACCGATTGGGCCGAGGATCCGTTGAGCCGTTGCGATTGGGAAGGTGATGAAAGCTGGGGCGGGCTGTGCAATCTGATGGCGCGCCACTATTTTCGCGACAATGAGGCCTTTGCTGTGCTGCGTTGGGACGATAATCCGCTTTACGGCTTCCCGCTCCGGACCAGTCTGCACGTCATCGATCCGGACCGGGTCAGCAATCCGAATGATGCGCCGGACACAGAAAACCTGATCGCGGGGATTGAGACCAATGGCCGCCATGTGACGGCCATTCATGTCCGCAATGGTCATCCGAACGACTGGACGCTGACCGGCATAGACAGTTTTACCTGGTCGCGCTTGCCGTATCGACAGCCGCATGGCCGTCCCATTGTGCTCCACCTGCGCCGTAAGGAACGGGCCGGTGAGCGCCGCGGCTGGAGCGCGCTCATGGCCATTCTGGGTCGGTTCAAATCACTCAACATGCGTGAAGAGGCCGAGATCCAGTCCGCTCTGGTTCACGCCATGATGGCCATGGTCATCTATTCCGACAAGAAAGCGGGCAGTATCGAGGACGCGCTGGACGTCGATGATATGAAAAAATTTGCCGACGCCAGCAGTGCGTACTATGGCCCGAACGGCCCGCGCATGATGGATGGCACCCGGATCTCCAAACTGTTCCCGACCGAGCGGGTCGAAATGGTCACCGCGAGCCGGAATGGCGGCGATATGGAGGCCTTTACCCGGGTCTTTGTCCGTCACATGGCCTCGGCCCTGGACCTGACTTATGAACAGCTCAGCATGGACTATACCGGCACCAATTATTCCAGTGCCCGCGCTGGTCTGATCGAGGTCTACCGCTCGGTTGAGAGCTTCCTGGATCTGTTCAAAGCCAAGATCGCTACGCCGGTCCTGTTGAGTGTGCTCGAGGACGCGCTGATGAGCGGCGAGATCGAGGCACCTGAAGGGGTTCCAGATTTGTATCAGCGGCCCATGGCCTGGCTGAAGGGCGAGTGGCTCGGTCCCGGGCGAGGCTGGATCGATCCTGTCAAAGAGCCAACCGGCGCGGCAATTGAGCTTGAAAACGGTATGACAACCCTGCAAAAAGTCACTGCTCGTCAAGGTGGTCACTGGAAGCACAATCAGATTCAGCAAGCTCGCGAGAAGCGCTTGCGAGAACGCCTCGGCCTGCCGGAGCCGAAGTCGCTCGCTGAAGCGGCCGCGCTGGCGATGGGGTCAGAACCTGAGCCCGAACCGCAAACCCAGAACGAGGCGGCATAATCATGCTTCCATCCTTTTTGCGGGCCGGGCTCGCAACCCTGACCGAACGTCCGCTTCTGCTCACGCCTGCGGCGGCAGAGCAATTGGCCAACCTGGTCGGAGAGGTGCGGGGCGGACCCGGCGAAACCAAAAAGCGAACCCGGTTCGCAAATGCCGAACCGCGCACCGAGGCGGTGGCCTATGCCCCGCTCTGGATGGGTGACTCTGACGAGGTGCTCGATTGGGGCATGACCCTGAAAGACGGCGTCGCCATCCTGAACATTGACAGCTCGCTCTATCCGGAAGGCTGGGGCTCTGGCGACTGGTGGTGGCATGGCTATGACACGATCGAGGCAGCGCTCACGCTCGCCTTTGCGGATCCGCGCGTGCGGGCGGTCTTCATCACCATGCAGAGCCCAGGCGGCCTGGTCTCGGAAGGGCTCTGGACGATCGCAAAACTGATCCGCGACAACCGTGCCCAGGCAGGCGGCAAGCCGGTTCACGTGCATTGCCGCTATTGCGCCAGCGCCGCTTACTGGATCGGGTCGCAGGCCGATTGGATCACAGCTGGACCTGATGCCGCTATTGGCTCTATTGGTGCGGTCATCCTGCATTTTGACGAGTCTGCCGCAATGGAACGCTGGGGCTATAAAGTGACCCCTATCCAGTTCGGGGCCCGCAAGACGGAATTTGCGAGTTTCAAACCGCTCGATGACGAGGCGGTCACCAATTTGCAGGCCATGGTCGATCAATCTGGACGGCAGTTTGTTGAGGCGGTTGAGCTCGGACGGCCCATGATGACGGC
Organism: Henriciella sp.; assembly: GCA_030066975.1. Classification (GTDB taxonomy): domain Bacteria; phylum Pseudomonadota; class Alphaproteobacteria; order Caulobacterales; family Hyphomonadaceae; genus Henriciella. The sequence goes on along the minus strand of JASJAO010000005.1, from coordinate 13,384 downwards.
GCAGACATCGCTGGCCACTGAGGCCCGGATCTTCGATGCCGATCATGATGATCCGGCGCATTCGGCGCTGGCGATCGGCCTGATCGATGAAGTGACGACAGAGCGCGAAGCCTTCGCGGATCTGGTCGCCATGGTCGCTGATTAAAGACTGTTTCTCAGGGCTCGCGCGCCCACCCAACCACCCCAATGGTCCCAACATCGCGGGGCGGCTCACGCGGGGGACCAGGGCCATTTGTGTAAATGACTTCCCCGCGGCGGGGCCAATGCCGAAACCGACACCAAAGGAGTATACCCATGTCGAAGAAAAAATCCGTCGCGCAGCGGGCGCTCGCCAAACTGCTCGGCAAAGGCACGGAAGGCGATCGCACCGCTGATGCGCTGGCCATCTTGCCGGACGGTCACCGCGCCGGTGATTGCCTGACCAACACGAAAGCTCAGGCAGACTACCGGATTTCGCGTGCCGTCAAGATTCTGGAGATGCAGGTCAAAGCCGAAAAGAAGGACATGGAAGACGATCCGGATGCCGAGGAAAAGGATCCTGATGCGCAAGAGACCGATCCAGATGCAGAGGAAACAGATCCTGATGCAGAAGAGACGGATCCGGATGCCGAAGAGGACGACCCGGACGCGGAAGAGACCGACCCTGATGCTGAGGAAGATCCAGACGCGGAAGAGGATGAAAAGAAGGCGCTCGCCCGTGCTCAGGCGATTTTGAACTGCAAAGAGGCTAAGGGCCGTGGCCCGCTCGCCAACCATCTGGCGTTTGAAACCCGCATGTCCGTCAAGGCGGCGAAAGCCACGCTCAAAGCGTCTGCCAAATCCGGGGTCAAGATCAGCGATCCGGATGTCGGCAGCAATGCCGGAGCGCGGCGCAGCGCGCAGAGCCCGGATGAGCGTCTGATCGCCTCGGCGATTAAAATGCGCGAGCGCGCTTAGCGTCGCCCAAACTCACTTCAACGCACATAATTTGAGAAAGGACCAAACTGATGGTCGAAACATTCAAGCAGCCGCTGACTGAAAGCTGGATCGTTAAAGGCAAAGTCAGTGATGAAATGTCTTTGGAGGCGATCACCATTCCCGGGGATGCCGCTGCGACGTCGTACAAACCGGGGCAGGTGCTCGGTCAGCTGACAGCAACGCCGGGGTCTTTCCGCGCCGTTGCGGTCGGTGATACCGATGGCCTGGCTGTCGCGGACTGTGTCCTTGTTCGCGAGGTCGAGATCCCTGCGGGGGGCGATGCCGTGAGAACCGTCGCCATGCGGCGTCTCGGCACTGTCGATAAGTCAAAACTCGTTATGGACGGTGATGCGGCAGCCCAGGCCGCTTACATCGCCAGCCTCGAGGCCAAACACATCCTCGCCCGTTAACTCCAACCTACACCCTCCCGCGCCGTGCGGGTGCGCCCCGTTCACCTCTGTGAGCGGGGTTTTCTTTTAAAACCGCATTACAAGGATCACCCGCAATGCCATTCAATTTTGCTTACACCGCCTATGGCCTTACCCAAGCCATCAACAATGTGCCGAACACCTATGGTCTGCTCGGCGACATGAACGTCTCGCCTGGTCGCGGGATTCCCGAAACCTATGTTCGAATTGATGTTCAGGGGTCTGTGGTCAAGGTGCTCCCTGCGACGCCGCGAGGCGGGCAGGCGGCGAAACACCAGCGGCTCTCTGATGAGGCCAAGCTGATCGAGATCCCGCATTTTCCATTGGAGGATCTGCTCACGCCAGCGGATGTGCAAAATCTCGAGCGAGTGCAGAACGGTCAGCTGGTTGGCATGACTGTCGAGGACGCGCTGAACCAGCGTCTTGAGGAAACACGCTTGCCGCACGACCAGACGCTGGAGTATCTCCGAGTCGGGGCCCTTAAGGGGCTTGTCCTGGACGGTGCCGGTGAGACACTCTTGGACCTCTATCAAACGTTCGACCTGACTCAGAAAGTCTTTGACCTAGACCTGGAAAACGCGAACGCTGATTTTATCAGTAATTGCAGTCACATTTTCAATCACGTGACAGAGAACCTTCTTGGCGAGACCATGACCTCGGTTCAGGTCGTCTGCGATAGCACGGCTTTCAACCGGCTTGTGGGTCATCCATTGGTGAAAGAGTACTGGCTGAACCACACCGCGGCTGCGGCGCTTGCAAACATGACGCGCGAGAAGCGCGGCGGTATGTACGGTCGGACCTTTGAGTTCCAGAACCTGACCTTCGTCGAGTACTTTGGAAACGTGGTGTTGGCGGATGGTTCGACGTCGGAAAAGCTGATTGAAGAAAATGTCGGCTATGCATTCCCGGCGGGCATGCGCTCTGGCTGGGAGACCTTCTTTGCACCGGCCCACGATATGCGCGAAGTGAACACGATCGGGCAAGAATTGTACGTCTCTCCAGAGGTGTTGAAGCACGGTGAAGGCATCGAGCTAAAGACCCAATCCAACCCGATCTCGGTCCTGAAGAAAATCGGAGCCACAGCCCAAATCGCCATGTAGCGGTTCGGTCCGGATGTTGGCGTCGCCTGCGCGTGCGGGCGGCGTCTGATCCGGAGCGGATCCGGCCAAGGAAACAAAAGGAGCCACAAACATGGCTGAAACCATCGTCGCATACAGCAACATCACCGTGCAGGTTGGCAAGAAGCAGGTTCAAATCCCGATTGGCGACCCGGTCACCGCAAAGAAACTTGGTGAGGGCAAGGTCGGCGCCGCCCGTTTCGAAAAGTACAAGCGATTGGGTTGGATCGGCCCAAAGGTCGAGCCGAAACCGTCAAGCCTTGGAAGCTCGGTGACTGTCGTCGAAGCGTTACGCAAAGAGCTCGCAGATCTACAAGCCCTCAACGCCTCCATGGCGGCTGCAAACACCAATGCGGGCGAAGTGGCCAAGATGCAGGTTGCGCGTGACGACGCGTTCAAGCAGGTGGCCGCCCTGCAGCAACAGCTCGCAGGCCTGAAGGCTGAAGCGGCAAAAGCCGTCGAGCTCGGGCGTCAGCGCGATACCGCGCAGGCTGAAGCCAAAGCACTCGGTGAAGAGCTCGCGACGCTCAAGACAGATGCGGAAAAAACCGCCAAGGCGACGGCTGAGGCCGATGAGCAAGTCAAAACCCTGCAGGGGCAGGTGACTGCCCTGACCGAAGAGCGCAACCAGCTCGGCACCGATCTCGAGGCTTTGAAAACCGAATACGAAAGCCTCGAGGCCTCTGCGGCGGAGATGAAAGAGCTCAACCAGCGGGCGGGGGTCACCATCACCGATCAGGAAAACCAGATCGCTGCGCTGCAAAAGCAGCTCACCGAGGCAGGCGTGTCGCAAGAGACGCCCGAGCCAGCGGCGGATCCGGCGGGCGAACAGGCTTAAGCCCCAATGTCCACGCTCGCCGCGATCGCGGTTGATGCCAGTTTTGAAGCCTTCGGTGTCGCAGCCTGGTTCGACCCCGATGGCGCGGCCAGTCCCTGCAAGCTGCTTTGGATCGGTGAGGAGATGCTGATTGGCGGATTTGGCGGCGGTGAGACAATCATGCCGGACGGTCGCCGCGCGGAGCTCCGGCGCAGCGAGGTGCCTCAGCTGCTTGACGGCGCTTTGATCGAAGTGGGTGAGGTGCTGGGATCGGGTGCGCGCTACACGGTGCTCGATGATCCTGCCAGCGACGATGCCGACCGACTGGTCTGGTCGATCAGGCTGCGGAAACTCACCTGATGGTGTCGGGCCGCGCAGGCATCAAGCTCGCTTTACGCACCCTGGGCACCTATAATGGGGTCATGGGCGCAGTGCGCGATGCCACAGCCAAAGGGGCCACAATGGCCGCGCGGGAGATGGAGCGGGAAGGTAAGCACGCCTTGCGCGCCGATGTGCGCGAAGGGTTTCCGGATGGTGAACGTCTGGCGCGAACCTGGCGCTCGCGGACGTATCCCGGGGGCGCGCAATACTCCCTCGAGCCCGCTGTCCTGTTCTGGTCGAAAGCGCCCGTGCTCAAGGCTGCGTTCGAAGAGCCGGCCACGATCGTGAACACGTCGGGCGGCAAGTATGTTGCCATCCCGACAGAGCATGCGCCGCGTCGCAAGCGTCGCGGGCGCAAGCTGATGTCAGCCCTGGACACGGCCAAGGCCAGCAAATCGATCAATCTGCAATTCGTACCGATCGACAAAGGCAAGACCGGCCTGCTGGTGGATCGTCAGCGCAAAGGCAACAAGACTGTGCGCGTGGTGATGTTTGTCCTGGTGCGCCAGGCAACGCTGCGCAAGCGGATCAACTATAAGCGCATCTTCAGAGACTTTGAGCGCCAATGGCCTGACGCCATGGCGCGCGGTGTCGTGTCGGCTGTGAACGCGGCTGGATTTTGATGTTGGTGTGCGGTCCCAACAAGATAGGAGCCCCTCAGAATGAGCCTTGTCACAACTATGGAAGCGATGGCGAGCGCCTGGCTCGGCTTGCCCGGCATTACCGATATCGAAGTCCTGACCAAGAAGCGCAAACGGATTGCGAGCGGTGATGACCGGCTGCAATTCTATCGCGAAAGCATCCTGCCGATCGAAGACGAGGAAGCGCTTGGCGGCGCGCCCGGTGACACGGTCTACACGCATGTCGCAAACCTGGCGCTCAGCCTGCTATTCACTGGCGCGGACGCCGATGAGGAGCTTGATGCGGCACTGGCCGCGATCGGGGCGGAGCATGATCGCGACTGGACCTATGGGGGCACTTGCCTCGACAGCCAGATGGCGGGGGTTGAGTTTGACGATCTGGATGCCGATGACGCCTCCGACCGGGCGGTCGAGGCGACCCTGCGCCTGACCGTCACCTACGAGTCCAGCAATCCGATTCTCTAGTTTTTAGCCTGTAAAGGAGATCTGTCATGCCGACAGGAAGTTCGCCGCGGGGTCGCGGTGTCCAGCATTTGGCGCTGCGCCACGAAACCACATTTGGCGAGCCGGTGGCAGGCGACTTTGTGGCCCTGCGTTTCTATTCCAACAGTCTGGAAGAGCGCAGCCCCCTAAGCGATGACAATGTACTTGGCGCAGCGATCAGCAATCAGCGCGATGTGACCGAACATGAAGAGGCTTTGCCAACCGTGACCGGCGACATTGTTGTGCCGGTGGGCGAGATTGAGTTCGGCTATTGGCTCTCTCTCCTCTTCGGTCAGCCGGTAACCACGCCAGACGGGGATGATTTTGTCCATGTCTGGGAGTCTGGGGCAGATATTCTGCCAACCGCCACGCTGGAAGAGGTCCGCCGTCCGGGCAAACACAAAGTGTTCAATGGCGTCGCCGCCAATTCCCTGAACCTGGTCGCGCAAAAGGAAAGCGGCAAATTGCAGGCGACGATCGGCCTGATCGGGCGCAGCGAGAACCCGTTTGCCGATGCCAGTATCGCGGGCGATATTGTTCGCCCGGGCGGCAAGTTCTTTTCCCGCCATTCGCCGGGCTATGCCTATAATGGCGCCTCGGAAAGCAAGGTGATCAGTTTCGGCATGGCGCTTGAAAATGGCATCGTTGCCGACCCTTTCATGGATGGCTCGCCTTATGCAGGCGGTATGTCTGCCGGGCCCACGGTAATGAATGCGACATTGCGGGCGCGTTATTCGGATGAAACCTGGCAGGATCGTGGTCGCGAAGGGGGCTATTTCAGTCATGACGTGACTTGGAAAAAGTCCGAAAATCTTTGGCTTAAGGGCGAATTCCCGGCCGCGCGGGTCGAAAAACGCAGCGCGCCAACCACAGGTCCGGGGTTTGAGGATCTGGACTTCACCGTGCGCGGCAAACAGTCAGACACCGCTCCGGCGGCCCGCTTCACACTGAAGAACACCCACCCGTCTTATGACATGCCGGTGATTGTCTAATGCGTTTGATCTATGGCGCGGAAGCGGCGGCGAGCGCGCCGCATGATTTTGGCGGCGGCATTACCGTGACGTGCCGTCCGCTCGACGCGATCGCCGTGGAACAGGCCCGCGCCAGTGCGGCCGAGATCATGGTAAGCTTGAAGAAAAGCGGTGAACTCACGGCCGATCTCGGGATCCTGCCAGAGGATTTCGCCCGCGTCATCGCCGAGTCCCCGTTTGGGTTTACCCGCTGGATCCAGGCGATCTATTTCGCCAAGGCGATGTTTGTGTCCTGGTCGGGTCAATTGCCTGTGCCTCTGAAAGGCAAGCAGACCAAACCGCGCTTTGCAGATATGTCCAAAGTCGATCTCGACCTGGCCAATATTGCCGTCTTTGTCCGCGATCCGGCGCGGCTGCAACTGGTGATGAGTCTGGCGCTGGGATCAGAGATGCAACTGAGTGCGGAGGGGGAAGCCTAGCCCTGCGTCTGCAATGGGAGATTGGCGGCGGCGCGGAGACGTGCGCGGCCTGTCATCGCACCGGCGAGGCGTGTGCCAGTCAGGGCTATAATGAACGAGACGGCGTGCGCTACTGGTGCCCGCGCGCTGAACACAAGCCCGCCACAGTTGAGGGCCGGATCCTGCTGGATCTCGCGCTCCAGCCTGGCACGTGGCGGCGCGGCGGCATGGATGGTCGGATCGTCGGGCTCGATGCGACAGAAGTGCTGGCGCGCGCGCCAGACGGGCTTGCCACACGCGACGGCCTGCGCGCGCTGATCGGCGCAGCGGAAGCCGGATTGATCCGAGGGGCGCTGAACAAGGCGCAGGGACGTGGTCCGTTTGCAGGCGCAGACGATGACCTGGAAGACGAAGATCCGGGAAAGGAAATGGCAGATGGCACGTAGCCCACAAGTCCGCACCCGGCTCAGTCAGGATTCCAGCGCCTGGCGACAGGATATGAGAGAGGTTGAGGCCCAGGGCGATGCAACCCTCGCGCGGATCCGCAATGCAGCAAGCGGGACCGCCGATCAGATGGGCGAGCTCGGGGCGCAAACCGGCGCAACCGCAGGCTCCATGCATGACCTGTCGGGCCGCTCAGAAACGTTTGACCGGATCCTGGCGAGCATCAATCCACGCGTGATCGCGATGGCGGCGGGCCTCGCCTCGGCGGGCGCGGCGGCTCTGGTTCTGTTTGATCAGCTGCAGCGGTCGAATGAATATGCCTCGCAGATTCTCGAAACCGCGGATGGGCTCGACATTACAGCTGAGGCCCTGCAGGCGGTGGGGCTCGCCGCCGTTGAGGCGGACGTGCCGATCGAGTCGGTCCAGAAAGGGCTCGAGACGTTTCGCAAACGCTCGCTCGAAGCGGCGATCGGAATGGGCGAGTTTTATACCAGTCTCAAGGACGTCGCGCCGGAGATGGTCGAGGCGGTCAATGGGGTAGACAGCTATGAGGCGAAGCTCTCGGCGCTGCTAAAGCAGCTGGACGCCTATCCGAATGCGCAGGACAGACTGATCATTGCCCAGAAAGCGTTTGGCGACGATGGCGAGGATGTGCTTGATGTGCTCGGTGACCAGACCGATGGGCTGGCCGCGCTGACCCTGGGCTATGTCGATGCAGGCGTGATTGTCAGCAACGAGACCATTGCCATGGGCGCTGAGCTCGACCGCGAATGGGATGTGTTTGTCAGCCGCATGGAGCAACGCTGGCGCAAGTTTAGAGCGGGTATTGTCGATTCTGGGCGATCGCTTGTCTTGCAACTTGAGGAGGTCCGAACCGACAGCCATGTCCGCGCACTTGAACGGATCGTAGAGCAGCGCGACGCGGTTTTGCAGGCTGCAGAACAGCGTCTGGGAACGCTTGTTGAAAAGCGCAACACGCTGATCGCGAATGGCAAAGACGCGGCGGCTGACCGCATGTCGGGCAGGATAGACCGCGCCACGAAGCGGGTCGAACGTGCGAACGAAAAACTCATTGATGCTTATGACCACTATTTCGAGGCTTTTGGGTCAACGGTTTCAGACGCCGGGCCGCTGCCGGAAGGGGCGACAGACACGCCGCCGCAGCTGAGTTTTGAAGACCCCGAAGATGAGCAGGGTCGCAGGGCCGCCCGGGCTGAGCGCAACCGGCTGGAGCGCGAAGCGGCGAAACTTCTGGTCGAACAGGGCGATATCATGCCCGCGCTCACACTGGAGCGCGAGCGCCTGAACAAGCTGCTCGAGGCCGGTCTGATTACGCAAGAGCAGATGGAGCTCGCGCTCGCGCGGGAGAAAGCCGCGCTCGAAGCCAAGACTCCGATCGGCAAGGAACAGATCCGGATCGGCAAGGAGCTCGATCAACTGACCAAGAGCTGGGCCGACCAGGCTGAACGCGAGGAACGTGCCCGTCAGCGCCTGAATGCCCAATTGAAGCAAGCGATCCAGCGCGAGGGTGAGTTGCTGACCCAGCGCTTTCAAACGCCCGAACAGCGCCGCGATGCGGACCTTGCTCATGTCGGCGGCCTGGCCGAGCTCGGTGTGATAGATGAGGATGTGCTTGCGCGGTCGACTGAGGAGATCGAAGAGTCCTATCAGCGCGCGGCGGAGGCGGCCTCACAGTATCGCGACACGCAATTTACGCTGGAATTCAGTCTGATGGGGCTCGCCACCGGCGCGACCGAGTTTGGCGATGTCTGGAAACGCGTGGCCTTGCAAGCCGTGTTTGATGCGATCGGGCTTCAGGAAAGCGTGACGGCCCTGTCGCGCTCGTTTCGCGGTCTGCTTGAAGGGTTTGGCGGCGGCATTTTCGGAGGGCTGGGCCTGCCTCAGATTGGTGGCAATTCAATTCCGGTCCAGCATGAAGGCGGCTATGGCCGGGATGCGACCCGTTATCGTGCCTTCAATCCCTTAACCGATAAGCCGGGCGCGCGAGAGCGTCTGACCATGGTGGATATGGACGAACTTGTCCTGCGTCCCGACCAGGTCGCCGGTCTGACGTCGGGTGGCGGCAGCACCTTTGTCTTCTCACCCCAGGCGCGAGGTGCCAGCAGCGCGGATCTGAACGCGGTTCAAGCCGAGTTCGAGGTCTTCAAAGGCTATGTCAATCGCAGCATTCAACAGCAGCCGTCGACGATCCGCGCGACGTATCGCGATGACCAGATCCGTCGCGGCCGTGGCGGGTAGATGTGGAGGGTAAATCATGCGACCAGGTTGGACGCCCGAGCAATTGGAAGCGGCAAGCGCGCCGCATGTCCAAATTGCGACCTTGTTTGAGTTCGACTATCCGGGCGACCCGGTGCGCCTGCATGCGGGCTATGGCGTGCTTGAAGTCGACGGCAAACAGTGGCTTGGGGTCGGCTTGCTGGGGCAGGTGGCCGATGTGTCAGAAGATCTGACCGGCCGCGTGTCGGGCGCAAGCTATGTCCTCTCCGGCGTCAACACGCCTGAAGGCGCGGCCCTTGTTGAAAAGATCAAACAAATTGATCGCGATGATTTGAAAGTCTCGCTCTATGTGGCTCTGTTTGATCCGGTCACAGGCGAGGTGATTGGGTCCGCCCGCACGCTGCGCTCAGATTACTATGACACCGCTATCCGTCGACATGATGCTAATACCGCAACCATCACTGTGACAGCAGAGCCGCCCGGTCTCGATCGCAGCGCGATCGGGTTCCGGCGTTATTCACCCGCCGATCAGCGCGCTGAGTTTCCCGATGATAAGGGCATGGACTTCCAGCCCTCGGTCGGGGTTGAGCCGATCACATTGGCGGTTTGAGCGATGGAGGCTATGGAAGCCCGGCTTGCTGAATGGGCGCGCCGGTCCGGACCTGACTTTCGGGACAGCGATTGTGTGCGCTTCGCGCTCGATCTGGTCTCGGCTCAGCTGGGGTTTGATGTGCGGCGCGAACTTGGCTTGCCCGCCTGGACCGATGAGCGCGGCGCTTTGAATGCGGTGCGCACCTATGCCGGTACGCTTGCGGGCTGCGCCGCCAAGGCGGCCCGGCGCCTCGGCTTGCAGCCGGTTCGACTCGACGAGGCAGAGACCGGCGCGCTCGGCATTGCCGGGCAGCGCAGCGTCTTCGGGTCGACCTTATGTGTTCTGGGCCCGGAAAGGGTCTGGCAGACCTTTACCGCGCCGGAGGGGCTGACCGATGTCGATGCCGCCGCGCTCGTGCAAGCCTGGAGGGTCTGATCATGGGTGAAGCTGTCGCCGGGGCGATTGTCTCTTATGCCGGATTGACCGGAACCTCTGCTGTGATTGCCGAAGTGGTGCTGGCGGCGGCGATTAATGCAGGCATCGCCTATGGGGCGAATGCCTTGCTGATGCCGCGTCCGGAATTTGGCGATCGCGAACGCGAATTTGCCAGTGCGAATGTCACCAATCCACACGATGTCATTCTGGGGCGCGCGAGGACCTATGGCACAGTGGTCGGAGAACACAGCTTTCATGAATGGGACAGCTCGCGTAAGCCGCAGCAACTGGCCCGGATGATTGTGCTGGCGGGCCACAAATGCGCCGAGATTGAAAGCCTGATGATTGATGGCGAGACGCTGGCCTGGAACAAGGTGGACGGCGCGAGCTGGGCGGGCCCCAATCAGGGCGCGATTACGAGCTCGCCTTACAATAAGTCCTACACGTCACGCGGCACGGATGTCGCCTCGCGGCTCATGGTCAGCCATGGGCTTGGCGGCGAGGATCAGGTCGCCGATGCGATGATGCTGGCGCTCGCCGGGGACTATTGGACGCCGGAGCACCGCCTGCAGGGCCGGACCTATATCGGCTTTGTGATGAAATCCGACAGCTCGGTTTTCGAAGTTGGCGCGCCGAATGTCGGGGCGGTGATCAAAGGGCTTGAAGTGCATGATCCACGGGATCCAAACAGTGATCCGGTAGATCCGGCCACCTGGTCCTGGACAGACAATCTGATCCTTCTGGCGGCGCACTTTGAACGCTCGATTTATGGGCCACGCCAGAACCTTGTGGCGCATCTGCCCGGCAAGGTCGCCCCGCCCGCCGAAACCGACTGGGCGCAGATCGCAGACGGGGCAGATATCTGCGATGAGATCGTGCCAACCGTGAATGGAGGCAGCGAGAAACGCTATCGCCTGAGCGCGGTGATTCAGGCCAGCGAAGATCCGCAAACGGTGCTTGGGCGGATCCTCGGGTCTGCGGCTGGGTGGCACGCGCGGCCGGGCGGTGTGTTTCGCGCCTGGCCCGGGGCCTATTATCCGCCGGTCCAGGGCTTTTCATTGAATGAAACTGATTTTGTTGGGCCGACAGAGTTTCCTTATCGAACCTCGTCAGCCGACCGTGCCGGTGGCATTCGCGGGGAGTTTATCAGCGAAGACGACAATTGGCGGCGGGTTGCTTATCCGGAGGTCGTCCAGCCGGACCTGCCCGGGGCACCGCGTATGCTGGACCTCAACCAGCCATTGACGCCATCGCCGTATCAGGCTCAGCGCGTGGCACGGATCGTCCTGCGCCAACGCCGCCGCGGCGAGGGCTGCAATGGCGCGCTGAACATGAAGGGCATGGCGATTGCACCGGGCGATGTCGTCCCGATCACATTTGAGCCGGAAGGGCTGGAAGCGGTCCCGCACCTGATCTCAACCTGGGCGCTGACCGAAGAGCCCGAAACCGGGCGGCTGGCAAGTGACATCACATCCACGGCGCATGTCGAAAGCGACTTTGCGGATCCCGACGCGGCCACCCCGCTCACAGAGTACGTCTCAGAGGACTCCGACACCGTGTCTGGTAACCAGATCCCGCCCGGACAGGTCGGTGAAATTTCGATCGGAGTTATCTGATGCGAGCGATACCTGTGCGCTGGGAGCGCGGCCGGGCCGAGCCTGCCGATCTGACCTATGAAGTCTGGCGACACACCGCAGACTTGGACGAGACCGATAGCGCCGCAATTGAGGCGAGCGCCACTTTAGTCTCGCTCGGCACAGCGCGCTCCTATGATGATCCAAACGCGCCGGTGAGTACGCAGGTCTGGTACTTTATTCGCGCGGTGGACCGCGGCGACCTGAAAGGCCCGTTTCGCAAGGCCGGACCGGCCGTCCTCGCCCCTCTTTCAACCTCGGATGGCGGCACCGGGACCACCACCTATGATCCGTTTGATCCCACCGGGCTCGCTGCTCTGGCCATTGCGGATCCGGCGAGCGCAACGACGGAAGACATCGCCAATGCTTTCAACCTCGCGATCGGGGTGATTGATCCCGGCTCAGCCTAGGGGGCCACCGTTATGTCAGGACAGATAGAGCCTTGGCCGCTAGGCCTGTTTCCGGTCTCGCAGACCCTGCACGTGCTGCCCGCCGTCGCCCGCTTTGTTTCGCCCTTTACTGCCACCACCCAAATCGCGAGCCGCGCTCGCGGTGAGCGCTGGGTCTGTGAAATGAGCTTTCAGCGCCTGAACGCACGGCAGGCAGGTGCGATGGATGCGCTGCTGGCGCGATTGCAGGGCGGCGCGGTGAAGGTCCGAGTGCCTGCATTCCGCCGGGTCCGTCCGAGCGGCGCGGCTGAGACCGTGCTTGACGCGGACCAGTCTGCGCCGGGCCAGCCCTTTCTGGACGGGTCTTACTTTAGCGATGGCACGGGATGGATTTTTGCGCGGCCGGTCTTTGTGGCGGCAGCAGCGGTGGGGGCGCGGACGCTCACTTTGACCGGATGGATCCCCGGGGGTGAAGCGCTCGCGCCGGGCGACCTGTTTGAGCTGCAGACGGGACGTTTGCACATGTATAAGGGCGCGGCCCCAGTGCGCGCCGATGAGACCGGCGCGGTCACCATCGCCATCGACCCGCCGCTTCGCGAAGCTGTCGCCGAAGGACAAAGCGTCGCGCTGAACCGGGCGGGGGTCACGATGCGCCTGGTCGATCCGACCGGCGCGGCCAACCCCACCGTGAAGCCTCAATTTTCCGACTATTCACTCGTCTTTGAAGAGGATCCGACCTGATATGTCCGACCCGAATTTTCAGATTGTATTTCCCAACGGCGCGGCGGCCCCGCCTGATGTGGCCGGGTTCGCTCAATATGTGACCTTCCTGGACACACGGCTCGGTGCCCTTGAGAATGCTGTGAGCGCGACCAGTGAGGATGCGCAAACCACAGCGCAGATCAAATCAGATATCGAGGCGCTGCAGAGCGCGATTCAGGCCATGCTGGACGGCTCCACGTCAGAGGCGGTGCCCTATGAGCTCAACGCGGACATGCGCGCCGTCACGCCGACCGAGCTGCCCGCCTTCGCAAGCGTCTACAAGGACCCGGTCTCCGACCTCAATGGAAGTTTTGTATACCCGGTTGGCGGAACGGACTGGGAGGATGTCGACAAGTGGATCAAGGACCGCTTTGCAGAAATCGAGGATCGCATCGCCTTCAAGACTGTGCCTCGTCACGATGTCGCCATGGTCGAAATCAGTGGCGATGGTCGGCGTCTGCAACATATTCGGCCTGACGGGCGTCATGTGCACAATCACAAGCCCGGAAGCATCAAGACCGAAGAGCTGGAAGAAGGCGGAAAACTGGCGGCTGTTCCGGCAGCGACGCTTTTAGATGGCTCACTTTGGGATTTCATTGCCATCGGACAAGACAATAAGCGGATCTGGGGCGTCAG
>JASJAO010000004.1 GCA_030066975.1 Henriciella sp. | reverse complement strand
ACCGCACCCACCGGCCCGGCTCGCCTGAGCTTGGTGGGAGCTCCACTCACCGGGCCTCAGTGCCCATGCCCGAACCAGAAAGAAAGGCGAACAGACTCTCCAAATAAACGGCCCGGATTACGGGGCTGGGTCACCTCGTATAGGCCCCTCTTTGTTCATCGGCATGTTCGAGCCTTTCGCGTAGATTGTCGATCTCTGCGGCCATCTGTGACCGCTCCCGATCATGGTAGACCCTCATGTCACCTATTTTCTCTTTGAGGAAAGCGAGTTCCTGCCTCAAAAGTGGCAGCGCATCCGGCTCAGAATAGGCGGTCGGGAATGTCCCTTTCTGTTTCGCGGTGTCTCTCATGCGTTCAGGAAGGCGATCATTATCCACATCATCGGGGTAAGCGCGGGCCATTTCGGACGGTTCAATTTTATAGCGCTTGCGCCTGTCCAGTTCATAAGCAATCTCCCCGGCCTTCACGGCTCGGTGAAGTGTTGCTTTGCTCAATCCTACGTAATCAGCCGCCTCTTGAAGTGATAACAATCGCTTAGACATTCGCTTTAATCCACTATCTCAATTCATCTCAGAACATTTCTTGCTGTTACCTTTCAGCATTTCATGTAATATTATCACATTATCAGATTCGGCGTGCGTACCGCCGCCGAGTTATCAACAACAAAGGAAACTGTATGGAATAAGAAAACCCGCACAAAGGCGGGTCTAAACTCTGGCATATAGCGATGTGAACAATCTCAATATGTCAGTATACGGATTAAAACGCAAGCACTTTTTGCGAACACTATCGTATGGCCTGAAGCACGCGGGTTTCCTTGGAAAGGAACCGCAATGATATACACTGGAAGCCGATCTTCGGCAGCGTTTTCATCCTTAAACTGGATAAGCGCATTCTCATTTGACCCGGTGGCAGACGGCTTGCCGCTTCGAAAAGGATATGTGCGCCCGGAGCCATCGAAACTGTTCGTTCTTCCGGTCCGGCAATCTTTCGTGAAAGATTCGCGTATCATGCCCGGCACATCGCGGTTGATACTACTTTTGGCCGGGTGGAGTGGCCGCAATCCCGAAATTTTCACGACCCTTGGCACACTGGGAAAACACCTAGGACGTTCGGCCCGGCAAATTCAGCGCTACCTCAAGGATGCAGCGGAAGAAGGCTATCTGTATTTCGGATATCGCAAGGATCGGTTGGGTTACATCACGGGCTTGAAAATCCGGCTCAATCCTGCGGCTGTGTTCGCTCCAAAGCGATCATTGGAAAAGGCGCGGGACAAAGCCAAGCGACGACGAAGCGCGGAAAACCGGGACACGACATTAGAGTCCGGCACTAATGAAAAACTATTTATTATTAAGGGGGAAATGGATGCCTTTAATCGGAATCTGCTTCGCATCTGTCAGGAAAATGGGTGGCAGTATCGTCTCCTAGAATAGTTCTTAGCGTTTCAAATTATCTCAGAGTGTCTGATTGAGGTGTTTTTTCGTCTCAATGCAATCGGCGATGCCTGACGGCCCGCGCTCTAGGCGTTTCACGCCCCAAGCCCGCAAGCGGTCTTGTCCCATTCGGGTTACGATCACTATCGTTTAAAGGGGCTGTTCTGGCTTCCAAAGGGAACAGGGTTTAATCGGTTGTTTCATAGCCAGTGCATCAAAGGCCGCTGCGAGTGTATTTTTTGACCCCCTGCACAGGGTGAGGGGTCAAAAAATCTCCTCTACGCTCCACCTGTGACGGCGGCTCCGAAGGGAACAGCTAAACCAGCGGTTCAAGATCACTTGAAGCATCCAGTTTGCGGAAAGATCGAGTAGGGGACTTTCGGGGATCACTGTTAAAGGGCCAGTGCTAAATGGCCAATTCTCGCAAGGTAAAAAACTTAATAAATACAGCGCTCTTTGTGTTAGAATCTCTTTTGGAAAAGGAGATTTTTTATGACTGAAATATACAATCTATTGTTGGCCGAAGAACGCCCGGACGAAAACGGCGAAGTCCGCACCTATTGGCACGCCGCAGGAACCGCCTTCCCCCATAAAAACGGGGATGGATTCAATCTGGTGATACCGCCCGGTATGTCCTTAAGTGGCCGCGTGTTGATGCTTCCCCGTAAGGCCCGTGAAAACGCCGCGCCAGATGCACAAGCCGCCGCTGAGTTCAATGAGACCTAAGAGGCGGAAATTTAAAGGCTATGCCGCGCTCGATGAGCGCGGTTTTCTTATCTGGGGAACTTTGCGAATTTCGCCAGACACGGCCCGCGAAGTGTTTGATAAATACAATCCTTCGCCGACGGACCATGCAAGGGTGCCGAAAATTGTCCCGGTGACGATCCTATTGGATGAGAAATGAACAGCACACTCGCCGCTTTGGCCGTCTTCGCGTTGGTAGGGATTTTGATGATGCTCATCAGATCCCCACGGGCGGACGTAACCGAGATGAGGATTGAAGGGGTTGTTCGCTACGTTGTGGACGGTGATACGCTGTATATTGAAGGCCATAGACCCGCCATTCGCATTTGGGGGATAAATGCACCCGAAAAAGGCGAAAGCGGATGTCAGGCGGCGACCAACGCCCTTTCTCGCCTAGTGTCTCATGAAAACGTTTCGTGCCGTTTCATTGAAACAGACCGATATGGGCGAAGCGTCTCACAGTGTTTTCTCTCCGACGGGCGGGATTTGGGGGCTGAGATGATCCGACAAGGCCACGCGGTGGAGTATTGCCGATACAGCAAGAACTACTATGATACGTGTTGATATGAGCAGCCCTGAAAAATACGCCGAAGAAATGGCCTACGGCAATCGGCCATCAGGCCCGCCGGGCAGACATTTCTATGAGAAGAAGGCCGCAGCGGAACAAGAAGGCGCAAAATACCTTGCCGGGCTAGAACGCGCAGGCCGCGAATATGAAGCCAAGAAGGCCCGTTCGCGTTCTCGTTAGCTGCTAACGGGCAGTCCATGATACTATCGAGCATGGAACCAACCGAAGAAGATTTTGAATTCACACCCTTTAGCGTGCTTGGCGCACAAGACATTCCATTCACTGATCGGGCTTTTTCATTGGCCGAAGCGGAGGCGTTGCTTTCCAGCCCTGTTATTAAGCGCAAGGAATTGCCGGAACGGCCCGTAGTACCAGTTGGCAGGCGCGGTCGGGTGGTGGCCATCACAGCGGCAGGACATGGCGCTGCGAAGGGTTATGGAGTTCTGGTTGATTGGTGCGGTGGCGAAATCTGGCAATATGACGATCCAGCAGATTTTCAGGCTGACGCTCACACGCCAAGCCGACGTTGATTATCAAAATCGTTTCCAGAACTCAGCTATTCAATGAAATCAATGGGTTCGCCTTTTTCCATATCGTTGGTTTTCCAATTTCCATCGCAGACCTACGCCGTTTCTGGCCTAAGTCTCTGATCTAATTGCCAAACGCCTATTTGCGTAATGCTTATTATCACATCGGAGCCGGGGCGGGCTCCTCAGCCATTTCTTGCAACGCTCCAGTTTGGATGAGTTCTTTTGCGTATTTGCGTGCTTGAACCAAACTTTGCTTGTAGTCGTCTGCCGCCAGAGAAAGCGATTCCGGTGACGTGGCACGATCCAAGTCATCACTGCTCCAGTCGTCTGAAAGACGCTTGCTGATCGCATAACAGGTCGCTTTGCCAACACGAAACGCCATGAACTTGCGACATGACTTTAAAACCGCCGAGCGAAGAATTTCAGGTTCACCCATGCCTCTCATCTCTGCTTCCAGTTCAACGCCCATCCGTTCCACAACTGAGTAGAGTCCGTTGATGAAGAGTATCTGGGCCTCTTTGTAGTACTTGCCCGCTCTGCCTTTCAGGTCTTTCTCCGCAATTTGATCGGGCTCGGTCAGAATTTCGATTTTGGGTACACGCTCTAGCGCTTGCGCAGAGCGAGACAGTTTCGATCCCTCAGGAGCCTTGCGAACCTTTTTCTGTTTTGCACGTTGGCTTCGTGCGGGGTTTTCGTCGAGCCCGTCGCCGCCAGTTTGGTCAGCGAGTTCGGGGAACTGTGTTTCTAAGTCCGTAGGGTCAGACGAGTCCGTGCCCTCCGTGTTTTCGTCTGTTCGAATTGCACTTGGCTTTCTCGACGGGCTGAGCGTCGCGGTCGGTACGCGAAACTCGTCCAAAAGCTTTTGCAAGTCAGATTGCAGATCGTCGAGGTTGTCGTCTGATCTTGGGGATTCCGACTTGATCACATCTTTCACCCAATCGGGCATCAATTCCCTGACAAAGTCCGCAAAGTCCTCGGCGACCATGGGCGAACTGTCTTCCGGCCAAGTTAATCCGTCGCGGTACTGGTTAGGGAGCGCCAGATCGTCTGAGAGTTCAATTTCGACTGTGAGAACTTTCGATCCAAATGGAATGCCAAAATTTGGAGCGACCGAGGACCAGCTTTTTCGGGTCTTTAGATCATAGCGTTCGCCTTTGAAAACCAAAGCACAGAATGTCGTTGAGCTTGTTGCGGGGTTTGCGAGGGCGCTAAGCGAATGGCTGTAACTTTTGTGCTTCGGATCATGAATGTAATGAACTGTCAGTTCTCCGCCCGGCTCAGAGACCCTTTCATGTCTAGGCAAGGAATCCACGACATCGTTTAAAGTCTTGAGTTGGCGGGACGTTCCGGTTTGACCTTTGCCGCCTCCTTTGGTCATGGCGACATCGACCCGAACCTCAACGCCTTCGCTATAGGAGGCGAAGCGCTTGAAGATGGTGGAAGGAATGTAACTGCGCTCTGTGTTCTTTCCCACGCCGAGTGGTTCATCAACGGTGTTGTGGCTTTCGCTCTCGCCCAAGAGCACCACTTCTGTCCAATCAAAATCGGTCGGCTTGCCTTTAGCCTTAACAGCTTCGGTCACATCGATAACAGTATCCGATACGCCCTCACCGAGATCGACCGCAAAACGTACATATGTTTGTTCATCTGGATCGAAACCTATAGTGACCTCATTGACCGTTCCGTTCTTACAAGACCGATAACGAATGCCATCGCGCGACATTCTGAGACCTGAGACCTTGGCCCCAATACCGAAATTCTGATCCAGCGACATTTCCTTATTGACGGAAGAGGATAGGTCAGTCGCTGCTCTCAGCTCTTGGTCATCCATTCCTGTGCCAGTGTTCCAGAACGTGAGCTTTGGGATGCCTTCGATCACAGTTGGGAAAATCTCGATGCGACGATTCCCTGCCGTTGCCGTAGCGGCGGCTTCATCTGCATTCTTAAAAAACTCTCTGACGAACGTGGCTTTGGGCGCTTGTTCGATCAAACGGTTCACGAGAAATTTCTCGTTGCGAATATTGAGTGGTTCAGCCCGCATTCTAATCGCCCCTATAGCTTAAACTTACCCGCACCCTCGGGCGCTGAAGATTCGAACTTTCGCTCAACATCCGCTGTGGCTTCACGCAGCGCTTTGATGATCTTTTTCACATCACTTTGCGTGAACTCATAGGCCCGCGCGTTCGATAGGTTCCCAAGTTTTCGGATCGCATCGAGCGCCGCTTGCGTTCGACCCTCTGCAAGTTTGACGAACTTGTCTCGCTTATCGTTTTGACTCGGCATTTGATCCTCGCATTGAATTTCAAGTTGAAATGCATGTAGGTTTGATCTTTGAATGAGTCAACAAACATCATGAAATTCATCAAAATATGCAGAATAATATGAAGAAGTATTAGCGAAATTCTTGGTTTTGGCTCTCAGAATTTCCACTCGTAAGCGCTTTTCTTGTGGCTTTGCATAGACCGCAATCCAATCCGTAAGACCCTGCCGGACAGGCCAGCCCCGGCAACCGTCTGCCCGCTTAATCGTGTTGCCAGTTCCCCCGCATAGCGGGTGCAGGGGCGTGTCCTTCGTCCAGCAAATTCGGGTCACTGGATGCGATCAAGCATCCCCATAATGAAAGGACATCGCAATGAGCGACATATCAAGAAAACCGACCCATACGGCTTACACAGTGCGTCCCGGTAAATCTGAAAATGACAAGGGATTTTGGACCAGAATCGGCTCAGTTTGGACCCACAAAGACAGCGAGGGGTTCACAGTTCGATTGGATGCACTGCCCGTCAATGGCGAATTGGTGATCCGTACCAAAGCGCCAGATGACGCAGAAACCGCATCTTAACCGAAGCCGCCTTGGTCTATTCGACCAGGGCGGCCTCGATCCGCCGAATATTATTGAAATCGCCAATACTGTTATAGTATAACATAGGTTGTGAAATCAGATATGAGCGCATTGAAGGACCAGCTTTTGAATGCATTTGAAACGACCCTAAATGGAGTGTCTTCAATGCATGGCCGCGCATTGGCGGCTCGCGCTTTTGATGGCCAAGACCAAATCAAAACCGAAGCAATGGACTTCTTTTCTGATCCGCTCGCTTACACCGCTAAATATGATTTAGAGCTGCCCCGCAATCCCACTGATCCTGATTCAATGCTCCATTTCAGGGGTGAACCTGTTCCGCAAGGTTGGCGTACTGTGTTGCGCGCGCGATGTGTTGAGCTGTTAGCTCACTTGCGATGATATGGGGCCGCGTTCAATCCTCGTGAGTGCCGCGACTAAGCACTCTATCAGCACTCGCTCTCTTTCGTTGGATTTATAATCTGAAACTGCGCTTGTTGCCCGGATTGCAAAATCTATCGACTGTGGGCCAAAATCTGAATGGAGCTCTTGGGCAATTACGCCCACGTTTTCCAATTCGAAATTCGGGCTATGAGCCGCAATTGAAGCTTTCAACGCGGCTTTGAACTGTTCCAGTCCCATTGCCTGATCTGCGTCAAAGTCGTGAGCAGGCTTTGGCTGGTGGTCATAGCCAACCTCACCGAAGTCCATTGTTACTGGTAGAGACGCCGTTCTTTTGTCGACGTTGACGTGAGCCGTGGCAAAGGCGGTGTTTCTAACATGATCATAATGCGAACCTTCAAATGCTGAAACGAGAATGCCGCCCAATCGTGACAATCCCGCCCGCACTTGATCACTGTGCTGTATAACGGAAGCAATCAATGGAAGTGCGAACAGAAACAGGGCCGTTTGCCTATAAGTCATGAAAACTGCGCTATCAGTTTGTACCAAGCCCAAAGTGGCCAACAAACCCATGCCTTCACTCCCGTCATCATAAAATGAAAACAGGTCGCCGAAGTAACGCTTAATCTCCGGCACATCTGCCCATCCGGCTGCCCAAATCCCACCAGACAAGACGCTTACAAATAGGGCCAATAGGCAAGCGTAAATCACTGTCGATAAGATCATTGCCCCTCTTTGTTTTCGGCTAAATGCGAAAGCGACAAAATATAAAAGTGGGGCAAGGGCAATAAGAAGAATAAGAGCGATGGAGACAAAGCAGGCAACCATCATCCCACCCACGAGAAATAGGTATTCGGCACCCTCTGGTAAATTCAATTCTGAATCTGTGAGTTCCTTCTCAAACCGGGCCTGCGCGATCCGGGTATGAGCGTCATTCATAGGGTCTTCTGCCAAAGGCATGGGCAGCACTCCTGTTCATTAGGGGCTAACCCGTGCCGGGTCATACCCGTTCACATGACACGCTCTTAATAAACTAAGCGTTCGGCAAGTAAAAATTATGTCACGCACCTGATTTTATGGCGTTTTGCTCCCAATCGAGGATAAAATCGGGACTATCGAACAATCCTTGTCCGTCATCTTCCATATAAGCCCGGCGTTTTACCGTGAACGCGCGGCCCGAAGCTGGCAGGACAAAGCCGCGCATTTGTTCACGCGCGCCCAAATAGCGGACTTCATGCGGCCATAAAATGGGGCTATCCCGAATGGACCGACTTACAGATGATCCGGCCCCGTGCTGTGCTTCGGCCCCAAACTTGGCGACATCGCCGCCTGATACATTGGATGAGCTGGAATAGCTGGTTTCATATTTTCGAACCTGTCCCAAGCGTTCGGACACGTAATCCTCGCTGTCTTTGTCGTTCAGGCCCCATGCAATGATGCCGCCTGAGTTGCCTAAGAAGGTTTCCCAATTGTCCCGGTAGGTGTTTTTTAGCTGGCCGATATTTTGGATCACCGTGACCAGTTTTACACCATACCCGGCAAGATAAGCGGCCCCGGTTTCGATCTGAGAGAACGCCCCTAGCGCAGCAAATTCATCTAACACGAAAAGCGTCTGCGGCCCTTTATGCGGGAACGGGCTTTGCATTTTAGAGTCTAAGCCCAGACCGACCATAAGGCGAAGCCAGCGCCGAAAACGATTTATCATTCCGGGCGGAATGCAGACATAAATGGACCAGTTTTCTTGCATGGCTTTGGTCAGTGAAAAATCACCACCCGATAGATGTTCCATCATTCGGCGGTCATTCATCCATTTTAATTGACGCATGAGCGTGGATGCGATGGATCCACG
The DNA here is from genome assembly GCA_030066975.1 of Henriciella sp. GTDB lineage: Bacteria > Pseudomonadota > Alphaproteobacteria > Caulobacterales > Hyphomonadaceae > Henriciella. Next base: position 462,430 of record JASJAO010000004.1, on the reverse strand, counting down.
CTCATCGGGTCCGGCATTTTCTAACAGCACAGATGCGGCATAGGCCAAGCCCTCTGGCGTATCGACAGATTTAAGGTCTCTGACGAAAGCGCCAGCTTCCCAGACGATTTTCTTTTTCTTGCTTTCGGGATCATCTTTGCCGGAGCCTTCATCGTCTTCAACTTTGAATTCCCGCCTGATGGGGGCACTGTTGTTGAGGCCGTCCAAAATAAAATTTCGTATCATTGGCCACGTGACGACGGCTCTAGGGTATTTGTGGAGCGCCAGTTCAATTGCACCTGCCAGCACAGTTGATGCGGTTTCGCTGAAATGCGCCCCGGAACCTTCTTCCGGCATCACCACCGCTTCACAGAATGTTTCGATTTCGCCTGCGGCCCCGTCATGGTCATCAATATTAATATCGAGGAACGGATTATAGTTTACTCGGAGCGCTTTTGCTGGCCCTTCAACGGTGTTGAGCGGGTCCAGAATGGCAACTTTTTGGCCGAGGCATTGAGTGACGCTTGATCCCGCTTCCTTGGCTGTTTTGGCATCGGCCCGGCGCATAGCTGTAATGGCGGCATTCTCGCCTTTGGGGTCGATCACAAAGACGCCGCCCGGCCAGCGAAGCAGATTTGGAATGATAAGACTTGTACCTTTGCCGCTACGGCTTCCAGCGATCATGAAAACATGGCGGTCATCTTCGATTCCGCATGTTCCCTTGGCTCTATGATCCGGGTGGAAATCGCCAAGGTAAAACCCGGAAGACTGCTGCTTATAGGCGTATTGGCCGAGTTCGCCTGTCTCGACCTTTGCTAGGCCATCTAAGTCAAAGGTGTTTGTTTCATAATCCATCACAAATATTCTGTTTGAGGGAACCCGCCCCTTTCTTATGAATCAGACAAGGCAACGGGTCAAAAACCCGGTGTCTTGTCGGAATAAAATCTTGGAGATTCTGTTTCAGTGTAACCCGCCAAAGCCACGTTAGAGCAGGCTGGAATGGGCCACGTGGTCAATAAAAATAGGACCAACGGACCGCATTTTTTGTTGACCGCATTAGTGGCTCATGGAGGCATGGTCAGTGGTCTTTGGAGGTGTGCTGAAACCCTCATGATGGGGCCTGATTGTCTTCATCTTCGCGCGTCCGCGCATCCCGTAAATCGTTGCGAAACACAAGACAGCCTAGCGGCACGAGTGCCTAAGTCTCTCTAGCATTTCGGCCAATTGACGGCCTGCTTAATCGTTCGCGCTTTCTGATGAAGCCAATCAGGAAGGAGTATCAGATCATGGGGAAATTGAAGAATGAAACGAAGGAACAGTTTGTTGCTCGGCTTTTGAAGAAGGTTGAAGGCGAATCGTGGCAACTGGTCAAAATACGTAGGGTGTTGATGCTGGAAAAAAGGGCTTTCGGTCAGGTTAGCGAAGGCATGCGGATTAAAGAAATTCGGTATGCGTTGCGCGTTAATTTTGGTCACGCTGTGTTGGCCGGGTACGTCTTCATTGAGTAGGCGTTTGGGCGGCTAAATCGCTGGGGCGAACGGGTGATTCGGCTCCAATTGCAAAAATTATGTAAAGTGTGCTATTCTGACTATATTACGGGTAGCGAGATGTGTTTTTGTGCCACAAAAACGGTACGACCTAATGGCCTATCTCGCGCTTGCAGCGGGCGGACGGGTTCAGCTTACAGATCACCCGTCATGGGCGCTGCCCAAACCCGCCAACCGTCCCGATTGGATGGGGCCAACCCTATGCGGTTTGGATGCGCACAAACGGTCCCGTTTGATCAGACCAACCCTGCGCGGATTGGATGGGCGGCACCAGTCGTGGTGCATCCGATGAGGGCGCTTCGCTCTCAACCTAGACCACCCTTTCGCGGGTGGAAGACGACCAAGGCGGCGACCTTGGATGCGCGAAAAGGAGGCGCTTTTTATAATGCCGTATGAGCGGATAACAGACACATCTAAGCCCGGTGGCCGTCCAAAATTGGGCGGCGGCGAAGATCGATCCGAAATCCTGCGGTTTCGCACGACCATCGCGGAACGGGCGCAGATTGAATCTGCGGCCCGTGCCTGCGGGCTGTCGAAGTCTGAATATATCCGCCAACTGGCATTAGGGCATAAACCCCGCGCCTCTGCGGCGCAGGATCATGCCGCTACTGTGTCCGAGCTGAACAAGCTTGTGCTGGAAGCTGGCCGGGTTGGAAACAACGTCAACCAGCTCGCACGCTCTGTTCACCGAGACAGCGCCTTTCAAGAATGGTGGCGTGAGATTGCCCAAGAAGTGAAATCCTTGAATGGCAAGCTCACCGCCGCATTAGAACGGGTATTGCGCGAATGATCCCCCGGGTCCCATCCACAAAAGGCGGTGTTGGCACCTCTTTTACGGGGACAGCGGCCTATTTGCTTCATGATGAAAATAAAGCAAAAACGGCGGATCGTGTTTTGTGGACGGATACGCGCAATATTGGCACCGATGACCCGGAACTTGCGGCCCGGCTCATGGCAGCCACCGCCAAAGACGCGGAACGGCTAAAACGTGAGCATCACGAAGCCGTTCAATCTCAACTTCCAGAAGATGAGCGCACCCCTTACCGGGCCTATAAGCCGTCCAAAAACCATGTTTGGCATTATTCGCTTGCATGGTCTGGCGAACATGACGGTCCCACATTGACCCGCGAAGAAATGATGAAAGCGGCCTATAGCTCACTGCGGGAGCTCGGCGCGGATCATTTACAGGCGGTCATTGTGGCCCATGCTGCGGAAACCAACCCGCATGTGCACGTCATGGTCAATCGAATCAATCCTCAAACCGGGGCCACTGAAACCCCGGAACGGAATGCAAAATACAAGCTTTCCGATTGGGCGCTCGGCTATGAACGTGAGCGCGGACAAATCCTTTGTAAGCAGCGCGAAATCAATGCCGCGCTGCGGGCGGCAGAATTGCCCTATGAGCAGCATCAAGCCCCGTCGCGGGATCAACTCGATGCAGAAGCGCAAGTTGCTGACATCGTAAAGCGTGACCCGGAAGCAGCGGCGATCTTCCGCGAAGCTGAGACCAAGGCTGATAAAACCCTTGGCGCTGAAACTCGCGCTATGCAGGAAAAACACCGGGACCAATGGGCGGGGCTTTCTCGTGACCATCGCTTCCGCAAGGCCATGATAAACACCGAAGCCGATGACGCAAAAAAGCTAGCGGATCGGGATATTCGAAAAGGGTTCATTCCGAAGTTTGAGGACATGAAAGCCGCTCACACGGAAGAACGCGATGCCTTCACAGAACGCGAAGCCCGTTTATCCGGCAAGGTGCGCAACATCGCGGACGCGCTGAAACATGCCTATAAAACTCGGAATGAAGACGAACGCGGGTTCACGTCTCAAGCCTTTGATGTGCTGGCCAATACCGGGGCCAGACTGGAAGCTTTAAAACGGGCGCAAGGCGCAGCCGAACGCGGGTTAAATACGGAAATGAAGCGAGAAATTGGCGCGGCTATTCGTGATCTGGAAGCGTCCCGTAAAGATGCTATTCACGCCAACTACGAACGCTACGGGCAAGACAAAGCCGATCTTGAGTTGCGCCAGTCCGGCGACAAAGCCGCCAATAAAGCCGCATGGAGCCAGCGCGATAAAGACCGGGTGGAAAACTGGCAGAAGTTCGCGGCTAGCGTGGAACTCAATCAGGACTTTGAATCCGCCGCTTCTGTTGATGAGGAAATAAAGCAGCGTGAAGAGGGTAAGCGCCGTAAAGAAAATGAATGGTCCAGCGATCCAAACACGCGCTCAGACCCCCGCACTTCAAATGTTGAAGCCAAACCAAGCTTTGATAAGTCGGCTGCACCACCTCGGCAATTTTATGGATCAGATGGCGAGGATTCCCGCGATAACGATCCGGGGGCCGATCAATCGCAAGGCATTGATCCGGGCAAAGGTGGCGGACGCTCTCGAAAAAGGTGACTAGAGGAGGTCATTGACAGTCATTCCAGCGGTGTGCGAGTCGCAAGCCCTGTTTAGTTCGATCTTCTGTGACGTTCGTATTTTCAAAATGAGAAAACAAATCGTGAGTTTTGCGGGGTACCTAGCAGCCCTTCTGGGAGCTATCTCCCTAGCAAACCTGATCGCTATCGGGTTTCGGTTGGAATTGTCTTCCTACGCCGACTTATTCTTAAAAACGTATCGTACGATATTTCATGGATACATTTTCGATTTCTTTTTCGGCTGGCTGCCGTGGGAATTCGTGCCTTGGCTGAAAGACATTCTTATTCTCTACTTTATTGGGTTTGGCATCGTTCTTCGCGCTGACAACGAATTCGCCGATTGGAACGACGAACCTAATCGCGATCGATGGCCATTTATTCGAAAGGCGCGCAGGGTGGCGATGATTCTGGTGTCTTGGTGGCTAGTAGCTTTTCGAACCATTCGAATGGCTAGCAAAATCAAGAAAGAGGTCAGATCAATTGATCGAATTCCAGAAGCGGAAGAATCCATCCGCCAAAAGTTTGGCCACCTCGTTGGCGATGATCCAAAAGCTGCTAAGTTTATCGTTGAAAAAATGAAGTCAGCCTACCTATTGGAAGCAACGCAACAGAGAATGCTTTTAGCTAGGCATTTCGCGGTCGTTTCACTGGGCACTCTATTCTTCTTGGCCTTAAATGCGGGTCTGACGGCTTTGAACGTATAAGATTCATACCGAAATTATCAGCGCTTTCGTGATCTCGTGGGATTCTGATTTTGGCCCGTCGATTGCCGCGCGGATTTAATTTTGGCTACGACCTCGGCTGATACATCACCACGATCAAGGGCCGCTTTTAAGTCTTCATCGCTTAGGGTTTCAGCGTGATACTTTTCGGACCCTTCAAGTGTATTGAGCGCTAGCTTTACATCTTGAGCGCTCCCCATCGATGCCGGCGGCGCGTCATTTCTACTCAGAACGCGCTTTGCCACCGTGGCATGGCGCGATGCGGCTTCATATTTTCCAACACGTTCAGAAACGCTTGCGTCATCTGAAAGGTCATATTCGCCTGCTTCCCGGCCTGTCATTCGATCAGTCAGGGCGAAAGGCGGTGTTGGCGCTGGCTTTGATTTTTTTGTCATTTCGGCCCAGTATGCCTGCAATCGTTGCCTTCAACAAGTAACAGGCTCTTTAGGCGGCGAGAAGCTTTAAGAGTGGTGATGTCTATATATCCATCTAATCCTGATGAATATGAAACCCTATTAAAGGGCATCGCGGATGCGAATGGATTTGCGTTGTTTAAGCAATATACTGAAAAAGAAGCCGCCGAATTTCTCGGCATCCACTCGCAAACGCTGAAGCAGCTTCGCCTTGACGGAAAGATAGATTTCATCAGGATCGGCAAACGCAGCATTTCATATTTAGGGGCGCATATCGGCGATCATATTATTGGGAGTATCCAATGGCAAAATCAGGAACCGAAGACTTCCGCCTTGGGGAATACTCGCTTACACGACGACCGGGCCGCAAAGGATGGTGGCGCACATGGTACGATGCAGACCGAAAGTATACTCGCCGCGTCGCGCTTGGCACGGACGACTTTGACGAAGCCAAACAGCGATTAAGTGATTGGTATGTTGCGCAGCACCAACTGCAGGATGAAGACCCTGACGCGGTTCTACTCACTGACGTAATCCGCATTTATTATGATGAGCATGGCCGCATGTTAAAGGGACACGATACGGCCCGGCTCAACCTTATGGTTTGGCTGGATTACTTCCCGGCAGAAGCTACCGTTGAAAGTGCCTCAAGCGCCGCATCCATTGATAAATTTATCAAACACATGAAGGCGCAAGGCAAAGGCCCCTCTTACATCAATCGGATTCTGAACACGGGCCGCGCCGCGATTAATCGGGCTTGGAAAACGGGCATGATCAAATCAGCGCCGTTTATCCGCAGTCTGGAAACCGAAGACGCGGACCCTATGGGCCGTCCCCTTTCAATGGATGAATTACGGTTGTTCTATCACACAGCCGAAACGCCTCATTTGAGAGCCTATATTTTATGGGCGCTTGGTACAGCTGCGCGGCCAGAAGCGGTTTTGGATATCCATTCGGATCGGATCGACACTATGCATGGCTTGGTTGTCTTAAATCCGCCCGGACGGAAGCAAACTAAGAAGCATCGCCCCACCGTGAAGCTACCCGAAACGCTAAAGGCTTTTATCGTTGACGGGTATCAGATCACATTCCGGGGCAAGCCGTGCGCCAGCATTAAAAAGACATGGCGCAATCACCGCACCCGCTGCGGATTAGATGGGAAGGTAAACCCATATTCCTTGCGGCATACGATGGCGCGGCATTTGCGGGCTTCCGGCGTGGCCGCGTGGGAAGTGTCCGCACAGCTTGGCCACAAGCGCAAAGACCTCTCGACAACAGAAATCTACGCGCCGTTTGATCCGTCCTATCTGTCTCAATCCGTTGCAGCAATTGATATGTTTTTGCGGGAACTTTTGGTTTCCCCGGAACAGCGCCCGCTTGTTTCGAGTTCCATTCGAGTTCCAAGCGAGGATGGCGATATTAGCGCTCATCCAGACGGAATTGATTTTGTTGATTTTTTTGGAGCGGGCGATGAGATTCGAACTCACGACCCCAACCTTGGCAAGGTTGTGCTCTACCCCTGAGCTACGCCCGCGTCCTGAATGGGTATGCAGCCCGATACGCCGGACCGAAACGGGGATAAAGCGTATCTGGGCTGTGCACGCAAGGGGGAAATGCGGACAATGGCGGGAAATTGCATATGCGGCGGAGGTGGCTCAGCGCCGCTCCACGCCCGCGGCTTCAAGCTGGGCCGGAAGGCGCCCGAAGAGCCAGCTGAAGAACATCTTGTAATCGCCCCGCAGCGACCAAAGCGGATAGGTGAAAGTCGCAGGCTTGTTCTTCTCTATAAAGAAATGGCCAATCCAGGCGAAGAAATAGCCAATCACCGGCATCGCGATCAACCAGAGCGGGTTGATCAGAATCCCGGCGGCCAGGACCACGAAGGTCAGTCCTGTGCCCGTAAAGTGCAAAGCGCGGCAGAGCGGATGGGCGTGCTCAGTCAAATAATAGGGATAGAATTCATCGAAGGTCGAGAAGGCTCGATTGGACCCGGGCTCTGCTTGCGCCATGTGATCTCCTTCCCGATGCGATTAACCTTAAGCCACTTCCAGTTCCGGTTTCAGCACACCGCGCTTGATCAATTCCTCGGCGATCTGCACCGCATTCAACGCCGCCCCTTTGCGCAGATTGTCTGACACGTTCCAGAAGATCAGGCCGTTTTCAACGGTTGGATCCTTACGTACGCGACTGACATAGCTTGCCCATTCGCCAACGCATTCGACCGGCGTCACGAACTGGTCGTCTTCGATATTGTCGATCAGCTGGACCCCATCTGCATGGCGTAGAACCTCGCGCGCCTGTTCGACGCTCAATGGATCCTCAAACTCCACGTTCACGGCTTCGGAGTGCCCAACAAACACGGGCACCCGCACGCAGGTGGCGACCAATTCAATCGCCTCATCGACGATTTTCTTGGTCTCCATGCGCATTTTCCACTCCTCCTTGAAGGAGCCGTCTTCCATCGGCACGTCGATCTGCGGGATGACGTTGAAAGCAATCTGCTTAGTGAAGACATCCGGGGTGGGCTTGTCATTGACGAACATACCCTTGGTCTGGGTCCAGAGCTCATCCATGCCTGCTTTGCCTGCCCCAGAGGCGGATTGGTAGGTTGAAACCACAACTCGTTTGATTCCCGCGGCCTGATGCAGCGGCGCGAGGGCGACAACGAGCTGAGCGGTCGAGCAGTTTGGATTGGCGATGATGCCTTTCTTGCCATAGCCGAGGACGGCTTCGCCATTTACTTCCGGTACCACCAGAGGCACATCCGGGTCCATCCGCCAGCTGCTGGAATTGTCGATCACGATGGCGCCTGCGGCGGCAATCTTTGGCGACCATTCCTTGGAAATAGCACCGCCCGCCGACATCAACACGACGTCGACCTGGCTGAAATCGAACTCAGCCAAATCTTCGCAGATGACCGTTCTGTCGCCATAGGAACATTTGCGGCCAATGGAGCGACGCGAGGCGACGGCATGAACCTTGTCCGCAGGGAAGGCACGTTCATCCATAATATTGAACAGCTCGCGTCCAACATTACCGGTTGCACCAACAACAGCGACTCTCAGGGCCATGTTCCTGTCTCCTATTCAGCGGTCGGGTCTCTTGTCACGCCCGAGCTGCTAACGCAACTCTCTGGCGATATTATGAACACTCACAAGTTCGCGTGCGCGCCGAGGAGTCTGGCTCTGCCCAGCTGATGGTCAAGCCGCGTCTCGGACTTGAAAGTGAGAGCGGAGTGTGGGAGCACACGCGCATGTATGAAGACACGATCAACCGCTATATCTCGAGCTATAATGACCGGGATATTGAGGGCATGCTGGACTGCGTCACAGAGGATGTGATTTTCGAGAACATCTCGAATGCGGGTCAGTCGATGAAACTGGTCGGGCGTGCGCAAATGGGCGAGGTGGCAGAACTCTCCGGAAATGCGTTTTCCTATCGTCGCCAGCGATTGATCAATCTGGTGATCGGCACAGGCAAAGCTGCGGCGGAGATTGAGTTCGAAGGTAAGGCCGCCGTCGACCTTCCAAATGGCGTGCGAGCCGGTGAAACCATCAAGATCCGCGGCGCGAGCTTTTTTGAGTTTCGGGGCCGTCTGCTGTCCAGGATTGCTGACTATTCCTGACGCGCGTCGACCGACGAAAATTCTACACCTCTGCCCCAACGGTACCGATTGAAGGCGGTCTTCGCTTCCAGCACTCTGATGAGAGTGGCTATGGAGGTAAGAAATGGCACAAGGATCAATGCCGGTTCTGGTAGGTGTCGGACAAGTCGTCGATCACTGGGACGGATCGCAACCGATCGAAGATGCCCCTTCCCCACTCAGCCTTTGTATTGACGCGAGCACCCGCGCATTGGCCGATGCCGGTATTTCTGCCGCTGACGTGGATACAGTGTGCGTGACGCGCACAACCGACGACTCCTATCCAAATGCCCGTTATCCGCATGGCAAGAACACCAACTATCCCGGCACACTGTCAGAGGCGCTCGGTATGTCGCCCGAAGCGGCGATCTATTCGATATCGGGTGGCCAGACCGGTCAGCAGAACATCAACGAAATGGCCTCGCGTATCTATGCCGGAGAGACCGAGTGCGCCCTGATCAGCGGCTCAGAAGCGGTGAAAAGCTCAAAAGCGGCCCGCAAGCTTGGCCTGGAGATTGATTGGACAGGAGAAAGTGATCGTCCGTTCGACGATCGCGGCCTTGGCAGCCGCCTGGTCAACAAGACGGAGATCGCGCACGGGCTGTTCATTCCCGCCTGGTTCTACGCGATGATTGAAAACGCGCTTGCTGCTAAAGCCGGACGCACTCGAACCGAACATCGCCAAGCGATATCGGAGCTGTGGGAGCCCTTTGCCCAAACAGCGCTTCAGAATCCCTACAGCCAGTTTAAGATCGATTTTGATGCCGCGTTCCTCGCCACACCAAGTCGCAAGAATTACCCGTTCGCAGACCCGCTGCTGAAATGGCATATGGCTCAGGATGCTGTGAATCTGGGCGCGGCCTTGATTATCATGTCCGAAGACAAAGCCGATGCGCTTGGCATCCCGACAGAAAAGCGGGTTTATCTGCATGGTAGTGGAGAAGCTGAGGACAGCTTCTTTGTCGAACGGGAAAGCTATACTGAATCCTGGGCGATGAAGACAGCGCTTGACCGCGCATTGGCACAAGCGGGCATGGCGGCCTCAGACATGGACCTGTTTGACCTCTATTCTTGTTTTCCTTGTGCAGTGACCTGCGCGACCCAAGCGCTCGGCATCGATCCGGCAAGCGATCCTCGCGCGCTGACAGTGACCGGCGGATTGCCCTTCTTTGGCGGCCCTGGCAACAATTACTCCATGCACGGTGTCGCCACGATGGCGGAGAAACTTCGCGCCAATCAGGGACAGTACGGGCTCGTGCTCGCGAATGGGGGCTGGATGAGCAAGGAGGCGGCGGGGATCTGGTCTTCGGCGCGCCCGGACACGTTTACGCCAACAGAGACGATCGCGAAGCGGCGGTCGGAGGATCTGGTGCCAACCGAAACCGCGCCGACATCCGGAACGGTGGAAACCTTCACCGTGACCTATGGCAAAGACGGCCCAGATAAAGGTCTGCTGATGGTTCGCACGAGCGAGGGCAAACGGTTTCTAGCGCTTGCCGCTGACACCGCATTGCCGCGCCTGCTTGAGGAAGACAGCCCGATCGGCCTGCCTGTCAATGTTACGAGCACCGAGCCTGTAAATGTGGTGGAGTTCGCTTGAGCCGCTCAGTGGTATGAGCTTGCAAGACCAGGGCTTTGGCGAGTAAACCCTTGAACGGTCGATGGTTTTAGATGCGATAACCAGGGACACTTGACCGGTCTTAGGGCATTTTGAGGGGTCCGGACACAAAGCCCCTATCTCTCTGCGGAAACCCTGCTAACAGTGGCCGCATGAGCCCGTTAGACACATCTCCCCAATCAGCCGTCGATACGGCAAAAGAGGCGCTGCGCCGTCACGCCAGCCAGATTGATGCCAACCCTCTGACCAACTCGGTCTTTACCTACGCACATGAGGTGTTTCGGAGCCTGGAGCGTGGCGAGATCGACATCGATTATCTCGGCGAGGTCGTTCAGGTAATTTATTCCGATCTGGTCGAGGAACGCGCTAACCGGTTTCGCCAACAGCACGGCGGCGAAGGCCTTTCGATGGTCGAAGACCTGAAGAGCCAGTTGAACGCCATCGCCGAACAAGGCTGGGAAACTTTCAAAACCGCACTGGAGACCCCCACGGGCGGGATCGTGTTCACCGCGCACCCGACCTTTGCAATGTCCCGCGACGCGCGCGCCGCATTGGCAGACCATGTCAGCACCCCCTCCCCCGAGGCACGCACCGCTTTGGAGGCGGAGCTTAAACGCGATGGTCGAGAATGGTCTGACCTCATCTCTCTTCCGGGTGAACATGCCGAAGCTCAGGCCGCGATCAGCTGCGCCCAGGAGGCGCATGACCTCTATACCGGTCTCGTCCTTGATGTCGCCAAAGCCCATTTTCCTGATACCTGGAAGACACTACAAATCTCTGCCCCCACGATTGCGAGCTGGGTGGGCTATGATCTGGACGGGCGTACCGATATTCACTGGTCGCAGTCTTTCGCATTACGCCTTCAGGAAAAGGCCGATCAGCTTCACCGCTATGGCACACGGATGCTGGCGCTTATGGACGGGATTGAGGCGGTGGCTGGCTCCGATCTCAATCATATCGCCCAGCGCCTGTTGTCTGCCGCAGAACTGACAGAGGCCGATGCGGACGTGTTCCGAACGGATCTGACCGTCGCCGACAACCTGGTCAAAGCTGCCAACACGCTGACGACCGCCAACCCGGCCCGTCTGACCAGTTCAGAGTCCATTGTCGCCGCCCTCACCCGTATCCTGCAGAACCCGGCTCTGACCGATGAGCAGGCGCGCGCCATCATTATCCTGCGAACCCAAATCGAAACTCTGCGATTTGGCACCGCCCGGATCCACCTTCGTCTGAATGCGGCCCAGATCGGAACGGTGATCCGCCGGGATCTCGGTCTGGACACCGAAAATCGGGACCTCGGACGAAGCGCGCTCAGCGATCTGGCGGCGCTGGCGGCAACCGATGCACCGCTTCCGGTCAATTTTGCGGATCTGATGCTCGAGCAGTCCACGGCGCGACGTCAGTTCATGATGTGTGCGCAGTTCCTCAAGCACATTGATAGCGATGCCCCGATCCGTTTCCTGATCGCTGAAAGTGAAAATCCGGCCACGGTTATGGGCGCGCTGTATCTGGCGCGCCAGTATGGCGTGGACCAATCGCTGGATATCTCGCCCCTGTTCGAGACTCCCGAAGCGCTGGAAACCGGCGGCCGGTTCATTGAGCAATTGCTGGCCGAACCGGAGTATCTGACCTATCTGCGCGGGCGTGGGTATCTGTCCGTGCAACTTGGATTTTCCGACGCCGGGCGCTTTATCGGGCAAGTCTCTGCCGATATGGCGATTGAGCGGATCCACAATCTGATCAGCCGCGCTGTGGCTGACACCGGAGAGCCGCTTTCGCTGTTGATTTTTAACACGCATGGCGAGTCCATGGGGCGCGGCGCATGGCCCGGCAGTTTCAAACAGCGTTTCGACCATCTTCTGTCCCACTGGGCCCGCCAACAATCGCGTGATCGCGGCGTGCCGCTGCGCCATGAAGTCAGTTTTCAGGGCGGTGACGGCTTCCTGCACTTTGCCAATCCGAACCTCGCGAAAGCAACCTATTGCGCCTTTGCCAGCCACCTCTTGTCTGAGCCCGACGCCGGCGATGATCCGTTTTACGACCGAACCGATCTGGTCTGGGACCTCTATCGAGACTTGCGCAACTGGCATGAACGCCTGTTTGCAGATGAGGACTATGGTCACATTCTCGGCGACTTCGCGACGAACTTTCTGATCAAGGCCGGCTCCCGCCAGCGCCGGCGCTCATCAGGGCCAAGCGGGCCGAGATCACTGCGAGCCATATCACACAATGCAACGCTGCAGCAGCTGGGTATTCCGATCAATACCGCCGCCGGGATCGGCTCGGCGCTGCGCCGCGAACAGGAACAAGTGAGCGAGCTGGTGCAGTCGTCAACCCGTATGCAAGGCTTGATGAAGCTCGCGTCCACGGCACGCAATATCACTAGCGTACCGGTCTTGCGGGCTTATGCGGCCATATATGATCCGAGTTTCTGGGTCGCGATGACCCGGGATGCGGACGGCGACAAGGCGCTGGCCTATCGCCGGATCTACTATCTGCTGCAAGATCGCCAGACCAACACCTCGTTCGAAAAGGTCGCGAACAAGCTCAGCATTGACCTGCGCAAACTTGATCCGCTGCTGGCGCGCATTCAGGATGCCCCAAGTGCAAATGAACGCCACGAGCAAAGACTGAACATCCATGTTCTGCACGCGATCCGTCAGGCGCTGATGATGAAAGCGCTCGCCCTGGCTGGCGAACTTCCACTCGTATCGCGCCGCCATGAGGCAAGCGTGGAGGACATCATGAACCTGATCAAGTCGATGCAGATTGGCGACGCGATCGATGTGTTGTGCCACATCTTCCCGGCTTCGCAAGGCGACGAGGGGCCGCTGCGTGACCTCTCCGAACCTGGCCATATGGCTGGAAATCCGGCGAATGGTTACGATCAGTTACACCGTGAAATCATTCAGCCTCTGGAACAGATCGATCGCCAGTTCCACACGATCACCCTGGCGATCAGCCAGGCCTATGGCGCCTATGGATAGGGGCATCGACCAGTGCTCTTACAGGCGCTTGTCATGACGTAGCGAGAACAGTTTTAGTCTTGTTCTAAACGAACAGGACGGACCCCTATGACTGAAAGCGCAAGACCAGGCCCCCTCTCCGGGGTCAAGATTATCGACATGTCGAGCGTGGTGCTCGGCCCGCTCGCAACCCTGATCTTTGGTGATCTCGGCGCCGACGTCATCAAGATCGAGTCCGGACAGAGCGGAAAAGCGGGCGACATCATGCGCTATGCTGGCAAGTCTCCAACCGGCGATCTTGGCCCGATCTATACCAATCTCAATCGCAACAAACGCTCGGTTCAACTCGATGCAAAGTCCGATCAAGGGAAAACTGCGCTGACCGCCCTGCTAAAAGATGCCGATGTCTTCTTTCACAATGTCCGCCTGGCAGGCATGGCACGGCTTGGGCTCGATTATGACAGCGTCAAGGCGATCAATCCGTCCATCGTCTATGTCCATTGCGCCGGTTTCGGGGCTGGCGGGCCCTATGAGAAACGTCAGGCTTATGACGACCTTATTCAGGCCGCCTCCGGGTTTGCCCATCTATCAATGATGCGGGATGGCAGCGCCCCGTCCTATGCGCCAAGCCTGGTGGCCGACAAGACTGTTGGCCTGTTCGCAACCTATGCCACGCTGGCCGCACTCTTTCACCGGCAGAAAACCGGAGAAGGACAGTTTGTGTCCGTGCCAATGCTGGAGACCTTCACCTTCTTCAACATGGTGGAGAACCTGTATGGCGAGACCTTCCTGCCCGGCAATGGCAAGGTCGCCTATACCCGCTCCGTCAACGCCAATCGCAAGCCTTACAAGACCAAAGATGGCTATATCGCGCTTGTGCCCTATTCAGATGATCAGTGGGAAACCTTCTTCGAGATGGGCGGCCGAAAAGGCGTGTTTGAAGATCCGCGCTTTTCAACCTACGCCGCCCGCACCGAGAACATTACTGACCTCTATGCGATTATCGGGGAGGTCGCTCAACAGAAAACGACGGATGAGTGGCTCACCCTGTTGGATCAAGCCAACATTCCGGCCATGCGGTTCAATCAGATGGTTGACGTGCTGAGCGACGAGCATCTCTCTGCCGTTGGCTTTTTCGAAGAGCGCCATCACCCCGAAGCCGGTCCCTATCGCAGCATGAAACACCCCGTCAGCTTCTCGAAAACGCCCGCGGATGTCGCGCTTGATCCGCCCCGTCTTGGCGCGGATACAGACACGGTATTGGCCAGTCTGGGGCTGTAGATGACCACTGCACTCGGCCCAGCCAATACCACGCCGTTTGGCGAGCACTTCCTGTTTCAGGACAAAGATATCGAGCACTCGGTCTTTGTCGGCGGCAATGGCCCCGGTGTTCTTCTAATGCACGAGTTACCCGGCATGACCCCGGAATTCTGGCGCCTCGCAAACTGGCTGGCGGAGCACTTCACCGTCTGGGCGCCGGATCTGTTTGGGCGCAAAGCCATCCCAACCAAGCCATCGCTTGGAAAGCTGACCCTGCAAGCCTGTATCAGCCGGGAAATCCATCTGTTCAAACAGAATGATCCGGGCCCGGTGACGCAGTGGCTTCGGGCTCTGGCCCGTAACCTCAGCACCGAAACCGGCGGCGGCGGGGTCGGCACAATCGGCATGTGTATGACGGGTAATTTCGCCCTAACCCTGGCGGTCGACCCGTGGGTGAAAGCGCCAGTGACCTCCCAGCCCGGACTTCCGGCCTCGACGCCGTTCAAGAACCGCGACGGCCATCTGCAGATGGATGCTGCTGAACGCACTCAACTCGCAAACGGCGATACGGACGTGATGGCGCTGCGGTTTCGCGGAGACAAATTGTGCACAGCCGCCCGCTTCGATGCCATTCGCGGCGTGGTCGGCGCCGACAGGTTGGATGAACATGTGATTGAGGACGAGCACCGGCATCCAGACGGACCGTTAAAGTATCCGCACTCTGTCCTCACCGCAGATCTGGTTGACGCCGACGACAGCGTCACCAAGCAGAAGCTGGTGGATGTAATCAGCTTTCTGAAACAACGCATAGCGTGAGCCAGACAATTTTGGCATAAGGCGCGCATGACCAAGATCCGTGTGATTGCCTTTTACAAGTTCGTCCGCTTCGACGATCCTGCGGCCTTGCAAGCCCCGCTGCAGGAGGCCTTGGCGACGCTTGGTGTCAAAGGCACGGTGCTGCTCGCGACCGAAGGTTTGAACGGGACGATTGCCGGCCCGGACAAGAACATGGATGCCGCACTCGCCGCTCTGAAAGCGCTTCCGGGCTGCTCTGATCTCGACAGCAAAGCGTCATCGGCGCGCGACATGCCCTTTCTGCGCCTCAAGGTTCGATTGAAGAGCGAGATTGTAACCATGGGTGTGCCGGGGACAGACCCCACATGTGTGGTTGGCAACTATGTTGAACCGTCAGACTGGAACGCCCTGATCCAGGACCCTGACACAGTCGTGATCGACACGCGCAACGATTATGAGGTCGAGCTCGGCACATTCGAAGGCGCCATCGACCCGGAAACCACGACCTTTCGCGAATTCCCCGAATGGTTTGACGCCTTCAAGGCCAAGCTTGAAGCCGAAGGACGCACGCCGAAAGTCGCCATGTTCTGCACCGGCGGCATTCGCTGCGAAAAGGCAACGTCCTACGTAAAATCCGTAGGCATTGACGACGTGTTTCATCTCCAGGGCGGTATCCTGAAATATCTGGAGACGGTGCCGGAACCCGAAAGCCTCTGGCACGGAGAGTGTTTCGTGTTCGATGATCGCGTCTCCGTCGGACATGGCCTAAAACAAGGCGACTATCAGCTTTGCCATGGCTGCCGTTTTCCTGTCAGTCCGGCCGATCGGGCTCATCCCGGCTATGAAGAGGGGGTCAGCTGCCCCCACTGCGCCGACACGCTGAGTGATCGCAAACGCGCAGCCTTGCGCGAGCGCCAGAAACAGGTGGCCCTCGCCAAAGCCCGCGGCGAGACCCACCTCGGCGATGAAGTGGTCATGCAGCCTCGCAAGCGACAAACGGCATGAGCGACACGCTGCCCATCCTGTATTCGTTCCGGCGATGTCCTTATGCGATGCGCGCACGCATGGCGATCGCTGTTTCGGGTATGTCCTGCCGACTGCGCGAAGTCGTACTGCGCGACAAACCGGAGGAAATGTTGGCAGCCTCACCAAAAGGCACGGTGCCGGTCATCGTTGAAGCAGACGGACGGGTGATCGATGAAAGTCTCGACGTGATGTTGTGGAGCCTGGAACAGAACGATCCGGACCAGTGGTTATCAACCGCGTCCGGCACGCTTGCGCAGATGCAGGAGTTGATCGCGGTAAATGATGGGCCGTTCAAGCAAGCGCTTGATCGCTACAAATACCCCAATCGCTACGACAATGTGGATCCGATTGAGCAGCGCGCAAAGGGCGTAGCTTTTCTGAAAACACTGGACGAGCGCCTCTCCCATACACCATTTCTGTTCGGCGACCAGGTGAGCCTCGCTGATATCGCGATCTTTCCCTTCATTCGCCAGTTTGCGAACACAGATCGTGCCTGGTTTGACGCGCAGCCTTTACCCAACCTGCAGGCTTGGCTGGCCGGCCACCTCGACAGCGCGCTGTTTGTGTCAATCATGCCGAAATTCAAACAGTGGCAAACCGGCGATGACGAACCGATCTTTCCGTAACGGGACGCAGAAGCGGCTTAGCCTGCAAGCGCCGCCCGTACAGCGTCCAGTGCGGCTTCGGCTTTTGAACCATCCGGTCCACCCGCCTGGGCCATGTCCGGGCGACCACCGCCACCTTTGCCGCCGACCTCAGCTGCGGCGACCTTGACCAGATCCACCGCCGAAAAGCGCTCGGTCAGATCATCGCTGACCCCGACAGCCACCGCCGCCTTCCCGCCATTTACGCCGACAAAAACCGCGATGCCGGAGCCCATTTGCGCTTTCGCCTCGTCAATCAGGGCCCGCAAATCCTTACCGCCGACCCCGTCTGCAACCCGCGCGATCAGATTGATCCCGTCAATCTGTTCCGGGCCGGACGGGCCGCCGCCCTGACCTGCCATGGCCAGCGCCCGCTTGGTGTCAGCGAGCTCACGTTCCAGCGTACGGCGTTCTTCGACCAGACCGGCGACTTTACGCGGCACGTCTTTCAACGGCACTTTCAATTGATCGGACAAATCGAGCGCGACTTGCGCGCGGCCTCTCAGGAACGCCAACGCTTCTGCGCCCGTGGCGGCCTCGATCCGGCGAACCCCGGCTGAAACGCCGCCTTCAGAGGTGATGACAAAGGCCGCGATGTCTCCGGTTCGCCCGACATGGGTGCCGCCGCAGAGTTCAACTGAGTAGGGTGCGGCCTCTTCTGTCAGAGCTTCTCCCATGGTCAGAACGCGGACTTCGTCGCCATACTTTTCTCCGAACAGGGCGAGTGCCCCGGCCTCAATCGCCTCTTCCGGCGTGCTGAGCGCCACGTCCACGGCATTGTTCTGACGGATGACCGCGTTCACCTGGTCCTCAATCGCCTCGATTTCCGCGGCGTTCACGGGCGCGCTGTGTGAGAAGTCGAACCGCAACCGGTCTTCCTCGACCAGGGACCCTTTCTGCGTGACATGCGGGCCGAGCACACTGCGCAAAGCGGCATGCAGCAAGTGGGTCGCGGAGTGATTGGCCATGACACGCGTGCGGCGACCGCCATCGACGCGCAGTTCCGCTTCGTCGCCGGGTTTTAATGTGCCTTCGATCACCTCGCCCAAATGCACGTGCAGATCGCCAGCCTGTTTGACCACATCGCGGACCCGAACGCGTGCGCCGGACGCAGACAGGACGTCGCCATGATCACCGGCCTGACCGCCGCTTTCGGCATAGAAGGGCGTCTGATCGAAGACCAGTTCGACCTGATCTCCCGCAGCGGCGCTGCTGGTTTCCGCGCCGCCCAGGACCAAAGCTTTCAAGGTCGCGGATGTGGTAAGAGTGTCATACCCGTGGAATGAAACAGCCCCGATACGGTCGCGGATCCGAAACCAGACATCTGACACCGATGCGTCACCGGATTTGAAGCCGCCTGACCGCGAGCCTTCTTTTTGAGCCTGCATAGCCGTTTCAAAGCCGCTTTCATCGACGGTCATGCCGCGCCCGCGCAGGATATCCTGCGTCAAATCAAGTGGAAACCCGAACGTGTCATAGAGTTTGAACGCCGTTTCGCCGGGCAGGACATCACCTTCTGAGAAGTCGGCACTGGCCTCATCGAGCAATGACAGGCCGCGTCCAAGTGTGCGCTGAAACCGGGCCTCTTCATCCTCAAGCGCCCGCTCGATCACCGGCTGCGCGCGTCCGAGTTCGGGATAAGCTGCACCCATTTCCTCAACCAGCGTTCCGACCAGTTTATGCATGCTCGGTTCGCGCGCGCCAAGCATATGCGCGTGACGCATAGCGCGGCGCATGATCCGCCGTAACACATAGCCGCGGCCTTCATTTGACGGCGACACACCATCGGCCACCAGAAAAGCTGAGGTTCGTAGATGGTCAGCGATCACGCGAAAGGAGCCAATATCGTCCGCGTTTGGTTTGCAGGCATAAACCTCCTGCTCGGCCGCAATCAGATTTGCAAACAGGTCGATTTCGTAATTGTTGTGGACCCCTTGCAGAACCGCGGCAATGCGCTCCAGCCCCATGCCGGTATCGATCGAGGGCTTCGGGAGGTTGATCCGGCTGCCGTCGGCTTGTTGGTCAAATTGCATGAAGACCAGGTTCCAGATTTCAATGAACCGGTCCCCGTCTTCTTCCGGGCTCCCTGGAGGTCCGCCCCAGACCTGATCACCATGATCATAGAAGATTTCTGAACATGGGCCGCACGGTCCGGTATCACCCATGGACCAGAAATTATCAGTTGTCGGGATGCGAATAATCCGATCATCGGGCAGCCCAGCGACTTTTTTCCAGATGGCGGCCGCCTCGTCATCTTCGGAATAGACCGTGACCAGCAGCTTATCTTTCGACAGTCCAAGTTCTCGTGTCACAAGATCCCAGCCAAAGGCGATCGCATCGTCCTTGAAATAGTCTCCAAACGAGAAATTGCCGAGCATTTCAAAGAAGGTGTGGTGGCGCGCGGTATAACCGACATTGTCGAGATCATTGTGCTTGCCGCCCGCCCGAACGCATTTCTGGGAGGTGACGGCGCGGTCTGCAAATGGCGTTTCAGCCCCGGTGAAAATATTCTTGAACGGCACCATGCCGGCATTCACAAACAGGAGTGTCGGATCGTTCTCTGGCACAAGGGGGGCTGACGCGCGGCGCACATGTCCCCGGCTTTCGAAGAAGGACAGAAACGCCTCGCGCAATTGATTCACACCCGTCATGGTCATCCCTTTAAGCCCCGGTCTTGATCTAAGACTCTGCAATCAGGGGACCGATATATGACCATCTGTCCAGCACGCCAAGTCACGGGTGCGGCGCACTGGACAGTGAACGGTTTTAACCCGCTTCAGCCTGATCAGGAGAGTCTTCTGCCGGGCCGCCGCCTTCTGCCAGCAAGACGTCTGAAAGAAGGCCAGAGCGTTTGCGAATCTCCAGCTCGATCTCATCGGCCATAGCCGGATGATCTTTCAGGAACTGACGCGTTTTCTCGCGTCCCTGACCAATGCGTTCTGTGCCATAGGAATACCAGGAGCCAGACTTTTCAATCACTTCGCATTTCACGCCAAGGTCGATCAGCTCCCCGGTCTTGGAAATCCCTTCGCCGTAAATGATATCGAACTCAACCTGGCGGAAAGGCGGGGCGACCTTGTTCTTGACCACTTTGACGCGGGTCTGGTTACCGACCACTTCATCGCGGTCCTTGATTGCCCCAATCCGGCGAATATCGAGACGCACAGAAGAATAGAATTTCAGCGCATTCCCGCCGGTTGTGGTTTCCGGGCTGCCAAACATGACGCCGATTTTCATCCGGATCTGGTTGATAAACACAACCATACAATTTGATTTGGCAATTGAGCCTGTGAGCTTGCGCAGCGCCTGGCTCATCAAACGCGCCTGCAGACCGGGCAGACTGTCGCCCATTTCGCCTTCAATCTCGGCGCGCGGGGTAAGGGCCGCAACCGAGTCAATGACCAGAACATCAATCGCGCCAGAGCGCACCAGCGTGTCGGCAATTTCCAGCGCCTGCTCGCCAGTATCGGGCTGCGAGACCAGAAGATCGTCAAGATCAACACCCAACTTCCCAGCATAGACCGGGTCAAGCGCGTGTTCGGCATCGACAAAGGCACAGACACCGCCATTCTTCTGGGCCTCTGCAATCACATGCAGCGACAAAGTCGTCTTACCGGAACTCTCCGGTCCATAAATCTCGATCACGCGGCCTTTTGGCAATCCGCCAATTCCAAGCGCTATATCAAGGCCAAGTGACCCGGTTGGTACGGACTCAATATCCATCGACGTCTTTTCGCCGAGCCGCATCACCGACCCTTTGCCAAAAGATCGCTCAATGTTCGAGAGCGCCGTTTCGAGAGCTTTTTGTTTATCCACGCCGGACTCCTTGTCCACCAATTGTAGCGAGGCTTTGGCCATGAGTCGTTCCCTTTCGTCTAGAACCTGCTCAGTAAAGCTGGGCCCGAGCCACCCGTTAAATCCCATGTACCACGTTTGTTCACGAGAACAAAGCAAAAACTTTCACAGTATTTGTGTCTTTTCCCACATCGCAAATTGAGGCATGCTAGGACCATGTTGAAACGCAATGACCGTCAGCCGGGCGAAGCCAAGGTCCGTTATCTTGATGCGAACCTCGATCTCATCAAACCGGGTGACTATGTGTTCTGCGCCGTGACCGGGCGAAAAATTCCGCTGGCTGCGCTGCGCTATTGGAGTGTCGACTTGCAGGAAGCCTATGTTGACGCGGCAGCGGCAGCGACTCGCATGGTCCCCAAAGCATGATCGGTATGCGCCGGTTTTGGGCGATAGCACTGATGACAACGGCTCTGCCCGGCCACGGCCTGGCGGAAAATGCGGAGACAGTTGCAGCGCCGCCACTCGCCTATGTCGATTGCAGTGGTATTGCCAAACAAGGTGGACTTCTCCTCTGCACTGGCCTGCCTGGCAGCGTCCTCAATGTGTCCCCATCGGATGGCAAGCAAGCCCGCAGTGTCACAATTGGCGAGAATGGCCACGTTGCGATTGGTATAAGACAGCATGAGGGTGACGCGCTCACCATCGCTTTGCAGGACACATCCTTGTCTCTGACAGCATCGATCGAACCGCGCGAGGACCCCTACCGGGTGATTGAGGGCTTTGATTGCGACAAGGTCGATGCCCGCACGCAGGCTCAGAAAGACCATGCCGGACGCAGCTGGGTCAAGAAACAGGCCGCGTTCAAGCGATTTGAAACTGGTCCCGGCGCGACGACCGGGTTTATCCTGCCTGCCGAGGGTCCTCCCTCCTCGCCGTTTGGGCCCACCCGAAAATATATCGGGGTCGGCAAAGATGGTGAGCCTTGCGAGAAGACCTCAATCCATCGCGGCTTCGATCTGGCGGTTCCGGTCGGAACCGAGATTGTGGCTCCGGCTGACGGCATCGTCACACTGGGAGATGAAGACCTTTATTATGAAGGGGGAACCGTCTTTCTCGATCACGGCGACGGACTTGTCTCTGTCTTCATGCATATGTCGGTTGTGGATGTGGAGGTTGGACAAAACGTCCGCGTCGGCGAACGCCTCGGCGCCTCTGGCAATACCGGGCGAACAACAGGCCCTCACCTTCACTGGGCGGTGAAGTGGCGAAATCCCTCCAGCGAAGACCGGCGCGGCGACTTCTACATCGATCCTGCCCTGCTGCTCGAGCTGGAGCCGCAACTACGGTAGGATGAGCGTTGCACCGACTGTCTGACCGCTTTCAATCGCGCGGTGGGCGTCTGCCACGTCAGACAGGGCGAAAGTCTGACCGATATCGGCTTTGATCGCTCCGGTTTTAAGCGCGCCGAACAGCGCGGCGGACCCCCGTTTCAAGCCATCGCCGGTGCCAATGAACGCAAACAGGCTGGGCCGGGTGAGGATCAGAGACCCCTTTTGAGCAAGCACCCCAGGCGATAGCGGCTCAACAGCCCCGGATGCATTGCCATAGCTGATCCACCAGCCGCGCGGTTTGAGGCTGTCGAGGGATGCGGCGGCTGAGGCTTTGCCGACACTGTCATAACTGACATCAACGCCCTCCCCGCCAGTCAGGTTGCGGACCTCAGAGCCGACATTGCCATCTGACATGACCACATCAGTGGCTCCGAGCGCTTTGGCCTTGGCGGCTTTGTCGGCGCTGGAAGTCACCGCGATCACGCGCACGCCCATCGCGGTCGCCCACGGCACCAGAAGCGAACCGACACCCCCAACCGGTGCCCAGACCAGCGCGGCATCACCGGGCCCGGCCCGGCGGATTTCAAACAGCAGCATCCAGGCCGTGAGCCCCTTCAACAGGACCGCCGCGGCGGTTTGCGTGCTAATGCCGTCAGGGAGTTTCAGCATGGTCGCTGCAGGGCCGGTATAGTGCGTGGCATAGGTGCCTGAGCCGAGATAGCCGACCCGGTCCCCAACGCTGAGATGTGTGACGCCCTCGCCCACGGCTTCGACAATGCCCGCGCCCTCCGATCCGGGAACAAAGGGCAACGAGACCGGATACAATCCCGAGCGGTGATAGGTATCGATAAAGTTAAGGCCGATCGCCTCCTGGCGGACCAAGGCCTGGCCCGGCGCGGGCGCGACCGGATCCCGCGACTGTTTCTGCAATACATCCGGCCCGCCGGTTCTTTCGATCTGCATCACATAGGTTTCTGACATAGCCCATCTCCCGAGAATCAGTGTTTTGAAGCTCTATGCAGTCTCTAACCCTGATCTGCGGCGTAGACGAGGCCGGACGTGGCCCATGGGCCGGACCCGTCACCGCCGGCGCTGTCATACTTGATCCGGCCCAGCCGATTGTTGGTCTGACAGATTCGAAGAAACTGAGCGCAAACAAACGTCTCGACCTTGAGGAAGAGATCAAGTCCGGAGCTCTGTATTGGGCGGTGGCCCATGCCTCCCCTCGAGAAATCGATGAGATCAATATCCGCGAGGCGACGTTTCTGGCGATGCGCCGGGCGATTGACGCGCTTGGGAGCGAGCCGGCGGAAATCCTGATTGACGGGAACGCTGTTCCGTCAGCGCTTCGCGCGCCCGCACGCGCCATTGTGAAAGGCGATCTTAAAGAGCCGAGCATCTCGGCGGCGTCCATCCTCGCCAAAACGGCGCGCGACCGGCTGTTGCTGGAGTTCGACAAAGCCTACCCGGACTATGGTTTTGCCAAGCACAAAGGCTACGGCACCGCGGCCCATTCTGAAGCGCTCGCCCGGCTTGGCCCCTGCCCGGAGCACAGGATGAGCTTCGCGCCGGTGCGCAAGGCGGCTGCAGCAAGGCACGCGGCCTGACCGCGTTGGCAATTGGTTAATAAATTCAAGCCTATTGTTAACCGATTGGTTCACGGAGTCTGATCAGATGATCCCTTATGGCTGGCATGTCTGGCGCGGCGAAACGAGCCGACGTTATCGCTTCAAGATCACCAAGACACTCGAAGCGCTGCCCGATGCAGGCGGCATCTATGTCATGGTCCGGCGGACGTGTTTCTTCTTCCTTTCGCCGGTCTATATCGGCAAGGCGTCCAATCTGCAGGGACGGCTGACTGATCACGAACGCTGGCCAGACGCACGAAAGAAAGGCGCCTCAGAGCGGCACTATCTCTGCATTCGATCTGAAAGCAAACGTCAGAAGATCGAAGAAGACCTGATCCGGCAGTACAAGCCGAAGCTGAACGATATGCTCGTGCCACGAAACTCCGAAGATGCCCCAAGGCATAAAAAACTGTCGCGCGGTTGGATGAGCGCGAAGCAGTATTACAGCCTCAATGATCGCCCGTCCGGCTCGAACAGTACACCGAAACGCGAGCGGATCGATAATCGAAGGAAGCATGGCAAGCGGAAAAAGGCGGCGTAGATCGCGATTGGGCCGCCTGCAAAAGCGCTTGTTGTCATAGCATTCGCCGTGTCATAGCTCCGTCCATGGCCGATACCGCATCTTTCTCTTCTGTGCCGCCGATCTTTGCGGATGTGCCGAAAAGCGTCAGCTTCAAGAAACTGCGCAAACGCTTGGCCCGTAACGCTCTCCAAGTCATCGATACTTACGGCCTGGTGGATCGAAGTGCTGAACACCGGCCGAAATGGTTGATCTGTCTTTCAGGTGGCAAGGATTCCTATGGCTTGCTGAGTGTGCTGCTGGACCTGCAATGGCAAGGGGCTCTGCCTGTCGACTTGCTGGCCTGCAATCTGGATCAGGAGCAGCCCGGCTTTCCAAAGCACGTCTTGCCCGATTGGCTGGAACAGATCGGTGTTCCGTATCGGATCGAGACAGAAGACACCTATTCGATTGTCACCGAGAAGATATCGGCAGACCGGACCTTCTGTGCGCTCTGCTCGCGGCTGAGACGCGGTATTCTTTATCGCATCGCCCGCGAAGAAGGCTGCGAGGCGATTGTGCTGGGGCATCACCGCGATGACGCGCTTGAAACGTTCATGATGAACCTGATCCATGGTGGGCGGCTGGCCGCGATGCCACCGAAACTGCTCAATGATGACGGTGATATCATGGTCTATCGTCCGCTCATCACCTGCGCCGAAGACGATCTGGAGAAATTCTCTGAAGCGATGCAGTTTCCAATCATTCCATGCAACCTTTGCGGATCACAGGATGGCTTGCAGCGCGTGGCGATGAAGCAGATGCTAAACGACTGGGAACGGAAGAAACCTGGCGTGCGTCAAGTCATGGCCAAGGCCCTCACCACGGTCCGCCCCAGCCATTTACACGACAGCGCCCTGTTCGACTTTGCCGGGCTTGTCGCCGGCGGCGAGGGTCAAAGCGACGATGGAGTCCCATTCTAAAAAAAAGAAAGGCCCGGCTGCAAAAGTGCAGCCGGGCTTAAAGTTCGGTTCTGTTCTTTGGGAGGAAACGTCCAATCGAGTTAGAGATCGGATTGCGTCCAGAACCACGACGAGGCGGAGATATGGGCCTCCCTCGGAAAATTTCAACATGCATCTGTTCAATGTCGGCATGCAAATCTGCATGTCGTTGTAAGATTTGAACTTTATGTTCGCCCAGATGATCGCCGGAAGGCATCAACTTCCTGAGTCAGGAAATCCCGGAATGCCGAAACGCGCTTGGAGCGCTTCAAATCGCTGGGATATATGAAGTAAAGATCGAAGCTGGGGCCGGTATAATCAATCAATACCCGTTCCAGATTTCGCGTGGTTCCCACCATATAGTCGGGCAGATCAGCGATCCCCAGTCCCGCTTCGGTTGCGCGCAACATCGCAGATACATTGTTCACGGTCAGCGCCGCATGACGCGGTCGAATATCATCACGCCCGACCCGCTCAGCAAAGGACATGGCATTGATCGGAGAATTGGTGTCGCCATACGCAATGATGCGGTGATTATCGAGATCCTGCGGGGTCATCGGCACCCCATGCTTGGCGAGATAATCCGGCGAAGCGTAGAGATTGGTGCCGACGGTGGCGAGTTTCCGCTGGATCAGATCGGCCTTGTCAGCCGCCCAGAGTCGGATGGCACATTCGGCCTCCAGTTTGAGCAAGTCATAATTCTCCCCGTCATCAAGCAGGAGATTGATCCGCATATCCTCGTGCTGGCTGGCAAAAACCCCCAATCTCGGGATCAGCCAGTTGGACCCGAACGCGACAGGGGCTGTGACGGTCAGTTCGCCCTGAGGCACATCCTGCTGATCTTTCAGGGCCGCCGTTGCGCCTTGCGCGGCACTTGCCATTTCAACAGTTGAGCGATGCAGTGTATGACCGGAATCGGTGAGCACGAGGCCGCGCGCATGGCGCTGAAACAGAGACACGCCGAGTTGCTCTTCCAGCGCGGCAATCTGACGGGAGACCGCCGACTGCGAAATTCCCAGCCGTTCGCCCGCCGCCGTCAAACTGCCTGCTTCTGCAGCCGCATGAAATGACTTCAACTTGTCCCAATCCATAGTGAGAAGTCCTTCCACACCCAAAGGGGAAGATGCAAGTCCAATTCGTTTTTAAAGAGTGTTGACTTACTGACTGACCCAAAGAATGCGAGCAATCCAGGCAATATCAGCCGGATTGAGCACCCGGGGCGGATGTTCAGGATTAAGTGAGAGCAGTTCCACCGCCGTGTCACTGCGCTGGTTCAGCACTTTGGCCATCACTTCGCCTTTGCGGGTCTTGACCACAACACGATCTCCGCGGCGCACTTCTTCGGTCGGCGAGACGACAATTCGGTCCCCCTCGCGATAGGCAGGCTCCATACTGTTGCCGCTAATCTCCAGCGCATAGGCCCCTTCAGCACGGCTGGCGCCGGGAAACTCGACCTCCTCCCAGCCGGTATCGCAAGGAAAACCCGCATCATCGAAAAAGCCATCCGAGCCAGCCTGCGCCATGCCGATCAGCGGCGCTGTCATGCGTGCGGATGTGTTGCCTTCGACCAAAGCAGCGAACTCATCGAAACTTGCCCCGACCGCCTGCAGCGCTCTGGAAATACTCTCTGTCGAGGGCCAACGCGGACGGCCGTCTTTCGCCGCGCGTTTCGACTTGTTGAACGCCGTGGCGTCGAGTCCGGCCAGTTTTGCCAGGCCCGAGGAGGACAGATTGTGCCGGGCCGCCAACTTGTCGAGGCCAGACCAGATATCGACATGTCTCATGTTTTCCCCTTTGCAACCATCGACATGGTAAACAGATCGCTAACCTTGTATCATAGGAAAATGGTCCTATCAACACACGCAATGTCACTTGATTGACGGTCGAAATCTCTCCAGAAGAGCGACCATGCCTATCGATGCTAAAAATCGCGTATTCAAGATCCTCAATTCAACCGACTGGGCGCTGGCACAGTCTTTGGGGCATAGCAAAACCGCCCTTGATGAAGGCGACGGCTATGTTCACTTGTCCACGCGCGAGCAGGTCGCTGAAACTCTGCGGCTTCACTATGCGAACCAGGCGAATACGCGATTGCTTGAATATGATCGTGGCACATTTGGTACGGCGCTGAAATGGGAGGAAAGTCGGGGTGGCCAGTTGTTTCCGCATCTCTATGATACTTTGCGGCTGGATCTCGCGCATCGGGTCTGGATACTGGCCCTGGATCAGAGCGGCATTCCCCAATTGCCGCCTGACCTTGATCCATGAGTCTCGCTGATCTTGCTGTTCCGCTCGTCCGCAGACTTCCGCCGGAAGCAGCGCATACCGCAACAGTAAAAGGCCTCAAGACTGGCTTTGGGCTGCCGCAGATTGATCCTGCCCAATGGGAAACCGAGGTCACCCTGCCCAAAAGCGGTCTGACCCTGCCCAATCCGATTGGGCTCGCCGCTGGATTTGACAAGAATGCAGAGGTTATCAAGCCGCTGATGCGGTTCGGGTTCGGCTTTGTTGAATGCGGGACTGTGACCCCGAACCCGCAACCTGGAAATCCGAAGCCGCGCCTGTTTCGACTGAACCAAGATCGAGCCGTGATCAACCGCATGGGCTTCAACAATCAAGGGCTTGATCGCTTCACCCGACGCCTGAAGATCGCCTTCAAGGCCAATCTGCCTGGACGGATCGGGGCAAATGTTGGCGCCAACAAGACCAGCACAGACTTTATCGCGGACTATGAGGTGGGTATCTCGACGGTTCTGCCGTTTTGCGACTATCTGACGATCAATGTCTCCAGCCCGAACACGCCGGGATTACGCGATTTGCAAGCCAAGAGCGCTTTGCAGGAGCTTCTGACGCGATGCGGCCAGGTTCTGCAACGCGCCGAAGCAAAGCCAGTATTCCTGAAGATCGCACCGGATCTCGATGACGCCCAGATTGCCGACATTCTGGAGACTGTCAGAACCGAGGGGCATTGGTTGGCTGGTCTGATCATTTCCAATACGACCACTGACCGTCCCGCCTCTTTGACCAGCACGAACGCGCAGGAAGCTGGCGGATTGTCCGGCGCCCCTCTGATGGCAAAATCCACCCGGCTTTTAGGGATCTTCGCCAGCGAACTCCGCGGCGCGTTTGATCTGATCGGCTGCGGCGGTGTGTTTTCGGGTCAGGACGCCTATACCAAAATCCGAAACGGGGCCCATGCGGTACAGCTCTATTCGGCGCTGACCTTTCATGGACCAGGTCTGATCGCCAAGATCAATCGTGATCTGGCGGCTTGTTTGAAAGCAGACGGGTTCAGTTCAGTGTCTGAGGCTGTCGGGACGGGCTTGAACTTGCCCGCATGAGCGAGGGCAAATAGACGCCAAGCGCGCCAGCCCGCAAAACATACATCAGCAGGAACGCACTCCAGACCCCGGCATTGCCGAAGTGCGGCCGCAGCCAACTGTCGAGTAGGACGTAACCCACAGTCGAGATCACCCCAGCATTGCGCATCGCCTGGCCTTGCGTGGCGCCGAGGAAGAACCCATCCAGCTGCCAGGCCGGAACCCCGAGCAGTGGAACAATCGCGCAATAGGGCAGATAGGTGAGCGCCGCCGCGCGGGCTTCGGGATCTTTGACAAAAGCCTCAATCACCCAGCCACCGCCGAGATAGTAGGTTAAAGAAATCACAGCGCCAAAGGCGAGCGCCAGTTCCGTTGTGATCCGCATCGCCCGGCGTAATCGGGCCTGACTGCGCGCGCCATAAGCCTCGCCGATTTCCTTTTCAGCCACAAAGGCAAACCCATCGAGAACAAAGGCCGACACCGTAATGAACTGAAGCAGAACTTCATTTCCAGCGAGCTGCGCTGTCCCCATCTGCGCGCCGGAGCGGACGAACCAGGCAAACGAGAAGAGCAGCGCTAAAGTTCGGATCAGGATGTCTCGATTGGCCGAAAAAAGCGCCCAAAGCGCGGCCGGACTGAACAGGTTCGGCACGGGCTTCAGCGCACGAAAAACAAGTGCAAGCCCAAACAGAGCCGCGACCCATTCGGCAATCGCGGTGCCTGCGCCAATCCCGGCCGGGCCCATATCAAGGCTCGCCACAAACCAGATATCGAGCGCCATATTAATCGCATTCATCACGACTTGCAGCGCCAGCAGCGCGCCGGTCCGGCCTGTGCCAATCATCCAGCCGGTAATCCCGAAGGTCATGAGCAGGGCCGGGGCGCCCCAGATCCGCGCCGAAAAATAGGCTTCGGCGAGTTCGACCACGCCCGGTTCGGCACCAAATGGAGAGAACAGCACCTGTTTGAACCAGGGCAGGATAAGCAGCAGCAGGCTGCCAAACACCGCGCCGAGCAGAACCGCCCTCTGCAGTACAGCGCGCGCGGCGAGATCATCACCCGCGCCGACCGATTGGGCGACCAGCCCCGTGGTCGACATACGCAAAAAGCCAAAACCCCAATAGATGAAGCTGAATGCGACGCTGGCAATTGCCACTGCGGCGAGATCGGTCTTGTCGCCATAAAGCCCCATCACGGCGGTATCGACCACGCCGGTCGCCGCAATCGCGGCCTGCGCCAGCATCACTGGTACAGAGAGGCGCAGAACTTGCGCACGGGTCAAAACATCAACACTCATCCCGGCGCGTCTAATAGGTTTTCAGGAATTCTCCAGTCGGGTGGGATATATCTTACCCCCTCCGAGCGCTGCGCGCCCACCTCCCCCACTCTTGCGGGGGAGGAAAGAGACCGGAAGCTGCGCCAGTATCCTCCCCCGTATATGGGGAGGTGCCCGAAGGGCGGAGGGGGCAAACGGAGTTTGAGAGTTAGAGCCAGCGTATCCGCGGCGGCTTGACCGGTCGCGGACCAATCGGCGGCGGCCTTGCTTTACTTGCAGCGACGATCTGATGCCCCATGGCGGTGAAGGTGGCGGACAGTTCGGTGCCCCAACGATGGGGTACGTCGCCGGTTCGACCTGGCGCGAAGAGCCAGCCGGGGCGGTATCGGGCGAGGTGAAAAGCGAGGCGTTTGGCGCGGGCGGCGGGGTTTTTGAGCAGCGTTTTCAACGCGTTGAGCCGGGCAAGCAGCGGCGCAGTGAGCACCGGCTGACCGTGCGGCGGTCTTGGTTTCGGGTCGGCCCAAGGGTCGTGAAAATCTGTAAAATCGGGGCAGTCGCGCTCACCTGTGAAGAGTTTGAACCCGGGTTTGCGATCGGGATCTGGCGCCCGTTCGCGGGGATTTCGGGGGCAATTGTCAGGCTTGAGGCCGGGCTCAAGGGCGAGGGCCAGGCAGAACAGGACCCGCCGGACATAAGCCTCCAGCGCGCGAAGACCCTGGCGGAGCCGCGCGGCAGCGGCCTTGCTGATCTGCACGGGTGCGAGCTGCAACTGATCCCGCGAGACAATCCGGGCAATCAGAAGCGCGCCTTGAGCTTGCAAATGCGCGAGAGGATCGGTGGCCGAGGTCATGCGCAGAAGGATGACATGAGGCGCAATTCGGTCGGATTGGGAGACGTTTCATCTGTCTAAAATTGAACGTCATCGCCCGCCGAAACTGCCCAGTTCGGACGCCTATATGGTCAAGTTCGGATCAGTCGCAAGCGTTGCCATTTGTAATGAAAGTTCTTACCGTTTTGGCATGCTGCGGTTTCTGACACCTTTCCTTTGGGTCTTTGTAACCCTCGTATTCAGTCTGGATGCGGTAGCACAGCCTTGCGATCTGCGGATGCAAGTCAAATCAGAGCAAACACCCGTGAGCGGGATGCCGTGTCATGATGGCATGATGAACGGCGAGACACCAAAGAACAATGAGGCTCCGGAGCACCACAAAGATGCGTGCTGTTGTGCTGCACTGTTGAAGAATGTGATCAATTTCGAGGGCGCTGACCTCAAGCAGCCTCATCCCGGTATTGTCATCTGGGCTTCGCCCATAAATGACAGTGCGGACAGTATCCCATTTGAGTATGATCCCCCTCCACCGCGAGCCTGATCCTCGCCTGAAGGGTCAACTCAAACTGGATAATCAAAATGAAAATGGGATATGCCGCGCTCGGCGTGGTATCCGCTTTGGCGATGGCCTCCGGCCGTGCCGACGCGAGACCTGTGTCGTATCCTGGTGGTTGGACATGGATGCAAATGAACAACGGGGACTTCTCCTCAGTTCATATCCATTACTCGCCAACTTTCCAGGACTCGATCGGTCTCTACTCAGAGCGGAATTGGAGCGACGACTGGCATTTCACGGGGGTTCAATACAATCGCCTTTTAAAGCGCTGGAACGAGAAAAACTCTCAAGCCAATGTCTATCTGAAAGGCGGTATCGGACAAGCTGATCCATTTGGTGAAGCGGGCCCAGACCTTGCTGGTTTTGTCGGGATCGGCGCAGACTGGGAAACCAGGCGATGGTTCACCTCTTACGAGGCCCGCGCGTTTGATTTAGGTTTCGACCAAACGGCCCGTCAGTCTGCGCGTATCGGGGTCGCCCCTTACATTGGCGACTATGGCGATTTGCATACCTGGCTGATGCTGCAAGTCGAGAACCAACCCGAAAGTGAAACCCCAACAACGCTCACCCCATTGGTGCGCTTCTTTTACGACGTCCAGCTCATAGAGATTGGATACACCCCGGAAACAGAACGATTCATGGCAAATTGGATCGTGAGATTTTAACAAGGATAGAATTATGACGAAAACGTCTTTGATACTGGCAGCAGCTGCTTTGGCCCTGTCTTCACCTATCGCGCTGGGTCAATCACAACCCATTGAAACAGCGCAGAAGACTGCGACGACGCTCACGGTGAATGTGAAAGGCATGGTCTGCGACTTTTGTGCGCGCGCCGTCACCAAAGTGTTTGGCAAGAATGAAGCGGTCGAGAATGTGCACGTCGATCTCGACAATGGCGAAATTCATGTTGGCCTGAAACCGGGTGCCAGTTTGACTGATGACGAGGTCGAAACACTTGTGAAGAAATCCGGCTATGCGATGGTCTCTGTTGAACGTGACGTTTCATGAATAGCATTGAAACGGAGATCAAACCGCCAAGCGTTCTGCCGGCCACGCTCGCGCTCTTTACGTCGGTATCCACCTTGATTTGCTGTGCACTGCCCGCGCTGCTTGTCAGTATGGGCATGGGCGCGGTTATGGCCGGATTGATCGAAACTGTCCCCGGCATCACGTGGATGGGCACCAACAAAGCCATCGTGTTTACGGTTGCCGGATTGGTTTTAACCGTATCCGGAGCCTGGCAATGGCATGCTCGAAATCTGCCCTGCCCGGCGGACCCGGCCAAAGCCAGAGCGTGCACACGACTGAGACGGATAGGTTGGGTGCTCTGGTGGATCAGCGTCGCGGCATTCGCGGTGGGCGGGTTCTTTGCGTTCTTTGCCGCGGACTTGTTGCTGTAAATCGGGCTTAGGGGTCACCGTCTATGCCCGCTCTGTGCCTGGCCCCAACCGGGGGCGCCTATTCGGGTCAGGGTCGAGTTTGGGCTCTCGCCAGATCTGCGGACAGGACGTCCATTCTGTCGGCGCCGAAATAGATGTGATCCTTGTGCTGAAAGCTTGGAACACCGAAGATGCCGGACTGATAGGCCGCGATGGTGTTGCTGGTGAGGGCTTCGAGCGCCGATTGTTCGGCCTCAGCGTTCATCGGCGCGTGTCCGGTGTCGGCCATCACCGCTTCAAACACGTCTGCGTCCTCGATGTTTTTTGCCTCCTGCCACAGCGTCACAAAGAAGCGATCGATTAGCGCGTCGGGAGTCTCACCGGATGATGCCAGGTCTGTGAGAGCGCACATGGCGCGCTTCGACGCGGGTTTGAAGGTGAACGGCCCCCCGAGCGGGATATCCCAATAGCGCGCCATTCGCGGAATGTCCGACATCAGATGGGCCCGTTTCGCCGGAGCGAGCGGGTCGACATAATCCGCCCATGGCGCTCGCTCCGCTTGAAGATTTAAGAGCACGTCAACGGATACCGGACGCGGAACCAGGGTCGCGCCCGCGTCCTCAAGCACAGACCGCCTCATCCAGGCAAAATAGGCGTAGGGACTTCTGAGGTCATAGTAGAAATCAACCATGGGCATAAGGAGAAGTTACGGCGTTTCACCGGGCCTCACAATGTCTGATGGGGACCCAACGGCAAATCAGCTTGTGTTGGATTGGGCGCGATCGGTCCCTGTTTCGGGCGTCGCGCCTGACTATACTCGGTCTCACCGGGATTGGGCGTCGAGGTCCGGGATATCGCTGATCTTGGTCACCCAGGCCAGGCGGCGTTTGGTCCAGATCTGCCGGCGCGGCGGGGGGAGAGCGGCGGCCTGGCGAAGTCCGCCAACGCGCAGGGCATAGGTGGGGGTATTGTCGGTGGGCATACGGTAGACCGGCGCGCCGCAATCGCCGCAGAAGGCGTGTCGGCGCTGCGACCCGCTGTCGGCGGTCTTGAGATAGATTTTTGGCGTCCCACGGATCAGGCGGAAATGCTCGGGCAAAGCTGGCACGGCGACACGGAAGGCCGATCCGGTGAGGGTCTGACAGTCGCGGCAGTGGCAGATCTGCACAGTGGCGGGGTCAATCTCCGCCTCATAGGCAATTTTCCCGCAATGACAGGCTCCATCGACGTTCATGGTCTCGACCCCCTTGTGATTATCATAGGGATGAAGACTACAGGCCGGAGCGGGCTGCCTCAATGTCGGCGCGATTTTCTTGTTAATGTTTGATCTGGGCGGCGTTGACGGTGAGAGACATGGTACAGTTCAAACAGGTGAGGCTTCCGGTTCTCTGTGCGGCGATGAGCCTGCTTGGCGCGTGTTTTGTCTCCGAAGCGCCTTTGATCCCGGCGGGTGAGGCGGTCTTGCCGTTGGATTACGCCCTGACGCTGTGTCCGGACGGACCGGACTCATGTTTTGCCATGCGGGTGGAAGGCGATGGCTATGCGACCTCGCCTGACTATGATGAGGGCGACCCAGGTACGGCCCGGTTTGTTCCGCTAATGCAGGTCGAGGGGCGTCAGATCTTTGTCCTGGAAGCCCATGATCTCAACGATGACGCCTATACGTATCTGGTCGCGCGGCGCCGTGGGACTGACGCGCCCGGAGACGCTGATCTTGATCTTGCGCTGGTGAGCTGTGGTGACCTGTCTGAGGCGCAGAGGTCAGAGTTTGTGGCGGCAGGCGGGACGATCCAAGGCGGCTGGGGCAGCGAATGTATCGCGCCGGATCTGGCGACGCTGACAGACACTTTGCGGTTTGTGTATGAGCCGCAGTTCAGCGACGAGGTCTGGTGGGCGGCGGGGGGCGCTGACTAAGGCAGCGTTCGACTAGGTCTCGGGCTTTGTTTTAGCCTTGCTTCTTGGCGCATTCCGCGCAGGGTGGATTGAGGCTAACAGATCACTTTCTCAAAGCGTAAATCGGGGGCGAGGCAGACTTGATCAAGATATATGGCACCCGCGACTCTCGCGCCTTTCGGTGTCTTTGGGCACTGGAAGAAAGCGGATTGGCCTACGAACTCATTCCGGTCGATTGGCGAACCCGTGAAACACGGACACCGGAATTTCTGGCCTTGAATCCGAACGGGCATGTCCCGGTTTTTGAGCAGGATGGCCTGGTTCTTGTCGAGTCGCTGGCGATTAATCTCCATATCAGCCAGCTTGCGCCAGACGCGCTTTCTGCCGCGGGGTCCGTTGATCAATCCCATATTATCCAATGGACGATCTGGGCGATGGGCGAACTCGAAGGGCCTCATGATGCTGCAAACCGCGGCGAAACGGATGTTGACGATGAGTTGCGCCAACGCGCGCTAGGCGTTTTGGACCAGCATCTGGAACAGTCTCCCTACCTGGTATCTGAGGCGTTCACTGTGGCTGATTTGAACGTGGCGTCGGTTCTCATGCGGCCCAAATACATGCCCTATGTGTCAAACCACAAGCATGTGGATGCGTGGTTCAAACGAAGTGCGACCCGGCCCGCGCTGGCCAAAGCCCTCGGGCGCTGAACGGGTTGGACCGCGCCCCGTTTTAGCCATTGCGCTTCAACCCAAAAAGGTTTCGTCAAAGGCGTTGGGGAGGAGCGCAGCGATCGTGGTGGTTTCGATTGCGCCTTGGGTGGTAGCCATGGTGACTTTGGTATCGGCCTGGGAAAACTCAGCGATACGCTGACGGCAGCCGCCGCAGGGCGAAATGGGCTTCGGCGCGTCGGCGAAGATCAGGATTTCAGCGATATTGCGCTCACCATCTGCAACCATGGCGGAGATGGCCCCGGCCTCAGCGCAGGTGCCTTCGGGATAGGAGGCGTTTTCGACATTGCAGCCAGAATAGGTTTTGCCGGTCATCGTTCGCAGCGCGGCGCCGACTTTGAAGCCGGAATATTTGGCATGCGCATTCGCGCGGGCAGCTTTCGCCAGGTTGAGCAAATCCATGGCATAGTCTTTCGTCAGCAGCAGACCCGGCGGGCCCTCAGGCCGCTTGTTGTACGATACGCGCGATATCCTCGCCATAGCGTTCAACTTTTTTCTCACCGACGCCCGTGATCTGGCGCAGTTGGCTGAGGTCTGACGGGCGCTCTGTGGCGATCTCGGCAAGGGTTTTGTCGTGGAAGATGACATAAGGCGGGACGCCTTTGGATTTGGCAAGCTCCACCCGCCAGGCGCGCAGGATTTCAAACAGCGAGCGGTCGCGTTCGGATAGCTCGGCAAAGGCGACGCTCGCAACATTACTGCGCTTGCGGCTGGTGCGTTTCACGCTCGGATCGACGCGAAGATAGACGCTCAAGTCGCCCCGGAAGAGCGCTTTGGCGGCGTCATGATCGGGCACCATAATATAGGGCCGGGTGACCTCGCCGCCCTCTGAGAGAAGGCCTGTGAACAGCAGTTGGTCGAACACCGCGTTCCAGCCGGCTTTGGGCAGGTCAGTGCCGATGCCATAAGTGGAGTGTTGCGAGAGGTCCTGATCGAAGCCGTCCTTTGCCTGGCCCATCAAATGGATGAGCAAGCGGCCGCGGCCGATCCGCTGACCGCAGCGCAGGACGGCCGAGACCGCCATTTGCGCCCAGCGGGACACATCGTGCGCGTCGCGGGCCTCCGCCAGGCAATTGTCGCAGACCCCGCAGGGCTCAGCGTCCAACTCGCCAAAGTAAGTGCGGACCGTCTGGCGGCGGCAGGCCTCGCCATTGAGGAAGGCAAAAAGCTGGCGCGTCTTGGTGATCTGCACGCGTTTGATCTCTTCGCCCGCATCGCTCTCAAGCGACCACATCAGGGAACGGCGCAGATCTGCCGGGCCGAACAGGGCGACGCCTTCAGCCGGTTCACCGTCTCGCCCGGCGCGGCCAACCTCCTGCCAATAGGCCTCGATCGTTTTGGGCGGGTCAGCATGGATGACGAAGCGGACATCGGGCTTGTCGACGCCCATACCGAA
Source organism: Henriciella sp. (assembly GCA_030066975.1). Classification (GTDB taxonomy): domain Bacteria; phylum Pseudomonadota; class Alphaproteobacteria; order Caulobacterales; family Hyphomonadaceae; genus Henriciella. The sequence goes on along the minus strand of JASJAO010000004.1, from coordinate 425,763 downwards.
GGCGACGGTGGCGCACATGACAAGGCCGTCCTCAAGCAGGAACTGGCGTTGTCGCGCGGCGCGGTCTTCGGCATCCAGACCGGCATGATAAGCAAGCGCTTTGATGCCGTGGCGTTCCAGCGCTTCGGCGCAAGCTTCGGCGCCTTTGCGGGTGGCGGCATAGACAATCCCGCTCTGGCCGGAGCGGCCTTTGATCAGAGCGACCAGCCGGTCCATCTTGTTGCCGGATTTTGGCTCGGCAGCCAGGGTCAGGTTCGGTCGGTCAAAACTTGCGACATGGACGGCAGGTTCAGAAAGGTCGAGCTGTTTCAGGATATCGGCGCGGGTGCGATCGTCAGCGGTGGCGGTGACGGCAAGGCGCGGGACGCCGGGGAACAGGTCTTTCAGACGACCGAGACCGCGATAGTCCGGCCTGAAATCATGGCCCCACTGGCTGACACAGTGGGCCTCATCAATCGCGAGCACGGAGACTTGCAGACGCGACAAGGTGTGGGCAAGGTTTCCGGCCAGGGCTTCGGGGGAGACGTAAAGCAGGTCCATCTCGCCCTGCTCTGCTGCGCGGACGGCTGCGGCCCGGTCTTCGAACGCCATGGAGCTGTCGAGCCGTTCCGCGCGAACGCCAAGCGCCTTTAAGGCATCAACCTGATCGGCCATCAGCGCAATCAGCGGCGAGACGACGAGGCCAACCCCGTCGCGCAGCAAAGCCGGGATCTGATAGCAGAGCGATTTGCCGCCGCCAGTGGGCAGGACGGCCAGCCCATCGCGCCCGGATAGAACGTCCTGAATGACGTTCGATTGCAGCCCGCGAAACGCCTCAAAGCCGTAGACGCGTTTCAACAGCGCTTCGGCATCATCAAGGGTTGGGTCAGTCATCCGGATCATGGCAGGAAACCTCGTCAGACTCGCGACAATCGGCAACCATTTCCATTGAATTTAGCGAAATCAATCGCACATGAATCTTATGGACAATGACAGGTGTGGCGCCGGTGCCCGCTTCCTCCTAAAACGGGCCGAACGAAATCGTCGAAATGCGTTGGAGTCCAAACCTCGGATTGGATTTCAAAGATCAAAACTTTTGAACAATGCACCGTGGACGTCAGCATGGCAGTTCGGGCGCTGGAGCGGATTGTTTGCAGCACTGATCATCGCGGCAGGCACGCTTTTGATTGTCGGACGGTTGATGTACATGATTGTGCTGTATCCCTTGTTTAACGAGTTAGCCAATCCGGACTTCGGTATCGGCTCAGTGTTTGCGCTGGCGCTCTATTATGCGATTTTGTTCAGTCCGGCGCTCTATTTCTTCCTAGACAGACAGGACGATTTTGGGGCTGGCGAACCGCTTTCTCCGAAGAAGCGGGAAGCCTGGCGCAAACGGAAAGCCCAAAAGCAAAACCAGTAAATTCAACAGAACGCGTTCAGGTGTCGCAAAGCAGGCACTGGTAGTCTGCCGGTTCAGTCGGGAGACCTGTGATGAAGAATCGGGCGGTTATTGGCGGTGGCGTTCTAGCTCTGATTGTGGTGTTGGTCGCCGTCAGTTTTGCGGTCTTTGGCGGTGGCAGCGCCGAGCAGGATGAAGCCGAGCATGAAAAGCGGATCGACTGGCTGGAGCAGCGCGCCGAACTGCTGAGTGAGGATTTTGTTGCCGGATTGGCACCAACAGGGCTACGCCCGAGCGACCTGCAGCTGACGAGCGCCGTTTTCGATCAAACCGAACATCGCGTCGTTCTGCTCGCTGAGGCTGACAACACTCTGGTTCTGGTCTCACCACCAAACATCCGGATAGACCTTCTGGAGCGTGTGTGCCCCGCTTATCGTCGCAGTGGTCTGCATCCAAGTGATGTCGCGGTGACGTTCAAACTCCAAAACCAAAACGGCGACGCGATCCGCAGCGATACGGTTTCGCGGACGGTGTGCCGACAGATGCGCGATTTCAAGAAACGGGCTGCCAGCTAAGCGGGATCTTCGCGCCTCAACAGGAAATGACCCAGCAAGGCGGCCACCGGTTTGTTGCGCTCGGCCTGCCAGGCTTCGGCCCGGACGCTGGCCATACGCCGCCCCATCTTGATCACGGTCGCGCGTGCAAAGAGGTCTTCGGCCCGGCCCTGGCGGAGATAATCAACCGTGATGTTGATGGTCCGCGGCGGGCGTTCGACGTCGGCCTCAAGAAACAATTGCGCCATGGCGGTCATTTCGAGGAAGGTGCCGATCGCGCCGCCATGCAGGGCCTTGATGGTAAAATTGCCGATCAGCTTGTCCTGAAAGGGCAGAACCGCGGTCATGTCGTCGCCCTTGATTTCGCAGCGCATGCCGAGCGTTTCGACGATGGGGACGCCGGACAGGAAGCCCTGTAATTCGTCTGCGCGGCTCATGACGGCATGCTCCCTTTGGGTCGGGCCTTGTTGATGGCAAAGGCGCCCTGAGCGGTGGCGATCACCTTGTCGCGGGTTTCGTGATAGGCCCAGGCCCGGCAGAACGCGACCGAGCGGGTCAGGTGATAGCATTCTGCTTCAGCGAGGATGTCCTGTTTCGGTTCAGCCGGGCGCATATAGTCGATGCGTAAATCAAGCGTCGCGACAAAGCGAAACTCCTGCATCGCGGTGGTACAGGACATGCCGCAAAGGTTGTCGAGCAAGGTGGTAATCACCCCGCCATGAATGACGCCGGCTTCGGGGTCCCCAATCAGGTGCTCTTTATAAGGCTGGACACCCCAGATATGCCCCGGTTCGATCTTGGTCACCTGGAACCCGGTTTCTCTCGCCCAGGGGACAGCAGCGGTCATCATATTTATGTTCTCACGCATCAGCTCGATACGTTTCTGTGGATCATTTATCGCATCGGTCATGGCGATCCTGTAAATTGACGTTCACGTAAACGGCGATACCATCCTTCTGAAGATCCGAAAACGGGTGACATTGCGGGAGGTGCAAGATGGGTTTTGACGGGCATTCGAATGGCAGGGCCTGCATCATCGGGGCAGGATGCTCGGGGTTCACCATGGCCAAACGCCTGAAGGACCATGGCGTGCTGTATGACTGTTTCGAACTGTCCGACAATATTGGCGGCAATTGGTATTACAAGAACCCGAACGGGATGTCGTCCTGTTATCAGAGCCTGCACATTGATACCTCGAAATGGCGGCTGGCATTCGAAGATTATCCGGTGCCGGAAGACTGGCCGGATTTCCCCCATCACAGCCAGCTGCTGCAGTATTTTCATGATTATGTGGATCATTTCGACCTGCGCGACACGATCACATTCAATACTGCGGTCACCAATGCAGAGCGCCGGTCGGATGGCGACTGGGATGTCACCCTATCATCGGGCGAGACGCGGACCTATCAATGGCTGCTGGTCGGCAATGGGCATCACTGGGACCCGCGCATTCCGGATGAGTATCCGGGGCTTGCGGATTTTGCCGGGTATCAGGTCCACTCGCACCATTATGAGGACCCGTTCGAAGCCTATGATTTCAGAGGCAAGCGCGTACTGGTCGTCGGCGCGGGCAACTCGGCGATGGATATTTCGTCAGAGCTGTCACAGCGCCCGATCGCCGAGCGGCTGATCATCTCCATGCGCCGCGGCGTCTGGGTGCTGCCAAAATACATGAATGGCCAGCCTGCGGACAAAGCCGTTTTACCTGCCTGGATGCCCGCCAGCCTCGGCCGACGTCTGGCGCGGAATATGATCAAGAAACAGCTCGGCAATCCGGAAGACTTTGGCCTGCCCAAACCGGATCATGAACCACTGGATGCGCATCCCTCCGTCTCGGGCGAGTTTCTGACCCGGGTCGGGTGCGGCGATATTGTCGCCAAGGGCGCTCTGGAACGGTTTGAGCCGAACGCCGTGGTGTTTGCAGACGGGTCGCGCGAAAAGATTGACGCGATTGTCTGGGCGACGGGCTATAAGGTCAGTTTCCCGTTCTTCGAGGATCCGCAGCTGACGCCGACCGACAACCGGTTTCCGCTGTTCAAGCGGATGGTGAAACCGGGGATCGACAATCTCTTTTTTCTGGCGCTTGCTCAGCCCTTGCCGACACTGGTCAACTTCGCTGAGCAGCAATCGAAACTGATCGCTGCGGCAATCGCTGGCACCTATGCTCTGCCATCTGTTGCGGAGATGGAGAAGGCGATTGTGGCCGATGAAAAAACCCATATGGGGCATTTCTATCAGGCCGCGCGGCATACGATGCAGGTCGATTTCAACACTTATGTAAGAGACTTGATGAAAGAAATTGAACGCGGGAAGAAGCGGGCGCGCGTGGCCGCCTGAACCTTTGGGAGGACCTGAATGCGCTGTGTTTACGGGGGGCTAGCCACATTTTTGCTGGCGGCCTGTGCCTCGCCTGCGCCGGTCACCTATCCTAGCCCGGGATCAGCGCCGTCTGTGTATGAGCGCCCCGCAGCGGGCGACATCCAGACCTCTGATCTGTTTCGCGAAGCCCCGCCGCAAGGGCCATTTCAGCCGAATGTGAACCTGTTTGCCTGTGACATGCGAATGTCCAACAGGCCTGGCACGAATGGAAGCGGGATGATCCTGAACTATAGCCCACTCGTTGTTGTGAGCGGCGTGGTTATGGCCACAGCGCCGGTGAATGATGTCTGTCTGTCGTCCGGGTTCGGGTATCGGGGCGGACGTCTGCATAAGGGGATTGACCTGTTCGCGCGACCCGCGGGCCCGATCTATTCGGCAGCACCGGGCCGGATCCTGGAGGTCAGCAAACAATCGGGATTTGGCAATCAGGTCCTGATTGAGCACGGCAATGGGGTATATTCACGCTATGCGCATCTGGCGAGTTTTGCGCCCGCGATGGTCCCGGGACACGTGGTCGGTTTTGGCGAACCGCTTGGCATGATGGGGCGCTCGGGTAATGCAACGGGCATCCATCTGCACTATGAGATCCTGACCGGAAACTATAACACGCCGCAAAAATCCTGGGGTCTGACGGCCCATAACCCGCTGGACTTTCCGGCCTGGGAAGGATTGGATGATCTCAGTTAATCTGGGAGGATCACATGCGCATCATTCTAACGACGCTGGCCTTTAGCTTATCAGCGGCTTGCGCCGCGCAAGTCGCCGCCGATCCGGTGAGCACAGAGGTTTCAGTCACCGTCAATGCGCCGACAGAGGCGCAGGTCAAGACCTTCGGACCGCTTGCCAGTCTGGTCGGTCAATCGTTTCGCGGCAATCCAATGAACGGGTCGAGCGAGCCCAATCCGGACACGCAAAAGTGGGAATGGGCGCTGGGCGGTACGGCGATCCTGATCCGGCATGCGCTGGCCGATGGCTCCTATGGCGGCGACACGTATGTCTACAAGGACAGCACATCCGGCGATCTCGTCTATGTCTACATCACCAATGCGGGCTTTCGCACCGAAGGGGTGATGACGGTCAATGAGGATGGGAGTTACACGGCGGTGGAAGCGGTGAACGGGCATCCGGAGATCGTGGAGGTGCGCTCCACCAGCGTGCTGAATGAAGACGGCTCCACGTCGATGAGCTCTGAATATGTGACCAAGGACGGCACCGTCACGCCCGGTCACAGCTTCACCTATCAGCCGACCACTGAACCGCTGCCGAAACTGAAGCCGCCTGCTGCAAAACCACCTGCCCCGGCGCAGTGAACCGGTATTTCGATCCGAACACACTGGCGCGGACGTATCGCGATCCGGTTGCGCTGGCGATTCTGGTTGTGGATCTGTTTCCGATCTTTGCCGTGATCGGGCTCGGCTGGGGCGCTGTGCCGCTGGTATTTCTCTACTGGCTGGAAAACCTGGTCATCGGCGTGATGGCCCTCGCCCGGATGCTCGCAACTTCGATGAAAGGCGGCCCTTTAGGCGCGCTGGGCATGGTGTTTATCGGGCCCTTTTTTGTCGTGCATTATGGCATGTTCTGCTTCGTTCACGGGGTCTTGCTCGCCGGGTTTGCCGAGATGTCCGCAGATGGCTCAGGCATGCCCGATTTTCCGACGCCGCTGGGGCTGATTGAGGCCGCCTTGTCGAGTGGGCCGTATCTGCCGACTTTTCTGCTGATCATCATCATATTGCAGATATTTCTGTTCGTGCGTGATTTTCTGATGCGGGGACAGTATCTCGACACTGATATGAACAAGGAAATGGCCGCCCCTTATGGCCGGGTCGTTGTGCTCCATTTTGCCCTGTTTGCAGGCGCATTTGCCTTGATCGCCTTCGGGGAGCCGATGCTGGGGGTTCTATTTTTGATTGTTCTGCGCGCTGTTTGGGGCATGGTCCTGACGGTCGGGCGGCGCCTGCGCATAGATGACGCGCAGACAGAAAGTTGACGCTTCGTCACGAATGCGGTCACTAGAGCATGAGAGTGTAAGAGAGTGACCGGATCGGAATATGTCAGATACAGCTGAAATCAGCGCCCCTTCCGGCAAACGCGCGGCCGCCAAGGCGGCCAATCGCAAGGCTATTCTGGATGCGGCAAAGCTGGTGTTTGCGCGCATCGGCTATGAGGCCACCAGCATCCGCGACATTATCCGGGAGACCGCTCTCGCCTCCGGCACATTCTACAATTATTTCAAATCGAAAGAAGAAGTCTTCGAAGCGATTGCGAATGACAGCATCGTCCGCTTTCGCCCGATGCTGCAAAAGGTGCGGGAAGAGGCCAAAGATTTCGAGTCCTATCTGTATGCCGCCTATGCGGCCTATTTTCATTTTCTGGCGAATGAGAATGATGGCGCCATCGCGCAGGGCACCCCGCACATGGCGCTGATCGGCGTGCGCGTTGATACGCCGGAAATGAAGACGATTTCGAACGAGATCCGATCCGACCTCGAAATCGTGCTCGACAAAGTCGGGCTCGGCCACATTGATGCAGATTACCTGACCTCTGCCGCGATCGGGATTGCCCGCGAAATGGGCGATCGTATGCTGTTGCGCCGTCCGATCGACCCAGATGCCGCGGCGTCATTTGCCTCGCAGCTGGTGCTTTCTGGCGTCAAGGCCCTTGCCAAATAGGCTGGAACCGCAACACTTCTGAAAAACAAAGTGATACCGGGAGGTGTTTGCGATGAGCCTGCAGAGCATGCTGCTGAAATTTCTGCTCAAATTGCCCGCCAGTTGGAAAGTGAAAATGGCAGGCGGCACGCCGGTGACGCTGGGTGGGCGGACGCTGGACCCGAACTTTCAGTTCATTGCCCATGGCGCCGCAAGCCAGCCACCGATGTCTTCGCTCGAACCGGAGGTGGCCCAGCAGGCCGCGATTGACGGATTTGCGATGTTTGCCGCCAATCCGGAGCCGGGTGTGAGCTGGGAAGACAAAGAGATTCCGGCCGGAAACCTGCATCAGATCCCTATTCGCGTCTATCGCCCCAAGGATCAGGATCCGAACGCGCCGGTCATGGCCTATTGGCATATGGGCGGCGGGGTGATCGGCAATCTCGATACGTGCCACGCCTTCTGTTCGATGATCGCAAAGACCGCCAGATGTCCGGTTGTCTCGGTCGATTATCGCCTGGCGCCGCAACACAAGTTTCCTGCCGGTCTGGAAGACTGTATCAGCGCCTATGAATGGGCTTTGCGATCGGCGGAAAGCCTTGGCGCCCCGGCAGGCCGCGCGGCGGTGGGCGGCGACAGTATGGGCGGCAATTTCAGCGCGATTATTGCCCAGGAAACGCGGCGTCGCGGTATCCCTGAGCCGGACCTGCAATTGCTGATCTATCCGGCAACGGACCTGGTCACCGAGTTTCCGTCCGCGACCACATTTGGAGAGACCTATCCCCTGTCCACCGACACGATGAACTGGTTCATGCATCATTATCTGCCCGACGGTTTCAACCGAGAGGATGTCTTACTGTCCCCGGCTCTGGACATGCGACTGGAGGGCCTGGCGCCTGCGATCATTGTTACTGCCGGGTTTGACCCACTGGCCGATGATGGCCCGGCCTATGCCGAAAAACTGGAAGCAGCCGGCGTGCCGGTGACCTATAAATGCTATGACAGTCTCGCGCATGGATTCACCGCGTTCACCTCAATCGTGCCAGATGCTCGCGCCGCCTGTCTTGAGATCGCGGGCATGGTGCGCGACGCCTATTCCAGCTCATGAGAGCGCTCGTCTGTCACGCGATCACGGATGACTTTTCCGGTGTGGACGTGCGCGAGGTCGCAAGGCCTGAGCCGGGCCCGGGCGAGGTTCTGATCAAGGTGCGTGCGACCAGCATCAATTTTCCGGACCTGCTGCTGTGTCAGGGCAAGTATCAGTTGAAACTCGAGCCGCCCTTCACGCCGGGCATGGACATGTCCGGGGAGATTGCCGCGCTTGGTGAAGACGTGGACGGGTTTGAGATCGGCGAGGCGGTTTGCGGTGGGGCGCGGTTTGGCGGGTTTGCCGAGTATGCGGTCGTCAAGGCAGACGGGCTGCAGCGCAAGCCGGACACGATGACGTTTGAGGCGGCGGCGTCCTACTCGGCCGCTTATCTGACGGCCTATGTCGCGCTGGTGCGCCGCGGCCATTTGAAAGCCGGTGAGACCTTGCTCGTGCATGGCGCAAGCGGCGGCGTCGGAATGGCCGCCGTCGATGTTGGCAAACTGCTCGGGGCAACGGTTATCGCGACTGGGGGCAGTGATGAGAAACTTGCCAAGGTGAAAGCCTATGGGGCAGACTATGTGTTCAACACGGCGGGCGGGTTTCGCAAGCAGGTCAAGGACCTGACCAATGGGCGCGGCGCCGACGTCATCTATGATCCGGTCGGTGGGGACGTGTTTGATGAGTCGGTGCGCTGCATCGCCTTTGACGGACGGCTGCTGGTGATCGGCTTCACGTCCGGGCGGATTGCGACGATTTCGACCAATATGCCATTGATTAAGGGTTTTTCCGTTGTCGGCGTGCGCGCCGGGGAATATGGGCGACAATTCCCCGAGCGTGGGCGAGAGAATGTGCAGACGATCTGGGATTGGGCCCGGGCGGGTAAAACCCGGCCCTATGTCCATGACACCCTGCCGCTGGAGCGGGTTCTTGACGGGTTCCGAATGATCCAGGACCGGCAGGTCGTCGGGAAGCTGGTGATTCAGCCATAGCGCGCTGCGCTTAGACTTCAGCGATCAGGTCCGGGGAGTTGTTGCGCACATTGCCGACCGCAGCACCGACGGGCCAGGCATGGGTGTCTATGGCGGAAAACGGCTCAAACAGGTCGGTGACGTCGCCTGATCGTGGATCGAGCCAGCGCAAGTAGTCTTCGGGCCGCACGATCACAGGCATCGTGTGCGCGAGACCTGCTACGGTATCATTCGGTCGCGTGGTCAGAACGGTAAAACTCTCAAGCGCCGACCCATTGATCAGTGCCGTATCCCATAGACCGGCCAGGCAGAACCAGTGACGCTCGCGTAGCCCAACCGCAAATGCGGTCTTTGCTTTGGGACGACCTGTCCAGACATAATAGCCGCTCACGGGGATCAGGCACCGCCAGTAGCGAAAGGCGCCGCGATAGACCGGCCGCTCATGCGCTGTTGCAGCGTCGGCGGTGAACCCGGTAAATTTCCGCTCGTGAATTGGCTTTGTCCACCAGTTCGGAACAAGCCCCCACAGGCAGGGGGCAAGTTCAATGTGCGTGCGCTCGCGTGTCCATCGCAGGACAGGCTGGATACTCATCGGCGCCGAATTATAGGTCGGTTCGGGGGGCTCAACATTTGGCGGCGGCTCAAGATCAATCTCGGCCTGATAGTCCTGCCAACCGATCGCTTTGCGGAAAAAGCGGGTGCACATCTCTAGTTTGTCGCTTTGTGGATGGCGCGCAGGCCTTCGCGATAGGTGGGATAGCGCGGTCGCCAGCCGGTTGCAGCCTTGAGCCGGGCATTCGAGACCCGCTTGCACTCGGCGTAGAAACTGCGGGCCATGCCCGACAGGTCCGCGGTCGCAAAATCGACCTCCGGCGGTGCGGGGATACCGAGCAGATTTGCGGCAAAGGCCAGCACATCCTGAGGTGGGGCGGCTTCTTCGTCGCAGAGATTAAACACGCCGCTTTGTTCGCCGACGATAAGGGCCTTCACGCCTTCTGCGAGATCCTCGACATGGATGCGGGAAAAGACCTGTCCCGGTTTGCTGATGCGGGTGGCCCCGGACTTCTGAACCCGGTCAAGCGGCGAGCGACCCGGCCCATAAATGCCCGGCAGGCGCACGAGGCGTACATCTGGGCGGGCGTTCGTCCAGGCGAGCTCGGCGGCTAATCGGCGGTGTCCGCGCAAAGAGCCCGGATTGGGCGGTGTCCATTCAAACGCCCAGCCGCCATTCAGGTCGCCATACACCCCGGTGGTGGAGAGGTAGGTGACACTGGCCGCCTCGGTGACCGCCTGCCCAAGCGCGGTAAGAATGGGACAGCCCGTGTCGCCGGGCGGGGCGCTGATGAGGAGATGCGCGCCCGTGCAGGCGGCCTGTAAGGCGTCGACCTCGCGCATCAGGATCGCCGTCAGGCCTTGGTCTTGAAGCGCGCTCTGCTTGTCGGAGGTGCGTGCACTGGCCTTGATCGGGCCTGCCCAAAGACGCGCCAGCGCCATGGCGGAATAGCCCGGTCCAAGCAGAAATAGCGGTTCTGACTGATCTGTCATTTGCACTCGCTGGTCTCGCCCATTACCGGCTGAGGTAACGCGTCCGGAAAGGTTTTGTCTATGTCTCTCGCCGCTATGTCCTTGATGATGTTGCCATTTGCGCAGTCGGCTCTGGCGGAGATTGCAAGAGAAGAGCGTGCCCGGCTCGACACGTGTCTGGTGGCGGTCGATACCGAGCCGCTTGCCGCCTACGAAGACAGCCTCGCCTGGTTGTCGAATGGGAACCGTCCCATGGCCCGGTACTGCAACGCGGTCGCGCTGATCGCGCTGGAGGAATATGAGGAAGGGGCCGCCCGCCTTGAAGCCCTGGCAACGGCACCGGACCCGATCTCACTTGAAGATCGCACCTCCTATATGGCGCAGGCCGGCAATGCCTGGCTGACCGCAGATTATCCGGAAGCGGCGGTGACCGCGCTCAGCGAAGCGCTGAAAATGCGGACCACCGATGCGGAATTGTACAAGGATCGCGGCGCGGCCCACCTGGCGCTGGAAATGTGGTTGCTGGCGCTGGACGATCTCAATGCTGCGCTGGAGCTGGTGCCGGGCGATGCCGAAGCGCTGGCGATGCGTGCGCGGGCCCATCTTGGCTTCGAACAATACACCGCAGCAAGAACCGATATTGAAGCGGCGATCGACCTTGACCGCGCCAATATCGATTTCCTGGTTCTGCGCGGGGATATTCGTGAAGCCGCGCGCCTGAGCGGAAACTAGGGCAAGAACACACACGCCGCCAGACCGTCGCGTTCAACAGTATTCATGCGGGCGAGAAGCCCGCGCGCGCGGCTGGCGACATAAGGGCCTGGCGGGTCGACTCGCCATTTGTTCGGACTGGGCAAGACAGCTGCAAGCAAAGCGGCTTCACCAGCGGTGAGATCCCGCGCAGGTTTGCCGAACCGTCCCCAGGCGGCCGCTTCAATGCCGAACAGACCGTCCCCCCATTCGGCAACATTGAGATAGACTTCCAAAACCCGGCGCTTGCCCCAGAAACCGTCGATGAACACCGCCATCCAGGCCTCAGGGGCTTTGCGGGCAAATCCGCCGCCATTCCACAGGAAGACATTCTTTGCGGTCTGTTGGGTGATGGTGGAGGCCCCGCGCAAACGGCCCGTTCGCTCGCGTTCATCCAATGCCGTCCGGATTGCGTCGACATCGACGCCATTATGCAGGCAGAAGCGCGTGTCCTCTGCCGCGATGACGGCGCGCACAAGGTGAGGCGAAACCTCTTCAATCGGCGTCCAGGAGCGATAGACGCGGCCATGTTCGATCACGCGCTCAGCCATGGTCGCGGTGGCCGGGACCGGCGCGTAGAACAGGATCAGCGCATAGACATGCACGGTGACGAACAGGCCGCCGAGAAACTTAATCCCGATCCAGACCCAATCGACTATTGAGCGTCTTTGGTCTGATTTGGCAAACGGCTGAGCCATTCTAATCGCACCCCTTCATCCAGATCGGAGGTCATCCGGGCGGCCTTTTCAACCGCAAACCGGGCAGGATCAAGGCGAGACAGGGCCCAGATGGCGGCCCCCGCCACGATCGGGTTTGGATCGTCCAGATGCGGGATCACGCTGGTTTCTACAAGCTTGGGATCTTCGCTATTGCCCACTGCAATCAAGACGTTGCGCAGGAACCGGTCGCGGCCGATCCGCTTGATTGGCGAGCCGGCAAACACCGTTCGAAAGGCGGCGTCATCGAGCGCGGCGAGGTCTTCCAATGTCGGCGCCTTTAGCTCAGCACGGGCCCAGAAGGCCTGCTCGCGCGCGGTTTCGGCGAACTTGTTCCAGGGACAGACCGCCAGACAATCATCGCAGCCATAGATGCGGTTCCCCATGGCGGCGCGAAACTCAACCGGGATCGGGCCTTTATGCTCAATCGTGAGATAGGAAATACAGCGCCGCGCATCGAGTTGGTAGGGGGCCGGGAAGGCGTCGGTGGGACAAATGTCGAGACAGGCGCGGCAGGAGCCACAACGGTCTATCTCCGGCGCGTCGGGCGCGAGGTCAGCATCGGTCAGCATCACACCGAGAAACAACCAGGAGCCAAGCTCACGGGAGACCAGATTCGTGTGTTTGCCCTGCCAGCCGAGCCCGGCCTTTTCTGCCAGCGGCTTTTCCATCAAGGGCGCGGTATCGACGAAGACTTTGACCTCCGCCCCGGTCTCTTCGACAAAGGCGCGGGCAAGCTGTTTCAGGCGCTTTTTCAGGACGTCATGATAGTCCTTGCCGCGCGCATAGACGGAGATATTGCCCTCGCTCTTTCGCCCCAGCATCTCCATGGGATCATGGTCTGGTCCATAATTCAGGCCGACGACAATTGCGGATTGGGCTTCCGGCCACATCGCGGTCGGCGTTTTGCGCCGCTCAAGCGTCGTTTCCATCCACGCCATGTCGCCGTGATGCCCGGCCTCCACAAACATCTGCAGCCGGGCGCTCGCTGGCCAGGGTTCATCGGCCCGCGTAATCCGGCAGGCGTCAAACCGGAGGGACTGGCAAGTAGCCTTCAGCCAGGTTTCTGTGTCAGGCGTCATCGCTTACGCCAATCGGTTAGAAATCGAGATTGGTATAGTGCTTGACCGGTCGAACGCCTTCAACCTTGTCTTCGAGCAAGGATCGGAAGCTGGGCCGCGACTTGATGCGCGCGTACCAGGCCTTGAGGTCAGGAGTCAGGTCCCAAGGTACATCGCCGAAATAGTCATAGCTTGACAGGTGCGCTGCCACGGACAGGTCCGCAATGGTCAGATTGCGTCCCGCGAGATAGGAGCGCTCACCCGCCAGCGCGTCCAGAAACGTCATCCGGTTTTTCAGGGCGTGCGCGCCTTGACGCAGCGCGGTGCTGTTGGGGGCCTGTTCGCGCCGGACCCATTGCGACACCCGCTCTGCTAGCAATGTGTTGTTGATGCCAGCAAAGCTTTCCTCCGACCACTGCCAGAGGCGGCGGGCTTCGGCTTTCTCACCAGAGGTAAACGGTAGCAGGCGCGGCGACGGTGCGGCCTCTTCGACATATTCGCAGATGGCCAGCGTACCGACGCAGGAGGTACGCACTTCGGCATCAGTATCGAGCAAGGCGGGAGCCGCAGCCCCCGGTGCCAGCGCAGCAAGTTCGAGATCGGATACCCAGGGCTTGATCACGATCGGCTCGAACGTCCATTGCTTTTCGCCCATGCACAGCCTCACCGTGCGGGCCAGCGGATCGATCGGCCAGTGCCACAGACGCTTCATGCGCGCGCTCCCGGCAGCCAAACAGCCTGCCCCGTGCGCGCCCGGTGAAACAGGGCACTGTTCTCTGTCCTATGATCTGCGAACCGGTCCATCTTAATCGTATAGGACCTTAAAAAGTTGACGAAAACCTTTCGCGTCCTGCGTGCGACCCTGACAATTCACTGTTGGTCAATGCGATCATCGTGGCCCCGGCCGCCTGTCTGGCCGGAAAGCAACACTCAACACCTCCATCAGTGGTTCACTCTTGCAGAGTGATGAACCGTCACCGAGATTGAGACTGTCGTGCGATTGGGCTAGAGAGAATGATCAATCAGTAAATCAGGTGCACTGTGGCAGAATTCTCCAGCGTCTCCACCAAAGAGAATGAAAATTACTCAAAAAGTGACTTTCTTGAACAGATTATTTCCGATTCGCGGCATGAAGCTGCGATATCTCTCTCTGATGACGCGCTAAAACAGTTCGCAGAGCAGCTGTGGGACTGGTCTGAACAGATTGCCCCGGAAGAGACCGGACTTCGCCTTCGGCACGAGGAAGACCTGGGGTTTGATTGTCTGGAGACGGTCGGGCCGGATCGACCATTTCTGGTCGATTCCCTGCTGGGCGCCTGTTCGGACCTCGGCATTGCGGTGAAGGCCCTGCTGCACCCGATTGTCGATCTCGGTGATCAGACCCAGCGGTCGGTGATACAGATCTTTATCGAGCCGATTGCGGAACATGAGCGCGAAGCCCTTCTGAACGAAGCGAGACTGACCCTGGAGGATGTGGGTCTCGCCACCTCTGACTATTTTGCGATGCGTCAGCGCATGGCCGATGAAGTCGAGCGTTTGCGGCACTGTCCGTTTATCGATCCATCCAGCAAATCCGAAGCGATCCAGTTTCTGTCCTGGCTCGGCACGGAGCGGTTTGTCTTCCTTGGCGCGCGTCAGTACACGTTCCAGACCGATACGGACGGGACCCTGCTGCAGGAAGAACCGGACATGGTCGAGGGCTCAAACCTGGGTCTGTTGCGGGATGAGCGACGCAATGTCCTCAATCGCGGGGCCGAGCCCCTGGTCCTGGACAGCCGGATCGGTGAGTTTCTGGCCGAGCCGCAGCCGCTGATCCTCGCCAAATCGACCCTGCTGAGCCGGGTACACCGGCGGGTGCCGTGCGATTATGTCGGGGTCAAACACTATGATGAGCGGGGCCGTGTGGTCGGCGAAACCCGGTTCCTCGGCCTCTACACATCGGAGGCCTATCACGACACGGTGTCCAGTATCCCGCTGATCAAGTCGCGGATGGCGAAAGTGTTGAAACAGCTGGGCGCGGTCAGAGGCAGCCATAATGAAAAAGCGCTGACCAATATCATCGAAGGCTGGCCGCGCGACGAGATCTATCAGACCGATGCGGAAACGCTGGCGCCGATGATGCAAGGCGCGCTCGGCCTGGTTGGGCGACCGCAGGTGCGCCTGTTTGTGCGCCCGGATGAGTTTAACCGCTTTGTCAGCGCCATCGTCTTCATCCCGCGCGACGCCTATGACACAGAGCTTCGGCAAAAGATCACCGACAAGCTGGAGGCCGCCTTTGGCGGCAAGATGATCAAGTTCGAGCCGAGTTTCGACGTGTCGACCATGGTGCGCGTGATCATTCAGCTGTCGCTTCCGACGCAGGGGCCCTGGCCGGACGTTTCAGCGCTTGAGGCGGAGCTTGCCGTTCTGTCTCGCACCTGGCGCCAGGATTTCCGGACCGCGATCACCTGCAATACAGATGAGAGCCTGGACCCGGTCACCGCATCCCTGTTCAGCGATGGTTTCAATGCCGCCTATCGGGAAGCGTTCACCCCGCAGGAAGCGCTGACAGATATCACGATGCTGTCAAAAGTGACCGCGGACGAGCCGGTCAAACTGCGCGCGTTTCGCAATCTCGGAGACGATGAGAGCAAGATCCGGGCGAAAATCTATTCGCGCACCGGCTCCATTCCCCTGTCGCAATGTGTACCTGTGTTTGAGAATATGGGTCTGTTTGTTGCCTTCGAGAATGGCTTTCCGATCTCGCCGAGTGAAGACCCGGTCGAGGGTGCACCTGATGTCTACTGGGTTCACTCGCTGTCCATGCGCCGAACGGGGGATACCCCGATCAGCCTGGAGACGGTGTCTGAAGACTTTGAGCAAGCGTTTGAAGCGATCTGGAGTGGGCAGGCGGAGAATGACGGGTTCAATGCCCTCGTGCTGGCCGCGAACCTGACCTGGCGCGAGGCGGCCCTGTGCCGGGCCCTGTGCGCGTATCGCCACCAGTCGGGCCGTGACCCGACGCGCAAGGTGCAGGTGGAAGCGCTGGTCCAGAACCCGGAAATGACGCGTAGTCTGATCAAAACCTTTCATGCCCGGTTTGATCCGGCTTTCGGGGCCAACAATACCGGGCGTACGGCTGGCCTGATTACGCTAAAAGCGCTGCTTGAGGAGCAGCTCAAGGCCGTGCGCTCGCTGGATCATGACCGGGTTATTCGCCGCCTCGTAGATCTCATCTTCGCGATCCAGAGGACGAATTTTTATCAGCACGAGGCCGCGCCCTATATCGCGTTCAAGATCGCAAGCGAGGAGCTTGCCGATCTGCCTGAGCCGAAACCGTTTCGCGAAATCTTTGTATCCGGTCCAACCGTCGAAGGCGTGCACTGCCGGTTTGGGCCGGTGGCTCGCGGGGGCTTGCGTTGGTCAGACCGGCGCGATGATTTCCGTACCGAGGTGCTTGGCCTGGTCAAAGCCCAGCAGGTCAAGAACGCCGTAATTGTTCCGGCCGGATCGAAAGGCGGCTTCTTTCCCAAACAGCTGCCGACAAGCGGGTCCCGCGAAGCCATCCGAGAGGCCGGGATTGTGGCCTACAAGCAATTCATTTCTGGTCTTCTGGACCTCACCGACAATCTGAAAGACGGCCAGACGATTGCCCCTGCTGACACGATGGTCTGGGACGGGGAGGATCCCTATCTGGTGGTGGCGGCCGACAAGGGCACGGCGACCTTTTCTGACATCGCAAACGAAATCAGTCTTGAGCGCGGCTTCTGGCTCGGGGACGCCTTCGCCTCCGGCGGGTCAGCTGGCTATGACCACAAGAAGATGGGGATTACTGCGCGCGGGGCCTGGGAAGCAGTCAAACGTCATTTCCGCGAGCTTGGCAAAGACATTCAATCCGAGCCGTTCACGGTGATCGGATGCGGTGACATGAGCGGCGACGTGTTCGGCAATGGCATGCTGTTGTCGAAACAGATCAAGCTGCAGGCGGCGTTCAATCACTTGCATATCTTTATCGACCCAGCCCCCGGTGACCCGGAGCGGATGTGGGAAGAACGCAAACGTCTGTTCGACCTGCCCCAATCCTCTTGGAGCGACTATGATCAGTCTTTGATCTCTGCGGGGGGCGGGATTTTTGACCGGGCCGACAAAGCCATTCCTCTGTCGCCGGAAATCCGGGCGATGACCGGACTGACCGCTGAGAGCGTTACGCCGGACGAGTTGATCCATGCCCTGCTGAAAACAAAAAGCGAGCTGCTCTGGTTTGGCGGGATCGGCACCTATGTCAAAGCTTCCATCGAGACCCACGCCGAAGCCGATGATCGGGGCAATGACGGGGTGCGCGTGGATGCCACTGAAGTCGGAGCCCGTGTGGTTGGTGAGGGCGCTAATCTTGGCCTGACCCAGGCCGCCCGGATCGAGTTCGCAAAGCAGGGCGGACGGGTGAACACGGACGCCATCGACAATTCAGCAGGGGTCGACAGCTCGGACCATGAGGTCAATATCAAGATCCTCTGCGCCGGGGCGATTGAGAGCGGAACACTTGACCCTGAACAGCGCGATGCGCTGCTCGCCTCAATGACCGATGAGGTCGCGCTGAAAGTGCTGACCCATAATTACGACCAGACCGGGGCCTTGAGCCGCGCGGCAAGCCTGGCAGAGCGCGAACACAATGCCTATGAGCGTCTGATGGTTTGGCTGGAGGCGCGCGGCGTGCTCGACCGCAGTGTTGAAGGCCTGCCCAGCACACAGGAGATGCAAACCCGTCAGCTGGACGGTGTGCCGCTGACACGGCCTGAAATTGCGGTTCTGATGGCGTGGACAAAGATTGTCCTGTTTGAAGATTTGGTAGCCTCGGACTTGCCGGACGATCCTTATTTCCAGGCCGATCTGGAAACCTATTTCCCCGCCCCCCTGGCGGCGTATCAGGATGCCATGAACGCCCACGCGCTGAAGCGTGAGATCATTGCGACCGTGCTGGCCAACCGGTTCATCAACGTTCGCGGGCCGCTAATGTTGCTCCATTTGACGGAAGAAACACATGCGACCGGGCCTGAGCTTGTCGCGGCGCTTGAGATTGCAGGGGCATTACTGGGTCGTGAGCGCCTGAGCGCGCAGTTGAAGGCCTTGGACAATCAGGTTGAAGCGCAGGCGCAAATGGCGATCGAGTTGGATCTCAGCGTCAGTCTGATGGCGCTGACCAGAACGTTGCTGGAACGCCCCCCCGAAGACAGCATCGCCGCAACCATTGGTGAGCTTGGCTCTGAAGTTGAGACGGTGCGGCGCGATCTGCCGGATGTGCTCAGCGACACGGAAGCGGTGCGTTACCACAATCTGATTGAGTCCCTCGCGAAACCCGGCGTGCCTGATGATCTGCTGACCGATGTCGCCAAATCGAGCTGGATGATCCAGCTGCCGCGACTGGTTACACTGGCACAATCGACCAGGCTGGATATCACGTCTGTATTCAGCGCCTATCAGCGGGTCGGAGAGGCCATTCAGGTGTCTCCCGTGCGTCAAGCCGCCTGGGCTGCTTTGCCCGGCATGGCCCGGTGGGACATGCTGGCGACGCGTCGGCTGCTACGTGCGCTTGATCGGACACATGTTGAAGCCACCGCCCTTGCGCTCAGCACCGGAAGTCCGGAAGTGTGGCTTCAGAATCAGGACGGGCAAGTCACGATTTTATCCCGCGAGATCAAAGCCTTTACCAGTCCGCCATCGACTTTTGCGCAACTGGTCCTGGCCGCCGATGCGATTCGGTCATTCGTTGACAGCGTTGAATTCGCTCGAAAAAATCCCTGAAATAAGCGGGCCCGCTGAACGGGGACTTGTTCAGCGGGCCCTACTGGCCTCATCCGCAGGCTGGGTGGGGGGACGCACGCGGAGGCCAGATTTGTTGTGACAGTTTTGCACCACTCGCGGCTTATATGGCGCGATCCTGAGGTGCCGACAAGCATAAATTTCAGACAGAAAGAAACTCCTTACATCGCAGATGCCGTTTTTTCCTCCTCACTATTTGCTACTTTAGCGAGTTTCGGAGGCACTGGACGCCCGTTTGCCGATAGTAAAATCGCGATCCAATGGGTCGAGGGATTCTGAGCAAACAGGATCATCATGACCACGGTCAGGGGAGCGGAAAGAAACATTCCGGCAATCCCCCAGATCGCACCCCAGACCGCCAAACTGAGCAACACAACCAGGGCTGACAGGTTCAGCGTGTCACCCATCATCCGTGGCTGAATGAAGTTGCCGATGGAGAACTGCCAGAAGCTCACACCGACGAAGACCAGGCCTGCAAACACGTAGCTGTCGTGCGGCGCGGTTCCGGGTATCCAGTCTGCGACCTCCGGTTGGACAAGCGCAAACAGAGGCGGGATCAAGGCCGCAACGATGGACCCGATCGTGGGGATGAAATTCAAGACGAAGATCAGCGCGGTCAGAAACAGCGCGTTGTCGACGCCCAGCACAATCAGGGTGATATAGGTCAGGACCGTGATCATCGCGCTGATCACGGTCTGGGTCCACAAATAGGTCTCAATGCCCGAGCGCGCGCGATCGCCCACATCTTTGACCCGCTGGCGTTCGTCCTGATCGGGAAAAATCCGGTTCAGTTTCTCCGGCCAGGCCGACTGGGCCAGAAACAGGAAGGCGATATAGATCAGGATCAGGACAAGATCACCGGTCAGGCTCTGGGTCGCGGCGGCAATCGCGGCGAACAGGCGCTGGCCGGATTCGTTCAGCAGCAGCTCTGTCAGCGTGGGGGCTGAATCCATTCGAAACAGACTGTACACATCGCTGATCAATTGATTGATCCGCGCTTCGTAGAGACCGGCTTGCGACCCGAACTGGGCGATGCCTGCCGCCATTAAGGCCAGAAAGGCGACAAATCCTGCCACGACCAGTATGATGGACACAACTCTTGAGAGGTTCAGCGGCACGGGTTCCACCTTCTCACTGATCAGGCGCGCGAACCCTTCCATGATCAGGAACAGGAACACAGCGATCGCGAAAGGCGCCAGGATGGCGCGCCCAAGATAAAGCAGCGCGATGATCACACCGGTTGCGATGATCCAAGTGGCTGAAACGTTCGAATTCATGGCTTCCCCAAGTTCGCACGTGCTTCCCTCAGAGGCGCTCGCCCCGTCAGATTGTCAAGGGTCAGGGGGCGGTAATCCGGGACGTCAGACCCAGCGCCTACAGCTCTGTTCTATAAAGAAAACTCAGCATTTTCAGTGGGTCCGTGAAATTTAATTGAACAAGTTCAGTTTCGATCAACACCAATATTATACTTAAAGTTGTATCGAGGAATTTTTCAACTCGATTTTCAGCAATAACCCAACCAACAGAATGGTGGAAAAAATGACCAAACTTAAACTCCTTGCGCTGGCTTCAGCCGCAGCTCTTATGTCTGCGCCAGCGCTTGCCGCAGATGCAAACTCTACAGCTGGTGCTGAGATTGTATCGCCGCTGCAAGTTACCAACACGACCGCGCTTTACTTCGGCACAATCGCGCCGAGCTTCACCAATGGCGATACCGTTGTTGTGTCGACAGCTGGTGCGAAAGCCTGTGGGTCTGAACTGACCTGTCTGACAGCTGATCACACCGCCGCTGCGTTCAGCGTCGCGGGTGAAGCCGACCAGACTTACACGATCACACTGCCAAGCTCAGTCTCCATCAGCAATGGAGCTGGCGGTTCCATGACTGTCGACGCCTTCACTGGATCGAAGTCAACCGGGACGCTGGTCGCGGGCACCGACACATTCACGGTCGGCGGACAACTGAACGTCGCGGCCAATCAGGCCACTGGCGAATATACCGGGACCTTCGCTGTCACGGTTGAGTATCAGTAAGTGTACATTGATCCGGGCCCGGCCGCCCTCTCCGGGCCCGCGATCTTCCCGATCGGAGAATCCGACATGATAAACTTCAATAAATCTCTCACGACCGGTCTGTTTGCGATCTGTTTCTGTGTTGCGGGCGCCAGCGCGGATGTCGGTGATGCCGATATTGCAGGTGGTTCAGCCGACCCTGACTTTGAGGGCAATGCCGGCGCCATCATTATCAACGGCCTGACCCTGACCAAGAGACAGGACCTTCATTTCGGCACCATTGCCCCGAACATGACCGAGTTTGGCAGCGTCAGTGTGCGCCGCGGCAGCAATAATTCTTCTATTTGCGGGACTAATCTGGTGTGTCTGGAGAATGGGACCCGAGCCCGCTTCACCGTCACCGGAACACCGCTTCAACATGTCAATATTCTAGACCCGGGTTCGATCCAGATCACGGACGGGTCCGGAAACTTCATGACCGTCGATACATTTGTCGGCGCTGGCAGCGGCAATGACACTGAATGGCGCGGTTGGCAGCGGCTGCGCTCGTCCGGCATCTCCCGCTTCAATGTCGGTGCGACCCTGGAGGTTAAACCGAACCAGCCCCGTGGAAGCTATACGGGCACATTTACTATCACCGTTGAATATCAATAGCCTCCAAAAGGACCTGACCATGATCCGCTTCTCCCCCCTGTTTGCCTCGCTTGCTTTTGCCGCAACGGCGCTTGTGCCCGCCGCAACGGCTGAGGTCCTGATCGCGCCAACGCGTGTCGAGCTCGATCGGTCAGAGCGATCGACGGAACTGGTCGTCGTTAACAAAGGCGATGAAGAAGCCGCCTTCCGGGTCAGTATCGAAAACCGGCGGATGCTGCTGGACGGATCAATGGAAGAAGTGACCACGGCAGAAGCCGACGAGCTGTTTGCCAAGGACTTTATCCGGTTCTCGCCGCGGCGGATCCTGCTTGAACCCGGTGAGCGTCAGACCATTCGCGTCTCAGCGATGCTGAACCCGGACCTGGAGCCGGGCGAGTACCGCTCGCACTTGCGCCTGATGGCTGCGCCGCTCAGCGCCGGTCGCACGCTCGAAAGCCTGTCGGACACTGAAAGCGACACACTGTCCATCCAATTGATCGCCATCCGCTCGATCACCATACCCGTGATCTTCCGCATGGGAGACCTGTCGGCCGAGGTCGAGATCGAGCATACCGAACTGCGTCCCTCTTCAAATGAAGGCGAGACGGTCCTGGTCGCCCGTCTTAATCGCAGTGGCAACCGGTCCACCTATGGCGACATCAAGATCTTCGTCGATGACAAACGCGAGCCGGTCTATTTCGCACGCGGCATTGCGCTTTACACGCCGAATACCGAGCGGGATGTGATGCTGCCCCTGCCCGACGAGATTCGTCAGAGCCTGACCGGCAAGGATATCCGAATTGACTATGTCTCTTCAGATCCTTCTGCGCCTGGCACGATCGCGTCCCTGACCACAAGACTGCAATAGGAACAGCGCACGGGCGCCGCGTAGAAGACCGGCACGCGCTCCAAAACCACAATGCGTTTCCGGTCAATCATAGTCACCGCACTGGCGCTGTGTGCCTGTTTTTCAGCGCGCGCCGAGACGGACCCATTTGCTGTATTGTTCGGCGATGGCGAAGCAGAAATCGACTCGAGTGCAAATGCCCGGGCAGGTCGAGACGATCTCTCTATTGTCGGCTTGCGGCTGAACGGGTTTGAACTGCTCGACGCCCTGCCCGGCTTTGAAACCGACGGCGGGTTGTGTTTGCCGGTAGCGCCGGTGGTCGAGGCGCTGGAATTTCCAATTGAGGTCTCAGGCGACATGGCGGCGGGCTGGTTCGTGACGCCGGATCGCACACTCGATCTCGACTTTAAGACGCAGTCCGCGCGGGTGTCCGGACACAGCGTGGAACTTTCCGCGGATGGCTTCAATCAGACCGCGGAGGGCTGGTGCGCGACATTGACGGTCTTGGGCGAGATTTTCGCGTTTGATGTCGACTATCGCTCGCGTGATTTGCGCGTAGACATCACGCCGCGTGAAGTGTTGCCGATCGAAGCGCGCCTGGAACGCGCAGCGGCCCGCGAGGCGCTCGAAAGGGAACCGGAGGCGCTCGGCCCAAATTATGATCTGGTTGAGAATCCCTACCGATGGATCAGCATGCCGGTCGCCGATATTTCACTCGCCACAGACCAAGCCTCAGGCGGACAGGGCGACACGTCGCTATCCCTCGATGTTGCCGGGGACCTGCTGAAAATGACAGGGCGTTTGCGGACGGTCAGCAGCCGCGAGCGGATGATTGACGGGGTCCGCTTCTCACTGGAACGCCAGGATGTCGAGCCCGGCCGGATCAGCCCGCTTAAGGCCCGCCGCTTCGCGCTCGGTGATGTCTCGACCCCGGCTTTGTCGCTCTTGTCGCGCGGGCGAACGGGCGCGGGTCTCGTCTATTCAAATCGGGCTAACCTGAATGCCGATATCTTCGACACGACCGAAATTCGCGGCGCCTTGCCCGATGGATGGGAGGCTGAGCTTTACGATGAAGGTCGCCTGATCGCGTTTGTCACTGAGCCAAATGCGAATGGCGAATATGTGTTTGACACGATCGCTTTGCGCCCAGGCTACAATCGCCTGCAGGTGCGTCTGTTTGGACCTTTTGGTGAAACCGAAAGCCGTGACGTGCGCTATTTTGTCGGATCGGACCTGACGCCCGAAAATGAAACCGCTTTTTCGATCGGGTTTGTGAATGCCAATCAAAGCCTGTTCGGTGACCGCACCGCCGAGGAAGATCCCGATCAGGTGTCACTGATAGACCAGCCTGTTTTGAATGGCTTCGCCACGGTGTCGCATGGCCTCAGCGACCGGTTCACTGTGCGGTTGGACGGACTGTTGGCAGAACGCGAAGACACAGATGAGCCAAGTGGTGTGACGGCGAGCCTGTTTGGGACTGTGTTTGACACCTATGGCGCGCTTCGGCTGAGCAGCGCGCTGCGCGGGGCGCCTGCGGTTCAGGTCTCGGCGCAGCGCCGCCTTGGACGGGTGTCAGGCTTGACCGCGCGGGTGACAGACTTTGGCGATCTCGAAAACAAGGTGACCGGGCTTGATGGGTCGCACATTGAGCGCTCCGCTGCCACGCGCCTGACTTCGCAGTTTCAGCTCGCAGGCCGGGTTGTGCCCATCCAGGCAGAGGCGTCATGGGAAGATCTGACCGGGGATCTCAGCCGCTATGATGCGAGACTGCGCGCCTCCGGGGCGGTTGGGCGCTATCGCTGGACCAACAGTCTGCACCATCGCTGGGAAACAGAAGCCAAGCGCGTGACTTCGGAAACCGGGGGCGAACTGTTGGCGACGCGGGACTTTGCCGGATCGAGAGTGCGCGCCTCGGTCGGCTATGTTCTGGGTCAAACCGTGGAAGCCACGCATCTGTCGCTCAGCGCACAACGGGTGTTTGAGAACCGCTCCACCGCGCAACTTAGTTTTAGCCATGATCTACGCGAAGAGACGAGCGTGGCAAGCGCCTCGTGGTCACAGCGGTTTCGGACTTTCGTTCTGACCGGGAATGCGTCGCTGACCGAAGACGGCAGCTGGGCCTGCGGGATCGGTGTCTCTCTGTCGCTGTTTCGCGATCAGGTCAGTGGGAAGATAGCGATGGCACAGCCTGGGCTTAGCCGCTCCGGCGCGATCCGGCAGACTGTCTTTCATGATCTTGATGGCGACGGTGTGTTCGACCCGGGCGAGCCCCCGCTTGAGGGGGTCCAGTTCACGGTCGGCAATTCCCTGCGCCCGGAAGCAAGCGATGCGAACGGTCAGGTCATTTATGACGGCGTGCCAGCCGGTTTGCCGGTGAATGTGGAACTGCGGCTATCGAGTTTGAACGATCCGTTCCTGAAACCGCTTCGCGTCGGGCGGAGCGTGAGTGTCCGCGCGGGTCAAGTCGTTGATATTCTGACCCCGGTTCAATCGACTGGAGACGTTGAAGGTATTCTGGAACTGAAGAATGGCGCGGTGCAGGCGCCGGTCTCGGGTGTCGAGATTGAGTTTCGCGATGCGCGTGGTCACTTGGTGGCGACGACCCGAACAGAGTTTGATGGCTATTTCTATGCCGATGGTTTGCCGATGGGTGACCTGACGGTTGGGGTTGCGGAAAAGGCGCTGCAGACGACCGGTCTGGCGGTCAATACTCAACGTTTGGCCATCAGCCCGCAGTCGCCTTCGGTGTATGGTGTAAGCCTGATCCTGCTGCCGGAGACGGAGGCCGACAAGAAGATCTCAAAGAGTGACAATTTACCAAAGTAATTCGCCTTCAGGTTGAATTTTGTTTAAGGTTTTCGCGCCACCCTGAGCTGGTCCTTTTACTGCACGACTTCTACGGTACCTTATGAGACTCACACTGCGCCCGTTCGTTCTTTCCCTGTCAGCCCTGTTGGTATCGGGCAGTCCTGCCCTGGCCGGGGAGGCGAGCAGTGAGGCTGGGGCAACCATCGTTCAGCCGATCATGATTATGGCCTGGGAAGAAATGGTGTTTGGCACGATCGCGCCGAGCACGCTGAGCGCAGATACGGTGACCCTGGATGCGGTGGGCGGGCGCGTGTGCGGTACAGCGCTGACCTGCGTGTCGGGCACCTATCGCCCGGCCAAGTTTTCGGTCACCGGGGCCAGTGACGCGCTTTATACGATTTCGCTGCCGACCAGTATCACGCTGTCGAATGCCGGAGGCGCGACTTTGCAGGTCCGCGACCTCACCACGCCTCAACTGACCCGGCAACTGGTCGATGGCTATGATGAGTTTATGGTGGGCGCCGTTCTGGACGTTGGCGTCAATCAGGCGACCGGCAGCTATATTGGCAGCTATGTCGTTTCGGTCGATTATTCCTGACCCTAGTTCAGGTCTGATTTGTCGATAGGTTTGGGTGGGACAAAGGCCGGCGGCAGGGGTTCGGCGGGCACGCCTTCTTCTTTCAGTTCGGTGCGCTCGTCGGACGTGGTTTCGCCCCAGATCGGGCGATGATCGATATCGCCATAGTGCATGGCTTTGGCTTCGTCCGCGAACCCGGTGCCGACATAGTCATAATTATCAGAGACATGTTGACGCGCCGCTGCGGCAAGCTTGCCAAACACTTTTTGAGGGTCAGGGGCGCCCTGCTTCTTGGTGCCGCTGATAGCAGGCGCCATGATCGCCTTGCCGACATTCTGACCGCCGCACTCCGCGCAGGACACAAGACCCGCCTTGGCCTGTTTGTCATACGCGTCTGAGGAGGCGAACCAGGCCTCAAACTCAGCACTGCAATCTGCGCAGGAGAGCGTGTAGCGGATCATCTTCCGGACCCTAAGCTGCCAATAGCGCGTCGAGCTTGCCAGCCCGTTCGAGCGCCATCATGTCATCACAGCCACCGATATGGGTGTCACCAACAAAGATTTGCGGAAAGGTCCGCGCGCCGCCAGATCGCTGCACCATTTCCTTTTTCTTTGCTGCGTCCATGCCCGCATCAATATGGGTCATGTCCACATTTTTGGATTTCAGCAGCTTCAACGCGCGGGTGCAGTAGGGACAGAATTGGCGCGTGTAGATCGTGACTTTGGCCATAGGCGATCCTTCTTTGTGGGTCGCCTGTTATATGGTGATGTCAGCTTCCCTGACAACGCGTGCAAGCACCAGAATGTTTACAGAGGCTGCCCCTGCCTGTTTTAGCGCCTTGGCGCAGGCAGAAAGCGTCGATCCGGTCGTGTAGACATCATCGACCAAGGTGACTGTCGCGCCGTTGAGGCGCGCGGCGCGGCTTGGCCGGACAGAAAACGCGCCTTTGACATTGTCGCGCCGCTGTTTGGCGGTCAGGCCGCCCTGGCTGGGGGTGGCGCGCGTGCGCTTCAAGGCATCGACCAGAACGAGATTGTGGGACTGTCTGGCCACCCCTTGAGCGAGCCAGACCGATTGGTTGAACCCGCGTTTGGCGAGGCGCTGATAGTGAAGCGGAACAGGCACCAGCCAATCAGTCTGCTGGAGAATGTCTTGTCCGGCCATCGCCATCCAATTGGTCATCGTGGCCAGCCCGTCCCGGCGCCCGGCATGTTTGAGATCAAGTATGATCTGGCGCGAGACATCATCATAGGCGATCGCGGCTCGGCCCTGATCCCAGGCCTTGGGGTGTGCAGCGCAAGCACCGCAGAGATTGGCCTCCCCGAGATCAACCTCCATCGGCACGGCACACATGCGGCAGCCTGAGCCGATGAGAAACTGAAGATTGGCAAATTCATGCGCGGGTACGGCTCCGGTACCGCCATGCCTCTCACCAGAGACAATTGACCGGCTTGGCCAGACAAAATCCACGATCGACCGTATTCCCACCTTTGCCGATCGCGCCGCCCAGTGCATATCCACACCCATGACGCCGAAAGCTCCTCACACTCTGTTTGATCGGGCCCGTGTTGCGCGCAATCGCGACCGGGCTTCTCGTTCTTTTTCTACATATGACTTCTTTATTCGCCGAGAGTCGACTCAATTATTGGATAGACTGGAAGATGTATCGCGCGATTTTCCACTTGCACTAGATCTCGGCAGTCATTGTGGGACTTCTGCGATGGCGTTGAGTGAGAGCCCTCAGATCGGGTTTGTCGCCGCACTGGAACGGTCTGAAAAAATGGCGGCCACCGCAAGAAGCACGGGTATTTCCATCGTTAATGGAGACGAAGAAAACCTGCCCTTTCAACCTGGCATGTTTGATCTGGTGACCAGTCTGTTATCGATGCACTGGCTGAATGATTTGCCCGGGGCCATGGTTCAGATCCGGCAGGTCCTGAAACCCGATGGCCTGTTCCTGGGCTGTCTGTTTGGAGGCGCGACCCTCACCGAATTGCGCACATCTTTTCTGGCCGCCGAGAGCGATTTGTTCGGCGGCGCGAGCCCGCGTGTCTCGCCGATGCCGGGCCTGCAGGATGTTGCGGGGCTGCTGCAGCGCACCCAGTTTGCTCTGCCTGTAGCCGACATCGAGCGGGTCACCGTGCGTTATGACAGTCCACTCAAACTGTTGCAGGATTTGCGCGGTATGGGCGAACAGGCGGCTTTTGTGAAACCGGCAGACGGGATTGCGCGGCGCCCGCTCAGCCGAAGATTGCTGGGGCGTATGAGCGAGATCTATCACGACCAGTTCAGCGACCCGGATGGGCGTGTGCGTGCGACATTCGAGATCATCTGGCTGTCAGGCTGGGCCCCAAGCGCCAACCAGCCCCAACCCCTCAAACCCGGCAGCGCCAAGGCAAGCCTTGCGGAGGCGGTTAAGAAGGCGCGGGAGTAAGTTCTTCCTATCGCGAGAGGTGCAGTCGGAGTGGACCGGGGCGCGGTCGTAGACAAACGATCGCAACACGGTCAGAAATTCACTTAAATCCGCCAGCATTCAGCCGTCTTTGACTGGTTGTACAACGTCAATTTGCGATACAAATCCGAACGCTTAAAGAGTTGGCGTGACGCCAGATTGAGGAGACCGCTTTGAAGCTTTTGCTATCAGGTGCACTTACTTCAATATTCCTCATGCTAACGAGCTGTGATTTGTATCATTCCCGCTCAATTCCAACCGATTGCAACGAACTCGTGCTTGAAAAACGAAATCAAGGCTGGTGCGAGAGCTACGGTATAGCGTTCGTGTCGTCTGACTTTGCGGTTCAGTACATCCAGTTTCCAAGTGGAGCGAGGGGCGGAGTTGCGTTGTCGCTCTACCCAGAGATCGAAAATGGTGACCGCGTTTATGTGAAGGGTCGTTTCTATGCAAACGGGCCGCACCTCGAGTTCGAGGAAATTACCACTCTGAAAGTAGTACCCTGATTGGCAGGGCTCTAGTCTTCAGCTGATCAATTGGATCAAATGATTGCATTTTGCGGGGTGATTGAAGAGGGGCTTGCGACTCCGCAAAGCCCCCCTTTCCGACTCGTTCTAGAACCGACCGCTGACTGTGAGACGGGCATTCAGGGGCGCGCCGACTGTGGCCTGATGGGTGCTATGCGCGTCAGGGAAGTAAAGCTCATCGGTGACGTTTTCGACATTGAGCTGGAGCCGGACCCGGTCCGACACGTCATAGAAGGCGGCGGCGTCAACGCGGGTATAGCTGGGCAGCACCGCGGTATTCGCATTGTTGATGAAGCTCTCATCCTGATACGTCACGCCGAGGCCAAGGCCGAACTGATCGGTGACCTGATAGGTGTTCCAGAGTGAGAACATGTTCTCCGGCAGTTCGCGCGGGCGCAAACCGGTCGGACCGGAGCGATCAACCTGCTCGCCGTCAAGATAGCTGTAGCCGGTCGACACGAACCAGCGGTCGGTGACCTGTCCCTGCAGTTGAATTTCAAACCCGGTGGTCTCTGAATCGATGACATCGAGGGTTTCCGGATCATCGTCGGCCACCTGCGGTGAGCTTTGCTCGATCTCGAACACGGCCGCTGTCAGGCTGAGCCCAGGCTGCAGATCCCATTTCAGGCCAGCTTCGAGATTGGTAAACTCGTCGGGTTCGAGCGCATCGGCGTCGCCATTGATGTTGGCAAACTGCTCTCCGGAGCGCGGCAGGAAACTTTCACTATAGCTGGCATAGAGCGAAATGTTTTCCTGCGGTTTGTAGACAAGGCCCAGACGCGGCGAGACCTCCTCATCGAGGCGGCTGCGAGTTTCCAGATTGCTGGGATCGAGATTGTCCACTTCGATATCGAAGCTGTCAAAACGCAACCCGACAATCAGATCGAGATGCTCAGAGACCTCGATCTCGTCCTGAACGTAGGCGGAGAAGACTTCAACCGTGGCCGCGGTGTCATCGTTCAGATCCGAGAACGTCATCGACGTGGCCTCGCCATTGGCATTTATGCCAGCGCCATTGCTGAGGTTCAGAGGCTCAGTAACATCGAAGAACTCGACATCATCATTCGAGCCCGTCCAGACCGGGTTGAACCGGTCATTGTCATTGGTTGTATCGATGTACTCCACCCCGGCAACAATCGTATGGCCGATCCGGCCGGTTTCGAACTCGCCAATCAGGTCGGCAGACAGATTGAAATTCTGGCGCTGAGTGGTGTCGACATAGCCATCTATGCCGACAATGTTCGTCGCAGGATCAAAGCTTGAGGCGTAAAAGTTCTGATAGAACTTGTCATAGTCGCCATAGAAAGCGCTGAAACGGCCTTTCAGATTGTCTGAGAACTGATGTTGCAGCATGGCGCGCAAAAGGTGCGCCTCGAGCCGGTTGATATTCCGCTCCGGGTCCCCGAACACGATATCTTCAAATTCTTCGACCGGCTCGCCGTCTGCACCGGTTGGAATGCCGCGATCGATAAAACGCTCGTGGTCGACATATTCATAGGAGAGATCCAGCACGGTGGTCGGACTGAACGCGATCTTGGCGGTTGGATTGATCCCGAAGCGCTCGCCATCATAGAAGTCGCGGTGATTATCGAGGCTCTCATACATGGCATTCACACGCACGGCGGTCTGGTCATTGACGTCGAAATTGCTGTCGACCTGGAGGTCGTACGCGCCGAATGTATCAATGCCGGCCTGATACCCGGTGAATTGCTCGCCGATCGCAGCCTTCTTGGTTACGCGGTTGAGGATGCCGCCTGTGCCGCCGCGGCCAAACAGAAGTGCGTTGGGCCCGCGCAGAATCTCGACCTGTTCGAGATTGTACAGTGGACGATAATATTGAACATCATCACGGACCCCATCGATGAAGAAGTCGGCGGTCGAACGCACGCCCCGGAAGACCACGGCATCGCGGTGGCCTTCCCCCTGAGACATGCTGACACCGGGGGTGTAATTGATGATATCACCGATGCTGGTAAAGCCTTGCTGCGTGATCTGGTCCGCGGTCACGATGGAGAGGCTCTGCGGCACATCAATGATCGGCGTTGGCGTTTTCAGCGCGTTGACCTGATCAGCATAAAGATACTGTCCGACCACGACGACCGTTTCCTGAACCGCCGTAGCGTCGGTCGCGACATTCTGAGCGGAGTCGGCGAAACCGACTGGGGTCGAGACCGTTGCGGCGATGGCGAGCAGGCAGGCGCCAGACAACACTTTGCGTTTGAACATGATAATCTTTCTCATCTACAATCGGCCGCACGTATAGCGAGCGAGTCCATAATTGCAACTCATTCTCATAATCATTTTCAAAAGAAGCTGCGCCGTGATGGATTTGACACAGATATCGGGGTCAGGTGGTCAAGGCTGAGGCAGCTGGCTGGCAGAACGATCCAGGCTTAGTCCGCAACAACCAGTCGGCACACTTCATTCAGGCTTGGTCGTTCAAGGCTGACGGATTTCAGCCGAGGCAAAGACGGCTTGAGATCATTCGCCGCCCAGAGACAGATTCGCTCGAGCGTCGGCACGTCGAGGCCTTCAATTTCGTTCAGGAGACAATGGTCCAGCTTGTTAGCAGTCGCCTGCAAAATCTCCGTCAGATCGGAAAAGTCCTGCACCCACTCTTCCCGAGGCTTGACGGTTCCAGCGACGGTGGCGGACAACCTAAACGAGTGTCCGTGCAGATTGCGGTAGGGATGCCCAACCGGCTTCCCCCCCATAAAGTGCGCCGCTTCAAACGTCACCGATTTGGTGATTTCGAACACCTGTCCCTCAACGCTCAGGGAAGACCGATCAGTTTGTGTGTCTGTAAGCTCAGTCGCCATTTTGGGTTCTTCATACAATAGGCCGCAGCTGCGGCGATGTTTTCGGCCTGCCCGGTATCATCTTTAGGCTGCAGGAAAAAGTGCTCGAACTGCAAGCTTTCAAAGCAAGAGGGCTGCGCTTCCGGCTCGTCCTGAGGGAAAACCAGCTTCAATTCCTGTCCGCTGCGCTGTTTTAAGGCGGCATTGGCTTTCGGGCTGACACAAATCCAGTCGATGCCATCCGGCGCGGTGAGCGTGCCATTGGTCTCCACACCGATCTCAAACCCATAGCGTTTCAGAGCGGCAATTGCCGGGGGATCAAGCTGCAGCAAGGGTTCACCGCCGGTGCAGATAACATATGGGTCGCCGCCTTCACCGCCTGCCTGCGTCCAGACCTTGTGCACGTGTTTGGCGAGGGCTTCCGGCCCCTCAAACTTGCCGCCATTCTTGCCGTCAGTACCGACAAAGTCTGTGTCGCAGAACTTGCAGATCGCGCTTGCCCGGTCACGCTCCAGCCCGGACCATAGATTGCAACCGGCAAAACGCAGAAACACCGCAGCACGTCCGGTTTGCGCGCCCTCGCCCTGGAGGGTCACATAAGTCTCTTTTACACTATATGTTCTCAAGCAGGCACCTGTTGCCGCCAGGTCTGGTAACCTTTGGCGCGCAACTCACATGCCGGACATGTGCCGCACCCATAGCCCCATTCGTGGCGATGACTTCTGTCACCCTTATAACAAGTATGGGTCTCTTCGACGACCAGATTGACCAGTTTGGTCCCGCCAAGCTCCTGGGCGAAGTCCCAGGTTTCGGCTTTGTCGAGCCACATCAGGGGTGTGTCGATCACGAACGGAAAGTCCATACCCCGGCGCAAGGTCAGTTCCTGCGCATCAAGGGTCGAGCGGCGACAATCTGGATAGCCGGAATAGTCGGTCTCGCACATGCCGCCGATCAATGTGGCGATCCCGCGCCGCCAGGCGACGGCCGCGGCCAGCGTGATGAACATCAGATTGCGCCCTGGCACAAACGTAGATGGCAGGCCGCCGACTTCGGTTTCGATTGGCCGGTCGCGGGTCAGGCTGGTTTCACTGATGTCGCCGAGCACGCTCAGGTCACAGACATGATCCTCAGCCAGCTTGTTCCCCCATTCAGGAAACTCGCGGCGAATCGCGTCGCGCACAGTCTCACGGCATTGCATTTCGACATCATGGCGTTGCCCATAGTAGAACCCGATCGTTTCAACCCGATCGAATTTACGCAGGGCATAGGCGAGACATATCGTCGAATCCTGTCCACCAGAGAACAGAACTAGCGCTGATTTCTGTGTCATAACCTACCCTTAGTAAGGCTTCTTACTGAGCCGTTTCTTCGCCTACTTCGAGTGTCTCAAAAACCGCACAGTTTTGTCAGCCAATTAGATGGCCGCAGCGTCAATCATTGACAAACCCCCGAACCATGCCTGTCATGCAAAGTGAAGCACTCCCAAGCAATATGGGGGGCTCGTGAGGAAACGCAAAAGTCATTTGTGCCAAACATTCAGGCACAATGGGAGGAGTTAGCATATGAAAGTCACCAGACAGTCGAATTTTGCCTTGTTGGCAGGTGCCTCTGCACTTGCCTTGTCCAGCGCAGGTCCCGCCGCGGTTGCGCAGGAGGACCCGGAGGCAGAGCGTCGAACCTTGAGCAAGGTTCTGGTCACCACGCAGAAGAAGCAGGAAAGCATTCAGGATGTTCCGATCGCGGTGTCAGCGTTTGATCCCGATGCGTTGGAGCGTCTGAACATTGAGACCGGGTCTGACCTGCAGTTCAATATTCCGAACTTTGGATCAACCCAGGGTAACTTCTCAGCTGGCGGCATCAGCATTCGCGGTATCATCAACGCGGCTGTCGGTGCGTCCTCTGACGCCGCGGTGGGAACCCACACGAACGGCGTCTCGTCCTCTGGATCCACGTTGCTGGAAACAGAGTTTTACGATGTCGAGCGGATCGAGGTTCTGCGTGGTCCGCAAGGGACACTGTATGGTCGCAACGCGACCGGCGGTGTGGTCAACGCGATCACGCGCAAGCCGGATCTGGAAGAGTTCAATGCCAGCCTTGAAGGCAGCTATGGCGAGTACAATAATCAGAAACTCAACGGCCATATCAATGTACCGCTTGGCACCAACTTCGCGGCCCGTATCGCGGGAACCTATCTCAAGCGCGACGGGTACTCAGACGCAATTCTGCCCGATGGCAGCAAGGAAGACGTCGACGGGCGTGATCTCTGGGCCATTCGCGGGACACTTGCGGGTGAGCTGACGGAAAAAGCCTCATTCTGGATCATGGCAGAGCGTTATGAGGAAGACTCCACCCGGACACGTTCCACCAAACAGCTCTGTACGAAAGATACGCGGCCTTTCCCATACAATCAGGGGTGTGTGCCTTATGAAGTCGATGGGCTTGGCTATGCCCTCGACTCAAGTGGCAATCCGGTACAGGTCTCACCAGGCTTTGGAACGGTGGACACATCAGGTACGCTGGGCGGCGTTCTGGCCGCGAGCCTTGGCCTCTATCCTGCCTTCGGGACAGACAGCAATGCTGGGGCGACAACCTCAACCAATCTCAGAGAATTTGAGACCAACATCCTCCCGACCTTCGAGGCCGAATCGACGACAGTGCAGGCGGAGTTCCAGTACGAGTTCGATAATGACCTGACCTTTACCTTCCTCGCCAGCTATAATGAGAATTTCCGCGAGTTCACCGATGACTACAACAAAGGCATCGGCACCACGGCATTTGAAGTGACGGCTCTAACGCCAGACCTTGACGGTGACGGTGACGGAGATTGGCCAGGACTGGAAGCGTTCGGGGCCTCGCCAACGCCGGTGGACAGTAGGTTGCGGACCCCGGCAGATACGCTGTTGGCGACGGATCTCTCAAACTCTGATTATGAGACGACATCGCTCGAAGCGCGCGTTCAGTCCGACTTTGATGGTGACTTCAACTTTACATTGGGTGCCTTGAAACTCGATACGATTGGCGAAACCAACTATTTCGTATTCTTCAACACGGCGGAAGCGTTGGGCGTTGCAACCGGACTACCATCGGATCGCACATACTTCCTGAGTCGCAGCCCATACAAACTGGACGCGCTTGGCGTGTTTGGGGAAGCCTATTGGGACGCCACTGAGAACCTTCAATGGACCCTTGGCCTGCGCTACACCAATGACCAGAAGCGTCAGGAAGATACGCCTAGTCTGTTGCTCGAAGCACCTGGCCCGGGCGGTGCTTTCAACGATCCAGTCGGCACGCAGAATGGCTTCTACCAAGCCGGTCCGGCGCAGGAAGCCGACTTTGAGGAAGTGACTGGCCGCTTTGGATTTGACTATCAGGCGGGCGCCTTCGCATTCACGGATGACAGCCTTCTGTATGCGAACATCTCTCGCGGCTATAAAGGCGGAGGCATCAACCCGCCGCAATCGGCTGGTCTGTCTGAAGTCAGCAATACATTCGATCCTGAATTCATTAACGCCTTCGAGGTTGGCTCCAAGAGCACCTTGTTCGGCGGTGCCGGTGTTATGAACCTGGCAGCTTTCTATTACGACTATGAAGGCTATCAGATTTCGTCGATCGTGAACCGGACCTCGGTCAACCAGAACGTGGACGCGACCGTGCTCGGTTTCGAAGCGGAGTTCTACTATCAGGTCACCGACAATTTCCGCATCGATTCAACGCTGGGTCTGCTGGATTCAGAACTGGCCGATCAGGACCCACTTCTGGACACGTATGACCAGACGGGTGGTGATCCGAATTGGGTCGTAGCCAAGGATCTTGGAACCACACAGAACTGTATCATTCCAGCAGCAACAGCTGCCGCGATTGTTGGGACAGCCAACTCACTCGCATCCTGCGGTATTGATGCCAATGGCGATGGCTCGGTTGACCTGAGTGATCCGGCTGAGAACCCTTTCGGGGCTCAAGAGGGTATTCCGGTCGACGTGTCTGGAAACGAGCTGCCACTCGCGCCGAATGTGACAATCTCGATTGGTGCTGAATACGCCTTTGCCTTGAACGATGCATGGGACATGTCGATCCGGGGTGACTTCTATCACCGCGGCGAAGTGTATTCGCGGATTTTCAACCTGGAAGCCGATCGCATTGACGCCTTCCAGAACGCCAATGCTGCGATCCAGTTCACCAATGACACCAGCCAACTGGAGCTGGAATTCTATGTGAAGAACCTGCTGGAAGACGATCAGATCACCAACCAGTATCTGACTGACGCCTCGTCCGGCCTGTTCACAAACACGTTCCTGCTTGAGCCACGTCAGTTTGGCGTGCGCCTTAAGAAACAGTGGTAGGAAATTGGGACCGGGCGCTCAGGCGCACGGCCTCAAAACACAAATCAGAAGGGCAGTCATCCGGCTGCCCTTCTTTCA
The DNA here is from genome assembly GCA_030066975.1 of Henriciella sp. Taxonomy (GTDB): domain Bacteria; phylum Pseudomonadota; class Alphaproteobacteria; order Caulobacterales; family Hyphomonadaceae; genus Henriciella. The sequence continues at coordinate 389,829 of JASJAO010000004.1, read as the reverse complement.
TTTTGCGCGGAACAGCTTAAGTGGTGTCGGGTCATTGTGTTTGGGAGACCGTGCCATGTTTCGTTCAAGTCTATCTCTGATTGCGATCGCCGCTTTGTCGGCCTGTGGCGGCGAAGCCGCCGCGCCAGCGCCGGATGCGGAGGGGGCGTTTGTCTCCTCCGATGGATTGAAACTGATCCCCCTGGCGGACGGTCTTGAGTTTCCCTGGGGTCTGGCCGAGCTGCCAAATGGAGACCTTCTGGTCACCGAACGCGAAGGGCGTTTGCGTCTGATCTCGAGCGAAGGGCTCGTTGAGGCGCCGCTAACGGGGCTTCCGGATGATATTCTCGCCGAAGGTCAGGGCGGATTGCTGGGCATCCTTCTGGATCCGGACTTTGACACGAATCGCAAGCTCTATCTCAGCTACTCCAAGGGCATGGGCGAGACGAACACTACCGCTGTGATCTCCGCTACGCTGAACGAAGATGCGAGCGGTCTGAGCGACGTCACCGAGATCTTCGCCGCGTCCCCGCGTGAAACCACGTTCCATTATGGCAGCCGCATGGCCTTCCTACCGGACGGGTCCCTGATCGTGACGCTCGGCGAAGGTTATCGCTATATGGAAGACTCCCAGACGCTGGATAACCTGCATGGCAAGATCGCGCGGGTGATGCCGGATGGCTCCATTCCTACCGACAATCCCTTTGCGGGGACTGAGAACAATCCGGCGATCTATTCCTACGGTCATCGCAATGTGCAGGGGCTTGTCTATGATGCCGACCGCGACCTGTTGATCGCGCACGAGCACGGGCCCAAAGGCGGTGATGAGCTGAATGTGATCGAGCCGGGCCTGAATTATGGCTGGCCAACCATCACCTATGGCATCAATTATGACGGCACGATCATTACTGATGAAACCGAAGCCGAAGGCATGGAACAGCCGGTGGTCAAATGGGTGCCCTCGATTGCCCCGTCAGGCATGGCACTGGTCGAGACGCCCGAATTCGCCGACTGGCAAGGTGACCTTCTGGTCGGCGCGATGAACGGACCGGCGGGTCTGAAACTGGTGCGTGTGGATCTTGATGAGAGCGGCGACGTGGTTGGCACCGAAGACCTGCTGGAAGACCTGCAAATCGCCTATCGGGATGTGATCTCAACCCCGAATGGGATCTTTGTCGCAACGGCTGATCTTGATGGGGCTGTGTATAAGGTGGCCTTGGCGGAGTAGTCTTCGGCTCGGGAGTTGATGTGGCGACCACTCAGTTCGTACTCAAATGCGTGACCGTTTTCTGGGTGGTACTTGCGGGCCTGGGTTTAACCAGTTTCGTATTTGATTTGTGGAGCACAATCAGAGTCTGGTTCTTCGACGGGTCTGGGACCGTCTTGAAACTCCACAGCCTGGTTTTGGGTTGGGCTGCATTTTTGGGCTTTCCAACACTGTCCATCCTCGCCGCGCGGGACTTGGACGCAATTCCAGACGAGGCCCAGGAATATTTCAGACTTCAGCATCTTGGATGGTTGGGATGGCTCGGCTTATTGCTGCTTGTGGCGGGCTGTTTCGCCTTTACGGAAACGGCAGTATTTCATTTGCGATTGTATAGCGACGGCACCCTGTCCGTTTTGCAATTGCTGAGTGTCTTTACGTCTGGTGCTTTAAACTCGGCCGTATTTGTTTGGCTCGGAGCGATTTGCCTGTATGCACGGTATAGGATCGCAGCCAACAAACGACTGGCCTCTGATCCCGGGCCATAGCCAAAGCCTGCGGTCCCGTGTATGGCGCGCGCAAAGATCATTGCGGCCTTGGCGCCCTTCTCCCGGATACCTGACATGACCGAGCCCACCTCCCTGCGCAATATTGCGATCATCGCCCACGTGGACCATGGCAAAACCACGCTGGTTGACTGCCTGCTCAAACAATCCGGGACGTTCCGGGAGAATGAAGCCACCGCTGAGCGGATGATGGACAGCAACGATCTTGAGAAAGAACGCGGCATCACCATTCTCGCCAAGACCACGAGCGTCGTCTGGGGCGACACGCGGATTAATATTGTCGATACGCCGGGCCACGCCGACTTTGGCGGTGAGGTTGAGCGCATCCTGTCCATGGTCGACGGCGCGATTGTGCTGGTGGACGCCGCAGAAGGCCCGATGCCGCAGACCAAGTTCGTGGTCGCCAAGGCACTAAAAATCGGTCTTCGCCCAATTGTGGCGGTGAACAAGATCGACAAGCCGGAGCGCCGACCGGATGAGGTGATTGACGAGGTCTTTGACCTGTTTGCCAATCTCGATGCGACCGACGAGCAGCTCGATTTTCCGATCCTTTATGGCTCGGCCAAGAATGGCTGGATGTCGACGCAATACGAAGATGAACGCACCGATATGGCGGAGCTATTTGACCTCGTGGTCGAGCACGTGCCGGAGCCGAAAGTCGAAGACGGGCCGTTCCGTATGCTGGCCACCACGATCTCCTCGGACAATTTCCTCGGACGGATCCTGACCGGGCGCATCGCGTCAGGGACGGTGAAACCGAACCAGAGTGTAAAAGTGCTCGCGCGCGATGGCTCACTGGTGGAGACCGGCCGGGTCTCGAAAGTGCTCGCGTTTCGCGGGCTGCAGCGTGAACCGATCGAGGTCGGAGAGGCGGGCGATATTGTCTCGATTGCCGGGCTCGCCAAAGCCAATGTCGCCGACACGTTTGTGGATCCGAGCGTGACTGAGTCTATTGAAGCCCAACCGATCGATCCGCCGACACTGTCCATGACGTTTCGCGTCAACGATTCGCCTTTTGCGGGAACGGAGGGCGACAAAGTCACCTCTCGCGTGATCTGGGATCGGTTGCAACGCGAGGCTGAGGGCAATGTTGCGCTGAAAGTGGAACGCTCAACCGAGGCTGAGAGCTTCATCGTGTCGGGCCGCGGAGAGCTTCAACTGGCCGTCCTGATCGAAACCATGCGGCGTGAGGGCTTTGAGCTTGGCGTCTCGCGTCCGCAAGTCCTGATGAAAGAAGGTGAAGGCGGAGAAAAGCTGGAGCCGATCGAAGAGGTCGTGATCGACGTCGATGACGAATATTCCGGCGCGGTGGTCCAGAAACTGGCTGAGCGCAAAGCAGAAATGACCGAGATGAAACAGTCCGGTGCCGGACGCACGCGGATGGTCTTCAACGCACCGACCCGCGGCCTGATTGGCTATCAGGGCGAGTTGATGACCGATACACGCGGCACCGCGATCATGAACCGGATCTTCCTTGAATACGCGCCTTACAAAGGCAAGATCCAGGGCCGCCGGACCGGCACACTGATCGCCATGGATAAAGGTGAAGCGGTCGCGTTCGCGCTGTGGAATCTGGAAGATCGCGGCCCGATGATGATCCATCCCGGAGACAAGGTTTATCAAGGCATGATCATTGGTGAGCACACCCGCGACAATGATCTGGAAGTGAATGTGCTGAAAGGCAAGAAGCTCTCCAACGTGCGCGCGAGCGGCTCTGATGAAGCGGTACGTCTCACACCGCCGCTGAAAATGACGCTGGAAAAGTCACTCGCCTACATTGCCGATGATGAGTTGGTGGAGGTCACCCCGGAAAGCATTCGTTTGCGCAAGGTCCACCTCGACCCACACGAACGCAAACGCGCAGCGAAGGCCGCGAACGCTTAAAGAGAAGCGGGCTCGGCAAAGGTGGCTTGCATATCTCAAGATGTTTCGTTATAATATAACTGATTGATTTTACATAGTTTTTTTCTATGATCGAGATAGACAGATAGTGGTTGATGTGTTGCCACACAACCCTAGCTCCGGTTGCATCACTAACCGGGGAAAACTCATGAAGTATACAATCTCAGCCTCTGCACTGGCTCTGCTTTTAGTAGGGTGTGCCGTCGATCCTGTCGCAACGGACGCCGCCGTCGAAGACACAACATCTGACGTAGTCGAAGCTGCTGACGTTGAAGAAACTGTCGAAGAAGCCGCGGAAATGGTTGAAGAGGCAGCCAGTGAAGCCCTTTGCCTCGCGTCCGGCCCGCAGACACCGCGCGACATTTCCAGCCCGCTCGGGCTCAACCCTGTCACTTTCCCGATGGCGCCAGCCGCCAGCGAGATGAACCTGTGTAACATCCACACACATACAAATGCCGAGCATAAAGGCCCGGGCTTCAGCGTGTTTGTCGATGGCAGCGACTATGGCGGTTATGCCTGTAACGAGACGGCAGATCTGACTGAGGCAGAGCTGGCCCCCGCACCAGGTGCCTATGGCAAAGTGAAGCCGGGCGACACGATTGAAGTTCACTGGGTGCATACAAGCTGTGCCGCGACACCCGGCGAAGGCCTCGGGGCCTGCGTCCCTGAGGGCTGCACCGATCCCTTGCTGCGGGTTGAAGCCCAGACCTTCCTGGTTGTGAACGACACCTCAGCACTGAACTTCATGGACATGGCGTATGGCGGCAATATGGTTGACGGCAAGCACCAGGCGAAAATGATCCCGGCCAATACGGGCACGCCGGTCAACTTCCTCGGGTCGACGACCGGACCGAGCTATGACCAGTCTACCTGTTCACCGGCGCAAGTGACATGGAACGTACGCCCAATGTGCGCCAAACTGGACATCAATTCGCTGCATGCCTGGGCAGAAAGCGGAAATGTGTTCAACGAGACGGCATCGCATGGCGTACGCCAGCTCGTTACCGCGCCTGAGCTTCTATCGACAATCGAATAACGCGATACATATTGCGCAAAAGGCCCTGTGGTGACCTGCAGGGCCTTTTTCTTTTTTGATTGCATTTAGATCAGGGCGCAAAATGAGCTTCAGAACCAAAATCTGTCTGTGCGGTATGGCGGTCGTGCCGTGGCTTCAATTCTCTGCCAAAGCGCAGAGTACGGCCGGTGTGTTCGGGCCAGTCGTGAATGAAGATGATCGCGGCTGGGAGTATCGCGGCGCCTATGACGGGGAGAGCGAAGAATACAATCAACGCCTGCACTACCAACAGGCGATCAATGGCGACCTGCGCTGGCGGGTGGTGGCTCAGGTTCGGGAGACCGACGACTCAGATTTCGACCCGGACTACCTGCGTGGGGAACTGGTCTGGCAGGTCACGCCCGATGCGCAGAAATTTCAGTCCGGGTTTCGGTTCGAAGGCCGCTACCGGTTCGATGATCGCCCCGGCGATGTGACCGTCCATTGGACCAATCAGTGGAAACATATCGACAATTGGACCTTGCGGTTCATTGTCGGTGTGACGCAGCAGATTAGCAATGACCCGGAAGACGGTCTGTTGATCCAGACCCGTGCTGGCGCTTACACATCTTTAGAAAACGGACCTCGGCTCGGCGTCGAGCTGTACAGCGAATATGGCTCCACCTCAGACTGGTTGCCGGTGGACGAACAGGAACATACAGCGGGCCCTTTCGCAGTTTGGAAACTGTCAGAAGATTGGAGCCTCTATACCGGCGCTTTGTTTGGCATCACGGACGTCAGCCCGGAAACAAATCTGCGCATCCGATTGACGCACGCCTTTTAGCTGCCGCTTTTCTGGCCTATAAGTTAATGCATGACGCTTTACCATCATCCTGGCGGCGGCTGGTCAGTCCGGCTGATGCGCAAGATGGACCTTGCTCCGGTGCAGGCTCTGTTTTTGGACTGCCTGAAGGAATTCGATTGGCGCGGTCCGGCGTCTGAGGAACTGGTTCGCCTGAGACGGACCTTCCTTGCGAGTGAGCAGTTTGTCGCTGTGGAACCGCAAGCCGGGATTATCGGCTTCATCACCGTGGAAGAGCAGAATGCGTATATTCCGCATCTGTTTGTCGAGAAAGACTGGCGGTTTGCCGGGGTCGGGCGCGGTCTGTTGAAGGTTGCGCGTGAGGCTTGCGGGCGACCGCTGACGCTGGATGTCGACCGGCCGAATGTCGCCGCGCTAAAAGCCTATGAAGCGATGGGTTGGAAAGTCTCGGCTCCGGCTGGTGACACCAAGCGCAATCAGATCCGTCTGGTTGGGCCTTAAACGCCGCGCCGTGAGCGTAGTGCGGTGGTCAGCGTCCCGTCATCAAGATGATCAAGTTCGCCGCCGACCGGCACCCCATGGGCAAGGCGCGTGACTTCGACGCCGAGGCCCTCAAGCTGTTCGGCGACATAGTGGGCTGTGGTCTGACCATCCACGGTGGCGTTCAGGGCCAGAATGACTTCCCGAATGCCGCCCGCTTTGACCCGGTCGACCAGAAGCCCGATGGTCAAGTCTTCCGGTCCGACCCCGTCCAGCGCGCTCATGACACCGCCGAGCACATGGTAACGGCCCCGAAAGGCAGCCGCCCGTTCCAGCGCCCAGAGATCTGGAACATCTTCGACAACGCAGATCAGGCCATCATCGCGCCCGGTCGCCTGACACACCGCGCAAGGCTGCAGCGTGTCATAGTTGCCGCAGGTCTGGCATTGCTCAATCTTGTCTGCCGCATCGGCCAGAGCCTCAGCCAGTGGACGCAGCAGGCTTTCCTGACGCTTCAGCAGAAACAGGGCGGCCCGGCGGGCCGAGCGCGGGCCAAGCCCGGGCAAGCGCGCGATCAGATCGATCATGCGTTGGATTTCCGGACCGGCGGACGACTTGCTCATGAGCGCTAATGTGACGGACTCGCAGCAACTGGCAAGAGGGGTCTTCCCGCAGTAAAGATGACCGCGAAATCAGATGTGACAGACTAACAAATTGGGTTTGCCACCACGCGTCCCCGTGCTTGAATAGGGTTAATCGAACAAAGGAGTTACTCCCCATGTGGAAGTCCACAATTTCATCCTGCGCCGTCGCGGCTCTGACCGTTTTTTCTCCCATTGCAACCGCCCAGTCCGGCGTGATGCCGATGTGGGACGATGATATCTCAGAAGGCGCCGCAGAACCGCGCGCGCCGGTCGAATGGGATCTGACCAAGCTGTATCCGAGCGTTGAAGCCTGGGACGAAGCCCGCCTGAAAGTGATTGACGACCTTGCCCCCATTGCTGCGGGTGCAGACACATTTGAGCCGAGCGCCAGTGCGCTTGCTGATCTGATGGAGAGCAGTTCCGCCGTGGCCCGCGAAGCGTTGCGGGTGGGAACCTATGCCAATCTTGACGGCGACACCGACCTGCGCGATGGCGAGAGGCAGGCGCGGCGTGGACAATCTGCGGCAATGTTCTCGCAATACGGGCAGGCGGTCGCCTGGATCAGCCCGATGGTTCAAAGCCTGGGTGAAGATCAGGTCGAAGCCTGGATCGCTGCTGAACCCCGGCTTGAGAAGCACGCCTTCGGATTGCGCGAAACGCTGCGCATGGCGCCGCATACGCTGTCTCCGGAAGGCGAAGAACTGATGGCGGCCGCCAGTGTGGCGCTTGGCGGGGCGCAGCGGATCTATTCTCAGCTGAAGAATTCAGACATTCCGTGGCCGACCATCACGCTCAGCACAGGTGAGGAGGTTCGCCTCGATTCCGCAGGCTATGTGAAAGCGCGTGCGGCCCCGAACCGGGAGGACCGGGTTGAAGTGTTCAAGGCGTTCTATGACACCTATGAGCAGTTCGGGAGCTCGCTCGGCGAGGCACTGAACAGTCAGGTTCAACGGCAGGTGTTCAATGCATCTCAGCGCAATTATGACTCAGCGCTGGAGGCCGCCCTTGCCGACGACAATATTCCGCGTGAGGTCTATGACACGCTGCTGGCGGAAGTGAATGCGGCCCTGCCGACCCTGCATCGCTATTTCGAACTGCGGGCACGGATCCTCGGCGTCGAGCACTTCGCTTTCCACGACATCTATCCCAACCTGGTAGAAACCGATCAGGTGTTTGATCTGGAACGCTCGGCTCAGATCGCCGCTGCAGCCTCACTGGAATTTGGCAATGACTATGTCGAGCGGATTTGCCTCGCCATGTCCGGCGATTGGCAGCACGCTTATCCAAGCCAGGGCAAGCGTAGCGGCGCTTATATGTCTGGCAGCGTCTATGATGTCGGCCCGTTTGTGCTGCTGAACCATCAGGACACGTATGACAGCGCGTCCACTTTCATCCATGAATGGGGCCATGCGATGCACACCATTCTGGCCAATGATGAGCAGCCGTTTGAAACGGCGCGTTATTCGATCTTCATTGCCGAGACCGCCGCCATCACCAAGGAAGTGCTGGCCCAGGAGCGGATGCTGGATGCCGCCACCACGGATGAAGAGCGTCTATTCTTCCTCGGTTATGCGCTGGAACAGATGCGCGGGACCTATTTCCGTCAAACCCAGTTTGCCGAGTTTGAAGCCGCGATCCATGAGGAAGTTGAGAATGGCGGCAGCCTGACCGGTGATCGCCTGACCGAGATTTATCGCGACATCTTTGATCGCTATTATGGCGTTGAAGAGGGCGTCACGGTGGTGCCTGAGAACTACAATTATGAGTGGGCCTACATCCCGCATTTCTTCTTTGACTTCTATGTCTATCAATACTCCACGTCGCTCGCCGCAGCGGTGTATTTCGCCGACGAAATCCGTGCCGGTGATGAAGCCGCGACACAGGCCTATCTTGAAATGCTGGAAGCCGGTGGATCAGGGCATCCTTATGATCTGAAGCTGAAAGCTGGCCTCGATATGGCAAGCCCGGCCCCATACCGCGCGGTCGAAGCGCGGATGAACCGGATCATGGATGAAATCGAAGCGATCCTCGATCGCCGGGATTCAGGCGAAGCCGCGCCAGCTCGCACCATTGTGCCTCTGCCAGATGCCTGCGGCGCTGGCGACAGCTAAGGGGCAGCACCCTCGGATCAAGTCCGAGGGCAGCGCGTGCGGCCGCGGATGCGGCGTTGGGTGAAAACATCGTGTTTTTGGCGGATTGGAGGTTGCGCGGTTAGGAGGTCCGCCCCCTCCGAGCGCTTCGCGCCCACCTCCCCCGTAAACGGGGGAGGATAGAACCGGAAGCGCCTCAGGCGATCCTCCCCCATTTATGGGGGAGGTGCCCGAAGGGCGGAGGGGGTTTTAGCTGGAGTCCTCGATCGCCGGCAAAGCTCGCGCCGCCTGAGACCCCGCGCGATGCATGACCCGCTCGCCGCATTCCATGATCCGGCCCATCCAGTAGTGGATGGCGCTGAGATGCATTTCGCCGGACTCGTTGTACAGGGCATACCAGTGTGGGCGATAGAGCTTGGCCTGTTGGTGGCACCAGGCGGTGAGGTCTTTCTCGTCGTCGGAGACGTAAGTGACCCAGACTTTGCCGTGCTCATCCGCCTGCCAAAGGACCTTGCGGTTGTTCATCCGGCACCAGCGCTTCACGGCAAACAGCTGCCACCACACCCACGGCCAGAGATAGACTGGCAGGTGCTGTACAGCGGCAAGAGTGAAGCGGATGTCCATGGGCCGAATTATGGATCGGTTCCCGGGGTGTGGGATAAGAAAAAAATCTGTCCGGCATGTTTTGCGCGGTTCAACTGGGCAAGATACTCCGGAACAGGGCCGCAAGACCGAGAAGAGGACCCCCTTCCTGACCGCAGAGCCGGTGAAAGCCTATGTGATCGGAGTTAAGTTGAGTACTCCCGACTAAGCTGTAGAGCGCGCGATGCATTTACTGGATTAAGGAATATCGTCCAAAACCTCTCGTCGCTCTACCATTTCCAGGATGTTTTTCGGTAGTCGCGCCACCACATGCGGACGAGAATTTACAATCACGGCGATATCATACTTAATTGTCGGGCTAAGTAAGGCAGCGATTTCGGAATCGACCAAGCCATAATTTGTTTTTAGCCAATTGATCATCCCCGTCGTCGCAGCCTGAAGCGCTTTATCAAGGGTGCTATCGATTCCGTGCACCATAATATAGTCTGCATCCTCAGACCAAAGATGGGGGAAGCGGTCACCTGGGATGAGATCTATTTCGAACTCTACATCCATTGATGTTTCCAGTCCTTGTCCGCTGATTTCGCCATCTCCTTGCAGAGCATGGCCATCGCCGAGGACAAGATAGGCACCAGCGCGATAGACCGGAATGTGCAGCGTGGTCCCCTCGCCTAGACGAGGATAATCGATGTTCCCGCCATGGATCCAAAGATCGCCTGCGTACAATGACATGTTAAGCGGCGGCGCAACACCAATTGATCCGATCATAGGCTGAAGATCCAGCGACAGGCCGGAAATCGCCGAGCCTGGCGCCTCGATTTGTGCGGTCTTGCGATTTTCATCAAACCGCCAGGTCCGCCCCCAGCCTTCTGTTGGTGTTTGCACATGGCCCGATTGAACGGCAGCCTTGTTCAGCGTCTTGCTGTACATCTTCGCGGTGTCGCGGTTCAGCTTTACCGAGCGAAGATGTACAACCAACGTGTCGCCGGGCATCGCGCTTTCGACAAAGAACGGTCCTGTAAGCGGATTTCCGGGCATGGCTCGCCAATCCATGTCCGCGTCCTGACCTTCATTGTCCAGAAGTTCGGTTTTCACCCGATCGCCGGGCACCAGGGTAAGCACCGGGTCACGCCGGCTTTCATATTGAAGTTCAAATGACGTTGGTTGGTACTCGTGCGTGGTCGGTGCTCGGAGTTTTCGATCAGATCGCTCTGCAGAGAAAGAAACCGCTACGCCATAAAGCATTCCCTGCCCATTAAGCGTATTATCCTTAATGGCGCCGTTTAGCTCACCCACAAACTCGTCTCGGAAGCTGAGGTCTATCGACACCGTCTCGGCGTCATGCGCTCCGGCCACGGTCAATGGAAAAAACTGGTTTTCATCCAGTGGTTCCGAAGTGCCATGGATTTGGTTTCCATCCGATGACAACCTCATCACACCCGCTGAACTCCCTTCCTCAAAACGGACGATCATATCCCATGCACCATCGAATTGTGTTTGAGCGATTGATGGTATGGGAAAGCACAGAATAGTGAGCGCTGCGAGGAGCTGTCTTTGCATTTGTGAAGTCCTAAAAGTGATGGAATGGGTGCTATCGTTCAGACCCTTGAACACAAAGCTGGGATAGCACGTTACGGCGCACGAAAGAACGCAAAAAGCCCCTCGCCGTGTGACGAGGGGCTTCTGGTTTGGCGCGGGTGCGGCGCTTAGAGTACGTCGAGCATTTCGGCGACGAGGGGGTGGCGGACGACGTCTTCACCTTGCAGGCGGATGACGGCGGCGTCGCTGAGGTTTTCGAGCTTGTCAGCGGCGGTTTTGAGGCCGGACATTTCGGGCAAGATATCGCTCTGAGCCGGATCGCCGGTGACCACCATGGTGGAGTGCCAGCCGAGCCGGGTGAGCAGCATTTTGATCTGCGTATAGGTGCAGTTCTGGGCTTCATCGATGACGACAAAAGCGTTGTTGAGTGTGCGTCCACGCATGAAGCCGATCGGGGCGATCTCGATCAGGCCTTCGGCCATCATGTGTTTCAACTGGGCCGGGCTGAGGCGGTCTGACAGGGCATCGTAGAGCGGACGAAGGTAAGGGGCGAGCTTGTCCTCCATGGCGCCGGGCAGGAAGCCGATCTGTTCTCCTGCCTCTACAGCGGGGCGAGACAGGATGATGCGGGCGACATCGCCGCGTTGCAGGGCTTCGACGGCTTTGCAGATGGCGAGATAGGTCTTGCCGGTGCCAGCCGGGCCGACCGCAAAGATCAGCGATTTCTCATCCAGCGCCTGCATCAGTTGGGCCTGATTCTCTGAGCGGGGCTTGATGGTTTTCTGGTAGCGTTGGTGGCGCTCGCCATGGGCAGGCTGGACGCGCCTCGGTTTGCCATCAGCGGCTGCCGGGTCCCATCCGCCTCCGGGAATGGCATAGAGCTGGGTTTCGCGCTGAGCGCCTTCGTCGAAGAATTTGGACTCCTGAAATGCGGCTTGAGCTTTCTGGCGTTTCGTCGCAGCGCGTTTACCCATGGTCGTCTCCTTTACAGGCCAAAAAAAACCGCTGGGCCGGAGGGCGCAGCGGGCACAAAGACATTCGAGGGGAGTCCGATTCTGGGCTCATCAGGGAGCCTGGCGGGGAATCTTGCGGTGATCGATTAGCGATCATTAGCAACTGACCTCTCGAATCTCTTATTGAATTAGACCCTAGCAGGGTTAACCGTGTGTAAAACGATTGGCCCTGTAACAAAAACGAATGATGGGAGAATGACATGGCTGTGTTCGAATTGGACGGGGTGCGCCCAAATTTACCGCACTCGGGCAATTATTGGATCGCAGACAGTGCGACCGTCCTGGGCAATGTGATTCTTGAAGAGAATGCGAGTGTCTGGTTCGGCGCCGTCCTGCGCGGGGATAATGATCCGATCACGATTGGTGAGAATTCGAACATTCAGGATGGCAGCGTGTTGCACACCGATCTCGGCGCGCCCTTGTCAATCGGCAAAGACGTAACCGTCGGGCATATGGTGATGCTGCATGGCTGCACGATCGGCGACGAGTCGCTGATCGGGATTGGCGCGACGGTGCTGAACCGCGCCGTGATTGGGAAGAATTGCATCATTGGCGCGCACAGCCTCATCCCGGAAGGCAAGGTGATCCCGGACAATTCGCTGGTGATGGGCGCGCCAGGAAAAGTGGTGCGCGAGCTCTCGCCGGAACAGGTGATGCTGATCAAGGGCTCAGCGCAGGTCTATGTCGACAATTGGAAACGCTTCAAGGCGGGCTTGAAGCGTCTTGATGGCTAGCGACTAGTCGTTGCTGGCGACCAGCTTGATCGCCGCAGGTTCTGGCCGGATGTCGGGTGGATAGATCGCGGTCAGACGGTGCCGCCAGACAGGGCGTCCGCGTAAGACCTCATCGGGTGACAATGTCTGGTAGAGGCCGAGCAGGCGCTGCGGCGATCCTGAAGTGGGCAGGCCATTAAGGGGGGCCAGGGTCATTTCAATGTCGACCCTCTGTCCGGTCAGGGTTTCGCCGCGCGCCTCGAGAATGCCGGGGAGCCGGGTTTCCTGCACAGAGAACAGGAACCCTTCCAGCATCTCCCGGTCATGCCCTTTCCAAAAATCCAGGAAGTTCTGTTCGGCCAGTTCGCGCCCAAGCAAGGATGCGATCCGATCCCCCGCATTGCGAAACAGCCAGGCGCCATCCTGGCTGGATTCGATCACGAACAGACGGTCGATCAGGTCCGGATGATCGCTGGTGCGCGGGCCTTGTCCGTCTGTGTTGGTGGCGGACGTGATCCGCTGCCAAGCCGATAGAATTGTCTTTGTATTCGGGTGTTTAGTATTTGAGATCATTATAATGTCGTCTTTGTCAGGGCGTTTCCGGCACAATGGCATGTTGTCTTTGTGTTTGAGCTCTCAGTCGCAATGATTGCGCCAGTTTCCGGCTCGCGCCGCGGGCGAGAATGGCTTCAATTTGACCCCGCATTCCCCGACCGGGCGAAACCCGGCACGGATCGTGCTTCCTGAAAAGCGAATTATCTGGGAGACGTCGCATGACCGTTTCAACTCGAAACACAATCCTGACAGGGATCGGGGCGCTGGCGCTTGTGACCGTCGGCGGGGTGGCTTCTGCAGGGGGTGGCAAAGGTGGGGGATCGCCTTGTGCAACATCTGGCTGCGGCGGCGGTGCCCAGCCTATGACGCCCCCACCGAGCAATGGCGGCAAAGGATGCTGCGGGAATGCCGGCAAAGGCCATGCTGTTGTCGTACCGGGCGTGAACGTGGCCGGCCCGAACGTCACGGTCTCCGGACCGCATGTGACGGTCAATCAGGGCAGTTACATGTCTCATACGCAAACCTTCCTGAATACGAATGTCTATGGCGGTGGTCAGACCGAACTGATTGTGACGGGTGGCGGCGGATATTATGCCGCCCCAGGTGTCGCGCCGAGTTCGATTGGTGCCCTGTCTGTTACGGGTGGCGACGAGTATTATACCGAGACTGTTGTCGAGAAGGTGCCAGCGACGGAGGAGTATTGCGCCGAAAAGATCTCTTACAAAGAGACTTTGCGGCCGGTTCAGGCAGTCTGTATCGACGACAAAGGTGTGCCGCATCCGGCCTCGCGCGTTGATGCGCAGGACAAGGTGTCTGACCATTATAAAGGCGAGCTGTTTCGTTGCATGGCGGGGACCAGCATGCAGGTCACACTGGGCGATGTGACGGGCGGCAAAGTCAGCTTCGCACATGGTGAGACATTTGCCTGTCGGAAAGGTGAGGCGCTGGTGCACAAACCGGGCGGCAACCTTGCCTGCGCGCCGCAGGCCCCGCAGCGGTCCTGTAATGAACGGTCCTTGCTGCGTCGCCACGGCCCCGGCGTGAAATTGATTCGCGCGCGCACCAAAATCAAAACTTGTGAGCCTCAAACGCGCACCGTGATGAAGTCGGTCGAGAAGCAGGTTCAACGCGTAAAAGCCAGCAAACCGCAGCCAATTGTATTGGATGGCGGCGTCGGACAGGGCGTTCAGTAAACCGTAGTAAATTCAGCCTACTGAAAGCGGCGCGATTCTGCATTGGGTCGCGCTGTTGTATTTAGGTCACAGAAACGACCTGAATATTGGCATTAACGATACAGTTTCGATCTTGCATTCGGGGCCATACAAGGTAGGTCGGAGGAGAGTTTGCGAAGAACGAAACAACAAGAAATTTTACCTTAGAGGAAGCCAAATGAAGCGAACAACAGGACGCCCGCTGGGCGCGAAAACTCTTTTGACCCTTGGTGCCAGTGTCGGTGCCTTGTGTGCCGGTTCACTCAGCATTGCTCATGCGCAAGTTGAAACGGAAGGCGAAGAGGTCAAAACCCTGAACACGGTGACCATTACCGCCACCAAGCGGGAGCAAACGCTGCAGGATGTGCCGGTTGCGGTTTCAGTCGTTGATGATTCAGTGATTGAGCAGGCGCAAATTCAGGATATTAGCGACCTTCAGTCGGTCGTGCCGTCACTGCGCGTGACCACGCTGCAAAGCTCCGCTCAGACCAACTTCGTTATTCGCGGTTTCGGGAACGGCGCCAACAATGCCGGTATCGAACCTTCAGTCGGTGTGTTCATTGATGGTGTATACCGGTCGCGCTCAGCGGCGCAAATTGCCGACCTTCCGAACGTCCAACGCGTCGAGGTTCTGCGCGGACCACAGTCGACCCTGTTTGGTAAGAACGCGTCTGCCGGTGTGATCAGCGTTGTCACCCAGGAGCCACAGTTTGAGTTTGGCGGCTCTGTTGAAGGCGGCATCAGCAATTATAATGGGTACTATCTCAAAGGGGATGTGACCGGCCCGCTGACCGACAATCTGGCGTTCAGCCTGTCAGCTGGCACCAACCAGCGCGATGGTTATGTTGAGAAGGTGACTGAAGGCGATGATCTGAATGATCGCGATCGTACAAACCTGCGCGGTCAGTTGCTGTTTACACCCACCGAGAATTCCAAGTTCCGCCTGATTGCGGATTACTCGACCATTGACGAGATTTGCTGTGCGGTGACCAACACCACAAATGGGGCGACAGCGCCGCTGATCCAGGCGCTTGGCGGTCAGCTGAACGATCCGACGGATCCGTTCTCCTATACCTCCCTGGTCAACGGTAACCCTGTCAACGAAGTTGAAGACATGGGCATCTCGTTCCATGCTGACGTCGACTTTGACAATTTCACCCTGACCAGCATCACGGCTTATCGAGAGAATGACCGGTTTGACGACAGTGATGCAGACTATACCAGCCTCGATATTCTTTATGCGTTCAATGACACGCAGATCGAGACCTTCACGCAGGAACTCCGCTTGGCGTCCAGCAATCCGGAGTCACGGTTTGACTGGTTGGTTGGTGCATTCATCTTTAACGAGTCGATCACGCAGAATGGCGGCATTCGCAGTGCAGGTGACACGCGCAACTATATTGACGGTCTGACCGGTACGTTCGGAACGCTTTCAGGTGTTGAAGCTGCGCTCGGCATCCCGGATGGCACATTCTACAGTGCCAGCACCTTCACGGATGAAGTCGGGACCCAGGACAATGATGCCATTTCACTGTTCGGTCAGCTCGATTTCTATGTCACGGATCGTTTGACCCTGACCGGTGGGCTAAACTTCACCCAGGATGAGAAAGAGACCTCTTATACGACCGTGATCAACTATCCGTTCTCGGCGATTGATTTTACCGGTACGGGTCTGGAAGCTCTGCAACCGCTGCAGTTCGTGCCGCAATTTGTTGACTATCCGAACTCTGTCGAGGATGGCGAGAGCGACGACGAAGAGTTGACCTGGACAGCGCGGGCGGCGTTTGACGCCACCGACAATATCAATGTCTACGCGTCAGCGGCGACCGGTTTTAAGGCGACGTCCTGGAACTTGTCACGGGATTCACGTCCGTTCCCAGAGGATCAGGCCGCAATCGAGGCGGCGGGTCTGGATCAGCCGAACCAGACTTACGGAACCCGCTTTGCGGACCCCGAAGAGTCAATGGTTTATGAACTCGGGATTAAGGCATCATTCCCGACCTTTGCGGTTAATGTTGCGATCTTCGATCAGACGATTGAAAACTTCCAGAGCAACATCTTCACCGGAACCGGCTTTGTGCTTGGCAACGCGGAAGAGCAGTCCACTCAAGGTATCGAACTGGACGCAACCTGGACACCAATCGAGCCTTTGACCCTGACCTTTGCGGGTACGTTCATGGATCCGGTTTACGATTCTTTCGAGAACTCTTCAGTCGGGGATCTCTCAGGCGAGCAGCCCTCTGGTATTCACGAGACCAGCATTTCAACGTCTGCGACCTATACCAAGGACTTTGACAACGGGATGACTGGCTTTATCCGCGCCGACTATCTCTATGAGAGTGAAGTGCAGGTTGTGGATGCAGCAGAAGGTGATCCGCTTGCCGACGTGATGCGCGAAGTGAACACCGTGAACGGTGCGATCGGTGTCACATTCCAGAACGGCCTTGAGGCCCGTGTCTGGGGCCGGAACATCTTTGACGATGAGTATTATCTCAGCGCCTTCCCGGGTGTGATTCAGCCCGGCACGGTCAATGCTTATACCAATGCGCCCGCAACCTACGGGATCAGCCTGAAAAAGACTTTCTAGGCCAAAGCATTAAAGTAAAGACTTCAGAAAGCCCCTCTCTCGCGGAGGGGCTTTTTATTTGGCGCGGCGATAGAGGAGGGCGGCGGCGAGGATCAGCATCAGGCCCTCATAGGCTGCAAACACCCAGCTGGAAGACATGGCCGTGTCGCCGCTGATCAAGGAGGCCCCCCGGCCGATCACATAGCCGCCCATATAGGCGGTCACAAACCATAGGGCGGCATCCGTCATCGCCGGGCGCAGCGCGCCGAACAGGCAGAGCAGCGCGGCGCCAAGACTGACGCCGCCGTAAATGCCGCGCATTTCGAAGGTTCCGGAGATGCCGCTGACATCGACGCCGAGCTGCGATGTCATGCCCAGAGGGTCAGTGATCGACCACAGTCCGAAGGCGAGAAAGAGGAGCCCGACCAGGGCCAAAAAGATACGACTTATCATGACCGGTCACTTAGATCGCTGGTCGCTGCAGGCGAGGATCAAAAGGATGAAAGGCGGAGATGATTTGTCACTTGCGTCCGGTCGCGGCTCGCACGACAAGGGCGCAAAAGTGAATATCACAGGAGTAGACTATGGCTTTTGATTTGCCCCGTCATGATTGGACCCGCGATGATATCCGGGCGCTGTATACCGCGCCACTGGATACGCTGGTCGGGCAGGCGCTTGCAGTGAAACAAGTCAATTGGCCCGATGGGGCGCTGCAGAAAAGCCAGTTGCTGTCGATCAAAACCGGCGGGTGCGCGGAGGATTGTGGCTATTGCAGCCAGTCGGCGCATTTCGATACCGGTGTGACGGCGGAGAAGCTGATGCCGCTGGATGAGGTGGTTGCTGCGGCGAAACGCGCCAAAGCAGGCGGGGCTGATCGGTTTTGTATGGGGGCGGGCTGGCGCTCGCTGAAAGACCGGGACGTGCCGAAAGTCGCAGCGATGATTTCGGCGGTGAAGGCCGAAGGGCTGGAGACCTGTGTGACGCTGGGCATGCTGGAGGATGGCCAGGCCGAAGCGTTGAAAGAAGCTGGTCTCGATTATTACAATCACAATCTGGATACGTCGCCGGAATATTATGGCTCGGTCGTTACGACGCGGACCTATGACGACCGGCTGGATACGCTGAGCAAGGCGCGCGAGGCGGGCGTAAAGCTTTGTGTGGGCGGTATTCTGGGTATGGGCGAGGGGCGCGAGGATCGGATCGGTCTGATCCATGAGCTCTCGAAGCTGACGCCGCATCCCGAAAGTGTGCCGATTAATATGCTGGTGCCGATTGAGGGCACGCCGCTGGGCGATAGTCCACCGATCAGCGTGACAGAGATGGCGCGCGCGATTGCGACCTGCCGGATCGTGTTTCCGAAAAGCTGGGTGCGCCTGTCAGCAGGCCGGGAAGGCATGAGTGAGGGCGAGCAGGCGCTGTTGCTGCTGGCGGGGGCCAACTCGATCTTTGTAGGCGACCGGCTGCTGACGACCGACAATCCGGGCGAAGACCGCGATGGCGCTCTGCTGGAGGCGGTTGGATTTCAAACAGCGGGTCATGAAGAGATGGAAAAAGGCCCTCACAGAGAAAAGCAGACGCTGATCGATGCGCGGTGATGGCCCTTCCTGGGGCCCTTCCCGAGCCCGGGACCCAAGACGTTGATTGAAACTCTCCGAACCTGCCGCTAGACCTTTTGGCATGGTTGAAGAGTTGCAAGCTGTGATTTGGGATTTTGGCGGGGTGTTGACCTCCTCCCCGTTTGAAGCGTTTCGCCGGTATGAGGTGGCGAACGGCTTGCCTGAAGATTTCATTCGCGGCGTGAATGCGGTGAATGGCGATACCAATGCCTGGGCACGGTTGGAGCGGTCTGAACTGGATGCCGAGGGTTTTGATGCAGCCTTCCGGGTCGAGAGCAAGGCGCGCGGTCATGAAGTGCCCGGCAAAGATGTGCTGGGCCTGCTCTCAGGTGAGTTGCGCCCGGGGGTCGTGAATGCGCTCGCCGTCTGTAAATCCCGCGTGAAGGTGGGCTGTATCACCAATAATGCCCCGGTTGGCAAAGGGGCAGGCATGAGCTCTGATGCCGACAAGGCTGCCCGAGTGGCTGATGTGCTGAGCCAGTTCGATCATGTGATAGAAAGCTCGAAAGCGGGCGTGCGCAAACCGAACCCGCGCATCTATGAAATGATGTGTGAGGCCCTGACGGTCGATCCGGCGCGCTGCATCTATATTGACGATCTAGGGATCAATCTGAAACCGGCGCGCGCGATGGGGATGTATACGATCAAGGCGCTGAGCGGCGATCAGATTCTCAGCGATCTGCGCGCGGCAACGGGATATTCGGAGATCTAATGCGCGCGCTGGCTCTGCTGCTTTTGCTGCCATTGCTGGCAGCTTGCGGAGCCGAGGATGCTTCACCCACGGTAAGGCTGCAGGTCGAAGCAGCCCCGGCGATTACGCGCCCCGTTGATGTCGAGGATGATGGGCCGGCGGATTTGTCGGAAGGAGTGGAGGCCAAGATCGCGTCGATCCGTGAAATTCTGGATCGCAACTCGCTGACGCGATTGTCGCGTCTGGCGGATTCTGAGCCTGCCTTTGTGTCGAATTTTGCCGGCGAGTCGAACCGGGTGCACTGGGACCTGTTGCGCCGAACCGGGTTTGATCCGCTGGCGCAACTCGGCCTGTTGCTGGACGGGCCATACGGTGTGCGCGAAGTGGGCGATGAGACCTGGTATATCTGGCCGGATCTCGCCGCGCTTCAGCCTGAGGACCTTGTCCCGGAGCGGTTGAGCTTTGCCGATCGGGCGAGATTGCTGGATCTTGTTGGGGAAGAGGGAATTGAGCGTATCCGCGGCGGGCAGGGCTATCCCGGCGTACGAACCGCGATCGCCGAGGACGGGCGCTGGCTCTATTTCATTCACGAGAGCGAAGATATGGCCACCACGGAAGGGCAGGACTAATGGCGGAGAAAATCGGTGCAGATGCGGCGCTGGAGAAACTGACCAGTTGGGAGAAATTGGACGAGGATCGCGATGCGATCTGTAAGGCGTTCAAGTTTTCCGACTTCAAATCAGCCTGGGCATTTATGTCCGGCACCGCGTTGAAAGCCGAGCAGATGGATCACCATCCGGAATGGTTCAATGTCTACAACCGGGTCGACGTGGTGCTAACCACGCATGACGCGGACGGGGTGACGGAGCTCGACGTGACCTTGGGCTCTTTCATGGACAATCTGGCGGCGCAATTGGGGGTTCAGGAGTAGAGTCCCGGCCTGAGGCCTATTCTGTTGCCAGCGGCCGTTTCCCGACAATCAGAAACGCGTAGAGCGCCAGTGCGCCCATGATAGCGGCCGACACGTAGAAGGGCAGGGGCGCGCCGAGCTGATACAGCCCCGCACCGATCAACGGCCCGAAGATGAACCCAGCGGGCGGGGCAGCCGAGAGCAAGGCCGCAGCGGCGCCTTGCTCGCTGCGCTGGACCGAGAGGCTGCCGAGTGCGTTTGCTGCCGGAACGGCGAGGGCCGCGCCTGCTCCGATGACCAGAAAGGCGACGCATATGGCCCAGAACGGCTGTAACAGATTGGCGGCGATATAGCCCAACGACACCAAAGCGAGACCAATCGGCAGGATATGTCGCGGATCAGGTTTCTTCGGCTGCACATAGCCAAACTGGATCACCACCATCATCACGGCAAGACAGCCGAACGCGATGCCGGTGAACAGGACCACGCGCTCTTCGGCGAGATCGTAGCGATCTTCGATGAACCAGCCGAGCGTCTGTTGGATCATGCCGACGGCGACGAAATAGGTGAACAGGAACAGAAGGTGCGGGAAGACACGCTCGTCACGCATCGAGAGCGGATTGGGCCGAGCAAGGGCGGCGCGTTTGGTGTTCCGGGTTGGCGGCAGGACAAAGCCGATAAACAGGCCGGTCAAAATACAGAAGATGATAGAGCCCCAAAGCGGCACCAGCGCACCAAAGGGGGCGAGGACTGTTGCCCCGGCCGGACCGATAATTGAGCCGATGCTCATCGCCGCCCCGAGCATGCCGAGACCACCGGCGCGGGTTCGCGCTGTCGTTGCGTCTGTCATCGCGGCCATAGAAGCCGGTTGCAGACCCGGGGAGAGCAGGCCGAACCAGACCCTGACAAAGACCAGGGTCAAAAACATGCTCATGCCCGTGATCGCGCCCGCCAGTGCCGCGCTTAGCGCGAACAGGAACGCCATATTGGTGAGCCCCATCGCGAGCAGCGAAAACACCATCACGCGCTTGCGGCCATAACTGTTGGCGATCCGTCCCCAGGTCGGGATCATCAGGGCGTAGATGGCCGCAGACAGGGTCAGAATGCCTGCGACCTGAATAGGGGCGAGGCCAGCCGTGCGCGCAAGTGGCGCCACAACAACGAAATTGATCGTCATGCCCGCGCCCATGGCGACGCTGCCAAGCGCGATCATCGTCTTCTGAACGCCGGTCAGAGGACGCAGGGGTGTGTCGAGATCGCGCTGCGTGTCCACGTGTTTCCTGCCTCAAGATCGGGTCAGCAATACGATGTTGCGACCGCATTTTCGTTCACGGTGTACGTCGGTTAGGGGATTTGCAAGCAGGTCGTCGGGGCAACCCAGGCGTGTTTGTCTCGTCACCTTACGGCATGCCCCAAAGAGAGACTTGGAAGCCGTGGGGCAGCATGCCATCTTGGGGTGATGGACGGTTTTGAAGGCAAGACAGCAGGCCGCGCGGCCCTGACCTATCCGTTCGGCGAGACCACGCCGGAGGTTGGGACAATCATGGAAGTGGCCGAGCGGGTCTATTGGGTGCGGATGCCGCTGCCATTCTCGTTGCAATGGATCAACCTCTGGCTGATTGATGATGGGCCGAAGGGGTGGACGATTGTCGATACGGGCATGCCGCTGGACGAGACCAAGGCAGCCTGGCGTCAGATCTTCGAGACTCATTTGGGCGGGCGTCCCGTCTGGCGTATCATTGTCACGCATATGCATCCTGATCATATCGGCAATGCGGGCTGGTTGTCGCGCAAGTTCCCCGGTGCGGAATTCTGGATCAGCCGTCTGGAATATGTCTCATGCCGCATGCTGGTGGCAGATACGGGCCGCGAAGCGCCGAAGGCCGGGACCGATTTCTATCACCGCGCGGGTTGGACCGAAGCGCAGATCGAGACTTACAAATCGCGATTCGGCGGGTTTGGGCGCGGTGTTTCGCGGCTGCCGGATGCCTATCGTCGACTGGAAGATGGGGACGAGTTCGAGATGGCGGGGGAGACTTGGCGCGTGGTCATGGGCAACGGCCATTCGCCGGAGCATGCTTGCCTGTTCTGCCCGGACTTGAACGTCCTGATCGCCGGGGATCAGTTGCTGCCGCGGATTTCCTCGAATGTGTCGGTGTTTCCAACCGAGCCGGAGGCGGACCCCTTAAGAGACTGGCTGAACAGTTGCGCCAAGCTGAAAGAAGCTGTGCCAGCAGGTGTGCTGGTCTTGCCCGCCCATAATGAGCCCTTTACTGGCGCACATGACCGGTTGGATCACCTGATCCACGGTCATGAAATCGCGTTAAAACGCCTGAAACAGCGTCTTGGTCAGGCCCCGCGACGTGTGGTGGATATCTTTCCCGCCATATTTGGGCGCAAGATCGGGGAAGACTTGATCAGCATGGCCACAGGGGAGGCGCTCGCACATCTCAATTGCCTGATCAGGCGCGGGGAAGCAGCGGTCTCAACAGATGAAGCTGGCGTGGCGTGGTACAGCGCAGTTTGAACACGGACTGACATTTTTTGAACATGATTGTCGCCTTCTTGGGCGGTCCGCGTTAAGCGCTAGCTGGGCCTGCACCCCAAGGCTTTGAGAGAGATGTCGATGACGGATGTTGCAACATCGCCAGATGAAGACAAACCGCGCCTGACGCTGAAGCAGACCGTGATCAAGGAATTGCGAGAGTGGGGCGTCACGTTGAGCGTGTTTGTTCCGCTGTTTCTGCTGTTCTCAGGCCTTGTCTACGAATTGCGGGTGATCCCGTCAGAAAGCATGGTGCCCAATCTTCAGGTCGGTGACCGGGTCGCGGTGAACAAATTTGCTTATGGCTATTCGCGCAACTCGCTGCCGTTCAGCTTTGGCCGCTACATCCCGCTGCCGGATGGCCGTGTGTTTGCGAGTCAGCCCGAGCGGGGCGATGTCGCGGTGTTCGAGCATCCGCACACCCCGCGCGTGATGATCAAACGGATCGTCGGCATCCCGGGTGATGAGATCCAGCTGGTGAACAGTCAGATTTACCTGAACGGCGAGCCGATTGATCGCGAGTTAGTCCGGCGTATCCGCTATGTTGAACACAGCAAGCAGCAGCCCGTAACGGCGCTTGAGTATCGCGAGGATACTGGCGATGAAAACTGGCTGAGCCATTCCTTCGAAGGAGGCGGTCTGTATGGCAATACCGTCACTTTTATCGTTCCAGAGGGGCATTTCTTCTTCATGGGCGACAATCGCGACAATTCCCTGGATGCGCGCAACGTCTCGGGGCATTGCCGCGAAAGCAGTCCCGGTGTGATTGACGAAGCCGGATGTCCGCCGCGGCCTGGCGTTCGGCTGGAAGACGCGTCGGTGGGATTTGTGCCGTTCAATAATCTGATTGGACGCGCCGATACGGTCTTGTTCACGACCTATAGATGTTCGCGCGGGGCGGCTGAGCCTTGCATGAAAAACCGTTGGCTTAGAGGCCTTTAGCGATAAGTGTATCGGTTGAGCTAAGGAAATAGACACCGTTCTGAGCTAGGTTTACGCCCTTAATGCAAACGGGCGGACCATGGTCGGAGCCTTTACATTTCAGGTGCTGACGCGTCGACAACTCGGGTCCGATCTGTGGCGGGCCTATACAGCCTTGCGCGATGCCCGCCCGATCTATGACAATCCGTTTTTTGACCCTGAGTTTGCGGCAATCGTTGCAGATGTGCGGGCCGACACACGATTTGGGCTGGCATTCGAACACGGCGATCTGGTGGGGGTGTGGCCGATGCATGTCCGTCCGGGAGATTGGGCGAGGCCAATCGGGGCGCCATTTTCCGATGCTCATGGCCCGATCTTGAGCGCAGATTGTGGGCTGACAGAGGAGGCCTTCCTCGCCGGTCTGGGCCTTGCCGGCTTCACCGGATCGGGCCTTTTGCCCCAATCTTGGAGCGCCGCTCGGCCGGGGCTGGAGCGACACGGTGCGCACTTGTCGGATCTCAGCCTCGGGTGGGATGTGTTTCTTGCCGAGCAGCAGCGAGCCTGGCCCAAACATTTCAAGAAAATGCGGCGTTTGCACCGGAATGTTGATCGGGACTTTTCTGAATTGCGGTTCGCCTGGGATGATCACACGCAACTCAGCTTCGATACGCTGATCGAGCTGAAACAGCGCCAGTTTGAGCGCACCGGTCTGCATGATGTTCTAAAACCTGACTGGACACGCGCGATGCTGGATCGCCTGCGCCAGCATGAGGGGCGGCGTCTGCGTCTTCGAACGGTGGTGCTGCGCTATGATGATGAGATCGCAGCGGTTGAAGTGAATCTGCAATCTGATCGGGTTCTGCACGGCTGGTTGACGGCGTTCGAGCCGCGCTTTGCAGCCTATTCTCCTGGAAACATGCTGGTTCAGGAGATGCTGCAGCGCCTGCCGGAGGGTGGGTTGACCCATTATGATGCCGGGATCGGACTGGATCACTACAAGCGCCACTATTGTAATCTGCAACAGCCTCTGGATGTTGGAGTGCTGTGTGCCTCAAGACAGTCGTCGGGTGCGCTGCGGCGGGCAGGCGCTTTCTGGCGACAGGGGGAGCAGGTTCTGCCCGATCTGATCAGCGGTGCGATGGCGCGGGTGCGTCGGCGCGTTGATCAGATTGCCGCCGCAGAGCTTTCCGCGCCAGCCCGGATGCGCGGATTGATGTCAGCCCTCGCGCGCCGACACATCTAGGGTGCAGACACAGAGGGTCTTGATGCGCTTCGCCAACCTGTCTAAGCGGGGGCATGCGCGTCGAAACACTTGAGTCGCAGCCGGGGACAGCTCCAGTCGGAACGGTCGAGCGATCGCATGGCCGCGGTCAGATCATTGTCTCACGCCACGGCCGTCCAGCACTTAATCGGTCTGTGGGACCGCGATTGACCTGGCAACAATATGTCGACTGGTGGCAACAGTATGAAGCTGGCAGCCTCGCCCCAGATCAGCAGCCGAAAGCTGCCTTGGTGCAGGCGGTCCGCGATGTAGATCACGTGATGAGCTCGACGCGCCCGCGCGCGATCGAAACAGCGAAATTGGCAACTGGGGGCCGGGACCCTGAACCTGATCCAATTTTTGATGAGGCGCCACTGCCCCCGCCAACCTGGGGGACGAGAGCGTTTTTGCCGAAGACCTGGAATGTCCTCGCTCGCACGTATTGGTTGTTCGGTCACAGTCTGGATGGCGAGAGCGTTGATGAAGCCCGAGAACGCGCCAAGCTTGCCGCGTCCCGATTGCATGATGCCGCGGAAGGCCAGTCGGTCTATCTTGCGGCGCATGGCTGGTTCAATCGCATGCTCCGCCGTCCCCTGAAGCACCTGGGCTGGATCTGCGTGCGCGACGGTGGCGACAAGTACTGGAGCTACCGCGTTTATG
Source organism: Henriciella sp. (assembly GCA_030066975.1). Lineage (GTDB taxonomy): Bacteria > Pseudomonadota > Alphaproteobacteria > Caulobacterales > Hyphomonadaceae > Henriciella. The sequence goes on along the minus strand of JASJAO010000004.1, from coordinate 364,343 downwards.
AATATCGTGGAAAATAAGGCTCAGCCCATTGAGGCGTTCGTATTGCGTGCTTAGGGTGCTGGCGAGCAAAGACAGGGATGTGCGGGAATGGCTGATAAGGCGAAACCAGTGGCCAAGATGAGTTTCGAAGAAGCGATGGCCGAGCTGGAAACCATTGTCGCGCAGCTTGAGCAGGGCGATGTTGAGCTTGAGAAATCCATTGAAATCTATGAGCGCGGGGCAGCGCTGAAAAAGCATTGTGAAACGCGATTGAAAGCCGCAGAGCTCAAGGTCGAGCAGATCGTTCAGGCGGGCGGTGGGCAAGTGACGACTGAGCCAGCGAGCTTTGATTGATGCAAGCCTGGTCCGACATCGACTTTGAACGACGTCTGACTGAAATTGCGGACCGGGTGACGGTCGCGCTGGATCAACTGATACCGCCTGCCCAGGGCCCTGAAGCCGATCTGATGCGGGCCATGCGGCATGCGGCGCTGGCCAATGGCAAGCGCATGCGCCCGTTCTATGTGATCGAGACCGGAGCCTTGTTTGATGCGCCGGAGCGCGCGCTTTTGCGGGCCGCTGCGGCGCTGGAATGTGTGCACACCTATTCGCTGGTCCATGACGATTTGCCATGCATGGACGATGATGATTTTCGCCGTGGTCAACCGACGGTTCACAAGGCGTTTGATGAAGCGACAGCAGTGCTGGCCGGGGACGCGCTGTTGACGCTGGCTTTCAAGATTCTGGCGAGTTCAGAAACCCACTCGGATCCGGCGATTCGTCTGCGCCTGATTGAGCGCCTGTCAGATGCGTCCGGCGCGCTGGGCATGGTCGGTGGTCAGATGATCGATATGCTCGAACATGACAGTCCGCGCGATTTGAACACAATTACCCGGATGCAACGGCTCAAGACCGGGGCTTTGATCTCCTATTCGGTGGAGGCGGGCTGCATTATCGGCGGCGCCAATGGGGCAGAACGCAATGCCCTGCACGGCTTCTCCCACGATTTGGGGCTCGCTTATCAGATTGCCGATGATTTGCTGGATGCAGAGGGCAGTGAAGCCGAGGTTGGTAAGCCTTTGCGAACCGATTCCGAAGCTGGAAAAGCCAATTTCGTGACCCTGTTGGGCATTGATCAAGCGCGCGAGCGGGTGCGGCTGCTCGCCGCGCAAGCGCGGACACACCTCGCTATTTTCCGCAATCGCGCCAATATATTGCTGCAATCAGTTGATTTTGTTCTCGATAGAACACGCTAAAGTATGGGCGATAAGGCTGGCGAAAGGGAAGGTCCACACATGACGGACGTAAAAAACGAGCGGTTGCTCGATTTTGTGAATTCTCCTGCCGATTTGAAAGGCAAATCACGCGACGAGCTGAAACAGATTGCCGAAGAAGTGCGTTCAGAAGTGATCAGCGCAGTTTCCGTCACGGGTGGGCATCTTGGCGCCGGGCTCGGTGTGGTTGAGCTGACTGTTGCGATTCACGCCGTCTATAACACGCCGAAAGACAAGCTGATCTGGGATGTGGGCCACCAATGCTATCCACATAAGATCCTGACCGAGCGCAAGGACCGTATTCGCACACTGCGTCAGGGCGGCGGTCTGTCCGGCTTCACCAAGCGCGCTGAGAGCGTCTATGACCCGTTCGGCGCGGCGCATGCGTCGACCTCGATTTCGGCCGCGCACGGATTTGCCAAAGCCCGCGATCTACAGGGGCACAAGAACCATGTTGTGTCGGTGATCGGAGACGGCTCAATGACTGCGGGCATGGCTTATGAGGCGATGAACAATGTCGGCTATGAGCAGATGCGGCAGCTGGTCATTCTGAATGACAATGACATGTCGATCGCGCCGCCTGTTGGGGCGATGAGCCACTATCTCTCACGCCTGGTCTCCAGTCGGCAGTATCGCGGCATCCGCCGGCTCGCCAAGAAAGTTGCCAAACCGATCGGACTCGAAAGTCCGGCGCGTAAGGCGGAAGAATATCTTCGCGGCTTTGCCATGGGCGGCACGCTGTTTGAAGAGCTTGGCTTCTATTATGTCGGGCCGATCGACGGGCATGATCTGGATGTGCTGATCCCGGTTCTGGAGAATATCAAGAAGATGCAGCGCCCGGTTCTGCTGCATGTCGTGACGCAAAAGGGCAAGGGCTATGAGCCAGCCGAGAACAGCGCCGACAAGTATCACGGCGTGTCCAAGTTCAATGTCGTTACTGGCGAGCAGGTGAAATCCCAGCCCAAGGCGCCAAAGTATCAGGATGTGTTCGGTCAGACGCTCGCCAAGCTCGCCGAAGACGATCCAAAGATTTGTGCGATTACAGCCGCGATGCCGTCTGGCACGGGGGTGAATATTTTCCAGAAAGCGCATCCGAAACGCGCCTTCGATGTCGGCATTGCTGAACAGCATGCGGTGACCATGGCCGCCGGTATGGCTGCCGATGGCATGAAGCCGTTTGCGGCGATCTATTCCACTTTTTTGCAGCGCGGCTATGATCAGGTTGTGCACGATGTAGCGATCCAGAGCCTGCCGGTTCGGTTTGCGATTGATCGGGCTGGTCTTGTTGGTGCCGATGGTTCTACGCATGCGGGCAGTTTTGATATCGGGTATCTCGGCGCGCTGCCGGGGATGATCTGTATGGCCGCGTCGGACGAGGCTGAACTCGCGCGCATGGTGGTGACCGCAAATGAGATTGATGATCGCCCCTCCGCCTTCCGCTATCCACGCGGTGAGGGTACAGGCGTTGCGATTCCGGAGCTGCTGACGCCGCTGGAGATCGGTAAAGGCAAAGTGGTGCGCGAAGGCTCAGCGATTGCGATCCTGTCTTATGGCGCCCGGCTGCAGGAGTGTCTGCTGGCCGCAGACATGCTCTCGGCGCAAGGCTTGTCCTGCACGGTTGCCGATGCGCGTTTTGCCAAGCCGATTGATGCTGAGCTGACGGATCGACTGGCACGCGAGCATGAGGTGCTGATTACAATTGAAGAAGGTGCGCGCGGCGGATTTGGGTCCTTCGTGCTGCATCACCTGGCCGAAACCGGACAGTTGGACGCCGGGCTCAAGGTCCGCACCATGCATCTGCCAGACATGTTTCAGGATCAGGACAAGCCTGAGCTGATGTATGAAGAAGCGGGCCTGAACGCGCATCATATCGCGGCGACCGCGATTGGCGCGCTGGGACGCGGGAGCCTCGCGGAGATTGAGCAGGCTGCGCGCGCCTAGACGAAGCGTAATCTACCAATAGCAGTTTTGCCACCGAACGGCCTTATTCGGGCGATTGTCTGGGGCGGCGTATTCCCGCGCGTTGTTGTTGAAGTTTGAGTCTGTCCCCATGATCCGGAAAACTTGCCTGACGGCCCTCCTGTATGTCTTGGCTGCCTGCGAAACGGTGCCCGTAGAGATGGCCCCGGACGCGTTCGACGCGGTCATGTCGGAGACAGCTGCCAGCGCGAGCCTTCCTTATGTTGAGCGGCGAATTGCCGAAGCACTTGACGATCCGGACCTCAGCGCGGCCCAACGCCATGATTTGCTGAAGCAACGTGCCGAAAAACGAATCGAGCATGCGTACGATGTTCCCGGTGCGATAACTGATCTCGACACGATTTTGGCAACCGCATCCGAGACAATGCCCTTCGAAGAACTTGAGACGCAAAAATCGCGCGGACAAGTGTTGATTGAAGAGGCGCAAGTGCGTTTATCCCGTCTGCAGAATCTCAGCGACTGGTTTGATGACAAAGTCACGCTTGGCGCGCTGGATGAGGCGGCGACCCGCTATCAGCGCTCTAGGCTGACCCCAACGGCTGAGCAGACTTATGTGCTGCGCGAAGCTGGGTTCGTCTGTGCCGAGGGGGATGGGGCCAGTGGCGAGATGTTTCATACGTTTGGCGCCGCGCCGGACTATGCCGCAGAGCTGGTTTGGTGTGATGCTCTTCCAGATTCCTGATTTCTGCCTTCGTTTCGCCATCTGATCTGGCGACGAGTGGCTTGTTCATGATCAACACGGAGCCTGATCGAATGCGTACACTTATTGCCCTCACGTCCTTAGCCGTCATGGCCGCTTGCGCCAGTAGTGATGTGGTGAGCGACACCACCGTCACGGACACTGCCCCAGTCGACCTGATGGAGGTTCCGAGCGCCTTCGATCTCGCGATGAGCAGCGTCGAGCAACTCGTCGCCGCGGGCAACGAACCGACCGCCATTGATCGCCTGACGCAGTTGCTGGGTGTGCCTGAATTGACGGAGGCTGAAAAAGCAGAAGCGCTTTATAAGCGCGGCGAGCTGCGCTTTAGTGAGGGGCATGACGTGCTGGGCGCGATTTCTGATTTCAGTGAGCTGATCAACACTTATGAGAACAGCCTGTTTGCAGCGGATGCACGTTATATGCTGACTGAAGCGACTCATGAGGCAGAGACATTACAGGCCGCGATTGCAAGCGGCGACCTGTCGCCCACGGAAGAGTTCGAAGCTCGGTTCCGACTCGGCGCGCATCAGGATGCTGCGGATCTGATGCTGACGCGCAATCTCACACCGTCGGCCGACTATATCCTCGACATGTTCCAGATGGGTTATCTGTGCGATGATGACGAACTGACTGGGCCAAGTTACGATTTGACTGAGCCGGACGGGACGGACCGCATCGTGCGGTTCTGTGAATTTGGTAAGTAATGCGTTAACGGGCTTGACGGCCAAGGACGTTTTCGGAAAACTCTGCGCAAGCTGGACCTTTCGGGGGGTCGAGTTGATTTGCGGAGTGTAGAGTGAGAGCCTTTCTGACAATTGTATTTGCCAGTCTTTTGGCATGCCTTGCGCTGAGCATGCTACCAACCGAAGCGCGCGTGGGTTCGGCATTTGCCGATGATGCGACGTCTGACCCCGCGGTCCTGCTGGCCGATCGTAACTGATCGGTTGGCGCTCTTTCTCTCTTTTTTGAGCGCCGAAATCAGACTTTTTGATCCTTGAACTGAAGTTCAGGGGCGGCTGCCGCTGCGTCGCCCCTTCCCCTAGGGGCAATGCTCCCTAATATCCGGAAAGAGAAACAATTTCCGGAGGATTTTTAATGTCATCAGCTTTGCCTGAAAACTGGCCTGTCATGTCAATTGCACAAGCGAACGCGGCGATTGCTGCGTCAGACACGCCATTGAAATTGGGAGACGGCGAAGTCGGTGGCGTACCGATGAAAGTCTACGTTCAGGCACCGCCCACCATTCGCTATATTCTGGAAGTGGCGGAACCACAATTCGGGCATCGGGATTTTCTGGTGTTTGAGGACGAGCGGGTGACCTATTCCGCATTCGCACGGGCGGTCGAGCATTTCGCCGGGATTTTGGTCGAGAAATACGGAATCAAGAAGGGCGATCGGGTCGCCATCATTCAGCGCAACTATCCGCAATGGCCGGTGCCGTTTTTTGCGGCCCTGAGCATTGGTGCAATCGCGACGCCGATGAACTCCTGGTGGACTGGTGACGAGTTGGAATACGGCCTCAATGATAGTGGCGCCAAACTGGCGGTCGTGGACCCCCAGATCTATGAGCGTATTCGTGAACATATGGATGATCTGACCGATCTTGAACATGTGATTATTGCTCGGGACCGCGATGAGCGGGCTGACCCGCGCGTGGTTTCAATGGAGTCGCTGATCGGACCGGTGTCGAACTGGGCGAACCTGCCAAAGATCGACCTGCCACCGGTGGACCTGGGGCCGGATGATGATGCGACCATTATGTATACGTCAGGCACAACCGGGCGGCCGAAAGGCGCGCTCGCGACGCATCGCGCGATCATTTCGAATATTCTGAATTCGATGAGCTGTCAGATGCGTATGCTGCTGCGCCGCGGCGAGCAGCCGCCAGAGCCGGATCCAAACGAGCAGAACGCCACTTTGCTGGCGATTCCATTCTTCCACGCCACAGGCGCTTTTGCGATCCTGGTGCCGACCATGCTGCGCGGCGATAAGATCGTGATGATGTATAAGTGGGATGCGGGCCTTGCCTTGCCGATCATTCCGGCAGAGCAGATCACAGCGGTCGGCGGCGTGCCCGCAATTGCCTGGCAGTTGCTGGAGCATCCGGAGCGCGACCAGCATGACCTCTCCAGTATCAAGGCGATCTCTTATGGTGGAGCGCCGTCGGCGCCGGAACTGGTGACCACGATCAAGAAAAGGTTTCCTGATGCCGCGCCCGGCAATGGCTGGGGCATGACCGAGACGTGTGCGACGGCGACGCTGAATATCGGTGAGGATTATGTCAATCGGCCTGACAGCGCCGGCGCGCCGCCAGCAGCGGTAGAGCTGAAAATCGTTGATCCGGATGGCAACATCTTGCCGCCGGGCGAGGTCGGAGAGCTTTGGTGCAAGGGGGCGTCCAATTGTCGTCTCTACTGGAACCGGCCGCAGGCCACTGCGGAAACCTTCGTGGACGGATGGGTTGTTACCGGTGACCTTGCGCGCATTGATGAGGAAGGCTTTCTGTATCTGGTCGACCGGGCGAAGGACATGCTGATCCGTGGCGGCGAGAACATCTACTGTATCGAAGTTGAAAGCGCGCTGTTCGATCACCCGGCGGTGATGGATGCCTCAGTGGTTGGGATTGAGCACAAAATTCTGGGCCAGGAAGTGGGTGCCGTCGTGCAGTTGAAGCCGGACAAGACGGCTACGCAAGATGAGCTGCGCGCGCATGTGGCGAGCCAACTGGCGGCGTTCAAAGTGCCGGTTGAAATTCAGTTTATGGATGAGCCTTTGCCACGCAATGCGAATGGCAAGATCCTGAAAACGGAGCTGCGAGAGCGCTTTACGCCGAGAGGATAGGCGATGGGAAACACACGGTATATCGGCGGACAAAAAGTCTATCCGGTCGGGCTCGGCTGTATGAATCTCAGCCATGCCTATGGCCCGGCGACCGATGAGGCAGACGCGATTGCGCTGCTCAATCGGGCGTTGGATCTGGGGTGCAATTTCTTTGACACGGCGACGATTTATGGGCTTGGTACGAATGAGCAATTGGTCGCCAAAGCCGTGGGGCATCGACGGGACGAGGTCTATCTGGCGAGTAAGTGCGTGCTGGGCTTCAAGGATGGCAAGCGGACGCTGGATGGGCGCCCCGAAGCGATTATCGCCGCCTGTGAGGCCAGTTTGAAGCGGCTGAACACCGAGACCATCGACCTTTACTACATGCATCGCCCGGACCCGAATGTGCCGATTGAGGATTCGGTCGGGGCACTGTCGCGCCTGGTTGAAGCCGGTAAGATCCGCGGCATCGGCCTGTCTGAGATGGGCGAAGGCCTGGTGCGTCGTGCCCATGCGGTGCACCCGATCACCGCGCTTCAGTCGGAGTATTCGCTTTGGGTGCGAAACCCCGAGATCGCGGTGCTTGAAGCGTGTGCGGAGCTCGGGATTGCACTGGTCGCATTTTCGCCGGTTGGCCGCGGGTTTTTGGCTGATCCGCCTGCTGATCCAGCGCAGATGCATGAAAGTGATTTGCGCCTGTCCATGTTCCCACGATTCTTTGAAGAGCATTATGCCGCCAATCTGCCGCTGCTTGATGTTGCGCGGGACTGTGCGGCAGAGGCCGGATGTACGGTGGCGCAACTGGCGCTCGCCTGGACCCTTGCGAAAGGGGAGCATGTCATCCCGATCCCCGGCACAACAAATCTCTCACACTTGCAGGACAACGTTGCGGCGGGAGCGATTGCGCTGTCTGACGAGATCGTGGCGCGGCTGGACGCGCATTTCTTACCGGAGAAGTCGATTGGCCCGCGCTATACCGCATTCGGTCAGCAGATCGTGGACACCGAACAGTTTGCCTATGAGCTGGCCGACGGATGAGCGCCAGCGGCGACGACGCGAACGATCCAAAGTCCGAGACGGGGCAGCCGGTGGCTTTGGAGCCGCGGACGATGGCAGGTGATGGGCGGCGCTATTCGCCTTCAACCGGGCGAAACAAGGACGCGGTGCGCCAAGTCTTTCTGGACCATGTTCTAACCGCCGGTAACGTGTTGGAAATTGCGTCCGGTACGGGCGAGCACGGCGTGCACATCACGCAAGCTGCGCCGGACTTGCACTGGACCTATAGCGATATCGATCCCGACGGTCGGGCGAGCCAAGCGGCGTGGCGAGGGGTGGTTGAGCATGATCGCCTGAAGGGGCCGCTGATCATTGACACGACAGTGGCCGACTGGAGCCAAGCGCATGTGACCGCGGGATTCGATGCGATCTTCTGTGCGAACATGATCCATATCGCGCCGTTTGCGGCGGCGACTGGGCTGTTGCGCGGGGCAAGCGCGTTGCTGCCAGTTCAAGGCCGGCTCGTTCTGTATGGGCCGTTCGCCCGGCGCGGAGAGATGGCACCGTCGAACGCCCGGTTCAGTGACGATCTGAAACGGCGGGATCCGGCCTGGGGTGTGCGCGACCTCGATCTGGAGATCGAGCCGGTCGCGACTGAGGTCGGATTTACATTGCGGCAGGTGATTGAGATGCCTGCCAATAATCTCACGGTGGTTTTCGAGCGGCGTTAGAGCACTCTAGGCGCGGCGCGCCTCAGGCTCGAAAGCGGTTTCCAGCAACTGAATCTCACGCGTCAGCCACTGATAATGATCTTCAACGCGTGAGAGGAGTTCGATATCGATCTGCGGCTTGAGAGCGATGGATTCACGCCAGGCTTCAAGCACACGGACTTGTGTCCGCAGCCATTCGATCATGTTTGAGTCGTGGACGGGATAACACATTGTCTGGCTCCAAAGTTGAGAATGATTTGCAAGTGATGGCATGATTGTTCCGCAATTGCAAATCATTCTCAATACATAATCTCCACTTAGTCTAAACTGCGCGTCGGTAGCGGGGGTTCACGCTGTCATCCAAGCGAGGGACCACGCCGGTTGACCATTTGATCAGGCGTTCCAGCCTCTGGAAGACCTGAAGCCGTTCCAGGGCCGGGTTGAGATGATTGGTCATCACACAATAATGGCTGTCCTTGCCTTTGCGGTGGTGGGCGGCATGGTGTTTGTGCGACTGCATCAGGCCGGTTTTCTGTAAGGCCGTAATGACAGGCCCGTTTTCTTTCGGGCTGCGATGGGCCGCGGCGTGGATCTCGTTCGCGAACATGCCGAAAATGACGGCTGCGCCGGTAAACAGGTTCAGCCAACCGACAAAATAGAAGATGATCAAAAAGACGGTGCCAATGGCCCAGACCTCTCGGTTGCGGGTCCATAGGGTGCCTTTCAGAAAGCTGCGCGGGGTGTGGTGATGTTGCTGGTTCTCGCGAATGGTATGGCCGAGCACGGGCCATTTTGGATTGCCGTAACGGTCCTCAAACCAGTGAAACACACCGGAAATGGCGTCGGCCAGATAAAGGCCACCAAAGACTTTTAGCGCGATGCCCGCGCCGGTTGAAACTGCGGTGACAGACATGTTGAACTCCTGATCTTGCTTGCGGAGACATTATAGCTCCGCTTGTCTGTGAGTGTTCACAAACATCTGAAATGTGGCAAGAAAGTGTCGAAGTGACCATATGATCACAAATGGACGATAAGTTAGAAACAGGTTCTAGAAATTAACCACAGCAGCGGGTCGCGAAAACCGATATGGCCTCAGCAGCATGAAAGCGCCGATCGCCATTCCTGTGCTTACGAGCCGGTCCAGACGGGTGGACGACGATGCGCCCAAGGCGCGGCGCGCTCCAGCTGTCCGGCAAGCTGATAGAGCTGCCACTCATTCCCGCAGCGCGCGCCGAACATCATGCCGATCGGCAGGTCGTCTGCTGTCCAGTGCAGTGGAACTGACATGGCGGGCGTCCCAGCTTGGTTCGAAATCGCGCACCACGGCGCGAACGTCGTGACCGCCTCTGTATAGGCGTCAAGATTGTCGGGATTGAGCGAAAGGGTGCCGATGGGGTCGGGGGCGCGAGAGGTCGTCGGTGACAGGACCATGTCATAGCCGCCATCGATCAGGAATTGCTCATAGGCCATGCCGGCTGTGATCGACGCCTGATTGGCTTTCATCAGCTCGCGCATCGGCACGGTGTTGCCGAACTCAACGAATTGCGCGGTGACCGGCTCCATATCCTCAGCTGTCATTTCGCGACCGAGCGCCTGGCCGCGGACTTCCATGATCATCGCCATGGCAGCGGAAACGGTCATGAGCAGGCCTTTGCCGAGCGCTTCGCCGTCGAGTACGGGGCCTGCCTCCTCGACATGGTGGCCGAGGTCTTCGAGCAGTTTGCGCGTGGTGTTGAGCCCGGCCTGCGCCTCGGCGTCGGGTCGGGTGCCATTCGGGGCCGTATCCCAAAGGGCGATTTTGAGCGGTTTCGGGTCACTGTGAAGGGCGCTGAGGAAGCTGGCTTCGGAGTCAGGCGCGACATAGCGGGAGCCAATCTCACGCCCATGGGTCACGTCCAGCAGGGCAGCATTGTCGCGGACTGAGCGGGAGACGGCGTGGACGGTCGACTGGCCATTCCAGCCTTCGGTTGTGGCCGGTCCCATCGGGGTGCGTCCGCGCGACGGTTTCATGCCGAACAGGCCGGTACAGCTGGCCGGGATGCGGATCGAGCCGCCGCCATCGCTCGCATGAGCGATGGGAATGACGCCTGCCGCGACGCAGGATGAGGCGCCGCCGGACGAGCCACCTGAGGTGCGCGAGGTATCCCAGGGGTTGCGGGTCGGGCCATAGAGCAGGCTTTCAGTGGTGGTGGTCAGGCCGAATTCAGGGCTAGTTGTCTGTCCGAACAGCGTGAAGCCTGCAGCCTTGTAGCGTTTGCAAAGCTCACTGTCGCGCGTCGCAACATTGTCCTTAAAGGCACGCGAGCCATTGGTGAGGGGTTGGCCTTCAATCTCGAAGCCGAGGTCTTTGACCGCCATCGGAACGCCTTTGAACGGCCCATCGGGGAGGGTGCCCGCGATCTGCCCCTCGGCGACATCTGGAAACATGGCGGAGAAACAATTCAGTTCTGGTTGCGCGGCCTCTGCGCGCTTCACCGCCTCATCAAGCAGCTCTTTCGGCGTGACATCACCTGCGGCGACCATGGCCGCGAGATCAGTCGCGTCGCATTTATCATACTCGTCCATCTCAACCTCCCTTTTTTTGGAGGATGGCTGGGAATTTGGATCCTGAAAAGGGTGCCGCGCCGTCAGTTCTTTTCGAACACGAGTCTGGTCCACTCAATGCGGAGTGCCATGTTCTCAGCGGCTGTTGACCCGGTGCGGATATTGTAGAGGCATTTCAATCCATGCTGTGCGGCGAGAGAGATGGTCTCTTCGCCGCCAATCTCGAACATGCGACGCCCCTTTGGGACCGGGCCATGGCGCTGGCTCATCACAATGCGGCCACCGGAGGCGAGCAGCGACGCGAGTGTGGCCATCCCGCTCGTACGTTCAGGCTCTGTGAGGTGCATCCACACGGCATGCATCAGGATCATATCGAACGTCTGATTGAGGGCACGGACGTCCGGCAGATCTGGTAGGATATCTTTCAGCCACGTGATCTCCGGCTCGGGATGGAGCTTCTGAGCGCGCGTGCGCATCTCATCGACGGGTTCAACGGCTGTGACATGGTGACCGAGCGAGGTGAACCAAGCCGCATCCCGCCCGGTGCCCGCGCCGATATCGAGAATGCGCGCGGGTGAGGCCGGGAAGAAGTGAGACCACGGCTTATGGACGTCGGCTGACCTGCGCGCCTCATAGCGCTCGAAGAGGTCATCGGCCTCGTTGGCGTAACCGGCAGTTGAACTACCCTCGATGGGTGAAATCGATCGGGACATAATCAGACATCTTTCCGATTTTCGTTTCGATGAGATCTTCAGAGATCAAGTCGATGTAAGAAGACCAAGGTTTGTCTACTGAGAATATGGCGAGATCGCTTGAAGGGCCGCAGAATCTATGAAGTGTTTCCATGATGCATTTTGTTTCGTGAGTTGAAACGATGAAATATGCTGTTTCGGTAACACGGCACCAATCCCCAAATTCTTTGATTGCATCAACGAGGTTTGGCAAATCGAGATCATCGCCGCCAAAGACGATCACGAAGTTGTTTGTGGTCGCCGTTTGAGTCACTCCGCTGCCTGCGCGCCGTCGCCGTCGCCCTCCAGCGATTCCAGCATTACGGCGGCGCAATCAGCGATGACACTGCCCGGGGGAAAGATCGCGACCGCGCCTGCGGCATAGAGTGCATCGAAATCCTGGGGCGGGATGACGCCGCCGACCATGATCTTGGTGGCCGCAGCGCCTTCGTTGCCGAGCGCGCGTTTCAGCTCTGGCACAAGGGTCAAGTGACCCGCGGCGAGTGAGGAGGCCGCAACAATGTCGACGCCTGCGGCGCGGGCATCCTTGGCGGCCTCTTCCGGGGTCTGGAAGAGGGGGCCGATTTCAACCTCCCAGCCGAGGTCCATCAGCGCTGATGCAACGACTTTCTGGCCGCGATCGTGGCCGTCCTGACCCATTTTTGCGATATAAATCTTCGGCTTGCGGCCATGTTTGAGGGCGAAGGCTTCCGCCATGCCGGTTGCTTCCTTGGCGCGTTCGGTCTGCTCAACGCCCGCGCCGTACACGCCTTTGATCGAGCGGATGACGGCCTTGTGGCGGCCCTGGCTGCGTTCCACCGCTTCGGAGATTTCGCCGACTGTCGCCTTTGCGCGCGCGGCATCGACGGCGAGCGCAAGCAGATTGCCCTCGGTGCCTGCCGCAGCTTCGGCAATGGCGTCGAGTTTCGCATCCACCTCGGCTTGATCGCGGTCTGATTTCAGGCGCGCGAGCTTGTCGAGCTGCATCCGGCGCACGGTGGCGTTGTCGACTTTCAGGACGGGGACGTCTTCGTCCTCATCGAGCAGGAATTTGTTGACGCCGACCACGGTCTGTTGACCGCTATCGATGCGGGCCTGCGTGTTCGCGGCTGCTTCTTCGATACGAAGTTTCGGGATGCCTTCCTCAATCGCCTTGCGCATGCCGCCGAGTTTCTCGACTTCCTCAATATGGGTGAGGGATTTGGCGGCGAGATCGTGGGTCAGGCGCTCAACATAGTAAGACCCGCCCCATGGGTCGATCGTCTGGGCTGCGCCGCCTTCCTGTTGCAGGAAGAGCTGTGTGTTGCGGGCGATGCGGGCCGAGAAATCCGTGGGCAGCGCAAGGGCCTCGTCAAAGGCATTGGTGTGCAGGCTCTGGGTCTGTCCGCCCGCTGCAGCGATCGCCTCGAAACAGGTGCGGATGACATTGTTGTAGACGTCTTGGGCCGTCAGCGACCAGCCGGAGGTCTGACAATGGGTGCGCAGGGAGGTGGATTTCGGGTTCATTGGCGAGAATTCCTGATCCACCAACCTGGCCCAGATCAGCCGCGCGGCCCGCATCTTGGCGACTTCCATGAAGGTGTTCATGCCAATCGCCCAGAAGAAGCTGAGGCGCGGCGCGAAGGCGTCGACATCGAGACCTGCGGCGACGCCCGCGCGGATATACTCGATACCGTCAGCAATGGTGTAGGCGAGTTCGAGATCCGCCGTCGCACCGGCTTCCTGCATATGGTAGCCGGAGATCGAGATCGAGTTGAATTTCGGCATGTTTTCAGACGTGTAGGCGAATATGTCTGAAATGATCCGCATGCTGGGCTTGGGGGGATAAATGTAGGTGTTGCGCACCATGAACTCTTTCAGAATGTCATTCTGAATGGTGCCCGCGAGCTTGTCCGGGGTGACGCCTTGCTCTTCAGCGGCGACAATGTAGAGCGCAAGGATCGGCAGGACCGCGCCGTTCATGGTCATCGAGACGGACATCTGGTCGAGCGGAATGCCTGAGAAAAGCGTGCGCATGTCATAGATGCTGTCAATCGCGACGCCCGCCATACCGACATCGCCTGTCACGCGAACATGGTCGCTATCATACCCCCTGTGGGTTGCAAGATCGAAGGCGACGCTGAGGCCTTTCTGACCGGCTGCGAGATTGCGGCGGTAAAAGGCGTTGGAGTCCTCGGCCGTGGAGAACCCGGCATACTGACGCACGGTCCAGGGCCGCTGGGTATACATGGTCGGGTAGGGGCCGCGGCCATAGGGCGCGAGGCCCGGATAATCATCGAGGAAGTCAAGATCTGCGGTGTCAGCGGCGCTATAGGCGGTGGCAAGATCAATGCCTTCGGGTGTAGTCAGCGTTCGCGGGCGGGCAGTTGCGGTACCGGGCTCAAGTGCACCGAGGTCGAGTTTGGTGAAATCGGGGAAATTGGTCATGAGAGGCCTCCCTTTTTCGCGCACACAAATTTCATCCCATTTATACTTTCGATTATCATGCGATACTTTGCGATGTTGATGATCTTGGCTGAGCAGATATCGGACTTGAGTATCTCTGATCGGTACCAATCTGCCTCCGCACGAAGTTCTTCGTCGGTAGAGGTTCCATCATCGCTCAAATCTATTGCAGTTACAGAAAGATCCTGGAACTTGGTACACAGGTTGTTGTCAGTCAGATAATAGTCTCCGGTGCCCTCCACGACATAACTAATGTCGTTCCGGGCATCAAAAAAAACGAAATCCACGATAGTCTTTGAACGAAACAAACTATTCATTGCATACGTGATAGTTTGCTCGACTTCGACTTCCCAAAATTCTCCCGACTGTTTCGATTGGCATTGCCAAGTACCAGGGAGTTGGCCATTTTGCGCCCAGGCTGCGAAACAAATCGTTGTGAGACTAGCAGCCAGTGATGACCTCACTAAGCGTAACATCACCCCACTCCCAGTTCGGCCAGCGCGAGGGTACATTCGTGGACAACGTCGCAGCCCATCTTGATGTGGCTGTCGATACTGTCTGCTTCGAACTTTCCGGCGAGCCAGACGCGGGCCGCGCCCATTTGTTTCAGGGCGTTCGCGACATCTGCGGCCTCGGCTTCATAGCGCGTATCGCTGCCGCAGATCACCGCGATGGTGCAGCCGCTGGCCGAGAAACTGTCCGCGTCTACGGCCTCGATGCCGCCTGCCGCAAACAGGTTGCGGGCAAAGTCGGCGCGGGCATTGTGTTCGGCCAGCGGACCAAGCGTTGCGAGATAGATTGACGGACGTGCACCGGTTTTCCTGAAATGCGTTTCGGCCCGATCGCGCAGGGTTTCGAAGGGCTCCGCGAGGCTGATCCGGGGCAGGGCATCGGCGGAAGCGTCTTCGCCCGGGGCGCCGATGTCTCCAATCAGAGCTGTGAGAGGCGCCGGGTCGATGCTGTCCCCTTTTTGATAAGGCGCAACGTTCGCCACGGGGGCGTCGACACCTTCAAGCAATGGGAACTCGCTGACGCCGGTAATCGGGACTTTGCGACGGGAGACGGCTTTCATCAGGGCGGCACGCTTCTCGGCGATCCGGGCTTGCAGGTGTCCAGCGATGAGGCTTTCGGTCAGGCCGCCTTCGGCTTCGATTTGCTGGAACTCAGACCAGGCGGCAACGGCAAGATCTTCGCTGAGCGTCTCGGTAAACCAGGCCCCGCCGCTCGGGTCAGAAACGCGGCCCAGACCGCTTTCTTCCATCGCAATGATTTGGGTATTGCGCGCGATACGTCGGCCGAGTTCTTCAGGGATGCCGAGGGGGCTGTTGAAGCTGCGCACGGTGATCGCGTCGGCCCCGCCAATCGCGGCAGCAAAGCAGGCCGCCGAGCCGCGCAGCATGTTCACCCAGGGATCGTACTTGGTCAGCATCCGGGCGCTGGTCACGGCGTGGAGCTTCATCGGAGCAGCGGGCAGATCAAGCGCGTCCTGGACCCGTGCCCAGAGCCGCCGTGCGGTCCGCAGCTTCGCGATCCCGAGGCCATAATTGGCATCGGTGGACGCCATGAACTGGATCTGGTTTGCAGCTTCGCTGGGGGCGAGCCCGGCGGCATCCAGACGGCGCAGCGTATCGACGGCGTGCGCCATCAAGACCCCGAGTTCCTGAGCCTCTGTGCCACCGGCTTCATGTGTCGTCAGGGCTTCCGACATCAGGCTGGTCGAAAGCGGGAACGGGTCAACCACACGTTTGATGAAGGCCGCCGTGCGCTCGAAGGCCTGGTCCAAACCGCCTTCGACGATACCGGTTCTGATAAGTTGCGTGATTGGGCTGATATTGAAGGCAAGTTTTTGCGCTTCAGGATTGTCTTGCTTCGCTGCCCACTCCGCCAGGAGTGCGGACGCCGAAACGCCTGATCCGGCGCCGCGATGGGCGAGTGCAATGGTTGCGAGATCGGCGCGAACGCCTTGTAGCGCGGTTGCAAGATCTGCCGCGTTGCCAATGACGCAGCCGGCTTGTCCTGAGCAATCCAGTGACAAGAGTACCGAGCTGACACCCCGTTCCAGATCGCGCAGGATCTCGGCATTCGTGACGGCCGGGTTGGGGTGGGTAAACACCTGTCGGATATCCCACGGCAAATAGGCGTCAGGTTCGGCGACGGCGCTGCGCAGGAAGGGCGGTTCACCCGGCGCGCCGCGGACATCCTGCGCGCTAGGAAAGTCGGTTTCGCGATAGAGCGGCTTGATCGCAATGCCATCACGGGTCTCGCGGGTGATCCGGTCGATCCCGCCGCCTTTCAACGCCTTTGTGACCGCCGCCAGCCAATCGGCTTCAGTCGCTGTTTCAAAACCACTGGATAAGGGCAGGAGATCGGATGGCATACGTATCCTCAATGTACCGAGACGAGTCAGCACCGGAAATGGCCCAGCCGCGCCGCTGTGGCAAGACTTACCTTGGGTGCGCCGCTACCGCACGGTGAGGCCTTGCCGTTGGCCCGCGAGGCGCTAGCTTCGCCGACAGTTCGCACAAAAGCTGTGTTATCGAGGAAATATTCAATGTCGCTTCCCCCCGTTTTGCAGAACCTTCGTATCCCGGTGATCGGCTCACCGCTTTTCATCATCTCCAACCCGGATCTGGTGATTGCGCAGTGCAAGGCGGGCATTGTCGGTTCATTCCCGGCGCTGAACGCACGGCCCGGTCCGGTTCTGGATGAATGGCTCGACCGGATCACGACGGAGCTGGCCGAATGGGATGAAAAGAACCCTGATCGCAAGGCGGCGCCGTTTGCGGTCAACCAGATCGTCCACAAGACCAATAACCGCCTGGATCACGATGTAGAGATGTGCGTGAAGTGGAAAGTGCCGATCATCATTACTTCTCTCGGCGCGCGGACCGAGGTCAACGATGCGATCCACTCCTATGGCGGCATCGTTCTGCACGATATCATTAACGCGATCTTCGCCCGCAAAGCCCTGGACAAAGGCGCAGACGGCCTGATCGCCGTCGCTGCTGGCGCGGGTGGGCATGCGGGCACGACGTCTCCTTTCGCTCTGATCCAGGATATTCGCGAGTTTTTTGATGGACCTTTGGCGCTGTCAGGGTCGATCGCCAATGGCGGCGCGGTGGCAGCGGCGCAGGCCATGGGCGCAGATCTCGCCTATATCGGATCGGCTTTTATCAGCTGTCACGAAGCCAATGCCGTCGATGGTTACAAAGACATGATCGTCGAGAGCGATGCCAAGGACATTATCTATTCGAACCTGTTCACAGGCGTGCACGGCAACTATCTCGCGCCGTCGATTGCGAAAGCCGGGCTCGATCCGAACAATCTGCCTGAAAGTGACCCGAGTGCGATGAATTTCGGCTCTGGCGGCAATCAGGAAGCCAAGGCCTGGAAAGACATTTGGGGCTGTGGGCAGGGGATTGGCGCGGTTAAATCCCGCATGTCGACGGCTGAATATGTCGACCAGCTGGAGCGCGATTATCTGAGTGCCATCGGTGCACTTAATGCACGCAAGGCGTTTGCGGCTGAAACGGCTGACGCCTAAACGGCAACGCGGACAATCAAATCTATCCGACCGACCTGGCAATCGGGTCACTCTGGCGGGCATGAGATGCCCATCGGAGAGACGCGCGTATGTCGAGTGAAGATTTCAGCCCGAATTTGAGCCTGCCTTATCTGTTGCCCAATCAGGCGCAGAAACATGTAACCGTGAATGAGAGCCTGCGGGCGTTTGATGTTCTGATCATGGCGAGCGTCGAGGAGGTTGGGCTCGACACGCCGCCACCTGCGCCCGGCGAAGGGCAGGCCTGGATTGTCGGTTCCGCTCCGACGGATGCCTGGAGCGGGCACGCATCGGAATTAGTAGCCTGGCAGGATGGCGCGTGGATGTTTCAAACGCCGAAGGCAGGTTGGCGAGTCTGGGATCGCTTGAATGGCGCTCTGGTAATCTTCGATGGCACCGATTGGACGCCCCTGGACACCGGCTCGGGCAGTGGTGGATCAGGCGGCATCGCAGAGACGCAGAATCTCGAATTTCTCGGACTGGCAACCACCGCGGATGCAGCGAATCCTTTTGCCGCTCGATTGAACTCTGCGCTTTGGACAGCCCGCGAAGTCGGTGACAGCGGGACCGGCGATCTGCGTGTTTCGCTGAACAAGGAGGCACCGGGACATACCGGTTCGATCCTGTTTCAGTCAGCCTATAGCGGTCGAGCCGAACTTGGCCTGGTTGGCACGGACGCGTTTTCGATCCGCGTCTCAGATGATGGGACGGCCTGGAATGAGGGCCTGGAATTCAATCGAGCGTCTGGTGTTCTGGGCGTTGGTGGCGCCCCGTCCGGGACAAATCAGCTGACGGTACATGGACGGCTGCTCGTCACCTCCAATGCCGGAACCTGCACCCTGCACCATAAGGGGCGCCTGCAACTGACAAATGCCGCGGGCGGCCCGGTCTACGTCCAGGCGCTCTCTGATGGCAGCATTCTGTCTTTGGACGTAACCGATACAACAGGTGTGCTGCACGGTGAGGCTCTCGCCCTTCGGCCGGATGAACTGGAAGTCCGAACCAAGTTTGATATCACGCCCGAGACCTCGGCAAGCCAGGATCTCGGCCAAAGCGGGCGGGTCTGGCGTGATGCCTATCTGCAGAACGCGCCTACGGTTGCGTCAGATGTTCGCGGCAAGATCGATGTGACGGACCTCGGCGCGGCTGAACAGCTGATTGCAGCGCTGCGTCCGGTCTCTTTCCGTCGGCCAAACAGGGACACGGTTCATTTCGGTTTCATCGCACAAGACGTTCGCCGGACCCTGGATGGGTTAGGATATGACGATGTCGGTTTGTGGACGCGCGCTGATCCCGACGATGCAGGCAGCCGTCAGGCGCTGCGACAGGAGGAATTGATTCCGGTGCTGGTCTCTGCGGTGCAGGCCCTGTCTGACCGGATCACCGCACTCGAACAAAGGGAGGGAACCAACTGATGTCGGATCTCATTGGACTGGCTGCGAATGCGGCAGGCGGGGGCGTTTTTGGGCTGGTCGGAACCGCGCTCGGCCGGGTGGCAGGCTTTTTCGAACGCCGACAAAGCATGGCGCATGAACAGGCGCGGTGGGCGCATGATTTGCTAGTCATTGAGGCCCGGCGCGCGGCCGATCAGGCGGCAGCTGAAGCCGAGCGAGACCTGGCAGACACGGCGGGGCGTTGGGCCGGGCTGAAAGCCTCCATGGAGGCCGAAGCCGCGATCGGACCGAGCTATCGCTGGGTCAATGCGGTTCGCGGTCTGACGCGACCTGTTCTGACCTTCCTGCTTTGGGGCATCTCTGCGGCGATCTGGTTTCATGCCGATGCGGCAGGCCAGTCCTCAATTATCGAGACAGCGACTTTCGCAGCAACCGCAGCGACGCTCTGGTGGTTCGGGGATCGCAGCCGAATGGTCGAGACCCGCACAAAGTAAGCGTCGCAACAGATCTAAGGTTTGCGAATCCGGTTGGCTGTTCTACATATGATCCATGGTCTCGAAATCCTTTTCCGGCGTCTCGGACGCCTCTGCCGCGTTTGATTGGTCTGGTGCCGCGAAAGACGCGGTCGGCGCTTTGCCGAGCAGCGAATGGACGCCGCATCGGCCGGACCGGCGCTGGGAGAAGCTGGAGGGCGGGCAGCGCTTCAAGGTCCACTCGCCGTATGAACCGGCGGGCGATCAGGTCGAGGCGATCCCGGAACTCGTCGAGGGCATTCAGGGCGGGGAGCGCGATCAGGTCCTGCTCGGCGCGACGGGGACGGGCAAGACGTTCACGATGGCCAAGATCATTGAGGCGACGCAGCGCCCGGCGCTGATCCTCGCGCCGAACAAGACGCTGGCGGCGCAGCTTTATGGCGAGTTTAAAAGCTTCTTTCCGGAGAATTCGGTCGAGTATTTCGTCTCCTATTATGACTATTACCAGCCTGAAGCTTATGTGCCGCGCCGGGATCTCTATATCGAGAAGGAAAGCTCGATCAATGAGGCGATTGACCGGATGCGCCACTCGGCAACGCGGGCGATCCTGGAGCGCGATGATGTGATTATTGTCGCGTCTGTGTCGTGTATTTACGGCATCGGCTCGGTCGAGACCTATACGAGCATGACCGAGAAGCTGGAGGTTGGCCAGCGCATTGATCCGCGTGAGGTGGCGGCGAAGCTGGTCGCGCTGCAATATGGGCGCAATGATATGGCCTTTGCGCGCGGGTCTTTCCGGATGAAAGGCGATGTGCTGGACATCTTCCCGGCGCACTATGAGGACCGGGCCTGGAAGCTGTCTTTCTTTGGCGATGAGCTGGAAAGCATTGTCGAGTTCGACCCACTGACCGGGCGCAAGAGCCAGGACCTGCCGGCGATAAAGCTCTATGCGAACAGCCACTATGTCACCCCGCGCCCGACGCTGAATCAGGCGATTGAGAGCATTAAGGACGAGCTGAAAACGACGCTGGCGCACTTTCAGAACGAAGGCAAGCTGTTGGAGGCGCAGCGGATTGAACAGCGCGTGCAGTATGATCTGGAAATGCTGGCAGCGACGGGGAGCTGTAACGGGATCGAGAACTATTCGCGCTATCTGACCGGGCGCAAACCGGGCGAGCCGCCGCCGACCATGTTTGAGTATCTACCAGACAATGCGCTGGTCTTTACTGATGAAAGTCACCAGACGGTGCCGCAGATTGGGGCGATGTATAAGGGTGACTTTAATCGCAAGCGCACGCTGGCGGAGTATGGGTTTCGGCTGCCGAGTTGTTTGGATAATCGGCCGCTCAAGTTCGAAGAGTGGAATGCGATGCGGCCGCAGACGGTGCATGTCTCGGCGACGCCGGGGCCTTGGGAGCTGGAGCGGACGGGTGGGGTGTTTACCGAGCAGGTGATCCGCCCGACGGGCCTGCTCGACCCGCCGGTTGAGGTTCGGCCTGTTTCCACCGGAACGACCAATCAGGTGGATGATGTGATCGCCGAAATCCGCGAAACCACGGCCAAGGGCTATCGCACACTGGTCACCACGCTGACCAAGAAAATGGCGGAAGACCTGACCGAGTTCATGCACGAGCAGGGCATCAAGGTCCGCTATATGCACTCAGACATCGACACAGTGGAGCGGATCGAGATTATCCGCGATCTGCGCCTCGGCGAGTTTGATGTTTTGGTCGGCATTAACCTGCTGCGGGAGGGGCTCGATATTCCCGAGTGCGGCCTGGTTGCTATTCTGGACGCAGACAAGGAGGGGTTCCTGCGCTCCGAGACCAGCCTGGTGCAGACGATTGGCCGCGCCGCCCGCAATGCCGACGCGCGCGTCCTGCTCTATGCCGACAAGGTGACCGGCTCGATGGAGCGGGCCATGGCCGAAACCGACCGCCGCCGCGAGAAACAACACGCCCACAACCTCGAACACGGCATCACGCCGACCACGATCAAACGCGACGTGGCCGATATTCTCGGCGAGCTCGGCGAAAAACCGGGCGGCAAGGCGCAACAGCTGAAAGGCGGCAAATCCCGCCGTCTCAAAGGGGTAGAGGAGGCGCAGGTAAGCTTTGAACCCGGCCACAACATGGCCGCCGCCATTGCCGGGCTGGAGAAGCAAATGCGCGAAGCGGCTGCGAACCTGGAGTTTGAAGAAGCGGCACGGCTGCGCGATGAAGTTAAGCGGCTACGCGAAACCGAGCTTGGACTCAATTGATCCATTGGATCAATTGAAAGCGAGGTTGAACTTGGGGCTGTAGGGCGGGGCTGGCCCCTACGGAGTAGCGACCTTTGGCTTTGTTATTGGCGGTGTAAATCCCGCCCTACGCGTCGTGAAGCGATGCCGATTAACGGCGTGAATTTGCGCTCAGAAAAGTGCGAGTGGTTTCGGGGTAGTGGCCCGATGTTAGAGGATTACTTCGATTGGGTTTTAGTTCCTGTAGCTTCATTGATCTTATCATCATCGACATTTGGAACAATTTTTAGGTGCGAGGATGTATAGTGGCGGAAAATCAGAAACTGCAATCGGGCTAGTGTTTTATTGATCTCAGGGTCTTTGACACCCAAATCGATCAGGTGCTCACTGATATGCTCTATCATCATTGATAGGGCGGCGAATTCTCTTGTACGGTCCATGTTAGTTTCTATCTTTAGGCTGCTGTTGTTCTTGGTGCGGTGTTCGTCAAAGAGCGATAGCGTTGCGCCCACTCTTCGATAACGTGTGGATCGAGTGTCCCGACAAGGGCTACGTGGGGCGCGCCTACAAGCGGCAACTCAGGCCCCATTCTGGTCATTGTCTCTAGCCGTTTGTTGGCGATACCGGAGTATGTAAGTAGCATGACTTTGGTGATGTCGTTTTCCAGGCACCAAGTAGAAATTTCGACGAGTAAGAAAAGTATCGCACGTTCCATAGTTATGGGATCCAAATCCTGGACTATTCCCAACCGTTGAATTTCCCACAGGTCTGGACGCTTATCGTGCATCTTCCACATGAATTCCTGATGATTTGCTTCAAGCATTGTCAGCTGTTCACTAGGGACAAGACGCGCGACGCCGATTGGACGGTTGTCATCATCGAGTAGAAGAAATCTGACGCTATCAAAAAGAGGAGTGTCCCAGATGTCGTATTCAAGTTTGCCAACGCTTGTGAGGTCGGGCCGCTCTACTGAGCCTATGAATATTTCATGGCGGAGTTGATGGAACAGTTTGAGGCTAGCACGCTCAGACTGTAGTGTTTGCGGTGTAATGATGCAGGTTCTCATGCACGAATGCTGTAAGAACGCTTTCCTGCAAAACACTCTACAAACGTTGCTAATTTATGATTTTCATAGCAACCGCACGGTATACAAGTTCACTGTTTGAATTTGCTTTCATCTTGCGCCGCATGTCGAGAAATGACTTTCGAATCCATTGCTCAGTCGCGCCAACAAAGTGAGCAATTTGTGCCATTGATCGTCCGTTAACGAACAATTTTAATAGGCGGACTTCTCGCTTTGTTAGCGAGAACTCCGAAGCCCGAGTGTCACTGATTTCTGAGCAAACTAACAAATCAAAAAATTGAGCACAAGCAATCAACTTGGCGATAGAGACATCGTCAGGTCTATATTCTGCTCCGGTCGCGGAGAATCCACCAGAAATGCCGAAGCCGTTCCGGAGTGGAAGCGCAAATCCATTCTGTCTATTGTTTTCCCGGGCGTACCGCACAAATTCAATCTGGTTGGCGGTTAGATTCTTCGGAATATCGTCTAAGCGGAATGGTGAGTATGAAGAAACGGATTTTTCGATTGCCCAATCGATCTGGCGAAAGTTTTGCCGTTCATAAGACGCGATCCACTTCTCGTTTCCCCGTCTCAATCGTTTTAGGTTGTCATCATTCAGTCGGGCGTTTTCATCGTCTTTGATAACTCGTGCGTAGAAGACGTCTTTGAACCCCAGACCTTTGGCCAAAGTGTGTACCGTATCAAATTTCCGTTCAATTCCGTTCGCGGAGATTATCTCTTCAAAATATTCCTCGAGCATTCACAGCCTCATAAATTCATGTACCGGATGAGACTCCAGTAGAATTTCCCTCCGCAGGGGAACTTCGTGTTTTGAAATTCCCCAATGAAAAGTTTTATTCTACTAGTGGTAGAGGGAGATTAGATTCTTGACGCTTAGCAATAGCAACTCTTGTTGCTCTTGCTTCCAGAGCTGCGTACCGCCAAGCTATCGAGCTAACTGATTCCCATACAGAGTGCATTCCTCATCTGTGCCAATGGCGCATCGCTCTCAACTTCTGGCAGACAGCATCGCTTCGCGATATGTAGATTCTGGTGTGTGACGTTTGGCGGGTATCGGCTTTTGCCTCAACCCGCCCTACGGGGACTTATCCTACACTTCTCGTTCCAGCGTATACTCCCACCTATGACGGATTTGCGGGCAGTGGATATTGCGGATCGGCGCGGGCTGGCAGCTGAGGCGGAGCGGCGTGCGCGGGCGGGGGAGGCCCCTGCAGCAATTTGTGCGGCGCTTGGGCTGTCGCTGACAACTTATCGGCGCTGGGCGGCTTTGTTTGGGTTTCGCCTGTGTGATCTCGACCCGGAGCACCCGTTGGCGCGGAAGGGGAGCGAGGCGCGGTCTTATCCCTCCGGCCGGTTTATGTTGCAGCAGGGGCTGGGCGGACGGGTGCCGGGCTCGGGGCGGCCGCCGCAAGTCGATCTGGTGCGCGAGGGTCTGGACGCGCCGGGAGATTTGCTGCGCGCGGTACGGGACGCTTTGGAGGCGGGAGAGACGGGCTTGGCGGACCGACTGCTCGCGGCGTGGAAGGCGGGCAACCGGCGTGAAGCGGGGTTGGCGGCGCTGGAGGCGGCGGCGGCGGCAGAGCTGGCGGACGAGAGTTTGCCGGAGGGCTGGGCGCCGGGGGATACGGTGTCGCTGGCGCAGCTCTCGGCGATGGGGGATTATGAGCTGTATGTGCATTTGTGTGGTTTGCGGGGGGAGCAACCTCTTGCGGAGAGTGAGTGGGGTGGATTCTCTGACGGAGAGGGTTGAGTTTTCACCCGCGCTAACGCCCTTCGGGCGACGCGGGTGGTAGCGGGTTCCGTATCGCGCTTCGCGCTCACATGAACCAGGTACAGGACTGAGTTCTTTTGACGCCCGCTGAGCGCCTGCGGCGCAGGGCGTCGAAGCGGGTTCCGGTCTGGCTGCGCCAGCCCATGAACCAGGCTCAAGGCTGTCCCAGGTTCGGAACCTGCCGTCCAAGACCCGGAGCCCTCAGCCTGGTTCATCGGAGGAGCGCAGCGACGATCGGGAACCCGCTTCGCAAAGCGTGGCCGCAGGCCTTAGCGCTTTGCCAGATTTATGCCTCGCCCACAGTGCCCATGTCTTCGGCGCTCCAGGGGGCAAGTTCTTCGTGTTTGAAACGGTGCCAGGTCGAGTATGGCCAGTCATCGGGGTGGCTGGCGAGGCCGTGCTTGACCGGGTTGCCGTGCAGATAGGCGATATGGGCGGTGAAGTCGGCCATGTCGCGGATGAGATAGTCCCAATAGAGGCGCTTCCAGGGGTCGGGCAGGGGGCGCTCGCGGCGGGGGATGCGCTCGGCGAGGCGGCGGGTAAAGCCGGAGCGGAGCGCCTTCATCCGCGTCAGGTGGTCGGTGTCGCCCGGAGGCAGCACCGCGATCAGGTGCATATGGCCGGGCAGGAGCACAGTGGCAACGGTCTCAAACGGGTAGAGGCCTTCGACGTCGGCGGCGCTGTCACTGAGCAAGCGGACGTTTTTGGTGAGCAGGTCGCTGTCCGGCTCACGCAGGCTGAGCGTGAAGAAATAGGTGCAGCCGGGGCGAAAGCTGTGGCGGTAACTCGACATGGGGTCAGAATGCCAAGGCTGGCCGGTGGGATCAAGTTTCAGATGTGTGACGTGGGGTGGGGGTTGGACAAGGCAGCGTGCGGCGTTTCATACTTGGGCGTGCTGGCGGAGGAGGCGCGCGATGGAGCTGAAGGCGACGAGCTATGAGGTGGGTGACGCGATCGCAACGATCACGCTGAACCGGCCGCATCGCGGCAATGCCTGGACCGGGCGGATGCATACGGAGTATCGCTATCTGCTGGGGCAGGCGGAGGCGGACGGGGCCGTGCGGGCGGTGATCGTGACCGGAGCGGGGGAGCGGTTCTGTGTTGGCGGGGATGCGAAGGCGCTGGACGGGCATGCGGAGGCGGGCAGCTACGACGCGGGCACGCCGGTCGATCTGGTCACGCCGGGCGAGACGGAGTTTGCGCCGTTTCGGGAGGATTTTGCCTATCACTTTGCGCTGTCCAAGCCGGTGATTGCAGCCGTGAATGGCGCGGCGGCAGGCGTGGGACTGGTGCTCGCTTGCTACGCCGACATTCGCTTTGCCGTGCCGGGCGCGAAGCTAACCACGGCGCACGGGCCGCTGAACCTGCCGGCGGAGTATGGTCTGTCCTGGCTGCTGCCGCGGCTGATTGGTGGGGCGCGGGCGCTGGAGCTGCTGCTCTCAAGCCGAAAGTTCCTGACCGAAGAAGCCCACGCGATGGGGCTCGTGCACCGGCTTGTGGCGCGCGAGGATCTGATGGACGAGACGCGCGCCTATGTGGCGGATATGATCACGCGCGTGTCGCCTGAAGCGCTGAAACAATCCAAGCGCCAGACGTATCTCGATTTCCACCGCGATGTCGGCGCGTCGGTGCGTGAGGCGAACGCGCTACTGAACGAGATGGTGCAGCAGCCGGACTATAAGGAAGCGATCAAGGCGTTTCTCGACAAGCGCCCGGCGGATTGGGGCAAGCCTTAGGTCGCGGTCTTCAATTTTGGCGGTGCAGCCCGGGTCCAGGCCATTTTGAGCGCGGATCGAACCGTCGTTTCGTCAGCTGCGGCGAGTGTCATCGTGGTCGCGCCTTTCTCACCCCATTTGTTCGGGACGGGGGTGAAGATCGCAGGTTCGGCAGCGCAGAGCAGGTCCTGTTCGTCCCGGCTGAGCATCAGATTGGCGCTGGACCCATCGGCGAGCAGCGTCGCGAAGATCTTGCCCCTGGGCGCATCCACGCGAAAGCCGATCCGGTCGAAATGTGCCTTCTCCTGCGCCTTTGGGAAAGATAGCGCGATGGCTTTGAACGCGTCAATTGTGACCATGGCTCAGCTTTCTGCGCACCAATCCGGGCGCGGCTCACCCGGGCTCCACGGGCGCGAGAGCCCGTCCTCGGCGAGGAGCCAGCCGATATGGATGCCATCAAGATAGACATGCGCCTGCATGCGGCCAAAACGGTCAACACCTTCCGGTTTGAAGGTGATGGTTTGCCCGGCGGAGAAGAGGGCGCGGGCCCGGGCTTCGACTTGTTCACCAAGCGTCTGCTCGGCGGCGCAACTCGCACTGTCGCCGGTTTCGGGGCTGTCCCAGCCAATCAGGCGCAGACGAATCCGCTCCGCGCCATCGACGGTGAGGCGTCGGAGTTCAAACGTATCCCCATCGACTGCGACCAGATCCCGGGTTGAGGCCGAAACACAGCCCGATTGCCCCTCGCACAGATTGACCGGTTCAGGCCCCCGCGGGTCCGGAGCACACGACGCGGCAAGCAGCATGAAAGACAGGGCAAGACAACGCATGCAGACTTGATTGGAGGTTTGGCCTCTGGCGTCAAGTTCCTGAACGTTGGGGAAGGGGTGCATGGGCGAGTGGGTCTCAAAGCGGAGATTAGTTGAATCGGCACCCTAAAACGGACACTCAATATGTGCTTATTCGGTCAGGATCGTACCCTCAAACCCCACCGATCTAGGGCCGTGACAGTGCTTGCTGCGAAGGATGGAAGGGTTTCCGGGCCTGTGGCAGAGCTCTCTCATCGCTTGCAATTCAATCCGCGTCTTCGATACTCAGGGCGTTGTTGTCTTTATCGATGACGACCTCGACTTCGTCGCCGTTGGCGAGAAGCTCGTCCAGCGTTTCAGGTAAAGCACCGAACGGGATATCATCATCGCGATCGAGGTCCGTACCGCGCGCTTCCTCAACAATTGAGATGTCAATCAGCGTGGTCTCGGTCACCGTGATGCGTGTTCCGGCGACTACAAACGTATTCGCGTCCGCGTTGAGTTCACTGATAGAACCTTCCAGTTCCAGCGAATTGATACCGTCAACATCATCCTCATCGTCCAACCGATCGTTCCCGGCGATGTCGTCATCATCTTCGATGGAAACCTCGCCGTCCGCAAGAGTCTGGAGAAGGCCACTGGAACAACCAAGACCGGCATCACCGCTTTCGGCGGAAACGATATCGCCGGCCAGTAGCGCACCAAAGAAGCTCGAACGGTCTTCGCCCGCATCGCTTTCAAACCCATCATCCTCAAGCCCGGTCGTATCGATCTCGATGGCCAGGATATCGAAATTTGGATCAAGGATCGTCCCAGCGTCCACCGGCCCCTGCAGGCGGCACTCTTGATCGTCCTCGTCTTCGGCCTCAATCCGGGTCCAGACGATATCCGTTTCAGTAGGGATGCCGCGCGCTTCGATCCTATCGCCAACACTGATCCGATCGAGAAACTCTGCCGTTGTAAGATTGTCGTCATCATCCCCGCGGTCGAGATCAACCTCAAGGCGGCTCGCCGGTGTTGGTTCAATCACGAGGCCCAAACGGGTGGTGAAGGTTCCTGCCGTCGTATCGATGGAAGCGATCAAATCATCGGTCTCTACCGAGTTTGCCGATTCGATTTCGACCTCGTCGAGGACAAGCACACCGTCAGCGTCGAACTCGCCTTCAATATCAACGCGCTGACCGACAAACTCAACCAGGCCGCTTGCGTCCTGAACGGGAATTTCAATACCATTGATTATAATCAGGTCTGGATCGCTTTCGAGATCGACCGATTGGAGAATGCCTTCAATGTCGAAATCGTCATCATCGTCGAAGTCATCATCAAACAAGCCATCGAGATCAGACTCGTCCTCGACCTCCAGCGCGATGAAATTACCATTCAGGTCAATGTCGGCTTCGACCTCCACAAACCGCCCGACCAGCGTGTCATCGATCACAATATCGTCGTCGAGTTCGGTCGCGCCATCCACAAGAAATGTTGCGGCATTGATACTGAAGAAATCACCTGATGGATCGACGGTATCCACAAATCCGACGACCTGAACATTGTCGTCATCATCACCGGACGAGCCAAGATCGGCGGGGTTGATATCCTCGTCATCAATGCGGGTTGCGAGCGCACCAAATTCCGTTGGGAAGCCGCTGACTTCTACGACAAGGCCCAGCCCGCCTGGGGAGAGTGCCGGATCAAGATCGCGAATATCGACGCCGCTAACGCCGTCGACATCCTCAAGGTCGTCATCAATGATCGTGTTGCCGTCCACAATAATGGTCTGACCCGCCACGATCAAAGTACCGAATTGCGGGTCTTCCGGATTTGGAGAGATGCTCTCGATAATGCCGCGAATACCATCGTCGACTTCGAAACGCTTTCCAATCAGATTGCCATCGTCGTCTTCTTCGCTTCTGGCCGTCACGACGATGCCGAGCTCAATTACGCTGTCATCGCCAAGAACGTCGTCCTCGCCTTCAATTGCAAAGACCGTGTCATCATCGGTCTGGATGACCAAACCGTCGATAACAATGCTGCTGAAGCCGGTCACCGCGCCGCTGGACACCGTTGAGCTTGTGGTCACCGGTGACGGCGTTGGCGGCGGGTTTGAGCTGACCGGCGCCGGGCTGTCGCTTCCCCCACCGCCACATGCGGTGAGAGCGGCGGCCAAAGTAAAAACACTGGCAGAAAATCTAAGATTAGGCATACCTACTTTCCTTCGGTGGTTTCTCCGCGAGGCTATACAGGTAACGAGCTAGTGCCGTCTGGAGGAAAGTGAAGCGATCAGCCTTTAATAATACGAATTTGATAGCCGTACTACGCATTGGGTGGCCTTATTGCTTGTTTCCGCAATAACGCTGACAGGAGGCATTCGGTTCCGGCTTAGGGCGGATGCATGCGTTTGTCTGACTTGAGGCGAGGTGAAGTCGCCCAGCCAACGGCCGCGCTCTGCGTTAAAGCGGCCACGTTGCAGTGCGCGGGTGTTGACAGCGGGGTACCCGGTCAAGCGAGGGCGTAGAGCCCCAGCATTGTCTTGAGTTCTTGCGCCAGCGTTTCTGCGGAGACCGGTGTTCCGACGTCGTCGATCAGCCATTTATGGGTCAGGGCATCAGCGGTATCGACCAAGAGGGTCGCTTTCATTGCAGGCGCGCTGACTTTATCGGCGAGGGCGGCCGCGGTCAGGTCGATGATCCGCTCGCGCACCGCCTCCACCCGTCTGTGCTGGGCTTTCGACAGGGGTACATCTGCGGACAAGGCGCGGTGCAGTTTGGGGTCATCGCTGTGCAGGCGGACAAAGCCGGAGACGAGCAGGTCAACCACGTCCTGTGCAGTAGTGGCCCCGGCCTGAACGTCCTTTGCACCCTGGGCGATCAGCGCGTCGCCTTTTGAAAGGTGGCGATCGAGAATCACATCAAGGATCGCCTGTTTGTTTGGGAAATATTCGTAGAGCGATCCGACCGAAACACCGGCACGTCTGGCAATGGTGTTCGTGTTCAATGCGTCCCAGCCCTGATCCGACAAAATCCGAGTCGCAGCTTCGATGATCACTTCAACGGTTGCTTTGGCGCGTTTCTGTTTCGCCGATCTGACGGGCTTTCTGGCGCCTTGGCGCGGGGTTGAGGAGGTCATTCGAAATCCGAGTAGAAAATCCGAGTAATTATTCAATATACTTGTTAGGCCTGATACTGGCAACTCCAATCAATCTCGAGCGCGAAGGAGCACACACTCAAAATGGCGGACACACGAGCCATCCAGTTTCAGCAATCTTCATTCATTCCCAACGTGTCGCGGGACGAGGTCTGGCAGCAGGTTGGCAGCTGGGAGGGGGTCAATTATGAATTGGGTCCGGTGTTTCGGATGAGCTACCCAAATGCCTATGCACAGCTGGCTGACATTCCTGCCGACGGGAAAAGCTATTTCTCTGCCGGTGTGCGCCTGTTTGGACTGGTGCCGGTTGATCAGCACAAATTCTCATTTACCGGATTTGATGCACCAAACTCGTTCGATGAGCGATCTTCGAACTTCAACATGACGCTCTGGACGCATCGGCGGACCCTGATCGAGCGCGATGGCGGGGTTGAGATCACCGACACCTGCTCCTTCGTGCCACGCCTCCCGTTTATGGGCGGCGTGCTCAAGTCAATCTTCGCCTGGGTGTTCAAGCGGCGGCATCAACGGCTGATCCGGCATTTTGCGACGGTTTAAGCGAATGGCCTTTGGTCGGGTGATTTCTTCGAGTTAGCCCACTCAGTCGACAAATTCGGGTTTGCGCTTTTCCATCGAGGCCATCACGGCTTCGACCTGGTTCGGTTTGCGGATAATGCCATCCTGCTCGACCGATTCTGCCTGCAGCAATTCGGCGTCGGTCGAGTGGCTCTTTACAGTGAAGAGGCGTTTTGCAGCGCGGACCGCATGCGGGTTTTTTAGCGCGATGACTTTGGCGAGCGCCATCGCGTCGGTTTGCGGGGTGTCGCTGACATGCGTCGCAAACCCGAACTCTACTGCTTCGCGACCGGAGAACTCGCGATTGGTATAAGTCAGCTCACGCAGCAGATCGCCGCGGACATTCTCTCGCCAGAGCGGGAAGCCTGCCATATCCGGCACTAGACCCCATTTCATTTCCATCACCGCGCAGCGTGTCTCGGGGTGGATGAACTTCACATCTGCGCCCGACAGCAATTGCAGGCCGCCGCCAAAGGCCACGCCGTGCGCCGCCGCGATCACCGGCGCTGGAATTTCTCGCCACCCATAGGCGACATATTGCGGGTCATTGCTGATGCCCTTGGTGCGCGGAGAGAGCCCGCGAGTGGGATCATCGCCATCTTTCTTGTCATCTGATTGTCCGAAACTCGACAGATCGAGCCCGGCGCAGAAGGCGGGGCCTTCTGCTGACAGGACAACCACGCGGAGCCCCGGCATGGTTTTCAGCTGATCAATCGCTTCGGTAAGGCCGCGGAACATGGCCGGGTCCAGCGCGTTCATTTTGTTGCTGCGGATCAAACGGACATCCGCAATCCCATCCTCAAGCATGGTGATCGTGACGCGGTCTTGCATGGCGGTTCCTCCCGAACGTGTATGTCGCGTGTCACCAGACCCGGCTAACGCTGCGTTCGTCAAGCACTCGTGCCTGTAGCCCGATGTGGATGCTCGCAATGTGGGGAAACGACGGTGCTTTGAGATAGCGGGGTCTGGAAATTCGTTTCGCGGCACATTGCGCACGGGCGTGTCAAAGCCCTATACGGGGGTATGAAACTCTATACCGTTGCTTTGGCGCCTAATCCGACAAAAGTGATGCTGTACATCGCTGAACGGGACACCCTGGGTCCGCCGCTGCCGATTGAACAGATCACCGTCAATACCCTTAAAGGCCGCCATCGCGAGCCAGAGCATCTCGCCCGGAACCCGTTCGGGACGCTGCCTGTGCTGGAATATCAGGACGGCGCGTTCCTGCGAGAGTCGCTGACCATCATCAATTATCTGGCAGAGAAGTTTCCGGAGGGTGCCCTCCTGACCGGGTCCCCTGAGGCGCGCGCGCAGGCACGTGATCTGGAGCGGATCATTGAGTTCAAGATCGCGAATCCAATCGCGGAGTATGTGCATGTGAAAGCCTCGCCGGTTGGCTATCCGCCGAATCCGGAACGGGCCGCCGCGATTGAAGATGCGCTGCAAAAGCCGCTCGATTTCCTTGAAGGCCTGCTCGGGGATGCGCGACCCTTCCTAGGCGGTGAGGCTGTCTCTGTGGCGGATTTTACGCTCGCCGCAGCGTTCCAGTTTCTGCGGTTCATCAAAGTCGATTTGATCGGGGAGCGGCCCTTGCTGCGCGCCTGGGACGCGCGCTACCGCGCTCGTGACGCGGTTCAGTCTGTATTGAAGTGGTAACCCGCGCCGGAAACGGCACGCTGTCATCTCTCACGTTTGTCCGTCTTCGAGGGGAAGCTGGAATTGATCAGTCTTCGCCTTTGCGGTTTTGCGCCTGCCGCGCATTGGGATGCCGGATTTGCGGCTGCCATGTTTATTCTGGATCGCGCTTGCATTGTCGCGAAATCCAGAGCCTTTGCGTACGGCCCAGACTTTCTGGCGGGCTTCCCGTGCGGCTTCGAGGTGATCAATGATCGGCATGGGATAGGTTTTGCCGAGGACCTGTCCGGCCTGATCCCATGTCCAGGGTTCGTGAATGAACTCTGACGGCACATTGCTGAGTTCGGGGAGCCAGCGTCGTACAAATGCGCCGTCGGGATCCTGATCATATCCCTGTTTCACAGGATTGTAGATCCGGATCGTATTAATGCCTGTGGTGCCAGATTGCATCTGAACCTGCGGCCAGTGGATACCGGGTTCGTAATCGGTGAACAGGCGTGCCAGTCGCTCACCGGGTTTGCGCCAATCGAGCCATAAATGGTAGCTGGCGACAGCCATGAGCATGGCCCGCATTCGAAAATTCAGCCATCCGGTTGCCGCGAGGCTGCGCATACAGGCATCGACGAAGGGCAGGCCCGTTTGACCAGTCGACCAGGCCTCAAAGGCTTCTGAGTCTGGCAGAGCAGGCCGTAAGCCATCATAGGCCCGGTGCAGGTTTCGGGTTTCAATCGAGGGCTCGTCCTCAAGTTTCTGGGTGAAATGGTCCCGCCAATGCAGGCGACCCTGAAATGAGGAGAGCGATCCACGCCATCCGCCCTTCAGGCCTTCGGCTTTGATCTCGCGCTGCCGGGCCCAGGTGGCTTGCGCCACTTCGCGCATTGAAACGGTACCCCAGGCCAAATGCGGCGACAGACGTGAGCAATGCTCGGCGCCTTCGGTGGGACTGGACATCGCGCGTCGATAAGGCGCCCCACGGACGTGTAGAAAAGAGTGCAAGTGGTCCAGCGCGGCTCCGCGTCCACCGGCTTGACGCCCCGGGCAGGGATCTGCTGCCAGTCCAAGTTCAGATGCCGTGGGAATGGCGCCGGGCTTAATGTCGTCCAAAGTCGATAGCGCGCGCAGGGTGTCATGCGCGGGTTCGGCCATGAACCGGTCCCAGCGTTTGGCCCAGCCATCGCGCGATTTCAGGCGTCTGATCACACCGCTCTGTCGAAGCTCCGTCCAAGCGATGCTGTTTTCCCGGCACCATGCGGCAACGCGTCGATCGCGCGCATAGGTCCAGGCATTTCCAGTTTCCTCGTGAGACCAGATTTGTATATCGCCAAAGCGGGACCGGGCGCGCCCAAATATCTCCATCGCGTCACCGATGCGCACGACAAGCGGCTGGCCGAGACCGGCGAGATCGTTGCGGAGTTCGTGCAGGCATTCGGCAACGAAGTCCCATTGCCGGGCTGACTGATCGGGCTGGCGCCACAGATCCGGTTCGGCAATGAACAAGGGCAGGACCGGGCCGTGGTTTGCCGCAGCGCTCAGCGCGGCGTGATCGTCAATGCGAAGGTCGCGCTTAAACCAAACAATCTGCAGAGTTGATGCATCAGCCATGCGTGGGGACTTAGAGGGTGATGTGGCATCGTCCAGCGACACGTTTGCGCAGCTTATCCGGTTTGACCTGCGCTGTGTCATCACAGGCAACTTTCCGGCGTGGGGATCGGAATTGAGCACACCCGATACGCGTGAATGCGTGTTTTTCGATAATTGTATATTGTAATTCAATAATAATCGACTTAGGTCTGCGCCATCATAAATGGAGAAATGAATGACCCTTCGCCATATTCTGCTTGGGAGTGCCGCGTTTGCGCTGGTGGCGTGTACACCGGCTGAGACCCCAGATGCTGCTGACACAGCCGTTGAAGAGACCGTCGAAACCGCGGCGACAGAGGATGCGGCCCCGGCCGGATCTGTCATCACCAGTGAAGCGGATCTGCCGCGCACTGAAATCACGCTGACGAAAAAGCCCAGCGAAATCGTACTCGGTGACGGACCGGAATATGACACCCTCGTCGGTGAGCTTGATGTCGCCGTGACAGATCTGCTGGAGAACTATCAGATTGAAGACGATGGCACGCTGCGCGGGGTTCTATCGGCCAAGCGTGTGGTCCTGTCGGCACAAGGCGATTGGGAGGGTGTGCTTGCCACCTCGCCACAGATGCTCGAGTTGGCCAGCAAGCCGGCTGACAAAGAAATGTCCGGTGTGATTTCCGATTCTTTTGCGCGTGCTGCGCTGAGCACCGGCGAAACCTCGGGCGAGGCGTTTGAGGCGGCGTTCCGCAGCGAGATTGAGACCGCGCTCGCCGGGGTCGACGTGAACATTGCCCGCGACGAGCTGCAGGCCACACGCGGGCAGATGCAGCTGGTGAATGTCAACCTGCTCGAGGCCTCTCTGAAGGCCCAGATCGATCCGCTGGTGGAGCAATCGGGCATGACCATTGATCGCGGCATGGCGACCTCGATTGTTGGCATCAAGCAGACCATGGCCATGGTCCCTTACATGCCGATGATTGGCGATCTGATTGGCGAGCGCCTGGAGCAGGTGCCGGAAGTCGAAGCGGTTGATCTTTGGAGCCCGCGTGTCGCAGATGTGGCCGATGGCGAAGAGGTTCTGATCGCGGTCTGGGACACCGGCGTCGACAGCAGCATCCAGGGCGAGCGCATGTGGGTGAACCCATCCAACGAGGGGCCGGGTTACGCCCACGGCATTGCATTCGGGCCAGACTTCGAACTGGAACAGAGCGACCTGATTACGGAAGGCGCTGACTATGCCGACCAGATGGACGGCCTCTATGATACGATCAAAGGCTCGCTTGATCTTCAGGCTGGACTGGAAACGCCGGAAAAAGCGGCCTTCCTGGCCCAGATCCAGGAGATCTCGCCTGAGAACATGATGGACTTTCAGAAGTCATTGTCGGTCGCGAGCAATTATGTACACGGCCAGCATGTCGCGGACATTGCCGCAGAAGGGAATGGTGCCGCGAAACTGCTGAATGTGCGCTTCACCTGGCCGACCGATCCACTGCCAACCGAGCCGATCGACGAAGAATGGGCTGAGGGTCTGGTCGCAGCTGCCAAGACGAGCGTCGACTTCCTAAAGGCGAACGACGTGAAAGTCGTCAATATGAGCTGGCGCGTCACCCGGCCCATGGTCGAGTCGATGCTGCAGATCACAGGCGCAGAGCCGGAAGCCGACAAGCGTCAGGAGCGGGCTGCAGCGATCTTCAAGATTATGGAAGATGGTCTGATTGAAGCGTTTGCCTCAGCCCCGGACATTCTGTTCGTCGCAGGGGCAGGGAATGAGGATGAGAATGTCGAGTTCGTGACTTCGGTCCCGGCCGGTATAAATCTGCCCAACGTGATCACGATTGGCGCCGTCGATCAGGAGCTACAGGCAGCAGGCTTCACGTCCTATGGCGAGTCGATTGATCTCTACGCTAACGGGTTTGAAGTGCCCGGCCGTGTGCCAGGTGGGCGGGAGCTGAAACTCTCCGGCACGTCGATGGCGGCGCCGCAGGTGGCGAACCTTGCCGGTAAGCTGTGGGCGACCAATC
Organism: Henriciella sp.; assembly: GCA_030066975.1. GTDB lineage: Bacteria > Pseudomonadota > Alphaproteobacteria > Caulobacterales > Hyphomonadaceae > Henriciella. The sequence continues at coordinate 328,163 of JASJAO010000004.1, read as the reverse complement.
CGGATCTCACTGTGGCAGACGTGGTTGAGACGATGGTCGACACGGCCACCACAGAAGGAGAACAGGAGCTGCCTGTGATCCATCCGGTGAATGCGATCGCGTCAGTAAAATAGACGCCAAGCATGGCTTGAGTGTGGGAGGCCCGGTTTATCTGCCGGGCCTTTCTTTTTGTTCAGCGCCAGCGCAGATTGTCCCGAGTGAGCTGATCGATCGAGGTCACACCCATCAGTTTCATGCCGCGTTCAATCTCCGTGCGCAGATTACCGAGTGCTTTTTCGACGCCGGGCTGTCCGGCGGCGCCAAGCGCATAGAGATAGAGCCGCCCGCCCGACACGGCTTTGGCACCGACCGAGAGGGCTTTCAGAACATGCGTGCCGCGCTGCACGCCGCCTTCGCAGATAACGTCAATCTGATCGCCGACCGCGTCGCAAATCTCTACGAGTTGATCAAAGGGCGCGCGCGCTCCGTCCAGCTGTCGCCCGCCATGATTTGAGACCATGATCCCGGTGCAGCCAATGTCGACTGCGCGTTTGGCATCCTCGACGCTCATGATGCCTTTCAGGGCGAACTGACCGCCCCATTGAGCGCAGAGCTTTTCAGCGTCTTTCCAGTTCATCGTCTGGTCGAGCAGGCTGGTGAAATACTCCCCCACCGACACAGCGAGATTGGTGCCCTGACTGACATGGCCGGAGAGGTGCGGCATGTCGAACTTGTCTTTGGTGAGGAAGTTCCAGGCCCAGGCCGGGTGCGCGGCAAAGCTGAACAGGGAGGACGGCGTCAAGCGCGGCGGCGAGGTAAAGCCGGTGCGCAAGTCGCGTTCGCGGTTGCCGCCGGTAATCGTGTCGACGGTGAGCGCCATGACGTTGAACTTGGCCGCGCGGGCGCGCTCCAACAGGGCGTCGTTCAGGCCGCGATCCTTGTGAAAGTAGAACTGAAACAGTTTCGGTCCGGGCGCGAGGTCGGCAATCTCTTCTGCCGAGACCGTGGCAAGCGAGGAGACGCCAAACATGGTGCCATACTTGGTTGCAGCGCGGGCGACGGCGCGCTCACCCTCATGATGAAACAGGCGCTGTAGCGCGGTTGGCGCGCAATAGAGCGGCATGTCGAGTTTCTGGCCCATGACCTCAACCGAGAGATCCACCTCTGACACATCATTGAGCACACTGGGCACGAGATCGACGGACTCATAGGCTTCCGTGTTCCGGCGATAGGTGACCTCATCATCTGCCGCGCCGTCGATATAGTGGAAGATCGGCCCGGGCAGGCGCTTCTTGGCAAGGCGGCGGAAATCGGAGAAATTATGACAGTCTTTCAGGCGCATGGCGCATTGTTTGCGCCAAAGCGCGGCTCAAGTCTATTTCCAATTTCCCATCAGAATGAACGGGGCCCAGTAGAAAGGATGCTGGGTCGCTGGGTCTTCGAGCAGGGCAAGTTGGGCGGCCTGCAGGGCTTCGGCCTTGCTCATCTCTCCGGCCGACAGATTTGTGTAAAGATCCGCCATCAGAATTGAGGTTGTGGTGTCGGCGACATCCCATAGCGAGGCAAGGACGGCTTCGGCGCCCTTGCGCTGTGCGAGGACCCCAAAGCCTTCAACCTCTGCGCCCGTTCCAGCGCCGACATCAAAGTCGCCCTGACTGTTCAGCGCGGTCGAGCAGGCCGACAGCGTGAGCAATTCAACGCCGCGAAAGCGCAGACCGGCCGTTTCGTTGATTTCAGCCAGCGTCAGCGTACTGCCATCGCCCATAAGCAGGAAGGAATCGGCGTCATTGCCCGCGCGCATATAGAAGTGGCTGGCAATATGAACGACCGGGCGGCCTTCCTCCAGGCGGTCGGCAAAACTCGCGCGCGTGAAAGCGGCATCCAAATCGGTTGAGCCGGACATAATGCCGGGCGTTTCATCGCTGCCGAGAATGGCTGCAAGCTCCGCCTCGACGCCGGGCAGAGCAGAGAAGGTTCCGAGGCCGTCAATCGTGTGCGATGCGGTGACGCCAAACCCGGTGCCTTCGGACATATCCTCAGCCGCTTCAAACCGGGTGCGGGCGGCGGGTGTGAAGAGCGCGAGCTGATAGCGCTCTGTCAGATACTGGTCACCATCATAGAGCGCGGCGAATGGCACGTAGCGGATCGCCCCTTGCAAGTTCAACATCAGCGTTTCGGTGCCGGCATCGGCGAGCTCTTGCTCCACCGGCGCGAACAGAAGATCGTGCAAGGCCTTGAGTTTGGCATTGGCATCGGGGTCCAGAAAACCGCTGACTGGATCGGGTTGAACCGCCCGGCGGGCGGCGAAGATCGCCTCATTGAGGTCAGCGCGCTTGACCGGTGTTTCAATATGTTTGAACGCGCGCGGCGTGATCAGGAAGAAGTGCAGGCTGTCTTCGAAGGCGACCACCTGCAGAGCGGCGACCTCATCGCCAATATCGGCAATCTCGCCTTGCAGATCATCGTGGAAGCGGGCCTCGAGCGCGCGGGCCTCGGCCTGTATCGTCTCGTCAGATAAGTCGCGAACCGAGGCGAGCCAGGTGTTCACCTGCTGTTTGTAATCGGCATAGGCGGTGTCGTATTGCGCCTGCAGGTCGGTCAATTGGGTGTCTTCGAGCGCGGTGAGGACGGTGCCGCTGCGCTGTTTGGTCTTCAGCGCGGCGAGGGTGACGGCGATCTTATTCGGACGCTCTGACCAGGCGGCAAATTGATCCGCCCATTGGCTTTCCAACGGGGTGAGATCGGCCAAGGTTTCGCGCGGGTCTTCGCCGCGTGTGGAGCGGCGGATAAACTCGAAATATTCTTGCTCTTTCAGCATCCGCCCGACTTGCTCAGCCTCGGCGAAGCGACCGGCTTCGATGAGCAGCTTCTGCAACCGTTCATAGTAAAAAGCATTCTTGTCGAGGAATGCAGCCTGCGTCTCGCTGCTGAGACCCGCCATTTCGGCTCGCGCCGACTGAACGACGTTTACGGCAACCTTTAGGTGCACAATCGCAGATGTGGCCGGCTCAGCCTGTTTCAGCAGGAAGTCGGCGAAACCGGCATGATAGAGCGCCCGATCGAGGTGAGTGGGGCTAAGCGCAAGATCGCTGGTCAGCAGGGCCCGTATATAGAGGTCCTTAGCTTCGGCGTATTGACCGAGTGCTTTGTACGCGTCGGCCAGATTTTTGACGGAGATCAGCGTCTCGGGATGGATTGCTCCCAAGACCGCATCGCGGCCCGCCAGCGCCTCGCGCAAAGCCCGAGCGGCTGTTTCATACTTGCCTTGTTCAATATGTACGGTGGCGACGTTGTTGAGGGCCAACAGAGTCAAAGGGTGCTGGGCACCAAAGCTCTGTTCATAGCGCTCGAGCGCCAGGTTGAAGTAGCGTTCGGCCTCGGCAAGTCTGCCGCGCTGTTTGTAGAAGGCTGCGATGTTGTTCAGGGTGGTGGTCGTATCCGGGTGCAACTGGCCGAGCACAACTTCGCGTGCGAGCAACACTCGGATGAAGATCGGTTCGGCCTCATCAATTCGACCCTGGGCGAGGTAAAGCTGAGCCAGGTTGCTCTCAGAAGTCAGTGTTGCCGGGTCATTTTTGCCAAGGACGCGCCTTCGGCGCTCGAGCGTATCCAGCATCAGGGGTTCGGCTTTGCCATAGCGACTTTGCTGTAGCCACATAGTCGCAAGATTGTTGGCGGTCATGAGCGTGGCCGGGTCGTCTTTGCCGCCAATCGCCTCGCGCCCCCGTAGCGCCAGTTGGTAATATGTTTCGGCGTCATCCCACCGACCTTGTTCGTCGTACAGAACCGCAAGGTTGGTGACGGCGCGAAGGGTTGAAGGATGATTGGGGCCAAACAGGGTGCGGCTTAGGTCCAAGGTACGATCGTACAGGCGTTCGGCCTCGTCACGTCGCCCCAGTAAGCTGTTCATAGTGGCGAGATTGTTTATGGCGGTGATGGTGTTCTGATGCAGATCGCCGAATGTTTCTTCAGCCACTTCAAGCGCGGTCGCCGCGAGCTCAAGCCCGGTTCGATATTGCCCGGTTTCATAGGCCTTGAGGACACTTTGATTGAGCGTGCTCCATTCGATCTCGCCTTCTGATGAAGGCTCTGGCTCGGGGCTGGTCTGGGCGGTTGCCATGCCCAGCTGCAGAACAAGAAACACGATAGATATCAGGACATTTCGCCCGCGCATAAGACCTCGGCTGTTCATCTGCTCCAGTCCTGAACTCTAGGGAAGCGTTGTTCAGGCGGCAACCAGAAAGCCGTGCCAGATGCGAAAAGGCCACGCTCTGAGCAAAGAGAGCGTGGCCTTCGTGAGCCGGTTCGGCTCTTGAATTCTGACAGCGTTCAACAGGGCTGCCGTGCCTGTCTAGATGGCTCGCAGAGGCTGCTCCACGAGATATCCAATACAAACGAATTCAATCGCCTCACCTGGTTTCTCACTTGACATTGGATCACCTCCTTTCAGTTGCTGAACAAATCCGGGACGCGCAGTCCTCGGACGCCTTCAACTAAGCACGACTCGTGCCTAATGAAAGATGAATGAAGGCGATTTTGCGATCTTTTTGATGCTCTGCCTGCGACAGAAGCGGCCTGGGCGGGTAAATCGCGGAGGCACTGCAAAAAGGTCAATCTGCCTTCAAAATTCGGCTTGCAAGCGCTGGGTGTGGCCGCTATATCGCGCCTTCGAACCGTGCGCTCCCTTCGTCTATCGGTTAGGACGCCAGGTTTTCAACCTGGAAAGAGGGGTTCGATTCCCCTAGGGAGTGCCATTTTACCACGCCTTTTGGATTTTGACTTTCGTCCGCGTTCGGATGGGTGACAGACTTTCATTAAGTATATAAATGAGAAGGCAGGGGGTTATGCGGCGTGAACGAAGCGGCTGAACCAAATCCAACGGGCGAGCCCGAAACCGTAGTCCAGGTCACCGGCCATGTGAAATGGTTCGATTCGGCCAAGGGCTATGGCTTTGTTGTGCCTGAAACGGCTGACGGCATTGTGTTCAATTCCGATGTGATGATGCACGTCTCCTGCCTGCGCGCCTATGGCGAAGGGACCGCAGATGAAGGCGCGCGGATCATGTGCGATGTCGTCCTGCGTGAGCGGGGCTGGCAGGTGCTGATCATTCATGAGATGGACCGCCCAAAGGCCTCGATTGCGCGCGAACGCGGCGAAGCAATTGTTTATGAGCAGGCGATCGTGAAATGGTTCAACCCGACCAAGGGGTTTGGCTTCGTCAATCGTCCGGGCCTGAATGAAGACATTTTCGTGCATATTTCCGTGATGCGTAAGGCCGATATCGAGATGCTCGAAACCGGTGATGAGGTGATGATTGTCACCGGGCAGGGCCAAAAGGGCATGAACGTGATTTTAATAAAGAAACGCGGCGATTCCTGAGTCCAGTGCTTGCCCGGCCCGGCGCGCGCGGCTACAGCAGCTCTATGATGTCTCGCGTTGCTTACAGCCTTCTGGCTGCCTTGTTGATTGCTCCCCTGCCAGCCCTCGCCGATCCGATGGCGGTGACACCGCTGACCATTCTCAGTGATGAGGCCTCGCACCCGTTCACGGTCGAGATTGCCGATGATCCCGAAGAAATTGCCTTCGGCCTGATGGAGCGTGAAACGCTGGACGCGGGCACAGGCATGCTGTTCGAGTTTGTGCAGCCGCGCGAGCCGGCCATGTATATGAAGAACACACTGATCCCGCTCGATATGCTGTTCATCGCTGTGGATGGTACGATTGAGATGATTGCGCGCAACACGGTGCCGGGGTCCTTGCGTACGATTTCGCCAGGTGTGCCGGTGAAAGGCGTTTTGGAGATCAATGGCGGCGTGGCCGCAGAACTTGGCATTGAGCCGGGCGACAAGGTTGTGCATCCGATTTTCGGCAATACGGACCTGCTCGAAACCGAATGAACCTGAGCGACCTGCCGGACGGATTTGAAGTCCCGGAAGGGTTCGCACTCTCAACATCGCGCGGGCCGTTTACACAGCATAATGGCCCGATCTTCCGCGCCAGCGGGGAAGGCGACCTGCGGTCCGGCATGCTGGTGCTGGAGCGGCACTGTAACAGTATGGGCTTTCTGCATGGCGGCATGGCATCCGCCTTCGCCGATGGGGCGCTGGCCTGGGCCGTTTACGACGCGACGCGGCGGATGTCTGTGACGCTGAAATTGACCCTGCAATTCTTTGATACAGTCCGCCTACACAACTGGTTGGAGGCCGCGCCCAGGGTGGTGTCGAGCGAAGGCGGGATCACGCACGTGACGGCGGATTTGTCCGTCAACGGCAAAAAACTGAGCGCCCGCGCGGATGCGACCTTCCGCACTGTCCGGCGACAGCAAAAATAGGTTGCAGTGCAAAAAACCGGCAGTATATCGGGAGTCCGGAGCGTGGCGCAGCCTGGTAGCGCACCTGGTTTGGGACCAGGGGGTCGGAGGTTCGAATCCTCTCGCTCCGACCATTTTCTTCCTTCAGGAGACAGAATATGGACGCGCGCATCTACAAACCTGCCAAGACCGCCATGCAGTCTGGACATGGTAATTCCAATGAGTGGGTGCTTGAATTCCGCTCTTCTGCGAAGCGCGCGAGCGACCCCGTCATGGGCTGGACCAGCATTGATGACACGACCGGTCAGGTCCGCCTCCATTTCGATACCCGCGAGCAAGCGGTCGCCTATGCCAAGCGCGAGAATATCACTTTCACGGTTGAAGAAGCGCGGGAACGCAAGCGCCTGGTCAAGTCGTATTCAGAGAATTTCTCCGCGACCCGTAAACAGCCCTGGACGCATTAAGTCCCTACAATTGGATTGACAGTTGAAGGCTGGACGCTCTAAACGAGCGCTAGGTCAGAGACGCCTGCCGCTTGCTGAGTTTGCGCTCATTGGTGAAGTCTCCCGAACGCTGGTTCGGTTAGATTGCATGACATCATTCCTGATGATCCTGCGGCAAGGCAAGCCCCGCTATCGACGTGATCATCGCAATGATGAAAGCAAAGACCATGTCAGACATGACCCTTCCTGTGACGCGTGCGCAGGCCAAAGAACGCGCCAGAGAACTGCGCATCGATCTCGGCAAGGCCGGGACAAAAATCAGCCATGGCGAAGCCCTGGAGCGGATTGCCAAAGAGCTTGGCTTCCGAGACTGGAACACCGCGTCTGCGCGGCTTTCAAACGCGCCGGAACAGCGGTTTCGAACGGGCGGAGAGGTGTCGGGGCGCTATCTCGGCAAGCCGTTCACGGGGCGTTTGCTTGCGGTGCGCGAGCGGGCGGGTGGTTCCCAGTTTGAAGTCACGGTCCGCTTCGATCAACCCGTGGACGTGGTCGACTGGGAGAGCTTTTCAGCCCTGCGACAGCAGGTGAAGGCCACCATATCGGCTGCTGGTGTGACCGCGGCCAAGACCAGCAATGGTGAACCCCATATGCGGGTTGAGCCTCGGATTGTCTGATCGCGTTCTACCTTGGCGTGTTGCGGCGTGGCTCTGAATTTCGTCTTGATTTCATCGCGAGGTTCAGTAGTCACGTGCCGGGACGGCCCCTTAGCTCAGCTGGATAGAGCGCGCGCCTTCCTAGCGGACGGTCGTGCAAGAAGTTCGATCATCCTGCTCTGAATTGCTGTGACTGCGTCGAAGTAGCGGTTGATCATGACGGAACTCGTGCTCTATCGAAGACAGCGTAATCGGTCAGGAGTGCCAAAATGTTGGATTGGAAAGCGGTTGTGGCCGTTCTGGTAGGTGCTGTGACCGGTTTGATCATCGGTGCTGCGATACTGGCGTTCAACCGCGATTCCGAGGCAGCACCGTTCAGTTTCCTTTTTAAGGTCACAGACCGGATTGAGCGTGAGTATAATAGCCTGGGAACCCCCGCTGACTCGGGTCCTCCCAAAGAGTACTTTGCGAGTTCATTCACCGGAATTGAAGGCACCGTAGTGTCGGTGCCTCGCGCAGAAATTCCGGGTTCCGGTGGCGGGCTTGCGATGATCGACGGAACCGCGGTGGTGATGACGTTCAGAGGCCGCATCTACCTCACAAATGAAAGTGGGGACGTTGAGGTCAGTGCGGTCGACGTTCCGGACAACGGTCTCGAAGGCTATCGCGAGGTTGCCGCGAGCGCTGAATATGGCACGCCCGACTTTCGGCATCGGTTCGGCCGTCTTCGTTACAACGATATCGAGTATCTATCGAACGAAAGCGGGCGCTATCTGTTTATAACGTATACCGACTTTAACGCAGAGCGTGCTTGCTACAGCCTTGTCCTTTCCAGACTGGACTTGGGTGAGGCTGAGATAAGCGATGTGACCGCAAGCGCCGATGACTGGCAAGACGTCTTTACCTCAAGCCCTTGCCTGCCGCTTCGGGCTGTAAATTTGGCGATCCAAGGCGAAGAAGCGGGCGGGCGGATTACATTCGGGCCAGATGGTCGAACTGCCTATTTGACGATTGGTGAGTATGGATGGAACGGATGGGACTCAGACGGTCGAACGGAGTTGAGTACGCGGTCTCTGGCGCAGGATCCTGACGCAGACTATGGCAAAGTGGTCAGCATCGATCTGCAGACAGGCGAAGCCACCCACTTCTCTATCGGTCACCGAAACGCACAAGGCATCACATTTGACGCCGAAGGTCGCCTTTGGTCGGTGGAGCACGGGCCTCGCGGCGGCGATGAGCTTAACCTCATCACAGAGGAAAATAATTATGGCTGGCCAGTAGTCAGCTACGGTACCGAGTATGATGGTGCGCCTCTGCCGAATGTTCAGTCAGTCGGTAGACATGACGGCTATGCTGAACCCATGTTCTCCTGGTTGCCCTCTATCGGCGTTTCGGGTCTGACATCTCTTGATGGATTTCATGACACGTGGGCGGGTGACGTTGGGGCCATCAGTCTTCGTGCTGGAACCCTGTTTCGCATTCGAACGGTTGAAGATCGCGTTGTTTTCACAGAGGCCATCGAGTTTGGACGCAAACTGCGCGACATTGAGCAAGCAGATGACGGCGAGCTTGTTGTCTGGACCGATGCGCATGAGGTGATTTTCCTGCGACCGGTATCGGGCAGTTTCGGTGACCAGATTGTCGCTCGCTACCTCGATGAACTCTCGCAGACTGATCCGGCTTTTGCTGACATCATGTCCGCGACGTTCGCGCAGTGCAGCACTTGTCACGCCTATAACAGGGATGAGCATCGAATCGGGCCAGCGCTTGCGCTTGTCTATAACTCTCGAATTGGAGCCCATCCGACGTTCGATCAGTATTCGGACGCCTTGATCGCCGAGAGCGGCACCTGGAATGAGGCAAAACTTACCGCTTATCTGCGCAATCCCGATGAGGCTGTCCCGGGCACCAGCATGGTCAATCCGGGAATCACTGACGATCGTGTCATTTCTGAAATCATCGACGTCCTCAAACAGATGAATTCCGGGGAGGTGGAGCCGGGGGTCGACTGAGTGAATAACGCATGTGGCGGGCCAATACGGGCTGCATATGCACTCAAAGCCTCAGATCCTCTGATCTTCACGTCGATGCCGCGTGGCTCTGAAATTCGTCTTGATTTCATCGCGAGGTTCAGTAGTCACGTGCCGAATGGCCCCTTAGCTCAGCTGGATAGAGCACCCGCCTTCTAAGCGGACGGTCGCAGGTTCGAATCCTGCAGGGGTCGCCAGGCTGTTTTTAGGCCTCAAACAAAGCTGTCGAGAGGTACCGCTCGGCAAAAGAAGGTATGATCACGACGACGGTTTTGCCGTCCATATCCGGGCGTTTGGCAACTTCGAGGCCGGCTGTGACGGCGGCACCGGATGAAATACCGATCGGGATGCCTTCGAGGCGGGCGAGTCGGCGGGCGGCGGCGAACGCGTCTTCATTCGACACCTTGATCACCCCATCCATCAGGTCAGGCGACATATTACCGGGGATCATGCCCGGGCCGATGCCCTGGATCATGTGCGGGCCGCCTTCGCCGCCGGACAGAACGGGGCTGTCTTCGGGCTCGACGGCAAACATTTTCAGGCCTGGCTTGCGGGTCTTGAGAACGCGGGCACAGCCTGAGAACGTACCACCTGTGCCGACGCCGGAGACCACGGCATCCACCGCACCATCGGTGTCGCGCCAGATTTCTTCCGCCGTTGTCGCCTCATGAATGGCTGGATTGGCAGGATTGTCGAATTGGCTCGGCATCACCGCGCCTTCGATATTGTTCAGCAATTCATCGGCTTTCTTGAGCGTGCCTGCGAGGCCTTCCTCTTTCGGGGTGAGTACCAGTTCTGCGCCGAGGATGGACAGCATCTTGCGGCGTTCGATCGACATGGATTCCGGCATGGTCAGGATCAGGCGGTAGCCACGTGCGGCGGCCACAAAGGCGAGGCCAATGCCGGTATTGCCTGACGTGGGCTCGACCAGCGTTGTGCCGGGACCGATTTTTCCCGCTTCTTCCAGCGCGGTGATCATGCCAACCGCGATGCGATCCTTGACGCTGGCCAGCGGATTAAAGAATTCAAGCTTGAGGAGAAGTTCAGACTTCAAATTCTCTTCAGAGGCGAGTTTGGGGACGCGGACAATGGGTGTGTTGCCGATTGTCTCTATGATCGAGTTATAGATCCGCCCGCGCCCGGGTTGATCCAATTCGACCCCGTTATGTTTGAATGTTCCGGTCATCGGCGACGCCTCCCTCAAGCTTTAGTCTTGCTTCAACATACAGGAGCGCGCAGGGTCGCGCTATGCCGGTCTCATGACAATTGAGCGAGGCCATCAATGGCGGCGAGCCCTGCAAAGCTTGCGACCTGTCCGGCATTGGAGGGGTTCACACCGCCAAGCGCGTAGACGGGCAACGGGGCAGTTTGAGCCAGAAGACGGAACCGGGCCGGGCCCATCGGACGGCTCGCGCTCGGACTGTTGGAGGGAAACACGGTGGAGACCAAAGCGGCGTCCATACCGATCTCAGTGGCACGCCGGACGGCCATCGGACTATGGGCGCTCATTGTGTTGAGACGAAACGCACCGCGCCAGTGAGGGACTTGCACCAGCTTGGCTTCCGGCCAATGAACGCCATCTGCGCCGACCTCGCGCGCAAGACCGGGATCTGCACCGATTAGGAAGGTCAGCCCTCGCCTTTGAGAGAGTGATGCGAGTGCCCGGGCGGTTGTCACCCGGTTTTCTGCGCCAAAGTGACGATAAATGACGCCGCTGCCTGTCGGAAGCGCAGCCGCGATGTGGATGGGATCGGGCGTGCGTGTTGGATCTGTGAGAAACAACAATGGAGGACAGGCCGGCGGCAAATGTTGGCGCGCCGCACGAATGGCGGTGTGGAGCTTGCGGATCGCTGCGGGGTGGTGTTTCAACGCCATTATGAGCGAAGATACAGACTTGGATCGTATTGGCGAGGCGCGTGCGCGCATTCTGGATGAGATCGGCGCGGATGTGACCCTGGTGGCCGCCTCCAAACGTCAGCCGGAGGAGCGGATCGAGGCGGCTCTGGCGGTGGGGCAGCGGGTGTTTGGTGAGAACCGCGTGCAAGAGGCGCAAGCGCGATGGACGGAGCGCCGCGCGATGGTGGACGGGCTCCGGCTTCACCTGATCGGGCCGCTGCAGACCAATAAGTCCGAGGATGCGGTGCGCCTGTTTGATGTGATCGAGACGCTGGATCGGGAGAAATTGCTGCGTGCCCTGATCAAGGCTGTCGCCAAGACGGGCGCGGCGCCGCCGGATCTGTTGATCCAGGTAAATACCGGCGCTGAGCCGCAAAAGGGCGGGGTGCTGGTCGAGGCGCTGGAAGCGCTGTTAGAGCTGGCGCGCGCTGAATGGCCCGGGCGCGTCACGGGCCTGATGTGCATTCCTCCTGCAGATGAGCCTGCGGTCCCGCATTTCGCCTTGCTGAAGAAGCTCGCTGATCGGTACGATCTTCCGGTAGTCTCGATGGGCATGAGCGGGGATTATGCCCTCGCCGCGCGCCTTGGCGCGACGCATGTCCGGGTCGGGACTGGCCTGTTTGGCGCGCGCGAGTCTTAGAGCGTTAGTTGAGGTCTGGCTCTCCCTTGTCGACCACAGCGTACCCGCCGCGTGTGTCGATGCCGTGGAGCGGATTCATCGGGTTGCGTGCCGCCTCAACGGCTTCATCATAGCTGTCATAGGGACCGTGTTCACCCTCACGCGTCACGAGGTAATAGTGGCCATCTGGAGCATACTTGGCCGGGTCTTGGGTCTGCTGATACATCGCGCAGCCTCCTTATGAAGCCCGCCCCAGGTCGAAGCTCAGCGATTCTTGTGTCCGGAATGTGGCGGCCGATCTGTGGCCATCGCCGCGTCCAGCAAGGCGGTAATCGCGTTTATGGCAAGCGCGGTCCAATCAGGCGCGCGCATCAGTTCGGTGGTTTCGTGGTGTTGGAGTGTGGCGTAACCATGCGCTGTGGCGAAAATCTGTAGTGCGACTTCACGGAGTTTATTGCGCGGGCAGTCCTTCGGTAAGGCCCGCGCGACGAGATAGACAAAGTCATCAAAAGCGGCTGCCCCGACGGTTTTCGCTGCGTCGGAGGGTGTGTAGCTGCTGTCGCCCTGTCCAAAGATCAGGCGAAAATGACCCGCCTGCTCAGTCGAAATGGTCATATAGCGGGTGATGGCATCAATGATGCCTTGGCGCGGGGAGGCGGCGTCATGGCTTGCTCTCATGGCCGCAGCTATCATGTTGAAGCCTTCAACGTAAAGCGCATCGAGAATGCCCTGCTTGCCCTGAAAATGATTGTAGATGCCGATGGTGGACAGTCCGGCGCGTTTGGATATCGCCCGCACACTCAGCGCGCTGGCCCCGTCTTCGGCGAACAGGTTTGAGGCCGCATCGAGTATGCGCGTCTTCGTATCTGACATTTTCAAGAACCCACTTGACTTACAATAACGCCGTTATTACACGACCATAACAGTGTTATCAAGTGGCTTTGTCAAAGTACACTTTCGACGGGGCGAGTTTGGGTGGAACGAAGGAAGATGCGATGACAAAGACCGAAATTGAAACCGACTATCTTGTCATTGGCAGCGGCGCGATGGGCATGGCTTTTGCCGATGTCATCCTGTCGGAGAGCGACAAACAGGTGCTCATCGTCGATATGCACCACAAACCCGGCGGGCACTGGAATGATGCCTATTCCTTTGTCACACTGCACCAGCCGTCCTCCTATTACGGGGTTAGCTCCAAGGAACTTAGTAAAGGCCGGATCGACCAGACGGGTCTCAATAAGGGGTTGAACGATCTTGCAACCGGCCCGGAGGTTCTGAGCTATTTTGATGAGGTCATGCGCCATCACTTCCTGCCAAGTGGGCGCATTCAGTATTTCCCGATGTGTGAGTACAATTGGGACGGCACATTCACCTCCATGCTGTCGGGAGAAACGGTGACAGTGAAGGTGCGCGAGAAGACCGTGGACGCGACTTACCTCAAGACACAGGTGCCCTCGACCCACAAACCCAATTTTGAAATTGCCGACGGCTTGCCCTTTGTGCCGCTCAACGAGTTGCCAAAGCTCAAGCGCCGTCATTCCGGCTATCTTGTGGTGGGTGGCGGCAAGACCGGGATCGATGCTGTGCTGTGGATGCTTGAGCATAGCATTCCGGCTGATGATATCCACTGGGTGATGTCGCGCGATGCCTGGTTGATGGATCGCGGCAACACGCAGCCGACGGAAGAATTTTTCGATCAGACCATGGGCGCGCAGGCCGCTCAGTTTGAAGCCATCGCCCAATCGACCAGTGTTGAAGACATGTTTGACCGACTGGAAGCAGCCGGTGTGTTCCTGCGCATCGACAAGAATGTTCGTCCGAAAATGTTCCACGGCGCGACGGTCAGTCAGGCCGAGCTGACCGAGCTGCGCAAGATCAAGAACATTATCCGCATGGGCCGCATTCAGCGTATCGAGCCAGACAAGATCGTGTTCGAGCAAGGTGAAATGGCAAGCGACCCGGACTGGCTCTATGTCGACTGCTCGGCCCGTGCGGTCGGCAATATGGAAGAAGCGCCGGTGTTTCAGGGGGACCAGATCAAGCTGCAGACGGTGCGCACGGTGCAGCCGGTGTTCAGTGCAGCGGTGATCGCCTATGTTGACCTAAACTATCCCGACGAGGCCGAGAAGAACCGGCTCTGCACGGTGGTGCCATTGCCCAACCACGACACCGACTGGCTACGCATGACAGCGGCCTTCATGACCAATCAGTTCAACTGGTCGCAGGACAAGACGCTGCGCGCCTGGATCGGTAACAACCGCCTGGACGGCTATTCGCATCTGGCGCGCAATGTCGACAAAGAGGATACGGCGAAGACTGCCGTTCTGCAGCGCCTGCGGGACAATTCCATGCCGGCCATGATGAAGCTGCAGCAATATATCGCTGAACTGCCGGCTTAGAAGCTGATCGTCAGTTTTGAGCCTGGGCCAGTCTGTTTGAGCGCGGCGAGCATGTCTTCCTTCGCAACGGCAACACAGCCCTCGGTCGGTCTGTAGTCCGGGCGGGCGAGGTGAAAGAAAATGGCGCTGCCGCGTCCGGGCTGTGGCGGGCTGTCATTATGTCCAAGCTCCACGATCAGATCATAGACATGATCCTCGCGCCACAGCTTTTCGTGACTGGCGGCAAAGGGAAGGGCGACCGGGCGGTTATAGAGCGGATGCTCGGGGTCATCGCACCAGCCATCGCTTTCTCGCAGGGCGACACAAGGCAGACCCGTTTCCGGGCGGTCGACACGGTCTGCGCGATAAAAGACGCGGCGCATCTCCCAACGGCCGAGGGGCGAGGCACCATCGCCCTCGCGTTTCAGCGCGGCGCCGACAATGCCGCCTTTGCCGAGCGCGCACCGACAGGTGACATCGCCACCGGAAAATTTGCCTTTGGCCGTCGCTGTAAACTCTACTGCGGTCACGTGCCGCTCTCCTTTTTGTGACATCGCCTGATCAGGCGTGTAATGAAGTTATACAGGCAAGTCTCTATTTCCACCGCCAGAGACAAGGGAGAATTCAATGGCTGTGACAAAGTCACTACTTTTGGTCGATGATGACAATGATCTGCGCGAAGCTTTGGCAGAGCAGTTCGGACTGTATGAGGGCTTTACCATCCTGCAGGCCGATAACGCGACCACCGGAGTTAAACTGGCGGAAAGCGAACGGGTCGACCTGATCCTGCTGGATGTGGACATGCCGGACATGGACGGCCGCGAGGCCTGTAAACTGATGCGCACGCGCGGGGTGCGGGCCCCGATCATTATGCTGACGGCGCAGGATACAGATGCCGACACCATTCTGGGCCTCGATAGCGGCGCCAACGATTATGTCACCAAACCGTTCAAGTTTTCCGTTCTGCTCGCCCGGGTCCGGGCGCACCTGCGTAGTTTTGAGCAGAGCGAGGATGCGACGTTCGAGGTCGGGCCTTACGAGTTTCGTCCGAGCATGAAGCTGCTGGTGCGCGAGGATGAACGCAAGATCCGCCTGACGGAAAAAGAGACCAATATTCTGAAGTATCTTTACAGAGCGGGCGGCAAGTCGGTGGCGCGCGATGAGCTTTTGTCTGAGGTGTGGGGCTACAACGCGGCTGTCACGACCCACACGCTGGAAACGCATATCTATCGCCTGCGCCAGAAGATCGAGCCGGACCCGGGCAATGCGCGTCTGTTGCTCACCGAAGCGGGCGGGTATCGTCTCGCACCTTAGCCACAGGAGGAACAAGGTGAGAGGAGGGTGCGCGAAGCGGTTCAGGCGGACGTGGATGCCATTGTCGAGCTGATTGAATCGAAGCGAGTTCAACTGGCCGCGTGGGAGCCGAACTTTTGGCGCAAAGCTGAGGGCTCGGCCGACATGAGTCGGGCGTTTCTGAGCGGGCAGATTGAGGCGTCGGAGGTTGTCCTGCTCGTCGCCGACGACACAAAAGGCCTGGCGGGGTGCCTGCAAGCCAAACCGACCTTTGTGCCCCCTGTGTACAGTCCAACTGGGACGACTTGGATGGTTGATGATTTTGTCGTCACCGAAGGGGCCTGGGATACGGCCGGCGCGGCGCTGCTGCAGGCATTGAAATTACGCACAATAGGCCAGCAGGCAGGACAGCTGATTTTTCCGGTGCCGCATAAAGATGTCGAAGCCGCATCATTCTTCGAAACGCATGGGCTCAGCCCGACTACGGTCTGGTGGACTTTGCCCCATCAAGCTTAGGTCTTTCGGCGCGTGAGCTCCGACCGCCACCTGGCAGATCGTTGCCAAGGAGGTCTCATCGTACACATCGCCCCCTAGCCAAGTTTACCGGTTCTGCATAACAGGTTTGGGTTGATGAGTTGATTGGATTTTTCGCCCATGCGTCTTTCCCGTTTTTTCCTGCCCGTGACCAAGGATGTGCCTTCGGATGCGGCGATTGTCAGCCACCAGTTGATGCTGCGTACCGGTATGATCCGCCAGAACGGGGCGGGGATTTATTCGTGGCTGCCGCTTGGCTTCAAAGTGCTGAAAAAGATCGAGCAGATTGTGCGCGAGGAAATGGATCGCGCCGGGGCGATTGAGCTGCTGATGCCGACGCTTCAACAGGCCGATCTCTGGCGCGAGAGCGGCCGCTATGAGGCCTATGGTGCAGAAATGCTGCGGATCACCGATCGGCATGATCGCGATATGTTGTACGGCCCCACCAATGAAGAGATGATCACCGATATATTTCGGCAATATGTGAAGAGCTACAAGGCGCTGCCGCTGAACCTGTATCACCAGCAGTGGAAGTTCCGTGATGAGGTCCGCCCCCGTTTTGGCGTCATGCGGGGCCGGGAATTCCTGATGAAGGATGCCTACAGCTTCGATGTGAGTGAAGAGGCAGCGCGGATCTCGTACCAGAAGATGTTCGCGGCCTATCTCAACACGTTCGACCGGCTTGGCGTGACGGCCATCCCGATGCAGGCCGACCCGGGGCCGATTGGCGGCGACCTCAGCCATGAATTCCTGATCCTGGCCGATAGCGGCGAGAGCGCGGTCTTCTGTGACAAGGCCGTATTGGATGTTCCACCGCCCGGTGCTGACTTCGACTTTGAAGACGAAGCCGCTCTGAAAGCCGAGATGGAAAAGCGGACGCGTTTTTATGCCGCGACTGACGAGAAACACGACGAGGCCGCTTATGCCGCCGTGCCAGAAGATAGCCGAATTGAGGCACGTGGGATCGAAGTTGGCCATATTTTCTACTTCGGGACGAAGTATTCCGAGCCTATGAAGGCTGACGTTCAGACCCCTGAGGGCAAACTCGCGACGATCCATGGCGGCTCTTACGGGATCGGCGTATCACGTCTGGTCGGAGCGATTATTGAAGCCAGCCATGATGAGAACGGGATTGTCTGGCCAGCATCTGTTGCCCCGTTCGATGCGGGCATTATCTCAATGAAACCTGATGCGGCGGACGTCGCCGCGGTCGCTGATGAGGCTTATGCGAAACTGACCGCAGCCAGCAAGGACCCGCTCTATGATGAGACATCAGACCGGGCCGGGGCCAAGTTCAACCGCATGGATCTGATCGGGCTGCCCTGGCAGATTACGGTCGGGCCGCGCGGCGTCAAAGAAGGCAAGGTCGAGCTGAAGCATCGTGCCAGCGGCGAGAAGAGTGACGTCACGCTCGATGAAGCGATTGCGCGGATCACGGGCGCCTAGGCGGGTATGGCCGGAGCAGCCCCTTTCGGCGCGGTCGAGCGCACGTTGGCCTGGCGCTACTTGCGGGCCCGACGCTCGCAGGGCGGGGTGTCCCTGATCTCGATCATTTCCTTTGTCGGCATCATGCTGGCCGTGACGGCTCTGATTGTGATCATGTCGGTGATGAGCGGATTTCGCGCAACTTTGCTGAATGCGCTGCTCGGCGGGCAGGGACATATTTTTGTGCAAGTCATCGATCAACCAGAATCTGTCATTGATGATCTGGTGATCGATCTGCGCCAGCTGCCCAATGTGGTCAGCGTCTCGCCGGTGATTGAGGAACAGGTGCTCGCAAGCACCGATTACGCGAAAGTCGGCGCGGCCGTGCGCGGGGTGCGGATTGAGGATCTCGACAATCTGCCCTTCCTAGAGAGGGGATCAGAGAAGGCCAGGCAGGACGGGTTCGGCGCGGGGCGCAATGGTGGCGACAAGATCTATATCGGTCGGTTCCTTGCGAACGATCTTGGCGTACGTGCAGGCGGTAGAGTCACCCTGATCACACCAGAAGGGTTCAACTCCGTAGCCGGAATGAGCCCAAGGCGTAAAACTTACACGGTCGCCGATACGTTCGAGACCGGCAGCGTGGAGTTGGATAAGCTATACATATTGATGCCGATCGATCAGGCCCAACTTTTCTTCAACAAGCGCGATGAATATGAGTTTCTCGATGTGCGCATTGAAGAGCCTGAGAACACTTTGCCGACCATGCAGGACATTGCCGAAGCGACGGGCAACCAGTTTATTATTGATGACTGGAAACGCCAGAGAGCCGCCTATCTCGGCGCACTCAACACTGAGCGCGGGATGATGCGGGTGATCATGCTGATCCTGATCACCATTACCGCGCTTAACATCATTACCGGCGTGGTGATGCTGGTGAAGAACAAGACCCGAGACATCGCCATCTTGCGTACGATCGGGACCTCGCGCGGATCCGTCATGCGGGTCTTTGTGATGATCGGGGCAATCCTCGGCCTCACCGGGGCTTTGATCGGTCTCCTGCTGGGCGTGACGATTGTCTTGAACATCGGGGCCATCGAAGACGGGTTGCGCGTCATCGGGATCGAGATTTTCCCACCGGATGTCTACGGCCTCGACGGACTACCGGCGGAACTCGACTGGGCGGAAGCGATTTTCACGACGCTCTGGGCGATGAGCATGTCGGTTCTGGTGACGCTGTGGCCAGCCTGGTCTGCGGCGAAGCTCGACCCGGTCGAAGCGCTGAGGTTTGAGTGATGGACGTGGTCCTGGAGCTTCGAAACATCCTGCGGGAGTATCGCTCGGAAGCAGGCGTTCTGCGCGTGCTGGATGGGGCGGACCTGACGCTCAACAAGGGCGAGCTGGTGGGCCTGGTCGGGCCGTCGGGTTCGGGTAAATCGACCCTGCTGCACACTGCCGGTTTGCTCGAGCAGGCCGAAGGCGGGCAAGTCTTGCTCGAAGGCGAAGACGCGATGCAGCTCAATGATGACGGCCGAACGCGCTTGCGCCGGGAAAAGCTCGGCTTTGTCTATCAGTTCCACCACTTGCTGCCGGAATTTGATGCGCGCGACAATATCGCGATGCCGCTCATGGTCGGCGGTATGGCGCGCAGCAAAGCGCGCAAGAAGGCCGAGACTCTGCTCGAGGAAATGGGTCTGTCAGACCGTGCGCGTCATCAACCGGGGCAAATGTCCGGCGGTGAGCAGCAACGCGTCGCGATTGCCCGTGCGCTTGCGAATGACCCACGTCTGGTGATTGCTGACGAGCCGACCGGAAATCTCGATCCGGCCACCACCGACCGCGTGTTTGCCAGCCTGATCCGCATGGCGCGCAGTGAGGGGGCAGCGGTGCTGGTCGCGACCCACAATATGGCGCTGACCAAGCATATGGACCGTGTGCTGACGCTCAAGGACGGGAAACTCACAGACTTTGCATAAGTTCTGCTTTTGTTCCAAATCAATTTCTGATACAGGATTATCTTAGGCGGCGCATCCGGCGCGGCGACGGGGAGCAGTCTGTTGGCGAATCCATCCTTTATCCATTTGGCGATCCGGACGAGTTTTTCCCTTCTGGAAAGCATGATCACGACCAAGGGGCTGACCAGCTGGTGCGTGGATCAGGGTATGCCAGCGGTCGCTGTAACCGATCGGAACAATCTGTTCGGAGCCCTGGAGCTGTCGGAAAGCCTCGCCGGGGCCGGGGTGCAGCCGATCATGGCGGTCTGTTTCGACGTTACCGATGGCGCGCATCAGGAAACCGTCACGCGGCTCTCGCTCTATGCCCAGAACCAAACCGGGTATCAGCGGCTGATGGCCCTGTCATCTTATGCGTATCTCGATGCCGAGGACGGCGTGCCGCGCATTCACCGCAAGTACCTGGACGAGCAGATGGACGGCCTGATCGTTCTAACCGGCGGTACCGAGGGTGAGGTTGGCCGGTGCCTGTTGCGCGGCAAAATAGCTGAGGCTGAGGCAGAGTTGAAACGGCTGGCGGAGGCCTTTCCAGGGCGTTGTTATGTGGAGATCACCCGCCACGGCACGCCGGAAGAGGCCCAGTGCGAGCCGGACCTTTTGAGCCTTGCTTACAAGCTGGATCTGCCCATCGTCGCGACCCAGGATGTGCGGTTCATGAAGCCTGAGGATGCTCCGGCGCATGACGCGATGATGTGTATCGCGAACGGGGCCTATCTCGGTCAGGAAGACCGCCCGCAAGTCGCGCCCAATCAGTATCTGAAAACCGCCGAAGAGATGCAGGCCCTGTTTGCCGATCTGCCGGAAGCGTTGGAGACAACCGTAGAGATTGCCAAGCGCTGCGGTGTGCGCGCCACCAAGCATGATCCGATCCTGCCAAATTTTGGCGACGGATCACGCTCTGAAATTGAGGAGTTGCGGGTTCAGGCTGAGGACGGTCTGGAAGCCCGGCTGGCCGCGGCGCCGAAACTCTATGCCCCGCGTGAGACTTATACGGAACGTCTTGAATACGAGCTTGGCATTATCGAGCGGATGGGGTTTCCCGGTTACTTTTTGATCGTTGCCGACTTTATCAAGTGGGCGAAGGATCAGGACATTCCGGTCGGGCCGGGGCGAGGCTCGGGCGCCGGTTCGCTGGTCGCCTGGGTGTTGACGATTACCGATCTCGACCCGCTGCGCTTTGATCTTCTGTTCGAGCGGTTCTTGAACCCGGAACGGGTCTCAATGCCGGACTTTGATATCGACTTCTGTCAGGAGCGGCGCGGCGAGGTGATCCGCTATGTCCGCGACAAATATGGCGCCGACAGCGTCGCCATGATCATCACGTTCGGCACGCTGCAGGCGAAAGCGGTGGTGCGCGATGTCGGGCGGGTGATGCAAATGCCTTATGGCCAGGTTGACCGGCTCGCCAAACTGATCCCGTTCAACCCGGCCAATCCCCCCAAACTCCAGGACGCCATTCTCGACGAACCAAAATTCGATGAGGAGAAGGACCGCGATCCCCGCGTAGGGGAACTGCTCGACACCGCGCTGGCACTGGAGGGCATGTATCGCAATGCTGGGACGCATGCGGCGGGCGTGGTGATTGGCGATCGGCCGCTGGTTGAGATTGCACCCCTGTTCAAGGACCCGCGGGCGGACCTGCCAGCGACCCAGTTCAACATGAAATGGGCGGAAGCGGGCGGACTGGTCAAATTCGACTTTCTGGGCCTCAAAACCCTCACTGTGATTGACCGCGCGCTGAAATTCATTCGCCGCGATGGGCAGGATGTGGGCCCCGAATGGCATTCACTGGACGATCAGGCGACGTATGACCTGATGGCGTCCGGGCAAACGCTCGGCGTGTTCCAGCTTGAGGGGCAAGGGATGCGCGACACGCTGCGCAAGGTCCGCCCCGGTAATATTGAAGACGTGATCGCGATCATCTCGCTCTACCGTCCGGGGCCAATGGACAATATCCCTGTCTATGTCGCCGGTAAGGATGATCCCAAAACGATCCGTTATCAGCACCCGGATCTCGAGCCGATCCTGGAGGCGACGTATGGCGTGCCAGTCTATCAGGAACAGGTGATGCGGATGGCGCAGGAAATTGCTGGCTATTCGCTCGGTGAAGCCGATCTTTTGCGCCGCGCCATGGGTAAGAAAAAGCTCGAGGAAATGGTTGCCCAGCGTAAACGCTTCCTCTCCGGGGCGCATGAGCTGAAAGGCATCGAGTCGGGGCTTGCGAACGAGATTTTCGACACGATGGAGAAGTTTGCAGGCTATGGCTTCAACAAATCGCACGCCGCCGCTTATGCCCTGATCGGCTATCAGACCGGGTATCTAAAAGCGCATTTCCCTGTCGCGTTTCTGGCCGCCTCGATGAGCCTAGATCTGCACAATACGGACAAGCTCGCGGCCTTCTTTCAGGAGGCGAAACGGCTCAAGATCCCGGTTATCGCGCCGGATGTGAACGCCTCAACAGCCGACTTTGATGTGCGCGGCGATGCGATTGTCTATGCGCTCGGCGCACTGAAAGGCGTTGGACCTGAAGCGATGCGCAGCCTCGAGCTGAACCGGGCCGAACAGGGTCCGTTCAAGGATTTCCACGACATTTCTGATCGGGTGGACCCAAAGGACATCAATAAGAAATGCCTGGAACAGCTCGCCAAAGCCGGGGCGTTTGACAAATTGGAACCGAACCGGGCTGCGGCACTTGCGGCTGCACCGACGCTCGCGGCCGCCGCGGCGGCGTCTGCGGAAGACCGGGCTGGGGGCCAAGGCGGTCTGTTCGGAGATGCGGAGCCGGCCATGCGTGCCGCGCTACCAGCCGCGCCTGCCTGGAACATGCAGCAAAAGCTCGACAATGAATTTGGCGCCATCGGTTTCTATTTCAGCGGCCATCCGCTCGATGATGTGCTGGGCAGCCTTGAGGAGGGCCGCATCACGCTCGCCATGAATATTGAAGAAGTGGCGCAGGACCGACAACCGCTGGAATTGATGGGTGTTGTCCGGCGCCGGGTTGAAAAACCGGCCCGCAATGGTGGCAAATTTGCCTTCCTGACCCTCTCGGACCCGACCGGCGAGGTTGAACTGATGGTGATGCCGGAAATGTTGTCTGAGATGCGCGAGCAATTGGAGGTGGGGATGGCGGTCGTTGTTCGAACCGAAGTGCGCCGCCGCGACGATGAAATTCGCTTGTCAGCGATGCGGGTCAAACCCATCGAACAAGCCCGGATCGCCAAGAAAGCACCGGCCCTGTCGGTGCGCCTGGAACAAGGCGCCGATCTGAGTGGGCTCGCCGAAATCGCGGCGCGTTTGAAGACATTACCGGGGCCGGACCGAGGGGAGATTTTCGTACGCTTGCCAACCGAAACTGGGAAGCTTGTGACGCTACGCCTGCCGGAAACCTATGCCACCGGGCTGGAGGCTTTACGGGCCTTGAAAACCGCGCCCGGCGTTGCCCGCGTCGACCATAAGGCGGCCTGATCCTCGCGGCATGAAATCGGGGTGTTGCCGCGCGGGATAAAGACTGTATATACGCGCGCAGAAACCCCCGACGCGCGGACAATCCGGTGTTGGCTCCTCAAGTGAGGCCCAATCACGTTCGTGCCGGTCAACCGGATGAAGGAAAACTGATCATGGCTTTGCCTGAATTTACGATGCGTGAACTCCTGGAAGCAGGGGTCCATTTCGGCCACCAAACCCACCGCTGGAACCCCAAGATGAAGCCCTTCATCTACGGCGCGCGCTCCGGCATCCACATTATGGACCTCTCGAAGTCTGTGCCACTATTGCACCAGGCGCTGGTCAAGGTTCGCGACACCGTGGCCAAGGGCGGTCGTATCCTGTTTGTCGGCACCAAGCGCCAGGCGTCTCAACCGATCGCGGAAGCTGCCCAGCGCTGCGCTCAATATTACATGAACCATCGTTGGCTCGGCGGCACGCTGACCAATTGGGCGACGGTGTCAAACTCCATTAAGCGCCTGCGTGAGCTGGAAGAGACCCTCGCCGACAAAGAACAATCCGGTCTCACCAAGAAAGAATTGCTAAACCTTGAGCGTGAGCGTGAGAAGCTGGACAAGGCGCTGGGCGGGATTGCCAATATGGGCGGTCTGCCGGACCTGATCTTCGTGATCGATACGAACAAGGAAGCGATCGCGATCAAAGAGGCGCGCAAGCTCGGCATTCCGGTCGTCGCGGTGGTTGATACCAATTGTGACCCTGAGGATGCGGACTTCCCATTCCCGGGCAATGACGACGCGGTGCGTGCGATTTCGCTCTACAGCAACCTGGTGGCTGATGCCGTTCTGGATGGACTGGCTGAGTCGTCTGCAGGCCTGGGTATCGACCTTGGTGACGCGGAAGACATTGACGCGCTGACCGAGGCTGATCTCGCTGCCGTCGATGCCGCTGTTGCAGAAGCCGAAGGCACGGAAGCGGCTGCCGAAGCGACCGAGAATAGCGAAGCTTAGAACAACCTGTTTCAACAGAAGGAAGATTTCGATGGCTCAGATTACTGCTGCCCTCGTCAAAGGCCTGCGGGACCGTACCGGTGCGGGCATGATGGATGCGAAGAAAGCGCTTGTTGAAAGCGATGGCGACATGGAAGCGGCCGTTGACTGGCTGCGCGCCAAAGGCCTGTCCAAGGCCGCCAAGAAGTCTGGCCGAACGGCTGCAGACGGCCTCGTCGCCGCAGTTGTCGCAGAAGATGGCAAGTCTGGCGCGCTGGTCGAGCTGAACGCAGAGACTGATTTTGTTGCTCGCAACGAAATGTTCCAGAAGGCTGTCAGTGATGTGGCGACCATCGCGCTAGGCACGGACGGATCACTTGAAGCTGTGTCCGGCGCCCCATCACCGGATGGCGAAGGCACAGTGGCTGATATGATTACCCGTCTGGTCGCCACGATTGGTGAAAACATGACTCTGCGCCGCACGGCGAAGATCTCAGCCGACAGCGTAGCGTCTTACATCCACGGCGCGGAAGCCCCGGGCATGGGTAAAATCGGCGTGCTGGTCGCCCTGAACGGTAGCGGCGATCTGGCCGAAGCCGGTCGCAAAGTGGCGATGCACGTCGCCGCGACCTCTCCGGCCTCTGCGACTGTGGCCGATCTCGATCAGGCCCTGGTTGAGCGTGAGCGTCAGATATTGACCGATCAGGCCACCCAAAGCGGCAAGCCGGCCAACGTGATCGAGAAGATGATCGAAGGTCGTCTGAAGAAGTTCTACAAGGAAGTTGTTCTGGTCGAGCAGCCATTCGTGATGGACCCCGACAAGACGGTCGGTAAGTTTATTGAAGACAGCGGCGCTGAACTCGCCGGTTTCCAGATCTTCAAACTTGGCGACGGCATTGAAAAAGCCGAAGACGATTTTGCCGCCGAAGTGGCGTCTCTGACGAACAGCTAAGCTTCTACGGGGAGTTGATTTTCCCGGGCCCTCATGACAGGGGTCCGGGAATCTTTTATGCGCAAAGCTCACGTCACGGAGATGCAGAATATGGACGCCGATTCAGAGACTTCAGAGGGCTTGAAATACAAGCGCGTCCTATTGAAAATTTCCGGAGAGGCTCTGATGGGGCCTTCCGACTTCGGCATCGACATGCCGACCTGTCTGAAATTTGCCGAGGAAATTGCAGCGGCGCGTGAGGCGGGCGCGGAAATCTGTTTGGTGATTGGCGGCGGCAATATCTTCCGCGGCATGGCGGGCGCTGCCAATGGGATGGAGCGCTCACAGGCGGACTCCATGGGCATGTTGGCCACGGTGATGAATGCGCTGGCCATGCAAAGCGCGCTGGAGACAATCGGGGTCCAGACCCGCGTTCAGTCCGGCATTCGCATGGATGAGATTTGCGAACCCTTCATTCGTCGCCGCGCGATCCGCCATATGGAAAAGGGACGGGTGGTGATCTTTGCTGCGGGAACCGGAAATCCGTATTTTACGACCGATACCGGCGCGGCCCTTCGCGCGGCTGAGATGCATTGCGAAGCGATGCTGAAAGGTACCCAGGTTGATGGTGTCTATTCTGCTGATCCCAAGCACAATCCGGACGCGGTGCGCTATGATCACTTGACCTATCAGGATGTGCTCGCGCGCAATCTTCGCGTTATGGACGCGTCCGCGGTCAGCCTGATGCGTGACACCAATATACCCATTGTGGTTTTCTCGTTACACAATAAAGGTGCCTTGCAGGATGTTCTCTCCGGAAAAGGTCCGAGCACGGTCATATCTGGGAGTTAGGATCAGATCATGAGTTACGATGAAAAAGACCTGGAACGGCGTATGGAGGGGGCGATTTCATCGCTCCAGACAGAACTTCAGGGCCTGCGCACCGGGCGCGCTTCGATCAATCTGCTGGATAATGTTCAGGTCTCGGCTTACGGTTCGATGATGCCGATGAGCCAGGTCGGCTCCGTGTCGGTCATGGACGCGCGCATGCTGGCGGTGAATATCTGGGACAAGGGCATCGTGGCCGCCGCCGACAAGGCGATCCGCGATTCCGGGCTTGGTCTCAATCCGGTGGTTGATGGCCAGACCCTTCGCATTCCGATCCCGCCCCTGAATGAGGAGCGACGGGTCGAGCTCACCAAAGTCGCCGGAAAATATGCCGAGTCGGGCCGGATCGCGGTACGCAACGTGCGCCGTGACGGTATGGATGCACTCAAGAAAATGGAAAAGGATGGCGAGATCAGCGAAGACGAGCTGCGCGCCTTTTCTGATGATGTCCAGAAACTCACCGACAAATATGTCAAAATGGTCGATGATGTTCTGAAAGCGAAAGAAGCGGAGATCATGCAGGTTTGATCTCAGCGCCCACTCCCCCGGCCGAAGGCGACCAGATCGATACGACCGACCTGCCTGCGCATGTCGCGATCATCATGGACGGAAACGGGCGATGGGCGAAGGCGAGGGGACTGCCGCGCGAGGTCGGACATGAACGCGGCGTTGAGGCGCTGCGCAAAACCGTCCGCGCGGCGCAGGATCTCGGCCTGTCACACCTGACCGTATTTTCCTTTTCAACCGAGAATTGGCGGCGACCTGTCAAAGAGGTCAACGCGCTGTTTGGCCTGTTGAGATTGTATGTGAAGCAGGACCTTAAGCGATTGATCAGCGAAGGCGTGCGCATCCGTGTGCTGGGCACGCGCGTGGGGCTGCCGACCGATATTCTGGCCCTGGTTGAGGAGGCCGAGGTCAAGACAGCGGCCAATGACACATTCAATCTCTGTATCGCGTTCAACTATGGCGGGCGTGAGGAGATTGTCCGCGCGGCCCAGACCATTGCCGCCGACGTTGCTGCCGGCAAGCTGGAAGCGGGCGCGATCAGCGAAGATTGCTTCTCCACTTATCTGGATACGGGTAATCTGCCTGATCCTGATCTGCTGATCCGGACCAGCGGCGAGCTGCGCCTCAGCAATTTCCTGATCTGGCAGGCAGCCTATGCCGAACTGGTGTTTCAGGATGTGCTGTGGCCGGACTTTGGGGCCAAACACCTGCGTGAGGCGGTGGCCCAGTTTCAGAATCGCGAACGCCGCTTTGGTGGGTTGGCAACCGGAGTTGCCTGACCATGGCGGCGGCAAAATCCGGAGGGTCCAGGCGCAGTGAGCTGACACTGCGGCTCTTGTCGGCTTTGATCCTGATTCCATTCGGACTGTATGTGGTCTGGAGTGGCGGTCTGGCGCTCGCCATCGGCTGCGGTCTGTTTGCCGCGATCATGGCCTATGAGTGGGTGCGCATGTCGGCCTCTCCGGCGATGAAGTCGATGGTGACCCTATCTGTACTCCCGATCATTGCAGTTCATTTTATTGGTCTTGCGGCGGGCGGCGTGGCTCTGGCGGTCTGTACGGTGCTGGCGGCACTGTCTCACCCATTGGCATCGGAACGGCGTATGTCGGGCTTCGGCCTCTTGTACACATCCGGCATGGCCCTGGCTCTGTATGTCCTTCGCGAAGGTGGAGACTGGTCGGGTCAGAGCGCGGCGCTTATCACCATGGGGATCGTCTGGGGCTCTGATTCTGCAGCGTATTTTTCCGGAAAGGGCTTTGGCGGCCCGCCGCTGACACCCGAATCGCCTTCCAAAACCTGGAGCGGCGCGCTAGGAGCTGTCATCTTCAGCGCTTTGTGTGGCGCGCTGGCGGCGCGAATAATGCAAGGGGACATCACGGTTTGGATACTGACCGGCATCATCATATCGATCTTCGCGCAAATGGGTGACCTGATGGAGAGCATTCTGAAACGACGGTTTGGCGTGAAGGATTCCAGCGGTCTCGTGCCGGGTCATGGCGGCGTGTTGGACCGTGTCGATGGACTTGGTATCGTGTGCGGCGTGATGGTGTTCGGATTTGTCGGGTTGCCGACTCTGGTTGAGAAACTGGGGTTTGCAGGATGACCGGCCCCCGGCGTCTCTCGATCATGGGGTCGACCGGGTCGATCGGCACCTCTGCGCTCGCGGTGGTCGAGCATGCGAATGCCATGGCGGCAGATCCTGTTTTTGAGATTGATACGCTGGCGGCTGGCCGCAATGTCGATTTGCTCGCCCAGCAAGCGCGCGTATTTGGCGCGCGGTTGGCAGTCATCGCTGATGAGACCCAACACGGCGCGCTTGCAGACGCCCTTCAGGGGACGGGCATTCAAACCGCCGCGGGCGAAGATGCGATTATTGCCGCGGCAGCCCGTCCGGTGGATCGTGTGCTCGCCGCAATTGTCGGAATCGCCGGATTGCCTTCAACCATCGCAGCCGTCGAAGCTGGAAATTCGATCGCGTTGGCGAACAAGGAAAGCATGGTCTGTGCCGGACCGATGTTGAAAGCTCTGGCGCGCCGTAAAGGCGTAGAGATTGTGCCGACGGATTCTGAGCACAATGCGATGTTCCAGGTCATGGAGCGGCGTGAGGATGTCGACAAGCTGATCCTCACGGCCTCGGGCGGGCCCTTCCGTAAGAGTTCCGCGGCGGCGCTAAAATCCGTCACCCCGAAACAGGCGCTGGCGCATCCCCGCTGGAATATGGGTGATAAGATCTCCATCGATAGCGCGACGCTGTTCAACAAGGGGCTGGAATTGATCGAGGCGGCATATCTGTTTGATATGCCGGAGGACAAGATTGATGTTGTGGTGCACCCGCAGTCGATCATTCATTCGCTGGTCGCGTATCGCGACGGGTCGGTTCTGGCCCAACTCGGCAACCCGGACATGCGCACGCCCATCGCGCACGCCCTGACCTGGCCAGACCGGCGTCAGCCCGCCGGGGTGGAGCCGCTTGATCTGGTTGCGCTCAGCCAGCTCGATTTCGAACCTCTTGATTCTATTCGATTCCCTGCAATTGACCTCTGCCGGACGGCTTTGCGGCACGGCAAAGGGGCGCCGACCGTATTAAATTGCGCTAATGAAGCGGCTGTAGCTGCATTTCTTGCGGGAAATAGCAGATTCCTCGACATAAGCTGGGTTGTCGAGATGGCCCTTGATCGGTTTGTATCAGGACAAATGGCCAATCAATCCTGTGACAGTCTGGACTCGATCATGGCGATTGAAGCCGAGGCCATGAGACTAACCCGTGCGTTACTGGCGGAAGCCCTGACGCGTTCTGAGGGAGTGTAGAGCTTGATTAGTTTGCTCAGCCAAGGGCCAATCTTCCTCCTGTGTCTGGCGTTCATGCTTGGCATTGTCGTTGTCATTCACGAACTGGGGCACTATCTCGCCGGGCGCTTCTTTGGTGCGGCGATCGAGTCCTTTTCGGTCGGGTTTGGCGGTTCGCTCTTTGAACGCACTGATTCGCGCGGCACCCGGTGGCGGGTAAACTGGATTCCGCTCGGCGGATTTGTGAAATTTGTCGGGGAGCATCAGACCCCAGATGATATTGGCGAAGATGGCGAGATCCCGAGAGCGCCAATTGGTAAGGAATATTACGAGGTTGGGGTCGGTGCGCGTACGCTGATCTTGCTGGCCGGACCGGTCGCGAATTTCATTCTGGCGATCGGCCTGTTTGCCGTGATTTTCGGCTTCAATGGCATCTATGAAAGTCGCTTTGTCGTGTCTTCTGTGACCGAAGGGCAGCCTGCAGCCGAGGCCGGCATGGAACCGGGCGATGTATTCGTTGCGATTGAAGGCAATCCGATTGAAACACAGGTCGATATCTCAATGGCCGTGGTCTATTCGACCGGTGTGCCGCTGACGATGACCATGGATCGCCGCGGTGATCTGGTCGATCTCATCGTGACGCCAGAGCGCGTGGTGCGCGATAATGAGATTGGTCAGAAGATTCCGCAGGGCACGATTGGTATTCAATTCGGTCGCATGCAGGACGCCACAACGCATCATCAGCTCAATCCTGTTGAAGCTGTCGGCCAGGGCATCGTCCAGACTGGAGAAGTTTTAAGCACAACCACCCGCATGCTGGGCCGGATTGTGACCGGTAAGGAGCCCCTTGGCCTGCTGACCGGGCCGGTGGGAATCGGCGATGCCGGGCGCCGGGTGGTCAACAGAACCATGGAGCGGACCGAGGTCCCGCTGACCGACCGGTTGCTGGCTCTGTTGTGGCAAATGCTGGGGATCTGCGCCGCCGTTTCCGTTGGAATCGGCTTCTTTAATCTTTTACCCCTGCCCATTCTCGATGGCGGACACATTGTGTTCAACGCCTATGAAGCCGTGACCGGATCGCTGATGCCGGAGCGTGTGCAGGAAATGGCCTTACGTGCGGGGATTGTCGTGCTACTGACCCTGTTTGTGTTCATTACCTGGGGTGACATACTGGAGACAGGCCTGTTCAACGGGTCTGCGGGTTGATATCGGCCCGCACGGGAGGATCGAGATTTCGATGCGTAAAGTATTTGCTGCTGCCCTCATGGCAACAACTGGATTGGCTGTGGCTCACACGGTCTCTGAACCCGTCGCCTCGGCTCAGGTTGGCGAGACGATTCGCGCGATCATTGTCGAAGGCAATCAGCGGATCGAGGATCGCACCGTCCAATCCTATTTGCTGGTTGAACCTGGCGATCCGTTTGATCCGGACAGAATCGATCTTTCACTGAAAACCCTGTTTGCGACCGGTCTGTTCGCCGATGCGACATTTGAAAAGTCGGGGTCGGACCTCGTCGTGCGGGTGGTTGAGAACCCGATCATCAACCGCGTGCTGTTCGAGGGCAATCGGTCGATCAATGACGACAAGATCCGCGAAGAGATTCAGGCGGCCCCGCGCGGTATCTTTACCCCGGCCCGCGTTCAGGCCGATGTTCAGCGCATTCTCGACCTCTACCGTCAGTCCGGACGGTTTTCAGCGACGGTTGAACCGCAATACAAACCCCTGGAACAGAACCGGGTGGATCTGGTGTTTGTGGTCACGGAAGGTCCTGTCACGGGCGTTCGTGCGATCAACTTTATCGGCAATGAAGAATTTTCCGATCGACGCCTGCGCAGTGAGGTCGTGACCAAACAGTCGCGCTGGTGGCGCTTTTTCAGCTCGAACGACAATTACGACCCGGGTCGGCTCGAATTTGACCGCGAACTGTTGCGCCAATTCTATCAAAATCGCGGCTATTACGACTTCTCCGTCATCTCGGCGGTGGCGGACCTGACGCCGGATCGCGAAGATTTCTACATCACCTACACGATTGATGAGGGCGAGCAGTATTCCTTCGGCGAGATTGAGGTGGAGACCGCGCTCGACAAGCTCAATGGCGAGGCGCTGAAACGCGCTGTCCCCTTCCAGACCGGGGATCTGTTTCGCGGCGACCTGATCGAGGATACGATCGACACGCTGACTTATGCGGCCGGTATTGCCGGATACGCCTTTGTTGACGTCACACCGCGCCTCGAAGCGGATCCAGAGACTAATCAGGTCAACGTGACCTTCGCGCTGGACGAAGGTCCACGGGTCTACATCGAGCGGATCAATATTGTCGGCAACACACAGACCCTCGACCGGGTCATCCGCCGCGAGTTGCGGGTGGCAGAGGGCGACGCGTTCAACCGCGTTCTGCTTGACCGCTCACGCAACCGGGCCCGCGCGCTCGGCTATTTCTCGAATGTGACGATTACCGAAACGCCGGGTTCGAAGCCTGACCGCACTGTGGTCGAAATTGCGGTGGAAGAACAACCGACAGGGGAGCTGTCCTTTGCCGCCGGGTTCTCTTCTGTTGATGCCTTCCTGATCGATCTCAGCGTCTCGCAGCGCAATCTGCGTGGCCGCGGACAATCGGTTGTCGCGCGGGTGTCAGCCTCAGACCGTCAGCAATTGCTGGATTTCAGATTTTCCGAACCCCGCTTCCTCGACCGCAACCTATCGGCCGGGATCAGCGCCTTCTCGTCCCGGTCTGACTTTCTCGATGTGTCGAACTTTGAATCACAGACCATCGGTGCCGGCCTTTCACTCGGGTTCCCGGTCAGTGACAATACCAGCCTCAGCCTGCGCTATCGCTTGCAATCTGATGAGATCAATGTGGCCGATCAGGACGTGGTCATTGAAGACGCAACCGGCGGGTTGGCACTGGAAGACACGCTGATCGACAATAATGACCCGCCGACGCCGGACGACCCGAGCGATGATACGGTGATCACCACACTGGTGCCGGTCGACCGTGTGCCGTTGCCCGCCGGGACAAGTGTCGTTGACCAGTGTAGTCCGGCCTA
The DNA here is from genome assembly GCA_030066975.1 of Henriciella sp. GTDB lineage: Bacteria > Pseudomonadota > Alphaproteobacteria > Caulobacterales > Hyphomonadaceae > Henriciella. The sequence continues at coordinate 296,000 of JASJAO010000004.1, read as the reverse complement.
TCTGTTCCGCTCGACCATTTGTGACAGCGAACGCAGCGATCTCGCCTCGATCGTCGGCTACACGTTCAACTGGGACCGGCGGAATGACCCGATCGCGCCAACCGGTGGGTTCGATTTCTTCATCAGTCAGGATATCGCTGGGGCAGGCGGTGATGTGCAGTATCTGCGCACCGAAGCCAGTGCTGCGACCTATCGCGGCATCTTCAAAGGTGTGCGCGCCAGCCTGCGTGTCTCCGGTGGCTTTATTGAGCCGTTTGGGGACGATGAAAGCATCCGGATCAATAGTCGCTTCTTCAGAGGTGGATCATCCTTCCGCGGCTTTGACGTTGCCGGTCTCGGGCCCCGCGTGGTGGATGTCCTGGCTGACGATCAAGGCAACCCCATCAGTGTGAAAGGCCTGAATGCGCTTGGTGGGAAGGCCTACTATCAGGGCACTTTTGAAGTGACGATGCCGAACTTCCTGCCGGAAGAGTACGGCATCCGTACGACCCTGTTTACGGAAGTGGGCGGCGTCGGCATCCTCGATGATGCAGACATTGATGAACCTTTATTTTTCACGACCCAACCGGGTCAGTATAACGGCTTCGGCGCGGTTCCCGCCGTACGCCAAATCAAAGATGCCTTGTCGATGCGTGCGTCGGCCGGGCTATCAATAGGCTGGGATTCGCCATTCGGACCAATTCAATTCGATTTCTCTCACATCCTTCGCAAAGAGGACTATGACAAGACGGAGACTTTCCGTTTTAGCACGTCCACACGATTCTAAAGACACCTGAAAGGAGACACCTATGTCCCTCGTCAAACGCATATTGGCTGCCATCGCCTTGAGTTTCAGCCCTATCATTGTCGCCGCGCCGATCGCCGCGGCCCAGGGCACAAATGTCGTCGTGATCGACCAAAGCAAGATCATGCGCGATAGTGCAGCCGGAAAAGACATTCGCACCAAGCTGCAGGGGATCGGTCAGTCGATTGAGCGCGAACTGCAACCGACCGCGACCTCCCTGCAAAATGAAGGTCAGGCACTTGATGCCAAGGCCCAGGGCAAAACGCAGCAGGCCATTCTGGCCGATCAGGCTCTGACAGCTGAAATCACAGCCTATGCTCGCAAGGCTCAACAGTTTGAACAGCGCAGCCAGATTGCGGCCCAGGAACTCGCCCTGACCGAGCGCAAGGCCTGGAGTGATTTCTTCGTCGCCCTGCGCCCGGTGTTGAGAGAAGTGGTCGAGGAACGCGGTGCCCAATTAATGGTCGACCGCTCCAATTCTGTGTACACGGATCCGGCCATTGACGTATCCGATCTCGTCATTTCGAAGCTGGATGCGGCGACCCCGACCATTTCGGTTGTGCGTCAGAAAATTCCAACGCAACCCGCACAAGCTGCAGCTGCTCAGTAGTCGGGACCTGACCGATGCCCGTTGATCTTCGCTTCTTTCGCGCCAAAGAGACCTTCACGGTTGAACAGCTTGCGAAACTGACGGGGGCAACTTGCACCGGTGATACAGACCGGTTGATCAGCGGTATCGCTGCCGCTGATCAGGCGCGTTCCGGAGATGTCTGCTTTTTTGAAGGCAAGACGAGCGCCCTGGCCACCATGGATCTGCAGGCGGGGGCCTGTTTTGTCACCGCAGATGTGGCCGAAGCCCTGCCTGATCGAACCAGCGGTTTGATCGTCGAGCAGCCCAGATTGGCGCATGTCATGGCCGCGAATGCCATGTTCGACCTACGTGATTGGACCGATGAGGGTGAGCCCGCAAGCGTTCATCCTACCGCGAAAATCGCGCCCGGGGCCTATATCGGGGCGGGCGCGGCCATTGGTGAACGTGCCGTCATCGGCCCTAATTCTGTGATTGGTCCCGGTGTTCAGATCGGCGCCGATACAAGTATCGGGGCGAATGCGTCCATTCGCTGTGCGCTGATTGGCAACCATGTCAATATCCTGTCTGGCGCACGTATCGGCGAAAGTGGCTTCGGCGTGACCTCCAGTCCGGAAGGAGCCGTCGACGTTCCACAGTGGGGCCGTGTGATCATTCAGGACCATGTGATGATTGGCGGCAATACCTGTATAGATCGCGGCGCCTTCACCGACACGATTGTCGGCGAGCGCAGCAAGATCGATAATCTGGTTCAGATCGGGCACAATGTGGTGATCGGACGAAATGTTCTGATGGCCAGTTTTACCGGGATTTCCGGCTCCAGCACGGTCGGTGATGGCGTCCTGATGGGCGGGCGTGTCGGCATTGCTGATCATCTCGAGATTGGCGAAGGTGCGGTTCTGACCGCCGATGCCGGCGTTATGACAAACGTCCCGGCGGGCGAAACCTGGGGCGGGCGACCGGCGAAGAATTTCCGCCAGTTCCTGCGTGAAGTGGCCTGGCTGCAACGGCAGGTGAAGCGAGGAAAGAAACCGTCCAAATGAGCGTTTCGATCCATCCGACCGCGATCATCGAAGACGGGGCTGAACTGGGAGAGGGCGTCACCATCAGCGCCTATGCCTATATTGGCGCGCACACCAGGCTCGGCGATGGGGTCACAATCCACCCGCAAGCCATTGTTCAGGGTCGAACGACACTTGGCGAGGGCGTTGAGGTTCATCCCGGCGCGGTTGTTGGAGGCGGCCCGCAAGTCCTCGGCTTCAAACCGAATGAAGAGTCTCGGCTCGAAGTCGGGCCAAGAACCATCATACGCGAGCATGCCACGCTTCATACCGGATTGCCGGAACATGGCGGCCTCACCAAAGTCGGCAGCGATTGCCTGCTTATGGCCCAGGTTCATATCGCCCATGACTGTGTGCTTGGCGATAAGTGCGTGATTGCAAACAGTACCCATATGGGCGGGCACGTCACCGCCGGAGACAATGTCTGGATGGGCGGCGCGGTCGCGGTCCACCAATGGTGCCGGATCGGAGATCATGCCTTCATTGGCGGCGGATCGATCCTGGTTGCCGATGTCATCCCTTACGGCTCTGTCGTTGGCAATCATGCGCATCTGGCTGGACTGAACGTTGTCGGCCTGAAACGCCGCGGGTTCAGCCGCCAGACCATTAAGGATATGCGCGCCGGTTATCGTCTGCTGTATGCGAAGGAAGGGACGTTTACAGAACGTCTCGACGACACCGCCCGGGCCTTTGAACATGTGCCAGAGGTCATGGAAATCGTGCACTTCATCCGCGAGAACAAGAACCGGTCCCTGTGCCTGCCGAGATAATGAGTGCGAAACAGCCGCCTCTGGGATTGATTGCGGGCCTTGGCGACTTGCCGGTCCGGGTCGCCTCTGCCGCGGCAGAGCGCGGGCAGGGCGTCTATGTGGTGCGGCTGAAAGGGTTTGTTGAACCGGCGTTGGATCATCTACCCGGCGAAGTGATCGGGTTTGCCGAGGTCGGCAAAATCTACAAGGCGTTCAGAGCGGCGGGGTGCAAGGAAATCTGCTTTGCCGGGAATGTGAAACGACCCGATTTCAGCGCCCTGAAGCCCGATATGAAGGGCATGCTGCTCTTGCCGAAAGTTCTGGCAGCTGCTCGAAAGGGCGACGATGCTCTGCTGCGCACGGTGGTGGAGGCGATTGAGGAAGAAGGGTTCAAAGTCGTGGGCGCGCAGGAAGCCAGCGGACAATTGCTTGTCGGAGACGGTCTGCTCGCAGGCGCGGCACCAGGCGATGAGGCGCTCGCGGACTTGCGCAAAGGAGCAGAAATCGCTGCGGCGACGGGCCGTATGGATATCGGCCAGGGGGTGATTGTCTGTAACGGTCTGGTGCTCTGCGTTGAGGCGCAGGAGGGGACAGACGCAATGTTGCAACGATGCGCGGCGCTCGACACTTCCCTGCGCGGGACACCAGAGGCTCGCCGCGGTGTGTTGGTCAAGCGCCCCAAGCCGATCCAGGATCACCGGATCGATTGGCCGACGATTGGGGTAAGAACCGTGGAAGGGGCCGCTGAAGCTGGACTTACCGGCATCGGGGTTGAGAGCGGCGGGGCGCTGATCCTGGATCAGGAAGCGGTGTTCGCCCGGGCCGAGGCGCTCGGCCTGTTTATCTACAGTTTCCCAAAGGACTGGGCCTGATGAGACCCGCCCGCCTGTTCATCGTGGCGGCGGAACCGTCCGGAGACGTCTTGGCGCGGGAAACCGTCGAAGCCTATCGCAGCTTTGCCCCGGACACGGAGTTCGCCGCGATTGGCGGACAGGAACTCGCCGCGATCCGCCTGCCATCGCCCATCGATACGTCCCCCCTTGCCATTCTCGGCATCTTTGATGGCTTGAAAATCTATGGTGAGATCCTGCGCCTTGCCGATCAGGCTACGGATGAAATCATCGCATTCAATCCGGATGCCGTGATTCTGGTCGACTCATGGGGCTTCATGATCCGGGTTGCAGAGCGCCTGCAGAAACGGGCCCCGAACATCAAAGTGATCAAGCTTGTCGGCCCGCAGATCTGGGCGACGCGTCCAGGGCGTGCGAAGAAAATCGCGGCCGTGGTCGACCATGTGATCTGCATCCATGAAATGGAAGTGCCATATTACGAGCCGCTTGGTGTCCCCACAACGGTGATGGGCAATCCCGCGCTCAGCCGTACCGAAAAAGGCGATGGCGCGCAGTACCGGGCCGCACTCGGACTGTCAGATGAGGAAGATCTGCTGCTCGTCCTGCCCGGCAGTCGGCCGAGCGAAATTGCTCGCGTTGCACCGGTCCTGGTCGAGGCCGCTCAACAGATTGAGCGCGCCAAACCGAATGTTCGTCTGGTCTTTGCGCCCGCCCCGGCCATTCGCGAGCAGTTTCTGGAACGCTTTCCGGAGCTCGCAGAGCGCGGCCAGGTCGCCGAACAGGGTGCAGAACGGTTCGACGTCATGGCTGCGGCGGATCTCGCGCTGGCCTGTTCCGGCACCGTGACCAGCGAGCTCGCTTTGCAGGGCACGCCCTTCATTGTCGGCTACAAAGCCGGTTGGATGACCTGGGCGGTGGCGCGGTTCTTCCTCTACAAACCGAACCATATCACCCTGCTCAACATTGCCGCCGATGACACGGAAGTCGCAAAGGAATTCCTGCAAACCAAGTTCAAGCCGGGCCTGATCGCTGACGCCGCGCTGGCCCTACTCAACGATAGAGCCGCATTGCAGGCTCAACGCGCGGCCCAAGACACCGCCCTGGCGCGTATGGTGAAACCCGGCATGCCCGCAGCTGAAATCGCAGCGCGGGCCATTCGAGAGTCTATCGCCGTTCCTGAATAGGCACGAAGTCGCGCTTGGCGGCACCGGTATAGATCTGGCGCGGGCGACCGATCCGCTGTGACGGGTCTTCGATCATTTCATTCAGCTGCGACACCCAGCCGACCGTGCGGCCGAGGGCAAACAGGACGGTGAACATATCGGTTGGGAAGCCAATCGCATCCATAGCGATGCCGGAATAGAAATCGACATTCGGATACAGTTTCTTCTCGACGAAATACTCGTCCTCGAGCGCGATTTTTTCCAGCTCCATAGCGATCTGCATGATCGGGCTGTTCTTGATTTCCAGCGCTTCCATAAGCTCATGCACGGTCTGCTGCATGACTTTCGCGCGCGGATCGTAATTCTTGTACACGCGATGACCGAAGCCCATCAGCCGGAAAGGATCATTCTTGTCTTTGGCGCGTGCGATAAATTCCGGAATCCGGTCGACGCTGCCAATCTCGCGCAGCATACGCAGACACGCCTCATTGGCGCCGCCATGGCTGGGCCCCCAAAGCGAAGCCACACCGGCGGCCACCGCCGCATAGGGGTGCGCGCCAGAGGAGCCCGCCAGACGCACGGTCGAGGTCGACGCGTTCTGTTCATGATCTGCCTGCAGGATCAGCAACCGGTCCATTGCCCGGATGACGGTCGGGTTGGGCACGTACTTCTCAGCGGTGATAGAGAAACACATGCGCAGGAAGTTCTCGGCATAGCCAAGATCATTGATCGGATCGACGAAGGGCTGACCGATATTGTACTTGTAAATCCGCGCGGCGAGGGTCGGCATTTTCGCAAGCAGGCGGATATAAGCCAGGTTCCGCTCTTCGGGGTCGGAGCTGTCCATCGCGCCGGGATAGAAGGCTGACATCGCGCCGACCGTGCCGGTCAGCATCGCCATTGGATGGCTGTCACGGCGGAAGCCGTCAAAGAACCGGTCCATCTGCGTGTGCAGCATGGTGTGCTGAGTGATGCGCCCTGAGAAGGCCTTGAATTCGGGCTGCGTCGGCAGCTCACCATTCAGCAACAGATAGCAGACTTCAAGAAAGCCGGAATTCTCCGCCAGCTGGTCGATCGGATACCCGCGATGCAGCAGAATACCTTCTTCACCATTGATGAAAGTGATCTGAGACTCGCAAGACCCGGTGGAGGTAAATCCCGGGTCGAGGGTAAACACACCGGCTTCGGCGTAGAGCCGTTTTACATCCACCACGTCCGGTCCGTCTGTCCCGCTATAGACGGGAAGTTCGACGGTTTTGCCTTTAACTTCGAGTTTCGCCGTACTCGTCTGTTTGGTCTTGTTGATCATTTCAGCCCTCTTGCATGTTCCTCTATTGCCGACGGTTAAGCCGGCAGATGTCTGTCGATCCGCGCCAATACGTCTTCGCGGCCCAGCCAGTACAAGACGGGCGCGATGTCTGGCGCAGGGAGGCCGCCGGTTAAAGCCGCGCGAAGCGGCGGTCCGACTTGCCCCATACTCAAGGTGTGCAGTGCACAAAACGCGCCTAAAACACCTTCAAGTGTCTCAATAGTCCAAGAATCTGTTTGGTCCAGAGCTTCTCGGATTTTTGCCAGTATTATCAGCTTGTCATCGCGCAGCGCTTTACGTGCATTCTTGGTCAGATTGTCCTGATTGGCATCCCACAGAAAGCGGCAGGCGGCGGCGACCTCCGGCAGGGTGTTGCCGCGCGCTTTCAGCGTCGGCAGGGCAAGTTCCAGCTTCTGCCGCAGCGCATCATCCAGCTCGGTCAGCTTTGAGACCTCCTCGCTGACCAAAGCCAGTAATCGGTCTGGATCGGCAGCGCGAATGAAATGGCTGTTCACCGCGTTCAGCTTGTCCAGGTCCAATCGTGACGGCGCCTTGTTGAGGCCTGCCATGGTGAACACCGATGCTGCTTCCTCGAATGTGAAAATCTCCTGATCCCCATGGCTCCAGCCAAGCCGCAGCAAATAAGCATTCATCGCTTCGGGCAGGTAACCCATATCGCGATAAGCCAGTGTCGACAGCGCGCCGTGGCGTTTTGACAGTTTCGCCCCATCGTCGCCGTGGATCATCGGAACATGCGCGAACTCAGGCAGGGCCCATCCCATAGCTTGATAAATGGGGATCTGTCGGAACGTGTTGCGAAAGTGATCATCGCCGCGAAGGACGTGCGTGACCTCCATATCATGATCGTCAACAACAACGGCGAGCATATAGGTCGGGCTGCCATCGGCGCGGACAAGTATCAGATCATCAATCTCCGAGCTTTGGATCGAGACTGTGCCCTGAACCCCATCATCGACCGTAATCACACCGTCATCAGGCGCGCGCAGGCGGATCGTGAAGGGGGCATCAGGGGCAGGCGGGTCCAAATCGCCGCCGCGCCAGGGGGACCGAAAGGGTGCAAGCAGGGCGACGGCCTCTGTCCGCAGCGCGGCTTTCTCGGCATCGCTGAGATCGTCAGATTTCGCCGCCGCGCGTTTGGCTTCACCCGCTTCGCGGCGCGCCTGCAACTCTTCCTGTGTTGTGTAGCATCGAAATGCTGTGCCATTTTCGATCATCGCTTGGGCACATTCGACATGCCGCGCCGCGTTCTGCGATTGGAACACCGGCGCCTCGTCCGGTGTCAGGCCCAGCCAGGATAGCCCTTCAAGAATAGCCTGCGTCGCTTCGTCGGTAGAGCGCGCCCGATCGGTATCTTCGACCCGGAGCAGAAATTTACCCTTGTGGTGTTTGGCTAAAAGCGCATTGAATAAAGCGGTTCGGGCGCCGCCAATATGCAGCATGCCGGTTGGGGAGGGGGCAAATCGCGTAACGATACTCATAAGCCGTATTCGGGGCCTCAACTTGATCCAGTGACTGGGTTTGGTGCGCTTGAACACGCCCCGGCCCCAGCGCGCAAGGGGGCGGGGCGTCGCGTGCCGGATTTTCTGCAGCGTTTCGTCCTGATTGAACTGACGGGACGGCGCCCGCTGGTTCTGGCCTTTGGTCTGCTGACAGGCGCTGCGTGGTACACCAGCCTCTGGTTTGAGCCCGATGCGCGCTGGCTGTTTGGCATATTGGCGCTGGCTCTTATCGCGGTTTGGTTTGTGTTGAGACGGGTTCCGGTGGCACCACCGGTTGCTCTGCTCCTGATCTTTGGGCTTGGCACACTGATCGGTGCTGCGGCTGGAAAAGCGGCAACCTTGAGGGCCGATCCGGTTTCGATCACCGCGCCGATCGGTCCGGTCATGGTGGAGGGCTGGGTCAGCGAAGTCGAGCCTGCGACCCGCGGCGTGCGTTTGCGGCTGCAGGTTCACGCCATTGACGATCTGGCGCGCGGTCAGATCCCCAAAACAGTTCGCCTGACCCATACCACCCGCCTGGAAGTGGAGGCAGGGCGGTTTGTGCGCTGCTGGGCGGTTTTGCGCCCGCCGCCTGGTCCGATTGTCAAAGGCGATTATGCGTTTGATCGCCAGGCCTTTTACGAAGGTCTGGGCGCGGTGGGCTATGTCCAGGGCCGCTGCCGGGGCGGCACACTCGGGGCCCCGCAATCGCTTCGCCAGCGTATTGAACTTTATGTCGCCAAGCAGCGCCGGCAGCTGGCACATTTCGTCAAAGCGCGCAGCGGAGAGCGGGCTGGCGGGTTCGCCGCAGCGCTCGCGTCCGGGGATCGCAGTTTCATGGCGTCGGCGGACCAAGAGGCCTTGCGCGGCTCAGGTCTCGCGCATCTACTGGCGATCTCCGGGCTGCATATGGGGATTGTCGGCGGCCTGATTTATCTGATGGTCTGGCGCGGACTGGCCATGGTTGAGCCGGTGGCTCTGCGCCTTCCGGTCCAGAAGCCTGCCGCTGCCGCCGCGCTGGTCGCCAGCCTTGTCTATCTCATCTTGTCAGGGGCGAGTGTGTCGACGCAGCGCGCCTTTGTGATGGCGGCGATCTTTTTTGGCGGCATCCTGCTCGACCGCGCTCCGCTCAGCTTGCGCTCCTTTTCCATCGCCATGATCGTGGTCATCCTGATCGCGCCCTGGAGTGTCCTGTCGCCTGGCTTCCAGATGTCATTTGCCGCCACCGGCGCCCTGATCGCAACCTATGAGGCCTGGCAGCGTAAACGCCGCGCGCAAATTGGCCCGAGAGATCTGAAAGCGGCCTTCTGGATCAAATCTCTGATTGTCACCTCCGTGGTGACCAGTGCGGCCACAGCCCCTTTTGCGCTCTACCATTTCGACCGTGTCGCCGGGTTCGGTTTGCTCGCCAACCTGCTGGCCATGCCGATTGTCAGCCTGATCAGCGCTCCCGTCGCCGGGGCTGCGCTGGTTTTGTCGCCTTTGGGTCTGGTCGAGCTGCCACTACGGATATTCGGGTACTCACTGGAAGCTGTGCTCGCCATTGCTCACTGGGTGTCCGGCCTGTCGCCGCTCGGCACAGAGGCGCACACGCCCATGCCGGTTTTCGCGCTCGGACTCTTCTCCCTGTCTCTGTTGCTCGGTGCAATTGGACGAAACTGGCCGCAGCGTCTCGCCTATGGCACCGCAGCCGCGCTGGCTGGGGCTGGGATCTGGTGGACGAGTGCCGCCCCGTCAGTGCACTGGGGCCCGTCGGGAGACGTCTATATTGCCAGCCCCGGAGGCGCGGTGGATCGGATCGCGTTTCATAAAGGCGATGGACTTGCGCCACTGCGCTATGCTGATGCCCCGATCACGTCTTACTGCCAGACGCGGATTTGCACCCGGGTGCTTGGCGATCTGACCCTGGTCCTTGTGGCAGATCAGCCACTGGTCGCAGACCCGCCCGCGCCAGCAGACAGCACCACTCAAAGCGGCGCCAGCCCTGTTTCCTGTCGATCACTCGATCATGCACACCTGGTGCTCTGGGCCGCCCGTGATCCCGCGCCCAGCTGCGATATACCGATCGTTACCTGGTCAGACATTGAGCAGCAAAATGGTCTCAGCTGGCGCGTTGACGACGGCGCACTTGCACCCTTCACCAAGCCGCCGTGTGACGCCCGGCCCTGGCAAATCTGTCCATCGTACCCGGGCTAGTCAAACGCCCGGAGAAAACCAAACTAGTCGTACTTACGCACCAGTGCCACGAGGCGGCCCTGTACGCGCACCCGATCCGGACCGAAAATGCGCGTTTCATAGGCGGGGTTGGCCGCTTCTAGCGCGACGGAGTCGCCTTTCTTGCGCAGGCGTTTCAGCGTGGCTTCTTCCTCATCAATCAGGGCGACAACAATATCGCCCGATTGCGCGCTGTCTGTGCGGTGCAGAATGACGATGTCGCCATCAAGGATGCCTGCATCAATCATCGAGTCGCCTTTGACCTCGAGGGCATAGTGGGCCTCGCTGTCATTGAAGTCGATCGGCGGTGTCACGCGGTCGATCTCGTGCTGGATCGCCTCGATTGGCACACCGGCAGCAATCCGGCCAAGCACCGGAATGGTGTTTGCAGCCATTTGCGGCTTGGCGGCCCCGACCACGCTGGGTCGGAACGTTCCACGTCCGCGTGGCGGCGCATTCGGCGTCGCGCTGTCTGGCAGTTTCAGCACTTCAAGCGCGCGCGCCCGGTTCGGCAGGCGACCAATAAAGCCGCGCTCTTCCAGCGCTACAATCAGGCGGTGAATGCCGGACTTGGAGGCGAGGTTCAGCGCCTCTTTCATTTCGTCAAACGACGGGGATACGCCATCGGCCTTGATGCGCTCATGAATGAAAAGCAAAAGCTCTTTTTGTTTTGATGTCAGCAAGAGACGTCTCCAAGGTTCGCGAATCTGTTCCCTGTTTGTTTATTCTTGTTCTGTTCTTTTGTCAAATGCGTTATATTCTTCGCGCAGCAGGCTCATGACATGCGTGTTCCAGAATGTGTCTTCAATTGGCGTTGATTGTCGCCGTGTCCCCTCATGCACGAACCCGGCGCGTGTATAGGCGACGATCGCCGGCGTGTTGAAATCATAGACCCGCAGCTCCAGCCGGTTCACCCAGGCCTGTGAAAACGCTTGCGGGATCGCCAGCGACATCAGCTTGGTCGCCAGACCTTGCCCACGACAAGCCGGATTTATGGCGATGCGACCGAGCGTGGCCTGGCGCAGTCTTGAGCTATAGCCGAGCTGATAGTGCCCAACCATCGCGTCGGCGTCATTGCACAGACACCAGACTTCTCGCGTTGGAGATTTCCCGCGATGCTGAAACACAAGCTCGCGGATATGACCGCGCTGCAGCGGATAGGGCAGGTGCGCGCCCGCCCATTGCAACACGTCGCGCTCCGTTTCGAACCAGGTCAGCAGCTCATCAATGTCGCGGGTGGTGAATTTGCGCTGGCGCAGGCTCACCGGGCCGCCTTCAGGGCCGCGCAATGACGTTCCCGATCGGCCCGTTTCATCAGGCTTTCCCCAATCAGGAAGCAGGTCGCGCCGGTCTTGCGCAGGCGCGAAATATCTTCCGGCATCTTGATCCCGCTCTCGGCGATGAGCAGACGATCGCCTGGCACGCGCGGCGCCAACGCTTCAGTTGTCGCAAGGTCTGTAACCATGCGTTTTAGATCTCGATTATTAATCCCGATCAGGCGCGACGGCAGCTTGAGCGCACGATCCACCTCTGCCGCGTCATGCGTTTCGATCAGCGCATCCATTTTCAGGTCATGCGCCGTCTGGATCAGGTCACGGGCCAGAGCATCGTCGGTGCAGGACAGGATCACCAGAATGGCATCCGCGCCATACGCTCTCGCCTCCACCACCTGCAGCGGATCAATCATGAAATCCTTGCGGAGAAGGGGCAGTGAGGCCGTTTCCCGGATCGACTTGAAATCTGCCAAACTGCCGCCAAAGCTCGGACCATCCGTCAGGATGGAGAGACAGGCTGCGCCGCCGCGTTCATACTCAAGTGCGATTTGCTTCGGGTCTGCGCCCGGCAGGATTTCTCCGGCGGATGGCGATTTCCGCTTCATCTCACAGATCAGCGCATTGTCACCGCTGGCTGACACGTCAGAAAGCCGCGCGGCGAAACGATGGGCGGCCGGTCCAAACAGCGGATTATTCAGGAAATCTGCTTCAGAGCGTTTCCGTTTCAAGGCGGCAACTTCGTCGTGCTTATAGGCAATAATCTTGTCGAGCGCTGTGGTCATAGCCGGACGTATATCGGCAATTTCCCAATTTGGAAGTCGCTGAGCGTAGTCCTCCCGTCACCCACGCGGCGGGCCCTGCATGGATGAATGGTTAATTGGCAGGCGAAAAGTTTCGCATTCTAAGTCAGCAGAATTTAGCAGCTTCTGGCGAGATTTGGCCTTGAGCAGTGCACCCGAGACTGAATGGAGGCGGTCGAGATGAGCACAATCCCTATATGGAAAACAGCGTGCGTCGCCATGCTTGGACTGTCCATGGCCGCCTGCGGGGGTGGTGGTGGAGGCGGGGATGGCGGCTCAACACCTGTGCCGCCCGCGACCGGATCACCCCCGCCGCCTGCGCCAGCCCCGTCAGAACCCACACAGACTGAAATCATGTCAGAGCCGGATGCGGTTCGGTTCCTGTCACAGGCGAGTTTCGGCGCGTCGAAAGCCGGCATCGCCTCCATGCAATCGACAGATGCGGCGGACTGGCTGGCGGCCGAGTTCGCCAAGCCTGTGACGCTGACACTGCCAGATGTTCTGGCTCTGCCCCTTCAAAGCAATGGCAACCCGCCCTTCAACGCCACAACTTATCTTTACTGGGATCATCTGGTGCAGGCCGATGACCGCCTCCGTCAGCGCATGGCGTTCGCGCTCTCGCAGATCCTTGTCTATTCGGATATTTCAAATCAATCGCGGCAGGCGCGGCGCGCTTACTATCAGGACGTCTTGATCCGCAACGCGTTTGGCAACTATCGCGACCTGTTGGAAGAGGTGACCTATTCGCCCGCCATGGCCGCCTGGCTGACTTACTATCGCAATCGCAAAGGTGATCCACGATCTGGCCGTATGCCGGATGAGAATTATGCCCGTGAGATCCTCCAGCTTTTCTCGATCGGTGTGGTTGAGCTCAACATGGATGGCACGGCGCGGCTCGATACTGAGGGACGTGAGATCGAGACCTACGACAATGACGACATTGTCGGGCTGGCGCGCGTGTTTACGGGCCTGACGGGCAAAGGTGAGTCGTTCTGGCGGTCTGATGACGATGCCGATTATCACCCAATGGTGATGTGGGAGGAGCAACACTCAGAGCTTGAGAAGAGCTTCCTTGGCACCACCATTCCAGCCGGCACCAGCGGCGAGGAATCGATTGAGATCGCGCTCGATGCTATCTTTGAACATCCGAACGTGGCGCCTTTTGTCTCACGCCAGCTGATCCAGAGGTTCACCGCCTCCAATCCATCACCGGAATATGTCGAACGGGTCGCGCGTGCGTTTGAGGCCGGGTCTTATACGGCTGAGAACGGGCGGCAGTTCGGCACCGGTGAACGCGGGGATCTTGAAGCGACTTTGGCGGCGATATTGCTGGAAGACACTCTGTTCGTTCGCGACAGCGGTACAGCAGGCGCCGACACAACCGGCAAGATCAGAGAGCCCATTCTGCGCTTTCTCCATTGGGTCCATGCCTTTGATGTCCAAGGCATCGATGCCGAAAACGAGAGACGCCTTCGCAACACCAGCGATTCAGTCTCCGGCCTTGGACAGCACCCGTTCCGGTCACCGTCCGTGTTTAATTTCTACCGCCCGGGCTATGTCGCGCCCGGCACGCAAAGCGGTGAGGCCGGAATGACGGCGCCAGAACTCCAGATTGTCGATGCCCAGTCGACCATCGGATATCTGAACTTCATGACCGATTTCGCCTTCGACCGCGGCGGGCAGGCCGACAAAGATCGCCGGACATTTGTTGCCGATTATACCGAAGAGCTGACCATGACAGATGACTTCCCGGCTCTACTGGATCATCTCGATCTGTTGCTCACCGGCGAGCGCATGTCAGACGACGAGAAAACCGAGATCATTAACATCCTCGAGGCGATGCCCATCAACACATCGACACCAGAACGCGAAGACACTGATCGGCTTCAGATTGTGCAAGTCGCGGTGTCGCTTGTGCTCAACTCACCTGCGTTTGCGGTCACCTGGTAGAAGGGTAGAATCTCCATGGCTAATCTTTCCAGACGACACTTCATGGCCGGGTCCGGCGCGCTTGGGTTCGCAGCCAGCCTTGGCGCGCTCTCCAGTATAGGCGCTTCCCGAGCCTGGGCGGCCAATACGAGTGGTTACAAAGCCCTGGTCTGCGTCTTCCTAAAGGGCGGCATGGACCATGCCGATACAATTTTGCCCTATGATCAGGCCTCCTATGACGAACTGGCGGCGGTGCGCAGCGGCTTGTTTGGCTCATACAATGCAACCGCGTCAGACTCGAGCCGAAACCGGGCCAACCTGCTGCAGTTGAATGCTGAGAACGCGGCGTCATTGGGCGGTAGATCCTTTGCGCTTCCTCCTGAACTCGCGCCGCTGCATGACATGTTTGACGCCGGTGATCTTGCTGTGCTGGGCAATGTCGGGCCGCTGATCGAACCGACCACACGTGCGCAGATGGAGAACAAAACTGCGATCCTGCCAAAGCGCCTGTTCTCCCATAATGATCAGCAGTCGACCTGGATGTCCTTCGGTGTCGAAGGACAACGCGTCGGCTGGGGCGGGCGGTTCATTGACGCCTCACTCGCCTCGTCGCCGGGCATCGACGCGCGCTTTGCCGCCATTTCGGCAAGTTCGAATGACGTGTTCCTCTCTGGCGGCAACACGCAGCCCTTCCGGGTCTCCTCGGGCGGGGCCCCACAGCCCACCTTGCTGAGATCAAGAAACTATATCGGCGGCTCATCGGAAGACGATGAAGCGCGCGAGCGGATCCGCGCTTTCCTGGCGCGTGGCGACGTTTCGGACGGCAATATCTTCGCGCAGGATCTACGCGCCGCTAATGCCGACTCGATCGAGGCGTCTGAGCGCTTGCGCACGGCCCAAGATAATGTCTCAGAACTGGCCACGCTATTTGGCGATGACCCCTTCAGCAAACAGATGAAGACCGTCGCTGAGACAATTCAGCTACAGCCCTATCTCAACGTGCCGCGACAGATTTTCTATGTCAGCAGCGGCGGGTTCGACACCCATAGCGGTCAGGTCAACTCCCTGGGCGGCCGGCATTCCGGGCTTGCTGCAGCGATGTCCTCGTTCAAATCAGCGATGCAGGAACTCAATCGCTGGAACGATGTCACCGTTTTCACCATGTCAGACTTCGGCCGGACCCTGAACGACAATGGCGACGGCACAGATCACGGCTGGGGCGGTCACCACTTCATCGCGGGCGGCGGCGTGCAGGGCAGGCGCATCTATGGCGATCTGCCGGGCAGCGACATTGACAGCGCGTCCTATACGCCAAGCCGTGGACGGCTCATCCCCAGCGTGTCTGTGGAACAGTATGCCGCGACCCTTGGCCAATGGTTTGGCCTGACAAATTCGGAGCTTAACTCCGCGCTGCCAAATCTGCAGAATTTCGACAATCGCGATCTCGGCTTCTTCAACGCCTCAGGCGTTTAGCGTCGTCACGCCATCCCGCCCCTGGAGGCTTCTGCGAGCGTGGTCAGCGTTTTCAGGGCTGCGCCGCTGTCGAGCGCCGCTGTCGCCTGTTCTGCGCCCGCTTTCAGATCGGCGGCAAGCCCCAGAATGTACAGCCCGGCGGCTGCGTTCAGAACCACCGCGTCACGAAACGGCCCGGTGCGCCCTTCAAACAATTCGCGAATGGCGAGCGCATTCTCGTCGACATTGCCGCCTTGCAGCGCTGCGAGCGGGGCGGTGCTAAGGCCGGCATCCTCGGGAACAATGGTGAGTTCTGTGAGTGCGCCATTTGCCACCTCAACCACTTGCGTCGGCCCGGCGACGGACAGCTCATCGATGCCCCCCGTGGCGGCGTCCGGCCCATGCACCACCCAAGCCCGTTTGATGCCCAGATCCCGCAGCGTTTCCGCCATGGGTTTCAGCCAGCGCGGTTCATACACGCCTAGGATCTGATGCGTCGCGCCCGCGGGATTGGACAACGGGCCGAGCAGGTTGAAAATCGTGCGAATGCCAAGGCTCGCGCGCACCGGCGCGACATGGCGCATCGCGCTGTGATGGGTTCGCGCAAACAGGAAGCCGACACCCGCCGTATCCAGACACTTGCGAAACCGCGCTTCGGTCAGATCAAGCTCAACCCCAAGCGCTTCCAGCACATCCGCGCTGCCAGTCTTGGGCGGGACGGAACGATTGCCATGCTTGGCGACTTTGCCGCCGCAGGCTGCGATCACAATCGCACTGGCGGTCGAGGTGTTGAGACTGGTCCAGGGCAGGCCGCCTGTCCCGCACGTGTCCAGCACATCCCCGTCCAGGTCTATTGATCGGGCATTCGCGCGCATCACTTTTGCCCCGGCCAGCAGCTCAGCGCTGGTCTCGCCCCGCACCGCCAGGCCCATCAGGAAAGCACCAATCTGTTCCGGTTCGGCCTCCCCCGACAGGAGCGCGGCAAACGCGCCTTCCAGAAGCTCAGAACTCAGCGGTTCAGAGCGGGCGAGGGCTTTGATCGAGGCAGCAAGCAGTGAGTCAGTCATGCCTGTTGGTT
The DNA here is from genome assembly GCA_030066975.1 of Henriciella sp. GTDB lineage: Bacteria > Pseudomonadota > Alphaproteobacteria > Caulobacterales > Hyphomonadaceae > Henriciella. The sequence goes on along the minus strand of JASJAO010000004.1, from coordinate 279,248 downwards.
AGCCGGACTGTTCCGTGCTGAACAGGGGCCGGTTTCAGACAGTTCACAAAATCGGCATTTGTGCGTTCGTGACAGACGTAAATTCTTCGTGTAACACGGGATTTCGCTTCGTGGAGGTGAGCAGGATGGGTGAATCGAACCAGGACTGGGCAATTGGCCCCAGTCTGGTCAATGTGAAGACCTCGCTCGCTTCGATTGCAACGAAGCGCTCTATTCGCAGTCAAATGAATCATGCAAACCGTCTCTCAAGACAGACACGGTCATTTGAGCTGTACTGAATTCCAACGTGATGGAGGGAAACCTATGAAACGAACTATTGGATTATTGGCCGGTGCCAGCGCTCTGGTGCTCGCGGGCTGTGCAACAAATGATGTCGATGTGCCACCCGCGGTGGCGGATGCACCGCCGGTCGAAGAGACCGTTGAAGACGTGGTTGAGGAAGTCACGGAGACCGTTGAGGAAATGGTTGAGGACGTCATGCCTGAGGCCGTGCCCATGACCAACGCCGAAATCCTGCAGGCCGTACTGGACGCGCAACCAGATGAAGTGAAGGCGCGCTACGATGCGCGGAACCCGGCTGAAACGCTCGCTCTGTTTGGCATTGAGCCCGGCATGACCGTCGTTGAAGCTCTTCCGGGCGGCGGCTGGTACTCGAAAATCCTGCTCGGTTATCTTGGGCCGGAAGGCAAGCTCATCGGTGCGCAATATCCAGATGACATTTGGATGAAAATCCTGCCTGACGCCTCACCGGAACGCGTTGAGGGCTTCATCGCGCGCGGGGCCAACTGGGTGGAGACCGCCAAGGGCTGGGAAGTACCTGGTGCAGGCAAAATCAAGAACATGTACATGACGGAAGTGCCAGAGGATAAAGGCGGCTATGCCGACGCGGTCCTCTACATTCGCGCCCTTCATAACATGAACCGTGCGGATGAGGATCGTTCGACCTTCACCACGGCGTTGGATGAAGCTTATCGCATCCTGAAGCCGGGCGGTGTGGTTGGCGTCGTGCAACACCGCGCGCCTGAGACCAACTCGGATGAATGGGCTGTTGGAAACGCAGGCTATCTCAAACAGAGCTATGTGATTGCTGCGTTTGAGGACGCCGGATTTGTTCTGGAACAGTCCAGCGAGATCAATGCAAACCCGGCAGACGTACCGAGTGAGACAGATATCGTCTGGCGCCTGCCACCATCGCTGATGACAACTGAAGAAGGCACGCCTGAAGAGGAAGCCTTGAAAGCGATCGGCGAAAGCGACCGCATGACGCTGAAATTCGTGAAGCCGGTCGAAAAAGACTAGCCATCCCGAATTCTGACTTTGACCGCCCGGCTCGCGCGTCGGGCGGTCTTTTATTGTCTCCAGGTCAATCCTGACGGGCTTGATTGACGCAGCGCGAGCGTATTACCGCTCATTCCATGACCACAGCTCATTTGCTCGACCCCGCCGTCAGACCCGCGATTGAAACCATCCCTGATCTTGAATTGTCGCCAGAAGCCCTGCCGCTGATCCGGCAGGCCATGGCGGAGGCGTTTGAGTTGGCTGACGCCGCTGCTGCCGGCGTCGTGCGCGAAGCGGTTGAGATTCCGGGCCTCAGCCCCGATCAACCGGCGATCCGGGGCCTGATGTACACGCCCGCAGAACCGCAACACGTCGAGGCCGCCTATCTGCACGTTCATGGTGGCGGTTATGTTGTCGGCGCGCCTGAAATGTCGGATGCGAGCAATGTGCACCTCTGTTCTCGGCTCGGCATTCGCATTCTCTCTGTGGACTATCGATTGGCTCCGGAACATCCCGTCCCGGCCCCGCTGGAAGATTGCTACGCCGCCTTGGCCTGGCTGCATCAAAATGCCGACCAGTTCAGCCTTGATCCTGCGCGCATTGCCGTCGGCGGCGAAAGCGCGGGTGGGGGACTGGCCGCCGCCTTGGTCCAGCATGCGCATGCGCAGCGTGCCTATCCGATCTGTTTTCAGCTGCTGACTTATCCGATGCTTGATGACCGGACACGCCAAAGCGATGGCGAAGCTGACTCAACGACTGGCGAGTTCGTCTGGAACCGTGCCCAGAACCGCACCGGCTGGACCTGCTATCTTGGTGAGGGCACCCCGGCCGCGCCAAGTGTTCCCGCCCGCGCAGATCGCCTGGACGGGCTTCCGCCGGCCTGGATCGGCACCGCCGCACTGGATCTGTTTCGCGACGAAAACATGACCTATGCCCAGCGCCTGATGAACGCAGGTGTCGCCACCGAACTGATCATCTATCCGTCAGTTTGCCACGGGTTCCAATGGGCGGTCGATGCGCCGGTTACCAAACAATATGTCCGTGACCACATGGAGGCCCTGCAGCGCGGCCTTGGTTTGTGAGCTGCGACGGCTCCGGCTGACTGCAATGTGATTGTCATATTTGAGGCGTAGGCCGCCCGCATGACGTGTGGACTCGGGGCTTTCAAAACACTTTGCGCCGCGACGCTGTTTGCCGCGATCGCGGTCCTGCCTGCGTCGGCAGAAGAACCCTGGCGTCTGGATCAGGCGGTCCGGGCTCCGGATTGGCTCACCGTTCAGGGCGAAACCCGCGCGCGATATGAAAGCCTGGAAGGGCAGTTCCGTGCCGGGCGCGAGGGCAGCGACCAGTTGCTGGCCCTGCGATCCCTCCTGCTGGTCGAGGCCGATACCGGCCCTGTTGCGCTCGGGTTTGAGCTACAGGATAGCCGTACCTATCTCGGCGATGCGGGCACGCCGCTCTCAAGTAGCATCGCCAATCCACTCGATGTTCTACAGCTCTACACCCGTTTCGACGCGGTGCCTGGCCTGCTCGGTGCAGGATCCTCCAGCACATTGAAACTCGGCCGCCAGACCGTCTCAATCGGCTCCAAGCGCCAGATCGAACGCGTCGACTTTGCCAATGTGATCAAAAGCTATACCGGCGCGCATCTGATCTCGACCAGTGCGCGCGGCGACGAGCTGCACGGCCTTTATGTCGTGCCCACCGCCCGCTTCCCCAATCAGCGGCCGGATCTCGACGACAACACGCTGTCCGGTGATGAAGAACAATGGGAACGTCGGAACTGGGGTATCCACTATCGCCGCGCGGATGCACTGGGCGCCCTTGTGCCGGGCCTCTGGCTCGAAGGCTTCGTGTATGGCCTGGAAGAGCGCGACAGTGGTGACTTCGCGACTCCGGACCGATCTTATGTCTCGCCCGGTTTTCGCGTCTATCGAAAACCCGCGATCGACCAGTGGGACGTGGACATAGAAGCCGCGCTCCGCCACGGCACGCGCTATGCCACCAGCGATCCAAATGACACGCAGAGCCTCGCCGTCGACGCCTCCATGCTGCACGCAGAACTCGGCTACACGTTCGATGCGCCCTGGCAGCCGCGCTTCGCTCTTGAATACTACTATGCAAGCGGCGACGATGATCCGAATGATCTCAATTTCGATCAGCATGGGCGTTTGTTTGGCGCGCGCCGGTCCGACCTCAACAATACCAGCATTCACGGACCGCTGACCCCGGCCAATCTCAACGCGCCGGGCTTTCGCATCGAAGTCAAACCGAACAAGCGATGGGACGCGCGCCTCTACTATCATGCCGCGCACCTCGCCTCGGAAACCGATAGTTGGGTGATTGCAGGCCTCCGCGACCCGACCGGACAATCCGGCAGCTTTATCGGCCACACACTGGACAGCCGCGCCCGCTATTGGGTTGTGCCAGGCAACGTCCGGCTGGAACTCGGCGCCTCCGCCCTGATCTATGGCGAGTTCGCCAAAAACGTCCCCGATGGCCCGGAAGGCGACGGCACCCTGTACGGCTATGCCCAAGTCACAGTCAGCTTCTAGGCCTCAAGAAAATTTCTCAACAGCGCATGCCCGTGCTCGGTCAGGATGCTCTCTGGATGAAACTGCACGCCAAAGACCGGGCGCGAGACATGCCGCACAGCCATGATCTCGCCGTCCGCTGTGAACGCATCTGCGATCAGCGTATCGGGCAAGTCTTCCGTCCGGATCGAGAGCGAGTGATAGCGCACCACATCAAAACTCTCCGGCAAGTCCTTGAACAAAGGCCCGTTTTCATGGCGGATCGGGCTGATCTTGCCGTGGCGGATTTCCTGCGCCGTGATGATTTCACCACCCTCAGCGGCGCCAATGCTCTGATGACCAAGACACACGCCCAGAATAGGCAAATCCTCCGGCGCGCGCTGCACCAGTTCCACACAGATCCCAGCCTCTTTTGGCGTGCACGGCCCAGGCGAGAGCACGATGCCATCCACCCCGCGCGCCAGTGCCTCATCGACCGTGATCTCATCATTGCGCACAACCGTTGTGCTCGCCCCGATCTCTTCCAGATAGTGGACGAGGTTCCAGGTGAAACTGTCATAATTGTCGACGACGAGGATGTTTTTTCGGGTCATGCCGCTTCTCCGCCCGTACGCATTTGTACGCGCCCCCTTCTCCCGCGAAACGGGAGCGGGAGGCGCGTCATGGTGAAGTTCTGGAACAATAAGCCACTCATTGATCAAACTCATACGCCGCTGCGAGACCTGCTGCTTTTTTCAGCGCGTTCGCCTTATGCAAAGTCTCGTCAAACTCATATTGCGGGTCACTGTCGAGCACGACCCCGCCGCCCGCCTGAATGTGCACCTGGCCATCTTTCAGCACGGCGGTCCGCAGCGCGATACAGGTATCAAGATCGCCGTTCCAGCCGAAATAGCCAATCGCGCCGCCATAGATTCCGCGGCGTTCCTGCTCCAGCTCATCAATGATCTGCATCGCCCGGATCTTTGGCGCGCCGGAAACGGTCCCGGCAGGCAGACCGGCGAGCAGAGCATCCACGCTGTCGATCCCTTCTCGAAGGTCGCCTTCGACATGGCTGACAATGTGCATGACATGGCTGTAGCGTTCGACAATGAACTGCTCGGTCACCTCGACACTGCCATAGGCGGCGACCCGGCCAACATCATTACGACCCAAATCAAGCAGCATCAGATGCTCAGAAATTTCTTTCTGATCCGCGAGCAGGTCTGAGGCCCGCTCCGCATCCACCACCGGATCCCCGGAGCGCGGGCGTGTCCCGGCAATCGGGCGGATCGCAACCCGGCCATCGCGCACACGCACCAGGATCTCCGGGCTGGAGCCGACCAGCCGGACCTCGCCCAGATTCATATGGAACATGAAGGCCGACGGATTGAGCCGGCGCAGCGCGCGGTAAAGGCTGATCGATTTGCGCTCGAACGGTGCGCTGAAACGCTGGCTCGGCACGACCTGAAAGATATCGCCCGCCTTGATATAGGTGCGCGAGGTCTCGACCATGTCGAAATACTGGTCCTTGGTCGTGTTCGACGTGAAGGTCAGCGTTTCGGAAGCCCCATCCCGCGGGCTGAGCGGCAGCGGGCTTTCTAGCGCGGTTTCAACCTTGTCGAGCAGAGCGTTCGCCCGGTCCGCTTCACCGGCCTCATGTCGCCCGACCAGTAACAATTCCTGATAGAGGTGATCAAAGATCAGCACGACCCCAGGAATCACCAGCAAGGCTTCCGGCACATTCAGCGCGTCCGGCTTGGTAATCGCCACCGGTTCGACATGCTGGATCATGTCATAACCGACATAGCCGAACGCTCCGCTTGCCATCGGCGGCAGGCCTTCGCTGGCATCAACTTCGGCGCGCCCAATTTCGGCAAACTGGCGCAGCGCTTCGACTGGGGAGGCCTCCACCGCCTCCGCGTCGCTGAAGGTGATATCGGAGGCGATTTCGCCGACGCCATCCCTGATCCGCATCCATTGCAGGGGGTGCAAACCGACAAAAGAGTATCGGCCCAGCCGCTCCCCGCCGAGAATGGATTCAAAAACGAACGAACCCGGCGTGTCCGCGCCCAGTTTCAGCATCGCCGAAACCGGAGTTTCAAGGTCGCCGGGCCTGCGCCGGACGATTAATTGCGCGCGGGTCATGGGTTCGGCGCGATTGAGCGTTTATAGCCTTCATAGGCCGAGGCGTTGATTTTCAGCTCCGTCTCACCCTGGATCGCCATGGAGAAGGCCGTCGACAGATCCCGCTCCAGCTCCGCTTGCAGCCCCGCCGCCGTTGCTCCGGCGAGCACGTCCAGCGTTTCAGACTCCGGGCGATCGATGAGGGTGACCTGCATCACGATAATCTGCCCCGGCAAGCCCGGCGCGGTCAGCAGATCGCCTTCATTGCGCGCTTCGAACAGGCCATTGATCAAAGCAGGCGGCAGATTGGCCTGGAAGTTCGTTCGGGTCAGCGGTCGTTCAAGTGAAACCAACTCTGCCTCAAAGCCCTCTGCTTCCTGCGCCAGCGTGGTTTCGCCGGACCGGATACGGGCCTGAACCTCCGCCGAAGCCAGCTCCAGCGCTTCATTCAGTTTGCGCTGTTCCCAAGTGAAGATCAGCCGATCTCGCACTTCATCGAGCTCCGGCATGCGCTCTTCGATGATCTCGTCAACACGCGCCAGATAAGTGATCTCCTGATCTCCCAGCCGGTCTGTATTGCGGCCTTCGGCGCGGCTGAAAATCTGATCCAGCAGTTCTGGTGTCTCAAGCAGCGGTGTGTAGCGGCTACCTTGCGGGCTTAGTCCGCGGCGATCTACGCCCTGAAACGACAGCAGCGGCGTGCCAAGATCCTGCGCGATTGTTTCCAGAGGGGCACCTGTACCAATCAGGTCGTCGAAGCGGGGCAGGGCATCATAGAACACATCAATCGCCTGATCGCGGGCCAGCTCATCGCGAATATCGTCTCGCACCGTTTCAAACGGGGTAATGTCGCCTTCCAGGATCTCTTCAAGGCGCACAACACTCCACGTCTCTCCCACCTGTTGTGGCCCGTAAATACCGCCGGGCAGGGCGTTGGGCGAGAACACCTGATCCGCCAACCGTTGATTGGCGATGGTTTCTTTTTGGCCAGATCGCTCTGTCGCCGACATCAAACCGGCAATGTCATCCGCACTTGCGCCGCCGGCAATTCGGCCCAGCGCATCGCGTGCGGCGGCTTCGTCGGCAAATTGAAAGTCAGTGAAGACCCGCGAATCCGGTCCGGTATACCGCTCCGGGCGATAGGCCTGATAGAAGGCCGTCACGTCCTCTTCTTCAATATCTGATAAAGCGGTGAAATCATCGACGCTGAGCTTGATCAGGCTAACCGCACGGCGCTCCGGCTCGCGCAGGCGTTCCTGAACCTCTTCATAAAGGGCCTGCAGGTCTTCCTCTGTCGGTTCGCCGATGTCCGGCAGGCTCGAACTTGGAATGGCGAACCAGCTCGCATTGCGCATCTCTCCGGAATACGCCGCCTGCAGTCTTGCCAGCACAGACGGAACCCGCAGACCGGCGGAAGGAACCCCTTGCAGGCGCTCAATGGTCAGGATCGATTCAACATCGGCTTCATACATCGCGGATGTGAAGCCATTGTCGCGCAGCAGGGCGGCGTAGCGCTGCGGATCGAAAACGCCGGTTGTGTCCTGAAACACCGCATCATTGGCAATCTCGTCCTGGATCATCTGCCGTGTGGCACTGACCCCGACTGAGTCGGCATAGGCGCGCAGCGACAGATCAAACTGCTCGCGCTGGAAAATCTGATCGATCAGGCCTTGTTCCAGCGCTTGTTCCTTGGTCAGCGACCGGCCCTGCGAATCGGTGGCATTGCGCAGCCCACGCTCGACCATGCCGTCAAATTCTGTATCCGACAGGGTTCTGTTACCGGCACCGGCCAGATTGTTCCCCAGTCCGCCCCCGAACACATCTGTAATGCCCCACCCGGCCATGGCCACGATCACGAGGAGGAAGACACCCACTCCCAGTTTCGACCGAAGCAGACCGCGCATCAAAGTCAGCATTATTTACACCTTATCCTTGGTTAGTGTTGTGGCGTTGCACACAGCTTGCTAGGCGAGCCCGTAGACTTGTTCAAGATGGGGACTGGTATGGTTCGTCGACTTATCGCTGGAAATTGGAAAATGCACGGCCTGAAAGCGCAGCTTTCGGAAGCTGAAACAGTTGCTGCGCGCCTGAGTGAACTGCCGGATACGGCTGATTGTCTCCTCTGCCCGCCGGCGACCCTGCTTGCGGCGATGTCTGCAATCCCGGGCAATCGCCTGCTCACCGGCGGACAATATTGTCATCCCGAGATTATGGGCGCGCATACAGGCGATCTCTCGGCTGAGATGCTCGCTGATGCCGGGGCCACTTATGCGATCCTTGGTCATTCTGAACGCCGTCAGGATCACGCCGAACGCAGCACCTATGTGCAGGAACAGGCCTATGCCACAATGCGTGCCGGTCTGACGCCGATCATCTGTATCGGGGAAAACTATAATGAGCGCCAGCGCGGTGAGACCGATCGCGTCAATGAACGCGTCTTGCTGAAATCCATGCCCTATTCAAATCCACTGCGCGACGAGGCCTATTTCGTGGTCGCCTATGAGCCGAAATGGGCGATCGGCACCGGTCAGACACCAACGTTGGAAGAGATTGAGAGCGCCCACGCGCATATCCGCAAAATCCTGATCCAGCATCAGGGCGTGGCGGGCGAAAAGACCCCCATTCTCTATGGTGGCTCGATGAAGCCAAAGAATGCGGCCGAAATTCTCGCCGTTCCAAACGTCAATGGCGGATTGATTGGCGGGGCAAGCTTGAAGGCAGACGACTTCATGGCCATTTATGAAAGCGCCATCGCCTGACGCTGACGCAAAGGGGTTGGCGGCGGCGGTATAAAGTCGTATGGCCCGCCACTTGAGTTTCAGGAACCGGTCACAATGACAGTCATTCTCGTCGCCCATATTCTCGTTGCCATCGTGTTGATCGTCGTCGTGCTGATGCAGCGCTCTGAAGGCGGCGCACTGGGCATTGGCGGCGGCGGTGGCGCAGGCGGCGGTCTGATGTCTGGCCGTGGTGCAGCCGGCGCCCTGGTCAACGCGACCATCATCTTCGGTGCGATTTTCTTTGTCACCAGCCTCGTCCTGACCACGATCTCCACCCGCAGCAATTCCGGCGGCCAGACCCAGATCGAGCAGAACCTCAACGAAGAGTTCGGCACGCAACCCGGCGAAGATGATCTCGGCATCGGCAATATCGAAGACATCTTGGCGCCAGACTCTGACCTGCTGGATGATCCGCTCGGTCGCACGGAAACACCGCTCCGCGACCCGGCACCAGCAGAGACAGACGACACAGAACCAGCTGACCCACTCGGGACACCGCAGTAAAAATTTCTAGGGCGGCACAGTTTCCCTATCGGGGAGGTGTGCGAATCGGGCAAACTGCATTTCCATGACTCGCTATATCTTCATTACTGGCGGCGTGGTGTCCTCTTTGGGCAAAGGTATCGCCTCCGCTGCTTTGGGGGCTTTGCTACAGGCACGCGGATACAAAGTCCGGCTGCGCAAGCTCGATCCCTATCTCAACGTTGATCCCGGCACGATGAGCCCGCGCCAGCATGGTGAGGTCTTCGTCACCGATGACGGCGCAGAGACTGATCTCGACCTCGGCCATTATGAGCGCTTTACCGGCGTCTCGGCGCGCCAGTCGGACAACATCACCACCGGCCGCATCTACTCGACCATCATCGAGAAAGAGCGCCGCGGCGATTATCTCGGCGCCACCATTCAGGTGATCCCGCACGTCACCAATGAGATCAAGGACTTCGTCCTGTCCGATGCAGGCGAGGGTGTTGATTTCGTTCTCTGCGAGATTGGCGGCACAGTCGGTGACATTGAAGGCCTGCCCTTCTTCGAAGCGATCCGCCAGCTTGGCCAGGAACTCGGCCCCGAACGCGCCTGTTTCATCCATCTCACGCTTCTCCCCTACATCCCAGCCGCCGGGGAGATGAAGACCAAGCCGACCCAGCACTCGGTCAAGGAACTCCGCTCCATCGGCATCCAGCCGCAAGTCCTGCTCTGCCGCTGTGATCGCCCGATCCCGGAAACCGAGAAAGCGAAGATTGCAAGCTTCTGTAATGTCCGCCCGTCCAGCGTGATCGAGGCCCGCGATGTCGGCCACATCTATGATGTGCCGTCGGCCTATCATGATGAAGGCCTCGACACCGAAGTGTTGCGTCATTTCCGCATTGACGATGCCGCCGAGCCCGACCTCTCGCGCTGGGATACCATTGCCCACACCGTCCACAATCCGGATGGCGCGGTGAATATCGGTCTGGTTGGCAAGTATACGGATGTGCCGGACGCATACAAATCCGTCGCTGAGGCACTGACCCATGGCGGTCTTGCCAACAATGTGAAGGTCAATGTCAAACTGATCGACAGCGAGACGTTTGATGACGATCACGCCCCGCTCGACATCCTCGAGGGCATACATGGCATCATCCTGCCCGGCGGGTTCGGCGAACGCGGCGCGCGCGGCAAGATGCGCGCGGCCCGGTTTGCACGAGAGCGCAATGTCCCGTGTTTTGGCATCTGTTACGGCATGCAGCTCTCAGTCGTTGAAGCCGCCAAGAACCTGGCCGGAATCAAAGACGCCGGCACGACCGAGTTCGGTCCTACCCCGGAACCGATTGTCGGTCTGATGTCGGAATGGACCAAGGGCAACGAAAAAGTCACCCGCGATGAGACCACCGACATGGGCGGCACAATGCGGCTTGGAGCCTATCCGGCGCGCCTGAAAGAAGGCTCGCTTGTGGCCAGCATCTATGGCCGTCTCGACGTCTCAGAGCGCCACCGCCACCGCTACGAAGTCAACAGCGCTTATATCGACCGGCTGGAACAGCAAGGCATGGTCTTTTCCGGCCTATCCCCGGACGGCACCCTGCCAGAGATTATCGAGCTGAAAGACCATCCCTGGTTTGTCGGCGTCCAGTTTCACCCCGAACTGAAGTCCCGTCCGTTTGAGCCGCATCCGCTATTTGCGAGCTTCATCGGCGCCGCGGTCACGCAGAGCCGACTGGTTTAGAGCCGAAAGCTTGGCGCTCGGCCCGGCTTCGATGCGACGGCTGAAATCGCCTGCAGTGCAATTGCTCAGGACAGTTGCTGCAACTCTGTTCCATCGTGGCTAAACAAGACGGAAACGGCAGGTGTCGATTTCAGCTTCCGGATCGTATCACAGTAGACGTCCTCGAAGCCTTGGTGGGACTGAGATTGTGGATATCCGCCTGCCAAATATTCTTCCGTGTTCAAAGCAACTTGCGCGGCGATTATTTCCGGTCCTGCCGCGGTGTTCACGATCACGGATTGATGCCCAGGCGTATGCCCTGGGGTTTTGACGATGCTGACATCCGGGGTGAGTTGATGATCACCGTCAAGGACTTCAAGTCTGGCGCCCTGAAAGTCAAACCACGCCCGAACAGTATAATTCTCGCTGGAGGCAACGGCCAATTCGTCGGCTTGAACAAGACATTTGGCTTGGGGAAACAACCTGTTATTGCCGCAATGGTCAAAATGGAGATGCGAATTCACAATGTGGGTTATGTTCTCCGGCGCCACGTCATATCTCGACAGCTCATGCTCTATTGATCGCCGGTTCGGTTGGAATGTCGCCTCTATGAATTCGTTGTCGTCGCCAATACCGGTATCGATCAGGATGACGTGATCCTCGCTTTTCACCAAAAACGCGAAGACGTCTATTCTCGTATCCTCGAAAGTTGGCGGGTTGTAAGTTCCGCTCAACTTCACATCGCCCAAATGTAATCTATGAACACTGGCCGTCATCAATGGCTTTCAATCCTGCAGGCGTTTGGTGTTTGTCTTAGCACACTAGTGCATCGCTGAGCGATGCCGTAAGGTGGAGGTCACTCCGCCATGTCATGGTCATTCCTGCCGAGGCGGCGGGCCAAGGCTGGCCCTTCATGTCGCATCCCCCAACTCCGCCAATGCCCACGCAGGTGGGCATCCATGGACGAAACTAACCCCCAAGCGCTTGAGGACCTTAAAGGCCATGGACACCCGTCTTCACGGGTGTCGGCGGAACAGAAGACAATATGCGCGTCGCCCCCTAAAAAAACCATGGATAGACCGCGGTCTATCCTCCCCCAGAAAAACTGGCGTAGACTCCCTCCCCATGGACATCCGCTTCACCCTGTCTGCTGTACAGCACCTCCCGGTCTATCTCTGGCCATGGGTGTGGTGGCAGCTGTTTGCCGTGAAGCGCTGGTGCCGGGTGAACCAACGCAAAGTGCTCTGGCAGGCTGACGAGCACGGTAAAGTCTGGGTGACTTATGTCTCCGACGACGAGAAAGACCTCACCGCCTGGTGCCGCCAACAGGCCAAGCTCTATCGCCCACACTGGTACGCGATCTACAATGAATCCGGCGAGATGCACCTCAGCGCCATCCACTTCTGGATGGGCCGGATCATGGAATGCGGCGAGCGGGTCATGCATCGCGCGGGGTCTCAAGCGGCGCGAGCTTTGCCGGCGATCGAAGACTCCAGCTAAAGCCCCCTCCGCCCTCCGGGCACCTCCCCCATAAATGGGGGAGGATGGCCTGAGGCGCTTCCGGTTCTATCCTCCCCCGCCCGCGGGGGAGGTGGGCGCAAAGCGCTCGGAGGGGGCAGGTCTCTTCACCGCGCAACCCTCTTCTACCAAAATCTATTCACCAAAAGCCGCGTCCGCGGTCGCAAGTGCTGCTTCCAGCAGCGATCACTTCAATCTCCCCCTTGCGTGACCTTTCTCGCACCTGTATACGCCCGGTTTGATTTTAACGGGGCCTCAAGCCCTCGATCGACTGGATTTGAGACCATGGCTGTCCCTAAGAGTAAGATTTCCAAATCTCGCCGCGGTATGCGCCGCGCGCATGATCGCCTGAAAGGCAACACTTATATCGAGGATGCAGAGTCCGGTGAGCTTCGCCGTCCGCATCATATTGATCTGAAAACCGGCATGTATCGCGGTCGTCAGATCCTGGAGCCAACCGACGACTAGGTTCGGTTTCAGCTTAAGACCTGATCAAAACCCTCGCTTTGGCGGGGGTTTTTCGTATGCGGCTTCTCCTCCCCTTGCGCTTTTCGCTGCGGCAGACTAACGCCAGCCGCAAGTTCAGTTAGCTCCAAGGGGACATCGCCATGAGCGAGATCGTTGATATCCACGCACGCCAGATTCTGGACAGCCGGGGCAACCCGACCGTTGAGGTTGATGTCACTCTGGCGGATGGCTCGTTTGGCCGCGCGGCGGTTCCCTCCGGCGCTTCAACTGGCGTTCATGAGGCCCACGAATTGCGCGATGGCGGTGAGGCCTACAAAGGTAAAGGCGTTATGGCCGCGGTCGATGCGGTGAATGGCGAGATCGCAAACGAATTGTCCGGTCTGGAAGCGACCGAACAGCGCCTGGTCGACGGCCTGATGATTGAGCTTGATGGCACAGACAACAAAGCCCGCCTCGGCGCGAATGCGATCCTCGGCGTTTCCATGGCGACGGCGAAAGCAGCCGCAGAGAGCTGCAGCTTGCCGCTTTATCGCTACATTGGTGGAACCAATGCGCGGATCCTGCCAACACCGATGATGAATATCATCAATGGCGGTGAGCATGCCGATAATCCGATCGATATCCAGGAATTCATGATCATGCCGGTCAATGCCGAGAGCATCGCCGATGCGGTTCGGATCGGATCGGAGATCTTCCACACGCTGAAGAAGACGCTGATGAGCGCAGGTCACAATACCGGCGTGGGTGATGAAGGCGGCTTTGCGCCAAATCTCTCCTCCACCGATGACGCGCTGGGTTTCATCATGAAGGCGATAGAAACCGCAGGCTACGCCCCTGGCGAGGATGTTGCGCTTGCGCTCGATGCGGCCTCCACTGAGTTTTACAAGAATGGCAAGTATGAACTCGCCGGTGAAGGCAAAAGCCTCGATGGCGAAGGCATGGCGAAATATCTGGCTGATCTCGTTGATCGCTACCCGATTGTATCGATTGAAGACGGCATGGCCGAGGATGATTGGGACGGCTGGGGTGTGCTCACCGAAATGGTCGGCGATCGCTGTCAGCTGGTTGGCGATGACCTGTTCGTCACCAATCCAGAACGCCTAGCGCTTGGCCTGCAGCGCGGTGCTGCGAACTCCATCCTCGTCAAAGTCAACCAGATCGGCACGCTGTCAGAGACTCTGGACGCCGTCGAACTGGCCCATCGTCATGCTTATACCGCGGTGATGTCACATCGCTCGGGTGAGACTGAAGACGCCACAATTGCGGATCTTGCGGTCGCGGTGAATTGCGGACAGATCAAAACAGGCTCGCTCGCGCGGTCTGACCGTCTCGCGAAATACAATCAGTTGATCAGGATTGAAGAGGAGCTGGGCTCAGCCGCCCTTTACGCTGGCGCGGCTTTGATCAACGCCTAAACGTTTTCTTAACGAAGACTGAGTGATTCTCTGGGTCAAGGGAGCCACTCAGTCATGATGTCGAAATGGGCCGCTGGGACACTGTCCCTTGCTGTTGCATACTTTGCCTATCACGCCTTTGCTGGAGAGCAGGGGCTCGGCAAGTGGAGCGATATGCAATCACAACTGGCGGAGAAAAAACGGTTTCTCGAAACCCTGGAAGTCGAAAATGCTGCGCTGCAGAACGACATAACTCGTCTAATCCCGGGACAAGTAGACCCTGAATTAATTGAAGTTTTGGCGAGAAAAGAGCTCGGATTGGTTTACCCAACGGAATTGATAATCGTTGACCGCGCTGTCAATGATGCAAAATTGCATAGGTGATAGGACTGGACGTTTGAGGCTCTGTCATCCATTTGGTTTCAAAACCAAAATTGGGAGTTGATATGAGCAAGGATGCTGCACCTAAGCGTCGCGCTACGCCGAAACTGAAAAAGGACGAAGCGCTCAAATTCTACCGCGATATGCTGCTCATCCGACGTTTTGAAGAACGCGCGGGTCAGCTCTATGGAATGGGCAAGATTGCCGGGTTCTGTCACCTTTATATCGGGCAGGAAGCGGTTGTCACCGGGATGCAGGCTTGCCTGAAGGAGGGCGATCAGGTCATCACCGGCTATCGCGATCACGGACATATGTTGGCTTGCGGAATGGAAGCGCGCGGTGTGATGGCCGAACTGACCGGACGCGAAGGCGGCTATTCCCGCGGCAAGGGCGGCTCCATGCACATGTTCAGCCGTGAGAAAAACTTCTTCGGTGGGCACGGCATTGTCGGGGCGCAGGTGCCGATCGGAACCGGGCTGGGCTTCGCCAACAAATATCTGGGCAAGGATAATGTTTCCATCGCCTACTTTGGTGATGGTGCCGCCAATCAGGGCCAGGTCTATGAGGCCTTCAACATGGCGTCGCTCTGGGATCTGCCTGTCGTCTATGTGATTGAAAACAACATGTATGCGATGGGGACGAGCGTGCAGCGCCACGCGTCCGAGACTGAGCTGTTCAAGCGCGGTATCTCATTCGAGATTGAAGGCGAAGAGGTCGACGGCATGGATGTTTATGCCGTCAAGAAGGCTGGCGAGAAAGCGGTTAAATATGCCCGTTCCGGCAAAGGGCCTTACATCCTGGAGATGAAGACCTATCGCTATCGCGGGCACTCCATGTCCGACCCGGCCAAGTACCGGAAACGCGAAGAGGTTGATGACATTCGAAGTCATCACGATCCAATTGACGGTCTGAAAGAGCAGATCATTGCGCAAGGCATTGCGAGTGAGGACGATCTCAAGGCCCTGGACAAGGACATCCGCGCGATTGTGAAAGACTCTGCAGACTTTGCGCTGGAGAGCCCGGAGCCGGATCCGGCAGAACTGTGGACCGACGTTCTGGTGGAGGCTTAGAGATGCAGCTTGCCCAATTAAACGTCGCCGAAGCGCTGTATCCCATGGACGACCCCCGAATGGACGGGTTCACCGGGCCGATTGAAGTTATCAATGCATTGGCTGAACGCTCGCCGGGCTTTGTCTGGCGCCTGGAGGATGACAGCGAGCGCGATGGCGCTTTAGACCTACGTCTGCCCGGCGAGACCGATGTCCTGGTCAACATGTCCGTGTGGGACGATGTCGATAGCCTCTATCACTTCGTCTACAAGACAGCGCATGCAAAACTGATCCGTCAGCGCGAGGATTGGTTCGTGCCGATGACACAGGCCATTCTGGTCCTTTGGTGGGTGCCGGATGGGCATATTCCCGATTTGCATGAAGCCAATGAGCGCCTCCAGCATTTCCGGGCGAACGGCCCGACGCCGCACGCGTTCAGCTTTAACCTGCCCTTCGATGAAGCCGGTCAGCCGATGACTCCCAATTTCCCAAAGAAGGACTGTGCCTAATGTCCGTTGATATTTTGATGCCTGCGCTCAGCCCGACGATGGAAGAGGGGACCCTCGCCAAATGGCTGAAAGGCGAGGGCGATACGATCTCTGCTGGCGATGTGATCGCTGAGATCGAAACCGATAAAGCGACGATGGAAGTCGAAGCCGTGGACGAGGGGACGCTCGCCAAGATTGTCATCCCGGAAGGCACAGAAGGCGTGAAGGTCAACGCGGTCATCGCTGTGCTGACCGAAGATGGCGAAGACGCAAGCGCGGTGAGCGCGCCAACGCCCTCTGCGACCGAAGCTGTCACACCCGTTGATGAACCCGAAGTGATCGCTGCCGCTGCGGCCTCGGCGCCCAAAGTGGAAGTCCAAAGCGATCCTGACATTCCGGACGGTACGACGTTTACGGATACGGTTGTGCGCGATGCGCTGCGCGACGCGATGGCCGAAGAGATGCGCCGTGATGAGACCGTCTTTATTATGGGTGAAGAGGTTGCGGAGTATCAGGGCGCCTACAAAGTGACGCGCGAATTGCTGCAGGAGTTTGGTGAGCGCCGCGTGGTCGATACCCCGATCACAGAGCACGGTTTTGCAGGCTTGGGCGTCGGCGCGGCCTTTGGCGGTCTGAAGCCGATTGTCGAGTTCATGACCTTCAACTTCGCCATGCAGGCGATTGACCATATCATCAACTCAGCGGCGAAAACGCTGTATATGTCGGGCGGTCAGATGGGCTGCCCGATTGTGTTTCGGGGGCCGAATGCGGCGGCGAGCCGGGTGGGAGCGCAGCACTCTCAGGACTATGCGGCCTGGTACGGACATGTGCCGGGTCTGAAAGTGATTGCGCCCTATGATGCGGCTGACGCGAAGGGCCTGCTCAAAGCGGCGATCCGGGATCCAAACCCGGTTGTCTTCCTGGAGCATGAGCTGCTCTATGGCGACGCCCATCCGGTGCCGGATCTCGATGATTTCGTGCTGCCGATTGGCAAGGCGTCGGTGAAGCGGCTCGGGACAGATGTCACGATCGTGGCCTATTCGCGCTGTGTCGGCTTTGCACTGGAAGCAGCAGACAAGCTCGCAGAGCAGGGGATCTCAGCTGAGGTTGTTGACCTGCGCACCATCCGCCCGCTCGATATGGATACAGTCGTAGAAAGCGTGAAGAAGACCAATCGCATCGTTACCGCCGAAGAAGGCTGGCGGCATATGGGCGTTGGCGCTGAGATCGCGGCTGGCGTGACCGAGTTCGCGTTCGATTACCTCGATGCCCCGCCCATGCGCGTGCATCAGGCCGACGTCCCGCTGCCTTATGCTGGCAATCTCGAAGCAATGAGCCTGCCGAATGCCGATGATATCGTGGCGGCGTGCAAGGCCGTCTGCGAGGGGATGTAGCAATGCCAATCAATATCACGATGCCCGCCCTCAGCCCGACAATGGAAGAAGGCACGCTTGCCAAGTGGAACATCAAGCCCGGCGACACGGTCGAGGCGGGTGACGTCATCGCCGAGATCGAAACCGACAAGGCGACGATGGAAGTTGAGTCGATAGACGATGGCGTCGTCGCGCAGATCCTGGTGAATGAAGGCACTGAGGGTGTGAAGGTCAATGAGCTGATCGCTGTGTTGGCCGAGGAAGGGGAAGATGCTTCGGCGATTTCGGCAGAGGCCCCCTCAGCCCCCGATGGGGGCACCTCCCCCGCGAGCGGGGGAGGAGGTAAGGAAGCTGCGGCGGGCGATCCTCCCCCGCCTGCGGGGGAGGTGTCTGCGAAGCAGACCGAGGGGGCACTCGCCTCCACCCCTGTGGAGCTCCCATCCGCCAGCAAGGGCGAGACCCGGATCAAAGCCTCACCCCTGGCGCGTCGTATCGCAGCCCTCAAGGGCATTGATCTCTCCGCGCTGAACGGCAAGGGCTCTGGCCCGCGTGGGCGGATCGTCAAGAAAGACGTCGAAAACTTGCAACCCGGAACGGATGTGGTGCCGAGAAGCGATCGGACACCCGCGCCTGCGTCGCCGGACGGTCTGATCCTGCCGCAAGTGCTTGATGATCGCATCTATGCGCCGGACAGCTATGAGCTGATTCCGCTCGACGGGATGCGTCGCACCGTCGCCAAGCGCCTGACGCAGAGCTTCATGCAGGTGCCGCACTTCCCGCTCTCGGTGGATATCGAGTTGGACAAGCTGCTGACGGCCCGCAAGGGCATTAATGATGCCGCGCCCGAAGGGGTGAAAATCTCCGTCAACGATCTGTTGATCAAGGCCTCGGCCATGGCGCTGATGGCCGAGCCGGATTGTAATGCGAGCTATACCGATGTCGGCATCGCTTATCACAAGTCCGCCAATGTTTCTGTGGCGGTGGCGATTGATGGCGGTCTGATCACGCCGGTCATCTTTGATGCGCAGGCGAAAGGGCTCGCTGAGATCTCGGCCGAGATGAAAGACCTCGCCGCCCGCGCGCGCGAGCGGAGACTGAAGCCTCAGGAATATACGGGCGGAACCTTCTCCATCTCCAATCTCGGCATGTTCGGGATCAAGAATTTCGCCTCCATCATCAATCCGCCAGAGGGCATGATCCTGTCGGTCGGTGGCGGTGAGAAACGCCCGGTTGTCGGCGCAGACGGCAATCTGACTGTCGGCACGGTGATGAGTGTGACGCTCACCTGTGATCACCGTGTGATTGGCGGGGCAGAAGGCGCAAAATGGCTGCAGGCGTTCAAACGCTATGTCGAAATGCCAGAGAGCATGCTGTTGTGAGATCTGGCGTGTTCGGCGGGATGATAAGCGCCGCCGTCCTGACAGGGTGCGGCGAGCCAGCCCCGCTGGCCGAGGATGTGATCGCGGAGATTGATGCCACCTCCACAGTCGGTATGATCAATATCTCCGCCGACCAAATGGAAGAAATGGCCAAGGCGGTGGCGTATCATCAGGGACTGATTAATGTCTGCGGCGACGAAGCTTCGACGATCAGCGAGACCTTCGTGGAAGAGGTTGTGTTGTCGAGTCTGCCCGTGGAGACGGTTCAACGGGCGATTGATGTCTCGATGATGACTCTGGCAGAGTTTGAAACGGCGGAAGCGGAATATGTCTGCACGCCGGAAATGTTTGAACAATTGGGCGCTCTCTCAGATGAGGCCCTGGTGAAGTGGAATGACGTAAAGGGCGTTGATTGAGATGAGTGACCACGTGAATGGTCAGAGCAATTGAGCCGCTCCGACAAAATTGCTGTTTCAGCCGCTGTCTTCTCGCTTATGGCGGCTGTTTTTACCGCGTTGATATGGCATGCAGCAGTTCAGGCGGACGACAACATGATTGAGCAAACGATCTATCAGCGCCAATTAGATTTCTGCGATCGATACTACGCGCAGCTACTCAGTACATACTGGGATGCCGGAAGATTCTACGGTTTCTTGGAGGTTGTAGAACATGACCAACCAGATCCAGAATTCGTGACAGGCAATATCGAGAGCTTCTCAAACAGTATCAATCAGCATGTAGCTGAATTAAGCGAGTTAATGCTTCGCGGAAGACTTTTTGTAGAAGACAGTATCTTGGAGAGCGCGGGAGACGCATATGATGTCGTGTTTAGCTTCCAACAAGAAATTAACGTGGACCTTGCCTCGGAATATCTACTGGACGTACTTGAAGGTTTTCGTAGAAAAAGCACAGCTTTTGCAGATCTATGCCGCGCTGGGATCTCAGAAAAGCAACTGTTCGCCCTTGAAGGAATTGAGTGAATGACTGACTTTGACCTGATCGTGATTGGCTCTGGGCCGGGTGGCTATGTGGCGGCCATTCGCGGCGCGCAGCTCGGCATGAAAACCGCGATTGTGGAGCGCGAGAGTCTGGGCGGGATTTGTCTCAACTGGGGCTGTATTCCGACCAAGGCGCTGCTGCGCTCGGCCGAGGTGCTGCACCTCGCCAAGACCGCCAAGAGTTTCGGCCTGAAAGTCGACAAGGCGGACTTTGACCTTGAGGCCGTGGTCAAGCGCTCGCGCGGTGTGGCCGCCCAATTGTCCGGCGGCATCAAACACTTGATGAAGAAGAATAAGATCACCGTCCTCATGGGCACCGCGCGGCTAGAGAAGGGCAGCCCGGCACCAAAAGTGATCATCAAGGACGAGAAGGGCAAGGATACGAGCTATACAGCGAACAATGTCCTGCTCGCGACTGGGGCACGGGCCCGCGCCATCCCGCAGGTCGGACTGGAACCGGATGGCAAGCTGGTCTGGACCTATCGCGAAGCCATGGTGCCGGATGTAACGCCCAAGCGCCTTCTGGTTATTGGCTCGGGCGCGATAGGGATCGAATTTGCGAGCTTCTACAATGAGCTCGGCTCTGATGTGACCGTGGTCGAAGCCGTGGACCGCATTCTGCCCGCCGAGGACGAAGAGATCTCGAAACTCGCGCGCAAAGACTTCGAGAAGCAAGGCCTGACAATCCATACAGGCGCGCAGGTCAAAGGTCTGAACAAGACCAAGACGAAAGTGAAGGCGACCATCTCGATCGACGGCAAAGACCAGGTTGAGGAGTTCGACCGGGTCATCCTGGCGATTGGCATTGTTGGAAATGTCGAGAATCTCGGGCTGGAAGAACTCGGCGTCAAAGTCGATCGCACGCATGTCGTGGTGGACGGGTTTGGTCGCACGGGCGTGCCGGGGCTGTATGCGATCGGTGATCTGACCGGCGGGCCGTGGCTGGCGCACAAGGCGAGCCATGAAGGTGTGATCTGTGTCGAGGCCATGAATGGCAACACCAAAGACGCGCATCCGTTTGATCCGTGGAATGTGCCCGGCTGTACCTATAGCCATCCGCAGGTCGCGAGCGTCGGCCTGACTGAGGCGCAAGCGAAAGAGACCGGCAAGAAACTGAAAATCGGCAAGTTCCCCTTCATCGGCAACGGCAAGGCGATTGCGCTCGGGGCCGGTGACGGGCTCGTCAAAACGATCTTTGATGCGGAGACGGGCGAACTGCTTGGCGCGCACATGATCGGCGCGGAAGTGACTGAGCTGATCCAGGGCTATGTCATCGCGCGCGAAGGCGAGCTGACGGAGCAGGATCTGATGCACACCATCTTCCCGCACCCGACACTGTCAGAGATGATGCATGAAGCCGTGCTGGCCTCAGAGGGGCGTGAGCTGCATATGTAGATCATGCTGAACGCTGATCTCATCGCCACGCTTGGTCAGCTGAGTGCGTTTCTCGATCACACAGAGGATCCGTGGTGGGTGCTTGGCAGCGCGGCGGTCGCTTTGAAAGGCTATAATCCTCAAGGCGTTCGCGATGTCGACGTGCTGGTGTCCGAGCGCGATGCCGAAGCGCTGATAAAACGATGGGGTATCCGGAATCAGAGAGATGGGGGAACGGCAACGTATCGATCGCGATATTTCTTGTTGCCTAAACTGGGTGCTCTGCGGGTCGAGATTATGGCCGGGTACGAGATCGTCTGTGACGATACCTGGCAAGCTGTTCAGCCAACTAGCCGGACGCGAATTGACGTTGAAGGGATGCCTGTCTTTGTCCCATCGGATGAAGATCTGATCTCACTCTTCCAGATGCTCGGACGAGAGAAAGATTTAATGCGAATCTCAGCCATGCGTCAGCGCTGAGCAATTGACCGGATCGGCGACGCGGGCCAATTTGCCCGCATGGGCTCTGCTGCTGCACATTCGAAATCAGAAACGCTGCTCCATGTGCGAGGCGCGTTGCTGAAGCCACTGGCGGAAGGCGCACTATGGTGGGCGGAACGTCAGCTGCTGGTGGTCTCAGATCTGCATCTTGAGAAAGGCTCCAGCTTTGCGGCTCGCGGCCAAATGCTGCCGCCATATGATACGAGTGCGACCCTCTCGATTGTTGAGGCCTTGATCGGGGAGCTTGCACCGCAGACTGTGATTTCACTTGGTGACAGTTTTCACGACTCAAAAGCCGAACGCCGGATGAGCGGCAGTTGCGCTGCGCGAGTCAGGGCGCTGACGGCGGCGACGGATTGGGTCTGGGTGGAGGGAAACCATGATCCCGATCCACCGGCCCATCTTGGCGGACGGGCGGCGAAGGTGCTGCGTATTGGTGATCTGGTCTTTCGCCATGAGCCCACCGGCGAGGCGGGCGAGATTGCCGGACACCTGCATCCCTGCGCCCGGATTGCTGGTCGACATCGCGGCTTGCGGCGGAGATGTTTCGTCACTGATGGGTCATGCCTGGTGATGCCAGCGCTTGGCGCGTTTACCGGCGGACTGAATGTCCTCGATGACGCCTACACACCTCTGTTTCAGAACGGCGGTATGATGGTGTTTGCGATGGGGCAGGATGAGGTTTATCCGGTTCGCCGTCAGCGCCTGAAACCCGATGGCTCGCGTCCTCAGACCAGCCGCTGGCGGATGGCACCGGCAGGCCCAGTTTTGGAAGAGTAAGTGGTTTGAACGTCTTGCAAAGGGATTAGAAACGGCAATGGAAAACCTGGATTACGTAGCGCTCTGGGAGCAGTATGGACCGAGTGTGCTCGGCTTTGGCATGCGGGTGCTTGGCGCCCTGGTCGTGGTCATTATCGGCTTGCGTGTCGCCTCCATCCTCGGCCGGATTGTCCGCAATATCGCTAATGAGCGAGAAGACATTGACGACACGGTCGGCAACTTTTTCGGGTCCATGGTCCGATGGGCGATTATGGCAGCGGTTTTCATTGCGGCACTGCAAGTATTCGGCGTTCAGGCGACCAGCTTCGTCGCGGTCCTCGGCGCACTGACGCTGGCGATAGGCCTGTCACTGCAGGGCGCGCTGGGGAACATCGCCTCTGGCGTCATGATCATGATTTTCCGACCGTATAAGCTCGAAGACTATGTCGAAGTGGCCGGCGTTGCCGGGACGGTGAAGGATATCAACTTGTTCCAAACGGTTCTGGCGACTGTCGACAATGTTCAGATCATGATCCCGAACAGCCAGTCGATTGACGGGGTGATCAAGAACTATAGCGGCTACTCAACGCGGCGCGTCGATCTCACATTTGGCATCGATTATGATGACGATATCAACAAGGCGATCGGGATCATCCAGTCGATCGTGAACGCCGATAAGCGGCCGTTGAGAGATCCAGAACCGTTTGTCCGGGTGGTGACATTGAATGACAGCTCCGTCGATATTCAATCCCGGACCTGGGTGAAGGCAGGAGATTATTGGGAGTTCCGCTTCGATCTGCTGCAGGCGGTTAAGGAAGCCTTCGATCAGCAGGGCGTTACCATTCCTTATCCGCATCAAGTTGAGATTGTGAAACAGGCGAGCTGATCATGAGTGACGTGCCTGCCGAACCGGGTGCTGAGCCGCCGTCAGGCAAGCAACCCAAGGCACGTCGCCATATTCTGCTACGGCTTTTCGGGATAAAACTCTGGGGATGGGTCAAGCTTGTTCTGCTGTGCATTCTGGTCGGATTTCTGGTGATGGCGTCAGAGTTTGATCCGGCCAACCCAAACGTGGATGTGACCTCCGCACTTGGCAGCTTTCTCTCCACCGCAGCCTCGGCTGCGCGATGGGCGGTTGCGAATTTCTGGAAGCCCGCTTTGGCTGGCGCGGGCATCGTGCTGCCGATCTGGTTTTTGTGGCGCTTGTTGACCTTGCCGTTTCGGAAATAGTTTCGAAACCCTGGACTCTTCTTGCTGTGTGTTCTTATAATGTTCCAAGCCAAGATTGGAGGGCAAGATGATTGGGTATGTAACTTTGGGAACCAGTGATTTGGCGCGTGGTGCGGCGTTCTATGACGCGCTGTTTGCCGAATTGGGGGCTGGTCGGATGATGGAATTTGAAACGTTTATCGCCTGGGGAAAACCGGGTGGGGGCGCGGGCATCGGTCTGACCAAACCCTTCGATGGAAACCCCGCGACGGTTGGAAATGGCGTCATGGTGGCACTGGAGGCCGAGGACAAGGCCCAAGTCGATAAGTTGTACGACATTGCTGTCTCCAATGGTGGTGTTGATGAGGGTGCGCCGGGCCCCCGCGGTGAGGACGGCTTCTATGCTGGTTATTTTCGTGATCCGGATGGCAACAAGCTGAACGCTTACGTCATGGGCTGACGCGTCGGTAGCGCTTTCCCTGGCAGTCTCTTGGTCTAGGTTCGATCCTACAAAAAGAGATTGGAGGAAGCGCTATGGATATCAGCAAGCTCATGTTCAAAGATGGCCTGATGCAAGGTCAGAGGATCCTGGTGACAGGGGGTGGAACCGGCCTCGGCAAGGAAATGGCGGAAGGGTTTCTGAAGCTCGGCGCGGAAGTTCATATCTGCGGGCGACGCGGCGGGGTTTGCGAGGAAACGGCTGAGCAGCTGATGTCTGCGCATGGCGGTAAAGTCGTGCCGCATGCCTGCGATATCCGTGTCGCCGAAGCCATCAGTGATATGAATGACAAGATCTGGTCCGGGCATGGGGCGCTCACTGGTTTGATTAACAATGCCGCCGGCAATTTCATCTCCCGGACCGAAGATCTGTCCATTCGCGGCTTTGATGCGATCGCCAATATCGTGTTTCGCGGCACGTTCTACATGACGCATGATATCGGCAAGCGATGGATTTCCGCGCAGCAGAAGGGCAATGTTACGTCCATCCTCACCACCTGGATCTGGAACGGGGGCCCATTTGTGGTTCCGTCTGCCATGTCGAAGTCAGCGGTGAATACGATGACCCAGTCGCTGGCAACTGAGTGGGGGCGCTACGGTCTGCGGTTCAACGCCATCGCGCCGGGGCCTTTTCCAACAGAGGGCATGACCAAGCGTCTGGCGCCTGATGCGGACAGTACCGAGGATATGGCCCGGGATCGTTCCAATCCGATGGGACGGATCGGGGAAATGCACGAACTCGTCAATCTTGCGACATTCCTGATGGCGCCGGGTGCAGAATATGTGAACGGCCAGACCATCGCGATTGACGGTGCGATGTACAATGCGACGGGCGGCAACTTCTACCAGCTCAGTGCCTGGGGCGACGAAGAATGGCAAGCGGCGCGGTCCGCCATCGAAGCAACTAACGCCAAGGACCGGGCAAAGCGAACAGTTTGATCGATCGGTTTAGCGCTCTGTTAGGTGTTTTGTGTCGATACAGAACACAAAGAAGTGTGATGGATCAAAGCTATGGCAGCGCAGCGGAAATCGGAATCGGTCACCCAATTGGTCCGCAGGCTTGAGGCGCGGCCAACCGATGACGAGACGCAGCGTGTCAGCGCTGTTGACGATCCTGAGGCGGTGGCGCCGATCGCCTCGCCGGCCAGACACCTGCAAAAGCAGTTGCGAGGACATTTCAACCCAATGGTGCGCGAGTTTTCTGCGCGCTTTGTAACCCTCGCTTTGACGCTCGCCTGTCTTGGCACCTGGGTTGCAGGTTTCGGGCTGCATTCGACACTTTAGCGTTTATCTTTCAGCACTGACTGGATAAACGTTTCAGTGAGAAGCGAGGACCAGTTAGGGGACGATATCCATGTCTATTCGTACGGCTGTATTGCCAGTTGCCGGGTTCGGCTCGCGCGTTTTACCGATGACCAAGTCGATCCCGAAGGAGCTGTTGCCGGTCGTCGACCGTCCGGCTTTGCAATATGTCGTTGACGAGGCGTTGCAAGCGGGCGTTGAGCACATCGTCTTCGTGACCGGGCGAAACAAAGGGGCGATCGAAGACTATTTCGATATGGCGTATGAACTTGAGGCGAGCCTGGCTGGCAAAGAAAGCAAAGCAGAGATCCTCAAACAAGTTCAGGCGACCCGCCTTCCGGCCGGATCGGCCAGCTTTGTGCGCCAGCAGGAACCGCTGGGGCTTGGACACGCCATTTGGTGTGCGCGAGATATTGTCGGCAATGAACCGTTCGCGGTCTTGCTTCCAGATGTGATCATCAAGAACGAGACATCCTGCCTGGCCCAAATGGTTCAGGCTTATGACAAAGTTGGCGGAAATATCATTGCGGTTGACCCAGTCCCCGAAGAGCGCGTGTCGTCTTATGGCGTGATCACGCCGGTCAAACGCGACGGTCGCCTCATCGAGATGTCAGGCATGGTGGAAAAGCCGCCGCGTGAGAAGGCGCCGTCAAATCTCGCGATTACCGGGCGTTACATTCTACAGGGCGAGATTTTTGAATTGCTGGCCGATCAGGGCAAAGGTGCGGGTGGTGAGATCCAGCTGACCGATTCCATGGCGCGTCTGATGGAGATCCAGAAATTCTACGCCTATGAGTTTGAAGGCGCACCTTATGATTGCGGATCCAAGGCGGGCTATTTTCAGGCTGTGTTGGCGCACGCACTCGATCATCCCGAGATTGGGGCGCAAGCGAAGGATATGGTCCGCGCCGCGCTCGCTTGAGGTCTGCTGCGCTTGACCGGGCCCCGCGCTCTACATAGGGCAGGGCCATGACACAGACAGTCCCTGAATTTGAAGATGTTGCCCGGGCTGGGCGCCGGATTGCAGGCCGTGTGAGGCGCACGCCTGTGCTTCAATCTGCTGAACTGAACACGTATGCCGGTGTCGAGCTTTTCATCAAAGCAGAGAACCTGCAGGAGACGGGGAGTTTCAAACTGCGCGGCGCGACCAATCGTTTGCTGCAGATTCCGGATGCCCAACGTAAGGCGGGTGTCGTCGCCTTCTCATCCGGCAATCATGCGCAAGGGATCTCGCGGGCAGCCAAGCGGCTCGGGATGCCTGCCGTAATCGTGATGCCATCTGACGCGCCTGAGATTAAGATGGCTGGGGTTCGCAGCGATGGTGCCGAACTGGTCCTGTATGATCGAAACTCCGAAAGCCGCGAAGATATTGCCGCACAGATTGCGACCGAACGCAGCGCCATTGTCGTGCCAAGCTTCGATGATCCCGACATTATCGCCGGGCAAGGGACGTGTGGACTTGAGTTCGCAGAGCAGATGCGCGGGCTTGGCGCGCCGCTGGATCACCTGATCTGCTGTACAGGCGGCGGCGGTTTGATTAGCGGTATCGCTCTGGCATTGCAGGGCCTCAGCCCGGACACGACGATCTGGGCGGCAGAACCCGAAGGCCATGATGACTGGACACGGTCACTTACAGCCGGGGAGGTGCAATCAAATCCACCCGGAACACGGTCGATCTGTGATGCGATTCTAACGCCTCAGCCGGGTGAATTAACCTGGGCCATCGGCAGAGACCGGCTCAGCGGCGGATGTGTGGTCAGCGATGATCAGGTCCGCGAAGCGGTGCGACGCGCTTTTCGGTATTTGAAACTGGTTGTTGAGCCCGGCGGCGCTGCGGCTCTGGCGGCGGCGCTGTTTGCACTGCCAGAACAGGCAAAGGGACAACGTGTTGGTGTGATCCTGACCGGCGGCAATATCGACCCAGAGGTGTTTGCGAACATTCTCAGCGAAGGCGCTTAGCTGTCCTTCATGATCCGCGCTTTCTGGCGCTGCCAGTCCCGCTTTTGTTGCGTTTCGCGTTTGTCGCGGTTCTTCTTACCGGTGGCAATGCCGATCAGGAGCTTCGCCAGACCACGCTCATTGAAGTAGAGTTTCAGCGGCACAATTGTGCGGCCAGCGCGCTCGACCGCCTGGGCCAATTTGGCTTTCTCGCGCTTTGACACCAGCAGCTTACGCTTGCGGCGCGGTTCGTGATTGAACCGGTTTGCTCCTTCGTAGGTCGGGATATCCGCATTGATGAGCCACAACTCGCCTTCCTCAACACTGGCATAGGACTCCGCGATATTGGCCTTGCCATTGCGCAGGGATTTCACCTCAGACCCGACGAGCATGATGCCCGCCTCCAGCGTGTCTTCAACAGCATAATCAAAGCGCGCCCGTCGATTCTCAGCGACGAGACCGTCGGCACGGCCTTTAGTTTGCGATTTCTTGGCCATAAGTGTCTTTATCCAAGGCCTGCAGCATTCATCGCCATGTCGATTGTGGCACGCGCGCTGGCATCAGGTGTCACGATTGGAAGCCGGACGTCCGCCTTGCAAATGCCGGTCTTCGCGAGCAAATATTTCGCCGGCCCGGGTGAGGGGCTTGCGAACATGGCATGATGCAGGGCAATCAGACGGGCTTCGATCGCCTGCGCCGTTTCAAGATCTCCATCATCAAAGGCCTGATGCATGGCAGCGCAAAAATCGGGCGCGACATTGGCCGTTACAGAGATGCAGCCGGCCCCACCCATACCGCGATGGCCAAGCGCCGAGGGATCATTGCCGGAGAGTTGTACGAATTGCTGATCGCGGGTTAGGGCCGCATGCTCGGACACGCGACCCAGATCATCGCTGGCATCCTTGATACCGATTATGTTTGGCAGTTTGGCGAGACGCCCTACCGTGTCCGGCAAAAGGTCACAGGCTGTGCGGCTGGGCACATTGTATAGGATGACGGGCAGAGACACAGCATCGTTAATGGCGCGAAAATGCGCCTCAAGGCCCGCCTGATCCGGCTTGTTGTAATAGGGGCATATGACCAGCGCTGCGTCGGCTCCGACCGTTTTGGCATGTTCAACCAGTTCGATGGCCTCACTCGTGGAATTCGATCCGGCACCGGCGATGACCGGAACGCGGCCGGCGGCGACGTCTATACAGAGCTCGACAACCTCGCGATGTTCAGCGTGAGACAGCGTAGCGGATTCGCCGGTGGTTCCACATGGCACCAGGGCACTGGAACCGCCTTCAATCTGACGTTCGATGAGGTCCGCAAAGGCTTTCCGGTCAATGGCCCCGTTCTTGAATGGGGTAATCAGAGCCGGAATGGAACCATAAAACATCTTAAAGAAACACAGTTTGGGTTGAACGAAAGGCCAAAACGCCAGACTTTGGTCATATACGGGCTTTATTCTGGAATCATACCCTTTCGAGAAGGAAACAGACAGGTCACATGCACGTAACACTCTCGAAACTCATTGCCGTTGTCGCGCTGACGCCGTTCTTGGCCTCGCTCGCACTCGCTGCCCCTACACCAAGCGCGCCCAGTCTCAAACCGGCACTGATCGCGGCTTCAGACGTGATCTCGACCCGTGAGGCCTCATTGCTACGGCGCGGCCTGCAGGCGGTGGAGCGCGAGGATTGGCCGACTGTTCGCGGCATCCAGAAAGAGGTTCGTGATCCAACGGCGCAGAATATCCTGGCCTGGTATCGCGCGCGGCGAGATCTGCGCATCTCGTTCGATGAGCTTAATCAGGCTTTAGACGATCTGCATGACTGGCCCCAGATCCGAGAAATTCGCAACCGGGCCGAAGAGCATCTAGCAATTTCTGCGCTGTCATCGGCAGAACGGATCGAGTGGTTTGAGAGTCATGAGGGCGCTCGCAGTGGTCCGGGCTATTTCACCTATGCCCGCGCACTCGACAATGTCGGGCGACATGACGAGGCAATGGTTCAGATCCGCAAAGCCTGGCACGGGCGTACACTC
The DNA here is from genome assembly GCA_030066975.1 of Henriciella sp. Lineage (GTDB taxonomy): Bacteria > Pseudomonadota > Alphaproteobacteria > Caulobacterales > Hyphomonadaceae > Henriciella. Next base: position 249,717 of record JASJAO010000004.1, on the reverse strand, counting down.
ACGCGAGATTTCAGCCAGCAAGTCATGGCGCGGTATGGCGATCGCTTGACCCAGGACGATCATCACAAGCGCGCTGACTTCCTGTTGTGGACGCGCCAGACCAGCGCTGCCAACCGATTGATGTCGTATCTGTCGCGCGATTGGCGGGCGCTAACCGAGGCACGAATTCTGCTTATTCGCCGGGGCCGAGGCGTCGACGCGGCGATCGATCGCGTACCGGTAAAACTGAAAGAGCACCCAGGGTTGCTGTTCGATCGCGCGCAGTGGCGGCGCCGGTCCGGGATCAAGTCGACCGTAGCACCTCTACTGCGACAGATTGATGGTAACGATGTGCCGGTTGCAGGCCGGGAGCGCCTTTGGAACGAGCGCAGCCTGGCTGTGCGCGTTGCGCTGAAAGACGGCGATTGGGCCCTGGCTTACGATTTGTCGGCGCCGCACGGACTGACCCGCGGGAGGGAGTTTGCTGAGGCAGAATGGACGGCGGGCTGGATCGCGCTTCGCCATCGCGGGGATGCCGAACGTGCCTTGAAACACTTCGAGACTCTTGAGGCAGGCGTGGGATCACCGATCAGCCTGTCCCGAGCGCGCTATTGGGTCGGTCGAGCGCATGAGGCGATGAATACCACAGAGCTCGCCTCTGCCGCCTATCGGCGCGCCGCCGAATACCCTTTCACCTATTATGGCCAGCTCGCAGCGGAGAAAGTTTCAGCGCGTGAGATCGCCTTGATCGCGAACCATCAGATCAGTGATGCGGACCGGGAGGCGTTCAATCGCAAGTCCCTGGTTCGGGCTATGCGCCTGTTCGCCGAAAACGGTTGGGATGCCGCGTTTCGTAAGCTGGCTTATCACCTGGATGACCAACTCACTGAGGCAGCGCAGTTCGATCTGCTGGCGGAACTCGGGCGTGAGTATCATTATTCCGACATTGGGGTACGCGGCGCCAAAGCGGGTATGGCGAAAGGGGTTGTTGCGCCGGATGCAGCGTACCCGCTGGTCGAGTATCCGCTGCTGCGAGAACCGCGCGTCGAGCGCTCACTAATGCTCGCCCTGTCGCGTCAGGAGAGTGAAATGAACCCGGCCGCGATCAGTCACGCCAATGCACGTGGCCTGATGCAGTTTGTCCCGCGAACCGCCCGTTATGAGGCGCGTAAGCAGGGACTGCCCTACCGCACGAGCTGGTTGACGGACGATCCGGGCTACAACATGACGCTTGGCGGCGCGCATCTCGATACGCTGCTCGGACAGTTTAATGGCAGCTACATCATGACCGCCGCGGCCTATAATGCAGGGGCATCGCGCCCGCGGCGCTGGATTGAAGAGTATGGCGATCCGCGCGCTGGTGAAGTTGATCCTGTGGATTGGGTTGAGTTCATTCCGTTCAGCGAGACGCGCAACTATGTGCAGCGCGTGCTGGAGAATACGCAAGTCTACCGGCACCGGCTCAGCGGCGAGCCGGAAGACATTCAGCTGTCCGATGACCTGCAGCGCGGACGGTTTGCGAACCGGTAAGCACCGTACAAGCAGGCTCGAATCCCCGATTGCCGCTGATCTGATCCTTAAAAGCAACGCTCCGACTAAGCGGCAGCCTTCTTCTTCCGTTTGGCAGGCTTCTTGGGCGTAGCTTTTTTCGGCTTAGCAGACCCACCGGAACGTTCAGCCTGGCGTTTGAAGGTTTCGGTCAGGAACTTCCCGGTCCAACTTCCCTCGATCTCGGCAACTTCCTCCGGGGTGCCAACGGCCACGATCTTGCCGCCGCCGTCGCCGCCTTCGGGGCCGAGGTCGATCACGTGATCGGCGGTTTTGATGACATCAAGATTGTGCTCGATCACCAGAACGGTGTTGCCAGCGTCAACCAGTTCATGCAGCACCTCAAGCAGCTTACGGACATCGTCGAAATGCAGGCCTGTGGTCGGTTCGTCGAGGATATAGAGCGTGCGTCCCGTTGCGCGCTTGGACAACTCCTTGGCTAGTTTGACCCGCTGCGCCTCTCCGCCGGATAGTGTCGTGGCGGATTGGCCTACTTTAATGTAAGTCAGCCCCACGCGGGCGAGCGTGTCCATCTTGGATTTGATCGCTGGAACGGCCGCGAAGAATTTCTGCGCTTCCTCAACTGTCATGTCGAGGACGTCAGCGATTGATTTGCCTTTATACAGCACTTCCAGCGTCTCGCGATTGTAGCGCTTTCCGCCACACGTCTCGCACGTCACGTAAACGTCCGGCAGGAAGTGCATTTCAATCTTGATGACACCATCGCCCTGGCAGGCTTCGCAGCGCCCACCTTTGACATTGAACGAGAACCGACCCGGTTTGTAGCCTCGCGTCTTGGCCTCTGGCAGGCCGGCAAACCAGTCTCTTATTGGCCCGAATGCGCCAGTATACGTTGCGGGGTTTGAGCGCGGTGTGCGCCCGATCGGGCTCTGATCAATATCGATCACCTTGTCGAGGTGATGCAGTCCTTCAAGACTTTCATACGGAGCAGGGGCCTTGCTCGCTTTGTTCAGCTTTCGCGCAAGCGCTTTGTATAGCGTTTCGATGATCAGCGTGGATTTTCCACCGCCCGAGACGCCGGTAATGGCGGTAAACGTTCCGAGTGGGATCGATGCCGTCACATTCTGTAGATTGTTGCCGGTCGCACCCTTGATAGCGAGCTGTTTGGTTTTCTTCTTCGGGCGGCGCTTTGCTGGAATGGCAATCTCTTCCCGCCCGGAGAGATAATCTCCGGTCAGAGACATCGGATCAGCAATCACCTCTGCGGCAGTGCCCTGGCTAACGACCGTGCCGCCATGGACCCCGGCACGTGGCCCCATATCGATGACATGGTCTGCCGTCAGGATCGCATCTTCATCGTGTTCAACAACGATCACGGAGTTGCCGAGGTCACGCAGGCGTTTCAGGGTCTGTAGCAGGCGTTCATTGTCGCGTTGATGCAGGCCGATACTTGGCTCATCGAGAACGTAGAGCACGCCCGTCAGGCCTGAGCCAATCTGACTGGCCAGGCGAATGCGTTGGCTTTCACCGCCCGAAAGCGTGCCTGAGGATCGCGACATGGACAAATAGTCGAGACCGACTGAGTTCAGGAAGATCAGGCGATCATTGATCTCTTTCAGGATGCGGCTGGCAATCTCTTTCGACTGATCGCTGAGCGAGTCGCTGACTTTTCCGAACCATTCGCCCGCCTCCTTGATCGAAAAACTGGACGCGTCGGAGATATCGAGGCCGGCAACCCGCACCGCCAAGGCTTCCGGGCGCAAGCGTTTGCCGAGGCAGGTCGGACAGGCTGCCGACGATTGGTACTTCGAGATCTCGTCCCGCACCCACTGGCTGTCGGTTTCGAGCGACCGGCGCTGTAGGTTGGGAATCACGCCTTCATAGGTCTTGGTGACCTCATAACGCCGCAAACCATCATCATAGACAAAGTCGATTTCGTCTTCGCCCGTGCCGTAGAGCACGATGTCCTGAACCTTTTTGGGAAGCTTGTTCCAAGGAGTTTTCAGCTCAAAATCATAGTGACTGGCGAGCGCTTGCAGGGTCTGGGTCTGATAGGGGGAGGTGGACTTCGCCCACGGCGCTATCGCGCCATTCATTAAGGTCAAATCCTTGTCCGGAACGATCAGGCTGGGATCAATTTTCAGCTGTTGACCCAGGCCATCACAGGTAGGACAGGCGCCAAACGGATTGTTGAATGAAAACAGACGAGGCTCGATTTCCGGGATAGTGAAACCGGACTCCGGGCACGCAAAATTGGCGCTGTAAGTGATGCGCTTCGGCTCGGTCTCGTCCTCGGCGATGTCTGCATATTCAGCGATGGCGATACCGTTTGCGAGCGGAAGCGCGGTTTCGAAACTCTCCGCCAGGCGTTGCTCCATGCCCTCGCGCACGACGATCCGGTCGACCACCACGTCAATGTCGTGCTTGTACTTCTTGTCGAGCGTGGGCGGGGTTTCGAGATCGTAAAACTCGCCATCGACCTTCACTCGCTGGAACCCATCCTTCAGCCACTCGGCAAATTCTTTGCGATACTCACCCTTGCGACCGCGCACCGCCGGGGCGAGCAAATAGAGTCGGGTTCCCTCGGGCAGCGCCATGGTGCGGTCGACCATCTGGGAGATGGTCTGGCTTTCGATGGGCAGGCCTGTGGCCGGCGAATATGGAATGCCAACCCGCGCCCAGAGCAGGCGCATATAGTCGTAAATCTCAGTCACAGTGCCGACCGTTGAACGCGGATTGCGGCTGGTGGTCTTCTGCTCGATGGAGATCGCTGGGGAGAGGCCCTCAATGCTCTCCACATCGGGCTTTTGCATCAGCTCCAGAAACTGGCGGGCATAAGCACTCAGGCTCTCAACATAGCGGCGCTGACCCTCGGCATAGATCGTATCAAAGGCGAGCGAGGATTTACCGGACCCGGAAAGGCCCGTGACGACGACCAACTGATTACGCGGAATGTCGACATCGACATTCTTGAGATTGTGCTCTTTGGCACCGCGGACGCGAATGAACGGAGATTCGAGAGAAGCCATCGGCGGTATCTTTGTCTTGCGAGGTCGGAGGTCAACCGCGTCTGTTACCTGAGTCCAGTGAAAACACAAGAACATAAAAAGAACAAATTAGATTTCGCAGTTCGCGGCAATCTGCATCGGAAAAGAGATCAAACCACGTCCGTCTCAAGCGAACCTTAAACATTTTCACGCATAAGAGCGCTTGGCGTAGAGTATCTGGAGGTGTGCATGGAGATTTTGGGGCTGAATATCGATTTTGCAGCCGGTAAAGCGCTGGTCACGGTTTATCTGATCCAGTTCACATTGTTTACGGTGCTGGCCTTTGTAGCACGCCGGGGTGATGCCATACGCTGGTCACCCGACTTTCTCAAAAGTGTCCGTGTGAATTGGTCGTTTATTGCATTCAACGGACTGCTCGCGCCGGTGGCCTTCCTGGCTGTGAAGGCGTTGAACAATGGTTTCGAGGCGAGCGGCATACCGACGGTGCCGCCGGAGTTCTGGGCCGTTGCGCCAGCGATCGTTCCGGCGATCGTCGCTGTGATTGTCGCCGACTTTGTCGACTATTGGAGCCACCGCATTCGCCACACGTCAGTGCTCTGGCCGATGCATGCGGTGCATCATTCCGACACGCAGATGCACTATCTGTCCTGGTATCGGGCCCACATCATTGAACTTGTGGTCATTCAAGGTGGGTATCTCGTTCTGGCGACCTGGATGGGGGCTTCGCCGGGCGCGGTGGCAGGTGTTGTGATCTTCCGCGCCTTTCATCAGCAATATTGTCATATGAAAGTAGATTGGTCGCATGGGCCGTTTGGGCTGTTCCTAGCATCGCCGCGTTTTCATCGCTGGCATCATGCCGATCATCCCGAAGCCTGGAACAAGAATTTCTCAAACATCATGCCGCTTTGGGATCGCCTGTTTGGAACCTATTACTGCCCCGGCAAATGTGATGCACCGCTCGGTTTCGCGGGAAATCCCGGCGAAAACTTCCTGCAATTGCTGATTTACCCATTCAAGGAATGGGGACGCATGATCGGAAACGCGGTTCGCAAGACGGCCGCCTAATGGGAACATAAAAAGAACAAAAGCTTGACGCGGTCATCCTTTGTGGATACGTCCGTACCTGCGCGCGACAGTCTTTTGAGCAGACTGTACATGGGCGTTTGGATTCGGAAGCAAAAGATCGGAGAGACGTTATGGCTGGTTCAGTGAACAAAGTAATCCTTGTGGGAAATGTCGGGCAGGACCCGGAAGTGCGCCAGTTTCAGAATGGGGGGCAGGTCTGCTCCTTCTCTTTGGCAACGTCCGAGAACTGGAAAGACAAGAATACCGGCGAACGCCGCGAAAAGACCGAGTGGCATCGGATTTCGATTTTCAATGAAGGCCTGGTTCGCGTGGTGCAGAACTATGTGAAGAAGGGCTCCAAGCTATACATTGAAGGCCAACTCGAGACCCGGAAATGGCAGGATCAGAACGGTCAGGATCGCTACACGACTGAAGTTGTTCTGCGCGGCTATGGCAGCAATCTGACCATGCTGGACGGACGGGGTGATGGCGCTGGCGCCGGTGGCGGACGTCAGGCGGGTTATAATCAAGGCAGCGGCGGTCCGCGTCAGATGGAAGGTCCAGCGCAGGATTTCAGCCAGGACTTTGACGACGAAATCCCCTTTTGATGATGGGCAAGGGGCGTGTATGGCGCAGATTGAAATTTAACGCTCAATGACTGTCTCATACTCAATTATGTACGGGATAAACAGTTCCAGTTCGAGCGGGCCAACCGGTCGGTATTGTGTGCGTGCTTCAAGGCCCAGAATTTCAACGTCTGTCGCGCCATTTGGGTTGGATGAGGTATAGATATCATCCCAGATGGTTTGAATGAGCGCAGATCGATAGCTTTTGAGGTCACTGACCCCCAAGTACTGCTCTTCATCTAAAATCGATTGTGAACGACCAACTTCACCAGAAGCTTTCACATAGTTTTCGACACGTGAACGAACCCGCTGATACGTCTCATTCGATCCAACATCCGCGCGGACAACAAAGTCGAGACGTCCCTGATTGCCATAATTTGCATAAATCTCGTCAAAGGTCACCGTTTCAATATTCGCATAGGCGAACGCATCACCGGCCAACAAGGTTAAACCAGGTTGCCTGGAAACCTCACGAAGCACCGCTTCATACATATCCTTCATTTCAGATTTGCGTTCGGATGGGTCTAGCGTGCTGTTAATGTAGCTAAGCTCATAAAGTACGAAGTCAGCTCTTACGCGCAGTGTGGCATTGGGCGTTTCCGATAGGTCGTCTTCGTCAATCATGGACGCTGTAACGACGACTGTTTCTTGCATGGCCTCCTGAGCGATAGCTTGGCTGAATGCTAAGCCTGAAATGGCAAAACTGATGAATAGACGCTTCAACGCACCCTCCCACTTGTTGTTGAGGTAAGGGCACCACGGAGGTTTTGCTCTGTCAATCGAGATGCTCAACCAAGGCTTAAGGCGTGAACACCTCAACCAGATCTGACGTCTGGTTTCCGCCGACCTGAAGGGCACCGCCAATCACGTAGGCCTTCCCGTCAATCGCGACAGCGCCCAGGCCATGGCGGGGATTTGGCATGTCCGGAAGGGCTGACCAGGCATCGGCAGTTGGGTCATAGACCCAGCACTCCGGATAAACTCCACCGCCATCGTTAAAGTACTCACCCCCAAAAGCGTACACCTTCTGATCGAGTGCGACGGCGGCGAGACCGCCCTGACCTTGAGGCATGGGCGCGACCGTACGCCAGCGATCTTCGTTTACGTCATAGACCTCATGTACAGGCGTATTGCCGTCAGCAACGGTGCGTCCGCCGACGACATGCCAACTGTCGCCAATCACAGCACTCGCGGCGCTATTTCTTGCCGTTGGCAGCGGGGCTGCGGTTTCCCAAATCCCATCCAGTCCCGTTAGGACGAAGTGGTCAGCAATATCAGTGTGATCATTCCAACTGGCATTGGATCCGCCTTGAGGCTTTCGGCCGCCGCAGACATGCAAGTGATCACCGAGGACGCAGGTCACACTCTCACCATTTGGCTGTGGGAGTGACGGAGCGTCTTCCCAGGTCGTGCCGACCAGCTTCCAGACACCAGACTGCGTGATCCAAACGGCGTCAGCGGATGCAGATTCGAAGCCGCCAATGGCTAACAGGTGTCCGTCAAAGCTAATCAAGTTTGGATGATGGCGCGGCGTGGGTAGAGAGGGTTCAGGGGTCCATGTCTGCGAACCTACGCCCCAGGACACATGCTGATCCGTCGGACCGGAAATTCGCTCACCTTCAGCAACAAAGCCACCTGCCAGATGCACTCGCCCATTGTGCATACAGGGATATATTTCCTGAACGGCGAACGGTAATTTCGGACCTGCTTGCCAGGCCGAGGGGGTCGGTTTTGCCGTTTCTGTGACCGGATTCGTAGACCCATCCGGCGCGGTGCAACCAGCAATCCCCAATCCAAGCAGAAGGCCAACCGTTTGTCGTCTATTAAATGCAATATATTCAGACACTTGAGCGTTCCTTCTGAGGTGTGTTTATAACACTATAAGGGCTGTTTCAGACATTTGTAAGCGCCGCCTCATCCTGCTAGTCTTCTATGCGATACGAACAGGCGATTCGAAGCCTGTCGCGAAACAGAGAGGCGATGTCCCTTGAGCGACGAGAATACTCCGCCAGAAGAGCCGGAAATGCCGGAGCCGGATCCCTCAGAAGAGGGTATCGATCCGATCAATATCGAGACTGAGCTGAAACGGTCGTACCTCGACTATGCGATGAGCGTGATTGTCAGCCGGGCGCTGCCTGATGTGCGCGATGGTTTGAAACCGGTCCACCGCCGCATCCTCTATGCGATGCAGGTTAACGGCAACACGCCGGACAAGCCTTACAAGAAGTCGGCGAACATTGTCGGCGCGGTGATGGGGAACTACCACCCCCACGGCGACAGCGCGATCTATGACGCGCTGGTCCGAATGGCACAGCCTTTCTCAATGGGGCTGACCCTGGTCGACGGGCAGGGCAACTTCGGCTCGATCGACAATGATCCGCCAGCGGCGATGCGCTACACCGAATCGCGGATGACCAAGGCAGCGACATATCTGCTCGCCGACATCGACAAGGACACGGTCGACTTTCAGGATACCTATGATGGCTCGCAGCAAGAGCCCATGGTTCTGCCAGCTCAGTATCCGAACCTGTTGGTGAATGGGGCGGGGGGTATTGCGGTCGGTATGGCGACGAATATTCCGCCGCACAATCTGGGCGAAGTGATCGACGCGACCATGGCGATGATCGATGACCCTGCGATCGATGACGAGACTCTGCTGGACATCGTTCCGGGCCCTGACTTTCCGACGGGCGGCCTGATCCTTGGACATGCTGGATCCCGCAAGGCATTGCTTGAAGGGCGCGGATCGATCCTGATGCAGGCGCGGTCCGAGTTTGAGGAAATGCGTAATGGGCGGCAAGCCATCGTCGTCACTGAGATTCCCTATCAGGTGAACAAGGCGACCTTGGTTGAGAAAATTGCGCAGATGGTGCGCGAGAAAAGGATCGAGGGCATTGCTGATCTGCGCGACGAATCCGACCGCCACGGCATTCGGGTTGTGATCGAGATCAAAAAGGATGCCAGCGCCGAAGTCGTGCTGAACCAGTTGCATCGTTACTCGCAGCTGCGCACAAGCTTCCCGGCCAATATGTTGGCTTTGAATGGCGGGCGTCCGGAACAGTTGAACCTGCGCCAGATCCTGCAGGCGTTCATTCAGTTCCGCGAAGAAGTTGTTGCGCGCCGCACCAAGTTTGAGCTGAACAAAGCCCGTGACCGCGCGCATGTCTTGGTCGGCCTCGCTATGGCGGTTGCGAATATTGATGAGATTATCTCGATCATTCGAAATGCGCCGGATCCGAATACCGCGCGTGAGCGACTGCTCGCCAAGGCCTGGCCGATCATGGATATGGGCCCGCTCCTGGAACTGGTCGCGGATCGTCGGACCCGTTGGGATGGGGATAAGGCGATCTTCCTCTCCGATGAACAGGCACGCGCGATCCTCGCCTTACAGCTCTCTCGACTGACGGGACTTGGTCGCGACGAGATTGGTGGCGAAGCCAAAGGTCTGGCGGAGAAGATTGCCGACTATCTCGATATATTGCGTTCTCGGCCACGTATTCTCGACATTATTCGCGGCGAACTCAGCGAGGTGAAAGAGAAGTTTGCCGTGCCGCGCCGGTCTGAATTCACGTTCGGCGGAGCGGACATGGATGATGAGGATCTCATTGAGCGCGAAGACATGGTCGTCACCGTGACGCACGGTGGCTACGTCAAACGCACGCCGCTCTCGACGTATCGCACCCAGCATCGCGGCGGTAAGGGTCGCTCCGGCGTGTCGATGAAGGACGAAGATTTCGTCACACGCCTGTTTACGGCCAATACGCACACTGAGATCCTGTTCTTCAGCTCCGAAGGCATGGTCTACAAGGAAAAGGTTTGGCGCTTGCCGGTTGGTTCCCCGCAATCGCGCGGCAAGGCGCTGGTAAACCTGTTCCCGCTGTCAAAGGATGAGCGGATCGAAAGCGTGATGCCCCTCCCTGATGATGAAGAAACCCGGGCCGAAATGGACGTCATGTTTGCGACGCGCTCGGGCAATGTCCGCCGAAACAAGCTGTCCGACTTTGTACGCGTCAATCGCAATGGCAAGATCGCGATGAAACTGGATGAAGGTGATGGGCTCGTATCCGTTAAAGTCTGTTCGGCGCAGCATGATGTCTTCCTGACCACGGCGCTCGGGCAGTGCATTCGTTTTCGCGCCGACGATGTGCGGGTGTTTGCCGGCCGGAACTCCACCGGTGTACGCGGCATACGCCTCGCCGAAGGTGACAAGGTGATCGCCATGGGCATCCTGCGGCATGTGGATGTCACCAGTGCCGAAGCCCGCGCTTATCTGAAACATGCGTCCGCCATGCGCCGGGCAGCCACGGGTGAAGACGAGGACGTTTCCGAGAGCCTGGAAGAGGATGGCGAAGAGGCGTCCGAAGAAGCAGCTCTGTCAGCCGAGCGGATCGCGGAGCTTGGCGCTGCTGACCAGTTCATCCTGACCATCGCAGATGACGGCATGGGCAAACGCTCTTCGGCCTACGACTATCGGGTTACGGGTCGCGGCGGAAAAGGCCTCGTTGCGCACAATATCTGGGGTAGCAACAAGAAGACCGGACCGATCAAAAAGATTGCACAATCCTTCACCGTTGAAGACGGAGACGAGGTCATGCTGGTGACGGATGCGGGTCAGCTGATCCGTACACCCGTGGACCAAATTCGCATCGCCGGACGGTCCACCGCAGGCGTCTGGGTGCTGCGAACCAAGGATGACGAGCGGGTTGTTTCTGTTGCACGCCTTGTAGATGACGGCGATGACGATACAGATGAAGCGTAGAACGTCCGTCTAGGACGCGGATCGCGAATATCTGGAGGCGCGCATGAAACGATTGGGGCTGTATCCGGGAACGTTCGATCCGGTCACGATGGGGCATATGGACATTATCGGTCGGGCGATGAAGCTCGTCGATAAGCTGATCATTGGTGTTGCCGTCAGTGAGGCGAAACGGCCGCTCTTCCTCCTCGAAGAGCGGATCGAGATGATGCAGGAAGAATGCGCGCGACTGTCCGGCCCGGGGCGTGCCGAAATAGAAGTTCGCCCCTTCGACAAATTGTTGATGCATTTTGCTGAAGAATGCGAAGTCAATGTCATTGTGCGCGGATTACGCGCGGTGTCAGACTTTGAATACGAGTTTCAGATGACCGCCATGAATGAACAACTGAATCGCGAGATTGAAACCGTCTTCCTGATGGCCGATGTTAAGCATCAGGCCGTTGCATCGCGGCTCGTCAAGGAAATCGCCCGTTTTGGCGGGGACATCACACCATTTGTCACACCGAGCGTGAAACAGCGTTTGTTGGAGAAGTATAAGAAATGATTTTTCGTAGCCTGCTGAGCGGACTGACTTTTCTGGGATTTGTTGCCTGTGCAGGGGCAGACACAGAAGATGGTACATCACCGGACTTCACATACGCTGATGTTGAGGCCGCGCCAGGTGATTGGCGCGCTGTTGACCCCGCCAATCTGGTCATCTTCAATACGTCCAAAGGTGAGATTCTCATCGAATTGCTGCCGGATGTCGCCCCGGAGCATGCCGATCAGTTTCGTGCCTATGTGCAGTCAGCTCTGTATGATGGGACCGAGTTTCACCGTGTGATTCAAGGCTTTATGGCGCAAGGTGGCGACGTGGCAGCCACGCATGGGCAGGATAAGATGCTGCCGCCGATGGATGGGCAATTCGTGTTTCGACGGACTCCTGCCGACATGCCGCTCGATACGATTGGCCCGGCAGATTCTGCGACAGGCGGCTATTATAATGGGTTTCCAATCGAAACGCAGGCCCAGTTCCTGGCTGAGATGTCACGTGATGGACAAGTTGAAAGCTGGATTCCGCATTGCCCGGGTGTACTGTCGACCGCGCGCACCGATGATCCGAATTCTGGCAACGCGCAATTCTTTCTGATTTCCGATGGAGGCCAGCACCTGGACAAGCAATACACGGCCAAAGGTCGGGTCTTGGTTGGCCTGGATGTGGTGAAGAAAATCAAATTGGGGCCACGTCCGAACGGCTTTCCGATTCCAAATCCGGATGTGCTGTTAAGCGCGACGCTTGCCGCGGATCTTCCAGAAGCCGACCGTCCGGAAGTGTTTGTGCAGAAAACCAGCGTTCAGAGCTGGGCGGACCGTCTTGTTGCAGCGGACCGCTTGGGCAATCGGGTTTGCGACCTGCCTCCGGTTCCGGCGGTTGTGAAATAGGGGCCTGTCCTGACAGACCTGTCAGTCTTTGATTTTGTGCTGCCGGAGGAGCGTATCGCGCTACGACCGGTAACGCCGCAAGATGCCGCACGATTATTAGTTGTGCATGGCGACGGACGTTTGGAAGACGCGTCTGTGCGTGATTTACCGGCTTATCTGACCCCCGGCGATGTTCTGGTTTTCAACGATACGCGCGTCTTGCCGGCGGCTCTAAAGGGCGTTCGACCCGCACGCGATGAACTTGGACATGATATCTCGGTTGATGTGAACCTGGTTGAGCATGTCTCGGGAACAAAATGGAAAACTCTGGCTCGACCGGGCAAGCGTCTCAAGACCGGTGACACAATCGAGTTTGGTGAACAGTTCGCAGCGCGGGTTGTCGATAAACTTGAGGACGGCGAGACGGTCATTGAGTTCAACTTGCCTGCGGCAGACCTTGTCTCGGCGCTTGAACGGTATGGCGCGATGCCCTTGCCGCCTTATATCGCGCGTCGCCGCGCCGCAGATGCTGAAGACAAGACGACGTATCAAACTTCATTTGCTGGCGAGGAAGCCGCCTCGGTCGCGGCGCCGACAGCCGGTCTGCATTTTACACAGCGTCTGCTGGACGAGATTGATGCCGCGGGGCTGCATCGCGAAACCGTGCGGCTGCATGTCGGGCTAGGCACCTTTGCGCCGTTGAAAGAAAGCCAGATCGAAGCCAACCGCTTGCACGCGGAATGGCGGGAGCTAAAGCCCGCGACGGCCAATCGGATCAATCAAAGCCGCCGATTGGGTCATCGCTGCGTGGCGGTGGGAACGACCGCGATGCGGACTTTGGAGAGCTGCCTGAATGCGCAGGGCGAGCTTTCTGCTGCAACGGGGCCAACCGATATTTTTCTCAAACCGGGCGATCGGATCGGTGCGACGGATGCTTTGATCACCAATTTCCACCTGCCGAAGTCCAGCCTGTTCATGCTGGTCTGCGCCCTGATGGGAACAGAGATTATGCAAGCCGCCTACGCCCACGCGATTGCCCGAAAATATCGGTTCTACTCCTATGGCGATGCGTGCTTGCTATTGCCCTGAAGTGGCGAAACGGCCCCCTGACAAGGCGTAGGCTTGCGTGCCTCGATGCAGGACATGGTCGGTGTCGAGCACCGTGTCGGGTTTGAAATCGAACTTGCCATTCATCTTCGCGTAGAGGGGCGCGAAGTCAGTATCGACGGTGGCCCGAAACAGTTGCTCATAAGACTCGATCACGAAGTAGGTTTGCTGAAAATCGTCGATCCGATAGTCGGTACGCATTAGGCGCTCGAGATCAAATGCGATGCGGTTAGGCGAGGGGTCTTCAAGCGAAAACTTGCTTTCGGCCACTGAAGAGACGATCCCGGCGCCGTAGATGCGCAAGCCTTGCGGCGTGTTGATCAGGCCGAACTCCACCGTGTACCAATAGAGCGCAGCGAGATTTTTAAGCGAAGCGTGCCGCAGGCTACGAAGTCCGCCTTCACCATAGGCCTGCATATAGTCGGCAAAAACGGGATCGGTCAGCATCGGGACGTGGCCGAATACGTCATGAAAGACATCCGGTTCCTGAATGTAGTCCAGTTGATCAGGTTCCCGAATAAAATTGCCGGCCGGAAAGCGGCGATTGGCGAGGTGTTCAAAGAACACGTCATCAGGGACAAGACCCGGAACCGCCACCACTTGCCAACCGGTCAGGGCTTTAAGCTCTTCAGAGATGGTTCTGAAATCAGGAATACCGCCGCGATGGAGATCAAGCGCATCTAATCCGTTCAAAAACTCTGGCGCGGCACGCCCGGGCAGGACCTCCTGCAAACGATCATACAGCGTATCCCAGGTTTGATGCTGCTGCGGCGTGTAAGAGCTCCAACCCTGATCGATCGTCCAGTCAGCGCTCGGCGGAGGCGTTGAATAATGGTTGCTCATGCAACTAATATAACTCATGAAGGGCGGCCTGTCTTGCGTCATTGGCCCGCAAGCTGGTTCAACTGATCGACGAGGAGTGATCTGTGTTATTAAAGCTCTACGATTACTGGCGTTCTTCAGCGTCCTATCGCTTGAGAATAGCGTTCAATCTGAAGGGGGTGGCGTATCAGTCCATCCCGATCAATCTGCATCCAGATCAACAGGAACAGTCAACTGAGGCCTATCGTAAGGTGAACCCGCAGATGCGCGTTCCAGCGATCGAGCTGAACGACGAAGTGCATGGCCAGTCCATGGCGATCCTGGAATGGTTGGAGGAAACGCATCCAGAGCCTGCTCTGCTGCCAGTAGATCCGGTTCTGCGTCTCCAGGCGCGGGCATTCGCCGATACAATTGCTTGTGACATTCACCCCCTCAACAATATCTCGGTTCTGCAAACTTTGCGCACCGACTTTCAAGCCGATAGAGCAGCCATCTCAAACTGGTATAGCGATTGGATTTTGCGAGGCTTTGCAGCTCTGGAAGCCGGCGCTAAGGACTTGCCTTCCAGACAGGGACTTCTGTTTGGCGACCAGCCGACTTTGGCGGAGGTCTGCCTGATCCCGCAGATGTATAACGCTAAGCGATTTAAAGTGGACCTGTCCGCGTTTCCAAGACTGGTGGAGATTGATGCGGTCTGCGCCGACATTCAAGCCTTCAAGGATGCTGTGCCAGAGGCTGTGAAACCCTAGTTCCGTTGAACCGATTTCAGGACGTAGCCTGTGTCTGTCATCTCGAACATATTTGGAATATCGGGATGCATGACGCGGCGATTACTCTCGTCCGCTTTCAGGTTCTGCTCTGACACATAGGCCACATAATGCGTGCGGTCATTCTCTGCGAAGAGATGATAATAGGGCTGGTTCTTGGCCGGGCGCACTTCCTCGGGAATGGCTTCATACCACTCATCGGTGTTTGCAAAGACCGGGTCGACATCGAAAACGACGCCGTGAAAGTCGAATAACCGATGGCGCACCACCTGGCCGATCTGGTACTTGGCCTCAGTGGTCGGGATCGCGTTTGGCGTCTCTGAAGGCGCAATGACCACGGGCTCCTCAACTTCAGCGGGTACCTCTACAGCTGAGGTCTGAAAAACGCCTGCAAGGCGCTGCAAGAAGTTTGGTCGATGGCCCATACTGACATTGTGTGCTACAGGTTTGACCAACGCACAAGATTTGGGCCGCACATGGCTAAAGAAAAAGTGCCTGATGACCGGCAAGGTAGCAGCCGCAACGGGTCAGGCAAACGCAAAAGGGCACCGCTATATGCTGCGGTGGACTTGGGCACGAATAATTGTCGGCTGCTTATTGCCGCGCCGAAGCGCGATCGCTTCACTGTAATCGATTCACACTCGCAGATGGTGCGTCTGGGGCAGGGACTGACCGCGACCGGTCGACTGTCTGACGCCTCGATTGAGCGCGCGATTGATGCGCTTGAAAAGATCTCCGCCAAACTGAAAGCCAAGCGTGTCGGTCATATTCGATGCATCGCGACAGAGGCGTGTCGACGCGCAGAAAACGGACCGGACTTTATCAAGCGTGTGCGTGAACAACTGGGCATGACATTCAAAATCATTGGCCCGGAAGAGGAAGCCAAGCTGGCTTTGATTGGCTGTCACAATCTGATGGAGCCCAACGTACCGAACGTCCTGGTCCTGGATATTGGTGGTGGATCGACCGAACTGTCCTTCGTTGACACGCGCCCCGTGCACAATAACGGTCTCCCCGCCCTGATCAAAAAACCGCCGATCAAGGCCTGGACAAGCCTGCCGATCGGGGTCGTCACACTCACTGAAGCCTTTAATCATATGCCGGAGGACGAAGCTTATCCGGCCATGCTCGCCAAAGCGCGAAGCCTGCTTTCGGACTGGAAACATGCAGAGCGTATTCGGGATGTGTTCGAACGCGGCGAAGCGCATGTCATCGGGACATCCGGGACCGTGACCTGCCTGACCGGGGTTCACCTCGGCCTGAACAAATACCGGCGTGACCTTGTTGACGGACAGTGGGTGACGCAAGCGCAGATGATGGCGACCATATCCAAGCTTCAGTCCGTCGGTGTGGCGGGTCGGGCGAAGTATCCGACAATCGGGGAAGATCGCGCGGTGCTGATGCCAGCGGGATGCGCCATAATTGAGGCCGTCTGGGACCTTGCGCCACAAGGGCGTATGCGGGTCGCTGATCGCGGTTTGCGGGAAGGCTTGCTTCTATCGATGATTCACGGGGCGAAAAGCCGAAAAAGGTCCGGGAGACGGCGCCGTCGTAGGCCAGCAAGCGGCCAGAACCGCCCCAAAACAACGCAAGCGAGTTTGGCATGAGTGATGATGGGAAACGGCGCTGGCGGGGGCCTGGCAAAGATCGGAAGCCAGACTCCGGACGGCGTACTGGCGAGCGAAAAATCATCGCCTATCGGGCCAAGTCCGAGAGCTCGAAAAAGTGGATCGAGCGTCAATTGGCCGATCCTTATGTGCAAAAAGCACGTCAGGATGGCTACCGTGCCCGGGCAGCCTACAAACTGCTCGAGATTGACGAGAAAGCGGGGCTGTTAAAACCAGGACAACGCGTTGTTGATCTTGGCAGCGCGCCTGGGGGATGGCTGCAGGTCTGTGTGCGGAAGGGCGTCAAAGAACTGGTTGGGATTGACCTTCTGGAGGTTGAGCCGGTGGTCGGTGCACATGTCGTGCAAGGCGATATCAATAACCCGGCCGATGTCGAAGCCATGCTGGCCGGACTGAGCGGGCCGCCCGATCTTGTTCTCTCGGACATGGCGGCGAATACGACAGGGCATCGCCAGACTGACCATCTGCGCACCGCGGCGCTCGCAGACATGGCTCTGCACTTTGCAACTGAGAACCTGGTTCAGGGCGGCGCATTCTGTTCGAAAGTGTTCCAGGGCGGCGCCACCCCCGATATGATGGAGGCGCTGAGGGCCCGGTTTCGAACTGTGAAACACATCAAACCGCCCGCCAGCCGCTCAGGCTCTCCGGAATTGTTCGTTGTTGCGACGGGATTTCTAGGAAAGCAGGCCTCAACGCAGTAAAAAAAGCGTCACATCCAGGCGGTAGGGCGTCGCCTGCCTAAGAATGTTCGTGGAGTTTCAACATGCGTGGTGTGGTTCTGGGGTGGGTTCTGCTGATCAGTGCCTGCGGTGCACAAGACGCGCCACCGGTCGGCGAGTCCGCCATCTTCCCCGATATGGAGCTACCGGGGCCGTTTAATCGGATGTACAGCTACACAGAGTCTGCTGACAAAATGCACCGGGTTTGGACGCAGGAGCGCGGCGACCTGACGCTTCTGTTCGAAATGCGCCAGGATGCCGACGGAAATTGGTCTGAGATTACGGAAATCACTGGATGGCCTACACAGGGCTTTGTGGGTGAGGCGTCGTTCAGTCCGTTCGACGGGTATCTGTATTACTCTTCAAATGCCTTGCTGGAATCGCGGGGGCGCGGAAATGATCCAAACCTTTGGCGGGTCTTGCCGACTGAAACGGGGTGGGGCGAGCCGGAGCCGTTGTCGGACGCTTTGAACACTGGTGCCTCAGAGCTCAGCCCGGTGATGGATGAGGCTGGCCGCCTCTACTACACGTCCAACCATTCAGATGGTGCAGGTGGACACGACATTTACGAGGCCCGTTGGAATGAAGCGCTCAACGATTGGACCGTGCTGAAAATGCCGGATGGGATCAATAGCAGACGGGCTGACGCGCAGATCGGCGTCACGCCGGACGGACAACACCTGTTCTTCTATACCTATCGCCAGCCAAAACTCGGCTATGTGGACATCTGGATGACGTCTCGCGATGAGAACGGCATCTGGGGGGATCCGGTAAACATCGGCCCGCCGGTGAATACTGAAAAGCCGGAACTCGGCGCCGGCGTCAGTCTGGATGGGCAAACCTTCTTCTTCTCCCGGGATGGCCAGCTGTTGCAGATCCCGCTTGAGGAAGCGATGGCAAACGCAGGGTGGACGGGAGAGACACCTGAGTGAACCGTTTCCTTTTCCCAGGCGCGAGCGCCGCGAGACGGTGGTGTTGTTCGCCGCTTTGGTCGTCGCCTTTGCATTAGCGCTTCTGATTGCTGATCGGTTTGCTATTTTTGAGTGGCGCTTGGCGGGCGCGACGTTTGTCCTTGGCATCGGGATGTTAATCTTGTCTTGGATCGATCTGGACCGCTTCCTGCTTCCGGACTGGCTCACCTTACCGCTCATCGCCTTCGGACTGATTCAGGCCTGGTGGTATGGCGCTTCGATATCCGAATCGATTATCGGGGCAATCGTTGGTTATGCGCTGCTGGCTGGTTTGCATTATTTCTGGAAGCTCAGGATCGGTCGGGAAGGCATCGGACTCGGTGACGCAAAACTTTTCGCAGCCGGTGGTGCGTGGGTTGGCATGTATAACATTCCGTTAACCTTGCTGCTGGGTTCCGGACTCGGTTTGATGCTCGTTTTGGTGAGTGGTCTGAGACGTGCGGAAAGGCCTTCCACATCCTACATTCCGTTCGGCCCTTTGTTATCACTGGCGATTTGGTCTGTCTGGTGTTTCAAACCTGTTTTTTCCAGTTAAATCAAAAACATCCGAGACCGGACAAAATTAAGTTCCGTATACGAATATCACAAAAATGTAGCATTTGATCCGGGCGTGACGTCGCTCAAAAACGAAGCTTTTGTGACTGTAAAAAAAGTGTCTTTTTCGTGTGCATAAGGCACCGCCATCGGGCGTCCGGAGGATGGCCTGTGCAAATTGTAATGGATTCTTTCGACAAGCTCTAAGGGGGCGATCATGAGAAAAGCAGGGAACCTGCGTTATGCAATTATGGCGAGTGCTGCGGTATTGGCGCTTGCAGGTTGTTCGGACACGGATATCGCCTCGCCCGGCGCGGAAACGATCGTGGACCCTGCGCCGGCGCCTGATCCGGATCCGGCACCGGCTCCCTCGACAATCAACCTGGTCCCGGCTTCGGGCTGTCCAACCGGCACAACCGAGACGACATTTGCAGCTGTTGCGGCTGATGGATTTTCGGATGTCGACGTATGTTCGATTGGATCTGATAGCGGTGAAACGAACATTAACTCAGACCTGACCATCCCTGCGAATTCAACCATCGCGATCCAGGGTCCTGTATTTGTCGGAACTGATGGCGGTGCAAACGCCGTTCTGACAATTGGAGAAGGCGTCCGCTTCTTTGGGGCGTCCTCAGGCGGCTCCGCAAACGCAACGGATGACTATCTGGTGATTACGCGCGGCTCTGCGATTGAAGCTTCTGGTACAGAAGCAGCGCCCATCCGCTTCACCTCGCGCGCGGCTATTAACGACGAAGAGGTCGGCACATCGATCATTTCCGAGACCTCCAACGCCCAATGGGGCGGCCTGGTCATCAACGGCTTCGCGCCCATCAACGCCTGTGACGGCGCTGCGACGGGTGGAACTGCAGAGTGTGAGAAGACAGGTGAAGGGGCTTCTGGTCTCTTTGGCGGTGACGACCCATTGGATGACTCCGGCTCACTTAACTATGTTATCGTCGAGTATGCGGGCGCGCGCCTGACCAACAATGACGAGTTGAACGGAATTGCGTTCCAGGGTGTCGGTAGCGGCACTGAGGTCAACTATATTCAGGTCCACAACAACCTGGACGACGGGATTGAGTGGTTCGGTGGGACTGTGAACGTCAACTATGCCGTGGTCACAGGCGCCGGTGACGATTCGATCGACTGGACAGATGGCTGGACGGGGACACTGCAATTCGCCGCCGTGCGCTCTAACATCCCAACGTCTGGTGATCCTCGCGGTATTGAAGGTGACAACCTGTCTTCAAATAATGCTGCAGAACCGTTCTCCGAACCGACCATTGCCAACTTCACGCTCGTGGGCGTGGACGAGAATAATGCCGGGGCTGTTATTCGCCGCGGAACCAAAGGTAATTTCGTCAACGGCGTGCTCGCCGGCTTCCCGGTCGGTCTGGATGTCGATTCAACACAGACCTTCACCAATTTCACAAATGGTGAGCTGACCTTCTCGTCGATCGCGATTGATGCGCCAACGCCGTTCGCAACAGACTCAGACGGCGTCCCCGCATTTGATCCCGCTGACAATGTAACGGCTTACAACAACTCGCTGATTGATGTTGTTTTTCCAGGTACAGCAGAAGCGAACTTCCCAGCGGCAGCGACGCCAACGGGCCTGATGCCTGCGGACTATGTCGGTGCGTTTTCAGCAACAGAAAGCAATGGCGCAAGCTGGGCTAATTTCGCCTTGCCGGGTACATTGGTACCGACAGACCCAGCGGAGTGTCCAACTGGCACGATGGATGCCGGTACGATTGTTGAGGCAGCAACCAGCACCGAAAAACTGCTGTGTCAGATTGATGGGTCCAACGCCATCACGAGCAATCTGCGTCTCTCCAATGGCGATCAGATCGTCTACGAACTGGTCGAGCCGGTCTTCATCGGCGTTGATGCGGGTCCAGATCCAGCTGCGCCGCTCGCAGGTTCCGCTCAAACTTCAATCACGATTGACGCCGGTGTTACCGTCGTGTCTGAAGGCAATGATGACTACCTGGTGATCACACGTGGATCGCAGATCTTCTCAAACGGCACAGCATCAGACCCGGTCGTGTTCACGGCCAAGGGGGCCTTTGATGGCTCCGACGCCACAGTGAATGCCAACACAAAGGGCCTTTGGGGTGGTATCGTGGTCAATGGCCGCGCCCCGATCAACGCCTGTGACGGCGGTGCTGCTGTTGGCGGAACCGTTGATTGTGAGAAATCAGGTGAAGGTGCCTCAGGCCTCTTCGGCGGTGCAACGGCCGACGACGACTCTGGACAGATCTTCTTCACACGCATTCAGTATGCAGGCGTTCGCCTGACCAATAATGACGAGCTGAACGGTCTGGCGCTGCAAGGTGTCGGCTCCGGAACCGAGCTGCAGAACATTCAGGTCTATAACAATCTGGATGATGCGTTCGAGTGGTTTGGCGGCACGGTCTCTGCCACAAACCTGATCGCGCTCGGTGTCGGCGATGACAGCTTTGATTGGACCGATGGCTGGCAGGGGTCTCTGCAGTACGGCATCGCGTATCCAGGGCTCACAGATGCAACCGGGGCTCTGTCTGGGGACCCACGGGGGATCGAAGGCGACAACCTGTCTTCCAACAATACCGCAACGCCGGTCTCCACACCGCGTGTCTCCAACATCACGCTAATCAACTCAGGTGACGCCGCCACAGACACTGGTGCAGTTCTGCGCCGCGGTATGGCGGGTACTGTCGTGAATACGATTGCTGTGGGCTGGCCAGATGCGGGTCTGGACATCGATAGCCAGGCGACCGTCGACAATCTCGGTGATGGCAGCCTCGTCGTTGAATCCTTCTTCCTCAGTGGCAATGGGGACGACGTAGAGTCACCAACTGATGAGGCAGGCGACGGCGTGACCGTTCCAGCCTTCCCAGCAACGGCAAACATCGTGACAGGCGAGCCAATCACACTGGGTGGCTTTACCTTCCAGACCGGTCGCAACGGAGTTGTGCCGGGCACCAACGAGCTGGCCGTTCCTGTGTTTGACGTGACTGGCATCGGAGAGCTCGAGCCAACCACCTATATCGGGGCTGTGGCTGACGCTGACGACGATTGGTTCCTGGGTTGGACCGTTGATCAGACTGGCGCTGAAACCAGCAACTAAGTCTGGAAATTCGGAGAAGCAGGGCGAGTCTGCGCCCTGCTTTTTCCCGTTTTGACTATTTTGTTTCGGCCTTTGCGCCGAAAAATCAGGGGTTACGCCAATGACGCGCTCATCCATTCTTCGCTCGGTCCTTTTCACAGGTGCCTGTTTCGCAACACTCAATCTCGCTCAGGCTCAGGAGACAGAGCCAGTTGAAGTTGAAGAAGAAGCGCGCCAGGAGACGATCATCGTTCGCGGTGAGTTTATCCCGAACGAGGTTCGCAATACATCCGAGGTCGCCAATCTGATCGACGCAGGCGACTTTACGCTGCAGGGCGACTCCGATGCGGCGGCGGCGCTATCTCGGGTTGCGGGCATCGCGACATCTGAAGACAATTTCATTTATGTTCGTGGTTTGAACGAGCGATATTCGACCGCTCTGCTGAATGGGTCACCGCTGCCGTCCCCCGCGCCATTGCGCCGGGTTGCGCCGCTGGATCTGTTCCCAACCTCAGCCTTGAAATCGATCCTCGTCCAGAAGACCTATTCACCAGATTTGCCGGGTGAGTTTGGCGGGGGTATGGTCGATATTCGCACCAAGGCCATCCCGGACAGCCGTTTCCTGGAAGTTTCCATTGGCGGTGGCATCAACACCGTGACCAGCTTTCAGGACGGCTTGCTCTATGATGGCGGCGATACCGACTTTCTCGGCTTTGATGATGGCACGCGGGACCGCCCGAGCCTTGCTGAGGGTTTGACCCCAACGTTTGGACAGGAACTGACAGACGATTCCTCTCTGCTCGTCATGCAGGAAGGCGAGGTTGGCCCAAACTTTGATTTCGGTATCACGGGCGGCGAGCGTTTCGATGTTAACGCAGACCTGTCCGTTGGTATGATTGGCTCTCTCGGCTACAGCAACAGTTGGGTGACACGAGAAGGCCGCCGAGGATTTGCCATCAACACCGGAACCGGTCTCGGACAGTTCTTTGACTTTGATCGCCGCAGTACAGAAAACACGATTGGCCTGAATGCGCTCGCTGCGATCGGTTTCGATATCTATGATGACCATGAGATCCAGTTCACGGGCCTGATTACGCGTTCAACTGAGAAGGAAGCGCGGATTACTGAGGGCGTGAACGAGGAAGATACGCCGATCCGTACCGATAATCTCGAATGGTTTGAGCGCCAACTCTGGACCACCCAGGTCACCGGGCAACACTATTTCCCGAACCTTCAGAACCTCGAAGTGGAGTGGCGTGGTTCGTACTCCGAAGCATTGCGGGATGCGCCCTATCAGCTGACCAATATTTATCAGCTCAACGAATCGACTGGCGAGTACTTCCTTCAAGGCACATCCAGCGGCAACGAGTTCCAGTTCTCTCGGGTGGATGATGATACAACTGACTTCGGTATCGACGGCACATTACCGTTTGAAAACACCAGCGGTGAGTGTGTCTATCTTTGTGAAGTCGAGCTGAAAGCCGGTTATTCCTACGTTGAGAATGATCGCAACGCGACCAGCTTGCTTTACGGTATTCTGGGCATTGACGGGACGACAAATACGCTGCGGAACGACTTTGCGTATGCTTCAATCTTCAATGCAGGTACCGGTTCTGTGATTGAAGTGGGAAGTAACGTCTTCCCGCAATTCTATGTCGCAACACTCGAAATCGATGCGGCCTATGTTGGTCTCGATGCGCAAATTACGCCTTACATCCGCGCTGCCATAGGCGGGCGATATGAGGATGCGATCCAGGCCGTCGACACGCGTGACATTGGCGGTGACCTCGCTGACAATGTTGTTGAAGGCGTAATTGAAGAGTCAGACTTTCTGCCTGCCGCAACCATCACCTGGAACCCGATTGATGATTTACAGGTTCGCTTTGGCTACTCCCAGACGATTACGCGCCCACAGTTCCGCGAACTCGCCCCCGCGATCTTTGTGAACACGGAAACCGACGTAACCTTCTTCGGGAACCCGTATCTCGAGAACGCGGAGATCGAGAATTTCGACGCGCGGTTTGAGTACTATTTTGCCCGGGACCAGTTCTTCACGATCGGCCTGTTCTACAAGGACATGGTCAATCCGATTGAAGAAATCATCGTTCCAACTGAGAATGTGCAAACGACCTTCCTCAATGCGCCTGCTGCAGAGCTGTACGGCGTTGAGGTCGAATATGAGCAGGTTCTCGATTTTGAAGACTGGTTTGGTTGGACGTTTCTGGGCGACAATGAATTCAGTGTGAAAACCAACTACACTTGGTCGGATTCAGAGGTCAGCGCCGATGGAGATGTTGCGATCAACGTGGGTACACCTCTGTCTCCGGTGCGTGGGGAAACCCCCGCAGACGGTCGGATCGAAGATGGTCGTCGCTTGCAGGGTCAGTCAGAACACCTGTTTAACCTGCAGCTGATCTATACCGATCCAGATGCCGATCTCGATGCGAACCTGCTGTTCAACTATGCGAGTGAACGGATCCGGACCGCCGAAACCGTCGCACGAGACCTGCCCGCGATCATCGAAGAGCCACCCGCAACGGTTGATTTCGTGCTGAATAAGGGCCTCGAAATTCGAGGCGGTGAGTATGAACTCAGCTTCAGTGCTCAGAACATTTTCGGTGAAGGCTATGATGCCTATCAGGAACGTGGGTCCGATCGCATTACAGTCGACAGTTATGAACAGGGCACAATCTTGTCTGTTGGTCTTAAGAAAATCTTCTAGAGTCCGCCTGTTTGATAATTAATAACGGTAACGCCACCAATAGTTGTATAGAAAGGGGCGACCACTCGGCGTCGCCTCATTTGTGTTGTAAGAGAAATCGCATTGCCACATGCCCAGAACCCCGTGATTGACTTTGCTTACCGGATCGCAGATCCGGCGCGTCGCGGTCTGGAAATTATCTTTGCGGTCCTTTTGGCTGTCTTGCTGGCGCGTCTGATCTGGATGGTTGCAGCGCCTGCGGGCAGCGCGGGGACGCTTCAACCACGCCCGCTTCCGGCGATGCTCAACGGATCAGATGTATCCCGCTCGGTTGCCGCCGACCGATCTCTCCTGGTGCGGTTGAATCCGTTTGCGACGGATCGGGTTGAGGCCATTCCCGAAGTGCCTGAAACGCAGCTCAATCTTCAGCTTGTCGGATTATTGATGTCCACAGAGGGGCCGCTCGGGTCTGCTATCATTCAAACACCTGACGGCCAATCGGGTCGCTACGCGCCGGGAGAAGAGATCCTGCCCGGCGTGACCCTGGATCGCGTCCTGTCCGACCGGGTGATCTTAATCCGGAACGGCGTTTCTGAGACACTTATGCGTAATGGTCGCGGGGCGGGACTTTCTGTAATCGGAGATGGCAATCAGGTCTCAACCGCGACGCGGGCGGGTTCGCTCGATACGGTTGATGCTCAGGAGGCTGGAACCTCTTCTGCCTCACGCGTGTCAGCAGAAGGCCGCATCGCGAACTCCGAGGCCTTCCTGCGCGATGTGGCGATGTCTCCGGTGGAGCGAGACGATCGCCTGTTTGGATACGCGTTTAACAGCCGTGGGTCTGAGCAATCCCTGACTGAGGCCGGGCTGGAAGCCGGCGATATCTTGCTCGGGGTGAACGGGAACAGTATCGAGGGCACGAGCATTGCCGAATTGGTAAGACAATTGGGGGATTCAGAATCCGCGATTCTGTTGATTGAACGTAATGGGACGACGCAGACACTGCGTTTGGATTTCGAAGAGTGAGGCGCGCAGTTATGAACAAGTTTGCCCTGACCAGCACAATTGCAGCTGCATTCTGCCTTCCCGTCGCCGCAGAAATGAATTCGCCGCAATCGGCGCGTCATGTGCTCAGCCTCAACGACGTTGAGATCACAGCGCTGATTGATGATGTCTCGATCATCACCGGATATACCTTTGTCCTGCATCCTGATGTGCGACGGGTCAAAGTGACGGTCATGTCCCAGGCGCCGATGAGCACCGAGGATGTTTTCCAGGTCTTCCTGTCCACCTTGCGCGTGCATGGCTTTGCCGCGGTTCCGGCGGGCAAGGGTGTCTATCGTATCATTCCGGAGCAAGCGGCAATTGGGGAAGCTGGCCAGCGCGCCGCCGGTCCCAACACGTTCATCACCGAAGTCATGCGTCTCAACAATTTTAATGCCATTGAGGCGGCGCAGATGGTCAAGCCTCTGATTGATGCACAGGGCCAGGTCATCGCGAACGCCAATTCCAACACTTTGGTAGTGGTGGACTACGCCTCTAACATGCCGCGTCTGCGCGAATTGGTGGCCGGTCTGGAGTCAAGCGACACGGCAAAGATGGAGACCGTCTCTCTACGCAACATTCCTGCAAAAGAGATGGAAGGCATCCTGAACGACCTGTTGGGGCAGTCAGAGAACGGGGCAGCCTCAAATTTTGAAGTGGCAGCGTCTGCCAGCAGCAACGCGGTCGTCGTTCGCGGGAATGAGTTGAAGATCGCGCAGGCGGTGCGGATTTCGCAGCAACTCGACAGCACAGATCCGGTGCGTGACACGCTTCGGGTGATCCCGCTGGCGAACTCAACGGCGGAAGAGATCGTGCCCATCCTGGAGAAACTGGCCCAAACCATGTCCGGTCAGGCAGCGCCTGGGGCGGAACTGCAGAAAACGGCGACGATTGCACATCACGCGCCGACCAATTCGCTGGTTATCAGTGCAACGCCAGACACGCTGCTATCCATGGAGCGCGTGGTGGCGGCCCTTGATCAACGCCGGGCCCAAGTCCTGGTTGAGGCAATTATTGTTGAGATTTCAGACGATACAGCACGCGAACTCGGGGTTGAATTCCTACTGTCGGGCACCGACGGGACCGTGCCGCTTCTTTCGACCAACTTTAACAACAACATCGTGAACCTGCTTGGGTTTACCGGAGCGGTATCCGGCGGTGATGTCTTTACCGATACCGGCTTACAGGAAGGCGCGCTGAACTCTCTTCTGAACTTGGAAGGCGGGAACTTTGGGGTTGGCGGGGAGTCCGGCGATACACTGTTCGGGGCGATCGTCACGGCGGTCGAGGAAGATACCGAATCGCAAGTCCTCTCCAAACCGTTCAGCATGGTTCTGGACAATGGAACATCAAGCCTTGTCGTCGGTCAGGAAGTCCCGATTACCACTGGTGAAACTCTGGGGGATGATAATTCTAATCCGTTTCGAACGGTGGAACGCGAGCAGGTGGGGATCAAACTGGACGTCACCCCGCGCATCTCCTCAGATGATACAATCCGGATGAGCATCTATCAGGAGGTCTCAAGCATTTTCGGGACCGTGAACAGCGAGTCGAGCGACTTGATCACCAATACCCGCGAAATCGCGACCGACGTGCTGGTCGACGATGGCGAGATCCTGGTGATCGGCGGATTGATTGAGCAGGATGACGCCCGTGTCGCCGAGCAGGTGCCATTTCTGGGGGATCTGCCGCTTCTCGGAAACCTGTTTCGGAGCGAAGGAAAAGGACTTCAGAGAACCAATCTCATGGTCTTTATTCGCCCGACCATCGTCCGTGATCGCCAAAGCGCTCAAGACGTCACGCAGCGCAACTACAATTATATTCGCGCAGAAGAATTGTTGAGAACGGGAGAAGAGATCTCCACGATTGACAATTTTCTGAATGAAGTTCTGGGCACTACGCCGTTGAATGAGTAAAGTCTAACAAGTGGGCCAGTGGGGATTTTTGTGGAGGTCTTCTGATGATTGAAGGCTGCAAATTAGAGCCTGCCGCACCGGGAAAGCGCTGACCGATGGCCGATGCACACACTGAAACTGATCTGAGCTACGCCTTTGCTCGCGATAAAGGCCTGGTCGTGCTGGAGCGACGTGAGAAGGACGTGCGTTTAGGCGTCAAGCATGGCGCCCATCCGATCACTTTGATCGAAGCCCGCAGGGTCTTGCGAAAACCGCTGCAACTCCAGCCCCTCAATCATCAGGATTTTGAGCGCGCTCTGACAGAACACTATGCTCGCGAAGGCGTCAGCGGCGATGAAGCCGAGGCGGCCCTCGATGCGCCTGGCGGGCTTGCCAGTCTCGTCGAGAGCTTGCCGGAAACAGCCGACCTCCTGGACGGCGAAAATGACGCGCCGGTTATCCGCCTGATCAATGGATTGATCTATGAAGCCGTCGACCGCAATGCCTCTGACGTCCACATCGAACCGCACGAGGACAATCTGTCGGTTCGGTACCGGATTGATGGCGTTTTGCAGGAAGTGCTGACACCGTCGCGCCGACTGGCGGCCCCTCTGATCAGCCGCATCAAAGTCATGGCGCGGCTCGATATTGCCGAGAAGCGTGTACCGCAGGACGGTCGGATTTCCCTTTCGATTGGCGGGCGTAGCATTGATGTCCGGGTGTCGACGTTGCCATCGCGCTATGGCGAGCGCGTGACGATGCGCCTGCTCGACACGCGCAACGCGCTTCTGGGGCTCGAAGAGCTCGGCATGGATGATGTGACGCTAGAACGCGTCCGCTCGGTCCTGGCCCAGCCAAACGGGATCACCCTTGTGACCGGTCCAACAGGCTCTGGGAAAACGACGACGCTTTATTCTGCGCTCTCGGTTCTGAACAATGGCGAACGCAACGTGATGACGCTGGAAGACCCGATTGAGTACGGACTTGAAGGCATCACTCAGACGCAAATGCATCATAAAGTCGGCCTGACATTTGCGGCGACTTTGCGCGCCATACTGCGCCACGACCCGGACGTGGTCATGGTCGGCGAGATCCGCGATCTTGAGACAGCGAAAGTTGCATTCGAGTTCGCCGCGACAGGCCGTCCCGTTCTGTCGACAGTGCATACCAATAGCGCTGCGGGCGCTATCCAGCGTTTGCGCGATATGGGCATTGAGCCCTATGTGTTGGCGGCGACGCTGCGGGCGGTTGTGGCGCAGCGACTGGTGCGCAAGCTATGTGATCATTGCAAGCAGCCGCACGAGCCCACAGATCAGGAACTCGCCATGTTCGGGCTTGTGCCCGGTGAAGTCCAGCAGATCTGGCGACCGCGCGGATGTATGGCCTGCGGCAATAGCGGGTATGACGGAAGACTTGGCGTCTATGAACTGATCACCGTAGACAGCCAATTGCGTGAACTGATTCGAAATGACGCGTCCGAGGATCAATTGCAGGACGCAGCCTTTGCGGACTTCGACACGCTGTTTCAGAATGCGGGTCGCTATATTGCGTCCGGTCAAACCAGCATTGAGGAAGTGCTACGCGTCTGCCGCCGAGAGGAGGCGCGGTAGCGATGGCCGTGTTCGACTATGTCGCGGTCGGCGCTGATGGCAAACGGCAAAGCGGTGTCATCACAGCGGACTCTGCGCGGGCGGCACGCAAGGAATTACGGTTGCGCCAGCTGTCACCGCTCAATGTCGCGCAGGCCAAAGAGAGAAAAACCTCTCAGTTTCAAAGAGGGGGCTCCATTTCCGGAAGCGATCTTGTTCTCGTGACCCGCCAATTGGCGATGCTGGTTCGCTCCGGCTCAACGGTGGAAGAAGCCCTAGGCGCGATTGCCGGACAAACCGATAAGCAAGCCGCGCGTCGCGTTTTGATGAATGTTCGTGGCGGTGTGCAGGAAGGCTTCTCCCCGGCGGAAGCTCTGGCGCGGGAACAGCGCTCCTTTCCGCCATACTACCGCGCTGTTGTCTCGGCCGGGCAGGCCTCAGGACGTCTGGGGGACGTGTTGGAACGGCTGGCAACGCATTTGGAGAAATCGCGCAAGCTGAAACGTAAACTCATGTCCGCGCTTATCTATCCTGCGGTTCTTGCCTGCGTCGCAATGGTGGTTGTCGCGCTGCTGATGATCTTTGTTGTCCCGGCCGTGGTTGAGCAATTCGACACGATTGGAGAGGATCTGCCACCCCTGACTGAAGCGGTGATCGCGATTTCCGGGTTTCTGCGGTCCTGGGGGATCCTAGTCGTCCCTTTGTTGATCGGCATCGGCTGGGGGGTCCGGCAGATTTTCGCAAACCCAGCTGTCAAAGTTGGCTGGGACAAGTTCGTGCTTGGCCTGCCGCTGCTGGGAAAAGTGTTTCGCAGTGTCAATGCCGCCCAGTTTGCGCGGACTTTTGCGACCCTGTCGAGCAGCGGCGCGACCGTTCCCGATGCGCTCGTTGCTGCACGCGGCTCCGTCGGCAATGAGGTCTTCCGACAGGCCGCAAAAGATGTCCGCCAACAGGTCGAAGAGGGCCAGCCTCTGCACCATGCCATGCGAGCCACAGGTGTGTTCCCGCCGATGCTCGTCCACATGATTGCCAGTGGCGAGCGCGGCGGCGATCTGCCCGCCATGGTTGGCCGGGCCGCCGACTATATGGAAGACGAATTGGACAGCAACGCCACGGTGGCCCTAGGCCTGGTCGAGCCCTTGCTCATCGTGTTGCTTGCGGGCGTGATTGCACTGATCGTGCTCGCCATCATGCTACCCATTCTGCAACTGAATTCACTCGCCATTGGAGCTTAATCAGATGAATATGGACAAGAAGAAGCTGAAGCGTCTTAGAAAACAGGGCGGTTTTACCCTGACTGAGATTATGGTCGTTGTCTTCATCATTGGACTGCTCTCAACCGCCGTACTGATCAATATTGGCGGCGTGGTTGGGCAGTCGCGGGAAACCAAGGCGCGGGCGGACATCCAGACACTGTCAAATGCGCTGGAGCAGTACAGTCTCGACATGTTCGACTATCCCTCTGAGCAGCAGGGGCTTGAGGCTTTGGTCACGGCGCCTGACGACGTGTCAGAGGCCACGACCTATCGAACCGGAGGCTATATCGCCAAGCTCCCGCTAGATCCGTGGGGGCAGGCGTACGTGTATGAACGTCCCGGCGACAAATCCGGTCGCGCTTTCGACCTTTACTCCCTTGGCGCTGACGGCGCCGAAGGCGGTGAAGAGCTGAACGCAGATATTGGTAACTGGTAGTCGAGACGAGATTGCGTAGCGGACCTCACATATCGACCCAATCGGGCATGACCCTGGTTGAGGTGATGATGGTGGTGTTTATCATCGGCCTGACAACCAGCCTGGTGGTCCTGACACTGCCAGATCGCCGCGGCGAACCGGAGTCGACAGCGCAATATCTGTCTCGTGTTATCGCGCAGGCACGTGATCAGGCCATATTCACCGGGCAACCGGTCGGATTACTTGTCGAGGATCAGGTTCTTGATCTTTCTGTTTGGCGTGACCCGATCTGGGTTGAACGTGGACGACCCGAGCTCTTGCCCGACCAGGTCGACGTCGAAATATCGTACGACCAACAGATCACGCGTCCGGACGCGTGGCCGGATTTGGTATTTGACCCGACAGGGTTGGTGGATCCTGCAACGATTACTGTTCGCGCTCGACAGACCGATATCGACCTGACGATTGAGCCGAACGGGGAGGTTCGCATTGACCGTCCCTAGACTGCCCTCCGAAGCAGGATTCAGTCTCGTTGAGACCGTTGCGGCCATGGCGGTGCTGGCAATTGCCGCTTTGCCCCTGATGCAGGTTGCAGGCGATGCCGCCAACAATACCGGGCGACTGGAGACAAGGTTGCTCGCCAGAATGGTGGCAGAAAACGAGATGTCCTACGTCATGTCAGAGCGCGAACCGCTGGATGCCGGGTTGAGCACCGGGATTTCGCGCCAGCTTGAACGCGCCTTTGAATGGACGCTGGTCGCTGGCCCGGCCGTGCCGGGAGAGACCCAATCGCTCGAGATGACGGTGCGCCAGGAAGACCGGCCGCAAGTTCTTACGCGCCTTGTCAGTCTGAAAGCCATCCCGTTGCCGGTGCAGGACGTCTCGGAAGACTCCGGGCTGGACGGCGAGGTTACAGGCGAAGAGCCAGGTGCTTCGCCTGCAGATAGCGAGGATGAGGAATGACCCCACAGTCATCCTCTTCGCAGCTCGGGTTCACGCTGGTTGAAACGCTCGTCGCGCTGTTCGTGCTTGCGATGGTTTCCGCTGCAGGGGGCGCATTGCTCCTCGGCGCAACGCAAACGCAGAAGCAGGTCCAATCACGCGAACAGCAAACCCGCCAGCTTGATGTGGCGCAGGCCATGATCCGCAATGACATCGCGGCGCTCTCCATACGTGCGATCCGTCCAGACGATGGCTTTAGTCGGCCTGGCAATGTGTTTGGTGAAGATAGTTATGGCGTGCGTCCATTCCTGAGTTTCGTTCGGTCAGGATGGCTCAATCCCGGACAGCTTGAGGCGCGAAGCCAGTTGCAGGCTGTGTCCTATCGCCTTGAGGACGGTCAGCTGATCCGTTCGGCCACACTGCGACCGGATGCGACCGATGCTACAGATCGCGCAGAACAAGTCCTCTTGCAGGATGTCGAGATGGTCAGGACGCGCTTTCGTCGCGGGGGCGAATGGTCGGTCGAATGGATCGGCGATGCCGGGCAGGCTTTGAACGTCGTGCCCGACCTGATCGAGCTTGAGATCGTGTTCGCCAACGAGACGCGGATGACCATCGCGGCGCTGACGGGGGGACGCTCATGAGCCGAGCGCCTGCCTCCCGACCTGATCGCGGCGCTGCGCTGGTCACCGTCCTGATGATTGTTGCGGCCATGTCGTCGGTGGCCTTGGCCCTGACCCAAGCGGTCAGTTCCGCGACGCAGCGGGCCCGTGCCCTGGATGGACAGAGCCAGCTTCGTTTCTACGCGGTTGCGGCGGAGGAGGCTGTCAAATCGCAGATCGATGCAACGCGGGACCAGATCGAGGGTAAACTCGTGGCTGGCATGTCCGGCTTGGATGAAGTTCAGACACAGGCCGTGGAAGGTGGTCTAATCGCCTATATCGTCAGCGACGCCAGCAACTGCTTCGATCTCAACGCGCTCGTACTTGATGACGAGCGGGATGAATTACGGCCCAATGTCGAGGCGATGGCAGATTACACGCGTCTGCTCGAACGGCTGCAGCTCCCAAGCGGTGACCCAAGTGCGCTGACGTCAAGCCTGGTTGATTGGATGGATGACGATCAGCTCGCCGGCCAGGGCGGCGCAGAAGACTCTTTTTATCTCGGATTAACGCCGTCTTATCGAACGTCCGGCCTGATGCTGAACGATATCAGCGAGCTGCGGGCCATTCGTCACTATGATGCCGAGACGGTCGCGGAGCTGCGTGATCTGGTCTGTACGAGACCCGCGAATTTGGACGGTGCAACGAATGTGTTGAACATCAATACGCTAAAGGAGGAAGAGGCGCCTTTGCTGGTCGATGTCGTGTCTGGAGCGATTGAGGTGGAAGACGCGGTGCAGCTGATTGCCTCGCGGCCACAAGGCGGCTGGTCTACCGTTGAAGACTTTCTGACCGAACCTCTTATCAACTCCATTGCGCCTGAGCTGATCCGAGCCGAACGGCTCGACGTCGTATCGAGATTTGTAGAAGTTTCCGCCGAACTCACCTATCGGGAACAAATGATGCGGATAGAGCTTCTTTTCGATGTGCGCCTCGGGCAGCCGA
The DNA here is from genome assembly GCA_030066975.1 of Henriciella sp. Taxonomy (GTDB): domain Bacteria; phylum Pseudomonadota; class Alphaproteobacteria; order Caulobacterales; family Hyphomonadaceae; genus Henriciella. The sequence continues at coordinate 216,285 of JASJAO010000004.1, read as the reverse complement.
TTACAACCTTGCGCCGCGAGAGAGTCGGCTGAGCATGGCGGAGGTCTACGCTCTCCTGCGCGACGATGGATCGTTGCTTTACGCTGATAAGAGTGACGGCGTGTGGAAGACCACGGCGACGGCTCCAGACACCGGCCCTGCTGGAAATCGACTGGCAGTGTTTGTGCTTGGGGCCGACATAAGTGGGATGACGGCGTCCTTCCCGTCGCGCAATGAACGCGAAGCGCGGTTGGCCGCCCCTTTTGCCATTGAAGATGACGTCGCTGAACCGGTTGAGCAGCTGCATGTCGCGCTGGGCCCGCCTCCGCGTGATAACAGCCTGCAGCGTGAAGTCCTGATTGCGTCGCGAGCGCAGATGGACATTTGGCTGGAGGCACTGAAGGCGGCGGGGCAGGGCGATGCCACCCTGTTGGCCGCCCATTCTGTGCTGCCCGCCGGTGATCGCTATCATCAAGCCGGTGCGTACGTGCTGGGCCGTATCGCTGATCGCAGTTTCGTATTGGACCGGAGCATTGGAGGTGACGTGTTCCTCGGTTTGGCGGACGGTGTCACTGACTTGCATGTCGCTGGCGACGATCTGGCCGTAATGTTGAACCGAAGCCCCGTCGAGGATGGCCTGGCCACGGAAGACGCGCTGTTATTGCAACTGATTGACTGGACGCAGGATCGTGACGTGATCGACTTGCGGCAAGGCGATTATCGGGTCCGACGGGCGATGGATCTCGCGGGGCTCAATCGCTGGCGGTTGCTGGCGGCAATGATTGGTATCGGGGTCATTGGTTGGTTCGTGTCTGTACTTCTGGAAACGCATGGTCTGAATGCGCGCGCTGAGGCACTGGAAGCCCGGACCGTGGAATATGTAAATGCCGGCTGGCCGGAGGCGGGTGGGAATGCAGCCCGCATTGTGTCAACGTCCCTGAGCCGTGCAGCCCCTGGGGCTGAACTGCCGTCTGCCTTGACCGTCATGGCGGCGCTTTATGAAGCGATAGAAAGTGTTCCGGATACCGAGCTGCGAAGCGTCCGGTACGACCGCGAGCGCGGACAAATGACGGCCCGGATCGGGTTTGCCGACTATGAGAATATCGATCTGATCTCTGCGAAGATCGAAACGTCAGGTCTAACCGTCAGCGTCGGGGACGCGCGCCAGAGCGGGGCCGTGATTGTGGGTGAGCTGACCTTGGAGGCACCGCAATGAACGCCTGGTGGAATGATCTCGCGCCGCGTGAGCGTGTGTTGATCGGCACTGCCGCGGTGCTGACGGTGCTCTTTATCCTGTGGCAGTTCATTCTCGTCCCGACATTCACCGCGCAGGACCGGGCTCGGGCTGAACTCACACAGGCCCGAACGGTGCTCACCCGCGTTCAGGAAGCTTATGGCCGCCAGCGCGCCAGCCCTGAAGACCTGTCGGCAAACCTCGCAGCAACATCGACAGACGCGCTAAAGACCGAGATTACGCGGGCTGCGAGCGACAAGGGCCTCGCTATTGCGCGTTTGCAGACCGGGGAAGATGGATCGATTAGCCTGCTCTTTGACAGTGCAGATCCGCGGATTTTCTTCTTCTGGTTGGAGGAGGTCGAAACCCGACTGGGTGGCCGCGTAGCCCGCTTGACGATGGAACAGGCAGGCGGCGGCAATATTCGCGCGAACATTGAATTTGAAGGAACGCGCCCGCAATGAAGACGCTCATCCTGACAATCATCTTTGTGCTCACACTGGCATTGTCGGCCTTGCTATTCACCCCTCTGGGCTTTGTGCTGTCGCGCATCGGTCTTGGCAGTGCCGGTATTGGTTGGGCCCAGGCCGAAGGTACACTGAGAAAAGGCCGCGTGGATGGCCTGTTTTTACCGGGTCAGTTTGTCGGGGATGTCAGTCTTGAATTGCGGCCGCTCTCCATACTGTACGGCGGGCTGGCCTATGATGTTCAATGGGGCGGGGCGAGCGGCCGTGGGACTGGCGTGCTCGAACTTCGACCCAGCCGGATCAAGGGGCGTGAGATGAGGGCGCAGTTGCAAATTTCAGCCATTGAAGGGCTCGCACCGATCGTGAGAGCCGCAGGCGGGGATGTCCGCTTGCAGGCGGGGTCCTTTGAGCTGTCCCGAACCGGATGTGAGGCCGCTGGGGGTCGCCTCACAAGCGATGTGCTCAGCCGCGCAGCCCAATCCTATGGCCGCGAATTCGGGCCGGTCGAGGGGCGCCTGTCGTGCGAAAATGGGCAATTTGTCCTTGATGCCGAAGGCCAATCGCAAAGCGGCGACGAATTGGAGCTTGATGCCCGTGCTTCCCTGTTCGGGGCGGCGCAAGTTGACGTGAAGGTGCGTACTGATGACGACGAATTGCCTCTGGTTCTGTCTTCGGCGCAGTTTCAACTTCGAGACGGTGTCTGGTCTTACAGTTACGCGTCCGGAGGTATGGTGCGATGATGAAATCTGTTCTCGGGGCGTTGAGCGCAGTCTTGCTTGTGACCGCGTGTGCGAGTTCGCCTGAAACGCGCGAAGGGTCACGAAACGCCTCTGCTGTGGACACTGTATCCCGTGTCGGCCTGTCGGCGCAGTCGCTTGAGCCCGGTGAGTGCGGCCTGTTTCTTTGGAGCAAGACCGACACCAACCGGTTCGCCTTCTTCAGCAAAGCCTTGAGCGGAACGGCGGTTTTCAAGCCAGCGGAGGAGGAGCTGAGGCTCACCCAATCGCGCTCTCGCGGCACGATCTTCGGTCAGTTCACCACCGATATGGGCTATACGGCCAGTGATGGCAGTGAAGTGGCCCTGACATTCCAACCTGGCGAAACCCTGAACGGGGGCCAGCGCGTCGAGGCAGGCCTGATCACGGTGACGGATCCGGATGGATGGCAGACCAAACTGCCCATTCTTGGCGTGCGCGCCTGCCAGCCGGAGTGAGTGCCGGATTGCTGTCAAAGATTGTCACACATGATGCACCCGGGGAATTTCGCGCAGCGGCTTTAGATGGCGAGGGCAAGGTCTGGCGACTGTTTCAGCGCCGTTGGCAGGGCCTCTTCGATGTCGCGAACGTTGGCGATGTGGTGAATGCGCGACTGCGGCACAAGGATCGCAGCCAGGGCGGCACGTTTGCGGAGTTGGAGAGCGGCGCGCCGGTTCTGGTGACCGGTCAGTTGCCGGACAATATCTCGGAAGGCGCGCAGGTTCGCGCGCGCATTCAGGCAGAGGCCAGGCGGGACAAACTGGCGCGTGCGACCTGGACAGAAGATCCGATCCAAGGTGTTGATCCTTATGACGTATGGGCAGCCAGTTTGCCGGTTCAATCCGAGCTGGAAACGGTGCCAGATCCGGCGACAGTAGAAACCGCATTTGACATTGCGATGGAGCCGTCCGTGACCCTGCCGGAGGGGGGACAGATCCATCTTGAACGCACTCGCGCCCTCACCGCAATTGACGTCGACACATCAGGACGCCAGGGGCGCGGCAGTGCCGGCGCCCGGGCGCTTTCGATCAACCGTGAGGCGGCGATCGAAACTGCGCGTCAATGCGCGCTGCGGGATCTTGGCGGGTTGATCGTACTCGATTGTGTTGCACCGCTGAACCGCTCTTCGGGCGCTGAGGTCTCAAAGGCGTTTCGATCAGCCTTTCAGTCGGTGAGTTCAAGAGGTCTGGATGTGATCGCACCGTCCAGGTTTGGTCTGTTGCAGGCCGCAATTGCCTGGGGGCGCGCGCCCATCGATGATCGCATGCTGGGTTCCGACGGCCAGCCGACACCGGAAACGCGCCTGCTGGCTCTGCTCCGCCAAGTGGACCGTGAAGCCTCAGCCAAGGGTGCGGCCCTTTTTCGGATTGATCTTTCACCGGCTGTGTTTGACATCTACTGTCGTCGACAGGAGGTTTGCGATTCGGTCCTGCGGGATCGCTTCGGTGGCCGGGTTCAGATCGCGCGCAGTTCCGATGAGAGCGATGCCGTAAGGGTGAGATAGATATGAAGAAATGTGCGGTCTGTGAAATCAAACCGGTCGATCCGAGGTTCAAACCGTTCTGTTCAAAGCGTTGTGCCGATGTGGATCTCTCGCGCTGGCTCAAGGGCAGCTATGCGATTCCCGGGCGTCCAGCGGATCAAGCCGACGATGTGCCGAGCGCACCTGACCCGAGTGATGCCTGACCCGGGAGACTGTCTATTTGGGTGTTTTCAGTCCGTCCAGATCGGAAAAACAACGCCCGCGATCTGCATCGATTGACGCATGCCGTATTCGGGGCTTCACAAGTGCTGTGGACTCAATTAGGGAGCCAAAAAGGGAGCTCCCCACATGCAAATCCGACAAGCGATCACATTTGACGACGTGCTGCTGCAGCCCGGCGCAAGCGAGTTCACACCATCCGAAGTCAGCACCGCTACGCATCTGACCAAGACCATTGCGTTGAACATTCCTCTGATCTCTGCGGCGATGGACACGGTCACAGAAGCGCGCCTCGCCATCGCGATGGCACAGGCTGGCGGCATCGGCGTCATCCACCGCAATTACTCGATCGACGAACAGGCCGCGGAAGTCACCCAAGTCAAGAAATATGAAAGCGGTGTCGTCATGAACCCGGTGACGATTGCCCCGAGCGCGTCTCTGGCACAGCTTAAGGAGTTGAAGGCTGAAACCGGATTTTCCGGCATCCCGGTTGTCGAGAAAGGAAAACCGGTTGGCATCATCACCAATCGCGATATGCGCTTTGTCGATGATCTGAACCAGCCGGTCGCGAGCCTGATGACGCGGGACGTGGTCTCGGTCACGATGGATGTGCCGATTGAGGAAGCCCGCCAGCTGCTCCACAAGCATCGGATCGAGCGACTGGTGATTGTCGATAAGACCGGCAGATGCGTCGGACTGCTGACGGTCAAGGATATGGACAAGGCAGCGGTGAATCCGAATGCGGCGAAGGATGAGAGTGGACGCCTTCGGGTGGCGGCCGCATCAACTGTTGGCGATGCTGGTTTTGAGCGAACCGCCGCGCTTATCGAGGCGGGTGCGGACGCTGTTGTCATCGACACCGCGCATGGCCACTCAAAGGCAGTGGGCGAGGCTGTTACCCGGGCCAAGGGGCTGTCGAATTCGGTTCAGATCATCGCCGGAAATGTGGCGACGGGTGAAGCGACGAAAGCGCTGATCGATGCCGGTGCGGATGCGGTAAAGGTCGGCATTGGACCGGGTTCGATCTGTACCACCCGGATTGTTGCCGGTGTCGGCGTGCCGCAGCTCACCGCGATTGAAGATTGCGCCAATGCGGCGGCATCCAGCGGCACCCCGATTATTGCCGATGGCGGAATCAAATTCTCCGGCGACTTCGCCAAGGCGCTCGCAGCCGGTGCCTCGACGGCGATGATGGGATCGATGTTTGCTGGCACAGAAGAGTCGCCGGGTGAGGTATTTCTCTATCAGGGCCGCAGCTATAAGGCCTATCGCGGCATGGGCAGCCTCGGCGCGATGGCGCGCGGATCTGCCGATCGGTATTTTCAGAAAGATGCCGCTTCTGACAAACTCGTACCGGAAGGCATTGAGGGGCAGGTTCCCTTCAAAGGCCCGATGGCGCCCATCGTTCATCAAATGGTTGGCGGCCTGCGCGCGGCCATGGGCTATGTCGGGGCGGCGACCATCGGAGAGCTGCACCAGAAAGCCACCTTCGTTCAGATCACCGGCGCCGGGCTTCAGGAAAGCCACGTCCACGATGTGCAGATGACCCGGGAAGCGCCCAATTATTCATTGAGCCGGGGATAGCGCTACGCTTGTACCGGCGCAGCTTGATGACGGTCTTTATAGGCTAAACGTGGCGAGCCGCTGAGCCCGCCACGCTCTGTCTTTGCCTAGAAGGCTGCGCGAATACCGAACCTGAAGTTCTGACCCGGCGCTGGCGCGACATCTTTCAGAACTGAAGTGGCATGACGCACTTCCTCATCGGTGACGTTGCGGGCTTCGACAAACAGTTCGGTGCCATCGGCGCCGATGCCAAAGTCTGAAAGGTCCACTTCAGCGCGCAGATCGATCGTTGTGAATCCATCCGTCTCCAACTGTCCTTCACCCGGATCGTCTTGATCAGCCGCCGCTGTTAGCGCAGCACCCACTTCCCATGGGCCCCACTCAGCACTGGCGCCAGCGTTGAACGTCACTGGCGGGATGTAAGGCACATTGCCGCCGCTGCCGAGTTCGGTTTCCACGAAATCGATGCTCGCATCAAACGTCCATTCTGCGCCGAGCGGCCCAGCTTCGATGACATAGTCGGCATAAAGCTCGCCGCCGAAGAATCTCGCATTCTCCTGCTCGAAGAGAAACACGGGAAGTTCGTCCTCCTCATCAACCAGTTCGCCGTCGATCAGAACCTCACCGGGTGTCAGGTAGATGAAGTCTGTAAACTCCGTCGTGAACAGGTTGATGCCGAAGCGGCCATTTTCATTGCTCCAACGCAGCGTGCCCTCGAAATTGAGCCCACGTTCTTTCGAAAGGGTCGGATCGCCGACTTCAAACTGCTCTGTGGCCAGGTGCGGACCAAAGGCAAACAGTTCGCTCTCGTTCGGCGCTCGCTCAGTGTAAGATACCTGCCCGCCCAGCCAGAAGCCGCCTTGCAGGTGTTTGTGAGTCCCGAAGGAAGCGCTGAACAGATCAAAGTCGCGGGTGCCGAACTCGATATTGTCCAGTTCAACGCTCTCGAAGCGGATGCCGCCCTCAATCGCAATCACATCTTCCCATTCTTGAGTTTCATACAAGAACATGCCGAAGCTTTGCGTATCTGTGGGTGTGATAAAGGCCTCTTCGCCAAAGGCGTTCAGATCCTTATCCAGATACTGAAGCCCGAACGCGCCTTCAAAGCCGCCAATCACGTGATCAAACTCGACCCGCGCTTCAACCCCTTCTGAGTCGTAAAGCGTCCCCGTCTCGCCGGGCGCCTCGAATTCGGTGTGCTCATAGTCGACGATGGCAACCGTTCCGATAATATCCGTGAAGAAGCCATTATTGACGGTAATGCCGCCGCGGACATCGATACGCGTATGTTCGAGATCGATGAACGGATTCTCTTCTTCTTCCTCTTCCTCAAGATCAGCGCCTTCGCCACCTTCAACGCCTTCATCCTCGCCATGGCCGTGCCCATGTTCGCCATGACCGGGAAGGCCATACTCAGCTGTTTGCTGGCGCACCGCGACACCGAAGAAGGCATTATCGCCAACCCAGCTCAGACCGCCGGCGATCGTTTGGGTCTCGACGAAGGAGTTTTCGAGCGTGCCGCGTGTTTCTTCCTCTTCGTCGTGGTCGTCGTCATGATCCTCATCGTCGTGATCATCGTCATCATGGTCGTGATCTTCCTCGGCTTCCTCGAGTTCGCGGAACAAAGACGATTCAGCAAAGTCCGGAATGTCGTAATCATCGAAGTCGCGGGCTGAACCGGACAGAGTGAAGACGAACTCGCCAGCGGTAAACTGTGCTTGTCCGGCAAGCTCGGTGCCTTCATTGACTGTGTTATAGGCCGAGAACAGATCGGCGGAGAAAGGCTGTTCTGGCAATTCTTCAACAATGAGGCCGTCAATCACGTTGACCACGCCGCCAATCGCCTGGCCGCCATAGGCAAGCGCGGCCGGGCCACGGACGATTTCGATTTTCTTTGCATCGATGCCGTCAGCACTGACCTGATGGTCAGGTGAGGCGGCAGAGGCATCAATCACGCCAATACCATTGGTGAGAACCTGAACGCGCTCAGCGCCAAGGCCTCGCAAAACCGGACGGCTCGCGCCCTGTCCAAAAGTCGAGGTCGAAACACCCGGTTCGCGATCAAGCGTGTCGCCGAGGGAGGCCGCGAGACTTTCGACAATGTCCTCGCGATCCAGCGCGCTGACATTGCCGACGAGTTCGTCGGCGCTGCGGTCAGGGCCGGGCGTTGTGACGATAACTGTGTCCAGGGTGTCCTCAGCGAAGGCCGCAGGAGAAGCGCCTGCAAGCAGCGTCGCCACCAGAAGGCGGCGTGAGAAAGTCTTCTTCATCAGTCTTATTTCTTCCGTTTTATAATAGGGGAGTTGTTATCTCGGCAGGGGAGGTAGACGCCAAAAATTAGGAGGGATCACATGATAGTTGTTATGCTATAACAATGCGCTTCCAGGTTTTCAATCATGTTTGAAAACAATCGAACCCGATCCCTGCAAACTGTGGCTTTGAGAGTACACTTCTAAGCAAGAAGGCGGTGACGGCGGTTTTTGTACGGCCTGTTCAAAGTTCTTTTGGTGCTCGCCACATCGGCTCCATGACCGGGCCGCCGTCACCGACATTGAACAAACCAATCCGCTCGAACCCGTGGGCGGTATAGAATCCGGAATTCACCGGGTTAGAGTTCTCAAGATAGACGGGAATCCCATCGCGGTCGCAGGCTTCGAGCACCGGGCGGAGCAGCGCTTTGCCGAGGCCTTTGCCGCGCGCCGATTGTCTTGTACCGATGGTGAAGAGATACATATGCGGCTCGGTTGGATGATGCTGCGCCATCAAGTCGCCAAGGGCGGTTGCGCGCCGGATCGCACCTGTCTTACCATACCGCATCTGACCGAGGGCGAACTGGATCATCGCCCAGGTGGAGAAGTTGGAGGCTACCCCCGGTTCGAGCCAGGTGGTCGCGCCATTGTCTCCGGCGAGAAAACATCGGCCTTGTTTCATATAAATCTCGCGGATCAGGACGCGGAATGTGGATTGAATGGCGCGGGGCGATCCGAACACCCAGCGATTGACCGGGTCTTCGGCAAAGGCTTCCGCGGTGATATCGGCGACCTGTTTCCACTCGCGCGGCTGAGCTTCGCGTTGGGTTTCGGGGAGTTGAATTAAAATCATTCCGACGGGGTCCTCACCTCACTTATACTGCACACAACAGCGCAAAGTGTTGGCATTCAAGAGGCAGACGCCTAAACCCGCCCTCCAACAAGGATATCCAATATGCGAGATGGTGGAAGAATAGCCGCAGCGATTGATGTGCTGTCGGATGTGATTGGACGGCATCAGCCGGTCAAAGTGGCCGCCCGCGACTGGGGCAAGCGGGCGCGCTATGCCGGATCGAAGGATCGGGCCTGGGTATCCGGTCTGGTGCTGGATGCGTTGAGGAAACGAAACTCAATCGCTCATGCGATGGGCGATGACAGCCCGCGCGGACTGATCCTCGGCGCGCTTGCTCATGCCTGGAAGTGGGACATTCGCAAGATTGATGACGCGATGGATGAACCGCATGCGCCAAGCGCGCTGACTTTGCAGGAACGCGAGCGCCTGGTCATGGCACCGGATGTAACGGCTGCGCCGCATGTTGCTGGAGATTTTCCGGAATGGCTCGCCCCTCACATGGTGCGGGCCTTTGGCGAGATGACCGCGATTGAAGGCCAGGCCATGGCGGTGCGCGCCGACGTTGATTTGCGGGTGAACACGCTGAAAGTGGATGCCGAAAAAGCTGCCGCACCGCTGCGCTCGGCCAAGGCGGAACCGTCGCGTTTATTAAAAAATGCCTTTCATATTCCCGCCCGCGATCCATCCCAGAGAGAAGCCTCGCTGGAAAGTATTCCGGCCTATTCCAAAGGCTGGGTCGAGGTGCAGGATGCCGGATCGCAAATCGCTGCGGCGGCGGCGAATGTGAAAGCCGGTGAGCAGGTGCTGGATTATTGCGCGGGCGGCGGGGGAAAGACCCTGGCGCTCTCGGCGGCCATGGGCGGTAAAGGCCAGGTCTTTGCTTATGACATTGATGGGCGGCGGCTCTCAGCGATCATCCCGCGGCTGAAACGCTCCGGCGCGCACAATGTGCAGCTGGTGCATCCGCGGGAGCCGGAACAATTGGAAGCTTTGAGAGGCCAGATGGATTGCGTCTTCGTCGATGCGCCCTGTACCGGCACCGGGACCTGGCGGCGCAGACCCGATACGAAATGGCGGGTGAAGCCGGGCTCGCTCGCGACCCGGATCGAACAACAGAATGAAGTGCTGACCAAGGCCGCAGCGTTCGTGAAACCCGGCGGGCGGCTGGTCTATGCGACCTGTTCTTTCCTGGTCGAGGAAGATGAAGACCGGGTCGACGCGTTTTTGAGCGCGCACCCGGATTTTCAACAGGAAGACGCGCTTCAACACGTTACCGAAAGCGGGCTGTTGACCGATGATGGGCTTGCCGTGGTCAAAGCCGGGCAGGGGCCAGCCGGAAGCGTCCGTTTGACCCCCAGAAGCGCGGGTACGGATGGCTTTTTCTTCGCGGTGCTTAGAAAGAGTTAGAGGGCTCCGTAAGCTCTGACTTAAAGCCAGCGTAGGCGAGGCCCGGCGCGGGGGCGGGGGCCAAGCGGTGGCGGGCGGATGCGGCTCATCTGAATGATCGCGGCGGCCATACCGGTATAGAGCGCTGAGAGCTCCGTGCCGTGGCGGGACCGAACGGGGCAGCGCCAGAAGTCTGGCGCGGTGAGCAGGCCGGGGCGGCGCCGGGCCAGGTGATAAGCGAGCCGCCGGGCCCGGGCCTCCGGCGCCTGTAGCAAGGCTTGCAGCTGCGCCAGTCGGGCGAGCAGGGGCGCGGTCGGGACGGGTAGGCCTCGGTTCATGTGAGATGCCCAGGCCCGATCGGATGGATCGGCCCACGGGTCGTGCAGGTCAGTGAAGTCCGGGCGATCTTGCTCGCCGGTAAAGATCTGAAAGCGTTGTGGTTTTTGTGTTGGGTTCGGCGGGCGGTCTTGTGGAATGACGGGTTTGTTGTCGGCCTTCAAGTCCGGCTCCAGCACCAGCGCCAGCAACAGGATCACCCGGCGCAAATAGGCTTCCAGCGCTCGGATCCCGGCCCGCGCCCGCCGCGCCGCTGCACGGGTGAGGCTCGCCGGTGCCAGATTCAACCCATCCCGCGCCAGAACCTTGCCAAACAGCAAGTCACCTTGAGACTGCGCAAACGCAAAAAAGCCAGGGGTCAGGGTCATGCGCCGGAGTATAGAGCAGGCCTGAATTCGGTCGGATAGATTGGGGGATATGGTTTCGCGATTGTGGGCGATTCAAGCGTCAAAATAGTTCATAAAAGCCCAATCAATTAACCAAATGGAAAACACGAACGAAAATGAGATCGCGCCACTTATGAGCGAGACTAACCATTGATGACCAGCGGCTTTGGCATATTTGCCAAAATTCTCGTAAAATCGAGAAACTGCTCTTTTGTACTCTTGAACCTCTCTCTCGAACTGGGCTTTCCGGCGATGATAAGTGTCGTTGAGGACAACATAATCGAACCCTTTATGAAATATTCCAAGAAGGTGGTTATAAGGTTTCTTGGGTGCTTTTGGGCGCTTAGGTATGTTTGAGCGTTCAGAGATTACCTTAGGCATCAAGGATAAAAAGACCCGCGCCCACGCTGAAAGTGTAATTGAAGCGATGAAAATTGGATCATAAAGAAACTCAGGTATCTCTAGAGAGACTATGTTCCCAATCCATTGGATTATGGGATATACAATCATTCGATAGAGATGAATAAGGTTGTCCAAGCCGTTTGATAATAAATAAGCGATCTGTCGAAACGGTGTCACCCAGTTCTCGAGCTGATGGAAAATCCAAATGAACAGATTGCGCCATGTTTGAAGGTCTTCCATAAACGAGGCTAAGCCGATTACCGTTAAAACGGTGCTAGCCCGCTCGAGTCTCGACTTCCACTTTGGGCCGAGTTTAATCCAGCCATAATCGAGTTTATCGGCTTCAACAGACATTCGAGTATCTAACAGTACAAAATTTTTGCGGACATCATTATTTGATAAGTCTCGCCCAAAAAACTATGTTGATAGGAATTATGGACAGTTAGCATCCTTGGATTGGTGCGAATAAGACTATTCCCGAACATCAGAGAGTTCCCCATTCCCCTTAGCGCTCGACTCGGCTAAAGCGCGGCATGGCTGATCAAAAACATGCCCAAAACAAACATGAACGTGCGTTGATTGTCGACTTTGGGTCGCAGGTGACACAACTGATTGCGCGGCGGTTGCGGGAGTCCGGGGTCTATTGTGAGATCCATCCCTTTAACAAGGTCGATGCGGCGTTTCTGAACGCCTATGATCCCCAAGCGGTGATCCTGTCAGGGGGGCCGGCTTCGGTGACCTGGGAGGACAGTCCGCGGGCCGATCCGGCGGTGTTTGAGCTCGGCGTGCCGGTGCTCGGCATCTGTTATGGCCAGCAGGTGATGATGCAACAGCTTGGCGGGCGGGTGGAAAGCGGCACGAGCCGCGAGTTTGGCCGGGCCTTCATCGAGCAGGTGGCTGAAGATCCGCTGCTCGATGGGCTGTTTGAGGCGGGCGCGCAGGAGCAAGTCTGGATGAGCCATGGCGACCACGTCGCCGAGATGGCGCCGGGCTTTGAAGTGATTGCAAAATCGCCCGGGGCGCCGGTCGCGGCGATTGTCGACCGTGCGCGGAATTTCTATGCAACGCAGTTCCATGTCGAGGTGGTGCACACGCCGCATGGCGCGACCATCCTGCGCAATTTCACGCACGGGATTGCGGGCCTCAAAGGCGACTGGACGATGGCGGCCTATCGCGAGGAGGCGATTGAAAAGATCCGCGCGCAAGTCGGGTCTGGCCGGGTGATTTGCGGCTTGTCGGGCGGAGTGGACAGCTCGGTCGCTGCGGTTCTGATCCATGAGGCGATCGGGGAACAGCTGACCTGCGTCTATGTCGATCACGGCCTGATGCGCCTGAATGAGAGCCAGGAAGTCGTCAGCCTGTTCCGCGAGCATTACAATATTCCTCTGGTGCATGTGGATGCCTCAGAGCTGTTCCTGGGTAAGCTGGCGGGCGTCTCTGATCCTGAGCGCAAGCGGAAGATTATTGGCGGCCTGTTCATCGATGTGTTCGAGGAAGAGGCGGGCAAGATTGCCCAATCCACCGGGCAACGGGCGGATTTCCTCGCGCAGGGCACGCTGTATCCGGATGTGATCGAGAGCGTGAGCGCGATTGGCGGGCCGAGTGTGACGATCAAGAGCCACCACAATGTTGGCGGCCTGCCGGAGCGCATGAATATGGCGCTGGTCGAGCCGCTGCGGGATCTGTTCAAGGATGAGGTGCGCGCGCTGGGGCGTGAACTTGGCCTGCCGGAGGCGTTTGTCGGGCGTCATCCTTTCCCAGGGCCGGGCCTTGCGATCCGCATTCCGGGCGAGATTACGCGCGAGAAGGCCGATACGCTGCGCAAGGCCGATGCGATCTATATTGAAGAGATCAAGGCGGCGGGCCTGTATGACGAGATCTGGCAGGCGTTCAGCGTCCTGCTGCCGGTCAACACGGTCGGCGTGATGGGCGATGAACGCACCTATGAGAGCGTGCTGGCGCTGCGCGCGGTGACGTCAACCGATGGGATGACAGCGGATTATTACCCCTATGACCACGCCTTTCTCGGCCGTGTCGCCACGCGGATCATCAATGAAGTCAAAGGCGTGAACCGGGTGGTCTATGACATTACGTCAAAACCGCCCGGCACGATTGAGTGGGAATAGGCCCGTGCCCGGCTAGTCGCCGAGCTGTGTTGGATAGGCCGGGGCTGTATCCGGCACGGGGCTTGGATTGCTGACGCGCTGGCGTTCGGCTTCGGCGATGGCCGCTTCAAGCTGACTGTCGCGTCCGAGATTGGTGAGCACCGGGTCGAGTGTGACCTCGATGTCCGGCGCGACGCCCTGATTCTCTACGGTCCATTGGTCATCGGTGTCGAAGAAGCGGAAATAGGGGACTGTGAGGAAGCCGCCATCGACCAGGCCCGGATTGGCAGAGATACCAATCAGGCCGCCCCAGGTGCGGGTGCCCATCAGTGTGCCGATTTCCATTTCGCGAAAGCTGTAGGGCAGGAAGTCGCCGCCAGACCCGGCATCCTGATCAATCAGCATGATTTTCGGGCCGAACATGGCGCCGCCCGGTGTGCGGAAAGTCGCCCCGGCAAAGTCTTTCCAGCCAGACAGATAGGTACGGCTGAGCACATCAGTGATATAGTTGGCCGCCTGACCGCCGCCATTGGAGCGCTCATCGATGATCATCGCGTCCCTGTCGGTCTGGGCAAAGAACATGCGATTGAAGAAGGTGTAACCGGCCCCGGCGGTGTTCGGCAGGTAGACATAGCCGACGCGGCCATCGGTCGCCGCATCCACGGCTTTGCGATTGCCTTCAACCCAGGCCCAGAGACGCATGACGAATTCATTGCCGACCGGTTCGACCAGAACCTCGCGGGAGTCGCGTCCATTGGCGTTGCTGGAAACCTCCAGCACAGTCTGTTGACCGACGGTTCCGGCGAGGAAGGCGAAGATATTGTCATCCTCGCCCAACTCGCGGCCGTTCACTGCGAGGATGTAATCGCCTTCCGACACATCGATGCCAGGGCGCGCCAGAGGCCCTTTGATATAGGGGTTCCAGTTTTCACCGTCATAGATGCGAGTGATCTGCGTTCTGCCATTCACGCGCGTCAGATCGGCGCCGAGCAGCCCGGTGCTTTCTGACGTGCCGCTATAGACATCGCCGCCGCCGACGCGATTGTGGCCGACCTGCAGCTCTGCAATCATCTCCGCTAGAATGCGATTGAGATCTTCGCGGCGACCGGCATGGTCAACAAGCGGACGGTAGCGCTCATACACGCTTTGCCAGTTGAGGCCATGCATGTTGGGATCGTAGAAGAAATTCGGCTGCATGCGCCAGGCGTCCTGGAAGATCTGCACCCATTCTTCGCGCGGATCGACGCGCAGACGCAGGTTGGACAGATCGAGCGGCGTGGCCTCAAGCGGTTTGGATTTCAGCGAGTCGCCAACGGGTGCGGTGGCGATTTTCCCGCTGGCCTGACGGATGAGAGCGGTCTTGCCATCTCCGCTGATCGCAAAACCGGTCACATTGCTGCCGACGGATTTGGCCTCGCGATCTTCAAGGTCGAAGCGGAACAGTTCCGCATCGGCCTGCAGCTGTTCGCCGGGTGTCGGGATTTCCGAACCGGGCTGAACGAATTTGATGTAATAGAGCGCCCCGTCGGCGCCGGTTGCGAGATCGCTATAGGAGGCCTGTTCAACGGGCAGGGCTTCGAGGCGGTCTTCGATGCCGGAGAGCGCGATTGTGACAGTGTCCTCGTCACCGTTTTCGTCGCCGTTGCCGTTTCCGTTCTCTTCATCCTCGTCTTTCGCTTCCTCATCGCCGGTCCGCGGCGCCAGCGGCGACTCACCGTCGGATTCCAACGTGATCACGTAGAGACCAGCTCTGTAGGGCTGTTCCTGTGTGGTCATATCGAGGCCAACCTGACTTGGGCCAGAATTGGTCGAGGCGGCGAAGAATAGATGCTTGCCGTCCTTGGAGAAGGCCGGGCTGCTGACATCGGCCATATAGTCGGTGATGCGGGTCAGCTCGCGCTCCTCGAAATCATAGAGGTAAAGATTGCGCTTGAAGTTCGGTTCCTCACGCGTGAGAGCGAGCCAACGGCCATCCGGTGACGAACTGAAACCAGTATCGCCGGGCCCCCATTGGCGGCGATAATTGGTAAGCAGGGTCGACTTGCGACCGTTTTCAACATCCAGACTGATCAGGTTCAGTTTGTTGTCTTCGAAAATGATCCGTGCGTCGTCACCGGTCCAGGTTCGCAAGGTGTAGAAGTCTGGGCCGAGCACGAATTCTGTCGTGTCGCCGCGGCCGGACTGGTCCTCGATGACCAGTTTCTGAATTTCGCCCGTTTCAACGACGTAAGCCAGGCGCTGACCATCCGAGGAGAAGGTGGCGTCATACTCGCGAACGCCGCTGGAATCAGAGACATTTCGGATCGAGCCATGCTTGACCGGCGCGCTGAACACTTCGCCGCGGGCGGTGATGGCCACGCGCTGGCCAGTTTTTGAAATACTCGCTGCAGTGATCTGACCTGTGACGTTTTTCAGCGCCGGTTGAAGCTGTGGCAGATCGGGGTTGAGCGTAATTGAGAGCGTTTCCACTGCCCCGGTCGAGACGACCAGTTGTTTCAACTCGCCGCCTGCCTCGTAAACGATGATGCCGTCATGGGCGTCGGCCGAGCGGATGTCCCAAACCGTTTCGTTCGAGACTTTTGCGATCGCGCCGGTCGCCGGATCGAACATGTGAAGGTTGAGGATTTTATTGTCCCGATCGGAGAGGAAGTAGATTTTTCCGTCCAGCCACATCGGCTCAATGTCATTGACCCGGTCGCCCGGGATGTATCGCGCGGTGTTGTCATCCATGTTGAGCAGCGTAATCGATGGCGACGACCCGCCGCGATAGCCGCGCCAGCCCGACGTGCCGCCATACAGCGCATTATAAGCCGGGCGATAGGGGATATAGGCAATCTCCGCGCCGTCCGGGCTAAGTTCGCCATGGAAGATCCGGGCCTGCATCATCTTTTCGGGTAAGCCGCCATCGGTGCTCACCGAATAGAGTTGCGCCGAACGTCCGTGATTGGTTTCGCGTCTGGAAATGAAGGCCACGGCAGACCCGTCCGGCAGCCAGCCAATCGCCTCATCATTGCCCGGGTGCCAGGTCAGGCGCTCTGGCTGTCCGCCCGAGACGGAAATCGTATAGACGTCTGTCTGGTCGTGATAATCGGCGGTGAAGGCAATGGTCTGGCCGTCCGGGGAGAAGATCGGGCTGCTCTCGTCACCGGCATTGCTGGTCAGGCGAAACGGATCAGAGCCGTCGCGGTTGGCGACGTAAATATCCCCGGCATAGGTAAAGGCGAGTTTATCGTCAGACAGGGCCGGATGTCCCAGAAGTTTCGTTTCGGCCTCTGCTGCACAAATCGTAAAAGTTGCTGCGATACCTGCGATAATTGCTTGCCAATGCTTTGCCATCATGGCCCCCGTCTTTTGTCATCTTTGGTAAATGGTTGCATGGACAACCAATCCTGTCGAGACGTGATAGAGGGTGCAGACCCATAAATTTTTCCGCGGCGGATGATCAGGACCTTCATCTGCTGAGCGGCGGTTTGCTGCGTCAAAGCGTTTGACCGGGGATTACCCCGCTCTGCACGCTTTTCCTCGCATCCCTTGCGCATCAAATGACCGCCCCAACAAAACTTATGAGTCTGCACCCTTGGGCCAATTCAACACAGCGGCGTTGCGGCTTGTTGTTGACACCGTTGTCATGCTGGCGGCATAGCTGAAAAGAAAACGCAAAGCTTTGGTTCGGGGAGGAACGTAAATGGCTTTAGGTGCTTTGGACCTGCTGATTGTGGTGCTGTATGCGGGCTCGCTGCTCGCCATTGCGCTTTATGTGTCGCGCGAACCGGCTGGTGAGACGAAAGATACAGAAGACTATTTCCTGGCCGGCAAGGCGCTGCCCTGGTGGGCGATCGGGGCCTCGCTGATTGCGGCGAACATTTCTGCGGAACAGATTATCGGGCAGTCCGGCCAGGGCTTTGTCGTCGGGCTCGCGATCGCGGCTTATGAGTGGCAGGCCGCGCTGGTTCTGATCATTGTCGCGGCGTTCTTCCTGCCGATCTTTCTGAAGCGCGGGATCTATACGATGCCGCAATTTCTGGAGACGCGGTTCGGGGCCAGCGTGAAGACGCTGATGGCGCTGTTCTGGATCTTTCTGTTCACGGCGGTGAACCTAACGACGATCCTGTATGGCGGCGCGCTGGCGATCTCGGCTGTGACCGGGCTGGGCGTGTTTCTGGGCATGGCGATGCTGGCCGGATTTGCTTTGCTCTATTCGCTGTATGGCGGTCTGAAAGCGGTGGCGCTCACCGATATCATTCAGGTCGTGGTGCTGATCCTGGGCGGGTTTGCGATTACGTTTGTGGTGCTCAGCCTGGTGGGTGGAAACAGCGGCGCATTTGGCGGGCTCTCAACCTTGATGGGGGAGCTTCCGGGACATTTTGAGATGATCCTGTCGCGGGATGATCCCTCCTATGGCAACCTGCCAGGGATCTGGACCCTGCTGGGCGGATTGTGGGTGCTGCATTTCTCCTATTGGGGGTTCAACCAGTATATTATTCAGCGTGCGCTTGGCGCGGAAAGCCTGGCCGAAGCCCAGAAGGGTCTGGCATTTGCCGCCTTGTTGAAGTTTCTGATCCCGCTCATCGTGGTGATCCCGGGGATTGCCGCGCTCTGGCTTGCGCAGAATGAGCTGCAGGGCCTCAGCGAAAGCGCGCTCGCGGAGAATCCGGACAGCACCTATGGGGCGCTGATGGCGCTGATGCCGACGGGTATTCGCGGCCTGATCTTTGCGGCGCTGATCGCAGCGATTGTGTCTTCGCTGGCCTCAATGATCAATTCGATCTCGACCATCTTCACGATGGATATCTATCGCGACTATATCGCGCTGGATCGGCCTGAAACGCATTATGTGCTGACCGGGCGGATCACGGCGGCTACGGCGATGCTGATCGCGCTGTTTCTGGCGATCCCGCTGCTTGGCGGCGGGACGAGTATCTTTCAGACAATCCAGGAATATACAGGCTTTGTGGCGCCCGGGATTGTCGCGGTGTTCCTGCTCGGCTTTTTCTGGAAGCGGACGAATACAGCTGGGGCGTTCGCGCTGTTGATCAGTTCTGTCGTCCTGTCTTTCCTGTTCTATGCCGCGGCCAATCCGTGGGGCGGGGCGGTCGCTGGAGTGCTGGGACCGGTGTTTGATCCGCTGCTGGGTCTGGTCGGGTTTTCGGTGACCGATATGCCGTTTGTGGTGCGGATCTGGTTCATCTTCCTGATCTGCCTGTTGGTCGGGGTGGTCGTATCGCTGATGACGGACCCGCCGGAGCCCGACCAACCGGTGGACCTCGGCGATATCGGCTTTGCCACGACGACCACATTCAAGGTGACGGCGAGTGTGGCCATCGCTATCTTGGTCGGGCTTTACGCTTTGTTCTGGTAAAGGGAGGCTCGGCCTGTGTCTGAGGTGCGCTGAGCGAGGCGGTTCAGACATTTGGCTTGAAACCGGCGCGTAACCTGCGTACGGACGCCCTGCCGGGACCACCCGGATTGGTTTGGAGCTTTGATGTTCGAGAATGTGCGACCCCGCTAACGTCTTCTGAGACCAGGAGACGTGGGTGAACGACAAGACGGCAGGCGCCTGGCGGCGCCGGCTGGATCTTGTCGTTGGTTAGGTCTCATTTTCCGAGCAATCCAATGAATATCTCAAAACATGAACAGCGCGTGCTGCACGTGCTCGCGCAAGGTGGATTCATCAAACACACGCGCGGTGACAATCGAAAAGTCATCGAGGTCATTTGTTATACACGTGAGGGCTATGTGCTGTCCGATTGCACGCTGCCTGTGTTTAACAAATTGAACTGTGTTTAACAAATTGAAGCGACGGGGGCTGATCCGCTCGAATAGCGGTAAACCTTATCGGATTTCGCGGCTGGGGCGGCGGTCGGTTCGCGCGCAGCTGGACAATCGCTGACATGCCGGGACAGATCGCGGAAATTTTCCGGTGGTCTGTCCCAAAGCGCTTTCGATGAAAACGCTCTAGTCGTCTTGAGGCGAAGGAGAATTGGATGGCATGGGTTTCAGAGCAAGTCCCTCCTTCACGTATTCGACTTGATGCGGATATGGAATTTCGATCCCTTCCTTGTCGAACGTCTGTTTCATATCTTTGGTGATGTCGGCACGGACCTGGACGAATTCCCGCGCGGGTACCCAGGCCCGCAGGCGGATGGTTATGGCCCAATCATCAAGACTGTGGACGCCAACCCAGGTTTCGTGCGTCTTCTGCACCCGTGTGTGTGCGTTTGCCACCTGTTTGACGACGTCAAGCGCATGGTCGAGGTCGGTGTCATAGTGCACGCCAAAATAGAGATCGAGGCGGCGCTGTGGCAAGCGCGTATAATTGATGATCGCGTCGCCCCAGACTTTGTCATTGGTGAGGACGACACGCTTGTTGTCGATCTGATTGATCGCGGTTGTGAACGGTGTGATCTCTGCGACTTCACCTTCATGTTCGCCAATCTGAACCCAATCGCCAATGCGGAAAGGGCGAAAAGCCGCGATCATGAACCCGGCTGCGACGGCCTTGAGCGTATCCTGAAGGGCGAGGGCGATCGCGAGACCTGCGGCACCAACAATTGCGATCAGTGATCCGGGGGCGAAGCCGAACTGCGTCATCGCTGCCAGGATCGCAATGCCGAGTACGACATAGCGAATGATTGAGGCGCTGAACGAAATCAGCGTGTCATCAACCTTGTTTCGTGCATGGGCGCGCTGGCCGTAGGCGCGTAGCGAGCGGTTGATCCATGTGGCCAGCATCATCGCGCCGCTGATGATGATAAGCCCGGCCAGAGCGCGCGGCCAGTACCCGACAAGGCGGTCGCCAAAGTCGAAGCCAAGCAGCTCGGCGCCTGCGGTTAAAGCGAGCAGGAAAACCAATAACTGGATCACCGGGGCAGAAAGGTCCCAGCTGGAACCGAGGAACTGCTCATCAGAAGTGTAGGCTTTGCGGGCAAGGAAGCGCACGCTCCGCTTCGCCAGATACCCAATCAAAAACGCCGATACAAACAGACCAAAGCCAATGATGATCAGCCAGCCTTGCGGCGCCCAATCGGCTAGCCACGTTGGCCAGCCTGATGTGTTGAATGGCAATGTCGTCAGTCCGTCCATGCCTGTGGTTTGCATGGTGTCACGCCGCTTGCAATATCAAATCCGGCCTAACTAACCCAGCGGATCATTGTCTTCTGGGTTGAGGGGCAGGGCGCGTGGGATGGGCGGTTTGCGGCTGCCGGCTTTGGCGGCGGCGGCTTCTGCTTCGCGGCGTAGTTTTTCCTCATCGTCGACCAGACGGCGGTCGACATAGGCCTCGCAAATGTCGATCAGCTCGTCATGCTTGTCCTGGAAGAAGTGATTGGCGCCGTCGATGCTGGCGCGTTCAATTTCTTCGCCTTTCTGGATGCGGACTTTGGTCAAGGCGCGCTCGACGTCAGATGGCTTGGAGATCGCGTCATTCTCACCGGAAATGATCAGGCCGGAGGCCGGGCAGGGGGCGAGGAAGCTGAAATCATAGTGATTGGCAGGCGGTGCAATGGCGAGGAAGCCATCAAGCTCCGGTCGGCGCATCAGCAGCTGGAGCGTGATCCAGGCGCCGAAGCTGTAGCCGGCGCACCAGACATAGCGCGGGCTTTCAACCATGTTCTCCATATAATCGAGGACGAAAGCGGCATCTTCGAGCTCGCCAACGCCTTGATCATAAACGCCCTGAGAGCGGCCGACGCCGCGTGTGTTGAAGCGCAGGACACCGAAGCCTTTGGATTCGAACATCTGATACAAGCGGATCGTGATCGGATCCTGCATTGTGCCGCCAGCGCGCGGATGCGGATGCAGGATCAGGGCGACAGACGCACCTTCATGTGGGGGCGGCGTGTAGCGGGCTTCGATCCGGCCTTGTGGGCCAGGAATAAGGAGTTCTGCCATGGCGGTAGGGTCTCGCTCTCGGGCTGCAAATCTGTGTTGAGCGGGCGCTATAGCGGATGTGGTGGCGCGAATGCAAATTTTTCTGCATCTCAGTCTTCGTATGGCGAGTCTTTGGTATGGAACTCTTGGATGCATTCGCCAGTTGTTCTGCCATGATCGTCACTTCGATCATCTTCGGAATGACACACTTCAGTCAAAAACCAGCCCTCGCCTTCGCGAACAGTCATACTAATACTCCGATCAAAGCACCCCGTAATATCGAAAGTGCCGTTTTTGCGTATCTGCCTGGCTGACGTATAAGGTTTTGTGCTTGTTAAGGGCGCTGTTAGAGGCATGTCATTGATCGTGACTTGAGCAAATTTTCCATGTACCGCGCCGCATGGCCCTTTTCCATCGACGCGGTTCTTGCCGCTGATTCTTATTTTGTGGCGATTGAACTCGCATATAAAGGGTGTTTGCTCCAGAGTGTTAATAGTATACATATCGGGGTAGTGCGAAATATTGGGCGCCTGTTTGGTTTGCAGCTCAAAGAAGCCAGCTTCTTCGTCACACATGATGTGTAGAGCGCTACCCAGAAACTGGTCTGCGTTTGCGGTAAAGCTAGCCTGAAACATAATGAAAGCTGCAAATATCACTCGCATGCTGATATCCTTATGAGGTGGCTGACGCGCCTTTTGCCTCCATATGAATATGCTATGTCCAGAATATGACGATCTATGCCGATTATAATGCCACGGCGCCGCTGCGGCCGGAAGCGCGTGAGGTGATGCTGGCCGCGATGGATGCAGGGGCGAACCCGTCGTCTGTGCACGGGCCGGGGCGGGCGGCGCGTAAGCTGCTCGAGACGGCGCGCGGGCAGGTCGCGCTGAGTGTTGGCGCGCGGGCGCAGGATGTCGTGTTCACCTCCGGCGGGACCGAAGCGAATGCGCTTGCTCTGCACGGCGTGGTCGCGCAGCTCGATCGGGCCTGCACACTACTGATCTCAGCGATTGAGCACGAGGCGGTGATCAAGAATGCAGGCTATGCCGGCGTGGCCGTGGAAACCGCCTATGTGACGCCGCAGGGCGTGTTGGACCTCGATTGGCTGCGGGATCGGCTCGCGCGGTGGGATCGGGCGCGGGACGGGATGCCCGTGCTGGCGGTAATGCTGGCGAACAATGAGACCGGGGTGATTCAACCCGTCGCCGAGGCCGCGGAAATCGTGCGTGAGGCGGGCGGCTTGACCCATTGCGATGCGGTGCAGGGGCTTGGCAAAGTGATGGTCAATGTCGGCTTGCTGGGTGTCGATTATCTGGCCCTGTCTGCGCATAAGGTGGGCGGGCCGCAGGGCGTCGGCGCGCTGTGGGTGCGCGCTGGTGCGCCGTTAAAGCCGGTGCTTTTTGGTGGCGGGCAGGAGCGGTCTTTGCGTTCAGGCACGGAGAATTTGAGCGGGATTGCCGGTTTTGGTGCCGCGGCCGAGGCGGGCGTGCGCGACATGGGAAAGCTGCAAGGCCTGGCGGCGGCGCGGGATGCGATGGAAGCGCGTCTGAAGTCTGAAGCCGGGGTGACGGTGTTTGGCGCAGGGGCGGAGCGTCTGGCGCAGACGTCCAACTTCGCGATTGCGGGGTTTCGGGCCGAGACTCAGGTCATGGCGATGGATCTGGGCGGGGTTGCGGTCAGCTCAGGATCAGCCTGTTCCAGCGGCAAGGTGAAGCGATCTCTCGTTTTGTCGGCGATGGGCGTCGATGACACACTTGCAGATTCGGCAATCCGCACCAGCTATGGATGGCAAAGTGTGGTAGAAGATTTTGACCGGACGGCAGATGTGTGGCTCGAGGCTGCGCGGCGGACGGTGTTGAAGGAGCGAGCATAATGGATTGCTGCGGAGGTATCGACGATCATGACGAAGACTGCGAAGTTAAAGTCAAGGACAGCATTGATGAGGGCACGGTTGCGGCGGCCAAAGCGCTGGAGTCGGAGAATTATTCAGCCGGATTTTCAACCGATATCGAGACCGAATTCGCGCCAAAGGGCCTGAATGAGGACATTGTTCGTTTCATCTCCGAGAAAAAGGATGAGCCGGAGTGGCTGCTTGAGTGGCGGCTCAAGGCTTATGAGCGCTGGCTGACTATGGAGGAGCCGGACTGGGCGATGGTGCGCTATGATCCGGTCGATTATCAGGAAACCTATTTTTACGCGGCACCAAAGGTCGGCGCGAAGTATGAGTCGATTGACGACGTGCCGGAAGAGATTCTGGAGACCTACAAAAAGCTTGGCATTCCACTGCGCGAAGCGGAAGTCCTGCTCGGCGTCGAGGGCGCGGCGGAGACGGCCGCGGCGGCGCGCGAGACCCCTCGCGTGGCCGTGGATGCGGTGTTTGACTCTGTCTCTGTTGCGACGACATTCAGGGCCGAGTTGGAAAAAGCGGGCGTGATTTTCATGTCGATCTCGGAAGCTGTGCATGAGCATCCGGAACTGGTGAAGAAGTATCTCGGCTCTGTGGTGCCGCAGTCGGACAATTACTTTGCGACACTGAACTGCGCGGTCTTCTCTGACGGGACGTTTGTCTACATTCCAAAGGGCGTGCGCTGCCCGATGGAGCTCAGCACCTATTTCCGTATGAATGCGGAGAATACCGGCCAGTTTGAGCGCACGCTGATTATTGCCGATGTGGGCAGTTATGTAAGCTATCTTGAGGGCTGTACGGCGCCGATGCGAGATGAGAACCAGCTGCATGCGGCGGTGGTGGAACTGGTCGCGCTGGAAGATGCCGAAATCAAATACTCGACGGTGCAGAACTGGTGGCCGGGCGATGAAGACGGCAAGGGCGGGATCTATAATTTCGTGACCAAGCGCGGCGATTGTCGGGGCGATCGGTCCAAGATTTCCTGGACGCAGGTTGAGACCGGCTCGGCGGTGACCTGGAAATATCCGAGCTGCGTGCTGCGCGGCGATGATAGCGTGGGGGAGTTCTACTCGATTGCGGTGACCAATGGACGGCAAATGGCCGATACCGGCACCAAGATGATCCATCTCGGCAAGCGGACGAAGTCGCGGATCATCTCCAAAGGCATCTCGGCGGGCAAGTCCGACAATACCTATCGCGGGCTCGTTTCGGTGAACAAGAAAGCCGACAAGGCGCGCAATTTCACCCAATGTGACAGCCTGCTGATCGGTGATCGCTGCGGGGCGCATACGGTGCCCTATGTCGAGAACCGGCGCGCCGATGCGCAGCTGGAGCATGAGGCGACGACGACGAAACTGTCCGATGATCAGCTCTTCTATGTCCGCCAGCGCGGCATTGGCGAAGAAGAGGCGGTGGCCCTGTTGGTGAATGGGTTTGTGCGTGAGGTTTTGCAGGAATTGCCGATGGAATTCGCGGTCGAGGCGCAGAGCTTGCTGAAGGTGAGCCTAGAGGGGAGCGTTGGGTAAAATTTCGGCTTTGCTTGTTCTCTTTTTGTGCTAGTTCTTGGTGATGGAAACGGATAGTATCATCCTAGAGCATTTGCGCGCCATTCGCAGCGATATGGGGCGGATGGCGGACCGTATGGATACTGTGGCCGCAGAGATGCGCGCGACGCGTCAGCACGTTGCCGGGCTCACATCACTTCAGGATCATGACCACGCAGATATCGCGCATATCAAGACACGCCTGGACAGGATCGAAGAACGGCTGGAATTGGCTGATTGATGGGAGCTTGATCAGCTTTTTCAATCCGCCAACCTAAAGAAGAATGGTGAGTATGCGCTATTGGCGCTCGATTTCCCAATGTCGGATGACTTCCAACTCAATTGCTCGCGCTGCCGTAAGTTCGTGTTTGCATACCGCTGCATTGGTCATTCGCATGGAGCCTTCGCCCGATCTTCCGTATTGATATTCGCATCGAGATATTGTCCAGCCAATCCAGGCATTCTGGCTTTTCGTCAGCAAATCTGAGAGATCTTCGCCCGACGCTGATTGTCTCTCTTGTTCTGTATAGAACGCCGTCAACGCACTGTAGGCGCTGTTCATTAGCTCTGTCCAAACTAGCGTTTCTGAACGATAGGAGTTCACCATTGCATAAGTTGATCTGGGCGGCGTATATGTTCTCTGGCGTGACAGTTCGGCGCATTTTTCCAGTTTCTCAGTTCGGCTCATCGCTTCAGCAATACAAGCCTTAGTCGGCTCTTGAGAGATGCGTCCCGCAACAATGTCGTCAGGGCTCGCTTGGGCCTCGGACTGTTGCGCTGTGCATAAAAGCGTGGCGAAGCAAATGGCCATGGAGAGGGTATTTTGCATAAGTCGATGATCCGCGAATTGATTCAAAGCTATGTGTAAATGAGATGTTTGATAATGGCACCCACTGGTGTCTTGCCCAATTGCTCGTTAGCTCTAGCGTCGCAGATCAATCAAGTGAGGACGCCATGAAAATCACCATCAATGTTGAGGTCACACCTCAGGAGGCGCGGACCTTTATGGGGCTGCCGGATGTCGAGCCGATAAACGACATGATCATGGAGGAGATGATGCGGCGTACCCAGGAGAATATCGACACCCTCGCCAATCCGGAGCGGCTGATTGCCCAGTGGATGACGGTGTCCGGTAAAGGGATTGAGCAGTTCCAGTCGCTGATGGGCAGCGTGGTCAGCCGCGCGACGGGCACCGCCAAAAAGGCAGCGGGACGGAGCAAGAAAGACTAGTAGCGGTGAGGCGTCCAAATCGATTGCGGTTGGACGGTCGGCTCCGCTTCAGCGAAATTGAACACCACGCGGCCTCCCCGATGCGAGAGCGCGGTCAGCACTGTGGCAAGGAAGAGTGACATGCCCGCAATTTCGAGGGTCTCTTCGATTGTGACCATGACATCGGCCTTCAAACTGTCATCGGTCTGTATGTTCTGCAGCAGGTTCTCGTAGTGAATGCTCGCGCCGATCAGTTCCATCCCAATGGCGCCGGTGAGATAAATCCCTCCAGCGACAATCATGAAAGCTTTTGTGCGAAAATCCAGGCGTAAGAGCCATGGTAAGAGGATCACCGCAACAATAAGCGCGAAAGCAGCGTAAGGAATAACCCAGGCGAAATACAGCGGCCCGGTGAGGTTCAGGCTTTCTTGTAGTCGCCAACCGATTCTCTCATGGATCGAGACCAACTCGTCCAGACTGAGGGCGAGCAGGATGTATCCGATCAGGTTCCACCCGGCGCTGCCTTCTGGCAGATTAACGTTGAGTCTGGGCATCAGCAGGCACATGCCGCCAGCACAGGCAATGATGAAAACCGAATAGAGCGTCGGTAGATTGCGCTCGCGGCCCATATGGAGCCAGTCGACAATGATATCGGCCTTTTCCCAGTTTGAACCGTGATGCAAATAGAGCGCAAAGCAGTGGGCGGCCAGGATCGCGGCCAGCGCGATCGATAGCAGCGACATAATTAGAGTTGGCGTGATGGCGAAGCGAACCGTTCGGGTCGGATCATAAACGGGGTTTGTCATATATTTGTCTTATATCGGGACAGCGTTTCCTCGGGCTGATTGCTCGGTGCAGAAACAATACCGTACACCGTAAAACGCGCGTTTTCTCAGCCGGGTTGGGCCTTGAATTGATTGTGATAATTGTTCCTTTTGCCGAGCTGCGTTAGAACCAGACCCATGCTGCCCAGTCTGATTGTGATTGACAATTTTCTGAAAGATCCGTTTGCGGCGCGGGTGAAAGCGCTTGGGCTGAATTATGATCCGGCGCTGAAGAAGGGCAACTATCCGGGCACTTTGTCGACGAGGCCGCTTGAGATTCAGGGGCTTGAGGCCTTGATTTCGAAACAGATCGGGACGGCGGTGCAGCCGGCGCCCGGGACGAGCCACGGTTTCTGTCGTCTGACCCTGAAACAGGACAAGGGGCGGACCGGTGTGCATATCGATCCCTGTTTCTATTCCGGGATCCTGTATTTGAGCCTGCCGGAACACTGCCGGGGCGGCACGGATTTTTATCGTCATCGCCGCACGGGGCTGGAAAGCGTGCCCAAGCTTCCGACGGAATGGGTCAAGCACGGCTATTCAGACCCAAACGCGTTGATCGAGGATGTGGTGAACAAGGATACGTTTCGCAGCTCCGCCTGGGAACGTGTTCAGCGTGTGCCGATGCGATTTAACCGATTGATTCTATTTGATCCCTGGTTGTTTCACGATGCCGGACCCGGGTTTGGTACAGATCCGGATACCGGACGCTTGGTTTCGCTGATGTTTTTCGACAGAATTCGCGCATCGGGCGAAATATAAAATCTAAAGTTGCATTGTGGCTAAAAGGTTACGTTCGGTTCGAATCCGTACAGCGTTAAACCTAAATTTAGTGACAGGTTCCAGTCTTACAATAATGTAAGATTGATCGAATTCGTGCTGGGGAAAAACATGACCATTCTTGAAAAACGTACTTTATCCAATCGGTTGTTCGCAACCGCGGCCGCCTCCGTCATTGCCACGGCAATGATTACACCGACCGCTTCTGCGGTCGTGCCGAACGACAATACAGACTCCGAAGAGATTGTGGATGATGAGACCAATTTGACCGGTGTCGGCATGTTTTTCCGCGCGGACGGGTTTGTCTGTTCGGGATCCCTGATCAATCCGAGAACGGTTCTGTTTGCCGCGCATTGTGTGAATGATGTACCTGGGGAAGCGTTCGGGACATCGATCCCTGCGGCTTGGTCTTTCCAGGCGGATGCTCTGCCTGGATTTCAGGACTGGTTCGGAAGCGGGTTCCAGTCGAATCCAGATCTCTACGTTTACAACAGCAATCAGGTGATCTGGCATCCGGATTCGGTGAATGACGCGTTTGGTCTCGGCTTCATTGAGGCGGACGTCGCGATTTCGTCGCTCGATACCCCGGCGACCGGTATCCCGACCTGGGCGCTGTTATTTTCACCGCTTGAAGCGCCAGACAGCGTGGATTCGGTCAATGGCACGGGGTACCACGTTGATATCACGGGCTATGGCGGTACTGGCACAGGGGCGGATGGTGACATTTTCGGCGTGGATTTCCGTCGCCGGTCGGCTGAGAACATGCTGGGCGCGCTCGCCTCTCTGGATCAGCGCGACAACTTCCTGTTCGGGACAGGTCCAGAGACTTTCCCGCAGGTTCTGTATCAAACCGATTTTGATGATCCGAACCAATCCAATCCATTTGACGTGAACATATTCGGGGACGAGGCGCTGCCGAATGAAGGGACGACGGCGGGCGGTGATTCCGGTGGTCCGTTGATCCTGGATGCAGAGAACAATGACCTGGCAGATGAAGACCTGGTGCTGGGCGTTCTGTCTGGTGGATCACGCTTTTTTGTGGATCAGAATTTCAGTTCATACGGTACGACCAGCTTCTATCAGCCGCTTTTCCTGTATTGGGACTGGATCGCGGCGGTTAATCCCTATCGATATGTCGGCGCGAATGCCGGAGACGGCGACTGGGAAGATGGCAGTCACTGGACCTCGCTGGAGGACCCGAATTATCGCGTGATTGATGCCAATGGGAACGTTGTGAACGGGACCCCTGATGCGCCGGGCGCCGGTCCGGATGGTGACGAGCCGAGCTTTGGCCTTGTCTGTGTCGAGTTCGGTGGCCCTGGTGACGCGTGTCAGGATCTGGAAACCGATGACCTTGTTCCGATTGGTGTGACAGCCGATGCGGGCGGCAACAGCTCAGGGATAGGACAGGTCGAGGGGCTGGAAAGCGGCCGGGCACAAGTCTCGCTCGACACGGTCTCCGGTTCCGCAGCGACCGATAGCGAAAATGACAGTTTGGAAACACTGCTGTTTGAGCCGGAAGAGGAAGAGCAGGTTGGTCCGTTCCTGGAAGAAGAACTGCCGGAGCCAACGATCGAGAACGGTCTGGCCGGTGCGACGGATTTTGTACCCAATAATGTCGATCCGGATCCGCTGGCCGGTGTGAATGCCCGCTATTTCGACGTGACGCTGTCTGCGGATGGCACAACGCGCCTCAGCAGCACGGTCGAGATCGACAAGCTGACTCTGGCGGGATCAGGCGCAGGTTTGGACATTACCTCAGACGGGTCTCTGACCAGCCTGATCGATGTGACGCAGGAAGCGGGCACGATGAATGTTGACGGGACATTGTCTACGCCCGGCGATTATCTGTTGGTGTCCGGGATGCTGACCGGGTCAGGTACGGTTGAGACGCCGTTCCTGACAAATGTCATGGGCGGCATTGCGCCAGGTGGCATGGGCACGGTCGGGACGCTGACCATTGATGGCAGTGCCATCATGTCCTCAGGGTCCGGTCTGGCGATCGACATCAATGGGGGCCAAAGCGATTTGCTGGCGATTACCGGCGATGCCTCATTCGGTGGAACGCTGGCTCTGATGGTCGGCAATGACGGTGTTGAGTTTGGACAGTCTTATACGGTGGTTACGTATGATGGCACAGCCAGCGGCGAATTTGACTCCGTGTCTGAAATTGCCGGTGTCCTGGAGGCTGTGGTTTCGATGGGCGATGGGGCCGTTCTGGTCGATATTGAAGCCGGGTCATTCCTGGACGTGCTGCCCGCCAGCACAACGGCCGCGCAACGCAGCTACGCCTCAGCGCTCGATTCCGCACGGGGGACGAGCTATACCAATCTGCAGGGCCTGTATCAGCAAATTGATACGCTGGAAGGTGCAGATCTCGCGAATGCGTTCACTGCGATCAGCCCGAATGACGCGTTAACCACCGGTCAGGGTCTGTTTGCGTTTGGCAACGTCCTTGGGACCAAGTTCGGCAGCCGCCTTGGCGAGATCCGGAATGGTTCGACCGGGTTCGTTCGCAACGTGCAAGGCCAGCCGATCCAGGTGGCGTCGAGCGATCCGAATGCTGGATTCTCTGCCCTGGCATCGCAAGCCACGACGATGTCCTCTGCGGCATCAGAGCCGGTTCAGCTGAAAGATGGCTGGGGCATGTTTGCGGATGTGAATTTCTACGAAGCCGAAAGCGACTCCTCGCGCGTCGGTCAGGATGCCGATTATGACGGGTTCCTGCTGACACTTGGGATCGATCGCGATTTCGGTGATGGGGTCGTGCTTGGGGCCATGGTGACCCTGAACGATTCTGCTGGTGACAATACAGAAGTCATCGCGTCGTCCGATCACAACGGTTTGACCTTTGGGGGTTATATGTCCCTGCCGCTTTGGGACTATTACTATGACGCCTATGTCGGACTGGGTTTCCAGACGATCGACACGCAGCGCCGCGCTTTCGTCAACAATGCCTTGTTCCGGGCTGAGGGTGAGACCGACGCGACAACGGTGATTGCCGGTATCGCTCTCGGGCGCGACTTTGCCTTGACCAACAGCATGGACCTTACGCCTTCTGTCGGGCTGCACTATGCGCGCTATGAGATCGACGGGTATACTGAGAGCGGCGACGACATCGCGCTGGTTGTGCCGGATCGTGAGCTGATCACGGCACAATTCTATGCTGGGGCTGAAGCGAGCTGGAAGCTCGGCTCGAAAGGACAATATCGGCCGAGCATTGGTGGCAAGTTCATTTATGACAATGAAGGCGATGTCGATGTGATCAATGGCACATTCGCCGCCACCCCTCAGGCAGGCACGTCGGTGACTGTGTTTGGAACGGAAGAGATTGAGACCTGGGGCGAGATCGAAGCGAATTTCGAGTTCGATATCTCGGGCGTGTCGACCGGGTCGTTTGGTGTACGCCAGACTGTCGGCAGCGATCTGTCCTACACCTTACTGGGCGCGGATCTGAAATTCAGATTCTAGGAATCTGAGACCATAGGGATCAGTAAAGGGCGGGCCTTGGCTCGCCCTTTGTCTATTCGCGGATCAGGTTGAATGTGTCGTCGAGGCCCTGAATGCGTCGCTCATTGTCAGCGATGCCTTTCCAGACCGGCGCGCCGTCCTCGTCCATCAGGGTGACCTCACCGTTCGGTAGAGAGACCCAGAAGGCCGGAGCCGGGTCAGAAGAGGGCCAGTCGTCGACCAGGGTGACACGCCCGCTTGTGGTTCCTTTGTTGCTTTGAGCGAAACGAAGGGTTGAAGCGGTGGTAGACAAGCGCCACTCGCCCGTCAGGTCGCGTGTTGGGGCGCCGGGAAGCTGGACGGCAGCAGACCCAACCGGATCGGCCGCGTTCTCGGCAAATTCGGGAGAATGGGGTGGTGTCTCTGTCATTGCATCACTGGGGGCTGTGCTGGACGTCTGTATGTCGGCGCTGGCGGGCGGTGGAGTTTGAGGTGTGCTGGCTGTCTCGCTCTGTGTCGGCCCGGTCTGAGAGCAAGCGGTCGCGGCGAGCACAAGCGCGGCGGTGAGGGCGGGAGACCTTATCATGAAGGGGCTCCAGGATGGCGAATAGACTGAACTCAGGCTTAAGCGCGTAATCTGAAAATGCCAAGGCGGCATGGAATTTGCTCCGACTCTTCCAGCAAAGTTCGTGTCAAAGGCGAAAAATGAGTAGAATATCCCGTATTTGGCTAGGACTGATCGTGCTGCTCGCGTCTTGCGCGAGTTCACAGCCCGTAAAAGGCGAGCCACGACGAGCTGTACTCGCGCCGCATCATATGATCTCGGTCGAGGTGGGCGACATTGATGATGCGCTGATAGACTTTATGAGCCCGGGCAGTGATGCGCTGATCCTGTTGCCGAACCGGCTGGACAAGACCAAGCTCGACTATTCTCTCGACAGTCTGAAGGAAATCGATTCCTGGCTCGCGGCGGTCCACACGATCAACGAGCTCCAGGCCGGTGAAGGCAGCGCCGGTGAATATCTGATGATGGATGGTCGCGGCGACAATACGGTGACCTTTGCAGGCCTATATCTGGGTGAGGTGATCCGCGCGAATTCCGATCTCGACTGGAAGTGGGAGCGGTTTGACTTGTTTTTGCAGGCTAATCCTTATTTCGCAGAACATTATGGCCGCGCGCCGGGGCTTGATACATTCGTTCTGGTTGGACCACAGGGCGTGACGACGCCGATCAATACAGCTTTGAAGCGCGTGGTGCAGGGCCGGGAGGAAAGCGTCCACTATATCGGATCACTGTTGCTCAACGAAATCGATATGAAGAAAGCCGTGTCCGGTCACAATCTGATGGGATTGGATCGGCGGGGACAGTATTGAAGGCCTGAACTGAAATTCGTGTTCTGCTGCGTCGATTAGGTCTTTGAATTGGCACCAATCAACTCTACATCGCGTGTCATGTTGAAACTAGATAATCTGACCGCCCAGGTGGGCGAAGACGACGAGGCCAAGACCATCCTCAACGGACTGTCTTTGGAGGTGCCCGCGGGCGAAGTGCACGCGATTATGGGCCCGAATGGTGCGGGTAAGTCGACCCTGTCTTACGTGCTGACCGGCCGGGACGGCTATGAAGTGCTGGATGGCACGGCGACGCTGGAGGGCGATGACCTGCTGGATATGGATCCGGAAGAACGCGCGGCGAAAGGCCTGTTTCTGTCCTTCCAGTATCCGGTTGAGGTGCCCGGTGTGCCGGTCATGACCTTCGTGCGCACAGCGATGAATGCCCAGCGCAAGATGCGGGGCGAGGACGAGATTTCCGCGCCGGACTTTATCAAACGCTCACGCGAGATTGGCGCACAGCTGAACCTGTCGGCCGACATGCTGAAACGTCCAGTGAATGTCGGCTTTTCCGGCGGTGAGAAGAAGCGGCTTGAGATCTTTCAGATGATGATGCTGGAGCCGCGCTTTGCAATTCTGGATGAGACCGATAGCGGCCTTGACATCGACGCGCTGAAGACGGTCGCAGAGGGCGTCAACGCGCTGCGTAGTCCGGAGCGGGGCATGCTGGTCATTACGCACTATCAGCGCCTGCTCGACTATATCAAGCCGGACAAGGTCCACGTCCTGGCGGCGGGTAAGATCATCAAGTCCGGCGGGCCAGAACTCGCCCTGCGGCTTGAGGCCGAAGGCTATGACGGCGTCATGGGCGAGGCGGCATAGTGACCGCGTCCGTTGTGGATCTGAGAGAGAAGTTCAGCAATCCGAACCCGGCGGAGCTGGAGCTGATTGCGCGCTATGCGATGCTGCCGGAGAATGGGCAGCGCGAGCGGGCGTTTGAGGCGTTTGCGCAGACGGGATTGCCGCACCGACGGATGGAGGCCTGGAGGTGGACCGATATCAAGGCGGCATTGGCGACGGTTGAGGCCTCGAAGACCGGCTATCAATGCGAACCGCTTCCAGCGGCAGAAGCCACTGTGATCGAGTTTTCCGCAGATGGCATCGCTTTGCCGGAGACCTTGCCAGAGGGGTTGAACCTGCATCCACGCAACGATCCGCAAGCGTTTGGCAATGCGGAGAATGTGCCCCTGGGGGCCATGACCGCGGCGCTGAGCGGGCGGGTCGGCGGTCTGGATACCCTGATTGTGGAAGTGACGGGCGAGGTGGCGACGCCGTTGCACATCATCTGCAAGGGGGACCGAGACGAGACGAATTTCGCACGTGTTGCGATTGTCGTTCGCCCAGGTGCGTCGCTGGATCTGATCGAGAGCCATGTAGGCGGGGCCGGATTTTCCTCCTTCCTGATCGAGATTGGTATGCAGGAGGGCGGGGAGGTTCGCCGCACGATCCTGCAGCGGGGAAGCGCTGATGAAGTCCAGGCCATCACCGGTGTTGTGACCCTGGGTGACAAATCCCGCTACACGCAAACCGCTTTGGCCTTTGGCGCGAAAGTCGCGCGGGTCGAAACGCGCGTGACGCACAAGGCAAGCGGCAGCCATGCCGAGCTGAACGCGGCGTATCTCTGCGCAGATGGCTATCACGCGGATATTACCAGCCATGTCCGCCACGGCGCGCCGAGCAGTGTTACCCGGCAGGTCACCAAAGGGGCGGTTCTGGATGGCGGGACCGGCGTGTTTCAGGGC
The DNA here is from genome assembly GCA_030066975.1 of Henriciella sp. Classification (GTDB taxonomy): domain Bacteria; phylum Pseudomonadota; class Alphaproteobacteria; order Caulobacterales; family Hyphomonadaceae; genus Henriciella. The sequence goes on along the minus strand of JASJAO010000004.1, from coordinate 182,152 downwards.
AAATTCTTCGTCCCGCGCACGGTCGGCCAATACACCGATGCGGACATGCAGCATCAGGCGCTGTTGCTGGAAGATGGCGCGCAAGTTTTCGCCAAGCCTGAGCTTGAAATCTATGCCGATGATGTCGAGTGCGCGCATGGCAATACGTCCGGCGCGCTGGATGAGACGCAGCTCTTCTATCTGCGCCAGCGCGGGATTCCGTTGGCCGAGGCGCGTGCGCTGCTGACCGAAGCGTTCATCGCCGAGGCTTTGGCAGAGGCGAGTGAAGCTGTGGCCGAGGCGCTGCTGGATGCGGCCCGGTCATTCCTGAGCGAGACGCAGTAATGGCGCGGGCATTCGACATCGACGCGATCCGCGCGGAATTCCCGATCTTGCAGCGCAAGGTGAACGGCAAGCCGCTGGTCTATCTCGACAATGCGGCCAGCGCGCAGAAGCCGAATGCGGTCATCGATGCGATGGCGGAGCAATCGCGCACGGCCTATGCCAATGTTCACCGGGGTATCCATACGCTCGCGAATGAGACGACCGAGGCCTATGAGGCGGCCCGCGAAGATGTCCGGCGGTTTCTGAACGCGCCGCACGTGGACAATATTGTCTTTGCCCGCGGGGCCACCGAAGGGATCAATATCGTCGCCAACGGGATTGCTGGGACGATCCAGCCCGGAGACGAGATCGTTCTGTCGGTGATGGAGCATCACTCGAATATTGTGCCGTGGCATGTGCTGCGGGAGCGATATGGGGCCGTGCTGCGCTGGGTGTCACTCACCGAAGACGGCGCGCTCGATATGGAGGCGCTGGCCGCAGCCATCGGGCCGAAGACGAAAATGGTCGCGATCAGCCATATGTCGAACGTGCTTGGTACGGTCAATGATGCTGAAGAGGTTGTCCGTCTGGCGCATGGCGTTGGGGCGAAGGTTCTGTTGGACGGCTGTCAGGCCGCTGTGCACCTGAAAGTCGATGTTCAGGCGCTCGGCTGTGACTACTACGTATTTTCCGGACACAAACTGTACGGCCCGACGGGGATTGGCATTCTTTATGGTGCACCCGGCAAGCTGGATGAGCTGCGGGTCTGGCAAGGCGGCGGCGAGATGATCGAGATCGTCGAGATGGATCGGGTCACCTACAACAAAGCACCGCACAAATTCGAGGCCGGAACGCCCGCCATTCTGGAGGCGATTGCGCTCGGGGCGGCGATTCGGTGGTATGAACAATTTGAAATGGAAGATGTTCAGGCGCATGAGGCCGCGCTGTATGATCGCGCGATGGATGGTGTGCGCGGTGTGAATGGCCTCACTGTACATGGCACTGCGCCGGGAAAGGGGGCGGTGCTGTCTTTCTCTCTGGAGGGCGCTCATCCGCACGATATCGCGCAGTTGCTGGATCGCTATGGTGTCGCGGTGCGCGCAGGCCATCATTGCGCGCAGCCTTTGATGACGCATTTGGGCGTGACAGCCACCGCGCGAGCGAGTTTTGGGATCTACAACACCAAGGCGGAGATTGATGCCTTCATCGAAGCGCTACACAAAGCGCGTGGGATGCTTATATAGGGTCCAATATGGCAGATGATATGACTTCCCGTGACGTAATCGATGTGGCTGCAGCGGCGCCTGCAGAAGAGAAGCCGTCCGCAATCCCGCAAAAGGAACTCAATCGGATCACCGATGACCTGATTGCGGCGTTCAAGACGGTTTATGATCCTGAAATCCCGGTGGACATTTATGAGCTCGGTCTGATCTACAAAGTCGACATTGATGATGATCGAAAGGTCGATATCGATATGACGCTGACAGCGCCCGGGTGTCCGGTGGCTGGAGATATGCCGGGCTGGATCGAGACAGCGGCGCGCACGGTAGAGGGCGTGGGAGAGGTTGAAGTACGGCTGACCTTTGATCCGCCGTGGGATCCGTCACGCATGTCTGATGAAGCCCGCCTTTCGCTGAATATGCTTTAAGGCGGTTTGACCGCTACCAGGTTTCCTTGAAGGGACGGATGTCCAACTCGTGAGTCCAGGCTGATTTTGGCTGGGCATGGACCTGCCAGAAGGCCTCGGCCATTTCATCCGGATTGATTGAGCCGGACTCGCCGAGATGATCGAGATATTCAGGCGCAATCGCGCGGATGCGCTCGCCGTCAATCACGCCGTCCACGATGACATGCGCGACATGGATGTTTTGCGGGCCATAGGTGCGGGCGAGCGATTGGGCGAGCATACGAAGCCCGGCTTTGGCGGAGGCGAAATGGGCGAAGTTTGGCCGCCCTCGCATTGACGCTGACGCGCCGGTAAAAATCATTGAGCCGTAGCCTTGATCCATCAGGATGGGCATGGCCGCCTTGGCTGCGAGAAATCCGCCAAACGGGCCAAGACGCCAGAATTTCTCGAACTGTTGCGGTGTCAGGTCTTCAAACGGGATGATGGCATTGTTTCCAGCATTGTAGAGCACTGCCGCGATTTCACCCTTTGCAGCGACCTTGTCGAACAGCGCCTTGATGTCGCTTTCCTGGGTGGCGTCAGCCGTGACAGCGCGGGCCGCGCCGCCAGCGGCGTCGATCTCGGATACGATCAGGTCGAGTTTTTCCCGGGTCCGGCCCGAGACAACGGTTTCCAACCCCTCTTTTGCAAACCGCCGTGCGAGCGCCGCGCCCAATCCGTTCGAGGCGCCAACGCCGATCACCACTGCTTGTTTTGTCATCCCAACGCCTCCTTGAATTTTGAGGCAGAGTACGCCATTTGTTTGGCATGGCCAGACGACCGAGACCAAAACTAGTTTCGCTGACGGATGCGGCTGCGGCCCGCATTCGGGAAATCATGTCTGAAAAAGAGGTAGGGTTCCTGCGTGTGGGCGTCACCAATGGCGGCTGCGCCGGCATGGAATACGTCATGGACTATGTCGAAACGCCTGAAATGCTTGACGAAATTGTCGAAGACAATGGCGTGAAGATCGTCGTTGATGCGAAAGCTGTGCTGTTCCTGCTCGGATCAGTTGTCGATTATGAAACCACGCTGCTGCATGAGAAGTTCACCTTCACCAACCCGAATCAAACGGATGCGTGTGGATGCGGCGAGAGTGTAACCATCATTCCCGCCGCAGCCGAATAGAAGCCATTTAGCCCTTTGTCGCTGAACAGGTCTTCGCGAATGTCGTGAAGTTGCTGTCGACGGCAGGCAGGCTTAGGGTGAAGTTGCCGGAATGGTTGGCGTAGAGTTTCACCTCTTCACCACGGATGGTTGCGTTAAAGATCCGGCGGGCCTGCCAGCCTTCTTGAGACACGAGCCCTTTCACAGCACGAACATAGGACCAGTCAGCGCGGCGCGGCTTGGTGCTCTTCGTGGTGATCTTGACCGGGCGGTCTGAGGCGCGCTGAAGATCCATCGGGCCCATGGCGTCCATCGTGGCGCCGTCTTCGAACAGTACGGCTTGAAGTCCGATGTCTTCCGAACAGGCAAGTGCCAGGCTGGCCCCGCCGACATCTTCTGCAAACACAAACAGACCGTCTTCAACGGGGCCATCATCGGCAGAGACATAAGGGTTCGAGTTTCCAAGCTGCCAGCCTGCTTCCGCGGCGGCACCTGAAAGCGGTAGAAGTGCAGCGGCGAGGGCTGCGCATGCTGTGTAGCGAAATTCGTTTGACATTAATCGTCCTCCTGTCGATTATCGAAGAACAATATCAAATTATTGAAAAACGCAATACCCTTATTGTTAAAAAATAAATTACTTGCGTCGATCTCGATATATGTTACAAGTGTAAACTTTATCTGTGAGATTGTCGAGACCCAAACGCGGTCTCATTTGTAACCTCCTCAGATCGAAGCATATTTTCTATGATTGCCATTTTCCCCCTGACCCTCCTAACATGGGTGAAAAGGGAGGCAGAGAATGTTTGTGTTCATCACAGGATTGGTAATTTTTTTCGGCTTACATGTGTTCAGTGCCATACGCTCGCGCGCGCCGGGGCAGGATCTACGCGTGCGGATGGGCGAGGGACCGTATATGGGCGTCTACAGCCTGGTGGCTTTGGCGGGCTTTGTGCTGATCGTATACGGCTACGGCCTCACGCGGGGAGCCGGATTGCTTTACACGCCGCCGATCTGGACCCAGCACATCAATCTTTTGCTGATGCTGCCGGCCCTGATTCTGCTGGTGGCGTCGCAACTCCCGACCGGGCGAATCAAGAAAGTGACCAAACACCCGATGCTGGTGGCGGTGAAGCTCTGGGCGATTGGTCATTTGCTGGCGAATGGAGAGTTGAATTCTGTCCTGCTGTTCGGGTCGTTTCTGGCCTATGCCGTGTTTGACCGGATCATGGTAAAGCGGCGTGGAGACGTCGGGGCAGCGTCAGCGGGCGCGCTCTCCACCGTATCGGACATTGCCTCCGTTGCGGTTGGCGTGGCGCTGTATTTGGCCATCTATCTCTGGCTGCACCCGATCCTGTTTGGGGTTCAGGTGATCAGCTGACATAGAAAGTTGCGGTTTGCCATTCAGGGCTCATCTGTTAGGGGCACCTAACACTTGAATCTTGTGAGTTTTCTATGTCGGCACAAAGTCAGGAACGTCGCAAAACTGTCCGTGATATTGCCAAGGCCAAAGGGGGCGATCCGCTTGTCTGCCTGACCGCCTATGATGCGCCGATGGCCGCGCTGCTGGACCCGCATGTGGACTTGCTGCTGGTGGGCGACAGTGTCGGCATGGTGGTGCATGGGCTGCCGTCCACGGTGGGGGTCACGCTGGATATGATGATCCTGCATGGGCAAGCGGTCATGCGAGGATCAAAACAGGCTTTTGTCGTCGTGGATATGCCGTTTGGGTCTTATGAGACCAATTCAGATCAGGCCTTTTTGAATGCAGCGCGTGTGATGAAAGAAACCGGCTGCCACGCAGTGAAGATTGAAAGCGGCAGCTATGCCGCCCAGCAGATCGGCCATCTCGTGGCGCGGGGCATTCCAGTGATGGGGCATGTCGGCCTTCGCCCGCAGGCGATCAATGTCGACGGGGGCTTTCGGGCCAAGGGACGCACCGAGGAAGAGTGGTCCGGCGTTCTGGAAGAAGCGATTGCCGCCGATGAAGCCGGTGCCTTTGCGATCGTCGTCGAGGGGGTTGCGCCGGAACTCGCCGAACAGATCACCAAGGCGGTGAAATGTCCGACCATCGGGATTGGCGCATCTGAGGCTTGTGACGGGCAGATTTTGGTTACCGATGACTTGCTCGGCGTGTCGGATTGGGTCCCGCGATTTGTTCGGAAATATGCGAATCTGCGCGGCGTTGTGTCGGAGGCGGCGCAAGCCTATGCCAAGGATGTACGCGCGCGGGCGTTTCCTGGCGCGGAAGAAAAGTACAAACTGACGAAACCCGGCGCCAAGCGGAGTTAACGCGTTGCTCGCCGCGATGGGCAAGGCTAGGGTGACGGTTGATTTAAGATTCTCAGTGGAGTGATTGCCTGTGGCTGATATTTTCGAGGAAGTCGAAGAGGGTATCCGACAGGACAAGTGGGCCGAGCGCTGGCGAAAGTACGGCGTCTTTGCCTATCTGGGCGCGGCACTTCTCTTGGGCGGCGTAGGTCTGAATGAATATCTGACATTCTCACGGGCGCAGGCCGCAGAAGCCAACGCAGCCGACTTTGAAGCCGCGCTGGAGCGCCTGAATGCAGGTGATTATCAGGCCGCTGGCGAACAGTTCGACGAATTGCTGGCGCGCGACCTGAACCTGTCCACTTTGGCAGCACATTATCTGGCACGCGTGCGGCTGGACGGGAATGGCGATGCGGCTGCTGCAGCGGATGTGCTTGCCGACGCATCGATTCGCGGCGATGGCCCGGCTGAGAAGCTGGCCAAGCTCAAAGCGGCCTATTTGTTGGCGGATGATCTCAGCCGTACGGAGTTAGAAGCGATGCTGGGCAGCTTGCGCGGCGACGACAGCGCGTTCGATGTCCTGGCGCTGGAGTTGATCGCTGCGAAGGCGTTGGCGGAAGGGGATCTGGCTTTTGCTCGCGCCGAGTTTGAATATCTGCGGATTGCTGCAAACGCTCCGCCAGGCGTGCAGAAACGCGCTGATCAGGCTTTGGCCGCAATGTCGCCTGCTTCGTCGGCTAGTGCAGAGCCGAGCGAGCCAGAAGACCCAAGTCCAGCACCGGAAACAGGCGCACTGGACGGCGGCGAGGAGACGACCGAATGACAGCCTCTTTTTCAACCAGGTTGGGCCTTGTTTTGATCGGCGCCAGCCTGCTCGCGTCCTGTTCTATTCTGGATCGCGGACGTGAGGCGCGTGAAGCCGCGGCCGAAGAAGACAAAGCCGGGCGGATCGCCATGGTGCTCGGCGATGAGAAGCTTGAGCCGGATCCGGAAATGCTCAGCGTTGAAGTCACCCTGCCTGAGCCCCGCGTGGTGGAAAGCTGGGAACAGGCAGGCAGCCGCGCCAGCAAGGCGATTGGCCATATTTCGGCTGGAAGTGCATTCGAAATCGCCTGGCGCGCCGATGCGGGCGCAGGATCAAGTCGAAGATCAGCCCTGACGACTCCCCCGGTCGCGAGCAGTGACACGATCTATGTCATTGATTCTGAACAGACTGTTCGGGCGTTCGATATAGACTCTGGATCGCGGCGCTGGGTGACAAAGCTGGACTCGGGCAATCGCCGGGATGGCACAGGCATCGGCTCCGGGATTGCACTGGAGGGCGAGCGCTTGATCGTCGCCAGCGGGTATGGGTTTGTTGCGGCACTCGACCGGCAATCCGGTGACGAACTCTGGCGGACACGAACCGAAGCGCCGATGACTGGGTCGCCAACGATCAAGGATGGCCGGGTGTTCGTGTCGTCGAACAATAATGAGATTATCACGCTGGATCTTGAAACGGGTCAGACGGTTTGGTCTGACCAGGCGATTGCCGAATCGGCCCGCGTGCTGGGCTCACCCAGTGTCGCCGCGATCGAAGACATTGTTGTGGTCCCATATTCGTCAGGTGAGATCATTGCCTATCTCGCCTCGAATGGGCGCCGGTTGTGGAACGAGGCGCTCGCCAGCCCAGGTCAGTTCACACCGATCTCCGCGATCAACGATATTGGCGCCAGACCGGTTCTGGGCGGCGGTCTGGTATTCGCGGCGAGCCAGTCCGGCGTGATGGCGGCGATTGATGGTCGGACCGGCAATCGCGTCTGGCAGCAGCCCCTGGGCGCGACGCAGGCCCCGGCTCTGGTCGGGGAGTATCTGTTCGTCCTGGGCGTGGAAGCCGAGCTTGTCTGCGTGAATGCTGCCACAGGTCAGATTGTCTGGGTTCAGGAGCTGGAAAAGTTCCGCAATGAACGCAAGAAAGAGGGCCGGATCACCTATGCGGGGCCGCTGATCGCATCCGGCCGGATCATTGCGGCCTCCTCAAAAGGCGAATTGCTGGCATTCGATCCGCAAACCGGGAATGAGACTGCCCGGTTGAAACTTACCGACCCAGTCTATATCGAGCCGATTGCTGTGCAGGACAAACTGTTTGTCCTGACCGATGATGCGCGCCTGATTGCCATTCGCTAGGCCGACCAGCGCGTACTCTGTTGTAAACTGGGGCGCGCCATGCCGTTGAAAATTGCGATTGTAGGTCGACCAAATGTCGGCAAGTCGACACTGTTTAATCGGCTGGCGGGTAAACAATTGGCGCTGGTGGATGATCAACCGGGTGTCACCCGAGACCGCAAGGAGGCGGAGGGGCGGCTGGCGGACTTGCCACTGATCCTGATCGACACAGCCGGATTTGAAGACGTGCATGACGGTTCACTGGAAGCCCGCATGCGCGCGCAGACCGAAATTGCTATTCGAGAGGCAGAACTCGCCCTGTTTCTGATCGATGCGCGGGTCGGTGTGACCGCGATGGATGAGCGGTTTGCGCAGCTGCTGCGGAAGGCCGACCTGCCGGTCGTTCTGGCGGCGAACAAGGCAGAAGGCAAAGCCGGAGATGACGGGCTTCTGGAAGCCTGGAATCTCGGACTTGGCGAGCCTGTTGGTATTTCCGGAGCCCATGGCGAAGGCATGGCCGATCTTTATTCGGCGGTACGAGAGGCGCTGGGTGAAGAGGCGTTTGAGGCCGCTCTGGTCGAAGCCGATGACGAAGACGGTGAGAGCTTCAATCACGGCATTCTGGATCAGCTTGAAGGTCTTGATGTCGACGATCCGAACCTGACGACAGACAAGCTGACCTCTGCGCTGGAGCGCGCCGGGATTGATGACGAACGCGAAGGCGAAGCGATTGAGGAGGCCAAGCAAGCCGCAAAGGTCAAACCGATCCGGCTTGCGATTGTCGGTCGGCCGAATGCCGGTAAGTCGACTCTGATCAATCAGCTGGTCGGGGAAGACCGGATGCTGACCGGACCGGAAGCCGGGATCACCAGGGACTCGGTGACGCTGTCCTGGACCTGGGAAGGCCGCGAAGTGCGCTTGGTCGACACGGCAGGGCTGCGCAGGAAGTCGAAGGTGCAGGAACGGCTGGAGAAAATGTCGACCGGGGAGACGGTTCGCTCGCTGAAATATGCGGATGTGGTCGCCTTGGTGATGGAGCCGGAAGAGGCGTTTGAGAAACAGGATTTGCAGATCGCCGATCTGGCGCTGCGTGAAGGCCGCGCGGTGGTGTTTGTGGTCTCCAAGTGGGACAAGATCAAAAACCACGGCATGGCGATGAAAGAGCTGGAGCGGCGGGTGAAAACCCTGTTGCCACAGGCCAAAGGCGCGCAACTGGTCACGCTGTCGGGACTGACGGGCAAGCGGGTGGAGCGGCTGATGCCGGCGGTGGCCAAGACCTATGATGACTGGTGCGCACGCGTGAAGACGGGCGATCTCAATCGTTGGCTACGCTACATGATTGAACGCAATCCGCCGCCAAGCGTGAATGGGAAACGGATCAAGCCGCGCTATATGGCGCAGATCAAGGCGCGTCCGCCGACCTTTGTGATGATGGCCTCGCGCGGTGATCAGATGCCGGAACAGTACAAACGTTACCTGGTCAACGGCCTGCGAGAGGCGTTTGATATGCCGGGCGTGCCGATCCGTTTGTTCGTGCGACAGGGCGCGAATCCCTATGCCGACAAGGCCCGCCGCAAGCATTAGAAATCGAAGCGGCGCGGACCGTCTCGTCCACACCGTGACCAAATTCTGTACAGAAGACAGGGGGCTTCTGTGTGAATTGCGAATTTGATTGCTGATTGTTTAGCCTGGTGGCACCGTCTCGTCGGTGAATGGAGACGAACGCATGCAGCACTTTCTGAAAACCATGGCGACGGGAGCCGTTGCTCTTGTCACGCTAACCGCTTGTGGCGGTAGTGAACCAGCTGATCCCAATGCCGGGACGCAGATATTGCCCAATGGCATGACAGTGCGCGCGCAGATCGAAGCGCGTCAGGACGGTTACAAAGCCATCGGCGCGAATTTCAAAACCATTCGAGATGAGTTGCAATCCGGCTCAGCAGATATAACAGCGGTCCAAACGGCTGCGGCAGCCCTGCCCGAAGTATCTGCAGGGATGGCGGATTGGTTCCCGGTCGGCACAGGACCTGACAGCGGCGTGGAGACTGAAGCGCTGCCCGTGATTTGGGACGAGTCTGAAGATTTTGCCACTAAAGTGTCGGACTATGAAACGGCGATAGCGGCCCTGAATGTGGCTGCAGAAGCTGGTGATGTCGAAGCGATTTCGTCCGCCGTTCAGGCCGTTGGCGGGACCTGCGGGGCCTGCCATGACAAGTTCCGTCTAGACGACTAGCCCCATGACAGAAGTGAAGATCAAGGTCCGCGTCTGGGACTGGACGGTTCGCGTCGGTCACTGGTCGCTTGTTGGACTTGTGGTCGCAATGGTGTGGACGGCCCGTGAAGGCCATATGGTTGCGCATAAATGGATCGGCTTAGCTCTGCTGACGCTGTTGATCTATCGGCTGATCTGGGGGGTGATCGGGCCGAAGTCTGCGCGATTGCTTCCCTTATTGCCAAGACCACGCGCTGTGCTTGGATATGTTCGAAAGCTGGGGCAACGGCCTTACGTGCCTGCGCTTGGACATAATCCGCTCGGCGGCTTGAGTGTTCTGGCCCTGCTTGGACTGCTGATGTTTCAAGTTGGGTCTGGCTTGTTCGCCGTTGATGTAGACGGCATGGCGTCGGGCTGGTTCGGGCGGTTTGTGTCTTTTGATGCCGGACGCAACATCGCGGATCTGCATGGAACGAGTGTGCGGTTTCTCATCGCTTTCATCCTGTTGCATATTGTTGCGATCACGCTCTACGGGATCCTTTTGCGCGCGAATTTGATCGGACCGATGGTCACCGGCGATCAAAAGCGGACCGATGTGCCAGAGGACTATGTTCCAGCGCAGGTTCCAGTCGTCCGGTTTATCATCGCGGTGCTGATCGCGGCGGGTGCGGCGTGGTTGGTCGTGTCGTTTGGGAGTTAGGTCAAAAGCGCCCGGGCTTTGATTACCGCGCCGGTTCTTGTCTCGGTCGGCTCGAGCAGCGGGGTGATATGCGCCGCGACGTGTTCCGGGGTGGGAAGTGTCATTGGGTCTTCTCCCGGAAACGCGTCAGCGCGCATGCCGGTACGGGTGCCGCCGGGGTCGAAAATGTTGACGCGGAGCGGCATTTGCGCGTTTTCCTGCGCCCAGGCTTGCACCAGCGCTTCCAGTCCGGCTTTTGAAGCCTGGTAAGGGCCCCAGAAGGCGCGGGGGTTTGCAGCCACGCTGGAGGTGACGAACACCGCGCGGGGGCTGTCAGAGCGGCGCAGGAGCGGATCAAGGACGCGGATCAGACGCCAATTGGCAGACAAGTTCACCTCAATCACGTCATTGAACTGCCGCTCGCCGCCGGCCTGAAGGGGACCGATATGGCCAAGCAGACCCGCATTGGCGAGGAGGCCATCAAGCCGTCCGAACTTCTCTGCGATCGCGTGGCCGAGCGGCTCAAATGCGGCGGCGTCTTTCAGATCAAACGGGATCAGCGTCATACTGCCGCCAAGCGCGCGGGCCTCATCATCGAGCGTTTCGAGGGCCTTCTTGGACCGGGCGAGGGCGATGATGTGATGGCCAGCCCTGATCAGGTCGAGCGCTGCGGCCCGGCCAATGCCCTGCGAGGCGCCGGTAACGAGAGTGATACGTTTATCCATGGAGGCGTGACCTAGACGCTGCAGGCCGCCTAGTCCAGCAAGGACAGCTGACGCTCTTTGCCGCTTTGATTGAGATCATGATCAATCAGTCGGGTTGGATAATCGCCAGTGAAACAATGATCTGCGAATTGCGGCGATTCTTCATCGCGTTCGATGCCTATGGCGCGGTACAAGCCTTTGACGGAGATGAAGCCGAGGCTTTCGACATTCAGATATTCGCGCATCTCGTCGAGATCGTGATTTGCCGCCAGAAGTTCAGTGCGATCGGCCATGTCGATGCCGTAAAAGTCCTGATGGGTGATTGGCGGGCTGGCCGAGCGGAAGTGGATTTCCGACGCGCCTGCCTCGCGCACCATCTGGACAATCTTGCGGGACGTGTTGCCGCGAACGATTGAGTCGTCGACGAGCAGGACGCGCTTGCCTTCCAGTACCGCCCTGTTCGGTGAGTGTTTGCGCGACACCGCCTTCTGTCGCCCCGATTGCGTGGGCTGAATAAAAGTGCGCCCGACATAGTGGCTGCGAATGATGCCGAGTTGGAAGGGCACACCGGCCTGTTCGGAGAAGCCAATTGCAGCGGGCACGCCGGAATCTGGCACCGGGACGATGACATCGACATCGGCTGGATGTTCCTGAGCAAGCTGATGGCCCATGCGTCGACGCACGTCATAAACTGAACGGCCCTGAACAATACTGTCAGGGCGCGCAAAATAGACATATTCGAAGAGACAGGGCCGCACCGGCTGGCTGGGGAAGGGATTATAGGACCGAACGCCCTCCGCGGTGATGATGATCACTTCACCGGGATTGATCTCGCGGACGAATTCCGCGCCCATCAGGTCCAATGCGCAGGTTTCAGACGCAAGGACATGCGCTTCCCCGATCTTGCCAAGAATAAGCGGGCGGAGCCCGGACGGGTCACGCGCACCGATCAGTTTCTTGTTCGTCAGGCCGACAAAGGCAAAGCCGCCTTCAATCTGGCGAATGGCGTCGAGAAAGCGATCTGACAGCGTTTCCTGATCTGAACGGGCGAGCAGGTGCAGGATGACTTCTGTATCCATGGTCGACTGGAAGATGGCACCGCGGCGAACCAGTTTCTTCCGCAGCGCGCGGGCATTGGTCAGGTTACCATTATGGGCGATCGAGAAACCGCCGGACTCCAGATCGGCATAGATAGGTTGAATGTTGCGAAGGACGGGGCGGCCCTGCGTTGAATAGCGATTGTGTCCGATCCCGGCGCGGCCAGGCAGGCGGGCGGTCAGGTCTCCGGTGAAATTCTCGCCGACCAGACCCATGTGCCGCTCGGTGTGAAACTTCGGGCTATCGTATGTGGTGATGCCGCATGCTTCCTGTCCACGATGCTGAAGGGCGTGCATACCAAGGGCAACGAGAAGAGAGGCTTCCGGGTGTCCGAAGACCCCGACAATGCCGCATTCCTCCCTTGGCTTGTCGTCATCATGGTCAAAGATCATCGACTAAAGCCTCTTGGAAGGTTTATCTGTGCGCGGATTATTCGTCTGTCGGTTCGACGTCAAGAGGCAGTTGAGGCCTCGATCGCTCCGCCAGTTCCGGTGCGCGCGCCTGTAAGTAGTTCGCGCCTGCCTCGATAATCGGGTAAGTCCTTGCCTGATTAACGAATTCCGGAATCTGATCTTTGTCCATGGCGAGATTGAGCAGATAGACAAAAAAGACCAGGACAACACCGCCGCGGGCAAAACCGAACACCCCGCCCGCAATGCGATCGACAAGACTGATTCCATCAATCCCCTGGATACTTTTGGACAGATTGGCACCAAACCAGGCCACCGCCACATAGATGACGAGAAACGTGCCGATGAACAGGATGGCGGTCGGCGTAAAGCTCGGCAATCCTTCAGGCAAAGCGCTTCTCAGCGGTTGGTTCAGAAAGCGATTGGCGTAGTAGGCAGCGGCGAGTGCAGCGATGAAAGCGCCGAGTGTGGCCAACTCTCGCAAGAAGCCCCGGGCCAGTGCCATCAATGTGGATACGATTACAATCACGATGGCAGCAGCATCGAAGACTGTGAGGGCTTCCATCATGAGACAGCTTCCGGTGCGATCAACTCTACGAGGTCAGATAGCCGCTTCACGGGGGTGATCGTCAAGTCACCAATCGCGGTTGGACAGCCTTCTGGAACATAAGCGCGTTCAAACCCCAGGCGTTCGGCTTCTTTCAAACGCTGTTCCATGCGCGAGACCGGCCGAATGGCGCCTGACAGGGCAACTTCGCCGAAATAGATCGCTTTTGATGGGCCGGGATTCGCCGCAGCGGATGTCAGCAGCGCCGCGGCTGCAGCAAGATCTCCGGCGGGTTCGGAGATGCGATACCCGCCAGCGACGGACAGATAGACATCACGGGCGCCCAGCGACACGCCGCAGCGGGCTTCCAGAACCGCCAGCAACATGGCCAGACGATTATTGTCCCAGCCCACAATTGAGCGGCGCGGCGTGCCATAGGCGCTTGGCGCGACCAGGGCCTGGACTTCGGCGAGGACAGGGCGGGAGCCCTCCATCGCGGCAAAAACGGCGGCACCCCCGGTCTCGTCAGCTTCACTGGAGAGGAAGAGGGCGGAGGGCTCGCGGGCTGGCGCGAGGCCGTACTGGTGCATTTCGAAGATGCCGATTTCGTCTGTTGGACCGAATCGGTTCTTCACCGCGCGAAGAATGCGAAACTGGTGGCCGCGCTCGCCTTCAAAGTAGAAGACGGTGTCGACCATATGCTCGACGACCCGGGGGCCAGCGATTTGGCCTTCCTTGGTGACGTGGCCAACCAGGATCAGAGCGGCCCCTGATGATTTCGCCCAGCGCGTCAGTTCCTGACCACAGGCGCGCACCTGACTGACAGAGCCGGGCGCGGCTTCGAGGCTGTCGGACCACATGGTCTGGATCGAATCGATCACAACCAGATCGGGTTTGGCTTTCTTTAGAGCGGCGAGGATCTTTCGGAGATCGGTTTCCGTGGCGAGGTCGACCGGACTGTCAGCGACTTTCAGGCGGGTGGCGCGCTCCTGGATCTGGGCCGTGGCCTCCTCTCCAGAGACGTAGATTGTCTTCAGGCCATTGCGGGCGAGCCGGGCGGTCACTTGCAGTAGCAAGGTCGATTTGCCGATTCCGGGATCACCCCCGATCAGCGTGGCGGAGGCGGGAACAATGCCGCCACCAAACACACGATCAAGCTCTTCCACGCCAATCGTGATTCGGGTGGGCGGTTCCTGCTCACTGTTCAGCGCTGTGAAGCTGGTCGCTTTAGCCGATTTTGAAGTGCCCTTGGGCGCTTTCAAGCCGCCGGGTGGGCCAGAGACGGTCTCTTCGGCCAGCGTGTTCCATTGTCCGCAGGCGTCACAACGACCAGACCATTTGGAATGAACAGCCCCGCAATTCTGGCAAACAAATTGAGATTTCGACATGGACCATGGCCATAACGAGATGCGCGGATTGCGGATAGTACCAATATCGTGTTACACTTGTAGTGACAAAAAGTTCATATTGTTTATCAATAATAATTATTGTTTTTCGATATGGATTGCTGTAGGAGTGAGTTTCGGGAGAGCAACGCAACCAGGTCCACAGGAGGACAAGATGAAATTCTCTCAAACGCTAATCGCCGCTGGCGCCGCTATCACGCTTGCGACCGCGCCAGCCATGGCTGGTGACGAGCATGAAAAAAAGACAATCAAGATCGACGTCTCAGCTTACGATCTGAACACTGAAGCGGGCGTGGATGCAGTCTACTCACAGATCCGCGCCGCTGCGAAACGCGTTTGTCGCCTGCCTGGTCGACCAACAGTCGGTGAAATCGTGGCGCGGAACGATTGCATGGACGAAGCGATCGTGAATGCGATTAAGGGGCTCGATTCCCCTGCTGTTCGGCAGGCCTTCGCAGCCAAAGCGCGCAAATCGATCGGCTAGATTGCTCTACTAGTACCTATGCGCCGCTCTGGAAACGGAGCGGCGCAATAGATTCGGCCTTCGATAAGCGACCTAAATCGCGGGCTGGATCGGGCCGTGCGCACGGCCGTGCACAAACTGATCGACAAATTCGTTGCCACTATTGTCGACAGTGCTTGCCGGACCACGCCAGAGGATCTTGCCTTCGAACAAGAATGCAATTTCATCGGCAATTTTACGCGCGCTGGCCATATCGTGCGTAATCGACACCGCTGCTGCGCCAAGAGCCTTGGTCTGCTCGACGATAAGGTCATTGATGGCGTCGGCGGTAATCGGGTCGAGCCCGGTCGTTGGTTCATCGAAAAAGATCAGATCGGGCTTGGAGACAATGGCGCGGGCGAGCCCGACACGCTTTTGCATCCCACCAGAAATCTCGGCCGGGGTAAGATCAGCCACATCTGAACCAAGCCGAACCTGTTTCAGGGTTGCGATCGCCTGTTCCTTGGCGTCCTTACGGCTCATCCGGTCGGCATTGAGCAAACGAAAGGCCACATTTTCCCAGACGGTGAGACTGTCAAACAAGGCACCGGACTGAAACAGCATGCCGATGCGGGCCCGCATGGCCTCGCGTGTCTTACCCTGATCGTGGGTCACATCCTGCCCGTCGAAGATGACCTGCCCCTTATTCGGTGTCATCAGACCAAGCGCGTTTTTCAGCATGACTGACTTGCCGGAGCCGGAGCCGCCAAGGATCACAAGCGATTTACCAGGCGCGACATCGATATCGACACCCTTCAGGACGTCTTTCGGGCCGAAGGACTTGTGGACGCCGCGCAGGTCGAGAATAGGCTGTGTCAAAGACCGAACTCCACGAACAGGCTGGAGAGGATATAGTTGAAGGCCAGGATCAGGACCGCCGCGCCGACCATGGCAAAGGTTGCCGCGCGCCCGACCCCGGTTGCGCCGGCTGACGATTTATCCCCGTGATAGCAGCCCATCAGCGCGATGATGCCGCCAAAGAAGACCGCTTTGATCAAACCGACAATCACATCATTTCTTGTGACGAAATCGAGTGTGTTGCGCAGATAGGTGGTCGAATCGAAGCCGAGGCCAAAGACACTGACCGCCCAGCCACCCATAACCCCGATCACATCTGCGATGATGACCAGTAGAGGCAGGGTGATGATGCCCGCCAGAAAGCGGGGGCCGTACAGATATCTGTAGGGGTTGGCTGAGAGGGTTTTGAGCGCATCAATTTGCTCGGTGACGCGCATTGCACCGATTTCGGCTGCGATCCCGGCGCTGACCCGTCCGGCAAGCATCAGGCCGGTAATGGTCACGCCCAGTTCGCGGGTAATGCCGAGGACCACAATGTTCGGGACAAACTGTTCAGCGCCGTACCGGCTACCGCCAGTGTATATGTTCAAGGCCAGCGCCGCGCCAATAAAGATCGCGGACAGGCCGACCACAGGCAGGCTGTAGAATCCAATGGCGATCATCTGACGGAAGATCTGAGACAGATACCAGCGGGGTGTGAAGCTCGCGAGGCAGACCTGGCTGGTGAACACTGAGAGCTTTCCGACCTCAGACAGCATGCCAAGGGTCGCCCGGCCGAGCCATTGCAGGGGGTTCACAAAGCTTTTGCGTTTAGTTGTAGATGCGTTTGACACGAGGCGTCAGTCCTGTGGTGAGTTCATATCCAATTGTTCCGGCGAGAGTCGCCTGTTCTTCAAGTGGCATTTCTGGGCCGATGAATTGGGCGTAAACGCCCGGTCGCGCAAGATGTAGTGCTGAACTAATGTCGATTGTGATCAAGTCCATAGAAACGCGCCCGACAATTGGGCAGCGTAGTCCCTCAATGGTCGCAAACCCTTTGTTCGACGCGCTGCGTGGAAACCCGTCTCCATATCCCAGCGCGACGGTTGCAAGCCAGGTTTTCTCCTCAAACCGATAGGTCGCATCATAGCCGACCGTCTCACCAGCGGCGACCTGACGGACCTGCAGAATGGGCGCTTCGAGCGTCATCCCCGGCTTTAGCGGTCGATTATCAGGCGGGTGCCCACCCCCATAGAGGGCAATACCAGGTCGGGTGAGGGCGCCGTGAAAGTCCTTGCCGAGCCAGACACCGCCGGAATTGGCCAGACTGGTCGCGATAGCGGGGAATTTTTCGGTGACGGTTTCAAACTGCTTCAGTTGAAAGGCATTCATACCGTTCTCAGGGTCTTCAGCGCAGGCCAGATGACTGAGAATGAGCGTCGGTTCCATGCCGATAACGGCGTCGGCAATACTCGTCACATCGCTCACCGGCAGGCCGAGCCGGTTCATACCGGTGTCAAAGTGCAGGGCGTATCCATTGCGCAGCTTTCCGCCGGTTTGCAGCCAGGTGACGAGGGTCTGAAACTGGTGATCGGAATTGATGACCGGGGTCAGTGCCTGTGTCCGGTAGAGCGGTTCCTCGTAGGGGCCGGGGCCGTTCAGGACGTAGATGATGGGATGCGACCCGAGGGCGCGGCGGACCTGTTCGCCTTCGAAACTGTGGGCGACGAAGAAATGATCGCAGCCTGCGTCGTGCAGCGCTTCAACCACGTCCTTGATCCCGTGCCCATAGGCGTCGGCTTTAACGACCGCTGCAGTCGTGCCCGCGACCTGCTCTGCTTGCAGCGTGCGCCAATTATCGACGATATTGGCAAGATGGATGCGGGCGCGCGGGCGGAGGCTCATAATGGTCCCCTGTTAACCGCCTTTGCGACGAATGTAAGGCAGGAAATCGGTTACTCGAACTCATCCTGTGGCTGTTTCGCGAGATTACCAAAACGTGTGATATTCGCGTCGAAGGAGAGCACGACTTTACCGATCGGACCGTGACGCTGTTTGCCGAGAATAACCTCGGCGGTGCCGTAGACCTGGTCCATCCGCTCGCGCCAGGCGGCCCACTTGTCGGATGAGCTGGGGTCATTCGGATCGGCCTGCGGTTCGGTACGTTCCAGATAGTAGCTCTCACGATAGACAAACATCACCACATCGGCGTCCTGTTCAATCGAACCGGACTCGCGCAGGTCGGCGAGCTGTGGGCGTTTATCGTCGCGCTGTTCCACCGCGCGGGAAAGCTGCGATAGGCCAATGACGGGCACGGAGAGCTCTTTGGCGAGGGCTTTCAGCGTGGTGGTGATCTGTGTCACTTCCTGAACGCGATTGATGTCTGATTTGCCGGATGTCCCGCTTAGTAGCTGGATATAGTCGATAATGATCAGATCAACGCCCTGAGCGCGTTGCAGGCGGCGGGCGCGGGCGGCGAGCTGACTGACCGAGATGCCGCCCTGGTCGTCGATATAGAGCGGCAGGTTCTGCAGCTCTTCGGTGGCTTCGCGCAGGGTTTCGAAGTCATGTTTGTCGAGTTCACCCTGCCGGATCTTGTGGGCGTTGATGCCTGTCCGCTCGGCAAGAATACGCGTTGCGAGCTGTTCTGAGGACATTTCCAGTGAGAAGAAGGCGACTTTGCCGCCATTCACCGTCTTGGTGGAGCCGTCTTCCTGTTTCTCACCGCGATAAGCGGACGCGACATTATAAGCGATATTGGTGACGAGTGAGGTTTTGCCCATTGAGGGGCGTCCGGCCAGAATGATCAGATCGGACGAATGCAGCCCTCCCATTTTGTGGTCGAGATCATCCAGCTTCGTCGCAAGCCCCGCGATCTTACCTTCGCGTTTATAGGCTGCTTCGGCCATTTGCAGGGATTCAGTGAGGGCCTCTGAGAAGCTCGAAAACCCGCGCCCGGTCGAGCCGCGTTCGGCGAGGGCAAACAGTTCCCGCTCTGCCATCTCCACCTGCTGCGATCCATCAGACTCGCGGTCGTGAACCATCGCACGCGATTGCACGCCGGCGCCGATGTCGATCAGTTCGCGGCGCATGGCGAGATCGCGAATGATGCGGGCATAGTCCTGCACCTCAGGCCCAAAGGCGGCGCTGTCGAGCAATTCAGCCAGATATTGCGCGCCGCCGATCTCTGTCAGGCGTTCATCTTTCTCGAACTGTTCGCGCAGTGTGACACCGTCAGCAACACGCCCGTTCTGGATCAGGAGCTGACAGGCACTATAGATTTCTTCATGCGCAGGGGCATAGAAATCAGACGGACGCAGGATGTCGGCGACCCGCTGAAAGGCATTGTTGTCATACAGAATGGACCCAATCACTGCCGCTTCTGCTGACAGGTTATGGGGGAGATCCTTGGCCGCGTTCTCGGGCGGATCGATGGGGGCAACTGCTGTACTCATGAGATGGTTTTACCCCGTGTGCGGAGGAATTTCAGTCTTGACTTAGCAGTGTTCACAACAAGCAGGAGTCTGTGGACAAAAAAAGGCCGCCCCGGCGTGGAACGGCCCTTTGTGATCTGGGTTAGGAGCTGATCCTAGTCTTGAGCTTCCGGTGCGGTGTCGAGTTCCGCAGCCGCTTCGGCCATTTCTGAGGCCTGCTCTTCGGCAACTGACTGTTGCTCAGCCGCCAGGGTTTCGATGATGTTTTCACCGGCAGCCTGACGCTCGGCCTCGTCTTCGGAGCGGGCGACGTTGATCGTGATCTCAACCCGGACCTCAGCATGCAGGCGAACGCCTACTTCATGAATGCCAAGGGTCTTGATCGGCGCGTTCAGACGAACCTGTTCGCGTTTGATCTTGTGACCATTGTCTGCCGCCGCTTCAACAATGTCACGCGCGGTGACAGAGCCATAAAGCTGCCCAGTTGCGCCGGACTGACGAATGACAACGAACTGCTGTCCGTCGAGTTCCGTGCCTGACTTGGCCGCGGTATCACGGGCTTCGGCGTTGCGTTTCTCAATCGCTTCGCGTTCCGCTTCAAAGCGCGCCCGGTTTTTGGCATTGGCGACCAGGGCCTTGCCATTCGGGAGCAGGAAGTTGCGGGCGAAGCCGTTCTTGACGCTCACTTCGTCGCCAAGGTTTCCGAGATTTTCAACGCGCTCGAGGAGAATGATTTGCATGGATCTTCTCCTACTTCACGGTGAAGGGCAGCAGAGCAAGCATGCGAGCGCGTTTGATGGCGCGGGCAAGTTTACGCTGGTTCTTGAAGTTCACAGCGGTGATCCGAGACGGGACAATCTTGCCCTTTTCGGAGATGTAGCGCTGCAGCATCTTCACGTCTTTATAGTCGATTTTCGGTGCTTTCGCGCCGGAAAACGGATCCACCTTGCGTCGACGCCCGAATGAACGGCGAGCCGGAATGTTGGTGATGTTGATGCCAGAGGGTGTTCTGGAAGCCATGATTTGTGTTCCTTTCCTCTAGCTGTCGCGGCGCGGGCCACGATCTGAGCGATCGCCGCGGTCTTTGCGTGACAGGATCGGCGAGGGGGTCTCGTCCAGTTCGTCGACGCGGATGGTCATGTAACGCATGACATCGTCGGAGATCCGGTGGGCGCGCTCCAGTTCGTGAATCGCGTCGGCGGGGCCGTCGATGTTGAAGAGCGAATAATGCCCTTTGCGCTGTTTGTTGATCGGATA
The DNA here is from genome assembly GCA_030066975.1 of Henriciella sp. GTDB lineage: Bacteria > Pseudomonadota > Alphaproteobacteria > Caulobacterales > Hyphomonadaceae > Henriciella. The sequence continues at coordinate 161,637 of JASJAO010000004.1, read as the reverse complement.
GGCCAGGTTGCGAAGACCCCAATACTCGGTCTTTTCAACTTTGGCGCCTTGCTTGCCGAGGAATTCAGAAAGTTCTTCCATCAGCGTCTCAACCTGTGCGGGTGAAATGTCCGGCCTCGCAATGAGGACGTGTTCATAAAAAGCCATACTTGGTCCCAATAGTCTTGGCGTGCGGCGCTGAACCCGTGGGAGACGAGCTCGGCGATGGCCCCTCTCTCCCAGCTCATTCCGGGGTTGAGGACCGCAAACCGTGCGAAGCGGGTCGTAAAGCGCAAAATGGAGAGAGAATCAAGCGACTTGCGCGGCTGAGCGCAGCAATCTATGCGAGCGACTTGGAGTATAGGAGCCGCACATGAGCAAGTTCGCCTTCATCTTCCCCGGCCAGGGGAGCCAATTCATTGGAATGGGTAAGGATCTGGCCGATGCCTTTCCGGCGGCGAAAGCTGTATTCGATACAGTGGATGAGGCCCTTGGACAGGACCTTTCCGGGCTGATGTGGAGCGGATCTGAGGACGAGTTGAAACTCACTGCCAACACGCAGCCAGCCCTGATGGCGGTGAGTGCGGCGGCGATGGCAGCCCTGAAAGACGGATTCGGTATCGGTGCGGAGCAGGCGGCTTTCGTGGCCGGCCATTCACTGGGCGAGTATTCCGCGCTTACGGCTGCGGGCGCTCTTGCGGTTGGCGATTGTGCAAAAGTGCTGCGTGTCCGGGGAAATGCGATGCAGGCGGCGGTGCCAGCGGGGGAGGGCGCCATGGCCGCGCTACTCGGTGCAACACCGGAACAGGCCGCAGACCTGTGTGCAAAAGGCGCTGCCGAGGGCCCTTGCGAAATCGCAAACGACAATGCGCCGGGCCAGATTGTGATCTCCGGGGCAAAAGCCGCCATTGATCTGGCCTGTGCGAGCGCAAAAGAGCTTGGTATCAAGAAAGCCGTGCCGCTGCCGGTCAGCGCGCCGTTCCACTGTTCCCTGATGCAACCGGCAGCCGATGCGATGGCGGAGGCGCTTGCGGATATCACGATCACCGCGCCTTCGACCCCACTTGTTGCGAATGTGACGGCGACCGCCGGGAGCGATCCGGACGCGCTCCGTCAGCAACTGGTAGATCAGGTGACCGGACAGGTCCGCTGGACGGAGACAGTGCAGTATATGGCCGCTGAAGGTGTTGAGACGATGATTGAGGCGGGCGCTGGAAAAGTTTTGAGTGTCATGAACCGGCGCACGGTTCGCGCGCTAGAGGGCCTGACCATGGGCACACCAGAAGAGATAGAAGCCGTCGCGGCCAAGCTGAACGGATAAGAGGAGAGACAGGATGTTTGATCTTACGGGAAAATCGGCACTCGTCACCGGGGCCACCGGCGGTATCGGTGAAGCCATCGCGCGGGAAATGCATGCCGGCGGGGCTGAAGTGATCTTGTCGGGACGCCGGGTGGAGAAGTTGGAGGCTTTGGCAGGCGAGCTTGGAGACCGCACCCACATTGCGCCTTGCGATCTGTCTGATCCGGAACAGGCCGATGCCCTGGTCGGCACTGCGATCGAGCTTGCCGGCAAGCTGGACATTCTGGTCGCGAATGCCGGTGTGACACGCGACAAGCTGCTGATGCAGATGAAAGACGAGGATTTTCAAGATATTATCCGCGTGAACCTGGAAAGCTATTTCAGATTGTGCCGCAAAGCTGTGCGCCCAATGATGAAGGCCCGCGGCGGTCGGATTATCGGCATCGCCTCGATTGTGGGCGTCACGGGCAATCCGGGCCAGTCGAACTATTGCGCGTCCAAAGCGGGTATGATCGGCTTCACCAAGTCGCTTGCTCAAGAAGTCGCGAGCCGGGGAATCACAGCCAACACGATTGCGCCAGGCTTCATCGAATCGCCGATGACAGATGTGCTTCCAGAAGCGCAAAAAGACGCCCTGATGGGGCAGATTCCGGCCGGTCGGCTGGGGCAGGGAAAGGATATTGCAGCGGCAGCTGTATTTCTTGCATCCGCTGAGGCTTCATATGTGACGGGCCAAACCCTACATGTGAACGGCGGAATGGCGATGATCTGATTGCTGCAGCTGCAGCAACAAAGCAGGGCTTGGCGTTTTCGCAAACTGTGTGCTAACCGCAACACATCGCTCGATACCGGGCATATTCTACAGACAGTATAGAGAGGTCTCCATGTCTGACGTACTTGATCGCGTTAAAAAAATTGTTGTCGAAAATCTCGACGTCGAAGGTGACAAGGTCACAGAGCCAGCGAGCTTTATTGACGACCTGGGCGCTGACTCACTCGATCTGGTAGAGCTGGTCATGGCGTTCGAGGAAGAGTTCAACATTGAAATTCCGGACGATGTCCAGGAAAGCATCCGCACGGTCGGTGATGCAGTCAGCCACATCAAGGCGCACGTCGCCTAGGGACGCACATCATGCGCCGAGTTGTTATTACAGGTATAGGCCTGGTATCGCCGCTTGCGGGAAACCGTGAAGCGACGTGGGAGCGGCTGATTGCAGGTCAATCAGGTGCCGGACCGATCGACGTGTTCGATCCAGCCAATGTTGCCTGTAAGATCGCCTTTCAGGTTCCGTACAAAAGTGGTCGCGGCGGTGGATCGGAAGACGATCCGCACGCGTTTGATCCCGATCAGACGGCGAGTGCGAAGGAACGTCGGCGCCTTGACGAATTCATTCTCTACGCGATGGCGGCGGCTGATGAGGCTGTTGCTGATTCTGGCTGGAAGCCTGAATCGGATGAAGACAAGGAACGGACAGGTGTTCTGATTGGCTCCGGTATCGGTGGTTTGCAGAGCATCTATGACACGTCGATCACCTTGTATGAACAGGGTGCGCGGCGCGTCAGCCCGTTCTTTATTCCCTCAGCACTGATCAATCTGGCGTCTGGTCAGGTTTCGATTCGCCATGGCTATAAAGGGCCAAACCACTCTGTCGTTACAGCTTGTGCGACAGGCGCGCATGCGATCGGGGACTCGGCGCGCCTGATCCAGTATGGCGACGCTGATGTGATGGTGGCCGGGGGCTCTGAAGCGGTGATCTGTGAGCTGGCGATTGCCGGGTTCTGCGCGGCCAAAGCCATGTCGACAAAGTATAATGATGAGCCAACAAAAGCGTCTCGTCCTTATGATGAGGGCCGCGATGGCTTCGTTATGGGCGAGGGTGCTGCTGTTCTGATCCTTGAAGAGTATGAGCACGCCAAAGCACGCGGCGCGCAGATTTACGCTGAAGTTGCGGGATATGGTCTGACGGGTGACGCTTATCACATTACCGCGCCTGCTGAAGGCTCTGAGGGCGGCTATCGCGCCATGAAGATGGCCATGGACCACGCGAACCGCAATCTCGGCCTGACCTTGGAAGATATCGACTATGTGAACGCGCACGGCACCTCGACGCCAAAAGGCGATGAGGGAGAAGTCGGGGCGGTTGAGCGTCTGTTTGGCGCGCATTCGAAGAACCTGTCATTGTCTTCAACCAAATCGGCGGTTGGACATTTGCTTGGTGGTGCAGGTGCGATTGAAACAGCGTTCTGCGCGCTCGCAATCCGCGACCAGATCATGCCGCCAACGCTGAACCTCGATAATCCAAGCGTTGAGACGGATATCGATCTTATCCCGCACAAGGCCAAGAAAGCGCCGGTACGGGCCGCTGTTTCGAACTCTTTCGGATTTGGGGGCACGAACGCGTCGCTGGTTTTGAAACAGGTTTAGGGGTCGACCGTCGATCAGGGGCAGGGGGCTGAAAGACTGATGAGAGGTCTCCATGCAGGTTCTTAAAGCTCTAATTGCGTTCGTGCTGGTGATCGGCGTTCTGGGAGCGGCGGCCCTTATTGGTGGCTGGATTTGGCTGCAAAGCGAAATCAACAAGGCGGGCCCGGCGCAGTCCGACACCGTGTTTGAACTGGCCAGTGGCGAAGGCCTGGCCACCGCGGCGCGGCGACTTGAGGATGCGGGTCTGATCACTGATGCGCGACTCCTGCGGCTGGATGCGCGGCTGTCGGGAACCGAAGAGCAGATCAAGGCCGGGACCTATACGATCCCGGCGCAAGCCAGCGCGCATGAGATCTTGCAGCAATTGATTGAAGGCGAAGTCATCCAGCTGAAGCTGACCATTCCCGAGGGGCTGACAACGGGACAGATTTTGCGCCGGGTGCGCGACAGCGACGTTCTGACCGGGGAGATGCCGACTGAGCCGATAGAGGAAGGCGTGCTGTTGCCGGATACTTACATCTTCGGAACCGGTACGACGCGGGTCCAGTTCATTGAGCGGATGCGGGCGGAGCAGGTGAAACTGCTGGATGAGCTCTGGCCGGCGCGGGCCGATGACATTCCGATCAAGACCAAAGGCGAGGCAGTGATCCTGGCCTCGATCGTGGAAAAAGAAACCGCCAGCGCCGATGAGCGCGATCTGGTGGCGGGGCTGTTTACGCGGCGCTTGAAGACCGGCATGCGCCTGGAGAGCGATCCGACAATCATCTACGGCATTTCCCAGGGCGAACCGCTCTACAATCGCAATGGTGAGCGCCGAACGCTCTATCGTTCCGAGATCGATCGCAAGACCGACTGGAACACGTATCAGATTGACGGGTTACCCAAGACGCCCATCTGCAATCCCGGGCGCGACTCTATTGCGGCGGTCCTGAACCCACCTGACACCAATTACGTGTTCTTTGTTGCCGACGGAAAGGGCGGGCATTTGTTTGCTGAGACCTATGCCGAGCATCAACGCAATGTGGCCGCGTATCGCGAATATGAGCGCCAGGAAATCGCGCGGGAACGGAGCAACTGAATGGGCGTGTCGAGCATGACCGGATTTGCCCGCAGCCATGGCGAAGCCGATTGGGGCAGCTGGGTCTGGGAAGGCAAAAGCGTCAACGGCAAGGGGCTGGATGTTCGACTTGTGGCCCCGACGGGGGCCGAAGAGGTCGAGAAGCGCATGCGCAAGGCGATTGCTGCGCGGTTCAGTCGGGGCAATTTCCAGATCAGTTTGCGACTGGAACTCTCAGCCGCTGACGCTGGACTGACGGTCAATATGGCAGCGTTGAAGTCACTTATGGATGCCTATGAACAGGCCGATGGCGCGCTAGCGACCGGGCCGGCGCTTGCGACCCTGATGGGCGTGAAAGGCGTGATTGAGGCTGGGTCCAATTCCGAGATGCGGCGTGAAGTCATAGAAGGCGCCGTCGATCCGTTGGTGAAGTCGGGCGAGGAGATGTTGGCCGCACTTGCTGCAAACCGCGATGCTGAAGGCGAAGCGCTCTCGGAATTGTTATTCGGACATTTGAACGAAATAGAGCGATTGAGCGCTGATGCTGTAATGTTTGCTGCAGATCAGAAGGAATCGATTGCTACGAAATATCGCGAACGCATTGCCGAGTTTGATTCGGAAGGAGCCGTCTCTGACGATCGCCTGGCAACGGAAGTCGCGGTCTTGTCTGCCAAGGCAGACGTATCAGAAGAGCTGGATCGGCTCACCGCACATGTGCAGGCCGGGAGAGAGTTGCTCGCCTCTGACAGCGCTGTGGGACGGAATTTGGGGTTTCTCGCGCAGGAACTGAACCGGGAAGCGAATACGCTCTGCTCAAAATCTGCAAGTCTGGATTTGACGAATGCGGGACTCGCGCTCAAAGCTGTGATTGATCAGTTCAAGGAGCAGGCAGCCAATGTCGAGTGACGAGGAAAGCGGTCGGCGTGGCCTGATGCTGGTGATTTCCAGCCCATCGGGGGCCGGGAAGACGACATTGGCCCGCATGCTGATGGATGAGTTTGCCGACGTTGTGCTTTCAGTTTCGGGCACAACGCGAGAACCTCGTCCAAATGAACGACACGGCGTGGATTATCACTTCAAATCAGACGCAGAATTCCGCGAAATGATCGCCGAGCGGGCGTTTCTGGAGTGGGCGAAAGTCTTTGATCATTATTACGGAACCCCGCGCGCAGACACGGTTCAGCATCTCGAGGCGGGAAATGATGTCCTGTTTGACGTCGATTGGCAGGGCGCTGATGCACTGCACGACCAGATGCCGAACGACTGTGTGTCCGTGTTTGTTTTGCCGCCGAGTATTGAGGCGCTGGAGGCGAGATTGTCCGCCCGGCTTGGCTCAACGCCCGAAATTGTGGCGCGGCGGATGCGAGATGCCAAGGCCGAAATCCTGCATTGGCGTCGGTACGATTATTGTATCGTGAACGATGACCTGGCTGAGGCGTATGCCAAGCTGCGGCGCATTTTATTGGTCGAGCGGACCAAGAGATTGCGTGAGCATGGTCTGGAGGATCATGTCAGGCGACTTTTGGGCGAGCTTTAGCCGACACAATCGGTCAGCTCGTTTTGCTTAACACGAGACGAACCGTTCCGTTTAAATTTTGCCCCGGTCTTAACACTCTGAGGCCGGTTTCCTCCGCCGGGCGGGCCATGTTCACGGCATTCGGCGTGTGGGAAAGCGGTTCAACGCAAAAAAAGGCCTCACCCGGCGGGCTGTAGACCACAAGGTGCGAAAAGACGGGATCGGACTGGAGAGTTAACGCGTGCGTTGGCCACCTCATCTGCACCTGTCGATCACCGAGATTGAAGGCATGATCAAGGGTCAGATCGTCGATGCGGCGTGGCTGTGTCAGGTCCATATTCGAAGGGCAAGGCGAGACCAGATCTGTTGTATTTGTTTCAGAAGTCAGCCATGCGCCTCGCGTGTCTGCGATGAGCTCAGCCGCCGGTCGAGGAAAGTAGGGATGCCAACCGAGACCGGCGGGCATGGGCGCGGTCCCTGTGTTTGTGAGTGACAGATTCACACGCAGTCCGTCCTCCAGCAGGGTAAAGTGCTGTCTGGCTTCAAATGGCCACGGCCAAGTGCCGCTCGCGTGCCGATAGGTGAGTATCGCATCGGTGGATGAATGGGTGTCGCACGTCCAGTTCGATTGCCAGCCAGATCCATGGATCGCGTGAGGCTCCGGTGGCATGTTCGGCGGTAGCGAAACGGTTAATTGGTTAATGGTGAACTTGCCGTTCGTAATTCGACCGCAAAATGGCACCAATGGAAAAGCGGCAAAGTCTCGTGCGTCCCAATCCGAGCCTGTAATTGGGGGTGCAGGGCGTAGCAGGTCAATCCCTTCATGTTTGAATGACAGGACGCTACCACCGAGCTGCGGTGCGAGGGCCAGTTCGTATCCATCTCGTTGCAGTGTGAGGGTCAATGCATGCGCTCGTTCAGATAAGTGGCCAATTTTCGAAATCCGGACTGATCGATCGTCTCGGCGCGGGCCGTGGGATCGATCTGACAGGCCTCCAGCCAGGCTGTCGGATCGAGCCCAATCGGTTTGGCCAGGGGTTTGAGGGCCGCACGAAGCATCTTGCGTCGTTGGCCGAAAGCCGCGGAGGTTACCCGTTCTAGTACGTCGATATACTCAAACCGTTCATTTGTACGAAGCGGATGCAGGACAGCAACCGCACTATCGACTTTTGGAGGTGGTTTGAAGGCACCAGGCGGTAGGGTGAATGCGATATGGGCGGTACAGACAGCACCGGTCAGGACGGCGAGACGGCCATAGTGAGGTGAACCGGGGATAGCGCAGATGCGCTCAGCCACTTCCTTCTGAAACATCAGGGCCATCTCACCGCGCCAGGGTCCGGCCTTGAGCCACGACACAAAAAGCGGGGTGCCGACATTGTACGGCAAATTGGCGACAATCATGGCCGGTGCATCGGTCAGGAAATCAGCCACCAGAGCGTCCCAATCGGTTTTGCGGGCATCCTGTTGCACGACGCGCAGCCGGCCGTCCTTGGCTTCGGGCCAGGATTGCAGGGCATCTGCAAACCGTGGGTCGGCCTCAACGCAAATAAGCTGCGCAACGCCCTGGTCGAGCAGGGCGCGTGTCAGCCCGCCGGGGCCTGGCCCCACTTCAATCACGACCCGGCCTTTAACCGGCCCGGCGGCAAGGGCTGTGCGTCGGAGAATGTCAGGATCAAACAGAAAATGTTGACCCAGCGCCTTGCGGGCCGGTGCGGCGGTGAGGGCGGGGCGGTCAGGCATCTGCGCCAAACCGGTTTTTTGCCATCGTGTCGGCGAGCTTAAGAGCCGCGATCAGACTGTCTGGTTTCGCAGTTCCGGCGGCAGCCGCGTCATAGGCCGTCCCGTGATCCGGACTGGTGCGGATGATGGGCAATCCAAGTGTTGTGTTGACGCCGCCCCAGAGATCCAGCGTTTTGACCGGGATCAGGCCTTGATCATGGGTCATCGCGATGACGGCGTCATAGGCCCCCGACAAGGCTTCGGCGAAGACGGTATCGCCGGGACGGGCGTCGCTGATATCAATGCCAAGCGACCGCAGCTGGTCTGCGGCTGGATTGATCAGCTCGATTTCCTCTCGGCCGATCGTTCCACTTTCGCCCGCATGTGGATTCAGACCTGTAAAAGCGAGCCGAGGCATTGCGATGCCAAAATCCAGCTTCAGGCTTTGGGCGGTCTTCTGCCCGATGTCGATGAGCAGAGGCTGTGAGAGTGTGCCCGCAACATTCATCAGTGGGATGTGGATGGTGGCGAGCGCGACCCGAAGCCCGCCGCCGACCAGCATCATCACCGGGGTCGGCGCCTCGTTCTGATCGGTGTGGCACAGATGCGCGATATATTCGGTGTGTCCGGGGAACTGAAAGCCGGTGCTATAGAGCAGGGCCTTTGAGATCGGATTCGTGACCACCGCAGCCACGTCTTGAGCGAGTGCCAGCTCGGTCGCAGTCTTGATGCTGTCTACGACTGCATCCGCTGCTGCTTCATCCGGCTCGCCCGGCTGAATAGCGGGAACAGACGTGGATTTGAGGGGCAAAACAGGCAGTGCCGAGCCAAAATTTTCAATGGCCTGGTCTGGACGTTCGATCTCTACGACCGGTCCAAAGGACTCAAGCACAGCCGGATCAGCGATGACGAAGAAGGGCCGGTGCGATGTGGATCGGAGCGCCTGCCAGGCGCGCAATGTGATTTGTGGGCCGCAACCGGCTGGATCGCCCATCGTGAGAGCAAGAGGGCGCACCATCAGTGAGACGCGCTAGCGACGAATAATCGTCGCTTCCCGGCGCAAGTTGCGCAAAGATCGATCCGAAATCATGCCGAGCTGTTGTGAATAGAGGCGATTTTCAATTGCTTCCGGACCGGGAATATTGTCGACATTGTCCTGGCGATCGCAGACGAACATGACCGCGATTGTTCCTGACATGGCGAAAATATCGGTATGCTCTCCGATCGCCGTCGCCGTTACCATTTCTTTGCCTTCCGGGCCCAGGTCATTGATGTTGAGATCGTTCAACTCAGCTGCGCTAAGATTGTCATCGGCGTCAACAACATTGCTGATGTCATCACAGTCTTCAATTTCGTCAGCTGCGGCTTGAAGAGCGGCCTCAGAGCCATCGGCAACCGTCACACGGGTCAGGTCGACCACGGAGGTCTGTTCAGCAGGGGACCGTTTGTTTCGAATCTGGATCAGGTAGATGCCGTCATCTGCGGTAATCGCCTGGGTGAGCCCCGGGCCATCGAGTTGCTTAACGATGCTGGCGCGGACCTCGTCAAGATCTTCAAGCACGACCCATCCCATGTCTCCCCCTGTGGCAGCTGTCGGCGCTGAGGAGAAACGCTGCGCGGCCACTTCAAAAGGGGCGCCAGCCTCGATCTGTTCGCGGATTGAATTTGCCGCGACAAGGGCCTGTTCCTGTTCATCGGGGGTCGGCGCATAGAGAAAGATTTCAGACATCAGGAATTGTTCTTTCTGAGCGGCGGCGCGGAGCTGCGCCAGCTCTTCCTGAATCTGGTTTTGAGAGATCCGGATGCGGGAACCGTACAGACCGCCCATGATTCGTCGCCAGGCAATATCCGCACGCGTCTGTTCTTCGAGGCTGGCTGGATTGATCCCTGCTTCAAGCATTGAATTCATAAGCACTTCGCGCGTGATACCGGACTGTTGCGCGAGATTTTCGAGTGAGTTCTGTATGTCTTCATCCGACACTTCCACTTCGAACTCAGTGGCTTCCTGCAATTGAAGTTTTTCATCAATCAGTTGTTCAAGCGCCTGGGCCGTTATCTGTTGAATTTCCTGTTGTGTCGGCTCACGTCCACCAAGGCTCAAAAGCAACATCCGAGCGCGCTGACGGACGTCTGTGTAGGAAATCGGATCGTCGTTTACGATTGCGACAATGCCCTCAATCTGCTGCCCCTCCTGGGCGGTTGCGAGACTGGCGGTCAGAGTCGTTGAGAGGATCGCAGCTGAGGCCATCAAACTCTTGAACATTGTTGTATCTCCCGCGCCGGACGCGCTATCACTAAAATTTCTGTGATATTCTTATCGAGGATCCGACAATTCGCAATGTATCAGGCTGTTGCTGACGGTATTCTTACTGACATTTTAATCCACGTCCTGCGACCCGAAATCCCCCAGTGTTTTCAGAGAGAAGCGGAATTTGAGGGAATCGTTTGGTCCCAGCGTCCGGTCGACGGCTTCTGAGCGCGAGAACACCACTTCAAAGCGCGAGCAGTCATCTTCATAGGCGATGCCGAAATCGTGGGTGAGATCACGATCGCCTGTAATATCCCTGTTTCGCGCGTAGACGAAGTAATATTGATCCGTGAGTTTCACCTGACCCTGCAGGACGATGCCCTCATCATCAATGCCGGTCTCGGTAATGTCCGACGCAACGCGATAGTATCGGGCTGACCCCTGGAGGCGCCAGAATCGGGTTCTCAACCCGGCATCTATGCGGTTGATATCATAGGATTCATCATCGATGCGCACACGCGTTTCCAGTGACAAGGTGCGCCCGATATCGGCAGATATGCTGCCGATCCAATCTGAGTTGTTACCGTCCAGATTTGAAGCTTCCGAAAAGGCTGGATCATCTTCGCTGCGCCAGCGGCGGCCGCCAAGTGCGGTGATGTTGACCCCGTTTTTCCATCGCGCGGTCGCAGACAGGCCGAGTGAGGCCCGGTTGCCGCCTTCATAGAGGTCATAGCCGCCGACAGCATTGGCATCGAAAAGGGACGACTCGTCAAATTCATAGAGCAGACTGTCTTCGACCGGAATTGACGGATCATTTGCGCCTTTTGTGCCGAGCGCGACCATGGCGGTCGGTTCGATAATCAGATCGACGGACTTACCGGGCCGATACAGCGGATAGGAGAGGGTCGCCCCCGCCGTGGCAACGCTTCGGTCAACCGACGTTTCGCCATCTGGCGTATCGTCCAACTCGTAATAATCGACGCGCGTTTCGGCGAACGGGCGAATCAGGACGCCGCCCGGCAAAACACGGGACGTTGCCCAATCCGCCCCGACCGAGACCCGACCGCTGTCGACGCCGATCTCGCGATTCAAAAGCGTGCTGGACGCGTTGACGGAGAGCAAGCCGTTATCACCGAAATCGAACAGTCTTTCGGAAAAGATGATGGGCGTTGTGGTGGGGAAAGTGTCGTCATTGTCACTTGCCCGTTGCCCCTGAATGGACAGCAAGGTGGCGTCCGCATACCAGTTTTGTGCCTGCCCCTGCGTATAGATCTGATTGAGCAGGCGTAGAGGCTGACCAACATACAGCCCGCGCTCATCGTTTTCGCCGGAAATGTCGTAACGCCTCGAATAGAGGTCATCGGTCATTTCCTCGACACCAAAGCCCCAGTTCCAATTCCGAGTGATGTTGAAGCGACCGTCTGCGAACAAATGACTGCGCCATTCTTCTTCGCACAGTTCCAAACCATTCTCATCCAGCGGGCAAACCGGCTCACCATCGGAGTCGAAGTCAGTTTCGTTGGTGAAACTGAAATCGGCATTGAACTGCCCAGACCAGAACCGTTTGCGGTAATTGAATTCCAGTAGCGGATTAACGTTGCCATTGACCTGGGGCGATATCGTCAGGTCCTGATAGGGCGAAATCGCCCAGTAATAGGGCTGCTGATAAAATAGTCCGAGCTTGGATGAGGTTCCAAAGTCCGGAGCCAGAAAGCCAGAGCGGCGCTCGGATTCTGGATCTGGGTGCGCGAAATAAGGGAGATAGACGACCGGAATGCCGCCGATTTCGAGCACGGCGTCGCGGTAGGACATCATATTATTGTTCGGGTTGACCACGGCGCGCCGGGCCCGAAGGGCCCAGGTCGGGGTGGAGTCTTCCTCACACAGCTCACAAGAGGTGTAAACGATGCGATCAAGCGCATTCACCCCGTCCGGGGCGTGTGCCGCCGCTTGGGCCACGGCGACCCCGCCATCCGGCATCCGCATGGAGAAGCCAATGGCATAGCCGTCCGCTAGGTTGGCGTCGGTTTCAATCTCGTCGGCGAACCGTTCCGTGCCGTCCGGATCGATGATGACAATGTTTCCGGTCGCGCGAACCCGGTTTGTCGTTCGGTTGTAAATTAGCCGGTCAGCGCGCATGACGCGGCCTTCGTATTCGGCTTCGACATTGCCCTCGGCAATGATCTGATTATTGACGTCATCCACAAGGATACTGTCCGCATCCAGAACAACCTGCGGTTCAGCAGTCTCTTGAGCTTGAGCAATGACAGGTTGCGCCGCAATGGCTGCGAAAACCGCATAGCGTTTCCAACCTGACATGAAGACACTCCACAATCATTCCCACTTTCTCCGCTTACGCGCAGTCTCTGACCTCGTCCAGCGTCGCAACAGCAATGCGTGATGAAATAGCCGCAAGCTGTGACTTTACGGACCCTAGTACCATTTCACGGCAAGCCCGCCGCTGAGTGTGATCGCTTCGCCAGCCAGTTCGAGTTCCATGAGAATCGCTGCGCAGCGGGCCGGACCGATTCCCGCAGCACGGGCCAGCACATCAATGGTCATCGGCGCGGTGCTGAGAGCAATTCGCACTGCGTCGATCTGGTCCGGCGGTAACTCGTCAGGCTGGTCCGTTGTCATTTCGAAGGGAGGAGGGGGCGGGGCGCGCAACAGGCCCGATCCGAGCGAGGATAGCGCCTCGATCACGTCATCGGTGTCGCGCACCAGAAGCGCGCCTTCGCGCAGCAGTCTGTTGGTTCCGGCGGCGCGAGGGTCCAGCGGGGAGCCGGGGACGGCCATGACTTCACGGCCCTGTTCGGCTGCGGTGCGGGCTGAAATCAGCGAGCCTGACCGCTCAGCCGCCTCAATCACTACGACGCCCATGCTCAGCCCCGTAATGATGCGGTTGCGGCGCGGAAAGTCACGGGCCTGGGCGCGATGACCGAACGGGCTCTCTGAAACGATCAGGCCTTCGGCGGCGATTGCGGCATAGAGGCGCTCATGCTGTGGCGGATAGATGTGATCAATTCCGCCCCCCAGTACGGCAATCGTACCGCCGCTGAGACTGGCCGCATGCACCTCGCCATCAATCCCGCGGGCGAGGCCCGAAACTGTAACAAAATCTGCAGCGCTGAGCCGAGCGGCCATGTCACGGGCGATCTTACGTCCGGCCGCCGACGCATCCCGCGCCCCGACCAGAGCAACCGTCGGTTTATGGGCGAGTGAAACGTCACCCAGCACAGCAATGACCGGAGGTGGAGGGGCGAGGGCGCGGAGCAGCGGCGGATACTCAGCTTCGGCTGAGCATAACAGCTTTGCCCCATAATCTGAAAGCGCCGACAGTTCCGCTTCAATGTCTTCCACGCTGGGGATTCTGGGTGCCGAGCGTGCAGAGGGTTTTCGCAACCCCGGGAGCGCTTGCAGGGCCGCGCCAGGCGATCCGAATCGCTGTAACAGCTGCGCAAAGGTGACCGGACCAACACGTTGCGTGGGGGCGAGGCGCAGCCAATCAAAGCGCTCCTCATCGGACAGGACATGCGGTGTCATGAGGTTGAGTTCTGGCCGAAACGGGGTTCCTCACCCTTCAACAGGCGCACGATATTCGTACGATGCGTCCAAAACACTAGGACGCTCAATATAGTCAAAACCGTACAGGCGAACGGGGTTTCGCCGAGAAAATATGCTCCCGCAGGAACAATGGCGGCGGCCGCCAGGGCAGCGAGAGACGAGATACGGGTCAAGGCGAACAGACCGAGCCAAATCGGCATGCCAACCAAAAATCCCTTGAATGACGCGAAAATCAGCAGACCAGCATAGGTTGCAACGCCTTTGCCGCCCTTGAATCGTAACCAGATTGGGTAACAGTGTCCAAAAAACGCCGCCGCACCGGACAAGAGACCGATATTTCGATCGCCGGACAGCATCGTGAACACCCAAACCGCAAGTCCGGCTTTGAAACTGTCGAGGAGCAGTGTGGCGAGTGCGAGATCCTTGCGACCCGTGCGCAAAACATTGGTCGCGCCAATATTCCCCGACCCAATCGCACGAATATCACCCAATCCAGCCAATCGGGTGATCAGCAGTCCGAACGGTATTGAGCCAAGCAGGTATCCCGCAATCAGTGCGGCGGGAATCCAGTAATCCATAATGTTTGTCCCCGCAGACCAGAATCAAATGACCTGACACTGGTTGTACGAGGTCTGATCGTTTTGTCGAGGGACGCAGTCTGTGCGTCGGATGCTTCGGCGAAAGCGGTATAGGGACTGACGTTCAGCGCCTGGACTGTCTCCACCGTCATATAGCCCACAGCCAGGTTCTGAGCGCGCTGAAATTGTTCCATCGCGTGAAGAGTCTCGGGGCCAAAAATACCGTCAACCGCGATCGGGTATCCCGCTTCTACCAGGCCGGCTTGGACGTCCGCAATCTTCTGCGAATCAGCATTCGTGTCACACAGCACTTCGGTCCAGACAAGCTGGCTCGGTTCGGTGACGACGGCTTGCTCCACAGTCCGATAAGTCGCCGGGATGATCTGTGTTTCGACCCGCGCGGGTTCGATCATCACATCTACCGGTATGGTCATGTATTCTGCAGGAACTGTTACAGTTTCCAGGCGTGCTGGCTGGTCGACAACCTGTTTCGTAACCGTGCGATAGACCGCAGGCATGGTTCGCGTTTCAGTGCGAGGGGGCGAGATCATGCGTGAGCGCTCTACGGTCACCGTTTTGGCGGACTCAATCACACGGCAGAGGACGTCTCCGGTTGCGATTTCAGTTGCGCCCGCGGCATCATTCAACTCGGTACGGCCGTAGAGCCCAGAACCGGGTTTCCAAACCGCTTTTGCCGGTTCGACTTCGATCGTCTCCGTCCAGGTTTCATACTGTGCGGGGATCTGCACGAGAATGTCTCGCTCGGGTTGAACCATGACCTGCTCTGTTACCGTTTTGTAGGTGGCGGGGATGGTTCGGTAGGTTGTGATCGCTTCCTTGATGAGCACCTGGATGTCACGCGTTTCATAGACGGCCGGGATCACGACCTCGCGGCTGGAGGCTGGTGCCACCTCAATCTGAGAGGTGACGGTTTCAACCCGCGGCGGCATGACGACGCGGGCGAAGCACTGGCCAGCTGTTGCTGATTCCGGATAATCACGCGTATCCATTGCGGTGGCTGTGCCCAGCATGACACATGCGCTCAGCAGCGCCAGAGCTGTTTGCTTGATCCAGCTTATCCTTGTGTGTTGCACGGCCAGCCTATTCGTTTCGAATACGCAATGATCCAGCTTGGTGCGATCCTGTCAATGACTTTGTCAGAGGCCGAATAGGAGCACATCACCCTCGCAAGCGGTTGACTTTTATGGCTAATAATTGGCCCATTGTGTGCATTGGGGCTTAGATCAGTGGCGGCTTGGCGGCGATTGTGTAATAGCTGAAACAGAGCGCGGCGCTCAAAACATCTGGACGGATAGACTGTACGAATGTCCAACACGACTCAACAAGCGATGCCGGGCAAAAGGGGCGCCAATCGCGAGCGTATTCTGCGCGCCGCACTGGAGATCATCTCCGCGCAAGGCGTGGACAAAGTGACTCATCGGGCTGTCGCGGGCCTCGCCAACGTTTCGCCTGGGACAACGACATACCATTTCTCATCCAGAGAAGCCTTGGTCCGCGAAGCCTTTGATCTTTATATCAGCGATTCTGAAAAGGCGCTGGTTGAAGCGCTGACCCAGCGGCCGTTACAGAGCCGGGAAGATTTTGTCGGCTTTCTCAGCGGCATGACGACACTGGAGCCCGAGCAAAGCGCTTTTTCAGCGATTGAGTACGAAATGGTGCTGTTTGCGGCGCGCGACGGCGATATGAGGATGCGCGTGGCGGCCTGGTCGCGCGTCCTGGACAGTTGGTTGTCCGATCCGCTTGAGCGGTTGGGGGCGACACGACCGTTGGAGGGCGCGCGTATGCTGGTCGCTTTGTGCCGGGGTAGCGAGTTTGAAGTGATTTCGAGGCAGATGCAGCTCAGCCGCGCACAATTCGCGGTTCGTCTAAACGCTATGATGGATATGATATTAGGACCCAGCGCCTGAGACACTATTGGCCAGCCGGTCCAAGGCCGTCTGTAGAATGATCGCCGCAGCAGAGGCGTCGAGACTTTCGGCGCGGCGGGCGCGGGAGAGATCCGCTTCAATCATGACTCGCTCGGCCTCTGCACTGGTCAGGCGTTCGTCCTGATAGGCGATCGGGATGTCGCGATGTTGAATAATACTGTGCGCCAGCGCTTTCGTCGACTGCGCCCGCGGCCCAGCGCTGCCATCCATGTTCAAGGGTACGCCGATCACCAAACCCACAATGGCGCGATCATCGACGATTTCGAACAGGCGCTCTAGCGATGGCTTCAGCTTGCGCCCGCGCTTGATGATCTCGACCGGTGTGGCGATCAGCCGTGCGGTGTCGCTGATGGCGATCCCAATCGTTTTCCGGCCTGGATCGAGACCAAGCAGGGCACCGGATGGAGGAAGATCAGTCAGGTTAAGGATAGCCATGCAGATGTCAGGTCTTGAAAACCTGCTTCCTGACGCGTAACGGTTCGCGCGTCAAACGAGATAAGAGGCGGAGAGTTTCCCGATGAGCATCAGCAAGGACGACGTTCGCAAAGTGGCCCGCCTGTCACGGATTGCGGTCCCAGAAGAGCGTTTGGAACAGCTTGCTGGCGAGCTGACCGGCATTATGGGCTGGATTGAACAGCTCAACGAAGTGGATGTTGAGGGCGTTGAGCCAATGACTTCGGTTGTTGAGGCATCCCTGCCCATGCGCGAGGATGTAGTGACCGACGGCGGCATTCAGGACCACGTCCTCGCCAACGCCCCGCGCGCTGAGGAAGGATTTTTCGTCGTTCCGAAGGCAGTGGAGTAGGGCGCCTCAGGCCTCTGATGCTGCTTCCTCAGCATCGTCCTCGTCACCTTCTTCGGTGTCTTCAGCCGCGTCCGGATCCCAGGCATAAATCCGTTTGATCTTGCAGGATCTTGGACCGATGCCGCCATGTGAATGGCCAGACAAACTGTCAAAAGCGATGATATCGTCCCCGCGTGTGACGCAGCCACTAAACGTGTCGAAGGCGATCGAAATCGCGTGATCAAGTGATGGGTCGCAGGCTCCAAATGTCTCAATCAGGAAATGATCGCGGCCTTCTCGGACCACAACCGTCGTGCGCGTTGTCTCGCTGAAGCCGTCAATATTGCTGGCAAAACAGATCCGATTGACTTCCTCACCGCGCCTTGGATCGACTTGTTCACTTTCAACAGAAGCCGTGTCGGTAGAGCTCGTTTCAGTGGCGCAGCCCACAAGTGCGAGTGCAGCGCCAGCGGTTAAAATGGCTCGCCATATCATTCGACATCTCCCTGAATTCACGCGGTTGTATTCTGTTCAGAAACTGTATGTCGGGCGACCTGAACAGCAAATAACAATTGCGAGATGCATAGAGAGCGCGGTTTGATCTTGCACTTTGAGGTCAAGGCAGCCTACGAAGGCGACTGTTTTTCGGATTCAATGGACCTTCGCATGAGCGATCTTACAAAATTGACCCTGACAGCAGCGCTTGAGGGACTTGAAAGCAAGGCATTTTCGAGCCGTGAACTGACCCAGGCCTTTGTTGACCAGATTGAGACCTCAAATGGCGTGTTGAACGCTTATGTCGTCACCACGCCAGACAAGGCTCTGGCGATGGCGGATGCCTCTGATGCGCGTCGCGCGAATGGTGAAGCTCTGGCGCTCGATG
Organism: Henriciella sp.; assembly: GCA_030066975.1. Taxonomy (GTDB): domain Bacteria; phylum Pseudomonadota; class Alphaproteobacteria; order Caulobacterales; family Hyphomonadaceae; genus Henriciella. The sequence continues at coordinate 143,635 of JASJAO010000004.1, read as the reverse complement.
GAGCACCTTTAGGGATCAAGGATCTGTATTGTACGAAAGGCGTGCGCACGACGGCCTGTTCGGAGATCCTCGGTGAGTTTACACCGACCTATGAAAGCACAGTGACACAGAACCTGTGGGATGCAGGGGCGGTCATGCTCGGCAAACTCAACATGGACGAGTTTGCGATGGGCTCATCGAATGAGACATCGCGGTTTGGACCGCCCGCCAATCCGTGGCGCCGGGATGGCAGCAATCAGAAGCTGACCGCCGGAGGCTCGTCGGGCGGGTCGGCCGCGGCCGTGGCTGCAGATCTGTGTCTGGCGGCAACCGCGTCTGATACAGGTGGGTCGATACGTCAGCCTGCCGCGTTTACGGGGACGGTGGGCATCAAGCCGACTTATGGCCGGGCGTCGCGTTATGGCATGGTGGCGTTTGCCTCTTCGCTGGATCAGGCCGGTCCGATCACCAAGACGGTGGCAGATGCCGCTCTGATGACGGAGCTCATGTGCTCACATGACGAGAAGGACTCCACGTCACTGCCGGTTGAGACGCCGCGTTGGCGCGATGATGTCCACAAAGGCGTTAAGGGCATGAAGATCGGGATTCCGAAAGAATACCGCGTCGATGGCATGCCGCAGGAGATTGAAGACCTCTGGCAACAGGGCATCACCTGGCTGAAAGAGATGGGCGCGGAGATTGTCGATGTGACGCTGCCGCACACGAAATATGCGCTGCCCGCCTACTACATTGTCGCTCCGGCGGAAGCCTCCTCTAACCTCGCGCGCTATGATGGCATGCGCTATGGCGCGCGTGTTCAAGGCGGTGATCTGACGGGCACTTATGAGGGCACGCGGGCGAGCGGCTTTGGCGAAGAAGTTCAACGCCGGCTGATGATCGGCACTTACGTGCTGTCGTCTGGATATTATGACGCGTACTATCTGCGCGCGCAGAAGGTTCGCACCAAGATCCTGCAGGATTTTCAGACCGTGTTCCAAGACGTCGATGCCCTGCTAACCCCGACCTGTCCAAGCGCGGCCTTTGCCTATGGCGAGAATGCGGGTGATCCGGTGCAGATGTATCTGAACGACATTTTCACGGTGACGGCGAACCTCGCCGGTCTGCCGGGCATTTCAGTGCCTGCGGCGATTGATTCCAATGGATTGCCGCTAGGTCTGCAGGTGATCGGCAAAGCTCTGGATGAGAGCGCCTGTTTCCAGGTTGCGGGTGCGCTCGAAGAAGCTGCAGGGTTCGTGGCAAAGCCGGAGAAGTGGTGGTAGGGTCGAAGCCATGACCCGCCGCACGCGAATAATCCTTTTGAGCCTTGGTGGCTTTGCCATTTGCTGCGCGCTGATCCTCGGGACCGCCTATTCTCAGGGCGCTGATCCGTTTCATCCGCGCTCACGTCACATTTGGGGGGCTTCTCTGCTGGCGGCGGCTTATGCCTCTTTCAGGGGCGCGATGATGCTGGATCGCATGCTGCACTGGAACAAACACGGCAAAGCTGCGCGTCCAAAGCTGCGTGGTATGGGTGTTTTGAAGTCCGATCACGCTATCAATCGCCGCATGGCGGCTCGCCGCGAGCGTGTAGCGGCCGCGCAGGAAAAATCGGATCCGACAGAGGAAAACAAACGCGATTGACGCCGGTTTCAGCCGGAAGTGTATTTGGTCTCGTGGAGCCGCTGGCGCGCTGATTCAAACCATGCTTAAACGCGTTCAATTGAACGAGACGAGATAGAAACATGTCAGACCGCGCAAGCTATACGATCAAAGGGGATACCGGCGACTGGGAAGTCGTTCTGGGACTCGAGGTTCACGCGCAAATTGCTTCGAAAGCCAAACTGTTTTCAGGGGCGTCTACAGCCTACGGCGCGGAACCGAACCAGAATGTATCTCTGGTTGATGCGGCGATGCCCGGCATGCTGCCGGTCATTAACAGATTTTGTGTTGAACAAGCGGTGCGCACGGGGCTGGGCTTGAATGCGAAGATCAACAAAGTCTCGCGCTTTGACCGCAAGAACTATTTCTATCCCGACCTGCCGCAAGGCTATCAGATTAGCCAGTTCGCTATGCCGATCGTCGGCGAGGGCGTGATTGATGTCGATGTCGAGCCCTCGCATGGCGATCCGGCCTATTCCTTCCCGGTGCGTATTGAGCGCTTGCACATGGAACAGGATGCCGGAAAGTCGATCCATGATATGGACCCAGATGCCACTTATGTTGATCTCAACCGGTCTGGCGTCGCCTTGATGGAGATTGTTTCCAAGCCGGATATCCGAACCCCGCTGGAGGCGGCGGCTTATGTCAAGAAACTGAAATCCATTGTCGTGGCGCTCGGAACCTGTGACGGCGACATGGAAAAGGGCAATCTGCGCGCCGACGTGAATGTCTCCATCTGTAAGCCTGGTCAGTATGAGAAATTCCGTGAGACGGGTGATTTCGGCCATCTTGGGACGCGCTGTGAAATCAAGAACATGAACTCGTTCCGGTTCATTCAGGCCGCGATCGAGTATGAGGCGCGCCGCCAGATCGACATCGTGGAAGCTGGCGGGACAGTCGATCAGGAAACGCGTCTGTTTGACCCGGACAAGGTTGAAACGCGCTCCATGCGCTCAAAGGAAGATGCGCACGATTATCGCTATTTTCCCGATCCTGATCTGCTACCGCTTGAAATCGATGACGCGTTCATTGAGGGCATTCGTGCCAGCCTGCCAGAGCTGCCGGATCAGAAGCGGGCGCGGTTTGAGGCTGAGTACGGGCTGTCGCGCTATGATGCAGGTGTGCTGACGGCTGATGCTGAGGGCGCGTCCTTCTTTGAGACGGTGGCCAAGGGGCGCGACCCGAAGCTGAGTGCCAACTGGGTGACGCAGGAGCTGTTCGGTTATCTCAACAAGGCTGAGCTTGAACTTGCAGATAGCCCTGTTTCGGCCACGCAGCTAGGCGGCCTGATCGATCTTATCTCGAGTGATGTGATCTCCGGCAAGATCGCCAAGGACGTGTTTCAGCGCATGGTCGACGGAGAGGGCGATCCTGCCGATATCGTCGAAAAGCACGGGCTTAAACAGGTGACCGATACCGGCGCGATCGAAGCTATCGTTGATGAGGTCATCGCCGCCAACCCGGATCAAGCCGCGGCGGTGAAAGAAAAACCCAAGACCATCGGCTGGTTTGTCGGGCAGGTGATGAAAGCCTCCGGCGGCAAAGCCAATCCGCAGGCCGTGAACAAGATCCTGCGCGAAAAGCTCGGGCTTTAGCGGTCCCAGAGTCCAATGCCTGTCAGGGAAAGCGTTGGCCAAGTTTCCTGTATGTTTGGGGGCAAAATATGAAGATCCTGGCATTTTCGGCGTCGAACAGTCGGCAATCTATCAATGCGACACTTGTGAGAGCGGCTACCGAGATTTTGACAACCAAGGTTGCGCAAGATGCAGAGATCGACTTTGTCGATATCCATGACTTTGAGATGCCGATCTATAGCATTGACCGAGAGACAGAGGATGGCATTCCGCAATTAGCCAATGACTTTCTGGAGAAGATCGGCGGGGTCGACGCTCTGTTGATCGGGTATGCCGAGCATAATGGCAATTACACAGCGGCTTACAAAAACCTGTTCGATTGGATGAGCCGCCTCGGCCGGGATATTTTCCAGAACAAGCCGATGGTCATCATGGGCACGTCGCCCGGCAAAGGTGGCGCCAGCAGTGTTCTGAAACTGGCTGAGACGTCTGCCCCGTTCTTTGCCGGTGAGATCGTCGCCACCGTCTCCTTGCCGCGTTATCATGAAACGTTCGATGCCGAAGCCGGTAAGATCAAGGATGCAGACAAAGTAGCTGAGATGGAAACGGCCCTGCGCAAACTGGCTGAGTCACTCGCCTAAACCGCCGCTCGAATTCTGGAGGCAATGGGCTCGAGCTGCTCGGGCGTTGCCATCTGCCCTGCCGCGTGGGCGCCAAGTCTCGTGCCCTCGAAGCGTGGCAAAATGTGAAAATGCAGGTGGAACACGGTTTGCCCGGCGGGCGCGCCGTTGAATTGTGTCACAACGACCCCATCAGGGTTCAGCGCTTTTTCCACCGCGCGGGCAACCTGCTGTACCCGCTCCATATAGGCACCGAGTTTTTCGGTCGGCATGTCCAGGAAATTCCTCGCTTCAACCTTCTTTGGGATGATCAGCGTGTGCCCTTCAGCCTGAGGGAAGACATCCATGAAAGCGAGCGCAACCTCATCTTCGAAGACGCTGACATGCGGCATGTCTCCCCGCAGGATCTTGGCGAAAATATTGTCCGGATCATAGGGCGCGTGGAGGGTCATTTCGGATCTTTCCTAAACGGCGTTCGTTCTTGAAGGTAGTCATTGTCTCGTGCAACGGCATCGCGTTCGCGGGCGAGATAGTCATCTATCGCCGCTCTCAGGCCAGGATGAGCAATCCAATGCGCGGAATAGGTGGTTTGGGGGGCATAACCGCGGGCGAGTTTGTGACCGCCTTGGGCGCCCGCCTCGACCGTTTTGAGACCATGCGCGATCGCATAATCGATCGCCTGGTAATAGCACGTCTCAAAGTGCAGCATCGGGCGTAGTTCGCAACAGCCCCAATACCGGCCATAGAGCGTGTCTGAGCCGATAAAGTTCAGGGCCCCGGCAATTGGACGTTCGTCGTCCATGGCGAGCACGAGCAGGATGTCGTCAGCCATGCGCTCCCCAAGCAGGGAGAAGGTCTGTCGATTGAGATAAGGCGATCCCCATTTGCGCGCACCGGTATCCATGTAGAAGTCGTAAAATGTGTCCCAGTGCGCTTCGGTGATGGCATCGCCGGTCAAGTGGACGAAGCTCAGATCAGATTGTGCTTTCGCGCGCTCCTTGCGCAGGTTCTTCCGCTTGGCCGATGACAAGGCGGCGAGGAAGTCATCAAAACTGGTGTAACCGTCATTGGCCCAGTGAAACTGCTGATCTGTGCGGATCAGCAGATTGTCTCGTCCGAGGGTTTCGGACTCTTCTTGCGTGATGAAATTGAGATGCAAAGAAGAGATGTCGTTTTGCTGTGCAACCTGGAGGGCGCCCATCAAAAGCGCATTGGCGAGGCGCTCCTGGTCTGGCCCCGGGGGCACAAGACGGCGCCGCCCCGTGACGGGCGTGAAAGGCACGGCCGCGAGCAGTTTGGGGTAATAGGCCCCGCCGGCGCGCTCGTACGCATCCGCCCAGCTGTGATCGAACACAAACTCACCGCGACTGTGTGTTTTGGCGTAAAGAGGCATCGCCGCCAGCAGGTGGTCGTCCGCGCCTTCGACCAGCACATGATAGGGCGACCAGCCGGTTTCAGGCGCGACGGCGCCAGACGCCTCAAGCGCTTCGAGAAAGTTCCAGCTGAGAAACGGGTCATATGTCAGGCCGGGTGGGTTCGCCACACTGTCCCAGTCTGCGGCCGAAACCTCGCTCAGGCTGGTCGCCAATCGAATGCGAAACGCAGTGTCATCCATCCCTCATAGAGTAGAGCCGCAGATGGATTTGACCATGCCTGGGTTGAGGTTTTCGAAGATTTGAGCGTCTGCGATGTTTTTCATGGCGTGCAGGGTCGCTTCGTCTCTGACGGTCCAGATGACGCTTGGATATCGGGCCGATAGCGGGTGGGTGGAGACAGCTTCCGCGTCCTCGACATTGGGCGCGACATAGTCAGGCCGTGTGTCTTTCAGCGCGTTGAGGGTTTGGTTGAACCAGGCACCGTCGGCGAGTGAGCTTGGGGCGATCAATTGGCCTTTCATCAAAGCGTCCGGCAGGGCCTGGACTGCGGTGACAGAGAAGCTCATCGCTGCGGCAGGACCGTCATGGTCAAGCAGCATATCGCCGACCCGCTCCGCGAAAGAGACAGGGTCTGTTGTTCCATCTATCTTGAGCTCGCAAAGCAGCGGCGTGGTGGCGGGCCAGGCTGACAGGAGCGTCGCCAGCGATATGATCTGATGCGATCCAGCCTTGAGGGGGATGGATTGCAGTTCAACCGAAGTCATCTGTTCGATACGGCCGGATCGGGCTGTCATCCGATCCAGAGTTTCGTCGTGAAAGACAATCGGTTCGCCATCCGAAGACGGGCGGACGTCGAACTCAATGCCAAATCCGGCGTCGGCGGCGGCGAGGCAGGCGGCGAGAGAGTTTTCCGGGAGCCCGTCCTCTGTCCACAACCCGCGATGGGCGTAGGCAAAGTCTGCGAGGGCGAAGGGCTTAGCCAATCTCGAATATGCCATCGATTTCAACGGCGACGCCCAGTGGAAGGACCGGGCAGGAGACGGCAGACCGGGCATGTCGACCGGCCTCGCCAAACACCTCTACCATCAGGTCTGAACAGCCATTGATGACTTGCGGGATGTCTGTGAAGTCTGGAGCGGCGCTTACAAAACCGCCGAGTTTGACGACGCGCTGGATACGGCCGAGGTCGCCGAGGGCAGCCTTGCATTGCGTGATCAGATTGATGCCGCATAGCCGGGCTGCAGCCTGGCCCTCGGCAAGATCCATGGTTTCACCCAGTCGCCCGAGGACGAGACCGTCCGCGCCTGCGCTGACCTGGCCGGAAATGAACAGCTGATTGCCCGTGATCACATAGGGGACGTAATTGGCGACAGCGGCCATCGGTTCGGGCAGCGTGATGCCGAGGCCTGCGAGTTTGTCTTCTGGTGTGCTCATGTCCAATCTCCGGAATATCTATCGCCTTCGATGCCGCAGGATGCGCCTGAATTCAATCGGCAAGTTATGATTTTGGAGATCGCGTTTGGTCGAGACGTATCGCGCGCCCGGTGACGACAGCGGCCTTGCCGAACTTCGATCGCGCTGCGTCTGAGGCGCGTTCGGCTTTGGCCCGTTTTTCAACGCTTGGGTCGATGAGGTCGCGGATATCGCCGCGGGCGGTTTCCAGGTGAGAGAGACCGACACCGATGAGGCGATAGGCCCGCCCCTGTACCGTCTCGCGCTCCAGCAGAGGACGGGTCACCCGAAACAGGGTTTGAGCAAGATGCGTCGGCGTCGGCAGTGTGATGCTGCGGGTCAGGCTCTTGAATTTATTGGTCTTGAGTTTCAACGTCACGGTCGAGCCCTCGATCTCGTGACGCTTGGCGCGTGCAGCGGTTTCCTCACAGACCTGCCACAAACGATCCTCAAGATCCTTCAGATCGGAAATGTCTTTATCGAAGGTGCGCTCGGCGGACACAGATTTACGCTCACCGCCTGTATGAACCACGCGATTGTCGATCCCGTGGGCGCGCTGATGCAGCCACAGTCCGGTCTCTCCATATTTCTGGGCGAGTTCTCTGACATCCTTGCGTTGAAGGTCGCCAACCGTGTGCAACTGATCCCGGGCGAGCTTCAGCGCCAGTTGCTTGCCAACGCCGTGCAGGAACTTGATTGGCTTGGGCGCCAAGAAAGCCGGCGCTTCATCTTGAGACAGGGCCGCGAAGCCGCGAGGTTTGTCGAGTTCGCTGGCCGTCTTGGCGAGGAATTTGTTGTCGGCGAGCCCGATCGAGATGGTGATTCCAATGTCGTCTTCGATGTCCCGTGCCAAACGCGACAAGGCGACCGCTGGCGGAGCGTGGTTGATCCGTTCGGTCCCAGACAGGTCGAGATAACCTTCATCAATACTGATCATCTGCACCAGCGGGGTCAAAGCTTGCAGCTTTTGCCGGATTTGTTTGGACACTTCGGCGTAATAGGCGTGGCGGGGTTTGATCACGATCACTTCCGGGCAGGCCTTGCGGGCCTTGAACATGGGCATGGCCGAATGGATGCCGTGCAAGCGGGCAATGTAGCAACAGGTTGAGACCACGCCCCGGTGCCCGCCGCCGACAATCACCGGCTTGTCTTTCAAATCGGGATTGTCCCGCTTCTCCACCGCGGCGTAGAAAGCATCACAATCGATATGCGCAATGGAAAGATCACTGAGCCTGGCGTGGCTGACGAGGCGTCCCGAGCCGCAGGACGGGCAGACATTTATCTGCTCATCGCTCAGAAAGTCACAGTCGCGGCACAGGCTCTCCATGTCTGTTCTTCTCATGTTCCGCGAATTGGGGCAAGCAAACCCGCATGGCAAACAATCTTTAAGATTCGCTGCGATAGTATGACAAAGAGATTGTTAACGTCTCGAAGCGCTTGAGGGTGGACCAGCTGGATGACAACAGAGCGGAAACCAACCGTTCTTATTGTTGAGGACAACGCATTGAATATGCGCCTGTTCAGCGATCTGCTGGAAGCGAGTGGCTATGTAACCCTAAAGTGCACTGATGGGTCCAATGCGGTCGGTCTGGCGCTGGAACATATGCCGGATCTGATCGTCATGGATATTCAGCTGCCTGAAGTTTCTGGCCTCGATATTACGCGCTGGCTGAAAGATGATGAGCGCACCAAGGATATTCCGGTGCTCGCCGTCACTGCCTTTGCAATGCGCACAGACGAATTGCTGGTACGTGAAGCCGGATGCGAGGGTTATCTGTCCAAACCAATTCAGATCAGATCGTTTCTCGAGACAGTTGATTCGCTCGTCGCTGGGAAGGCGGCTGCATGAGTGCGCGGGTTCTGGTCGTCGACGATGTCCCTTCCAACCGGCGTTTGATGCAGGCCACGCTCGAAGCCAAGTATTATACAGTTCTGCTCGCAGAAGATGGGCCGCAGGCGCTCTCGATGACTTACGAGTATCAGCCTGATATCATCCTGCTGGATGTGATGATGCCCGGCATGGACGGCTATGAGGTCTGTCGCCGTCTCAAGGCCGATCCTCGAACCAGTCATATCCCGATCGTGATGCTGACTGCGCTGCACGATGCCGATGATCGCATAAACGGTCTGCGCGCGGGCGCGGATGATTTTCTCTCCAAACCGATGGACGATTTCGCCCTGATGGCCCGCCTTGATGCGTTGACGCGGTACAATACGGTGGCCGCCGAGCTGCGTCAGCGTGATGCGACGGTCGCCGACAGTAGTGCATTGACGCCCGACGAAAGAGAAGAGCTTGAGCGCCCGGCCAATGTGCTGATCATCGAGACAGATGCAAATGAAGCCGATCGCCTCGCCGCGCCACTGCGTGAGTTTGGGCACCGGGTGATGACGTGGCAGGAGTCTCTAACGGACGGGTCGGAGCAGCCTGGACGTTTGGATGTCGCGATCTTGGCTTTGTCGGGTCAAAACCACGATGCCAAACGCCTCTGCGCCAGCCTGCGGTCGATGTATCGTACCGGAGAGGTGTCGATCATCGTTACCTATGAGCCCTATGACAAGCTTGAGGCCATTGAAGCGTTAAGACTTGGCGCTGGTGATGTCGTTGCCCAGCCGGTCGACGCGCTGGAACTGCTGGCGCGGGTCAAGACACAGTTGCGTCGTAGCCGCTATGTTGAAATTTTACGGCGACGTGTCGATCGCGGCCTGGAGCTGTCGCTCGTAGATCAGTTGACTGGGCTCTACAATCGCCGGTTCATGCTGGCGCAGCTGAGATCCTGGATGCATCGCGCACAATCGGGCGGTTTACCGGTCTCAATCGCGGCGTTCGACATCGATTACTTCAAGCGGATCAATGATGATTATGGACATCCCGCCGGAGACAGTGTGCTCAAGGAGTTTGCTGATCGGTTGCGCTTGAATGTTCGCCCGAAAGACCTTGTGTGCCGCCCGGGAGGCGAAGAGTTTCTGATCATCCTGCCAGAAACCGACCTGAATGAGGCCCTGCAGGGCGCTGAACGGGTGCGCGAAGCGATTGCCGGTCGATCATTCCGGTTGGAACAACAGGGTGTTGACGTCAAAATTACGGTTAGCGCAGGCGTCGCTACGTCTGGGCCTGGCAATGAGACGCTGGCCGAACTGCTCGAAGAGGCTGACCGGGCGCTCTATCGCGCGAAACAACTCGGCCGAAACCGGATTGAAGAAGCCCAGGCGGCCTGAATTCGGCACACAAAAAAGCCGGGCGAATACCCGGCTTCCTTAATCAGAACAGACCAAATCTATTTGATCTTGCCTTCTTTGAACTCAACGTGCTTACGCGCGATGGGGTCATACTTACGCTTGACCATTTTTTCGGTCATGTTGCGCGGGTTTTTCTTAGTCACATAGAAGAAACCCGTGCCTGCGGTTGAGTTGAGGCGAATTTTGATGGTTGCCGGTTTGGCCATAACGGGGCACCTTTGTCGGAAGGGCTAAATCTGGAAAACGCGTCTAATGACGATCTCTGGCTATGAAGTCAACATGTGCTGGTGCGATTTCAGCGGTTAGATCCTGTCGGCTGAATGCCCGCGCCTCGTCCAACGCAGGAAAGGCGGGCCGGGATCGGTCTTCGATGACAGCCTTTTGCGGATTTCGTCGAGCATGAACCGGGTGACACTTGGTAGATCGAGGGCGCTGGCATCATCCAGGGTTACCCATTGCAGGTCATGCAGTTCAGCGCCGTCGATCGGCGGACGTTCGTCAATCAGAGCGCGTTCGGCATCTGCCATAAAGAAACGAGCATCGAACCTTTTAGGGCGATAAGGTGGAGTAATGGCGCGGCCCACGAAGCGCAGGTCTTTAAGGCTCGGCGCGATGTCCATATCATAGAGCGCCTGCCAGCCTTCGGGCGCCTTTTTCGGCATTTCAGCGCTGCGCCCGATCAGCAGGCCGGTTTCCTCAAACGTCTCGCGAATGGCAGTCAGCGCAAAGGCGCGGGGACTTCGCCGCGTTTGAAATCGAAGGCGGTTGTCGTCGACATGGCGAAGCTCGTTGAAGGCCGCGACGCGTCCATCCTGGCGATCAACCCGGCCGCCGGGAAACACATATTTGTCGGGCATGAAATCATGACGACCTGACCGTTTTCCCATCAAGACACGCGGCTGAGCCTGATCACGGCGAACGAGAATGATCGTTGACGCATCCTTAGGGCGGGGGCTCGGACGGTTGGTGACGATGACATCACCGTCGTCTTCCTTGTCGAACGCAGATCCTACAAGCCTGGTCATCGCTTCCGCCTGCCTCTTGATTTGCCTCGGGACGGCCTCGTGTCGCGCCGCATGCGTTTGCTGCGGGCGGGTGGCAAGTCTTCACCCGCACGTCGCGCTTTCGGTCGCGATCGCATTTCCAGCAACAATCCGCCCTCCAGAGGCGCGACTTCAGCGAGACGAACCGTCACGGATTGGCCGAGCTCATAGCGCTTGCCGGAGGTTTCGGCGATCAAGGCCATGCTGCTTTCATTGTAGCGCCAATACTCGTGCGAGAGCGTTGCGGCGGGAATGAAGCCGTCGGCGCCGGTTTCTGCCAGACGAACGAACAGTCCGGATTTCGTAACGCCGGAAATGCGGCCTTCAAACTCAGCGCCAACGCGGTCGGCGAGGAAGAGGGCGAGATAGCGGTCCGTCGCATCACGCTCCGCCGCCATAGAGCGTCGTTCGGTATTGACCAGGTGCTGGGCTGTTTCTTCCAGCTGGCTTGCCTGTTTGTCGGTCAGCCCGTCGTCACCGAACTTGAGCCCCGCGATCAAGGCGCGGTGCACGACGAGATCGCTATAGCGGCGAATAGGCGAGGTGAAGTGCGCGTATTTCGTCAGATTAAGGCCAAAATGACCAATATTATCAGCACTGTAGATCGCCTGTGATTGGCTGCGCAGGACGATCTCGGAGATCGCCTCTTCATGTTCAGTGTCTTCAAAATCGTTGAGCAGGCGATTGAACCGTTTGGTCTGAACTTTTTCGCCGAGCGGCCATTTCACGTCGAGACTTTTCAGGAAGTCTGCGAGGGCGGCGATCTTTGCGTCCGAAGGTGTGTCATGCACCCGATAGAGCAAACGCGACCCAATTCGCTCAAGCTCTTCGGCGGCGGCAACATTTGCCTGAATCATCATTTCTTCAATCAGTTTATGGGCGTCGAACCGCTCTTTGGTATGAATGCCCTGGACGGTTCCGTCTTCGCCGATCTCGACCTTGCGTTCCGGCATGTCGAGGTCCAGCGGCCCGCGCTTGTCTCTGGCTTTGTTAAGCGCCTCATAGGCGCCCCAGAGCGGGATCAGGACCGATTTCAGGAGGGGTTTTGCACGCTTGGACGGATTGCCATCAATTGCCGCTTGGGCCTCCTCATAGGACAGGCTGGCGGCTGAGCGCATCGTGGCGCGCATGAAGCGATGCTTGCGTTTGGTGCCGGACTTATCGAACTCCATTTCAACCGCCATGCAGGCTCGGTCCTTGCTCTGTTTAAGCGAACATGCGTCTGCGGAAAGCTCAAACGGCAGCATCGGCACGACCCGGTCCGGGAAATAGGTCGAATTTCCCCGTTTAAGCGCCTCGACATCAAGGGCAGAGCCGGGCGTCACATAGGCCGCGACATCTGCAATCGCGACAATCACACGCCAGCCATCGGGCAGGGCCTGCGCATAAACCGCGTCGTCGTGATCGCGCGCATCTGCCGGATCAATAGTGATCAGGGGGACGCCAGTCAGGTCCTCACGCGCCACCGAGGCGGGTTCTGCTGATTGGGCCTGGTCGATTACAGATTGAGGGAAATCGGTTGGGATATCGTGCGCCGCAATGGCGAGCAGAGAGGCGGCGCGTGGATCCTCGACACGGCCAAGAATTTGGGTGATCCGCCCGCGCATCAGGCCATAGCCTTTGCCGGGAAGAACAGTCGCCTGAACCAGATCGCCGTCCTTTGCGCCGCTCGTGTCGCTTTCGTGGATCAGCAGTTCGCGTTTGTCCTTGCGGCTCGCTGCCGTGACCCGACCCCCGCGAGCGGTGCGCTCGAACACACCGGTCACAGGGCGATCCAGGTCGCGCTTTTCGAACAGTTTCATCAGGCGAGCCGTCCAATGATCGCCTTGATGTTGCTTCAGGCGGGCAAGGCCTCTGTCGCCGACGCCGGGCGCTGGACCACGCATTTTCCCGCTGTAGCCATCATAGATGAGGTTCGGTCCGAACAGCCCTTCCTTGCCGACCGCGCGTGCAATCAGTTCTCCGTCGCCGTCCAATTCAGTGAACTCGACGATTGTGGTTGGAGGCGGTGTATCTGCCTGTGCCCAGGCGCGTTTGCCGGTTTTCTTGAGCGTGCCGTCGGCCTCCAGATCCTTCAGAATCTGACGCAGAGTCTGGCGTTCACGACCTTTGACTTTCAGGCCCCGGGCAATGTCCTGTTTGGAGGTGGCTTGCGGATTTTCCTTGAGGAAATCGAGCACCGTCTGTCGATCTGGAAAACTCATGAGGCGCGCCTTAGCAGGGTTTGACAGGTTTGGCGCGGTCTAATTTGCAGGGGCGCGCGCTGAGATTTCGCACCCGTCAGCAGGCGCGCGCAGGAAGGATGCGAACGATATGGCGAGCCTACTCGTCCAGGTTCAGGCGCATTTCAGACAGATAGGGCTTAAATCCAACTTTCTCATACGCCCGGACCGCCGGAACATTGCCGGGATACACGGTCAGGTGGATTTCCGGCAGATTGTTGTCCCTGGCCCAGGCAAACAAGTGGTCGAGCACTTTCTGGTTGATCCCTTTGCCGCGATGCTCAGGGACGACATAGAGGAAGCCGATGAAAGCGTGCCAGTCGGGCGACACGTAATGACGTGACCGTTTCTTCTTGGCGTATCCTGATCCAACGAGGGCACCGTCGATCTCTGCGACAGTGACCTCCGCGTCCGGAGACGCGATTAGCTCACCCACATCGTAATAGCTGATTGGATCTGGCTTCAGCGTATGATCGTAAGGGCGCTCGGCCGTAACGATTCCCTGCTCAAAGGCGAGCAGCGTCGGCAGGTCGTCTGGTCGGGCAGAACGGATGGTGAGGGGCATACGTGCCGCTTACTCTTTCGCTTTGGTCGTCGCTTTCTTCTTCGTCGCTGTCTTTTTCTTGGCGGGGGCCTTGCGTTTCTTCTTCCCGCCTTTGGCTGCGCGCGCGTCGATGAGTTCGATCGCCTGTTCCAGCGTCACCGCGTCCGGCGCGATGTCTTTTGGCAGGGTCGCATTCGTTTTGCCATGCTTCACGTAAGGCCCGTAGCGCCCTTCAAAGACATTGATCGGCTCATCGTCTGAGGGGTGTTTGCCAAGCTCGCGCAGCGGCTTGGCGGCGCTACCCCCGCGACCGCGCGGGTTGGCCCGTTTGTCTGCGATGAGAGTCACGGCCCGATTGAGTCCGATTTCAAACATTTCTTCAACGGTCGGCACGTTGGCATAAGTCTTGAGGTGCTGCACATAGGGGCCATAACGTCCAAGATTGGCCAGGATCGGCTCGCCATCTTCTGGGTGTTTGCCCACTTCGCGCGGCAGATTGATCAGGAGTAGAGCTTTATCTTCGGTCAGCGTGTCTGGCGTCCAGCCTTTTGGCAGGCTGGAGCGTTTGGGCTTGTCCTCGCCGTCGACCTCCATTTCGAGATAAGCGCCAAAGCGTCCAGACTTCAGCATGATCGGCTTGCCGGTTTCCGGGTGGATGCCGAATTGTTCGCCATCGGGATTGATCCCGGCATCATCGCTGCCATCAGTGGAAAACTGACGCGTGAACTTGCACTCAGGGTGGCGCGAGCAGCCGACAAAGGCGCCGTAGCGGCCGAGTTTCAGCGACAATTCCCCCTCCTTACAGAGCGGGCAGAGGCGCGGGTTTTCTTTCTTGTTTCCCTCCGCGTCCGTGTCTGGGAACACGTATGGGCCAAGGGCTTCGTTCAGCGCATCAAGGACGTTGGAGACTCGCAGCTCCTTGGTTTCATCAATGCTGGCATGAAACTCTTTCCAGAAATCCCGCAGAAAGGCTTTCCAGTCGAGCTTGCCATCGGAGATGATATCGAGCTTCTCTTCGAGGTTCGCGGTGTAGTCATACTCGACATACTTACGGAAGAAATTTTCCAGGAACGCGGTAACGAGCCGGCCCTTGTCTTCCGGGATCAGCTGCTTTTTCTCGATCCGCACATAGTCGCGATCTTCAAGCGTGGAGAGGGTTGAGGCGTAAGTTGAAGGCCGTCCAATGCCGAGTTCTTCCAGCTTCTTGACCAGGCTCGCCTCGGTAAAGCGCGGAGGCGGGGCCGTGAAATGCTGTTCGGACTTGGCTTCCAGCAGATCGGCGTGATCGCCCTCAACCAATTTGGGCAGACGCGCTTCGGCGTTGTCATCCTTGTCGGTATCGTCGCGCCCTTCGGTGTAGAGTTTGAGAAAGCCGTCAAATACGAGCACCTGACCGCTGGCGCGCAGTGTGGCCGACTTGTCCTTATTGAACAGGTCGATCGTGGTGCGCTCGAACTGAGCCGCGGTCATTTGGCTGGCCACGGCGCGGCGCCAGATCAGCGCGTAGAGCTTCCAGAGATCCTGATCTGAAGACTTATAGTCGTTGGGACGAATGGAGAAGACAGTGGGGCGGATCGCTTCGTGGGCTTCTTGCGCATTTTTTTGCTTGGAACTGTAGCGGCGTGGCTTCTCCGGCAGATACTGCGCCCCATAGTCGCCTTTGATGTGGTCGCGGGCCTGATGATAGGCCTCTTCGGCCATGTTGACGCCATCGGTTCGCATATAGGTGATGCGTCCCTCTTCATAGAGTTTCTGGGCCGCTTGCATGGTGCGCTTGGCGCTGAAGCCGAGCTTGCGGGAGGCATCCTGCTGCAGGGTTGAGGTGATGAAGGGCGGCGGTGGGTTACGCTTGACCGGCTTGGCCTCAACGCTCGTGACATTATAGCCACCGATCTGGACAGTTTTGAGCGCCTCTGCGGCCGCGTCGGCGTCCGGCAGGCTGAATTTCTTGAGCGTCTTGCCATTCAGCGCGTGCAGTCGCGCGTCGAAATCGGTCCCATCCGGGGCACGCAGCTTGGCGGCGATGGTCCAGTATTCCTCGGGATTGAACGTCTCGATCTCAAGCTCACGCTCACAGACCAGGCGCAGCGCCACCGATTGGACGCGGCCCGCGGAACGGCTGCCAGGCAGTTTGCGCCAGAGGACGGGCGACAGATTGAAGCCGACCAGATAGTCGAGCGCCCGGCGGGCGAGATAGGCGTCGACGAGTTCCTGATCCACCTCACGCGGGTTGTCCATCGCATCTGTGACAGCGTTCTTGGTAATGGCGTTGAAGACCACCCGCTCGACCGGATAGTCTTTCTTAAGGGCACGGCGTTTGCGGAGGGCTTCGAGAATATGCCAGGAGATGGCTTCTCCCTCACGGTCCGGGTCGGTCGCGAGGATGAGTTTGTTGCCGGATTTCACCGCCTCAGCGATTTCCCGAATACGCGCCTGAGACTTACTGTCGGCCTGCCAGACCATCTCGAAATCATTGTCAGGATCAACCGACCCATCCTTGGAAGGCAGGTCCCGGATATGGCCGTAAGACGCGAGGACTTTGTAGTCCTTGCCGAGATATTTGTTGATTGTCTTGGCTTTCGCCGGGGATTCGACAACGACAACTTTCATGTGGGACTTGCTCCTGACAGGGCCTCAAGGCGGCGGAAAGTGGTTGCGGTCCGCCAAAGTGTCAAGCGCTGGTTTCGTTATCCGTCTTCCTGATAGGCAATAATCGTCAGCGAGATAAAGAGCGCGCAAAGCGCGGGAGACCAAGCCGCGATTGCAGGTGGAACGGCACCTGAGGAGCCAAGGCTTGAAGCGACTTGTGTGATGAAGAACAGGCCAATCGCGGCGAGCGAACCGACTGCAATGAGTTGTGATGTGCCGCCGAGTCGCGACAGTCGCAGGCAGACCAGAGCGCCGATCAGGGCCATTGCGGTGTACAGGACGGGCAGAGCGGTGAGGCCAAACAAACGCATCGTGAAGCGTGAAGAATCGAGACCGGCGCGATTGGTCTGGCTGATGAATTGCGGCAGCCGCCAGAAGCCGACTGTATCCGGCGAAGTGAAGCGCGATAGAAGCTTGTTTGGATCAAGGTCGGTCTCGATCGCCAGGCTTGCCATGCGGACCGGGTCTCGCCCTGGCGTGTTCTCGATAATGTTTTCCAGCTGCCAGAAACCATCAGATATGCGAGCGGTTTCCGCATCAATACGGCGGGCGAACCGGAACTGATTGGTCGCACGGACGCCATCAAAGACACGATCCTCTTCGAGAAACTTTACATCGCTGAACACACGTCCCGATTCATCAACGCTGGCAGCGTGGATCACCATCTGACCATTGTCCGATCCCTGGCGCAGCCAGATATCTGTCCGCGCGCGTTCAACCCGTTTTCCACCTTCCTCCAGAAGGTCGGCCCGCGTGGATTCAAATCGCTCAGACAGCGCCGCTCCCATCGGATTGAGGACGGCCATCGCGAAAAAACCGAGCATCACCGCGAGCACGACAACGGGGGCGAGAAACTGCCATGCCGATTGACCGGTTGCGCGGATCACCGCGAGTTCCGAGGTCTTGTTAAGTTGATTATAGGTGATCATGGCGGCGACCAGGATCGCGAACGGGAAGGTTTGCTCGACAATGCCGGGCAGTTTCATCGCCGCAAGTTGCACGGCGACGCTTGGCGGCAGATCGATATCGCCGCCGACGGTGCGCATCTGCTCGACCACATCGACGAGCAGAATCGTGATGATGAACACGCCGAGCACGAGCGATAGCGCGCTCAGGGCTTTCATAAAGATGTAACGCTGTAACCGTGTGCCAATCATGTCGGCACCACGCCAAACAGTTTGCTGCGGGGTTTGAACAGAACGACTGACAGGGCGGCGATCACCGACAAAGGTACAATCCATTGCACGGCATTCATGGCAACATCTGAGGCTGCAGCAGACTGAACTGAGAGTTGAACAATTATAAGCACCAGGGCGCCAGCGGAGGCGATAATGATGCGCCGACTATAGCCGCGGCGATTGAAACTGCCCCCGATCACGGCGAGTATCGCCAGAAGCGCCATGGCAATGCTGATGATCGGCGTTGTCAAACGCGCATGCCCTTCTGCCAGAAACTTCACCTCATCCTGCACTTCCTGATAATTAGATCGATCTATCCGAAACAGTTCATGCAGGTAGCGGTCAGAGGCCTTGAGCGTGACTTGTCCCGTCTCTTTGATGAAGGGCGACAGATCGAATGTGGATTGATCGAACTCCAGCACGTTGAGGGCACCGTTTGCGTCCAATTGATGGATCTCACCGTCAAACATCACAATGCTGGGCTCGCCATCGACATCAATGAAGCGTCCGCGTTGAGCGAGATAGTCGCGGGCGTCCGGCTGATTTGGGCGCTCGGCGATTTGCACACCGATCAGATCGGTCCCATCCTGTGAGCGGACAAATACGGTCAGGTTCTCATCCGGGGTGGTGAACTGGCCCGGGCGGACCAGCGATGAGGCGAGATCGGCACGCGCGGCCTGAACGGTCTCTCGAAGCGCGCGCTGCGCTGTCGGCTGGACCCAGAGATTGACACCGAGGTGAACGAGCGCGCCAAGGACCGCTAGGCGAATGACGGGAGAGGCGATTTGCCATTGAGTCATCCCGGCTGCTTCGGCAACGACAATTTCACTGTCGCGGTGAAGTCGGTTGAGGGCCCAGATACCCGCCACGAACATCGCCATCGGGGTCAGCAGCGCCATGATTTGCGGTGCCCCAAGGGCGACGATGTAGAAATAGGTCAGTGCAGACTGGCGGTTCTCGACAATGATATCCGTGCGCGAAAGGCCCTGCGCCAGTATGGCCAGCAAGGCCAGACCACCGACAATGATCAAGACCGACCGCATAACTCGAAAGAAGATGTACCTCTGAATGCGATTCATGAGAGAACGGGCCTGTTTTCTTGCATAATTTCTTGCCTAGCGAGTTGCGCCGCGCGCGTCGATGCCTACTTTGCGGCTCAAACGGAGTTCGCAAATGAAAATTACATTCACCGATACCGCCAAGTCAGAAATTGTCGCCTTTCTGGTCGATGAGACAGGCAAGCTTCCCAGAGACGCAGCAGATCTCGATAAAGCCAGCGGCGGACTGCTGAGTGAAGCGATCGGGACCGGTCGGTTCGAAGGCAAGGCAGGGCAAATGGCCTTGGTGGTTCTGCCCAAGGGCAGTGATGCGCGCCGCGCTGTTCTGGTCGGAACAGGCAAAGACGCGCCTGATGCACGGGGACAAGAGACGATCGGGGCGAAGCTATACAAGGCGCAAGCCAATAGCGGTTTTAAAACTTTGGATCTGTTCGTTGATGAGCCCGAAGCTGCCGCACGGATTGCGCTTGGGGCCAAACTCGCGGCCTATCGGTTCGACAAATATCGCACCAAGCTTAAGCCGGAGGACAAGCCGACACTGACCGGGTTCAAGATCGTGATTGACGATGCGAAAGCGGCGCGGGCGGCGTTCAAACCGTTAAGCGCCGCCGCAGATGGGACTTATCTTGCCCGGGATCTCGTCAACATGGCGCCGAATGACCTTTATCCGGCAAGCTATGCGAGCCTCATCGAAGAGCTTGCCGAGGAAGGCCTGGAGGTTGAAATTCTCGGTGAGAAGGAGCTGAAAAAGCTCGGCATGAACTCGATGCTGGGGGTCGGGCAGGGCAGTGTAAAAGAAAGCAAGCTCGGCATCATGAAATGGATGGGGGGCAAGAAGGGCGCAGACCCCGCCATACTGGTCGGTAAGGGTGTGTGTTTTGATACCGGCGGTATCTCGCTGAAGCCGGGCGCAGGCATGGAAGACATGCGCGGTGACATGGGCGGCTCAGCCGCAGTTGTTGGCACGATGCTATCGCTGGCGAAACGCAAGGCGAAAGCCAATGTAATTGGTCTTGTGGGCCTGGTTGAAAATATGCCGGACGGCGATGCGATCCGCCCCGGAGACGTTTTGACGTCCGCGTCAGGCCAGACCATCGAAGTCCAGAATACGGATGCAGAGGGCCGGCTCGTCCTCTGTGATGTGCTCTGGTATGCGCAGAAGCACTTCAAACCCGCCGCGATTGTCGATCTTGCGACCCTCACCGGCGCGATTGTGATTGGTCTCGGACATCACCATGCTGGCCTGTTCAGCAATGATGATGATCTCGCCGCGCAACTGACCGCCGCCGGTCAAGTCGAGGGTGAGAAAGCCTGGCGCCTACCGTTAGGACCTGAGTATGACAGTCTGCTGAAGTCCAAGTTTGCTGACATGCGCAATATTGGTGGGCGCGCAGCCGGCTCGATCACGGCCGCGCAGTTCCTGCAGCGCTTCATCGACGAAGGGACCAAGTGGGCTCATCTGGACATCGCTGGTGTGGCCTGGGTTGAGGGCAAGAAAGCCGCGCATGACGTGAGTTGGGCCAGCGGTTTCGGACCGCGCTTGCTGGACCGCTGGATTGCCGATAATTTTGAGGGCTAAGGCTTGAGCGAGGTGCCTGCCAAACCAGAATGGTGGTTCTACCACCTTAGCCGCACAACGCTGGAGCGAGCGGTTGGGCCGCTGCTTGAGAAATGCCTGGAGCGGGATTGGCGGGTGCTGGCGATCAGTGGAGAGATGTCACGGCGCAGCGCGCTCGATGAAGCACTCTGGACCTATGATGATGACAGTTTTCTGCCGCATGGTCAGGCAGAAGCTGCAGGATTGGACCCGGCCGCGCAGCCGGTCCTGATCTCGGCTGAGGCAGACAACCTGAACGCCGCCTCTGTGGCGCTGCTCATGGACGGAACAGATTTGCCGGTGGATGCGCCGTTCGAGCGGTGCATGGTTCTGTTCGATGATGGCGACGGTCCGACACGACAGAAGGCGCGCGAACAATTCAAGGCGGCGAAGGATGCAGGTCTGGTCGCACGCTATTTTCAGCAGACCGGACGCGGGTGGACTGAGGCTGGCCAATGACGACGCTTTATCTTGGCAATCTCAACTATTCATCCTGGTCGATCCGCGCAGCGCTCGTCGCGCGTGCCTCTGGTTTGGAGATTGAAGAAACGGTACTGCCGATTGGTGAGCAATCAACCTATGACTTGCTCGACGAGGTGACGGGCCAGCACCGTGTTCCAGTGCTCGTCACTGACGATCTGGTTATCCATGACAGCCTGGCGATTACTGAATGGATCTCTGAACAGGTGGCTCCTGGTAAAGTTTGGCCAACAGACCCGACCAAAAGGGCAAGAGCGCGTAGCCTGTGCGCCGAGATGCATGCGAGTTTTTTCGATTTGCGCAGCTGGATGGGCGTCGACATTCGCAGCCGCAAACCGACACCAGATATGACACCCGGGCTTAGGTCAGACATCGAGCGCATTAATCAAATCTGGACGACAACGAGGGATTCTTTCGGGGCAGGCGGAGCCTTCTTGTTCGGGGGCTGGTCTGCAGCTGATGCGTTCTTCATGCCGGTTGCGACACGGTTTCGAACCTATGGTGTCGCTTTGCACGGCGTTTCGGCTGAATATGCAGCCTCTGTTCTGCAGCACCCTCTGACCCAACAGATTGAAGCGCAAGCTGAGGCGGAACCGTGGACACAGGATCCACTGAATTTTCAACCAAAGTGACTTGGTAATTTCAGTGCTTTTCGCCCGCCGGCTTGGTGATCACGGTCACAACAAAGACCAACAAGGTTAGAATGCCGTAGCTTGCGGCAACTTTCAGCGTGTGGGCGGGCAGCTCTCCGGTCCAGAGGTAATATACCCCGTAGCCAGCCGTTATCAGCGCGGCGATCATGAGCATCATTCGAAACAATCCAGACAAACACTCCTCCACTTTTATCTGTAGTTGAACTTGCAACTTGCAGTTATTTTGATCGATTCTGATGATGATAGCATGACAGTCTGAGTCTTGCAGTTGCCGCCATAGCTCAGCCCCGCTATAGGCCCGCCAAGCTCAACAGAATTCCATAAAAGCTGACAGGACTTTGCCATGACTGGAACCCGTACTTTTTCGATCATTAAGCCGGACGCGACCGCGCGAAATCTCACCGGTGCCATCAACCGGGTCATCGAGGAAGGCGGCCTGCGGATTGTCGCTCAGCGCCGGATCAAGATGACCCAGGAACAGGCTGAACGCTTCTATGCCGTGCACGCTGAGCGCCCCTTCTTTGGCGAACTGGTCGAGTTCATGACGTCTGGCCCGGTTGTGGTTCAGGTTCTCGAAGGTGAGAATGCCGTAGCGCGTTACCGTGAAGTGATGGGGGCCACCAACCCGGCAGAGGCCGCCGACGGCACCATTCGCAAACTGTTCGCGCAATCGATTGGCGAAAACTCGGCGCACGGCTCAGACAGTGATGAGAATGCGGCGCTGGAAATCTCTCAATTCTTCAGCGAAGCCGACATTGTCGGCTAAGCCATCGGTGCAGATCCAAAAGAAGCCCGTCTGATCGCTAAGGCGGGCTTTTCTTTGCTTCTATTTCAAGCTCTGGCACGCCTCGGCCAGCGCGCGAGGGTAAAGCTCGTGCTCTAGCGGCAGTATGCGCGCAGCGAGCGAGTCCACGGTGTCATCGGGCAGAATCGGCGCTTTGGCCTGCGCAATGACGGCGCCTTCATCCACGCCCTCAGTGACCCAGTGCACGCTGCAGCCTGCTTCTGGGTCACCGGCGTCGATTGCGCGCTGATGGGTGTTGAGACCTGGGTATTTCGGCAGGAGTGAGGGATGAATATTGATCATCCGGCCTGTCCATCTACGCACAAACCACGGCGTCAGAACCCGCATGAAGCCCGCCAGAGCGATGATCTCGATCTGATGCTCTTGCAGGATCGCATCCATCTGGCGTTCGAAGGCTTCGCGATCAGATCCGAATGGCTTGTGATCGACACACGCCGTTTGTACCCTGTGCTTCGTCGCGATCTGCAGGCCCGCCGCGTCCGGGCGGTTTGAGAGCACAAGTTTCGGCTCCGCGGGATAGTCCGATGCAGTTGCTGCGCTTAAGATCGCTTCCATATTGGAGCCGCGACCCGAGATCAGTATCGCGAGGCGGTGCTTCTTCATGCCGGGACAAGATCACCGATCACCACCGGCATCTCGCCCGCGGCTTGCAGGCTCGCGAGCACCTGCTCTACGTTCTTTGGTGCGCAGGTGAAGACCATGCCGATCCCCATGTTGAAGGTTCGGTGCATCTCGTCGGTCTCGACGTTGCCTTCGGCTTGCAACCAGTCAAACACCGCAGGCGGGGTCCAGCTATCGCGATCAATCCGGGGGACAAGCGTGTCAGGGCACATACGCGGCGTGTTTTCGGTCAGGCCGCCGCCAGTGATGTGCGCCAGGCCGTTAATCAGCTTGCCGCGGATCAGGGGGAGGGCGGCCTCCGAGTAGAGCCGCGTCGGGGTCAGCAGGGCTTCACCCAAACTCGTGTTCGCGAAAGGTGCCGTATCCGCGTAGGACAAGCCGCATCGGGTGACGATTTTCCGGATCAGAGAATACCCGTTCGAGTGCGGTCCTGAGGATGCGATCCCGATCAATACGTCTTCGGCCTGCATCGTGTCCAAGGCTGGCAACAGTTCAGCGCGTTCGACGGCGCCGACAACGAAGCCCGCCAAATCATAGTGACCGGGGGGATACATGCCCGGCATTTCAGCTGTTTCGCCGCCGATCAGGGCGCAACCGGCCTGTTTGCAACCTTCTGCGATACCTGAAATCACTTGCTCGGCAATATCGCCTTCCAGCGCGCCTGTGGCGAAATAGTCGAGGAAAAACAGCGGTTCGGCGCCTTGGGCCAGCACGTCATTGGCGCACATCGCGACGAGATCAATGCCGACTGTGTGGTGTTGGCCGGTTTCGAAAGCGAGCATGAGTTTGGTGCCAACGCCATCCGTGCCTGAGACCAGGATCGGGTCATCCCAGCCGCTCGCTTTCAAGTCGAACAGAGCGCCAAACCCGCCAATGCCGCCCATGACACCTGCGCGTGCTGTTGCTTTGGCCAAGGGCGAAATTGCGCTGACCAAACGGTCACCCGCCTCAATATCGACACCGGCGTCACGGTAAGAAAGGGAATCTCGGGTCTCGTTTGTCATGGCGAGGCGCGTTAGCATGTGGAAAGAGTGGTGACCAGCCGCATCGCGCGGTTCACGCGAGCGGTTTGGGTTGGTAAAGACACGAAAGGCCGAAGAGGTAATTTCGATGATTCGACGACTATGCGCTGCGATGGTTCTGTTTTTCGCAGCAGGGGGGGCGGCCCACGCTCAGGTTCAGGATACCTATACGATCCGCGGAATTGCCGTGGATGAGACAGCCGAGTCCGTCCTGGAAGCACAGCAGCTCGCCTTTGCCTCCGCCAAGCTGATTGGTGCACGGCAAATGATTGCGCGGATCACATTGCCGGAGGACCGACGCGCCGCCGAAGACCTGGTCATCGATCAAGCCATTGCCGATGCGCTGTCGGCGGCGGTGGATGTGGAGGAAGAAACACGCGGTGCGGGCCGGTATCGCGGCAGTCTGGCCGTCGTGTTCAATCCCGTCCAGGTGCGATCCTTCCTGAATGCTCAGAGTATTCCTTTCACCGATGTCAATGCGCCGACGGCCCTGGTGGTTCCGGTCGCCAGCTCGTCGATCGCATTTGATTGGGCCGAAGTCTGGCCGGATCAGTCACAAGGGTTTCTGGCGCGCACGGTCACGAGCCGGTCATTCGGCTATAACAGGGACAGCGAGTGGGATGACCTCAGCGCGGACGTGTCAATCTATGGCGCTCAGCGTGCCGTCATTGCAGATCTTGGCGGGGTTGAAGGCGCTTATTATGCCACGGTGACGGTGGTGACGGCGGCGGGTCGCCGGACACTTGGACGAACCCAGCGTGTTGCCACGTTGGAAGATGCCGTATTGGCAACCGGCGCTGTGCTGGATGCGGCCTGGAAGGAAAGCGCGATTATCCGCGAAACCGGGCGCACAATGGTGAAAGCAACCGTCTTCTATACCTCGCTGGCAGAGTGGAACACGCTTCGCGCGGCGCTGGCGCAGTCCCCGCTCGTGTCAGACTTCCAAACTGAAGCGGTTGCACGAGATGGCGCCGTGGTTCGGTTTATTTTTGCAGGTGATGGGCAGCGCTTGACGTCGGACCTGCGGGATCGCGGTGTGGTCATCTCGGCTGAACCCATCGGCTGGGTGCTGCGATCGGCTGTCACCGGCATACGATAGCAGGCGTGAGGCTGTCCCATGTCTGACCCAAGACAGCTGCCGCTCACATTTCCAGAAAACCAGCTTGGTTTTGATGACATGGCGCTGACCGCGGCCAATCGGGGGGCTGTTGCAGCTGCCCGACGGGTTGATCATTGGCCGTATTCAACCTTTTGCGTCGTCGGGCCGGAACGATCTGGCCTGACCACGCTGGTCAAGGCCTGGGTCGCGCACTTCGAGGGTGTCCTGCTCGACCCGGATCTTGAGGCCGTTGGCGACGCGGCCCGTCTGGAACAGATCGCGGCGGGATATGTCGCCATTGATCGCTCAGACCTGGTGTCTGATGAGCGGCGATTGCTGGCGCTGGTCAGCGCTGTTGAGCGCCTGAACGGGCGACTTCTGTGCAGCGCAACGACGTCGCCCGCAGAGTGGCGGACGTCCCTGTCTCCCGACCTAATGTCGCGTTTGAAGTCTGCACCGATCGCGCGCATAGAGGAGCCGGACGAGGATATGATGCGTGAACGGCTTCGTCGTGCTGCGGCGCGATCAATGCTGACCCTGACAAAAAATGTTGAAGATTATCTCGTGCTTCGCCTCGGACTGAGTTATCTCGCCATCGAGGACACCGTTCAGCGGCTTGCCGGGGCGACGGGGTCGCGGGCGCTGACGGTCCCATTGGCAAAAGAGGTGCTGGAATTCAGTGATGAACCTGGGGATCCGGAATGACGGCCGTTAAAACACCGGCAGCGAAGCCAGAGGTGGCGGATCTTATGATCCTGCCTGAGCGCTTTCTCAATCGCGAACTCTCTTGGTTGAAGTTCAATCAGCGTGTATTGGAAGAAGTTGATAATCGCGCTCATCCCTTGCTGGAACGTCTCCGGTTTTTGTCGATCTCGGCCAGCAATCTCGATGAGTTCTTCATGGTCCGCTACGCCGGTTTGCGTGAACAGCTTCGGGCCGGTATCGCCAAGCGGAGCCAGGACGGGCGTACCCCCGAGCAACAGGTTGTCGAGATCGAGAAAGTCGTTTCGAACCTGATGCGGTCGCAACAGGCCGCCTGGAGCGAACTCAAGTCAGAACTGGTCGACGAGCAGATTGAAGTGCTGAAGCTTGAGACGCTGAAGAAAACCGATCTGAAATGGCTTGATGATCACTTCGAGCAGAACATCTTCCCCATTCTGACCCCGCAAGCTGTTGATCCTGCCCATCCGTTTCCATTTATTCCAAATCTAGGATTTGCGGTCGCATTCGAGCTGGTTGGTGGGGTCGCGCAATCAGAACCCCTGATCGGTCTAGTGCCGATGCCCGCTTTCTCTCCCAGGTTCATTCGACTGCCGGACCGCAAGTCAGGCTCGATCCGCTTTGTACGGCTGGAAAGCGTGATTGCCCGGTATCAATCGACCTTGTTTCCGGGCCTCACCTCCAACGGGCATTGCGTGTTCCGGATTGTGCGCGACAGCGATATCGAGATCGAGGAAGAGTCCGAAGACCTGATCGCAGAATTTGAAATCCTGCTGAAACAGCGTCGCCGCGGCCGCATTGTCCGTATCCATTTTGACGAAGACGCGCCGGGAGGACTGAAGGACTTTATCATCCGGGAGATCGAAGCCGAAGACCGTGACGTGATGTCTTTGGAAGGGCTTCTGGGGATGAAGGATCTCACCGGTCTGATCGTGAAAGATAAGCCGGAACTTCTGTTCACGCCGTTTGAAGCGCGTTTTCCGGAGCGGATCCGTGAGATGAATGGCGATTGTTTCGAAGCGATCCGGGCGAAAGATATCCTCGTCCATCACCCCTACGAATCTTTCGATGTGGTCGCACAATTTGTCCGCCAAGCCGCGGAAGATCCCGATGTCATTGCCATCAAGCAAACACTCTACCGCACCACGCTAAACTCGCCGATTGTGTCAGCCCTGGTTGAGGCGGCAGAAGCCGGCAAGAACGTTACGGCACTGGTAGAGATCAAGGCGCGTTTCGACGAAGAGACCAATCTGCGCCTGGCCCGCGATCTGGAACGCGCTGGGGTTCAGGTCGTTTATGGCTTCATCGACTATAAGACCCATGCGAAAGTCTCGCTTGTCGTCCGGCGCGAAGGCGAGAAACTCAAGACCTATACGCATTTCGGGACCGGGAATTATCATCCGATCACAGCCAAGATTTATACCGACCTGTCGCTGTTTACCGCCGACCCGGCGATGGGGCGCGATGCCGGCCGGTTGTTTAACTACATAACCGCCTATCGCGAGCCGCCTGAGGCAGGGCCAGAGCTTGAGAAACTGGTAATGTCGCCCTTTGCCATGGAGTCGCATCTGATCGATCTGATCGGCGAAGAGGCGAAAGCAGCTGCAGCAGGCAAACCGTCAGGGATCTGGGCAAAAATGAACTCGCTGGTCGATGGCGACGTCATCGATGCCCTGTATCGCGCCAGTCAGGCGGGTGTACCGATCCGCCTCATCATTCGCGGGATTTGCTGCTTACGTCCGGGTGTGCCGGGCCTGTCGGAAACCATTCAGGTGAAAAGCCTGATCGGGCGATACCTGGAGCATTCGCGGATCGTCTGCTTTGCGAACGGCGAACCTCTGCCGTCTTCGCAGGCGAAGATTTATATCTCGTCTGCGGACTGGATGGACCGCAACCTGAAGCGTCGTGTCGAGGCGCTGGTTCCGATCAATGTCCCAACGGTCCACCGTCAGGTGCTGAACCAGATCATGATTGCGAATCTCAACGATGATCTGCAAAGCTGGGACATGGGCCGGAATGGCGAATACACGCGCACCAAACCCCTCGACCCTGATGCGGCGTTCAGCGCCCACCAGTATTTTATGGACAATCCCAGCCTGTCCGGACGCGGCAGCGCTCTGGTGGTCAGCGAGCCACCTCGTCTCAACACGCGCAAGCGTGTCCGAAAGTAAGGCATGAATGATCCTGAAAAGATTGCGGTAATCGACGTTGGATCGAACTCCTGTCGGCTCGTCATTTACGAGCGACAGGGCAATGCCATCCTTCCCTATTTCAATGAAAAGATGATGGCGGGTCTTGGCCGATCCATGTCGAAAACCGGCATGCTCTCGGTCGATGGACGGCGCAAGGCGCTTGAGACTTTCCGGCGTTTCAGTGCGATCCTCAATAGCCTGGGAATTGACGACGTGCACGCCGTGGCCACGTCCGCCGTGCGCGAGGCGAAAGACAGCGTTGAATTCTGTGAATTGGCCGAAGAAGCGTTGGGCAAGCCGTTGCGCATTCTTTCCGGCGCTGATGAAGGTCGGATTTCAGCCCGCGGCGTGATGATGGGGTTCGGCGCGTCTGAGGGGCTTGTGGCTGACCTTGGCGGGTCCAGTGTTGAGCTGAAGCGTATTGAGGACAAAGACAAGGTCGGCGAGTCGTATTTGCTCGGCCCGTTGGCACGAGAGGCTGACGCGGATCTGAACATCTTCAAGCGACGCGAAATCATCGCGGAGACCCTGCAGTCATCGAAAATTCTCACCAAGCATAGGGGTGAGCTCTATATTGTTGGCGGCGCCTGGCGAAACCTGGCTGCTGTGCACATGATGCTGAAGAAGCAGCCACTTCGCGTGATCCACTCCTACGGGCTCAGCCGCAAGGGGATCCAAAAAGTGATCGAAGCGGTGCAGGGCGCGGCACATCACTCCGAGCTTAGAGAACGTATTCAGAGAGTGGCGAAACGACGCTATGACACGCTGCTTCACTCAGCATTGGTACTTGATGTCATTCTTGAAGCGTCGAAGTCTGACAGGGCCTATGTGTCGGCCTATGGGTTACGAGAAGGGGTTGTTTCAGAGGCTCTGGACCTGGTTCCCCGCAAAGGTTTGAGAGATGCCGTGCGCCTGTATCTGAAGCTGTCTGAGGACAGTTCGGCATTCGGGGCCGAGATGTTCAACTTTGTCGAACCGGTCGCCGCGCCTCTGAAACGCTCCAAACAGTTCCTGCGGGCCACCTGTCTGATGGCCGATGCTGGCGCGCGCATGCATCCAGACCATCGCCCTGATCTGGTGTTCGAGCACATCCTGCGCGCACCGTTCCCGCGCCTGAGCCATCCAGACCGGATTTTCGCAGCGATTGCGGTCGCCAGTCGGTATACATTCAAGTTTCAATTGCCGCCCGACCTGCAATCGATCGTGTCCAAGGCCGATTTTGATGCCGCTCGTCTTGTCGGAACGGCAATGCGGCTGGGTGGTGTCTATTCTGGGCGCTCCGCCAAGATTCTCAAGACCGCAAAGCTTTCCACGGACAATGGATCGCTGATCATGCGTGTGCTCAAATCAAATGAAGACATGATTTTTGGGTCGGTGAAACGCCGACATAGACAATTGTCGGGTCTGATGGAGCGTGAGCCGGTACTTGAGCTTTGTGAGCGCTTCTAGAGCTCGAACAGGCGAACCTGATCATTCTCAAACGACAAGGCCAGTTTGCCGGACAGGAGCGCGAGCGCCTTTTGACCAAACAGGTCATGTCGCCAGCCGGTCAAGGCTGGGATATCCTCGCCCCGTTCGCCGCGGGCGATCTTTTCAATGTCGGCCGCATTGGCAATCAGGCGAGGAACGACTGAGGCATCATCGCTGACGGCTTTCAACAGCACTTTCAACATTTCTGGCGCGCCGGGCGGTGTTTCAGCATTGTGCTTTCGTTTCGGCAATACCGGCGCATGCCCGTCCGGGTCATCCAGCGCAGTTTGGACGGCGTCGATCAGACCGTTCGCATATTTGGACCGGATGAAGCCTTTCGGGACTGCGCGCAGGCGTTCAAAGGCCTGCTCACTCGTCGGCTTCTGATCAGCAATTTCCTGCACCGCATCGTCTTTCAGGATCCGACGCCGCGGCTTGTTCTTGTCCTGAGCCATTTGCTCTCGCCAGGCCGCCACTGATGCAAACACAGCGGCATACTCCTTGTGGGGCTTGCGCATTTTCAGCCGCTGCCAGGCATTTGACGGTGAAACGTCGTAGAGTTCGGGATTTTCCAGCGCCGCCATCTCTGCGCGGACCCAATCAAGCCGGGACTTTGCGTCCAGTTGTTCATTCATTCTGAGATAGGCATCGCGGAGATGGGTGACGTCACCGATTGCGTAGTTGAGCTGCTTGTCGGTCAATGGCCGACGCTTCCAGTCTGTGAACTGGCTGGATTTGTCGATTCGGCGTTTGAGGATTCGCTGGATAAGATTGTCGTAGGAGATCGAATCGCCAATGCCGAGCGCCATCGCTCCGATCTGGGTGTCGAAGATCGGGCCGGGTGGGTGGCCCATCAGGCGATTGAAGATCTCCATATCCTGCCGAGCCGCGTGGAACACTTTCGTGCGACTTTGATCAGCCAGCAGGGACAGGAAGGGCGCAATGTCCAATTCCTCTGACATTGGGTCAATAATGACCTCAAAATCAGGGCAGGAGGCCTGAATGAGGCATAGCTCCGGCCAATACGTGCTCTCGCGGTGAAATTCTGTATCGACGCAGACAAAGTGGCCTGTTGCAAGTCTCTCGCAGGCTTCATCCAATTGTTCTTGTTGAGTTATTGGCGTCAGTCTTCCGGTCGTCATGTCATCGCCCTAGCGTAAGCTGAGGTCTTTGACGAGGGTTTGACTGCGTCAGAATCATTCGCTCCGGCGGAGGAGTGAATTTCGAAGCTTCTTCGGATTGTTGACCTGAACCGGGGCACTGACCGCTGCTTCAGGGGTTTCAGCCACGACCCAACCGGTCGGCAGGCTGCCCTCATCGTCTTCCTCGGTGTTCCCGCCGCGCAGAGCAAGAACGATATCTGACAGGCTGGTTGATGCACCGCCGAGTTTGGATTCTGCCGAGACGTGCTGACTGGAAGGCCGCGCCGACTGACTGACATTGCGGAACATCAGGCGCATCGGCGTTGAGACGGCTTTACCGAAGGCGATACACTCTCGGTCTGCGAGAGAGGACAGGAAGGCCAAAGCTGACCGCGAACTGTTCGAGATGGCTTTTTCCATCACGTCCTGGTCGGAATCATTGCCGAGGCGCATCGCGAAGATCGTGTTGCACTGTGAGAGGATGGTCGCGTCCAGTTCATTCGGCCGCTGAGTAATGATGGCGAGGGAGACGCCATACTTGCGGCCTTCCTTCGCAATTCGCGCAATCGCCGCCCGCGTAGGTGCGAAACCGGTCCTTGCGTCGGCCGGGATGTAGCGGTGGGCCTCTTCACAGACGACAAGCGTCTTGACCTGAGATTCACTGGCGAGCGCGATATCGAAGGCAAGACGACACAGGACCGATGCAACAGAATTCACGACTTCTGACGGGATGCCGGACATCTGGAAGACCGTGATTGGCTTGCCCTCAAGCGGGATGCGGTAAATGTTGCCGATAACCTCATCGATCCGGTCGGTCGCGTCTTTCGATCCGAACAGGAATGAGAAGCGCGGGTCGTTGATTGCCGCTTCAATCCGAGACTTGAGGCGGCGCAGTGTCAGGCGACGAATGGCGCCGTCGAGTGAGCCGATCTCTTCCTCGAACAGATCGAGCAGGGTGGCCAGGCGATAGGGCACCGGCGTATCGGCTGTGATGCCTCCGGCACTGACCGTCTGGCGTCGAATGCCTTTTTGCTTGCCATCGCGATAGATCAGTTTCGCGCGCGGGATATACTCGCGGAGAATATCCAACTCTTCATGGTTTTCCTCGCGCCCGCGGAAGATGACCTGAGAAAACTCTTCAAGCGTCAGCAGCCAGAACGGCAGATCGAGCGTATCTGCTGTGATCGTGTTCGCTTTTGCGCCGAATGCGCTGGTATATTCGTTGTGAGGATCAAGGATCAGAATGCGCTGGTTCTTCTTTTTCTCTGCAATCAGATGAAGCAGAAGCGTCACAGCTGTTGATTTACCGGTGCCGGTGGTTCCAACAACCGCGAAGTGGCGTGAAAGAAGCGCATCGACAGACACCGCAGCGATAATGTCTCTGCTTTGGCTGAGGCTGCCAATCGTCACCGCATCTTTGTCGCTGGACTTATAGATCGTCAGCAAGTCTTCCTTGCGGATCCGGTGCGCTTTGGACCCAAGATGCGGATAGGTCGAGATCCCGCTTGAGAACAGTCTCTTGTCCCCTTCGAGATTCCGCACCTCGCCCGCGAGTTCAACGCAGAGCATGATCTGGTTCGGGACGTTTGGATCCCAGGAGGCGTTTTCGGTTTCAATGCGATGCAACAGGCCGACCACGCGGTTGTTGCCGACCGTGATCGCGATCAGCTGTCCGACCGCCCAATAGTCGTCGCTTTCATTGGCTTGACCCGCTGTTGTGATGATGCGGGCCTGGGTGCCGTCGCATTCCACAACGTAGCCGACCGAGCGATTGCGCTTGGTCGGGATGCCTGTCTCAGACGGCTTGGAGTGCGGCGACGGTTGGGACATAGCGTTCACAGGCTTTTGTCCAACAAAGCTCTAAAAACTCTGTTAATCTAACCGTTCAAGATCAGATGACATGACAGGTCTTGACATTCATCGGTCCGGGTCCCCTAAAGCCGCGGTTCATTCCCGATTTCGATGGAGCGTTTTATGCACGCGTTTCGCACCCATACTTGCGGCGAACTTCGCCAGGATCATGTTGGCCAGACCATCAAACTGTCTGGCTGGTTGCATCGCCGACGGGATCATGGCGGGGTGATGTTCATTGACCTGCGTGACCATTACGGGCTGACCCAGTGTGTGTTCGACCCGGACTTTCCGGCTTTTGCGGTGGTTGAGCGGCTGCGCACGGAAAGTGTCATCACGGTCGAGGGTGAAGTGCTCGCACGTGACAAGGATCTGGTGAATGACAATCTCGACACCGGAGAAATAGAAGTGCGGATCAAGGAGGCCTCGGTTCAATCCGAAGCATCCGAATTGCCTCTGCCTGTGTTTGGTGAGCCGGATTATCCGGAAGATATCCGATTGAAGCACCGCTATCTCGACCTGCGGCGTGAGACTTTGCATGCCAATATGATCCTGCGCTCGCAGGTGATCGCGTCGATCCGTCAGCGCATGGTCGAGCAGGGCTTTACTGAGTATCAGACACCGATCCTGACGGCCTCTTCGCCAGAGGGCGCGAGGGATTTCCTCGTGCCATCGAGATTGCATCCGGGCGAGTTCTACGCACTGCCGCAAGCACCGCAGCAGTTCAAACAGTTGCTCATGGTCTCCGGCTTTGACCGCTATTTCCAGATCGCGGCCTGTTTCCGCGACGAAGATGCGCGCGCGGATCGCTCGCCGGGTGAGTTCTATCAGCTCGATGTCGAGATGAGTTTCGTTACACAGGAAGATGTCTTCCAGGCGATTGAGCCGGTTATGCGCGGCGTGTTTGAGGAGTTCGCCGACTGGAAGGGCAAGGGACGCACGGTTCCAGAAGGAGCGTTTCCGCGTATTCCTTATGCCGAAGCGATGTCGAAATATGGTTCCGACAAGCCGGACCTGCGTAACCCGATTGAACTGGCGGATGTGTCTGAGTTCTTTGAAGATGACAGCAAGACCGGCTTCTCGATCTTTGCCAAGATTATCAAAGGGGGTGGGCGCGTCATCGCGATTCCGGCGCCTAAGGCTGCGGCTGAGAAGTCTCGGAAATTCTTCGATGATCTCGACAAATGGGCGAAGAAGGAAATGCAGGCGCCGGGGCTCGGCTATGCACGGCTGAAAGAAGCCGTCGGTGGCGGCGTGGACAGCCAGGACCCGGTTCTGAAAGGGTTTGAGCCAGAACTGCTGGCCAAGCTGCTTACCGATCTCGGCCTTGGGGCCGGTGATGGGATTTTCTTTTCAGCCGGGAAAAAGGCCGATGCCTATAAGCTCGCGGGGGCCGCGCGGACGAAAGTGGGTGAAGAGCTTGGCCTGATTGAAGAGGGCGTGTTCCGGCTGTGCTGGATTGTCGATTTCCCGATGTATGAATGGGACGAAGACAATAAGAAAGTCGATTTCAGCCATAACCCGTTCTCGATGCCACAAGGCGGACTCGAAGCGCTTGAAGCGGCCAAGACGGATGAGGATTTGCTCGCGCTGACCGCGTATCAGTACGACATTGTCTGTAACGGCTATGAGCTTTCCTCTGGCGCGATCCGAAACCATCGCCCGGACATCATGCTGAAAGCGTTCGAGAAAGCAGGCTATGGGCCGGACGTGGTTGAGGCGGAGTTTGGCGGCATGCTGAACGCGTTCCGCTATGGCGCGCCGCCGCATGGCGGGATTGCGCCCGGCGTGGACCGGATTGTGATGCTGCTGGCGGACGCTGACAATATTCGCGACGTGACCCTGTTCCCGATGAACCAGCAGGCGCGCGACCTGATGATGCAGGCGCCGAGCCCGGTGGAAGATGCGCAGCTGAAAGAGCTCAGCATTCGCCTCGCGCCGTCAGTGGATCAGAAATAGGTTCAGCTGGAACGGCACCGCGCCGAGCAGTATTTCACCTCGTCCCAGCACTGCTCCCATTTCTTGCGCCATGTGAACGGGCGCTGGCAGGTGGGGCAGATCTTGGTCGGCAAATCAGACTTTTTCTTACGCTTCGTCATGGCTGGAATGTAAGGCAGAGGGATATTTGGCCAAGCGCTGCGAGACTGTAGGTTTTTGACGCCCGCTGAGCCGCTGCGCGGCAGGGCGTCGAAGCGGGTTCCCGATTCTCGCTACGCTCGTCCGATGAACCAGGCTCAGGGCTGTGTTTCTCTCGTTTTTACTGAAGCCAGCACCTTTGGCCGGCCTCGCGGTTTGGCGCGGGTCGGTAAGTAAATCTGGTTCAAATTGGTGCTTTCAGGAGGGCGGGCCTTGGCCGCCTATGGCACTCGTGAACAGGCCCCACCCCGACCCTCCCCAAAATGGGGAGGGAGGTTCTGAGCCAGTTGAGCCTTGCAGTTTCATCGTGTCCCGCAGGGTCCCCTCCCCATTTTGGGGAGGGCTAGGGTGGGGCAAAATCGATCTCCGCCGTGGATCGCTCGCGAAAGCCGGGTCAACCGCTTCGGCGAGGCTGCGGCCTGGCAATAGGGGCGCCAGGTCGGCCGGCGTCCAGGCTTTGCGCGCGTTTGGGTCATCGCCGAGGCCGATCACGTGGACGCGGCCGTTCGGCATCACCATGAGCAGGCGCTCGCGGCCATCGAGTGCTTTGCAGGCGAGCAGATAGGCGAGCTGCAGCCACAGCCAGGGCCAGGCCCGCGGCGGGCAATACTCAAACAGATCGCGGTAGCGCTCAAACATCACGGACCCGAGTATGATCGCAGTCTGTATTCGGTCGGATTGATTTTGTGGCTTTCCCTTCTTCCGCATCCGGGAGAAGGGGGCGCGAGGGGCTGAATTGGGTCGCAATATCGTGGATAGGGATGGCTGGCTCCTGCATCAGGTGTGGACGAATGTGGCGCATCGGCGTAGGAGCGGGGCCTGAAATTATCCGAGGTTTTCCATGTTCGACATCCGCGCCATTCGAGACAATCCGGACGGGTTCCGCGCCGACTTTGAGCGCAAGCAAAAGGGGCTGGGCGAGGTCGTTGGTCATATGCTGGATCATGACGCCGCAGTGCGCAAAGCGGTGGCAGATAAGCAGGAAGCAGAACAGGTTCGCAATGCCAATTCCAAGCTGATCGGCAAAGCGAAGGCGGCTGGCGATGAGGCCGAGGCGCAGCGCCTGATGGCGGCTGTGGCTGACGCGAAGGAGACGATTGAGGCGGCGGGCGCGCGGGAAGCGGCGGCGCGCGGTGAACTCGATAAGCTGCTGCTCGGGACGCCGAACAGGCCGCTCGCCGAGGTGCCGGAAGGCGAGGATGAAGACAGCAATGTCCAGCAAGGAAACGGCTGGGGCAGCCCGCGCGCGTTTGAGTTTGAGGTGAAGGATCACGCCGATCTTGGCGCGGCGCTGAAGACGAAGCTTGGTCAACCGCTGATGGATTTTGAGGCCGCGGCGGCGATGAGCGGGGCGCGCTTTGTGGCGCTGCGTGGGGGCTTGGCGAAGCTGGAGCGGGCGCTCGCGACGTTTATGCTGGACACGCAGACGGGTGAGAATGGGTATGAGGAGGTGTCGCCGCCGCTACTGGTAAACGCTAGCGCATTTCTTGGTACCGGCCAGTTGCCGAAATTCGAAGAAGATTTTTTTAAGGCTCTCACCGAGTACGATCAGCTGGTCGCCACGGTCGATGAGTTACACCTACATCTCGATCATCTGGGAGATGATGCAAAGTTTGTCCGCGATATAGCCAAGCTCATCAAAGACGGAATTATAAACGCGGAAGTGCCGAAGAATTTTCGACATGAAGTAGATCAGATTTTCGAGAAGGTTCGAGATCTTCACGAGAAGCAGAAGTTAGATCTTTCAAAACTTCAGAAGCGATTTGAGCAAGCTGACTCCAGAATGTCCGAGCTGGAAGAAAAAAGACAAACAAATAAGTACCTCATCCCCACCGCCGAGGTGCCGCTCACCAATCTCGTGCGCGAGCAAATCCTGTCCGAGGACCAACTCCCCCTGCGGATGACCGCCCACACACCGTGTTTCAGGTCTGAGGCCGGGAGTGCGGGGCGGGACACCAAGGGGATGATCCGGCTGCATCAGTTCAACAAGGTGGAACTGGTCTCCATCGTGCGGGACGAGGTAGAGGGGCTAGCCGAGCTGGAGCGGATGACCACGTGCGCCGAGGGCATTCTGGAGGCGCTTGAGCTGCCCTATCGGCGGATGCTGCTATGTACCGGCGATATGGGCTTTGGCGCGCGCAAAACCTATGATCTGGAAGTCTGGCTGCCGAGCCAGAACATGTATCGTGAAATCTCGTCTTGCTCTTATTGCGGGGACTTTCAGGCGCGGCGGATGAAAGCGCGCTGGCGGCCGGCGCCGAGCGAAGAGACGCCGAAACCGAAGCCGGAATTTGTGCATACGCTGAACGGCTCTGGCCTCGCGGTCGGGCGGACATTGGTGGCGGTACTGGAGAATTATCAGAACGAGGACGGCTCAATCACCGTGCCGGACGTGCTGCGGCCCTATATGGGCGGGCTTGAGGTGATTGCGTGAAGGCGGTTTCCACGCTTTGCCTGTTAATGGCGGTCTCTCTGTTTGCTGTTCATGAAATGGACGCCATGACGCATTCAGAGTGGTTGTTGCTGCCGCTGCTCGGTGAGTTTACTGAGGCGACCGGTCGAGACATTTTTCTGTTGCTTCACATTCCGCTTTATCTTGGCCTGTTCTGGGCCTTGTTCTACGCGTCCTGGCGCAAGCTGGCTGCGCTGATCTTTTGTGGGGCGTTGATTGTTCACGGGACGGCTCACGGGCTTTTGAGCGGACACGAGCTTTACACGTTTGTGGCACCGACCGAAACCATCACGGTTTATGGCGCTGTTCTGGTGTCAGTCCTTTATGTGGCTTTAGACCTGCTTGCGAGACGAAGATGAGAATTCTCCTCACCAATGATGACGGGATCAATGCGCCGGGGCTGGCTGTTCTGGAGAGCATTGCGCGGGAGCTGAGCGACGATATCTGGATCGTTGCGCCGGAGCTGGAGCAATCGGGCAAGGGACGGGCGATTTCGCTGACGGAATTTGTCAGGGTGCGAGAAATGGACCCACGCCGATTTGCGGTGAATGGCACGCCGAGTGATTGTGTTCTGCTGGCGCTGGACGAATTGATGCCGGAGCGGCCCGACCTGATCCTGTCGGGGGTAAATGCCGGGCAGAACATCGCTGAGGACACGACCTTCTCCGGAACCATCGCGGCAGCGTTGTTCGGGATGCAGCATGGTGTGCCGAGCATGGCGCTGAGCCAATCCAAGGGCTTTCAGAACCCGCATTCCTGCCCCTGGGAAACACCGACAGCCTGGGGCGCGAAAGTGTTGCAGCCGCTGATTGAGAAAGGCTGGCCGGACGATCTGATCCTGAATGTGAACTTCCCCGATCGCGCGCCGGAAGATGTCAGCGGAGTGCGGATGACTCGCCAGGGCTTCCGGGATGAGCGAATCATCCGCACCGAAGCGCGCGAGGATCTGCGCGGGAACGCCTATTACTGGATCGGGTATCGCGGAAAACTGTCCAATCCGGATGAGGGTACGGACTTGCGCGCGATCTATGATGGCTATGTGTCGGTCTCGCCCTTGCAGGTGGATTTGACGCATGAGCGTTTTCTGTCAGAAATGCGGGCGTGGCCGATCTGATTGCAGACCCGTTTCGCGCGGCGCGTTTGGTACTGTCCCTGCGGCGTCAGGGGATCACCAATGACGCGGTGCTGTCGGCTTTGGAAACCGTTGATCGCGGGGCCTTTGTCGCGCCGGACCTGGCGCGGATGGCGGGCGAAGACTGCGCCGTCCCGATTGAATGCGGGCAGTCTATCCCAAGGCCGATTGTCACCGCACGCCTCTTAAAGGCGCTGAATGTGTCCGCGAGCAAGGAGGATCGCGTGTTGGTTGTCGGGGCTGGGAGCGGGTACACGATGACCCTGCTCGCGCAGACTTGTCGGCATGTGTACGGTGTGGATCGTTATCTGGCGCTGGTTGAGGCGGCGCGGGAGCGGCTGGACGCGTTGAAAGTGGACAATGTCACGCTTCGTCACGGCGATGGGCTGGACGGGCTGTCGGAGCATGGCCCGTTTGATCGGATCCTGCTGGCGGGCAGTCTGAAAACTATTCCGGCGAGCCTGATCCAGCAATTGGCTCGCGGCGGCGCGCTGGTTGGCGCGATCCAGAACCAGAAAGGCGAACAGGTGCTGCGCCACATCACCGATTCGAAGACTGTCACCGACGTGCCTATGCCGGACAAGATCTCTGCTCTGACCAAGGGCGTCGCGCGGTCGCTGTAACGGCGGTATTTATTGCGTGTCCGGCTCGTCGCAGGGGCCCTCAGCGGCGACACTCATGCCATCGGCGGCCGCTTCACAGGCGTTAGGGTAGGTGCGGCCGTTACAGCCGCAAACCGGGCGATACTCCCGCGTGCAGACTTCCGGCTTGAGCTGGCAGGTGCCCGCGCCATCCATGATTTCGATACACTCGCCATCCGGCTGCTGGCAGTAATAGGCGGATGGACACTGGATGCCGGCAATCCCGCCGCAGGTTTCGCCGGTCGCGTCGATCGGCGTTGGCGGCGGTGTTGGGGCAGGGGCCTCGGCGACGGGCGCTTCTGCGGCAGGGCGCGTCGTTTCGTCCGGTGTCTGCCCGCACGCAGCAAGCAGTGTGAAGGCGAAAAGTGCAGCCCAGATTTTCATGACATCCCCGTTATGTCGATTCCAAGGGTGTTATAAGAAAGAAAAACCGGCGAGGCCAGAGCCCGCGCCGGTTTCATGTTTCTGGCTGTATGTATGGCCCTACGCGTTTTGTGCCGCTTCCTGAACGCGAGCGAAAATATTGCCGCCATGCTCAGCGCCGCTCTTGAATGCGGTTTGTGTTGTGGTGTCGGTGATTTCGTCCCACTTGGCCGCGACGGCTTCAGCGGTCAGCGCCTCGCCCTGGCCGACAAAAGCGCCTTGAGTCTCAACGATCTGCGCCATGGAGAAGGCGCCCGCACCTGCCGAGAGGATCATGCCGGTGGGCGCATCTTCCTTGACGAGGTTCATCACGCCGGGCGTGACATATTCAGGCTTTAGCTGGTCCAGCATCGGCTGTGGCATCAGGCCTTCGGTCATGCGTGTTGCCGCGATGGGGCAGACAGCGTTGATTTTGATGTTGTTCTTGGCGCCTTCGATTTTCAGCGTGTTCATCATGCCGACGACGCCGAGTTTGCCCGCACCATAGTTCGCCTGGCCGAAATTCCCGTAAAGGCCGGTGGAAGAGGTTGTAACGACAACGCGGCCGTAATTCTGTTCCTTCATGATGTTCCAGGCCGCATGGACCGGCTTGAACGTGCCGCGCAGATGGACATCGAGCACCAGATTGATGTCCTCTGTGGTCATCTTGGCGAAGGATTTGTCGCGCAGGATTCCGGCATTGGCGATGATGATGTCGATCCGGCCAAACGCGTCCATCGTGTCGGCGATCATTTTTTCGACGCCCGCATCATCAGCGACAGAGGAACCGTTCGCGATCGCTTCGCCGCCCATCGCCTTGATCTCAGCGACGACGGCCTCAGCCGCCTCTGAATTGCCGCCTGAGCCATCCATGGCGCCGCCAAGATCGTTGATGACGACTTTGGCGCCGCGCCGTGCCAGTTCAAGTGCGTGCTGGCGACCCAAGCCGCCGCCGGAGCCAGTCACAATAGCGACGCGATCGTCAAAACGGATATCAGTCATGATTGTATTTCCCTCAGGATCTAGAACTTAAAAGCGTGTTTGGCGCTCTTCCACCATCCGTTCACGTAAACGTCAAGCACTTGCCCTGCGTCATCTCTTGTCAGGGCATGTCACGCATGTTGATTGGCACGGGACAGACAGGGAGAAAAACATGCTGGCTTATGTGACACTTGGATCGAATGACACCGACAAGGCGGTGGCGTTCTATGATGAATTCATGGCCACTTTGGGGGCCAAGCGCCTGTTCGATAATGACCGGCTCTATTTCTACGGTACCGGGCCGGGTGCCCCGATGCTGGCGATTGGTGGGCCTTATGATGAGCAGGCGGCGACTTGCGGAAACGGGGTCATGCCAGCTTTAAACGCGCCGGATCGTGAGACCGTTGATGCGGCGCATGCGAAGGCACTGGCGCTCGGTGCCGTCGATGATGGCGCGCCCGGCGAGCGCGTGCCCGGCTTCTACGGTGCCTATTTCCGGGACCCTGATGGCCACAAAATTTGCGTTTGCAAGCTTGGTTGATGAAAATCGCCAATCCTGCCTTCGGCAACTAGCCCGTCGCACATTCGCGGGCTAGGGCTTGTTCGTGAACTGAGTAAAGGATGGTGCCGATGGATTGGGGTTGGGATAATGCGCGTGCGTTTCTGGGCATAGCGATGATCTTGGCAATCGCCTGGGGCTTGTCAGAGAACAAGCGGAATTTTCCCTGGAAGATTGCGCTGGGCGCGGTGGCCATCCAGTTCAGTTTTGCGCTGATCCTGTTTGGCATTCCGATCATCCGTGACGCCCTGTTTGCCGCGAATGTCCTGGTCGACGGTCTGGTTCAGGCCACCGCTTATGGCACGTCATTTGTGTTCGGCCCGACCTTTGGCACGCAAGCGGGTTGGGAAGAGTTGACGGGGCAACCGGGACCGATCTTCGCGGTGCATCTCTTGCCCCTGATCATTGTGGTTGCGGCGCTTTCAGCCATGTTGTGGCACTGGCATATCTTGCGCTGGATCACCAAGGGCTTTGCTTTTGTGTTCCGCAAAGCCATGGGGCTGGGCGGGGCGACGTCTCTCGCCGTATCTGCGAATGTGTTTATGGGTATGACCGAAGCCCCGGTGCTGGTGAAGCCGTATCTGAAAGGGATGACGCGGTCGGAAGTGTTCATCCTGATGGTGGCTGGCTTCTCGACCGTCGCGGGCAGTGTGCTGGTTCTCTACGGCGTGTTTTTGCAGGATGTGTTGCCGAACGCGCTGGGGCAGTTGCTCGCCGCGTCTCTTATCGCGGCTCCTGCAGCTGTGGCCCTGGCTCTGGTGATGATCCCGGAAGCCGACGACGAGCACCAGCGCGCGCATGAGCCGGATTTCGAGTATGAGTCGACCATGGATGCGTTTGCAACCGGCGCGTCGGATGGGCTCAAAATCCTCGCAAACATTGTGACCATGTTGATTGCGGCCTTTGCGTTGCTGTTTTTGGTCAATGCCGGTCTTGGGGCGTTGCCCGATGTGTTTGGCGAGAAACTGTCGATAGAGCGCATTCTCGGCTGGGTGTTCGCACCGATCATGTACATGGTCGGCGTGCCGTGGGCCGAGGCGGCTCAGTCGGGGTCTCTGATCGGTATCAAGACCGTACTGACGGAGTTTGTTGCCTTCCTGCAGCTCGCGGGAGAGGGCGGTGAAGGGTTGTCACAGCGCAGCAGCATGATTACCGCGCACGCGATTTGCGGCTTTGCGAATTTTGGCTCGATCGGCATTCTGATCGGTGGATTGTCGATCATAGAGCCCGCGCGGCGCACGACATTTCTCGAACTGGCCTGGAAAACCCTCGTCGCCGGCACACTTGCCACCTGTATGAGCGGTGCGATTGTCGGCGCGCTGCCGGCCAATCTTTTCTTTGGATAAGAGGAGCCACGATGCAAAGAGCATTTTTGGGGTCACTGGCGCTTGGTGCGGCCCTGGCCCCGATGGCCATGGCCCAATCGGCTGACCAAGTTGTTCAACGGGATGCGGATGCGGCCCTGCAGGCCTGTTTCGACGAAGGGGGAACGCGTATTCAGTGCCTGCGCGTCGTCTCAACAGACCGGC
This sequence comes from Henriciella sp., assembly GCA_030066975.1. GTDB lineage: Bacteria > Pseudomonadota > Alphaproteobacteria > Caulobacterales > Hyphomonadaceae > Henriciella. The sequence continues at coordinate 101,560 of JASJAO010000004.1, read as the reverse complement.
TCGAGGCCGTTGAGGTATTTGGCGACCGCCCGCTCGATGGCGCCGGAAGTACTTCGCTGCTCTTGCCGGGTGTGATCGAGGATATCGCGCCGGATCATCCCGCCGAACTGCTGAACACACTGCCGGGGGTGAACATTCATATCAATTCAGGTCAGGAGCATTTGCTCGCGATCCGGTCTCCGGTGCTGACGGGTGGCGCCGGGCAGGGGAGTTTCCTGGTGCTGGAGAATGGTGTGCCGACTCGGTCTCCGGCTTTTGGCAACGTCAATATCCTGCTCGAGCCGCATTTTGAGACCGCAGAATATATCGAAGTGGTGCGCGGGCCCGGCTCTGCGAAACACGGGTCGAACGCGGTACATGGTCTGGTCAATGTCCTGCTCGCAGATCCGGAGGAGCGCTCGGCCAGCCGACATTTGTCTGTCTCGTCTCTGGGACGTTACAAGTCGGACCTGGTGCTGGATCAGGGCTATCTCGCCCGGGCGGGGCTCTCGATCCAGAAGGATAATGGCTGGCGGGACAATACGGGCGGGCTGCAGATCAAGGGCTCGGGCGTGGCGGAGACGGTGCTTGGTGGCTGGGCGATCACCGCCTGGGGCTCCGCGTCGCATCTGGAACAGGAAACCGCTGATTTTATTGAAGGACCGGACGCGTACAAGGATCGCGATCTCGCCAAGACCAATGATGATCCGCTGGCCTATCGTGATGCCTGGTCAGCGCGTGGTGCGGCGCGATTTGAGCGGGATTTCGCTGACGGTCGGCTGGCGCTGACGCCGTTTGCGCGGGTGCAACAGATGGACTTCCGTCAACACTTCCTGCCGTATCGCGGGTTTGAGAAGAACGGGCATACAGGCGGCGGTTTGATGGTGCGCTATGATCGCTCTTTGTCGGACACGCTGGACGTGCGCGTCGGCGTGGATACAGATATCGCCTCTGGTTATCTGCGCGAGACCCAGCCCGAGCCGTTCGGGTTTTTCCCGGGCGACACCCGGTTCCCGGTCGGCGTGCACTATGACTATTCCGTCGATACGCTGATGGGTGCGTTGTGGGTGGAAGCCGATTGGCAGGTTTCAGAGCGGTTGACCGTGCTCGCGGGGCTGCGCGGGGAAGCCCACGAGTATGATTATACGACCGAGGCGACAGTCGGTATCAATGGGCGCTTCAATGTGCCGGATGATCGGACGGACACTTTCGACTTTGTCGCGCCGAAACTGGGCCTGGTTTATGATCTGAACGAGACGATTGACCTTTATGCGAACCTGTCGCGCGGGGCACGGGCGCCGCAGGCGAGCGATCTTTATCGCCTGCAGTCGCAGCAGGTTGTCGGAGAAATAGACGTTGAAACGCTGGACAGTCTGGAAATCGGCGCGCGGGGCGTTCTGGCCGACGGTGATCTGGTGTTTGATGTCGCCGCCTATGCGATGGAGAAGGACAATTTCTTCTTTCGCGATTCAGACGGCTTGAATGTGCCGGATGGGGCCACAGAACATAAGGGAATTGAGGCGGCGCTGGATTGGCGGGTGAGCGACCAAGTCACGGTTCGCGGCAATGTTGCCTGGTCCGATCAGACCTATGCGTTTGACCGCGTCGTCGGGAACACGGCAGAGGTGATCCGCGATGGCGATCAGATTGATACGGCGCCGGAATGGCTGGCGGATCTTGCCGTGATTTGGACGCCGACAGCGGCGCTGGAGCTCGGGCTGTCGGCGGATTATGTCGGGGAGTATTATACCAATCCGGCCAACACGCAGGACTATCCGGGACACACCGTGTTGAACCTGCGCGGGGCGTATCAGTTCTCGCCTTCGCTTGAGACCTATGTCACCGTGCGCAACCTGCTGGATGAAGCGTATGCCGATCGCGCGGATTTCGCGTTTGGGAATGAACGCTATTTCCCCGGCGAGCCGCTGAACGTCACGATCGGCGTGCGCAGTACATTCAGATAGATCGGGAGGAACAGGATGAAGCTTTATCACGCGCCGAAAGCTGTCAATCCGGAGCGGACATACAATTTTCTGAAACTCAAGGGTAAGCTTGATGCGGTTGAAATCCAGGAGATTTCGATCATGCAGCAGGAGCATAAATCCAAAGACTACAGGGCCTTATCGCCGTATGCGCAAGTGCCGGTGCTGATCCTCGATGATGGGTCGACGATCACTGAAAGCCGCGCGATTTCGACCTATTTCGAGACGATCTGGCCCGAGCCGAACCTGATGGGCCAGGATGCCAAGGAGAAGGCGCTGATCGAGATGTGGGATCGCCGGATCGAATTCATGTTCATGATGCAGATCGCGACCTGGTTTCGAAACACGCACCCGATGATGGCGCCCCTGGAGGTGCCGCAGGTGCCCGAAGCGGCTGAAAAAGCCGAGACCCGCGTTCGCAAATTCGTGGCGACGGTCGATCGGCATTTGGGCGAGCATGAATGGTTGGCGGCTGACCGGTTCTCGATTGCGGATCTGACCTTGTATCTGACGTGCGGGTTTGCCGGTGTGGTTCGCTGGAAGCCCCAGCAGGAACTCGAACATCTTGGGGCCCACTATGCCAAGGTGCAAGCGCGTCTGACCTGACTTCAGGTCAGCTCCGAATTGTCGCGCTTCCGTGGCGAGACGGATTGGAAACCGTAATCAACGCTGTATGTATATATTCTCAAAGTGAGCAAAAGGAGCGCAGCGATGTTTACCGGACTGGTGACAGATGTTGGGACCATTCGCAAAGCCGAAGACCGCAATGGTTTGCGCCGGTTCGAAGTGGGCTGCGGATATCCTGTAGACTCTATAGAAATGGGCGCGTCGATCATGCATGCGGGGGTCTGTTTGACGGTCGTCGACTATGGCGGACTTGAGGGCGAGGGCAGCTGGTTTGCAGTCGAGGCTGTGCCGGAGACGCTGGCTCTGACGGTGCTTGGCGAGTGGCAAGAAGGCAGCAGGGTCAACCTCGAGCAAAGTCTGAAGCTAGGCGAGGAACTCGGCGGGCATTTCGTTTTTGGGCATGTCGACGGTGTCGGCGAAGTGGTCTCAGTCGAACCTGAAGGGCAAAGCTGGCGCCTGACGATTCGTCCACCGGCGGATATCGCCAAGTATTTTGCCAAGAAAGGCTCGGCAGCAATTAATGGCGTGTCGCTCACCGTGGCTGAGGCGCTGCCGAACGGCGACTTTCAGTTGGCGATCATTCCGCACACTTGGGAGGTCACGACACTTGCGGAGCTGCAGCCTGGTGACAGGGTAAACCTTGAGATTGATATGCTGGCGCGCTACGTCGCGCGGATGATTGGTGCCGATGCGCCAGAGCCTCACCAAGCGCCGCAAGGAGATCCCGATGGCTGAAGACTTTTCCGCCGCGATTTCCAGCATTGATGAAATCATCGAGGATGCGCGCAATGGCAAGATGTACATTCTTGTCGATGCCGAAGATCGCGAGAATGAGGGCGATCTGATTATTCCCGCGAGCTTTGCGACGCCTGAGGCGGTGAACTTCATGGCGAAGTATGGGCGCGGCCTCATCTGTCTCGCGATGACGGATGAACGTGCCCGGGCTCTGAAGCTCGACATGATGGCGCGCGAGAACCGCGAGAGTATGGGAACAGCCTTCACGGTCTCAATTGAGGCTGCCGAAGGCGTGACGACTGGGATTTCGGCGCATGATCGATCTCATACCGTGATGGTGGCGATCGATCCAACCAAGGATGAAGGCGATATTGTTTCGCCGGGTCACGTGTTTCCCCTGGTTGCGCGCGATGGCGGCACCCTGGTCCGGGCGGGCCATACAGAAGCGGCCGTCGATATCTCACGCATGGCCGGGCTCTATCCAGCCGGTGTGATCTGCGAGATTATGAATGATGACGGGTCAATGGCGCGTCTGCCAGAGCTGGTGACATTCGCGCAGTTCCACGGACTGAAGATCGGAACGATTGCAGATCTGATCGAATGGCGTCGTCAGCATGACCGCTATCTGGAGCGCCGGGTCGAAGCCCCGCTTGAGAGCGCCTATGGTGAAGGCTTCAAGACCGTTATCTATCGCAATGCGCTCGACGGAGCCGAACATATCGCGATTGTCCACGGCAAGATTGAGCCCGACAGTACGACAATTGTTCGTGTTCATCGCACCGATGTGCTGGCCGATATTCTGGGTGAAAAAGGCCCGCGCGAAGGCTTGGTCGAGAAAGCGATGAAGATTATCGCAGATGCGGACGAGCCGGGTGTGGTCGTGTTCGTGAACACGATGCGTCCAAACGCGCTGGCTGAACGGCTCGGCATGAAGATGCCGGAGGCCGGGGATGGCCATACACCGATCCGCGAATATGGCGTCGGAGCGCAAATCCTGCGCGAACTGGGCGTTCGAAAAATGATCTATCTGTCAGATACGGAACCGACGCGTGTGGCCGGATTGGATGGATATGGACTGAGCATTGAGGGGTGGAGACCCCTCACCGAAGAGAAAGACACCTAGACCATGACGCATCGCATCCTGATTGTGAATTCGCCCTATTACGAGCACATCTCCAAAGAGCTGGAACTTGGTGTGCGCGAGACGCTGGAGGCTAGCGGCGAGGATTGCACCGTGGAGACGATTATGGTGCCGGGGGCGTTTGAAGTGCCCAGCGCGATTGCCATGGCCGCCGACAGTGCGAAATATGACGGCTATGTCGCGCTGGGCTGTGTGATACGCGGTGAGACCTCGCATTACGACTATGTGTGCGAAGAAAGCGCCCGGGGGCTGATGTATCTGACCACGGATCGTCGGCTGGCCATCGGCTACGGTATCCTGACGGTGGAGAACGAAGCACAAGCGATGGCGCGTGCCCGCCGCGATCAGAAGAATAAAGGCAGAGACGCGGCAAATGCCTGTCTTGAGATGTTGAAGCTGCGCAAGAAATTCGTCCGATAAGTCTTGCACCTTCTGTAGGGCGGGGCTTGCCCCCCCGTTGTCAAAGTGGGAATGGCGGTTGAAACCCGCCCTACGGAAACATCTACGCCATGTCTGAACAGAAACTGCCTTTCGAAGTGAAACGCGCGCGCCGGGCCGGGGCACGTCTGGCCGCAGTGCAGGCGCTGTATCAGATGGAGCAGACGGGCCAGAGCGCAAAGGCGGCGATCCGGGACCTGATGGATGATCGGCTTGGCATAGGTCCGAATGAAGACCCGGTCGAAGAAGCGGACCCGGATCTGTTCAAATCGATTGTGAATGCGACGGTAGAGCATCAGGCGGTCGTCGACAAAGCGATCCTGGCGCGTCTGCGTAAAGGCTGGCGGCTCTCCCGCCTAGACAGCACGACGCGCGCCATCTTGCGTGCGGCGGTGTCGGAAGTGGTGGCGCATCAGGATCTGTCACGCCGCATTCTGCTCGACGAATATGTATCGCTCGCGCATGACTTTTTCGACAAGACCGAGGCGAATTTCGTCAATGCCGTTCTCGACAATGTGTCGAAGGACCTGCGCCCGGAAGAGGCCTAGGCAAAAAGCCTACTCGGCGGCGACAGGCGTTTGTTGCGCCTCCAGCCAGGTTTGTACATCACGCAGTGCCCGCGCCGCTTGAGCACGTTTTTTGGCCCGGCCCTTGTCTTTGCCGCGCAGCCGTTTGCCATGCTCATCTTTGGTTTGAACCTCATCCGGGTTGGCAGGCGGGAAAAGGCCGAAATTGACGTTCATCGGCTGGAAGGTCTTTTTGCCATCCATATGCCCGCCTGTGATATGCTCGATCAGCGCGCCGAGGGCTGTTGTGGCGGGAGGCGGTGGGAGATGGGCGCCGAGTCGTTCAGCAGCGGCGAACCGACCTGCGAGCAGACCCATGGCCGCGCTCTCAACATAGCCCTCCACGCCGGTGATCTGTCCGGCAAAGCGGATGCGGGGCAGGGACTTCAGCTGCAGCTGGTGGTTCAGTAGGTTAGGCGAGTTAATGAACGTGTTGCGGTGAATGCCGCCGAGACGGGCAAATTGCGCGTTCTCGAGCCCCGGGATCATCCGAAATATGTCGGTCTGCGCGCCGTATTTTAGTTTTGTCTGAAAGCCGACCATGTTCCACAGCGTGCCGAGCGCATTATCCTGACGGAGCTGGACGATGGCGTGAGATTTGATATCTGGACTGTGCGGGTTGGTGAGGCCAACCGGTTTCATGGGGCCAAAGCGCAAGGTTTCGCGGCCCCGTTCGGCCATCACTTCGATCGGCAGGCAGCCTTCGAAATAAGGCGTGTCCTTTTCCCAGTCCTTGAACTCGGTCTTCTCGCCATCGATCAAGGCGTCCATGAAGGCGTTGTATTCAGCCTCATTCATGGCGCAGTTAATGTAGGCGGCGGTATCGCCATGGGGGCCGGGCTTGTCATAGCGCGATTGGCGCCAGGCCTTGGTCATGTCGATGCTGTCGAGATGAATGATCGGGGCGATCGCATCAAAGAAGGCGAGGTCGTCTTCTCCGGTCTCGGCGCGGATGGCCTCAGCCAGAGGGATCGATGTGAGCGGGCCGGTCGCGACAATGACGCTGTCCCAGTCTTCCGGTGGGAGGTATGTGATCTCCTCGCGGACAATGGTGATCAGCGGGTGGGCGTCCAGTTTGGCGGTGACGGCTTGCGCAAAGCCCTCACGATCAACGGCGAGGGCGCTGCCCGCCGGGACCTGGTGCTGGTCCGCCGTGGGGATGATGATCCCATTTGCGAGGCGCATCTCCTGGTGGAGGACGCCGACGGCATTCAGCTCGTAATCATCGGAGCGAAACGAGTTGGAACAGACGAGTTCCGCGAGATCGGTCGTCTGATGCGCGTCGGTTTCCTTCACGCCGCGCATTTCGTGCACGACGACCGGCACGCCCATATTGGCGGCTTGCCAGGCGGCTTCTGATCCGGCCATGCCGCCGCCGATGATATGAATGGGTTTGAGTGTCATCATGGGCAGATGCGCTGGCTTACGTGCCGGGTCAAGATCTGATCAAGTGCATGGCTGCGGCGCGTGGTTGCGAATCTGTATCGGTTCCTCGTATCTGAGGGCCATGGGGATGTATCGAGCGGAGACGGGCTGATCGTCTGTTACGCGGGCGATGCGGTCGCCAGGGAACCCGTGTTTTTGGCACTTTGCAGGGATCGCAGTTCCGCTTACATGAGCGCCATGACAGATACCAAGCTGGCGCCTGAAGCCATCCTCTCAAAACTCTTAGATACATGTCTCAAAGCAGGCGCCACCGATGCCGATGCGTCGCTTGGCAAATCCGAAGGGGTCAGTGTTGAAGTGCGCGAACGCGCGCTGGTCGGGATTGAACGCTCAGAGTCTGAAGGCGTATCGCTGCGGTGTTTCTATGGGCAGCGACAGGCGTCTGTATCGGGATCTGATCTGACCGAAGAGGCCCTGGATGTGTTGGCGGAGCGGTGCATCATGATGGCGAAGGCCGTACCAGAGGACCCGTATTGCGGTGTGGCGCCTGCGTCCGATCTTGTGACCTCGCCTCCGGATCTGGACCTGACGGGGGACACCGATATCTCGAACGAGAGACTGGAACAGGATGCGCTTGCGGCGGAAGCTGCGGCACTGGCTGTCGAGGGGGTTCAACAAGTCGCGTCGTGTGGGAGCGGGTGGTCAAAGTCCGAGCGCTGGGTCGCGGCCAGCAATGGCTTTTCGTCCTATCGCACCAGCGGTTACACCAATCTCGGGCTCGCCGCCGTTGCCGAGCGTGATGGGGCCATGGAGCGTGACTATGAGAGCCGGATGGCCCGGCGGCTTGAGGATCTGCCAAGTGCTGAAGAGATCGGAACCATCGCAGGCGAGCGAACCGTGGCGCGGCTTGGGCCGAGAAAAGTCAAAACGCAAACGGCACCTGTGATCTATGACAAGCGGGTCGCGACCAGTCTGCTCGGCGCGTTCCTGTCTGCGATTAGCGGGCCGAGTGTGGCGCGAAAAATCTCCTTCCTGAAAGACCGACTCGGTGAGCAGGTCTTCTCCGGCTCGGTTAATCTGATCGATGATCCGTTTCGGGTCCGAGGCCTGGGTAGCCGCGCACATGACGGTGAAGGCCGGGCGGTGTCGCGCTCGGCGATCATTGAGCATGGGGTTCTGACAAAATGGCTGTTGAACGGGGCGTCGGCGAAGCAGCTGGGGCTTAAACCCAACGGTTATGCGTCGGGGGGCTTTGGGCAGAATCCCGGTGTTGGTGTGTCGAATTTCTATATGGAAGCAGGCAAGCAGTCGCCGGATGAGATGATGGCCGATGTCGGTGAGGGATTGCTAGTGACCGATATGTTCGGTCCTTCGATCAATCCGAATACCGGTGACTATTCGGTCGGCGTGGCAGGCTTCTGGTTCGAGGGCGGGGCCATTGCGTATCCGGTATCCGAGGTGACCATTGCTGGAGATTTGCCCTCCATGTTTGAGCGTCTGGTCCCGGCGTCTGATCTCGAGTTTCGGGGCAGCCGAGACGCGCCCTCGATCCTGATCCCGGACATGTCGATTGCCGGAGAATAGTTCAGACTTTGCAGAAGATCTCGCCATCCTTCGAGATGTGGCGAAGGAGGCGGGCGAGTTTGCCCAAAGCTTCCTGCGCCGCGGCAACATCGAGACATGGGACAAGAGCAAGAACCACCCGGTGACGGAGGCTGATCTTGCGGTCAATGAACTGATCCAGGCGCGATTGACGGCGGCTCGGCCTGACTATGGCTGGTTGTCGGAAGAAACCGCACCTGATCACCGCTCGCGGTCCAAACAGCGGGTCTGGGTAGTCGATCCAATCGATGGGACACGCGCCTTTATGCGGGGAGAGCCGTATTGGTGCATTGGCATGGGGGTGCTCGAGGCGGGTCAGGCGAAAGCTGGCGTGGTGCATGCGCCGCAACTTGAGGAAACCTATTGGGCAAGGATGGGCGGCGGTGCCTTTCTGAATAATGTGCCAATTGGCGTGACGGACCGCGATGCGGAAATCGGGTGTCGGATTATCACCAATGAAGGCTTGTTGACCCACCCGGCCTGGCCTGAGCCCTGGCCTACGATGGAACTGGCCAGTCCGAAGCCGAACGCGACGCTGATCCGCATCTGCTGGGTTGCATCGGGACGGTATGATGCCGTGCTGACCCTATGGCGCAAATCTGACTGGGATCTCGCGCCCGCCTCGATCATCATGACCGAAGCGGGAGGCGTCGCGACAACGCATCTTGGCGAACCGTTTGTGTTCAATCGCGACGAACCAGCACAAAGAAGTTTGCTTGCGGCTGGAAAACCCTTGCATTCCCTGTTATCAGCCCGCGTCAAAGGCGTGAAACTGCCCGACCCCAACTGGGCCGTTCGCCCATATGACAAGACCAGGACTACGGAGCCTCAAAGCATGAGTGAAATCGAATCCAAGCAATTGCTGCACATCGTGATTGGCGGGGAACTGAAAGACGTCACAGGTGTGGAGTTTGAGGACCTGTCCGCGATCGATTTTGTTGGTGCCTTCCCCGACTACAAAGCCGCCTATGATGCCTGGAAAGGCGCAGCGCAGCGGACCGTGGACAATGCCGAGATGCGCTACTTCATTCTGCATGCCCACAGACTGCTAGATCCGGAAACGGGCGATCACCATCACGTCTAAGTCCAAGGCTCCGCGAAAATCAGCGGCAGGCAACCTGTTTCGGTTGTTTGCAACCTTCTTTCGACCGCATCTTGGGTGGTTTGTTGGCGGGACCGTATTTGCCGTTCTGACCTCGCTGTTTGCGACGGGTTATGCGTTTATTCTTGGCGTATTGGGTGATCGGTTACAGGCGACGTTTGGAGCCGAAGGGGCCGGAGATACAAGCTGGATCATCTGGGTCGCGGCCGCGATTGTTGGGCTCTCCATCGGCCGCGCGCTGACGCTGTATCTGATGACGGTCGCCAACAATACAGGCGTCCAGCGGGCGCTGGTTGATATTCAGGACCGGCAGTTCAACGCGCTGACCCATGGCGACTATGCGCGGCTCTCGGGCGACGCTTCAGGGGGCTTTGTCTCCCGGTTCATCAATGATGTGAACTCGATCCGCGATGCCGGGCTCCGGTTTGCGAACAATTTCACCAAGAGCGTGGTGACCGTGCTGGCCATGCTCGGCTTGATGTTATGGACGGACTGGCAGCTCACGCTGTTACTGTTGGTCGTTTATCCAATTGCGTTCGGGCCCGTGATCCGCTTGGGGGAGCGCATCCGCAAACGCTCAAAGCAGGCGCAGAAACAGATTGGTGAGGTGACGTCACTGCTGTCGGAGGGGTTTCAGTCGGCCCGGGTCGTGAAGGCATACGGCCTTGAAGCGTATCAGGGGGAGCGGGCCAAGCGGGGGTTCGTCGAGCGCTCGCGCCTGTTTCTGAAAGTGTTGACCGATCGTGCGGCGGTCGACCCGATCCTTGAAGTCACAGGGGGGATCGCGCTGGCAGGTATTCTGGGCTTCGCAGCATGGCGGATTTCGGAAGGGGCGGCAACGCTGGGAGATTTGCTGCGCATTATTGGCGCACTCGCGATTGCCTCGCCAGAGTTGCGCGCGCTCGGCACCCTGAATGCGGTAGCGCAGGAAGGCGGCGCGGCTGCCGACCGGGTGTTTGACATTGTCGACGCAGAGCCGAGCGTTTCTGACGCGGCGGACGCTAAGGCGTTGGGGACCGTTAAAGGCGCGGTCGCGTTTGACAATGTGACGTTTGCCTATCCCGACGGGACGACAGCGCTGAATGGGCTGAGTTTTGACGTGAAGCCGGGTGAGACGGTTGCGATTGTTGGGGCGAGCGGGGCCGGAAAGTCGACCATATTCAACCTGTTGCTGCGTTTATATGATGTGTCGGGCGGCGCTGTTCTGGTCGACAAACTTGATATCAGGACGGTGCAATCAGGCGCGCTTCGAAGGGCGATTGCGCTGGTTTCGCAGGATACCGCGCTGTTTGATGACACGGTGCGGGCCAATATCGCGCTCGGAAAACTGAACGCGAGCGATGATGAGATCGAGGCGGCGGCGAAGACCGCGAATGCCTATGAATTCGTGAAAGAACTGCCGGGGGGCTTTGAGGCGCCGGTGGGAGAGATGGGCCGCAATCTGTCGGGCGGGCAGCGACAACGCGTCGCGCTGGCGCGGGCGGTGCTGCGCGATGCCGGGATCCTGCTGTTGGACGAGGCGACCTCGGCGCTCGATGCAGAGAGTGAAGCGAAAATCCAGGATGCGCTGGCCAGTTATGCCAAAGACCGCACAACGCTGATCGTGGCGCACCGGCTCTCCACTGTGCGTTCGGCGGATCGGATCATTGTGATGGAGGCCGGGACCTGCGTGGAGGAAGGCGATCACGACGCGCTGATGGCCCAGGGCGGGGTGTACAAACGCCTGGTCGACTTGCAGCTGTCTTAAGTGGCAGAGAGCGGGCGTTCCTGCGGCTGCCGGGCAGCGGCGGTGGTCAGGAATTTCGCCAGCTTCTCAGCGCTTTCAGCGCCTTGTACCGCGATGGCGCGGTCGGCGATAAAGGTCGGGACGCCGGAAATTCCCATCTGCCGGAAGAGTTCCTGCTCTTCGCGTGTGCGAGTAACGTCGGCATCGCTGGCCAGAAGGTCAGAAACGATATTGGGATCGAGCCCGATCTGTGAGGCAATGGAGACGAGCACTTCGTGGTTTCCGATGTCCTTGCCGTCGGCAAAAAAGGCCTGGAACAGCGCTTCCTTGGCCGCCATGCCAAGGTCCTGTCCCTGGGCCCAGCCGACGAGACGGTGCGCGTCGAAACTGTTGGGACGCCAGGAGATCTTGTCGAAGGCGAAGGGAATGCCTTCATCTTTGCCATACTGGATCAGCGCGTCGCGCATGGCGTTACTGCGCGCTTTGCCGGTATCGGAGCCAAAGCGTTGTTTCATATAGGCTTTATAGTCTGTGCCACCTTTCGGAACGGTCGGGTCAAGCTCATAGGGCCGGAACAGGATTTTGATGTCTATGTCCGGGACAAGCGCCGTCGCTGTCTTGAGCCGTCGCAGGCCGACCCAGCACCAGGGGCAAACCAAGTCTGATACCATTTCAATTGTGACCGTCATGCAGGGAGTGCCTCTGGCTTGGACGCGGCGCGACTGATCACACCGAGATACCCGGTTTGGATTTCCATCTGCTGGTCGATGCCTTTCCTGGTCAACAGCCTATGGGCCTCAGCCAGTTGGTAACAGGGCAGGTGCATAAACATGTGGTGCTCGCAATGATAATTTACCCAGTAGGGCGCGATAAAAATGCGTTCTATTAAGTTGGCCCGCGTGGTGCGGGCATGGCGCATCGGGTCTTCATTATCCGGAACAACGGCGTGTTCCGCGATATTACGCAGGCGCGTGATCATCTGGTTCCAAGTGGCAAGTGGCAGCAGCCAGAGGACGAAATAGGCCCACCAATAGCCGAGCAAGCTGAGCCCGATCAGCAGGACCAGATTCGTGATCACGAATGGAATGACGGCTTCGCGGGCAGTGTTGGCCCGGTTCGGGCGTCCTTTTTCCGCGCGAATGCCAAGGCCCATGGCGTTGGCGAACTGGTTCCGGCGCTGCTTGAAAAAGGTCTGTCCCGTCAGGTCACGGACCAGTTTCCGCCGCAGCGATGACTTTGTCACGGGAAATGGCGCCGACAGGATGAGGTCCGGGTCTTCAGGCTGCTGGGCGTATTTGTGGTGTTGCAAGTGGTAGGGCCGATAAGACTTCAAGCTGCCGCCAATTGGTGCGCCGGACAGCCAATGCCCGAGGAACGCGTTCATCGCGGTGTTTGAACTGAGCCCCCCATGCGCGGCTTCATGCATCAATACGGCGAGACCGAGTTGCCGGGCGCCGATAATCGGAATGGCGAGAATAATCAGGATCGGTTGCCAGATGGCCGCGGCCATGGCGAGACCGATGACCAACCAGCAATGGACGACCAGCCAGGCCCCGACGAGGTCAGAGCGTCGGCTGACATGGTCCCACTCTTCACGGGTGAAGAGATCGAGCGGGCGTATGCGTTTTGCGACGGCCATACATGCAAGATACAGCTTTGCCCCAAGGGCATTCAAGGCCTAGATCAGCGCAGCGATCAGCAGCCCGACGGCTACAATGCCGCCTGCCCAGACATTGGATTTGAACACGCTCAGCGCGTTTTCAGTTTTGTTGTGGCTGAGTTTTGAAATCTGCCAGAACCCGTGGGCGAAGAAGGCGAGGCCGATCACTGCGCCGATCCGCCCGGCGCCAGCGAAATAAGCGCTGGCGGCGATCCATGCCGTGGCTGCAATATGGAATGTGAAAATCCCGGTCAGGACCTTGTCGCCAAACAGACGCGCGGTTGATTTCACGCCTGCGAGGGCGTCGTCTTCCACGTCCTGTAGCGCATAGGTCGTGTCATAGGCCACGGTCCAAAAGACCAGACCGAGATACAAGACGACGCTGGCGCCGGTAACGGACCCGTACACAGTTGCGCCTGCCACGAGCACGCCCCAGTTGAAGGTAAAGCCGAGCCAGGCCTGCGGCCACCAGGTGATTCGCTTCATATAAGGGTAGGCAAGCACCAGAGGGATCGCCATCAGCGCGACGATCTTGGCCACAAAGGGCAAAAGTAACCAGACGAGGAACCCGACGGTCAATTGTGCGGCGAGGAACATGTAGGCCTGATTAAGTGTGACCTGTCCTGACGGAAGCGGGCGGGATTTGGTCCGTTCCACCTGCGCGTCCGTATCGCGATCAGTGATGTCGTTCCAGGTACAGCCCGCGCCGCGCATAGCAACGGCACCAATCGCGAACAAGATGAGCCAGCCAAGATCGATCCAGCGCAATCCATCCGGAATACGCATCAAGGCAAGCCCCATCACACAGGGTAGAAACAGCAGCCAGATGCCAACTGGGCGATCCAACCGCGCGAGTGAAGCATAAGGTCTGGACTGAGCGGGCAGGCTTTTCAACCATTCCGGCAACGCGCTGTCAGGCGTTGGGGTTGGCTCAACGTCTGTCTCAAGTGTCTCTTCAGAATCAGTCTGTTGTGTCATGGCGGCCCCTATAGCCTGTTTGTCACACCATGCCATATAAGCAAACAGATACGGTTAATGTAGAGACGGAAGTTCCATGGGCCATGTTCCACGCCTGTATGTGAAAGACGACCTGGCCATTGGGCAGTCGATCACAGTCGACGACGCGCAAGGAAAGTACCTGACCCGCGTCATGCGGCTTGCAGACGGGGCGAGCGTGCGCGTGTTCAATGGGCGTGATGGTGAATGGGTCGCCACGTTGCGCACCCAAGGCAAGACCGTCCTGCTGGAGCCCAGGTCACAACTGCGCGCGCAGACGCCGGGGCCCGATCTCACATTGCTGTTTGCGCCGCTTAAAAAGGCGCGCACAGACTTTGTTGTGGAAAAATCGACGGAGCTTGGCGTACGCGAGATCCGGCCCGTGCTGACCGAGTATACCCAAACCCAGAAAGTGCGGCTGGACCGGTTCCAATCGCTGGTGATTGAAGCGGCCGAGCAAACCGAGCGCCTGGACATTCCGATGGTGTCTGATGCCGCGCCGCTGACAACAGCGCTGGCCGACTGGCCGGGAGATCGGCCACTGTATTATTGCGATGAAGGGAGTGAGGCGCGCCCGATCGCTGAGGCCATTGCGGCTGCAGGCGAGGGCGCTGCGGGTGTTCTGATCGGGCCTGAGGGCGGGTTCTCTCCGCGCGAGCGAGGGTTTTTGCGTGCTCTCGACTTTGTGATCCCTGTGACACTGGGTCCACGTATCCTTCGCGCTGAAACAGCGGTTGTGTCGGCGCTCAGTGTTTGGCAATCCCAGGTTGGAGATTGGCGCGATGCACCCTATGTGCCTGAAACCTGAAGACTTAAACGGCGGAGTGCCCGGGGCATGACAACACCTACATCGGACATCGACGAGTCGGCACCGCGTATTTCGGGCAAGGCGGAGCTGGTCGACTGGTTTGAAGCAGGCTGTAAGCCGAAAGACCAATGGCGGATCGGTACCGAGCATGAAAAGTTCGGCTTCCTGATCGATGGGTTGAAGCCGCTGCCCTATGACGGTGAAGCGTCGGTCAAGGCGATGCTGGAAGGCCTGAGAGATCGGTTTGGCTGGACGCCAATCGAAGAGGGCGGCCACCTGATCGGGCTGAAGAAAGACGGGGCCAGTGTCAGCCTGGAGCCAGGCGGGCAATTTGAGCTGTCTGGCGCGCCGCTTGAGCACATTCACGAGACGTGCAACGAGGTTGGCGCGCATCTGAGAGAAGTGAAGGAAATCGCAGAGCCTTTGGGGGTCGGGTTTTTAGGGCTCGGTGCGAGCCCAATTTGGAGCATGGACGATACGCCGATCATGCCAAAGGGGCGCTACAAGATCATGCGCGCCTATATGGACAAGGTTGGGCGGCTCGGTCGGCAGATGATGTTCCGGACCTGTACGGTACAGAGCAATCTCGATTTCGGCTCGGAAGCCGACATGGTGAAAAAGTTCCGCGTCTCACTGGCCTTGCAGCCGCTGGGCACCGCGCTGTTTGCCAACTCGCCCTTCATGGATGGACGTCCGAATGGCTTTCTATCCTATCGCTCACAGATCTGGACCGATACCGACCCGGATCGCACGGGCATGTTGCCCTTTGTGTTCGAGGATGGGTTCGGGTTTGAGCGTTATGTCGACTATGCGCTTGATGTGCCGATGTATTTTGTCCGCCGTGGCGGGACTTATCTGGATGCTTCGGGGCTGAGTTTCCGCGATTTCATGGAGGGCAAGCTGCCTATCCTGCCCGGGGAGCGACCGGCGATTGATGATTTTGAAGATCATTTGTCTACGATTTTCCCCGAAGTGCGGTTGAAGCGATTCCTCGAAATGCGAGGCTCCGATTCCGGGCCCTGGGATTCTTTGTGTGCGTTTTCGGCTTTCTGGACGGGTGTGCTGTATGATGATGGGGCGCTGGATGCGGCGTGGGATCTGGTCAAGGACTGGAGCGCGCCGGAGCGCGAAGCGGTTCGGCAGGGCGCCCGCGTTCTTGGCTTGAAAACGCCGGTGCCTGGCGGGCAATCTCTGCAGGAGATCGGCAAAGCGGTGCTGGATATCGCGCGGTCCGGCTTGCGCGCCCGAGCGAAGCTCTCTGTTTCGGGCGATAATGAAACCGGGTTCCTCGGATCGCTGGACGAAATCGTCAACTCAGGGCTGACCCCAGCAGAGCGTCTGCTGGAGCGCTATCACGGCGCCTGGAACCAGGACCTGCGGCGGGTGTTTGAAGAGTGCGCGTATTAGCGCCCGTCCCGGCGCTCTGAGGCAGTGAATCGCAGAACGTGTCTTGAGACGATGCGGTGTGCGTGGTCTCTTCCCCGGCAAGGGTTGTTCGGGGAGTGAACATTGACTGACGCTGTAGCTGAGGCGGGCGGGCCACCGTTGGAAGAAAAGACACTTCTCGGTCACCCGCGCGGGTTGGTGGTATTGTTCTTCACCGAGATGTGGGAGCGCTTTTCCTACTATGGGATGCGCGGCCTGCTGATCTTGTACCTGACGCAGCATTTCCTGTTCTCGGATGATCGGTCTTCGCTGATCTATGGGGCCTATGTCTCGCTCGTCTATGTCATGTCGATCCTCGGGGGGATGCTGGCGGATCGCTATCTCGGGCAGGGCAAGGCAGTCACGTTCGGCGCTGTTCTGCTGGTCCTCGGCCATTTTGGGATGGCGTTTGAGGGGACAGGGTCGAAAGAAATTGCGTCTTATCAGGGAGTTGAGTTCGAAATCACACTGGATGGGCGCGGCGGTGATGCGACCCCCATCGTCGTTTCCAGCGCGGGACAGTCGGAGATTTCGTTCGCAGACGAAGGTAAAACGCTCATCGTCGCAGACCCGGCAGCTGTTGGCCTGCCGGAACGCATTTCGGTCAGCGCATATGATAGTCGGATTGAGCGCCAATCCCTATACGTCAACATCCTGTACTTGTCGCTTGCCCTGATCATTGCGGGGGTCGGGTTTCTGAAACCCAATATCTCGACCATCGTTGGCGATCTTTACGGGGTGGGAGATGCGCGCCGGGATTCAGGCTTTACGCTGTTTTACATGGGGATCAATCTCGGCTCCCTGTTGTCGGCGCTCACCTGCGGATACCTGGGCATCGCCTACGGATGGAAGTACGGATTTGGACTGGCGGGAATTGGGATGCTGCTCGGTCTGGTAACGTTTATCACGCTCCAGCATTGGCTGGAGGGCAAGGCAGATCCACCGGATCCAGACAAGTTGAAGCAGTCGGTTTTCGGACCGATCAATGTGGAGTGGGCCTGCTATTTGTCGGCGCTCGGCATTATTGGTTTCTCGATCCTGCTGATCATGAATGCGGACTATGCGGCGCCGTTCCTCGGGATTGTGGGCGTCGTGATGCTGATCGCTCTGATCGTCTACGCCAATGTCAGACTGGACACGGTGGAGCGACCTAGACTGTTTGCGGCGCTTTATTTCTCACTGGCGCAGATCCCGTTCTGGTCTTTGTTTGAACAGGCAGGTTCCTCCCTTAATCTGTTCACTGACCGGCTCGTGGACCGTGAGCTCTTCGGCATGATGGTGCCAGCCCCGATGTTCCAGTTCTTGAACGCCGGTTACATCGTCCTGTTCGCACCGTTGGTGGCCTGGCTGTGGACGATGATGGCCAAACGGAGAGTGGAGCCTTCGACACCGGTCAAGTTTGCGATTGGCGTGTTTGGGGTTGGCCTTGGATACCTGGCCCTTGTTGGCGGAATGAACAGTGTAGGGGCAGACCTCATGACCCCGGTGATTTTCATCTTCCTCATCTACTGGATTCACACCATGGCGGAGCTGATGGTATCCCCCGTCGGGCTGTCGGCCATGACAAAGCTCGCGCCTGCCCGGGCGGTTGGCCTCGTAATGGGGATCTGGTTCCTGTACACCGGTCTGTCGAACACGTTGGCGGGGGTCATTTCTGCTGCGGCAGGCGCGAAAACCATCGGTGGACAGATCGTCGATCCTGCCGGGGCGCTCGGCAATTACATCTCCGTCTATTCAAACATCGCCTATATCGCGATGGCGATCGCGGTTGTGATGCTGTTGATTTCGCCGATCATCAAGGGTTGGATGAAAGGCGCAGACTAGAATACTGGGGCAATCAAGTGAAAGCAGGGCGGGGTGCCGCGATACTGTTTGCGTTTAGTTTGACGATGGGGTCGACCACCTCAGCCACGCTTCAACGTCGTCTATCCGCTAGAATACAAGTTCCGTGACTCACCCGACGATATCGATCACGGGCCTTTGAAGCCTTGCCGAAAGGTGGCGATTTCCTAACCCGCACCACCAACGGTGAGGCCGCTCATCTTGAGGGTGGGTTGGCCGACGCCGACCGGCACGGATTGTCCGGCTTTACCGCAGGTCCCGACGCCGTCATCCATGGCGAAATCGTTGCCGATCATGGACACCTGGCTGAGCGCGGTCGGGCCGTGGCCGATCAGAGTGGCATTCTTGACCGGCGCGACGACTTTGCCGTTCTCCACGAGGTAGGCTTCAGTGCACTGGAAGACGAAATTTCCGGAGGTGATGTCGACCTGGCCGCCGCCGAAATCGACCGCCCAGATACCGCGCTTGATTGAGGCGACGATTTCATCAGGCTCGTGATTGCCGCCCATCATGATCGTATTGGTCATGCGCGGCATAATCGTCGCGTCATAGGCCTCACGCCGTCCGTTCCCGGTCGGAGCGACGCCCATGAGACGGGCATTCTGACGGTCCTGCATATAGCCTTTGAGCACGCCATCCTCGATCAATACGGTGCGATTGGTTGGCGTACCTTCATCATCAATCGAGAGAGAACCGCGCCGGGCGTCAATCGTGCCATCATCGATGACGGTGACGCCCTTGGCGGCAACCTGCTCACCTACACGACCGGAATAAACGCTGGTACCTTTACGGTTGAAGTCGCCTTCCAATCCATGTCCGACAGCCTCGTGCAGCATGACCGCCGGCCAGCCCGGACCGAGCACAACATCCATTTCACCCGCTGGCGTCGGTATGGACTCAAGATTAACGGATGCCTTGCGAATGGCGCGCTCGGCAAGCGCCTGCCAGCGCGAGGGCTTGATCCACTCTTCATAGGCCGCGCGACCACCTGCGCCGGATGAAGCTGATTCGCGGCGCCCGTCTTTTTCGAGGGTCACGCTGATGTTCAGTCTCACCAGGGGTCGAATGTCGTGAAACATTTCGCCGCCGGGGCGGATAATGTCGATTTCTTCATGGCTTCCGGCGAGCGAAACCGAGACCTGAACGGTGCGTGGGTCCTTTGCCCGCACCCAGGCATCGATTTCGGCGAGGAGTCCGGTTTTGACGTTGAAATCCGGTGCTTCGGTCGGGTCGATCGGCTGGTACAAGCGGCGATTCGTCGGCGTCGGACCGTCCGCCAAAGAGCCGGAATAGCCTCGCTTGGCTTGTCGCGCCGTGTCGGCGGCTCTGCTAATCGCCTCGAGTGAGAGTTCACCGGAATGCGCATTGCCACTCGCTTCACCAGCGACAACGCGAAGCCCGAAACCACTCGCCGTGTCGAAGGCCGCAGACTTTAACCGTCCATCGTCAAAGACATAACTCTCTGAGCGTGAGCGTTGAACGTAGATATCGCCGTCATCGGCACCGGACGCAGCGTCGGCAAGGAGGCTCGCAGCCTTCTGCGCGTCAAAAGGGAGGGAAGTGTGTGTCATCCCTCCTATGTGACGGGCCGATCGCGCTGGATCAAGTGGGGCTCGGACGAATTCAGTTCGGTTACTGCGTTTCCGGAATGACCGTGAAGCGGCTGAGCTGTGATTCGGCGAGGTCCCAGCCCGGTTTCAGCTCAAGCGCGATCTGGAAATCATAATACGCGCCTGGCACGTCGCCAGTCTGCTCGCGGGCAATGGCCCGATTATAGTGGGCGGCGAAGGCATCGATGGTGCCGAGTTCGATCGCCTTGTTCAAAGGCGGCAAAGCGGCGGCAAAGTCTTTCTGATAGATCCGCGCCGCGCCTTCATTCAGATAGGCTTCGCCGAGGTCACTTTTGAGTGTCAGGGCCGAGGCATAGTCGGCCAGCGCAGCGTCATAGTCGCCGTTCCGCATCCGTAAAACGCCGCGATTCACATAGGTGGCGGCGCGGTTTTTCGAGGTCATCGCCTCTTCACGAAGGGCGCGAGTGCAGACGGCGTCCGCCGATCGAAATGAGGCATAGGCGCTTTTCGTCTGATCGTAGCATTCGCTGCCGAGGCCGCTGCCGATGACAAAGACTTGAGCAGAGGCGGCCTGGGCCAGGAAAAGACCAATCGCTGCTGCGCCGGCTCCCTTTAAAAATTTCATTACAACCTCCTGAAATTCCTCGTGAGTGAGCTATAACATAGAGGGCATTTTACGAACAGCCTGCGACATTTTATGTGAGATGAAGCCTCTGGGTGGACCTGTCGCTTTGATGTATCTATGGCTCTTGCAAAATCGGATGGAGTGTTCCTTGCGTTATCTATTAGCTTTCATCACGGCGGTCCTGTCTTCTGCTGCCGCATTTGCAGCCGAGCCCACGCCGGGCGCGCTCGGCTTCCAGGAGCCTGCGACCAGAATCATGGAGCGCGTGGACGGCTTCCATTTTTTCGTGTTGATCATCATCACACTGATTTCGATCTTTGTGCTTGCGCTGCTGCTCTGGATTATCGTTCGCTACAACAAGCGGCGGAATCCGGTCCCGCGCAAATTTAGTCACAACACACTGGTTGAGGTCGTCTGGACTGTGGTGCCGGTGATCATTTTGGTGATTATTGCCGCGCCATCCTTCTCGAACCTGTTTTATCAAGAGAATGAACCTGATCTGGAAGCGATTGCAGAGAGCGGTGACCTGGATGACCCGAATGTCTTTGTCGAAGCCGCAGAGCAGGGCTGGATTACAATCAAGGCGCAAGGAAACCAGTGGAACTGGACCTATTTCTACAAAGATGTTCTGGATGATGGCGGCTTTCCGTTGGAATTTGTGTCCAACCCATTGCACGTCGGGACGTCGATTGATGCGCCGGTGACACCGGACCGGCCACGTCTTCTGGCGGTGGATTACCCGATGGTGATCCCGGTCAATCGCTACATTCGCTACGAAACAGCGGCCTCCGACGTGATCCATTCCTGGACGGTGCCTGCTTTCGGTGTGAAGACTGACGCGGTGCCTGGCCGTCTCAATTCAGGCTGGTTCCTGGTGACCAAGGAAGGCACGTTCTACGGTCAATGTTCGGAACTGTGCGGTAAGAACCACGCCTATATGCCAATTGAGGTGCGCGTGGTGTCGCAGGAGGCCTATGACCGCTGGGTCGAAATCATGCTTTCGGGCGATTTCGATGCCGCAACCGAATTTGTTCAAACGATAACGCCCGCAGACGAGAGTGTTCGTCTTGCGATGGCCGAATAGCGCTGAGGATATAGATCATGCCTATGGATCAAGTCGCAGTCGATCACGGACACGATGCTCACGATCACAAGCCGGGCTTCTTTACCCGGTGGTTCTTCTCCACGAACCACAAGGATATCGGCACGCTTTACCTCGTGTTTGCGCTGGTCGCCGGGATTATCGGATACGCCCTTTCCGGTCTGATCCGCTGGGAACTGGCTGAACCCGGGATTGGCCCGCTTACCGGCATGATGGAAGCCATGTATGGCACCACCGGCGATGCAGCGATTGAGCAGGCGAAGAGCTTCTACAATGTCGTGATTACTTATCACGGCCTGATCATGATCTTCTTCATGGTGATGCCGGCGCTGATCGGCGGATTTGGCAACTGGTTTGTCCCCCTGATGATTGGTGCGCCGGACATGGCGTTCCCACGCATGAACAATATCTCGTTCTGGCTGACTGTTGGCGGTTTCTTCCTGTTGATCCTGTCCATGCTGGTGCCCGGCGGGAACGGCGTGAACGGGTTTGGCGGAGGCTGGGTGTTGTATCCGCCGCTGTCGGCGATGAAGGGCCATTCCGGCCCGTCAATGGACCTTTTGATCCTGTCACTGCATACGATCGGTATCGCATCGATCCTTGGGGCGATCAACTTTATCGTCACCATCCTGAATATGCGCGCGCCGGGCATGACGATGCACAAGATGCCGCTATTTGCCTGGTCCATGCTGGTGACAGCGATCCTGCTTCTGCTCGCGCTGCCGGTTCTGGCGGGTGCCCTGACCATGCTGCTGACCGACCGGAATTTCGGATCGCAGTTCTTTGACCCAAGCGGCGGCGGCGACCCGATCATGTTCCAGCACTTGTTCTGGTTCTTCGGCCATCCCGAAGTTTATATCATGATCCTGCCAGCGTTCGGCATCATCTCGCACATCGTGTCGACCTTCAGCCGCAAGCCGATCTTCGGTTATCTCGGGATGGCATATGCGATGGTGTCGATTGGCGCGATTGGCTTCATCGTATGGGCGCACCACATGTATACTGTCGGTATGCCGTCAGACATGAAAGCCTATTTCGTGGCTGCGACGATGGTGATTGCGGTGCCGACCGGTATCAAGATCTTCTCCTGGATTGCGACCATGTGGGGCGGTTCGATTGATTTCGAAGTGCCCATGGTCTGGGCGATCGGCTTCATCTTCCTGTTCACCGTCGGCGGTGTGACCGGTGTAGTCCTTGCCAATGCGGGCATCGATCACGTGCTGCACGATAGCTACTACGTTGTCGCGCACTTCCACTATGTGCTGTCGCTCGGTGCGGTGTTCGGCCTGTTCGCAGGCTGGTATTACTGGTTCGAGAAAATGTTCGGGGTGAAGTACAACAAGTCACTCGGCTACTGGCACTTCTGGACGATGTTTATCGGGTCTAACGTCCTGTTCTTCCCACAGCACTTCCTCGGCCTCAACGGCATGCCACGTCGTTACATCGACTATGCTGACGGTTTCGCCATGTGGCACTACTGGTCATCGATCGGGTATGCGATCACGCTGGTCGGGACGCTGATCTTCTTCGTTGGCTTGGTCGAGGCTGCGCTGCGTCGTCGCAAGGCCGAAGCCAATCCATGGGGCGAGGGCGCTACGACCCTGGAATGGACGCTGCCTTCACCGCCGCCATTCCACCAATTCAATGAGCTTCCGGTTGTGAAAACGGAAGGTGGGCACTAGGCCGCCACGCTCTATCTGAATGAGGCGGCCCTTTGCGACAGTGTTCGCAGAGGGCCGTTTTCTTAAACCGGACGAGATAAGACATATGAGTCAGGCAGATCTTTCAGCAGAAGCGACCATCGCGCGCCCGGGAACGGCGCGAGACTATCTGGAGCTGCTTAAACCCCGCATCATCATGCTGGTTGTGTTCACAGCTCTGGCAGGCCTCGTCTGTGCGCAGGGCGTCACCGGCGTGACGATGAACCCGGTCATGGCGACCGTGGCCATTCTGTCCGTAGCGCTTGGCTCTGGCGCGGCGGGCGCGATCAACATGTGGTATGATGCCGACATTGATGCGGTGATGAGCCGGACCGCCACGCGCCCGATTCCCTCCGGCGCGGTGCCGCGTGAAGAGGCACTGACGCTTGGCCTCGTGATGTCGGCTGTTTCAGTCTTGCTGATGTGGATGTCGTCCAATGCGGCAGCAGCGATCCTGCTTGCTATCTCTATCGCTTATTATGGCTGGTTCTACACGATGCTGTTGAAGCGCCGTACGCCGCAGAATATCGTGATTGGCGGCGCAGCTGGCGCTTTTCCGCCTGTGATTGGCTGGTTGGCCGTCACTGGAACGACGCCGCTGGATCCATGGATCCTGTTCGCCATCATCTTCTTCTGGACGCCGCCGCATTTCTGGGCGCTCAGCCTGGTGGCGCACAAAGAGTATGAGAAAGCTGACGTGCCGATGTTGCCGGTGACTCATGGGGCGAAAGCCACACGTCGGCAGATCTTTTACTATTCCTTGCTGCTTGCGCCTTTGGCACTCACGCCTGTTCTGACTGGCCTCGGAGGATGGGTTTATGCTGTGGCTGCCGCTGGACTCGGGGCGATATTTGTCGGGTTTTCGATTAAAGTGTTACGCAGTCGGGCAGGGGAGCCAGATGCTGGCGCGCCAGAACGGAAACTGGCGATGGGAATGTTTGCATTTTCCATTTTTTACCTGTTCGCGATCTTTGCAGTGCTTCTGGTCGAGCATGGACTTGGGGCTTACGTTCCGGTTGGAGGCCTGACGTGACGCAGATCCAGCTGACCGAAGAGCAATTGATGGCGCAGAAGCGTCGTAACCGCTGGCTCGCCTTTGCACTGGTCACCTTTGTAGTCGTCGTCGGCACTACAACCGCAATTCGTTTGCAGAATGTGGATCTGAGCAAAAGCGAAGGCCTGTACTTCGATGGCAGCATGGATCCTGGAGCAGGTTCAGCTGCGCTGGATGGAGCAGAAGATGAATAATTCCAAATTAGCGATCAGCCTGACGGCGATTACGTTGGGCATGCTCGGCTTGGCGTTCGCGTCGAAGCCGCTTTACGACACATTCTGTCGTGTGACTGGATTTGGTGGCACCACGCGGGTCGCTGAAAAAGCGCCAGAACGTGTGGACGACCGCAGAGTCGATGTTCGCTTTGATGCCAATGTTGCCGATGTTCCCCTCAAGTTTCGTCCACTGCAGTCGTCATTCCCCATCCAGTTGGGTGAGCACGGATTGGCGTTTTATGAAGTGACCAATTCGTCCAATTCGGATCTCGAAGTGATCGCGAGCTATAATGTGACGCCGCACAAGGCTGGGCGGTTCTTTAACAAACTGGAGTGCTTCTGTTTTGAGGAACGCCTGATCAAGGCTGGTGAGACCAAGAAACTGCCCGTGGTCTTCTTTGTTGATCCTGAGATGACTGATGTGCGCAACATGGGTGATGTTCGCACCATTACCTTATCCTACACCTTTTTTCAGACAGGTGCCTTTCCGGGTGCGGCGAATACGGCATCTTACGATTGAGGTATTGCAGGACGCACCCGCAACAGTTTAATAGCGCACAGAATCCAGAACACATGCCTGATAAGGGGCTTTTCGCATGGCTGAAGACGTCAAACACGATTACCATCTCGTAAATCCATCTCCATGGCCGCTGATCGGCTCTGTTGCCGTGTTGATTCTCGCGATTGGTGGTGTGGTCTTCATGAAAGGCCTGTTCGGTCTGGAAAAAGGCACAACCTGGGTCATGCTGGTCGGTCTGGCTATGGTGATCTGGGTGATGATTGGCTGGTGGCGTGAAGTCATCAAGGAAGGCCGAACCGGTGATCATACGCCGGTTGTTGAGATTGGTCTCAAATACGGCATGGTCCTGTTCATCGCATCTGAAGTGATGTTTTTCGGGGCCTGGTTCTGGAGCTTCTTTGAGTTTGCAATCTTCCACGGCGCCAGGGTTGGTGAGACCTTTGACTACACCAATCCGATTTTTGCCGAGGGGCTTAGCCGATTCGCAGAATGGCCTCCGGTTGGTGTGGCGACATTTGATCCTTTCCACCTGCCTCTGATGAATACGCTGATCCTGCTGCTGTCAGGCACGACGGTCACGGCCGCCCACCACGCCTTGCAGCATGACAAGATGGATAATGCGAAACTGATGCTTATCCTGACCATTGTCCTGGGTATCGTGTTCACCGCGCTGCAGGCTTATGAGTATTCTCTGGCGCAGTTCACCTTTGATGGCACACTGTATGGCTCTGCTTTCTTCATGGCGACAGGCTTTCACGGCGCACACGTTGTCATCGGAACGATATTCCTGTTGGTCTGTCTGCTGCGCATGTATGCGGGCAACATGACGGCGAAGAAGCATCTCGGCTTTGAGTTTGCCGCCTGGTACTGGCACTTTGTGGACGTTGTCTGGTTGTTCCTGTTCGCGTTCGTTTATGTGATCCCGCATCTGGTTCTGGGACACTAGGCCGGGACGGCCGGAGCGATAGTTAATGTTTCGGCCTTTGCCGGTTCTCACAGGCCTGACCCTTATTTGCCTTGTGATCCTGGTGATGCTGGGCAATTGGCAATATGCACGGTTTTCAGAAAAGATGGCCGCCGCCCCGCTTGAGCAGGCCGTGTTAGAGACCGCGACGGTGTCGGCCGACGTGTTGGTGACAACGCCCGGAAACGCACAGCAGGTCTACGGCGTTCTGGATGGCGAACCGGTCTGGCGGCGCTATGTGCCCGCCCGGCTCGCGTCCGGTGAGACCGTGTTCGTGCTCTGGGACGCGACGGGTGGACCGGACCCGGTGCCGCTCTCGCTCTCTGACTTACGCCGCGACTATGATCGCCAGGCCAATATACTGTCACGCCCGGTAACGCGTAGCCGGTTCGCCGCTGCCGATCAGCCCGAAGCCGATCTCTGGTACACGATGGACCTGCCAGCCATGTCAGCGCACCTGTCACTTGAGCCCCCTGCCGCCCGTGTGGTTGAGACGTTGCTGGTGACGGTCCGGAAAGCTGATGACGAGTCTCGATCGCGCCGGACTGAAAATCCCTATGCCTTCGAAAAGGTGCGTGACCCGCTGCCGCCACAGCGCCATTTCGGCTATGCTTTGACATGGTGGGGGATGGCCATGGGTTTGATCGGGGTGTATCTCGCCTTCCATCATTCGCGAGGGCGACTGCGGTTTCGGAGATAGTCTCATGAAGTATATTTCAACGCGCGGTCAGTCCGAGCCTGTCGACTTCGTAGAGGCATGCCTCGCGGGGCTCGCGCCCGATGGCGGTTTGTATGTACCAGAAGCCTGGCCGCAAATTGCCCCGGCTGATCCGAATGAGACCTATGTCGACGTCGCGGTCAGAGTGTTGTCCGCCTTCGCCGGTGACGCGCTGTCGGAACCTGTGCTCCGTGAGCTCTGCACCGGCGCCTATGCCAGTTTCTCACATCACAGCGTAGCTCCATTGGTTCAGGACGGCCCGAACAGCTTTGTGATGGAGCTGCATCACGGCCCAACACTCGCGTTCAAAGATGTGGCCATGCAGGTGATCGCGAAGATCTATGACCATGTGCTCTCCGAGCGCGGCGAGCGGATGAGCGTGGTATGCGCGACCTCCGGGGACACAGGTGGCGCTGCGGCTGCAGCCTTCGCCGGGGCCTCGAATGTCGATCTCTACATTCTGCATCCGCATGAGCGGGTCTCGCCGGTACAAAGGCTGTTCATGACGACCACCGGGTCGAAGAATGTGACCAACTTTGCCGTGCAGGGCGACTTTGACGATTGCCAGGCCATGGTCAAAGCGATGTTTGCCGATCGCGGATTCTCGCAGTCTGTTGGGCTGTCGGGCGTTAACTCGATCAACTGGGCCCGAATCGCGGCGCAGTCGGTCTACTACGCCACGGCGCAGGCGGCACTGGGACCGGATCGGCCGGTTCGGTTCGTCGTGCCGAGCGGTAATATGGGCGACGCGCTTGCCGGATATGTCGCCGCGCGCTGCGGCATGCTAGCCGGGTTTGAGGTTATTTGCGCCGTCAATGAGAACCGGACACTCGCAGCTTTGTTCGAAACCGGCGAGATGCGCCGCACCGATGCAGTGCCGACACCAAGCCCGGCCATGGATATTTCTGTGCCGAGCAACTTTGAGCGGTTGTTGTTTGAGGTGAGTGGGCGGGACGGCGATGCCGTGCGCACGCTTTATGAGCGCTACAAACAGGCGGGTGAGGCCCAGCTGCCGGAGCAAATACGCGGACCCCTGGGTTGCGCAGGTTTTTCTGCGAGCTCCGTCACAAATGCGCAGACCATGAACGAAATGAAGCGGTACTTGGTTCAGACCGGAGAGCTGATCTGTCCACATACGGCGGTCGGCACCTTTAAGGCGCATCAATTGCCCGCTTCGGAGGCCGCAACTGTGGTCCTGTCGACGGCGCATGCAGCCAAGTTTCCCGAGACGGTGCTTAAGGCGACGGGCATGGACGCGCCGCTGCCGAAGCGATGTGATGCGCTTCTCGATCGCGGCGAGACTTTCGATATCATGCCTGCTGATCTACGCTTGGTGAAAGAAGCGATTTCGGGAGCACGACTGCCAGCATGACCGAGACCCTGGGTGACTGGACATGGTCCGCTTCTGATCAGCAGCTGACACTGGAAATTTCTTCAGAGAGCCATTTCTCGACGCTGGACGGCGTCTGGACGCTGACTGATTTCAACGTGTTGCTTGATGGACTGAGCAGCCGGCGTCTCAGCGATGTGCTCGCTCAAGCAGATGCCAGCGTCGCCTGTGAACTGAAACTCGCCGATGGTCGCGCCATCCGGATTGTCGGCGGGTTTGTCGACGCGCAAACGGCCAATGGCATTGTTCTCGACAGCGAAAGGCAGGCGCGGGGGCGGACAGATCAGCCGGGCCCCGCGCTTGTGCCGGTCTATCAACCGATTTTCTCTCTTAACACGGGGAAGATTGTCGGCTTCGAGGCACTGGCTCGCTGGCCATCCACAGAGCCCGAGCGAACACGAGAGGACCGCGAGCAACGATTCGACGACAAAGCGTTGGCCTCGAACATGCTGATACTGGCGAGTGATGCCTTGCGACAATGGCGTGAAATTCCAGGGCAACGCGGTCTATTTATGCACGTCAATCTGACCAGCCGGGATCTGGTGGATACGTCTCTGGTCGATCTCGTCGCCGCGCTGACGGCCGGCCACGGACTAGATCATGGGATTCTGAAGCTGGAACTGACAGAGCAGGCCGCGCTGCGCGATTCAGCCCAAGCCATTTCGACCGCGAATGCTTTGCGTGACGTCGGGGCGTCGCTCGTCCTCGACGATTTCGGATCCGGCCATTCATCTTTTCTGTGGCTTGCGGATTTGCAGGCCGACAGTTTGAAAGTCGATTCCGATCTCGTCGCGCGGCTCGCTAATCCACGGATGCGCACGATCCTGGAATCAGTTTGTCTGCTGGCACGGCGCCTCGGCATGAAGACGACGGCTGAGGGCGTTGAGGATCGTTCGGTTCTGCCGGTTCTGTTAGATCTCGGTTTTGACTATGCGCAAGGCTATGGGCTCGGGCACCCGCTCACGCAAGCCGAGACGCTTGATCTGCTCACCACCCAGTCTTGATCTCGGCTTAACCGAGATCGATCTCCAGAGCGGAGATCGCGTGAACAAAGTTATTTGGCGCCAGCGAGCCGTTGCCTGTCCAGCGGACATTCGGGAACCGGCCCAGGATTTGTCGGTAGGCAGCTTCCAACTGCATGTTCGCGACGCGTTGGCCGAGGCACACATGTGGCCCGTTTCCGAAGGCGAGATGTTCCTTGGCATTCTCGCGCGTGATGTCCATCTGGTCGGGGTTGGGAAATTTCGCTGGATCCCGGTTGGCCGCGGGATAATACATCACCACTTTCTCACCCACCGCGATGGGTTGCTCTCCGAGAACCGTATCCTTGATCGCAGTGCGGCGCATATACGTCACCGGGCTCACCATTCGGATCGCCTCGTGAACGAAGTTCGGAAACAGATCCGGATTGTCGAGCAGTTTCTGACGCTGATCCGGAAAGGCGGTCAGAAGCTTCATTGTGCCGCTCAGCGAGTTTCTGGTCGTATCATTGCCTGCGAAAATGATCAGCAACCATGAGCCGTCCAGAAACTCCGGTGACAGAAGCTCACCATCGATTTTGACATTCGCGATCGCGCTTAGCAGATCGTTTTGCGGGTCTTTTCGGCGCTTCTCCAGAAGATCGCGGCCATAATCGAACATGGCCTGGATCTCATTCATGAAAGTCATGATTTGCTCTGGCTCAAGATTGCCAAGGCCCTCCTGCTGAGCCTGATACTGCGCATTCTCCAGATAATGCATCCAGTGGACCAGCTTGGGGCGGTCGGCGTCCGGTACACCGAGGATTTCACAGAGCGTGAAAAGCGGGAGTTCAGCGGAGAACATCTCGACCATGTCCACGATCGGACCGGCTTGCTCCATGGCGTCGAGCCGCTCCTTGACGAAGAGATCGACTTTCTTGCGGAGTTCAGCGACGTAACCAGCCCGAAAGAACGCCATATGCTCCATGCGCAGCGGCGTATGGTGGGGGCGATCAAGACAGATCAGCGTGTTCAGAGACGCGTTGTGGAGCAGGGGATGGCGCGGTGCATCTTCAACGCCGTAGCTGATCAGGATACCGCCCGTTTGCGAAGAGTAGGTCGCCGGATCAAGTTCGACTTTCTTGACCAGTTCATAGGAGCTGACCGCCCAGAACCCGGCACCGAACTCTTCCGGATGCCATATCACGGGCGCTTCGTTTCGCATTTGCGTGAAGGCGTCAAACGTGTAGCCGCCATGCCTGGAAAACACTTCCGGGTCCGTCAGGTTAACCGGCGGTGTCAGGCTATGGACGGGCGTATTAGCCGGGTCCGCAGGTTCGCGTTCCACCTGATAGGTTTCGCTGACATTCTGCAGGCCCATAATATGTCTCCCTAATCGTGTTTCTTGTCCTTCAGACTAGTCCTGCGTTGGGGCTTGTGAACCCGTGACCTCACGTGAGTGCGTTTGCGCCGGGTCGGCTTCTCGCGCGGTGGTGGGAGGTGTTCAGCGGGAATACGATCAGCGAGCGTGCTCAGCAGTAGATTTGGCGGGATTTCCTCGACCGCGCCGGGCTTCAAGTCGCCAAGCTCAAACGGTCCATATTGGGTTCGGATCAGGCGGTTGACCTTCAATCCAAGGTGTTCGAGCGCTTTGCGGACTTCGCGGTTCTTGCCCTCTTTAAGCTCGACATCGATCCAGTTATTGGTCCCGGTTTCACGGTCGAGGGTTGCTGAGATCGAGGCATAGCGGGTCCCGTCGCCGATCTTCACGCCCTCTTTCAGCGTATCGAGTTCGGCTTGTGTGATCTGCCCGTGAGCGCGGGCGCGGTAGCGGCGTTCAAATCCGGTGCGTGGCAGTTCCATCGCGCGGGCGAGTCCGCCATCATTGGTGAGCAGCAAAAGGCCCTCGGTCGTCAGATCGAGACGACCGATCGTGATCGTACGCGGCAGACTTTTCGGAAGCTCGTCAAAGATGGTCCGGCGACCTTCGGGATCATTCGTCGTCGTGATCAGACCCGACGGTTTGTGATAGCGCCAGACACGCACCCGTTCGCTTTTTGTCACGGGCTGATTATTGACGAGGATATATTCGGAG
Source organism: Henriciella sp. (assembly GCA_030066975.1). Classification (GTDB taxonomy): domain Bacteria; phylum Pseudomonadota; class Alphaproteobacteria; order Caulobacterales; family Hyphomonadaceae; genus Henriciella. Next base: position 70,632 of record JASJAO010000004.1, on the reverse strand, counting down.
CCGGTGACCTTGAACGCTGGCGTGGTGAGCACACGTCCATTCACGCGAATTTCGCGGCGCTCAATCATCGCTTCGATTTCGCGGCGAGAGGCAACCCCGGCGCGCGCGAGGTATTTGGCAATCCGCTCGCCGTATTGCCAGTCGGGCTCTGCGCTCTGTCCGCGAGACTTCGGGCTGGGCTTGCGCCTTTGCTGTCCGGGCTTTCGTTTGGGGCGGCGGGGCGTCTCACGACGGTCCGTCATAGGCAGTTCCTTCGCTCTAAAGGACCAGTTGAAGCACCGGTGCAGCAATAGCAAGTCCAAGCCCCACTTCCATCGGGATCCACACCGGGATGAGCCCGTTCTCGCGATTGTCTTCTTTGTCCATCAGAAGGGACAGGAAGCGGCCAAACCCAGCACCGATCCAGGCCATGGCGATCGGCAGCAGGGTAAAGATCTTGAACTCCAATCGCAGCGACGGCTGCAACAGAATGACCAGCGCCGTGGCGTGCAACATGAACAGCAATCCGCCATAGGTGGCGCGAAACTCGGAAAACCCGCCCGGCTTGTCCGGATCCGGGTCGGCGACCAGTCGCACCACGCCCGCAGCCCATTTCGGCGCATAAAGACTGCCAAAGCCGAGCAGGGCGCAGAAGCCAAGGGCGGCGGCGGAAATCAGATCAGTGATCGGTAGCATATTGCACTCCTTGTAGGGCTACACCTAGGGCCGGCCCCGGACTTGGGTAGCCTCTAAGTGATGCCCGCAGCTTTCCAGGCCTCTTTCGGCCAGCGGCGATGTTGCCAGAACCATTGTCCGGGATTAGCCCTCACTTCGGCTTCAATCATGGCAGTGATGCTCTCGACGCTGGCTTTGACGTCCGCGTCCAGATCGCCCGTGGAGGATGGGAAGAACGGCTCATGGAATGTCACGGCAAACCTCGCCGGACCCGTCCGCCGGGTTGAAACAAACAGGAGCGGAGCGCCATATTTGAGGGCGAGACGCGAAGGGCCCGGGGCGGTCATGGCGGGATGGCCAAAGAACGAGATGGGTAAGCCCTGATTGAACTTCTGATCGTTGAGCAACGCCACGGCCTGGCGAGACCGCAAGGCCTTCATCAACCGACGCGTGCCGATGCCCTTGGGCGCCTGGATCGCACCGCCATAGCGCTGTCTCAGTCGGCTGAGCCGCTGATCGATATGAGGATTGTTGAGGGCGCGATACGTGATCACGCATTCGGCTGGGCGCTTACAGATCGCCGCTGCCATGATCTCGAAATTGGCAAAATGGCCCGAGATCAGAACCAGGCCCTTGTCCATGGCGAGCGCCGCGTCGAGATGTTCTCCGCCAATCACCTCCACCCGATCCCCGGAATAGGGGTTTATCTTGGGAAGGTGGGGTAGCTCGCCCGCAGTGCGCCCGACATTCTCCCAGGCCGCCATAGCGATCTCGTGTCGCTCCGCCTCTGATTTTTCAGGAAAAGCGAGCGCCAGGTTTCGCGTCACGGTCTTGTGTTGCGAGAGGAGCGGCCCGATTTTCTTGAACAGCCAGCCGACAAAGTCAGACGCTTTGTCCGGGGGCAAAGCCTTGATCGGCGCCCAGTAGATCAGGTCCCAGGCGAGCGTCTCCAGCCGCCAGATAAACCGCTGCCAGCGTGTCGATCGATTATCTATGTCTTTTGGCCGACTATAGGTGTCTGTCGGAAGTTCAGCGCTCATGATCGCGGTTTCACCACAGGCGTGAGCAGTCTGTCCAGCGCGGTCGGGTCCTCGAAAACAGTTTGAACAGGCAGGGTGAGCATGTCGGCGCGGACCTCTGAGGATAGGCGGACATAGTCTTTCTCAGTGGTGATGAGCCGCGCCTGGTTGTCCTCGGCAAGTCTGCGCAGATAGTTGAGGTCGGCTGCGCGGTAGACATGATGATCGGGGAAGGGCACCGCGTCTCTGACATCGGCTCCAAGCGCATTCAGCGAATCAAACAGCTTCTCCGGCCGGCCAATCCCGGCAAAGGCGACATAGGCACCGGGTGGCGGTGCTTGTACGGGTTCAATGGTCGCGCGCAGCAGGGGCAGGGAGGTTTCGGCGAGTTCAACAGGTCGCTCACCGTCGCCAATCAGGATGATGGCGTCTGCCCGTTTCAAGCCTTGCGAAACCGGTTCACGCAAGGGGCCTTTGGGAATGACATGGCCGTTGCCGAAACGGCTCTTGGCGTCGACCACAAGGAAAGAGAAATCCTTGGCGAGGCTTGGATTCTGAAAGCCATCATCCATGATGATGATCTCAACACCAGCCTCCGACATGGCCTCGCCTGCGCGCCCGCGATCTGCCCCGATCCAGCTCTCGCCGTTTTGAGCGAGCATCAAGGGCTCGTCCCCGACCTCTGCGGCGGTGTGACGTTTGGCATCGACTTGCAGCGGGCCTTTCAACGTTCCGCCATAGCCGCGCGACAGTGTGGCGACCCGCTGGCCTGTTAGATCGCTGAGATGATCGCGCAAAAAGTCTACGACCGGGCTCTTGCCGACACCGCCTGCCGTAAGATTTCCGACACAAATGACGGTCGCCGACACCGAAAGAGGCGTCCCCGTTCGCAGTTTCCTTGCGGTCGCATAGGCATAGAGCCAGGACAGCGGCGTGAGCAATGTGCGCGTCAGCGGCGCGGCCGCGCGGGACCAGGGGTCAAGGTCTGCTGCCCAGAACTTCGGTTCTCTCACAAGTCGATCCCCTTTTGAGCGAACAGCGTCCGGATGTCTGTCAGCGTGCGTTGCATCGCCCCAAACTGACCTGTCTCGAGTTGGTTGAGAATGTCTACCGAGGGCGGTGTACCCGGATAGGCGGCAACCAGGCTTTCAGCGTCTTCGGCGATCATAATCGCCTCGCGCTGGATCAGTTCATTCGCAAGATCCTCGAAGTTAAACAGGCCGGGACCGGTGATGACCGGTTTGCCCAGCCTCAAAGGCTCCAACAGGTTATGGCCGCCGACGCCGGGGGTATGTCCCCCGCCGAGATACACTGATGTCGCAAGCCGATACCAAAGCCCCATCTCGCCCATCGTATCAGCCAGCAGGATGTCCGTGTCGGACGGCAGCGTTTCGACCTGGCTTCGTCGGCAGACGTTCAGGCTTGAACAGGTCAGGATACCCTCGACAGCGTCGCCTCGTTCCGGATGCCGCGGGGCAACGATCAGAAACGGGCGCTGCTCCATCTGCATCAGCGCATCCAGGACCAGTGCCTCTTCGCCCTGATGTGTGGACGCGGCGACCCAGATTTCGCGTTCCCCGATCTGATCCGACAAGTCTTCCAGTTCGCCGGGATCTGCACTTGGCGGTGGCAAGGCGGACTTTAGGCTCCCGATGCTCGGGACGTGCTTCTTGGACAGACTTGAGAGGCCAGCTGCAGTTTTCTTGTCACCGGCCAGGATCAAACTGAACAGGCCGAAGACGTTTTCAGATGTTGTTTCCCATCGGCTCCATTCCCGAAGTGTCTTCTCCGTCATGCGGGCATTGATCAGGATGGCTGGTACGTCGCGGCGATCGAGCTCGGTAAGCAGGTTTGGCCAGATGTCCCCTTCTGCAAAGATGGCTGCAGAAGGGGCCCAATGGGTGATGAACCTCCGAGCAATTGCGGGTGTGTCCAGCGGCGCCATCTGTTGGACTGTCGTGACAGAATCGAAGATCGGGTCGCGACCAAGTTCGGACTGAATCCGGGATGCAGCTGTCTGTGTTTGGCACGTGAAGAGGAGATTCGTCATCGCGCCGTCTTGTAGCAGTCTACGAGCAAGTTCGAGTTGCAGGAGACTTTCGCCGACGCTCGCAGCGTGCAGCCAGAGCAGCGTCCCGTCCGGGCGGGTTTGGAGTTTTCGCGCCAGTCGCTCATGGATACGCTTCGGATCTTCTTTGCCCTGCGTGGCTCGCCGCCGAAACACCAGGCCCGCAAAGGGCGAAATCAATCGCGTTGCAAAGCGATAGAGAAAGAGGCCGAGTCTCATGCGGGGCTTATAGGAGCTTCAGTCCAGGGAGCCATAGGCGATTTTCAGTCTCCGCCCGCTGACAGCACCCGTACGCCCAGCCGCAAGGTCGCAGCCCGGATCGATTCGGTGCTCTGTGAAGCGGTTTGGGAATGACGGCGCCCATTGGCGCGTCCGACGGCGAAAGCCTATTGCAGGAGCGAAATCGACGTTGACGGCGCAACGCTTTCCTTCTTGTCACCACTGTCGGGCTGTTCTGAAAAGCCCATCCAGCTCAAGACCACTGCTACCAGGACGTCGCGCATCACGATCAGAATTTCGAGCATAATCAGCCCCTTTGAACAATCTTGCAGAACTGTAATCGCTTCCACTGCGATAGGAAAGCCCTATTGACCTCATAGTGCATAAAAAAACGGAAAGATTTGCTGCCTAATTCTGCGAATCCGAGGCAATCTTATCCAATGCGGTCACAAGGGGCTGAGAGATATGGACATCGATGTCACGCACCTATTGGAGATGACGGGTGGAGACCCTGAACTTGCGGACGAAGTACTGGATATCTTTCGAAACCAGGCGGATACGTGGGGACGTATGCTGGATGCCGATCAGCCCGCCCAGGTCTGGGCCGACGCAGCCCACACCCTGAAAGGGGCTGCTCTGAGCATCGGTGCACATCGATTCGCAGAGACGTGTAAGATTGCGGAAAATTATGGGCGAGGCGAGGCGCCGGACCGAATGGAAGCAATTGTGCTTCTGGCCGACGTCAAGACGGGTTTGTCCGAAACCATCGAGGCTTGCGCACGAGCGAGTTACGCCTTGTCCAAGCCAGGCTTGAGAGAGTCGAAAGATTCAAACTCGTAGGCGATAGAGCGGTCGATCAGCGTCCGCCAAACCGGCTCAGCGATCGCAGGGGACAGGCCCTGTTTCTTGGCTTCGGCAACCACTTTGGCGACAACGTCTTCGATTCGTGCGCGATCATGAACGGCAGCCCGCTCGCCTTTGATCCGGGCGGCTGCGTCCATGTAGCCCTGCCGTTCTGCCATGAGCGCGACCAGTTGCCTGTCGAGGCGGTCGATTTCTTTCCGGACCTCCGGCATGGTTTCCGCCGTTTCGGCGGTCATAGTTGCGCTCGATTTCAGAACAGTATCCATGGCGGCTCTCGTTCGCTTCAAGCGTCAACATAGTGCATTCGGGTTATGAATGCATGTGGTGAGGCGACGCGGTGTCTGTGGTGACGCGCTGGTTCCGATCGAATGGACTCACTAGCGTTCCTGATAGGACGGGATGCGGGCCTGGATCGAAAGTGTCTGGGCCGCCTGCAATTCCAACAACAGCGTCTTGATCTGCGGGTTCGACAGAATGTCATTCAGTTCACCAAGGGCCTTCAAGTCCTGGGCGGATGAAATAAGGGTTGGTCCGCCAATCGCGAAGCCGTCCGGTGCGAGCGGATATTTCAGCACGCGCACCTCTGTTCCGGCATCAATTTCAGCCAGCTCCTTGGCCTTAGTGATGGCCGCATTGATGCCGCCAAGCTCATCGATCAGGCGGTTCTCGAGCGCGTCTTCTCCGCTCCATACACGGCCACGCGCCCGCTCATGCACTTCTTCGGCAGATAGCGAGCGGCCTTCAGATACGACTTCAACGAACCGGTCATAGCCGCGTTTCAGCCAGGCGCGTACCTGAACTCTCTGATCGTCGGAGAAGGCTTCTGTCGTGCTGAACGCACCGGTGAAAGGACCGCCGACCGTAATCGACCTTGCGTTGATGCCAAGCCGCGCCAACGCGTCGTTCACGCCAAACTTGCCGCCAAAGATCCCAATGGATCCGGTAATGGTGGCCCGGTTCGCGACGATCCAGTCAGCACCAGCGGCAGCATAATAACCTCCAGACGCAGCGACAGAGGCCATCGACACCACGACCGGCTTGTTGTTTTCGGTTTGCACCCGTTTGACAGCTCGCCAGATCTGGTCGGATGCCGTTGGAGATCCCCCCGGGCTGTCAATGCGGAACACGATTGCAGATACATCTTCATCCTGACCCGCCTCGAGGATCGCCGAAGCAATCGTATCTGAGGCAAAGCCTTGCCCCTCGCTGAACAGGCTACCGCCCGCGTCGCCGGTGACCACTTCACCCTGCGCGCCAACGATCGCTATGATCGGTGCCTGGAACGGAGGCGCCGGTGGCACGTACGCGCTGATATAAGTCAGCTGGGCATCCTCGCCGCCGCGAGCCATGGCCGCCTCGCGGGCTTCTTCCGGCCAACCTTCCTGATCCGCAAGACCGGCAGCCAGGACGGCCCCGGTGTCGAGTGGCCCGGACTCCAGGGCGTTCCTGACTTGGGTGACGGACAAGTCTCGATCGCCTGCAATGTCGGTGAGTGAAATATCCCAGATCTCGTTGGCGAGACGGGTCATCGCCTGGCGATGCGGCTCGGTATAGTCCGTCTCCTGAAACATGTTCACGGCGTTTTTGTATTCGTACAGCGCTTCGAACTCAGGTTTCACCGACAGATTGTCCAGCAGGTCCTTCAAGAACAGTGTTTCGAAGCTGACGCCGGTTGAGATGATATCCGTTCCGGTCTGCATCCAGACCTCATCAGCGGTGGAAATTGCACGATAAGAAGACGGCCCGCCGCCAAAAGTGCCTTGAGTATGGGCAATGACAAACTTTCCTGAAGCCTGAACAGCTTGCAGCGCGGCGCGCACTTCTTCGGCGCGGGCGGAGCCAAGGCTGTACTCGCTGCCGCGTACGAAAACGCCTTTCACCCGGTCGTCCTGAGCAGCCGCTTCAAGTTTCATGACCGTGTCGATGAAGCCTTGTGGGGTGCCAAACAGGGCTTCGAGGCCCGAAATGGGGGCCTGATCGGCTTGCGGGATCCGCAGGTCCAGCTCCAGGACCATGGTGTCTGATTGCTCGGCAGGCTTGTTCAGATTGCTGGCAAAATTTGAGAACACGGCCCCGGCGACGAAAACCAGAAGCAACGTCCCCAGTATGACGCCTAATATGGCGCTTCCGAGGGCAATAAAAAAGGTTCTCATACACACGGCTCCAAAAAACGGTCTTATCGGATAACGATATGGTGCTTACCATTCAATTTGTCAAAAGATGAGAGTTTTGAGAAAGTTTTTGCAGTTCGCGCAGGCTTAGCTCGCATGGGGCGGTTGCAACTGCATTATGATGCAGCAGTTGCGGTTTTGGGTGTTGCATGCGGGCAGGGGATTGGTTATGTCCGCCGATCAGTTGGGGTGTCGCCAAGTGGTAAGGCACCGGTTTTTGGTATCGGCATTCCCAGGTTCGAATCCTGGCACCCCAGCCACTCTCATTTTGCGCGACTGCAGAACCACAAATGCGCGTGGTCCGAGCATTGAGTGTAATATTATTTCGAAAATGCCTTGCATCTGCCTCAATTCTGAATGAAAGTTTGACAAGAAGTCATCCATTTTGCAGAGGTCTACATGTCTGCAGTATGATGACAGTCTGAACGAAGAGCTGTCTTGCGGGAAAAGAGAAAGTGAACCAACGCTTCGGAATTATTTGGGGTCATAGTGGGTCCGCACCCACGCTTTCCCTTGGACTTTCCAGACGTGTGTGTGTCTGGATCGCTGTGAAGCCGTCGAACGAATGGGTTCGGCGATTCCAAAAGTTTTTCGCGTTACCGGAATGATATTCGGAACGCACCATTCGGAGAGTGAGAGGCAGACTTTATGAAGAGAGTTCTGACACCGGCTCGAGGAGCAATAATGGCCGCAACAGTTGTTGGCCTGTCGCTTCCAGCCTTAGCACAAGGCCAAGTTGGTCGCATGATCAACACTGGCGAAGAGGCAACACGCCGTGCTGAACAAACCCAGATTCGGATCAACCAGCTCGATGATGAGCGCTCAGATATGGTTGCTGAATTCCGTACACTGCTACAACGCAAGCAGGCCGCCGAACTCTACGCCCGACAGCAGGAGAAAGTGGTCGAATCACAACGCCGCGAGCTTGAATCGCTGACCGACCAGCTCGGCCGTGTTGACGAAATTACCGCTCAGACGGTGCCCATGCTACAGGACATGATCTCTGATCTCGAAACGTTCATCGCAGCGGACCTGCCATTCAAACTGGAAGATCGCACGCAGCGCATCGAAACGCTGAAAACGGCCATGGCGAGCGCCGATGTGCCGATCGTTGAACAATATCGCCTGATCATCGAGGCCTATAAGGCTGAGATGGAATATGGCCGCACGGTGCAGACCTGGCCGGAAACTATTCAGATCGACGGCAATGACGTGACCGTCGACATGTTCCTTTATGGCCGTGTTGCGCTCGTCTACATGTCGCCGGACCGCCGCTATGCAGCGCGCTACGACCGGGCCACACGTGAGTGGGTGCCAGTTGAAAACAGATTCAAGGAAGATGTGTCGAAAGCGATCCGGATCGCGAAAGGCACAACGACACCGGGCGTGCTTTATGCGCCTGCAACCAAGTTGTCTGTGCAATAGCACGGACCGGATTTATTGAGGCATAACCCAATGAAAAAAGTGACTAAATCCCTCAAGGCGCTTGGTGCAGCAGCGGTTCTCGCTGGGTCCACGTTTGCCTTTTCAGCGCCCGCTGTGGCGCAAAATGTTTCCCTAAGTGAAATTCTACGCCTCGTGGAAGCCGACTCGAATGAACTGTCGGCCGAAGACCGCGAGCGTGTGGCGCAGTTCCAGCGGGAAAGAGATGAGCAGGTCGCGGCCATGGAAGGCGCGCGAGCAGAATTGCGGGCCGCTGAAGCCGTAGGCGCGCGTCTTGGTGCGGAATTCGACGCAAACGAAGCTGAACTTTCAGCTTTGTCCGCCGAGCTTGAGGAGCAGGCTGGTGATTTTGGTGAGCTGCTTGGGCAGTTCCGCACCGCAGCCGGTGAAACCATGCCGATCATCGATTCGTCGATCGCCAATTTCAACTATCCTGGCCGGACCGAGCAGCTTTCAACTGTTGCGCAGGCCCGAACACTTCCAACCCGCGCGGATCTGGATTCACTTCCGAAAGCCATGCTGCGCGAAATGATCGCTCAGTCAGAAGTGAAAGCGTTCATGACGGACGTGTCTGGTGTTGGTGCGGACGGTGAAGTGGCCGAGGTTGAAGTGATGCGCGTTGGCGTGTTTACCGCGGCAACGACTGACGGTGCTCGTTTTATCGAAACCATTACAGACAACACCGATGAGCCGTATCTTCGCGTTCTGAAAGCCCAACCGGCTGGTAAGTTCCGCTCGGCTATGACCAGCCTGATCAGAGCCGATGAAGGCCAGACCATCACTGTCCCGTTTGACCCGAGTAAGGGTGATCTGTTTGCGATTGAAGGTGAGAAGCCAACCCTTCAGCAGCGTATTGGACAAGGCGGCGCCGTTGGTGCGGTGATCCTGTTCCTGCTGGCCATTGGTCTTGTCTTCGCGCTGTTCAAGATTGTCACCCTGTTCCTGATGGGTGGTGCGATGCGCAGCACAGCGAAAACCAAGCAGGCTGGCGACGGCAACCCGCTGGCACGCGTATTTGAAGCTTACGAAACCAACCGTAACGCCGATCTTGAAACCCTCGAGCTCAAGCTGGATGAACAGATCCTGCGCGAGTCACCGAAAATCGAACGTTTCAACGATGTGGTGAAAGTGCTGGCCGCTGTGGCCCCGCTCCTGGGTCTGCTCGGTACGGTTATCGGTATGATCATCACCTTTACCGCGATTACCAATTTCGGTGCCGGTGATCCGAAACTGATGGCGGGCGGTATTTCAACCGCGCTTATGACCACAGTCCTGGGTCTGGTGGCTGCGATTCCACTGCTTCTGCTTCACGCTGTTGCGGCCTCAATGGCGCGCGGCAACCAGCAGGTGCTGGACGAGCAGGCAGCTGGCCTTGTGGCAGAGCGTGCAGAGCGTAGCGGAGCGTCGGCGTAAGCCGGCCTCCATAGAGGAGTTCCCATGCTGGGATTATCCGATCTACAGGAGTTTTTGACGCGAGGCGGCCCCGTGCTGCTGGCGATCATGGCCGCAACCTTCGTGATGTGGGCCTTGATTCTGGAGCGGTTGTTCTACTTCCGCCTCGCGCACAAAACCTACGCAGATGAGGCTCTGTCAGAGTGGCGCTCGCGCTCTGACAAGAAGTCCACCTTCGCGCACTGGATCAAAGACAAACTGGTGTCTGAAGTCCGCCAACGGGCGCAAGCCAATGTCGGGTTCACCAAGGCTCTTGTGGCGCTCGCGCCCCTGCTGGGCCTGCTTGGAACCGTAACCGGGATGGTGACCGTGTTTGACTATATGGCAATCACGGATGGTGCAGACGCTAAAGCGATGTCTCGCGGTGTGTCTCAGGCGACGATCCCGACAATGGCGGGCATGGTCGCGTCGATTTCGGGCATCCTGTTCACCTCAGGCATGGACCGTAAGGTGAACCGTCTTGTGCAGAAGCTTGAAGACGAAATGGAGATCGGCTGATGCGCGGGAGAACCACCAGACCTGCCGAGGAGGCAAATGTTGACCTCACACCGATGCTGGACGTTGTCTTCATTCTGTTGATCTTCTTCATCGTGACATCGACCTTCATTCAGGAAAAAGCGCTCGGGATTGAGCCACCACCACCGCCAACACCGCCAAACCAGCAACAACAGCAGGTCCCGGCGATTCTGGTTTATGTTGGACCGGACAATCTGATCACTGTGAATGGTCGCTTTACCGATATTGGCGGTGTACGCGCCAATATGGAGCGGTTGCGTGCTGAGAACCCTGAAAGTGCTCTGATCATTCAGGCGCATCCCCGGGCCAGCAGCGGTACGATCATTCGCATTCGGGATGAGGCGTATAATGCACAGATGGAACGCGTAAACGTGATCCAGAGTGCGGACGAGTAGGAGGTAGACATGGCCAGACGAAAAAGAGCGTCCGCCAGCGGCGAAGGGGCCGATGATGATGTCAACCTGACGCCCATGCTGGATGTCGTGTTCATCTTGCTGATCTTCTTCATTGTGACCGCCCAGTTCATTCGTGAGCCAGGTGTGGATGTTGATCGCCAGGAGGTCGAGAACCTCGATGCGCAAAACCCGCTCGGGATTTTGATTGCGGTTGATGATCAGAGCAAGATCTGGATGAACAAGCAGGAAGTCTCGCTCCAGGAAGTCGGGTTCAACATTCGGGAGCTTCGCGAAGCCAACCCGAAAGGAAAACTCGTCATTCAGGTGGATCAGGACGCTGAAGCGGGGGTGATGATTGATCTCGTCGAGATCGTAAACAAGGAAGACGGACTGAACCTGGTCCCGATTTCTGTGTTGGAAGAATAGGAGATCTGAAATGTTTGCCAGTTCACCAATTCGCTTAGGGATCGGTATCCCGCTCGCGGCGATCGTCACGTTTGCACTGTTTCGAATCATGCAGGTGCTGATCAGCCAGCCCTTCGTGGAACCGGAAGTCGATCAGGCGCGGGTGATTGAGCGGATTACGCCATCCGAGGAGGATACGCAGGTTAATCGCCGGGCGCGTGCAAAGCCTCGCAGGTTGAATTCTGCGGATAAGCCGCCACCGCCACCAAAGCTGTCGACAACCAAGTCTCAGATCGATCTGCCAACCCCTTCCATTCAAGGGGCCGCGCCGACTGAACTGAAGATTGATCGTATGCAATCCCTGGCGATTGACCCGGTAGCGATCTCCGATCGTGATGCCCAGCCAATCCGTCCGCCAGCCCCGTCCTATCCAAGCCGGGCGGCTGAGCGTGGGACAGAAGGCTCGTGTGATGTGCGCTTTGACGTGGATACGCGCGGACGTCCGTACAATGTCGAAGCAACCTGCACGGACAATATCTTCAAGCGCGAGGCCGAGCGGGCCGTGAGCCGGGTTGAGTTCGCACCAAAGATCATTCGTGGACAGCCTGCAGAACGCCGCAATGTGGTGTATCCATTGGAGTTCAAACTGCAGGACTAGTGTCGGCGACAGTCATATCTAACGGGGAAGGGAGGCGCAGGCCTCCCTTTCTTTTTATCTATGGGGCGTAATGAAATTACAAATAGCATTGCTTTTCCGACCGAGATGTCATATTGTTACATATCAACTGGGAGGTAGATGCCATGACGGTCTTTAACGATAACGCCATTTCAGCGGATGGATTGATGCCCCACAAACACGCTGTGCCAAACTGGAAGAGGGCAGACCGATTCCGCTTTGTCGCGGTTGGATTGCCCGCCGCCGCCGCGACCCTTGGCCTGTTCTGGGCAATGCAGAAAGCCATTCAAGTCGATCAAGTCTCTTTGCCGACTGCCGAAGCGCACCGACTTGTACGAATCGCGCTCCCCGAAATCAGAGACACAGCGCCCAATCACAGCCGAGAACCTGCGAGACTTCTGGAAGCCAATCAGCCGCCACCACCGCCAAAGTACAGCGCCCGTAAATCGGTCGATACAACGCCAACCCAGCCAATTGAGTGGACGGCCCCTGAACCCGACTTTACAAGGTCGTTCGCGAATTTCGTCCCTGAGCCAATTGTTATTTCAGAACGCCGCGCTGAGCCGATCGCGCCGCCCGTGGTAACCTATCCAAATACGGCGATCACACGCGGACTTGAAGGCGACTGCGAGGTGACGTTCGATGTCTCCGCAAAAGGCCAACCTTTCAATGTGCAGCCTGTATGTACGCACAGCGTGTTCGAGCGCGAGGCCAAACGTGCCATTCAGAACGTTTCCTTCATGCCGCGCATTCGCCGCGGGCAGGCAGTTGAGCGGCGAGGCGTGGTTTATCCGCTCGAATTCAGGTTGAGCCAATAGGTCCTTCATGTGCTCTCGCTCGAGGTTGGATGCGCGTGAATGAGATTGAGCACACACGAGAGGCGATATCAGTCTGCAACAAACAAACACAGAATAGGAGCTGGAATCGACGCCTCGCCAGAGCACATCAAGGAGTTGATCGGTCGGAGGACATGATGAACTGGGAGTGATTTGATATATGCCCTAGGGTAAAAATGTATGTAATATTCAGCAGAAGTGCTTGAAAATACCGGTGAGTTCCGTTTGATAAACAAAACGCCAAAAGGCGAAAAGGAGTGAGACGAAATGACGATTAATCGCATACTCAGAGGCCTTGCTGCTTCCGGTGCCATGTTGGCGCTGACCGCAGGCGCTTCGTTGGCTCAGGAGTGCACCGAAACTCAGTTCTCATCCAAGAATGCCGAATTCTATTTGAAAGCTGAGACCGAACTCCTAACCAACAAGAACGCGCAGGCCGCACTGGGTTTTCTGAACCAGCTGCGCAATCAGGAAATGAACTGCTATGAGGAGGGGTCCGCGCTTCGTCTCGGCGCGGCGATCAAGATCGAAGCCGGTGACTATGCCGGTGCGGTGCGCGACCTGGAAGCCGCTCTGAACCGCGGATTTATCCCGCAATCCGAGCACAAGACCACCTATTACAACATCTCTCAGATCTACCTGAACACGGAAAATCTGCCAAAGGCGATGGAGTATTTCGACAAGTGGCTTGCCGCGGGCGGCGCACCCAATCGCGATACGAAGTGGCAGCTCGCTGTGATCAATCAGAAGCTTGAGCGGCCAAGAGAGTCTCTGCGCTGGGCCGAGGAAGTATTCGCGGCCGATGGGCCAAACGCGGATCGGCAGGTCTATGACTTCCTGATTTATCTCTACGATGAAACAGGTCAGTTGGCGAAGAAAGCGCAATTGCTGGAGCAACTGCTCGCAAAGAACCCGAATGAGCGCAGGCTCTGGGATGCGATCTCTGGCGACTATTTCCGCGCAAATGAAGACCGCAAAGCGTTTGAAGTGCAAAAGGCCATGTATCTCGGCGGCATTCTTCAAACCGAAGATGAAATCATGCGCGTGGTGAATTTCTATAACACGTTCAATGCGCCGTATCAGGCGGCAAAGATTCTCAACAAGGAAATGAATCAGGGTCGAATCAACAAGACCTACAATCGGATGGAATTGCTGGCGAACCTCTATCAGGTCGCAAGAGAATATGAGCGCGCGATCCCTGTGATCGAAGAAGCGGCTCAAATGAGCTCAAACGGTGAAATGTATGAGCGTCTCGGACGGTCTTATACTGAGCTGCAGGAATGGGCCAAGGCGGAAGAGGCTCTGACCAACGCCATCAATAAAGGCGGCTTGAAAGACCGGTCGCTCGCTTGGGTACTCATTGGTCAGTCCCGCTATGAACGCGGAGACCGTGCAGGCGCGCGCGAAGCGTTCCGGCAGGCGAATAGCCGCGCTGGCCGCGGCTGGATTGACTTCATGGCCTCAGAGGACGCCACAGAGCGCGCGCTGGTCGTATTTGAGGCGTCCAGCCTGGTTCAGGACCTCACGACAGAGCGTAAGCGCTGTAAGGATATTGAGGTCCTGGGCGGCGAGCCAACTGAGGCTTGCCAGACCGTAGATCAGCGCCTGGACGATGCAACAGCCGCGCTGGCGGAAATTCAGGGCACCAGCTAGCGTTTACAGCACTTCAGACAAAAGCCCTGAAACATTCCTGTTTCAGGGCTTTTTCATATGTCGCGCTTGCCTATTTGGCGAAGGCATGAAACTCAGGGCTTATGATCGATTTAAGTGTTAAAACGCGTGAAGATCACGCGCTGTGTGAGCACGTCGCCAGTCTCGAAGACAAGATGCAATCGCGCACCCTGGATTGGGCGCGGATCAATACGGGCAGCTGGAATCGTGAAGGCCTTTTGGAACTGGCACCAAAGCTCGCTGACGCGTTCAGCATGCTGGACGCAGAGACAGTTCTGACCCCCACGGAGCCGTTCGAAATCGTCAATAGCAGCGGCAGTATCGATCGGTTTCAAACCGGTCCGATCGTGAATGTTACGGCCCGCCCAAAGGCACCGGTTCAGATCATCATGAGCGGCCACTATGATACTGTTTTTCCAGCCGGTACGTTTGAAGAGATTAAGGAGCTCGAACCTGGACGTCTGAACGGACCTGGCCTGTCAGATATGAAGGGCGGATTGTCAGTTCTGCTGGGTGCGCTTCAGGCTTTTGAGGCAGGGTCACTCAAGGACAGTCTGGGATATCAGATCGTCATCACGCCGGACGAAGAGACGGGGAATTTTGCCAGTGCGCCCGCGCTGACAAAAGCGGCGCAATCCGGGGCCATGGTCGGCATGACCTATGAGCCTTGTATGGATACCGGGGCGATGTCTGGTGGTCGCAAAGGCTCCGCTGTGTTCGACATTGTTCTGCATGGTCGTTCGGCCCATGCGGGGCGAGCGAAGGCAGACGGACGCAGCGCAGTGGAAGCGGCAGCCCATCTTGTTGTCGCTCTCGAAACCCTGAATGACAAGTATGATGGCGTGACCTTTAATGTCGGAGCGATTGAAGGCGGCAGTGCCGTGAACATCGTCCCGGATCTCGCAATTATTCGCTTCGGGGCGCGGGCTCCGGATGCCGCCGCTGCGACCTGGGCGACCGAGCAGGTTGAGAAGCTGTTTCAGGAAGCGATTGCCCGTGATGGCATTACCGGGCACATGCATGGCGGGTTCTACCGCCCGCCAAAACCGCGCAATGCAGCGCAACAGGCGTTGTTTGATGCGGTGGCCAAGACCGGAGAAGCCATCGGACTGCAGCTGGAATTCGTTGATACTGGCGGTGTGTGCGAAGGTAATAATATCTTCGCTGCCGGTGTTCCAAACGTCGACACACTTGGTGTAATGGGCGGGCGGATCCACTCCAGCGATGAATATGTCCTGATGTCGAGCTTCGTGGAACGGGCTCAACTGTCGGCGCTCTTGCTCAACCGGTTCGCGGACGGTCGTATAAATGCACAGAAAATCAAGGCTTTGATGGGATGAGTCAAACGCAACCTTATGTTATGCGTCCCGCCAAATTGTCAGACTTCGATGCCTTGCGGGACATGGCTGTCGAATCCGGGCCTGGCTTCACGTCTCTACCGGTGGATGAGGATATTCTGCGTGCGCGCCTGCTGAAGTCTGCGGATTCCTTTGCCGGACGGCTCGATCAGCCCGAATACGGCAAGTATCTGATGATGCTGGAGAACACCGAGACCGGAGAGATTGGCGGTTGTAGCGCCGTGAAAGCCGGTGTCGGGATTCGCTCACCGTTTTTCAATTATCGGATTATCACACTGTCCCAGGCCAGTCAGGCGGCAAGTCGGCGCTTTGATATGGACGCGCTCATTCTGACCAATGAATTCGTAGGTTTTACCGAAGTTGGCACGCTTTTCCTGCGGGCCAGCCATCGCGGCAGCGGGGTCGGCCGACTGGTCGCCCAGGCGCGCTATCTTCTGATGGCCTCGCGTCCGCACTGGTTTGGTGAGATGGTGCTTGCAGAGCTGCGCGGTGTCGTCGATCATGAGGGCGAAACGCCATTCTGGAACTGTCTCGGCAAACACTTCTTCAAAATGTCGTTTCCCGAAGCCGACTATCTGTCTGCGACAACCGACAATCAGTTCATTCTCGACCTGATGCCGCGATATCCGATCTATGTCGATCTCCTGCCACCCGAAGCGCGCGAAGTGATCGGACGGTGTCACGCAGATGGGGTCCCAGCCTTCAAACTCCTGGAATGGGAAGGCTTCCGCTTTGATAGTGTTGTGGATATTTTTGATGGGGGCCCGATGATGGTGTCGCC
This sequence comes from Henriciella sp., assembly GCA_030066975.1. GTDB lineage: Bacteria > Pseudomonadota > Alphaproteobacteria > Caulobacterales > Hyphomonadaceae > Henriciella. The sequence goes on along the minus strand of JASJAO010000004.1, from coordinate 54,104 downwards.
GGTTAAAATGATACGGACGATCCGGGAGAGCCAGATCTACACCCTGCAGGAAGGCCACGCAGAAGGGCGCACAGGTCTGGTCGCTCGGCTTGAGATCGAGGATTTCAGGGCGACGCAGATCTCTGGTGCTGTTGCCGATGACACCTTCTTCACCTCGGCTGAAATTCTGGATCGATTGAAACTCAAACCGGGTCAGCAGGCTCGTATTTGGTTGAGGAGTTAGGCATGGCGCACGGCGTCTATATTAGCAGCCAATGGCGCAGTGGCGATGGGGACTGGTTCGAGAAGACCAATCCGGCAACGGGCGAAACAAGCTGGGATGGCTCGGCGGCCAGCCCCGAACAGGTCAATGAAGCGATTGAAGCCGCTCACACCGCCCAGCGCGAGTGGGCCCACGCGCCGCAACATGTCCGAACGCAGGTTCTGGAGTGCTACGCCGACGAGATCAGTTCACGCGCAGATGAGATCTCAACAGCCATTAGTTCCGATATGGGCAAGACCCGATGGGAATCCCTCGCCGAAGCCGGGGCGATGAAAGGAAAGGTTGCGATCTCGATCAAGGCGCAGGTCGAACGCGCGGGTGTAAAGCGCGCGGATGCGCCGTTCGGTTCGACGCATCTTGTTCACCGTCCGCACGGGGTTATGGCGGTACTTGGCCCGTTTAATTTTCCGGGCCATTTGCCGAACGGTCATATTGTGCCTGCTTTGCTGGCGGGCAATGCATGCGTGTTCAAGCCCTCTGAACTCGCGCCGTCAGTCGCCGCGATTATGGCGGAAGCATTTGAGGCCGCGGGACTGCCAGAAGGCTTGTTGAACATCGTCCACGGCGGGCGAGAGACCGGTGCCGCGCTGCTCGATGGCGACATAAATGGTCTGCTGTTCACCGGCTCCGCCGATACAGGCGTCTTTTTCCACAGACATTTTGCTGGACGACCGGACGTTATCCTCGCGCTGGAAATGGGGGGGAACAATCCACTGATTGCCTGGAATCCGGCCGAGATCGATGCAGCAGCAGACATTGCGGCGCAGTCCGCCTTTCTGACCACGGGTCAGCGCTGCTCCTGCGCGCGTCGGGTGATCTTGCCAACGGGGGTGTGGGGAGACCAGGTGGTAGACGCCATCGTCGCGCGCGCAAAGAAACTGAAGATTGGCGCGTTCGACGAAGAGAACCCGTTCATGGGCCCGCTCGTCAGTGAGGCAGCGGCGGAGAGGGCCACTGAATTTCAGATGATGCTATCCAAAGCGGGTGGGAAATCGCTAAGACGGTTGAAGCGGTTGGAACGCGGTGGCGGGTTCGTCACCGCGGGCGTCATTGATGTCACCGAGGCGCAAAATGTCCCCGATGAAGAACTCTTTGGGCCGCTGATGCAGATTATTCGTGTGCCGAGCTTTGATGAGGCGGTGAAACGCGCCAATGATACGCGGTTTGGGCTGTCCGCAGGTTTAGTGTGTGACGACGAGGCCTTGTGGCTTCGGGCGCATTCAGAACTCAAAGCGGGCATTTTGAATCGCAATCGCCCAACGGCCGGTGCAAGCGGTGCGATGCCATTCGGCGGTCCGGGTCTGTCAGGAAATTTCCGGCCGGGCGCGTACTACGCCGCGGACTATTGTGCCTGGCCACAAGCCAGCCAGGTTTCAGATGAAGCTGTGCGACTAGGCGCGGTGGGATTTCCGAGCTAGGGGAGCTGCAGCTTCGCCCTGAGCGGGTTGAGACGCGAGGCTGACCTTGTCATTCGGATCACAGCGATCCTTCGACCCGCACAGATCAGGGCGTACCATGTCTGGATCAGAAACACTTGAATTCAACTTTGATGGGCTGATCGGGCCCAGTCACAATTATGCGGGCATGTCGGACGGCAATCTCGCAAGCACAAGAAACGCCGGGGACGTCTCAAACCCTTGCGAAGCCGCGCTGCAGGGCTTGGAAAAGATGCGCCTGCTCGTGCGCGCCGGATTAGGGCAGGGCGTGTTGCCGCCCCTGCCGCGTCCAAATTTCGATTTGCTCGTCTCGGCGGGGTTTCATGGCAGTGACGCTCAGATTCTGGAGGCCGCTGGTAAGTCAGATCTGCGTCTGTTGAAAGCTGCGTTCAGCGCCAGTTCGATGTGGGCGGCCAACGCTGCGACTGTCTCACCTTCTGCAGATGCCGAGGATGGCCGACTTCATTTCACACCGGCCAATCTCTCAACCATGTTGCACCGAAGCGCTGAATATCCGGACACGACCGCGAACCTGCTCGCCATTTTTGGAGACCCGGATCACTTTGCGGTTCACAGTGCCTTGCCAACGCATGAATACTATTCCGATGAAGGGGCGGCCAATCATGTTCGCTTGTCGTCGTCACACGGCGCAGGCGGTGTTGAGGTGTTTGTGCATGGTCGTGAGGGCGTATCCGCCCAGACCCGGTTTCCAGCGCGCCAGACTCGACTTGCTTGTGAAAGCATTGTCCGCAGTCATGGATTAACGCATGACAGGACATTACATGCCCAGCAATCGGCCGTCGCAATTGATGCCGGAGCGTTTCACAATGATGTTGTCTGTGTGGGTACACTCGATACCTTGTTTTTTCACGAACACGCCTTTGAAAATTCAAAAGATGTGATCCGTTCGATCCGTGAGGCAGCGAGTGGCGCTTTTGAGTTGCAGACCGTCATGGTGCCCGATGATCGCGTGCCGTTAAGTGACGCGGTCTCGTCTTACCTGTTCAATTCTCAACTGCTGGCCTGGCCGGGCGAAGACAAATTGGTTCTGCTCGCACCGACAGAGACGCGGGAAACCGAGAGCACGCGTGTCTTTTGTGAAGAGATGGTGGCCAGCAATGGTCCGATTGGCCGGGTCGAGTATGTCGATGTTCGCCAGTCCATGCGCAATGGCGGTGGTCCGGCCTGCCTGCGGCTGCGGGTTGTGATGACGCCAGCGCAACAGGAGGCCTGTCACCCAGGTGCTTTACTGGACGAGGCAAAGATTGATCGCCTGCAGGACATAGTGCGCGCAACCTATCGAGACCGGGTCTCTGAAGCGGATCTGGTTGATCTCGAATTTGCGAATGAGTGCCGGATCGCGCGTGAAGCGCTGCTTGAAGAGCTCGATCTGTTGGAGCTCGCATAGACATGGCCGTGTTTGACTTCGAGATTAAAGCCATACAGGGGCTTGCGCGGAATGGTGTCCTGAAAACGCCGCGGGGTGATATTCGAACCCCCGCGTTCATGCCTGTCGGGACAGCAGGCACGGTAAAGGCCCTCTATATGGACCAGGTCAAGGACGCGGGTGCCGACATTATCCTGGGCAACACCTATCACCTGATGCTGAGACCGGGGGCTGAGCGGGTGAAGCGTTTGGGCGGCTTGCATGCGTTTGCCAAGTGGAGCGGTCCGATCCTGACGGACTCAGGCGGATTTCAGGTCTGGTCGCTTAGCCAGCTCCGGAAAATGGATGCTGACGGTGTGACGTTTCGAAGCCATCTGGATGGCAGCGAATATCGTCTGACGCCTGCCCGATCGATAGAGATCCAGGCCGATCTGCTTGGCGCTGACATCTCCATGCAGCTCGATGAGTGTACAGACTGGCCGTGTACAAAGGACGAAGCAGCGCGGTCGATGCAATTGTCGTTAAACTGGGGACAAAGGTCTCTCGACGCTTTTGGCGAGCGGGAAGCTCAAACGCTGTTCGGAATCGTTCAGGGCTCCACCTATCCGGATCTTCGCCGGGAATCAGCTGAGGCAGTGTCTGCACAGGGCTTTGGCGGCATCGCGATTGGCGGGCTCGCTGTTGGCGAAGGTCATGATGCGATGTGCCGTACGTTAGATGAAACGATGCCTTATGTGCCGACGCACTTTCCGCGTTATGTGATGGGTGTCGGCAAACCGATTGATCTGGTGGAAGCTGTCGCGCGAGGCGTCGATATGTTTGACTGCGTATTGCCGACACGCACCGGGCGGCATGGTCAGGCCTGGACCTGGGATGGCCCAATCAACCTCAAGAATGCCAAATTTGCGGAAGATCTCTCACCGGTTGATGAGCGCGTCGATTGCGCCGCCAGCCAGGACTATTCGCGCGCTTATCTTCACCACCTGATCCGATCCGGGGAGTATCTCGGCTCCATGGTGCTGTCTTGGCATAATACCGTATTTTTTCAGGATCTTATGGCGAACATCCGTGCCTCAATCGCCGCTGGAACATTCAATGATTTGCGCTCCGAGCTGAGTGCTCGTTGGGCCGACACGAAGTCGAAGCCAAAAGTCGAAACGGCTACTTGAACACGACTTTGGGATCTACAGGAGGCGGCGGGGCAGGCGCAGCATTGCCTTCACAGCCTTTCGTCATGCCAATACCTTTCAGAAAGGTCCGGCGGTGGCTGCCGCGCTCATAGGCTTTCAACACCTTCTTTTGATGTCGATCGGCGCCGGTGAGAGACCGTACCACGCCGCGATAGGGGATGAGACCTGAAGTTCCTGAGGCGAGCGTGTCCAGGAACGCGGTGGAAGCACCGTCTGCTGCGCGATCCTCAATCGAATCCTTCTCCGGTGGTGGGATATCCCAGTCGCGGCCGAGCAGGCTGTTCAGCATCTCGACTTCAGCGGCAATCTGTTCGCAGGAAATCTCAGGATCAAGCGAGTAGGGGGTTTTGATCGCTTTCAGTTGATCAGGAATTTCGTCGCGGCGGAGATTGAGGTCATCGAGCGGCGCGGTTACAGCCTTGCCAGCTCCATCGCCGACGGTGGTGATGGCGCGCTCTGTCGAGCTCGGACTGTCATCAGGTTGGCTGGCACACCCCACGATAGCGAGTGTGATTGCACACGAAAGAATTGCTCGATTTGTCATGACTAAACTGAAATCCAGCGTGCTGAAAAGATCAAGAGCCGAAGCTGCTGCGATCTGCAGCAAAAACCGTTGACCTCTCAATGCGGTTCAACTATTCGACCCGTTCGGATGCGCCCATAGCTCAGTTGGTAGAGCAACTGACTTTTAATCAGTAGGTCACAGGTTCGAATCCTGTTGGGCGTACCATTCTCTTCCATCCTGTTGCATTTCAAGGTGTTTCAGGCTGCTCAAGAATTTTCCCATAATGAAGATTATCGAATAATTGGAGGTCTGGCAAATCGTGTTCCCGGTGCCAGCGCACTAAATCCGTAGGCCTCCAGATTCTCGGACCGCAAAATGCAACGCCACCGACATGTGAGACCTGGTCTGCATACTCCCCTCTTCCCCGGACTTAACGAACACAAAAAAGCCCACGTCATTTGACGCGGGCTTTGTGAAGTGGTGTTGGGCCTCTCGGCCCCTGGTTTGAGGCCTAGCTCTTGACTGAGGCCACGACGCCGGCGCCGACGGTGCGGCCGCCTTCGCGGATCGCAAAGCGCAGGCCCTGGTCCATGGCGATCGGCTGGATCAGCTCGACATCCATTTTCACATTGTCACCCGGCAGCACCATTTCCTTGTCCTTCGGCAGCGTCACAACGCCGGTCACGTCGGTCGTGCGGAAATAGAATTGCGGACGATAATTGGTAAAGAATGGCGTGTGACGGCCACCCTCTTCCTTGGTCAGGATGTAAGCCTCAGCTTCGAACTTGTTGTGCGGCGTGATCGAGCCCGGCGCACACAGAACCTGTCCGCGCTGCACTTCATCGCGGTCGATCCCGCGGATCAGCGCCCCGATATTGTCGCCCGCCTGGCCCTGATCGAGCAGCTTGCGGAACATCTCAACGCCGGTACACGTGGTCTTCTGGGTCTCTTTAATGCCAACGATTTCAATCTCGTCGCCCACCTTGATGATCCCGGTCTCAACCCGGCCGGTCACAACCGTGCCGCGACCAGAGATTGAGAACACATCTTCCACCGGCATCAGGAACGGCTTGTCGAGCGGACGCTCAGGGGTTGGGATATACTCATCCACAGCCGCCATCAGCTCCAGTACTTTCTCTTTACCGATCGCCTCATCACGGCCTTCCACCGCGGCCAGAGCCGAGCCGGCAATGATCGGAATCTCGTCGCCTGGGAACTCATAAGAGTCGAGCAGTTCGCGGACTTCCATCTCAACCAGTTCGAGCAGTTCTTCATCATCGACCTGATCGACCTTGTTCATGAACACGACCAGCGCCGGCACACCGACCTGACGCGCCAGCAAGATGTGCTCGCGGGTCTGTGGCATCGGGCCGTCAGCGGCATTCACCACCAGGATGGCGCCGTCCATCTGCGCCGCACCGGTGATCATGTTCTTGACATAGTCAGCGTGGCCCGGGCAGTCGACGTGGGCATAGTGACGGTTCTCGGTCTCATACTCGACGTGCGCTGTGTTGATGGTGATCCCGCGGGCCTTCTCTTCCGGCGCGCTGTCAATGTCCTCATAAGACTGCGCATCACCGCCGCCAGCCTCGGCCAGACACATCGTAATCGCCGCCGTCAGCGTCGTCTTACCATGATCAACGTGACCAATCGTGCCGATGTTCACATGCGGCTTGTTACGCTCAAACTTCTCCTTGGCCATGGGATACTCCTCTAAATAGCCTTAACTACAGCCCTTACGAGGCCAATTGGGTGACCGCAATCGGTCTAGATTGTTTGCCGAACCACCTGCTCTGCCCTAAGGGGCTAACAAGGGTTCGGCTGCTTGTTAGCCCGCTAATTCTGAAACCAGCTTCTGTGCTTCTGCTTTCGGCACTTCTGCATAGTGTTCAAATTGCATCGTGAACTGCGCACGCCCCTGGGACATGCCGCGCAGGTTGGACACATAACCAAACATGTTGACCAGTGGCACGAAGGCGTTGATCGCCGTCGCGTTCCCGCGTGGCTCAGAGCCCTGGATCTGCCCACGACGTGAGTTCAGGTCACCGATAATGTCGCCCATATAGTCTTCAGGTGTCACCACCTCGACTTTCATGATCGGCTCCATCAGGCGCGGATCGCCCTGAGATTTCAGCTCGCGGAACGCGGCACGGGCCGCGATTTCAAACGCCAGAACACTGGAGTCGACATCGTGGAACGCGCCATCATAGAGCACAGCCTTGAAATCGGTCATCGGATAACCGGCCAGCAGCCCGTTCTCCTTGGCCATATCAATGCCCTTCTCAACGCCCGGAATGTATTCCTTCGGAACGTTACCACCGACCACTTCGCTTTCGAAGACATAGCCGGAACCTGGCTCCAGCGGCTCAAAACGAATTTTCACGCGGGCAAACTGACCCGACCCACCAGACTGTTTCTTGTGGGTGTAATCGATGTCAGCATTCTTGCCGAGCGCTTCACGGTAAGCCACCTGCGGCTGACCGATATTCGCTTCAACCTTGAACTCGCGCTTCAGACGATCGACCAGAATGTCGAGGTGAAGCTCGCCCATGCCTTTCATGATCGTCTGACCAGACTCGTGATCTGACTCGACCTGGAAGCTTGGATCTTCGGCCGCCAGACGCGCCAGACCGGCAGACATCTTCTCCTGGTCAGCCTTGGTTTTCGGCTCAACCGCAATCTCGATTACCGGATCGGGGAAGGTCATCGTTTCCAGCACGACCGGATCGCCCTTGTCGCAGAGCGTATCACCGGTTGTCGTGCCCTTCAGGCCCGCGAGCGCAATAATGTCACCGGCAAATGCCTCTTCGATCTCTTCGCGATCGTTGGAGTGCATGATCATCATCCGGCCTACGCGCTCAGGCTTGCCCTTGGTCGAGTTCAGAACCGAACCGCCTTTGGTCAGCTTGCCCGAATAGATACGCACAAAGGTGAGCGACCCCACAAACGGGTCATTCCAGATCTTGAAGGCAAGGCCGGAGAACGGCTCGTCATCAGATGCCGTGCGCGCAATGTCGCGAGTCTCGGTCTCGTCGCCCGGCTTGAAGCCCATATAGGCCGGCACATCCAGCGGGCTTGGCAGATAATCCAGCACCGCGTTCAGCATCGGCTGAACACCTTTGTTTTTAAACGCAGAGCCGCAAAGCACAGGCACAAAGGCCATCTCGAGCGTGCCCTTGCGGATCAGCGCGCGCAACTGGTCAACGTCTGGCTCTTCTCCTTCGAGATAAGCCATCATCGCCTCTTCGTCCTGCTCAACCGCAAGCTCGACCAGGGTTGCGCGCATCTCTGCGCACTTGTCTTTCAACTCGTCACGGATCTCACGCAGCTCCCAGCTCGCGCCGAGGTCTTCACCAGCCCAAACCCATTCCTGCATAGTGATCAGGTCGACATGGCCTTCCAGCTCGGATTCAGCGCCGATTGGGCACTGGATCGGCGCAGGCGTGGTGCCCGTGCGATCTTTGATCATCTCAACACAGTTGAAGAAGTCTGCGCCGATCTTGTCCATCTTGTTGACGAACACGATGCGCGGCACCTTGTAGCGATCGGCCTGGCGCCAAACGGTCTCAGTCTGAGGCTCAACACCGGCATTCGCGTCCAGCACGCAGACCGCGCCGTCAAGCACAGCCAGCGAACGCTCGACCTCAATCGTGAAGTCCACGTGTCCGGGCGTATCAATAATGTTCAGACGGTGCTTTTCGGTCTGCGCCGTCTGACCATCATCTGTGCGCTCCCAGAAGGTTGTGGTCGCAGCAGACGTGATCGTGATCCCGCGCTCCTGCTCCTGCTCCATATGGTCCATCGTCGCCGCGCCATCATGCACTTCACCGATTTTGTGGGACTTACCCGTATAGTAGAGGATACGCTCAGACGTCGTTGTCTTGCCGGCGTCAATATGCGCCATGATACCAAAGTTACGATAGCGCTCCAGCGGATATTCGCGGGCCATGAGCTTCACCTTTTTAGTCGGTTCTGAGAGGAATCAGGTTTGAAAATTTACCAGCGGTAGTGTGAGAAGGCACGGTTGGCTTCAGCCATTTTGTGCGTGTCTTCCCGCTTCTTAACGGCGTTGCCACGACCTTGGCTCGCATCCATAAGTTCGCCTGCAAGACGCTCGCGCATGGTGTTTTCATTGCGTGAACTGGCCGCAGCAGCCAACCAGCGAATGGCCAGCGCCTGACGGCGTTCCGGGCGCACTTCAACCGGCACCTGATAGGTCGCCCCACCGACACGGCGCGAGCGCACTTCGACAGACGGCGAGATGGATTCAAGCGCCTCATGGAAAACCTCGACCGGGTCCTTCTTGGCACGTGACTCAACCAGGTCCAGCGCGCCATAGACGATGCGCTCAGCAGTCGACTTTTTGCCGTCCTGCATGATCTGGTTCATGAATTTTGACAGGACAACGTCCTTGAATTTCGGATCAGGAAGAACCTGACGTTTTTCCGCGCGGTGACGACGTGACATATCCGGTCTCCCTTATTTCGGCTTCTTAACGCCGTAATGCGAACGACGCTGCTTACGGTCTTTAACGCCCTGGGTATCCAGAACACCGCGAAGAATGTGATAACGCACACCGGGAAGGTCTTTCACGCGGCCGCCGCGGATCAACACCACAGAGTGCTCCTGCAGGTTGTGACCTTCACCAGGAATGTAGCAGAGCGATTCAAACCCCGTGGTCAGGCGTACTTTCGCCACTTTCCGAAGCGCCGAGTTCGGCTTTTTCGGTGTCGTTGTATAAACGCGCGTACACACGCCGCGACGTTGTGGATTGCCTTTCAGGGCGGGGGTCTTGGAGCGTTGCGGCTTAGGCTTGCGCGGCTTCCGGATCAGCTGTTGAATCGTTGGCATAGGGGCCTTGATACTCTCTCAATTTAAGTGGCCCCTTTTGGACCAATTTTCATAGATAGACACTTGTCAGGCCGTGAGACGCCATCGAAACATCCGCTTTAAGGTGTTTGCCAAACCGGCAGCTCCAAAAGAACTACCGGGCAGGTCTTGAAAAAAGACCTGCCCAGCCAGCATGTCGCGCGTTTAAGGCCACGCGGCAGCCTCGTCAAGCCTTGTGGGCAGGACGAGGCACACTTCGCGCCGCACCCTGCTCCGCGGGGCCTTTACTCGGCCGCATCCGGGGCGGGCAGTGCCGCCGCCGCAGCCTTTGCCGCCGCCTCGCGTTTCTGACGCAGCTTGTTGTCACGCTGGGCTGCAACCCGGCGCATCGAGCGCATACCGCCGCCGGTCCCGGCCGGGATAAGACGCCCCACAATCACGTTCTCTTTCAGGCCTTCCAGCGTATCGACTTTACCCTGGATCGCAGCCTCTGTGAGCACGCGTGTCGTCTCCTGGAACGAGGCCGCAGAGATGAAGCTGCGCGTCTGCAGCGAGGCTTTGGTGATCCCCAGCAGCACAGGCGTGCCGGTGGCTTCGCGCTGATCTGCCTTACGAGACCGGCGCACGGCGGCATTCGCCTCTTCCAGTTCAATCAGATCAACATGCTCACCCTTGATCAGCGTCGTTGTGCCCGGATCGGTCACTTCATACTTCTGCAGCATCTGACGGACGATCACTTCGATATGTTTATCGTTGATCGGCACGCCCTGCAGACGGTAGACCTTCTGAACCTCATCGACGAGATAGTTGGCTAGGGCCTCAATCCCGAGTGTCGCCAGAATGTCCTGCGGGGCGGGGTTACCGTCGATGATATAGTCACCGCGCTTCACATAGTCGCCATCCTGCACGTCGAGACGACGCGCTTTCGGGACCAGGAACTCAATCGCATCCTTGTCCGGATCGTCCGGGATGATCGCGATCTTGCGCTTCTGCTTATACTCGCGAATGAAGGCGATACGGCCATCGGTTTCGGCGATGACGGCATTGTCTTTCGGACGACGCGCCTCAAACAGTTCAGCCACACGTGGCAGACCGCCGGTAATGTCCTTGGTCTTGGCACCGCTGGTCGCGATCCGCGCCATGGACTGACCGATCTTGATCTCGTCGCCATCTTCGACAGACAGGATCGCCCCCGGTGACAGCATGTAGCGCGCTTCATTGCCGTTTGGCAGCTCAAGCGCTTCGCCCTTGCCATCAACAATCATGACGGACGGGCGCAGATCCGCGCCTTTCGAGCCACGACCATCGACAATCACGCGAGACGAAATACCCGTCGCTTCATCCGTCTCTTCACGAGAGGTCAGGCCATCGACAATGTCGACCAGACGAACTGTCCCTTCAACTTCAGAGATGATCGGCTGGGCAAATGGATCCCAGTCGGCCAGTCGGTCGCCCGGCTTGACCTTCTTCTTGTCCTTGACGTGCAGCGTTGTGCCATAGGTCGGCTTGAAGGTCTGGCGCGTGCGGCCATCGCCATCGACGATCGATACAATCATATGACGGCCAGTGACAACCAATGTGCCGTCTTCGCGGGTTACGAAAGTCGGGCTTTCAAACTTGACCTTCCCTTCGACCTGCGCCTCGGCAGAGCTGTCCTCGGCCACAGATGCTGCCCCACCGATGTGGAAGGTCCGCATGGTCAACTGCGTACCCGGCTCACCAATGGACTGGGCCGCGATGACGCCAACCGCTTCACCGCGATTGACAATCGTACCGCGGGCCAGATCGCGGCCATAGCACGCCACACAGACACCGACTTTGGTTTCACAAGTCAGCGGCGAGCGCACCTTGATCCGGTCAACACCGGCATCCTCAATCTTCTGCGCAAGCGCTTCGTCGATATAGGTGTTGGCCGGTGCGATCAGTTCATCCGACTTGGACGCTTTGACATCCTCACCCGTCGTCCGGCCGAGAATGCGCTCGCTCAGACTGACCACAACATCCGCGCCTTCCATAACCGCTGACAGCTCAATGCCGCGATCGGTTCCGCAATCGTCTTCGTTGACGATACAGTCCTGCGCCACGTCGACCAGACGACGCGTCAGATAGCCGGAGTTTGCGGTTTTCAGAGCGGTATCGGCGAGACCTTTACGGGCCCCGTGGGTCGAGTTGAAGTATTCCTGAACCGTCAGGCCTTCCTTGAAGTTCGAAATGATCGGCGTCTCGATGATTGAGCCATCCGGACGAGCCATCAGGCCGCGCATCCCGGCCAGCTGCTTCATCTGGTTCTTCGATCCACGCGCACCGGAATGCGCCATCATGAAGACCGAATTGGTCTCTTTCAGACGACCGGTGTCATCATCGACCTCGGCCTCACCGGCGGCGTCCATCATCGCGTCTGCCACTTTGTCGGTACAGGTTGACCAGGCGTCCACAACCTTGTTGTACTTTTCACCGCGCGTGATCAGACCGTCGGCATACTGGCGCTCATACTCGTTGACGAGTTCGCGTGTTTGCTCGACCAGTTTCACTTTCGCTTCCGGGATTTTCATATCGTCCATACCGAACGAAATGCCGGCTTTCGCCGCTTCGCGGAAACCAAGCCCCATCAGCTTATCCGCGAAGATCACGGTCGCCTTCTGACCACAGGTCCGATAGACCTCATCGATCAGCTTCCCGACATTCTTCTTCACCATCAGATCGGCGAGCAGGCGCTCGGGATCGATCGCGTGATGCTTGGGCAGGATGTCGGCAATCATGTAGCGACCCGGGGTCGTGTCGATGATCTTGCTGACCTCGTTGCCGGCTTCATCGACTCCGACATAACGAGCTTTGACTTTCGCATGCACAGACAGATGCCCGGTCGACAGCGCGTGTTCCATCTCCGCCATGTCGGAGATCATGGAGCCCTCGCCCGGCTCATTGTCCTTGTCCAGAGACAGATAGTAGAGGCCGAGAACGATATCCTGCGACGGCACGATAATCGGCTTGCCGTTTGCTGGTGACAGGATGTTGTTCGTCGACATCATCAGGACGCGCGCTTCCAGCTGCGCCTCAAGGCTCAGCGGCACGTGAACGGCCATCTGGTCACCATCAAAGTCCGCGTTGAAGGCCGCACAAACCAGCGGGTGCAGGTTGATCGCCTTGCCTTCAATCAGCTTTGGTTCAAACGCCTGAATGCCGAGGCGGTGCAGCGTTGGCGCGCGGTTCAGCATCACCGGATGCTCGCGGATCACCTCTTCCAGGATATCCCAGACTTCCGGCTTCTCTTTCTCAACCAGCTTCTTCGCCGCCTTGACCGTACCGGCGAGCCCCTTCGCGTCGAGGCGCGCATAGATAAACGGCTTGAACAGCTCCAGCGCCATCTTCTTCGGCAGACCGCATTCATGCAGCTTCAGGTTCGGGCCAACCACGATCACAGAGCGACCGGAATAGTCGACGCGTTTCCCGAGCAGGTTCTGACGGAAACGGCCATGCTTGCCTTTCAGCATGTCAGACAGCGACTTCAGCGGACGCTTATTGGTGCCGGTAATCGTGCGGCCACGGCGGCCGTTGTCGAACAGCGCGTCGACAGATTCCTGCAACATCCGCTTCTCGTTGCGGATGATGATGTCCGGCGCGCGCAGCTCCATCAGGCGCTTCAAACGGTTGTTCCGGTTGATCACGCGGCGATAGAGGTCGTTCAGGTCAGAGGTCGCAAACCGGCCGCCATCCAGTGGCACCAGCGGACGCAGATCCGGCGGGATGACCGGCACAACGCTCATAATCATCCACTCTGGCTTCGCACCGGACGCGAGGAACGACTCCACCACTTTCAGGCGCTTGGAGTATTTCTTGGTCTTCAGCTCAGACGTCGATTCGGCCAGATCTTCGCGCAGCGTGTCGGCCAGCAAATCAAGATCCAGGCTTTGCAGGATTTCTTTGACCGCTTCGGCACCGATCATCGCGGTGAAGGCATCTTCCCCGTGCTCGTCCTGAAGCTCCATATACTCTTCTTCGGACAGAAGCTGACGCGGCTCAAGCGGGGTGAGGCCCGGCTCAATCACGACATAGCTTTCAAAATACAGCACGCGCTCGACATCTTTCAGTGTCATATCGAGCAGGGTCGCGATCCGGGATGGCAGCGACTTCAGGAACCAGATGTGCGCCACAGGAGACGCAAGCTCAATATGGCCCATGCGCTCGCGCCGGACCTTCGCCAGGGTCACCTCAACGCCGCACTTCTCACAGATAATCCCGCGATACTTGATGCGCTTATACTTGCCGCACAGACACTCATAATCCTTGATCGGGCCAAAGATCCGCGCACAGAACAGGCCATCACGCTCCGGCTTGAACGTGCGATAGTTGATGGTTTCAGGCTTCTTGATCTCACCTGACGACCAGCCGCGGATCTTCTCCGGGCTGGCAATGGTGATGCGGATGGCATCAAATGTAGGGACTTCGTCTTTTTGCTTGTAAATGCTGGCTACATCTTGGCGCATGGTGTCTCCACTCCTTGGGAGGGTTTGGCCGGACTCCCACCGAAAATCCGGCCTGTTCAACTGTAAACTCTACCGCCTCGCGGCGTTTTGTGACGGCTATTCCGCCGCCACGTTTGAGCTCCCGTCATTGTCTCCGATCAATTCGACATTCAGTCCAAGTGACCGCATTTCCTTGATCAACACATTGAAGCTTTCCGGAATACCGGCTTCGAATGTGTCATCTCCGCGAACGATGGCCTCGTACACTTTTGCCCGGCCCGCTGTGTCATCCGACTTCACCGTCAGCATTTCCTGCAGCGTATAGGCCGCGCCATAAGCTTCGAGTGCCCAGACTTCCATCTCCCCGAAACGCTGTCCGCCGAACTGAGCTTTACCGCCCAGTGGCTGTTGCGTCACCAGCGAGTAAGGCCCGGTCGAGCGCGCGTGGATTTTCTCGTCCACCAGGTGATGAAGCTTGAGCAAATACTTGTATCCGACTGTCACCGGACGCTTGAACTGCTCACCGGTTCGACCGTCATAGACAACCGATTGGCCCGAACTGTCCAGTCCCGCACGCTCCAGCATTTTCACAATGTCCGGCTCGCGCGCACCATCAAAGACCGGCGTCGCCATCGGGACACCTTTGTGGAGGTTGCCCGCGAGCTCGACCAGGTCTTCATCGGACTCTGGCAGCGGCTCATCATCGCCATAGACGGTCTGCAGCGTCTTGCGCAGCGCCTTACTGTCATGGTCCTCGTTCCACTGATCCAGCGATTCCTGAACCAGCTTACCGAGACCGGCAGAGGCCCAACCCAGATGGGTTTCAAGGATCTGACCAACATTCATCCGTGACGGCACCCCGAGCGGGTTCAGCACGATATCAACCGGCGTCCCGTCCTCCAGGAACGGCATGTCCTCGATCGGATTGATCTTGGAGATCACACCCTTGTTGCCGTGACGGCCGGCCATCTTGTCACCCGGCTGCAGCTTGCGCTTCACCGCGAGAAAGACCTTGACGACTTTCATCACGCCGGGCGGCAGGTCATCGCCCTGCTGGACCTTGTCGACCTTGTCATTGAACCGGGCTTCCAGCTCACGGATCGACTCGTTGAACGAGACCTGTAGCGCGTCGATCTCGGCTTGGGCCTTTTCAGACTTCAGCGCGATTTCCCACAGGCTGCTTTCCGCGAGGCCTTCCAGAGAGGCCTCAGACACTTTGCCTGTCTTGAACCCGGACGGTCCGGCCGCAGCCTCTTTGCCGATGATCAGCTCACGAAGACGCGCATACGTGTTGCGCTCAAGAATGGACTGTTCGTCCTCCTTGTCTTCCTGCAACTGCTCAATCTGCTCACGTTCAATCTGCAGCGCGCGCTGGTCTTTGTCGATGCCGTGGCGATTAAACACACGCACCTCGACAACGGTTCCCGCATCGCCCGGCGGCACACGCAGAGACGTATCGCGCACGTCAGAGGCTTTCTCACCAAAGATCGCCCGCAGCAGCTTTTCTTCCGGCGTCATCGGGCTTTCGCCTTTCGGCGTCACCTTACCGACCAGAATGTCACCAGCTTTGACCTCGGCACCGACCGCGACAATCCCGGCTTCGTCCAGGTTGCGCAGGGCTTCCTCACCGACATTTGGAATGTCGCGCGTGATCTCTTCCGGCCCAAGCTTGGTATCGCGGGCCATGATCTCAAACTCTTCCAAGTGGATCGAGGTATAGACATCGTCGCGCACAATCCGCTCAGAAATCAGGATCGAGTCCTCAAAGTTATAGCCGTTCCAGGGCATGAACGCGACGAGCACGTTCCGGCCAAGTGCCAGCTCACCAAGATCGGTTGAAGGCCCGTCAGCGATGATATCGCCTTTCGCCACAACGTCGCCAACCTTGGCGATCGGGCGCTGGTTGATACAGCTGTTCTGGTTCGAGCGGCGGAACTTGGACAGGCGATAGATATCGACACCAGACGCTGACGTATCGAGATCCTCTGTCGCCCGGACCACGATCCGAACACCGTCCACCTGCTCGACCACACCGGCGCGGCGGGCGACAATCGCAGCCCGGCTATCACGCGCCACAACCGCTTCCATACCAGTCCCAACAAGCGGCGCATCCGTTTGCACCAGCGGCACGGCCTGACGTTGCATGTTTGAGCCCATCAGAGCCCGGTTCGCATCGTCATTCTCGAGGAAGGGGATCAGCGCCGCAGCAACTGACACCACCTGCTTTGGCGAGACGTCCATGTACTGGATGTCTTCTTTCATCACGAGCATCGCTTCGCCGTTCACACGGGCATTCGCGAATTCGTTGACGATCTCGCCCTTCTCATCGACCAGCGTGTTGGCCTGGGCGATCGAGTAGAGCTGCTCTTCCATGGCGGAGAGGTACTCCACCTCAGCGGTCAGCTTGCCGTCGACCACTTTGCGGTAAGGGCTCTCGATAAAGCCATACTTGTTCACCCGCGCATGTGTGGCGAGCGAATTGATCAGACCAATGTTCGGGCCTTCCGGCGTCTCAATCGGACAGATGCGGCCATAATGGGTCGGGTGCACGTCGCGCACTTCAAAGCCTGCCCGTTCACGGGTCAGACCGCCAGGACCAAGCGCTGAGAGACGACGCTTATGCGTAATCTCTGACAGCGGATTGGTCTGATCCATGAACTGAGACAGCTGCGAGGAGCCAAAGAATTCGCGCACAGAGGCCACGACCGGCTTCGCATTGATCAGATCGTTCGGCATCACCGTGTCGATATCAACCGAGCTCATCCGCTCCTTGATCGCCCGCTCCATACGGACCAGACCGATGCGGTAATTGTTCTCCATCAACTCACCGACAGAGCGCACCCGGCGGTTGCCGAGATTGTCGATATCGTCGACATCGCCTTTGCCGTCTTTCAGGTCGAGAATGACCTTCATGACGCCGACAATATCGTCCTTACGCAATGTGCGCTCAGTGTCTTCGGCAGGTTCATAGCCTTCGACGGCCACTTTCAGACGCGTGTTCATCTTCACGCGGCCCACCGCGGAAAGATCATAGCGCTCACTGTCGAAAAACAGCTGATTAAACAGCGCGTCCGCCGCTTCCTGGGTTGGCGGCTCGCCCGGGCGCATCACCCGGTAAATGTCAGACAGCGCCTCAAAGCGGGTGTCATTCTTATCAGCCTTCAACGTGTTGCGCAGCCACGGTCCGCGCCCGCCATTGTCGACATCGAGAATTTCGATCGATTTGACGCCTTGATCGCGCAGTTCAGCGAGCAGCTCTTCTTCGAGCAGATCGCCGGACTCGCCATAAATCTCACCGGTTTTCCGGTTGACGATGTCACGTGCCAAGAACTTTCCTTCCAGCGCGGTCGATGGCAGGAGCAGCTCTTCGGTGCCCCCTTCTGCAATCCGCTTCACAGCGAGCGCCGTCAGTTTGCGGTCGGCAGGCGAGACCACCTTGCCGGACTTCGCATCCACCAGATCAAAGGCAGGCTTCTGCCCTTTCCAGGCCGACGGGTCGAACCCGCAGATCCAACCCTTCTTGTCGATGCGATACACAGACTTGGTGTAGAACATGTCGAGGATCTGATCGGCATCATAGCCAAGCGCCATCAACAGCGTGGTCGCTGGCAGCTTGCGCTTACGGTCGATCCGAACGTTCAGAATGTCTTTCGCATCAAACTCGAAATCGAGCCATGAGCCGCGATACGGAATGATCCGGGCGGCAAAAAGAAGCTTGCCGGAGGAATGGGTCTTGCCCTTGTCGTGATCAAAGAACACACCCGGCGACCGGTGCATCTGAGACACGATTACGCGCTCGGTTCCGTTAACGATAAACGTCCCCTTATTGGTCATCAGCGGGATATCGCCGAGATAGACTTCCTGTTCCTTGACTTCTTTCACCGACTTGGCGCCGGTATCTTCGTCAATGTCGAACACGACCAGCTGCAGGCGTACTTTCAAAGGCGCAGCATAGGTCAGGTCGCGCTGCATACATTCTTCTGTATCGAATTTCGGCGGCTCGAACTCATAGGAAACATATTCCAGAGAGGCCCGCTCGTTGAAATCAACGATCGGAAACACCCCTTTGAAGACGCCGCCCAGACCATCATCGGTCCGCTCGGCTTGCGCCGTGTGCATCTGCAGGAAATGTTCGTAGGAGGAGCGCTGAACCTCGATGAGGTTTGGCATATCGATGGCTTCGGGGATTTTGCCGAAGGATTTACGGATGCGTTTCTTTTCTGTGAAAGAGAGTGCCATCTTGTGTCCCGTTTTTTGCTGTCTGGAGACTGAGCCAGAACAGCGTGTCGCCTAAAACGCGCGGACGCGGCAAAGCCAGAACGACTTTGCCGCGCTTAATTTTTCAGATCTCTGTTCCGCGCGAACCTGAGACCCTGTACTCAACACGCTCTCAATTGAGAGCCACGAGATCTATTTGATCTCGACAGAAGCGCCAGCTTCTTCAAACTTCTTCTTGAGCTCTTCAGCTTCGTCTTTCGACACGCCCTCCTTGATGGCTTTCGGAGCGGACTCAACCAGCTCTTTAGCTTCTTTCAGGCCAAGGCCGGAGACGACTTCGCGAACGACTTTAATCACGCCGATCTTCTTGGCGCCGGCATCTGTCAGAACGACGTCGAACTCGTCCTTGTCAGCTGCCGCTTCGCCACCAGCGTCGCCGCCGCCAGCAACCGCCGCAACAGCCACAGGCGCCGCCGCAGAGACGCCCCACTTGTCTTCCAGAAGCGTGGCCAGTTCAGCAGCTTCAAGCACGGTCAGACCGGACAGGTCTTCTACGATTTGTTCCAATTTGGACATTGTTTAATTCCTTAAAACGGGGGTGAGATATTGAAGGTCTGTTTGGTTGTGAAAATGACCGGTTAGGCCGCGTCCTTGCTTCCATAGGCAGAGATGACACGCGCCAATTGACCCGCTGGGGCCTGAACCACGCCCGCAACTTTCGTTGCCGGAGCCTGGAGCAGTCCGATAAGCTTGCCACGAAGCTGATCAAGCGATGGAAGTTTGGCGAGCGCCTCAACCCCTTTCGCATCCAGAACCTTGTCATCCATCACCCCGCCAATGATCACGAGCTTCTCGTTCTCTTTGGCAAAATCCGCAGCACCTTTTGCCGCCGCGACAGGATCAGATGAATAGGCAATTACGGTTTGATCAACGAACATCGCCGCTGCATCATCGCCGCCTTTGCCGTCCAGCGCGATTTTCGCCAGACGATTCTTGACCACCTTCGCCGTGGCACCCTGCTCGCGCAGTTTACCCCGGAAATCAGTCATTTCCGCAACGGTGAGACCGGTATAACGCGCCACCACGACGCTGCCGGATTCCTCAAAAATGCCGCCAAGCATTTCCAGGGATTCGGCTTTTCCAGCTTTATCCATTGCGGATCTCCTTCAAGAGGCGATCGGACCATCCGAGCGCCCGGGTGTTTGCCTTCCGCCCGCACTCCATTATATGGAGGTCGGACATGGGCACCTGCCCAGGGCCTGGCAGACCGCCTGTCACCACTTGGCAACAAACCTGCCTCACCCCGTCTAACATAGGAATTATGAGGCCAGATCGCCTCACCCATGATCTCGGACAGGAAACGGGAGATCAGCAATGCTCATCTCCCGCAAGGGGCGTGAGTTAACGCATTGCCCACAAGTGCGCAAGAGCTAATTTCAGAAAAGTCAAGGGGGCGTGCAAAAAAGGCGATCGAGCGGTTCTATCTCAATCCAACCCGCCCAGGAATAGCGGCTCCGTGCTGGACGATTCGTGCCGGATGCGGCAGAGGCGTGGGATAATCTTTCATGAAAGGTGAAATCTCTTGAAACCTATTCTGCCCGCCCTCGTATCCGCAATCGTCCTTGCCACCGCCTGTCAGCCCGCGACAGAAGACTCTACCTCCTCATCCTCATCGACCGGGACGGAAGTGGAACTGACCTCTGAGGTTTCACTTGAGCCCGATGCCGATCTGATCCAGGCGCATATGACTTTCCTGGCCAGCGACGACTTGCTGGGCCGCGAGGCCGGAACGCCCGGCTATGACGCGGCCGCGGCCTATGTCGCCGATCAGCTCGCGCAAATGGGCGTTGCCCCAGCTGGCACAGACGGCACGTATTTTCAAACTGTTCCGCTGCAACGCGGCTACCGCTCTCCTGAGAATCTCTCATTCGGTGTTCGCGACATCGAGAGCGGCACGGCGCTCGGCCTGGAAAGCGAAGTCGATTACGTCGTCTCCGGTTCGACGAGTTTCGAAGAGAGTAGCGTCGAAGCCGAACTCGTTTTTGTCGGTTTCGGTGTGGTCGCGCCCGATCTGGGACGGGATGACTATGCTGGTCTCGATGTGGACGGCAAAGTCGTGGTCATGTTGAGCGGCACACCGAAAGGCATTCAGACTGAGGAGCGTGCCTATTACGGCTCACGGAAAAGCTCTGAAGCGTCGAAGCGCGGCGCGGTGGGCGTCATTACTTTACAGACCCCAACCCGGGAACGCGTCTATGCCTTTTCCCGCCTGGTCAATGAGGGACGACTCGACTCGGCGCGGATGAACTGGCTGCAGCCGGACGGCACCCCGTTCTCGCGTGCGCCGGGTCTGCAAGTCGCTGCCTTTATGTCCCTGGACGGGGGCCGCAAGCTGATGGAGGCGGCGGGACAGGATTTCGACGCAATTATGGACGCTGCTGAAGCCGAAGGCGGGGCCGTGTCTGGCTTCGACTTGCCGTTCACTGTGGCGATGAGCCAGGAATCAAAGATCGACATCGTGGAGTCAGACAATGTCATCGGCCTGATTGAAGGCCGCGATCCGGTCATGAAAGACGAAATCATCGTCCTGACCGCGCATCTCGATCATATCGGGGTCTCACAGTCTTTCCTTGAAGACCGGATCAATAATGGCGCGCTCGACAATGCGGCGGGCGTGGCAACGATGCTGGAAGTCGCGCGCATGGTTCTGGAAGGCGAACGCCCGAAACGCTCTTTGATGCTGCTCTTCGTCACCGCTGAGGAAAAAGGCCTGCTGGGCGCGGAGTATTTCGCTCAGAATCCGACCGTGCCGGTTGAGCGCCTGGTCGGGAATGTCAATCTGGACATGCCGGTGCTGACCTATGAGTTCGAGGATGTCGTCGCCTTCGGCGCTGATCGCTCCACAATCGCAGATGCCGTCAGCAGCGCCGCGGAGAAAATGGACATGGTGCTCAGCCCCGACCCGTTCCCGGACCAGGGTCTGTTCACGCGCTCAGATCATTTCCGCCTGGTTGAGATCGGCGTGCCGTCGATCTTCCTCGCGACCGGCTTCGCCAATGGCGGCGAAGAAGCCTGGGCGACGCATTTTGCGAAACACTACCACCGTCCGGCCGATGATTTGAACAATTCCATCAGCTATGTCGCAGCTGCCAATTTCGCAGAGATCAACGGCTATATCGCGCTGACACTTGCCAACGCAGACCAGCGTCCCCTCTGGCGCGCCGGCGACTTTTTCGCCAAGCAGTTCAACGGCCCGCAGGAAACGGCCGAGTAGCCCCCAAACGCAACCCAACAAAAATGCCCGCCAGAGCGATCCGGCGGGCATTTCAATTTTTATATAACGAGGGTACGCCCTAGCTTGGGATCACATCGCCTGTATCGATCATCACGCCTGGGCCCATGGTCGAAGACACTGTGACCTTCTTCATATAGGTGCCTTTTGCGCCTGACGGTTTGGCTTTCAGCAAGGCCTCAACGAAGGCGCGGACGTTTTTCTCAATTGCATCTTCGCTGAAGGACGCTTTGCCGATCCCGGCATGAATGATGCCAAGCTTCTCAACCCGGAACTCAACAGAGCCACCCTTGGCGTCTTTGACGGCCTGACCGACATTTGGGGTCACAGTTCCCACTTTCGGGTTTGGCATAAGACCACGCGGCCCAAGCACCTTACCAAGGCGCCCCACGACAGACATCATGTCCGGTGAGGCAATCACGCGATCAAAGTCAGACTTGCCGTTCTGGATCTCTTCCATCAGGTCTTCCGCACCGACAATTTCAGCGCCGGCTTCGCGGGCTTCGTCGGCTTTCGCGTCGCGGGCAAACACCGCCACGCGGACATCCTTGCCCGTGCCAGACGGCAGCGACACAACCCCGCGCACCATTTGGTCGGCATATTTCGGGTCGACACCGAGATTGACGGCAATGTCGATCGTCTCATCAAACTTGGAGGTCGCGTTGGACTTCACCAGTTTCACCGCCTCAGCGACGCTATAGGCCTTTTCAGCCTCTACCGTTTCAGCCGCGGCGCGATATCTTTTTCCTACAGCCATTGTCTCTTACCCCGTCACTTCAAGACCCATTGAGCGCGCGGAGCCCTCAATGATTTTGGTCGCCTGGTCGAGATCGTTGGCGTTCAGATCTGCCATCTTTGCTTCCGCAATCTCGCGGCACTGCGCGCGGGTCACTGACCCGGCTACGGAGCGACCTGGCTCTTGCGAACCGGACTTTAGACCCGCCGCCTTTTTCAGCAGCACGGAGGCTGGCGCTGTTTTCACGATAAACGTGAACGACTTGTCCTGATAATAGTCGATCACGACCGGCAGCGGCAGGCCTTTTTCCATCTTCTCCGTCTTGGCGTTGAACGCCTTACAGAATTCCATGATGTTGATGCCGCGCTGACCAAGGGCCGGACCGACCGGAGGAGACGGGTTGGCCGCGCCAGCGGGAATCTGGAGCTTCAGCTGCCCCAGCAGTTTCTTAGCCATGATAACCTCTTTGGCTTTGTGATGACCGGGGGTCTTTCGATCCGGTCGCCGTGGTTTAGAGGGCTCGTGGTCAAAGGTTGGCCCCCCTCCCACAAGCGATTGATTTCACTGACACAGCAGCGAAGCGCCGCATAAAGACGAAAAACGGGATCGGGTCAAGCAATCACAGCATCCCAAACGCAAAGCGCCGCCCACGAGGGACGGCGCTTCAACTTTAAGGAAGGATTTCAGGCTACCAGGTGAACCCGGCGCGCGCATACATAAACCGTCCAGCAAACCCAAAAGGTGAGCGGGTTGAGTACGGGAATATGCCGTTAAAGTTCTGATTATCTGGTGTTTCAGTTGGGTATTCATCCAGAATGTTGTCGATGCCAAAGCCCACTGACACCTTGTCGGACACGGCATAATCAACCGATGCATCCAGAATCCACTTAGCGTCCAGAGTGAAGTCATTGTCAGGATTGTTGGATGGGTCGATCACTTCACCATAGCGCGTTGCCCTGGCATTGATGGTCGCATCTTTCCAATCATAATCCGCTGACAAGATCAGCTTGGTTTCCGGGGCGCTCTCTTCAAACGTCAAACGATTATTCCGGCTAAAGAACGTCAGGTCCGGGATCACTGAATTGACCGGCACCTCAGTGACTTCGACGTCCGAATAGTTGAACGCGCCTGACAATCCAAGCTCGCCAAGATCACCCAGATCCAGGTCGTAGCGGGCGACGACATCAACCCCAGTCGTCTCCGTTTCGATCCCATTCTGGAAGAAGCGTACTCGGCTGACACCGGTCACACCCGCATTCGCCAGAACCGCCTCAACTTCTGCGCCGCCCAAATTCTCCGACAGGAAGATCTGATCCTCAATTTCGATTTGGTAGGCATCGATGGTGATGAAGAAATCGTCCATCGGCGTCAGAACAACACCGGCTGAGAAGCTGGTTGTTTCTTCGGCATCAAGTGGCTGGGCGCCAAGTGCGACAGCCGCATCAGATGTTGCCGGGAATGTCCCGACCTCAAAGGGCACGCCATCAATGAAGTTGGTTGAAGAGGCGGTGAAGAATTGCTGCTGCAAAGACGGCGCCCGGAAGCCCGTGCTCACTGCGCCACGAACGGCAATGACATCGGAGATATCGTACCGACCGGTAATCTTACCGGTGATCGTGTCGCCAAAGTCAGAATAGTCCTCGTAGCGAACTGCAGCCGACAGCAAGGTCCGCGGATTCGGTTCCCACTCAACATCGGCGTAAAGACCGATATTGTCGCGGCTGGCGTCAACCTCAGACTGCGGTGTAAACCCGGCAAACACTTGGCTGCCGGCAGCAAATGTAACCCCGAAATTCGGATCAAACGGATCGGGGTAGGTGGCCGGATCGTCAATATCAAATCCAACCGGAACATTTTCGCCAACGATCGGTTCATAGTTCACACCGGGAACGCCGCGATAGCCGCCTTGAATATAGGAGGCTTCTTCACCGGCTTCGATCTCGTACCCTTCTTCGCGATACTCAAGACCGAATGACACCGTGGTGTCGCCAGGCAGTAGATCAGCAAACGTACGTGTGACACCTGCATTCGCGACAACCTGGTCGTAGATCAGAGCGCCGGCATCGAATTCAGTCGGGCTTGTCGGCCCAAGCGACGCGTTCAAGGTGTCGACAACCGAATAGTCCAGGTCATTCGAGCCGTAGACGACGCTGAAATCACTGTCCCAACCGCCAAGATTACCGCGAATACCGCCGCCGAAGCTAAAATCTGTGACGTCGCCGACGATGGTTGGCAGGAAGCCGTCGGGATAGATTTCCGTCAGATTTCTCGGCGTTGAGCGCGTTCCGAGAGGACCCGTCGCTGAATCGCTCGACCGGCGATAAAAGCCTGTACTGTCAGCCTCCCGGTCCTGATAACCCGCCCAACCATAAAGCTCCCAATCGGGATTCAGGGCATAGCCCGCATTGGCGAAGAAATTGATGTCTTCAGCATTGCCGTTACCATAGCGGTGATTGAGACGATCGAAGGTCGTTTCTCGTGGATCAGCAACCCCGCCTGGCGTAATGTACTGAGATCGCGGATCCAAACCGGCACGGTTCGATGGATTACGATCCTTATATTCCGCTGAAATCGTCAGAAAGCCATCATCCCCGAGGGCAAAACCCTTCCAACCGCTGACCTGAAGCGTTTCACCGTCTACAGCGTCGCGGCCTTGGCCTTCAATGTCGGTCACAAACGCGCCGTAGCGAATGTTCACGCCGCCACCGGAGCTTTCTTCCTTCAACAGCACGTTGATCACACCGGCAATCGCATCAGAACCGTATTGAGCAGACGCGCCATCGCGCAGGACCTGAACGCTGCCAATCGCCGAGGTCGGAATAGAATTCAGATCAACTGCGGCAGACCCGCGACCGACCGAACCGTTAATATTCACCAGGGCCGACTGATGACGACGCTTGCTGTTGACCAGAACCAGTGTCTGGTCCGGCGCAAGCCCGCGCAAGGTTGCAGGACGGATGATATCCGTACCATCATTGATTGCGGTCTGATTGAAGTTGAACGACGGCACGGTAGCGGCCAGAATTTGGTTCAGCTCAACCCGTCCGGTTTCGGTCAGTTCGCTGACCGGAAAAACGTCGACGGGAACCGCAGTTTCCAAGGCTGTACGATCTGTAGAGCGTGTCCCAGTGACAACAATCTGCTGTTGTCGCAATTCCTCCGCGCTAGCATCGTCATCCTGCGCCATTGCAGTGCCCGCTGAGAACACCAGCATTGCCGTGATGGCAGCGCCGGTCATTAAGCTTATTTTTTTCATCAAAGAGTCTTCCTGTTTTGTTCTTATTACTCCCGAACAATCCCTCGATGCGCAACATAGACCCATGACGCTGCGGCACCCTTGCGAAAACGCATTGCTGTCAGACTGATGGCTCCAAGTCGTGGCATTCATGCCACATGTCAAATACCAGCAATTTTCGCATTTCATCACGCAAAGTGGCGCAATAATCATGCGCCAAATAAAATATGCTCTTGTCGCTCCGCACAATTTTGCCCAGAACGCAATTATGAAACTGACCATTTTAAAAGAAACGGTTTCTGGGGAGGTACGTGTTGCCGCAACACCAGATTCTGTACAAAAGCTAACTGGCCTCGGGCATGAGGTCACGCTGCAGAAAGGCGCCGGTCTGGCGGCTGGATTCACTGACGACGCCTATAAAGACGCTGGTGGAAAGATCGCTGCAGGCGTGCCGAGCGCCCTGAAAGACGCGGATCTTCTGCTCAAGGTTCGCGGGCCGTCCGACACCGAAATCGCCAAACTGCCAGAGGGCCTGACAGTGATTGGCCTGATGGACCCGTTCGGATTGGATCCGGCAGCGCTCAACGCGCGGAAGATTGCCGCCCTGTCCATGGAATTCACGCCGCGCATTACCCGTGCGCAGAGCATGGACGCCCTCTCCTCGCAATCGAACCTCGCCGGGTATCGCGCGGTGATCGAAGGGGCGACCATTTATGGCCGCGCGATGCCGATGATGATGACCGCAGCGGGCACCGTCGCGCCAGCCAAGGTCTTTGTCATGGGCGCGGGGGTCGCCGGATTGCAGGCGATCGCCACCGCGCGCCGCCTCGGGGCTGTCGTGACCGCCACCGATGTTCGCCCCGCCGCGAAAGAACAAGTCGCCTCGCTCGGAGCCAAGTTCATCGCAGTTGAGGATGAAGAGTTCAAAGCAGCTGAGACGGCAGGCGGCTATGCCAAGCAGATGTCTGAAGAATATCAGGCCAAGCAGGCTGAACTGAACGCCAGCCACATCGCCAAACAGGATATTGTGGTCACCACAGCCCTGATCCCGGGCCGCCCTGCCCCGGTTCTCGTCAGCGAGGATATGGTCAAGACCATGCGCCCCGGATCAGTGATCGTCGACATGGCCGTATCCGCCGGGGGCAATTGCCCCCTGTCAAAACCGGACGAGATCGTTGACGTTGACGGCGTGAAAGTCGCAGGGTTCACCAACCTGCCCGCCCATCTGCCAGCGGATGCAAGTTCGCTCTACGCCAAAAACTTGCTCGCCTTCCTGCCTCTGATTACAGCGGAAGATGGCAGCCTGAACCTCGATACCGACGATGAAATTGTCACCGCGATGATCCTGACCCGCGGCGGCGAGACTGTGAATGAGAGGTTGAAGGCATGATTGAATACAGCGCAATTTCGTGCCCGCCCCCTCGTTCCCCCTCCCGCACCCGGGAGGGGGAGGCGCGTGGTTTACGTGTCTCTCGTCCAGCGTCCCCTTCTCCCGGATGCGGGAGAAGGGACAGGGATGAGGGCAACATTACTCAACATAATGGAGCACAGCTCGTGTCCAAAACTTTTGCACTATTTATTGGGCTGCTCACTCTGACGATGCCCGCACATGCGGCCGAAGCCAGCACGATCAGCCCGACCGTCTATCTCGCAGCCATTTTCGCGATGGCCTGTTTTGTCGGCTACTACGTGGTCTGGTCGGTCACGCCGGCTCTGCATACCCCGCTCATGGCGGTGACCAATGCAATTTCATCGGTGATCATCGTCGGCGCCATCGTCGCTGTGACCGCCTCAGGTGCGGTTGACGGCGGCTGGATCGCGAAAGCGCTTGGCGGCATCGCGGTCGCTCTGGCCAGCGTCAACATATTCGGCGGGTTCCTCGTGACCCAGCGCATGCTTGCCATGTACAAGAAGAAGGGGGACTAGAGACATGGATCAGTTCGCATCCACCTGGGCCCCACTGCTCTATCTGGCGGCCGGTATTCTTTTCATCCTGGCCCTGCGCGGCCTCTCCAGTCCCGCCACATCGCGGGCTGGTAATCGCAATGGCATGATCGGTATGGCGATCGCGGTTGCGACGACGCTCATCCTGTTCTGGAACGCGCTGGACCCTGTCACCTGGGCGATCCTGCTCGGCGGTGTCGCGGTTGGCGGCTCGATTGGTGCCGTGATCGCACGGCGTATCCCGATGACGGATATGCCGCAGTTGGTCGCGGCATTTCACTCGCTTGTGGGTATGGCCGCGGTCCTGGTCGCCGCAGCCGCGCTCTACGCGCCCGAGAGTTTTGGTATTGCTACAGGTGAAGTCCTGTCGGTTATGAACCTGAATGCGGAGCAAACTTATGTTTCCATAGGTATGGCCTCCCTGATCGAGCTCTCGCTCGGCTCCGCCATTGGTGCTTTGACTTTTACCGGCTCCGTCATCGCCTTTGCCAAGCTGAACGGGAACATGTCCGGCGCGCCGATCCTGTTGCCGGCTCGGCACGTGCTCAATATCGCGATCGGCGTCGGCATTGTGGCGCTGATCGTGGTTCTGGTGGCCAGCGGCGGCAGTGCCACGTGGGCCTTCTGGGGGCTCACCGTCCTTGCCCTCATCCTTGGGATAACTTTAATTATTCCCATCGGCGGCGCGGATATGCCTGTCGTCGTTTCTATGCTAAACTCCTATTCAGGATGGGCCGCTGCGGCGCTCGGTTTCACGCTTGGAAATTTTGCCCTGATCATAACTGGCGCGCTCGTCGGCTCATCCGGTGCCATCTTGTCCTACATCATGTGTAAGGGGATGAACCGCAGCTTCATCTCGGTCATCCTGGGCGGCTTTGGCGGCGAGGATGCGGCTGCTGCTGCAGGCGGACAGGAAGACAGACCGTTCAAGCGCGGCAGCGCGGACGATGCCGCTTTCATCATGAAGAACGCGTCAAAAGTCATTATCGTGCCGGGCTATGGCATGGCGGTGGCCCAGGCGCAGCACGCCCTGAAAGAGATGTGCGACAAGCTGAAAGAAGAAGGCGTCGAGGTAAAATACGCCATCCACCCGGTTGCTGGACGCATGCCAGGCCACATGAACGTCCTCCTCGCCGAAGCGCAGGTGCCTTATGATGAGGTGTTCGAACTGGAAGACATCAATTCCGACTTCCGCAATTCAGAAGTGGCGTTCGTGATCGGCGCGAACGATGTCACCAACCCCGCCGCCAAGACCGACACGGCCAGCCCGATCTATGGCATGCCGGTCCTGGATGTCGAAAATGCCGGCACCGTCCTGTTCATCAAACGCTCCATGGGCTCGGGCTATGCGGGCATTCAGAATGAGCTTTTCTTCCGCGATAATACGATGATGCTGCTGTCCGACGCCAAGAAGATGGTCGAGGATATTGTAAAGGCCCTGTAGATCCGCGTTTGCGCAGGGTCGCTGACATAAAGAGCCCGGCAGACCGAAGTCTGCCGGGTTTAAGTATGCGAGCACAGTTCGAGGAACTGCGATATCCTGACAAGTTCTCCCCCACCCAGATGGAGAAACCGGACCAGGAGTTGGCGAAAAGCACCATCGCCAACGTCCTTCTGTCATGGCATAGAACCGCACGGTATTGGCAGAGCAACAAACGTTGCTATTGACAGTCTGGCTATCTCAACAAGCCCATGGACATGGCTTTGACCAGGACCTGATTGTTGTTGTTCACACCGAGTTTTTCACGAATGATCATGAACGATTTGCGGATCCACTGATCCGACCGCCCGGTGGCATGCGCCATCTGTACAAAGCTGTAACCATCACACAGCAGTCGAACCAGCTGGACTTCGCGCTCCGTCAGGCCTGCTGTTTTCGACATTTGCTCGGAATAGTGCGCTGCCATCACATGATCAAACAGTTTCGACGCCGCAATCAGACGATTGATCTGCTCATCGGTCGGACGGCTCTCCCGCGAAGTCGCTGAAAGCCCGGAAACCAAGCCGTTTGCCGTGGCAAGAGGAACCGCGAACCCGTTCAACCGCCCGTGATGGCGCGCATCCTTGGTAAAGGCCTGTTCGGCCGCCGTCATTTCTCGCTGTGGCACTTCGAAGCGAAAGGCATGCTTGACGTTGCGGATCGCGGACATTGCCCAATCAGCTTCAACATAATTCTCGCCATCATAGATTTCTTTCCAGACCGGATCCCAGATCTGGTAGCCACGCATCTCCGCCTGATGACGCTCATTGTACACGCGGCGGCCATAATAGATTTCATCAAAGCCGAGATTTTCAGCATGCCGCTGAAACAGACGATACTTCTTGTCTGTCGGAATATCGTCAGCAATCCTGGAGTAGAATTCGATGTCTGGGTCGGACACTTTTGGGCGGCCTTTGGTGTGCTTTTTTGGCAATTGAGCACACCAGACCAATCTTCCGCAAGGTCAATCTGACGATTCGATCAAAATTCTACAGGCTTTTAATCCAGCCGCCGGCTAGATGAAGGCGTAGCCGCGCGCGTTGATATAATTGATCATATCTTCACGACGCCGACCTGGATCGGGATGGGTGGACATGAATTCCGGCGGACGGTTGCCCGCACTCTTCTGGTCCATCAGTTCCCACAACCGCGGCGCTTCACGCACATCATAACCGGCCGCATGCATATAATCGACGCCGAGCTTATCGGCCTCCAACTCATGCTGACGGCTATAGGGCAGCAAGACACCGAACTGCAGCGCCGCCCCGCCCAGGGCCACAATCTCGTTGCCATATTGGCGCCCGGTCTCGGTCTGCGCGATCGCGATCGAGCCTGCGACCATGGCGGCCTGCGACACCATCTGCATCGAAGCGCGTGCGGCTGAATGCTGTCCATCGATATGTCCGGCCTCATGCCCGAGAACGGAAGCGAGCTGATCATCGTTTTCGGTCAGTTCGGTAATGCCGCGATACACACCGACCTGTTGTCCCGGCATCACGAAAGCATTCACATCATCGGTGTCAAAAACGGCGATGTCCCATTCACTCGCATTGTACGGCACGTTCTGGCCGTAAACATCGCGCAAGGCATCTGAACGCCCGACTGCCGTTCTTTCCCAGATGTTCAACACCCGATTTTTCAGACGCGTGTCACTGGTTTGCGGGGTTTGCGCCTTCATATCATTCCAGGCCGTGGTCGACATCGCAGCGAGCGAGGCGGTATCAAAGCCCGGAAGAATGATCTGGCTCGCGCCGGTCACAGGATTGGTCGAACAGCCGACCACCATTGGCACAATTGTGCCGCAGGCAAGACCTTTCACCAGCCCGCGCCGTGACAGTTTGATCGTGGGCGCCGTATCCAGAAAATCACGCGGCGCATCAATCCGCGGGGCGGTGTCCAGCGTCTTTTCATCAATCATGTCAGTCTCCCTTCAACCATCACGATACCCTAATGCCCGGAAAGGCAAAAGGATCATTCTTTCAACATGTAACCGCAAGACTATACCACACCACGTGAATGTCGAATGAAGGGCTAGGCATCGACCTCTTGGGGGGTCGTGGCGAGCGTTCCGGCTTGCTCCACCCAGTTTTCACGTGCCACACGGCCATTAAAAGCCAGATGATCGTCAATCCAATGCTGGTTCTCGGTCGTCCAGTCGGCGATCTGCGCATACGTCCAGATTCCCAACTCGTTCAGCACTGTTGAGATCCGTGGGCCGATACCGCCAATCGCGGTGAGATCATCTCCGCCATCAGCAGGTCGGTCGATCGCGAACGGCTGTACCTTGCTCGTATCCTCATCCAGATCCGCGGCCCCGAGTTCCTGCAGGACGGCTTCTGACGGATGCTCTTCTATCGGCGCGGCTGCGCTGGCACCCGCGTCATCTGTTGTCGGGGCATCCGCTTCTGAACTGGATTCCTCCACTTCCTCAGCCATTTCTGCAGCTTCAACAGGTTCGGGCTCGGCCTCTTCGACCTGTTCGACCTCGGTTTCCACCACGGGGTCAACCGGCGGCGCTTCACTGACCGTCTCGGGTTCTGTTTCACCCTCATCAGATGCCTCGTCAGCGTTGGCTGCCTCAGCCTCGTCCGGGCCTGCATCCTCGGCCACGGCCTCCTCGGTACCTGCTTCCACAGCCTCGGCCTCGTCGGCCTCCGTGTCGTCTGCCGGCTCTGTCTCCGCTTCCGCTGTTGTCTCAGGTTCCGGATCGGCCTCCGTCTCAGCACCAATAGGGGCAATGCGAAGTGTCGTGTCGGTGTCGGCCTCGTCTGTCTCTGATTCGCTGGTATCTTCGGTCTCGGTTACCAGAACAGGCTCGACCGTTTCAATGTCTTCGGGCTCAGCGCTCGTCTCTTCCTCAACTGGTTCGGCAGACTCCGCCTCTGCATCTTCGGCCAATGCCGACGCGACCTGTCCTTCTTCATAATAGGCCAGGCGCCCTTCCAGATAGCGATTACGCCAGCGCAGGCGCGCCAGTTCTTCATCCGTCTCCGAAGGGGAAGCCGTGTCTTCCGGCGCAGCTGACGTCGGAACGGCCACCAGGGTCGGCCCGTCCGGCTCTGACTTTGGCTCCGGTTCGGCTGGGGCTTCAACAGGGCTCGACTCCTGAACGACAAGCGCGGTTTCCAGCGCCTCTACGCGTTGGCGCAGATACGAGTTCTGCCATTGCAGTTTTTCGCGTTGCAGATCTTCACCCGTGGCGGTGGTCTCGGCGGCCGGTTCGGCGACGGGCTCAGGCGCTGGCGTATCTGCAACACTTACAACGTCTGATGCCGCTTGTTCCGACAGGTCTGCTTCGAGGCGCGCGACCCGGCTTTCCAGCCAGGCATTTCGTTCCGTCAGTTCGGTGATCTTGGTTTCGCTGGCCTCATCAGGCTGTGTGACCATGGATGCTGCTGTCGCTGCGGCCGCACCGGCCAGAGCCGCGCCTGCAGTTTCCGCCAGACCGCTCGACTTCTGCTCTTGCTCCTCGGCAAAGCGTTTCAGTTCATCGCGCGCCTCTTTCAGCGCATTCGACAGATTATTGATGGTCGTGTCGCGGCTGCTCAACTCCTGCAGGAGGTCATGCTCACGTGTGCCCTGTTCGGCGGCATAGGCGTCTTTCTGCTTTCTTTGTGCCGCGTACAGATCGTCCACTTCGGCCCGCGTCTGCTGCAACTCGGTCTGGGCCACATCGCGATCAACTTCGGCTCTCCGGACGCGATTCGATACGAAGAAGCCCCGGGCCCCGAAGCCTGCAAGCAGTCCGAGAAACCCTGCGACCAGCAGTGAAGCCCAGATATGGGTCAACAACCATTGCATCTATTCGCTCCACTCCTGAAAGCCGATTTGAACCCGTTGATTACTCCCGCCGAACACCTGCCGTAAAGTGGGCGCGGCAGTCAGGGCCGCTTCAGCGCCATCCTTGCCTGCTCGGTGCGCAATCCGATTGGGCGTATCCGGGGCACCGATCAGCAGCTCTCTGTGCCGCGTAATCGGCTCGAATTTGGTGACCACGCCTGTGACTCCACCGCGCAGCCATCCCCCGCCTCCAGCCGCCGTCAGTGCAGCTTCTTCGGCCGCTGATGCAGCAGTCTGATTCGGCGGGGTTCCGTACAGGGTCGCATACTGTCCGTCCATCTCGACAGCGGCCCAGTCAAACCCGCCCGCCAACAGCGCATCTGCGACTTTGGTCTCTAACAGGTTCTCAAGTTCTGCAGCGCTTTTGTGATAGATTGAGGAGCCGCTCACCGTGACCCAACCCAGGATCACAAAGCTCATTGCCGCAAACGCGACCATAAATGCATCATACGCTCTCATGGGTTTCTCCCCTGAACTGTACGCGCCCCCGCACACGGTCTGCCTTATCGCTAGGAATCAAGCAAGCCTGTGATACAGGGCCCTCATGACAGTTTCCATCGACCTCATAACTTCTGCCAGCAACCCGCTGATCAAGACGATCAGAGGTTTGGATCGCAAGAAAGTCCGCTCAGAAACGGGCTTATTTATGGCCGAAGGCGGGCGGCTTGTAGAACAGGCGATGGACCGGGGCTGGCAGATCGACACACTGGTTGTGTCCGCCGCTGGTCTGGCGCGCGATCACACCCAGGCGATCATCCAGCGCGCCGCAGATCTCGGCGCGCGCATCGTTCAGGTGCCCGATCGCCTCGCCAGCGCTATTGCGCGCAAGGACAATCCTCAAACCCTGCTGGCAACCATAAGGCAAAAGACGCTTGGTCTCGGCGCGATGGAAACTGCCCGTTCCGGCCTCTGGATCGGCCTCTATGAAATCCGCGATCCCGGCAATCTGGGCACAATTTTGCGCACCGCTGACTGCGCTGATGTCGCCGGGGTTGTGATGATCGGGCAGTGCTGCGACCCCTACAGCGTTGAATCTGTTCGCGCTTCCATGGGCTCCCTGTTCGATGTCCGCCTCGGTCGGGTCGCCGACTTTGGAGACTTCGACCAGTGGCGACAGACAGCCGGGCTCAGTCTGGCGGCCGCCAGTGTGAACGGTGACACGCCCCATACCGGCGTCGATTTCAAACAGCCAAGCCTGATCCTGATGGGCACCGAACAGTCCGGCCTGCCAGCGCCGGTTGAAGCCGCTTGCGACACACTCTGTCTCATCCCGATGCGCGGCGGCGCTGACAGCCTCAATCTGGCCCAGGCCACCGCAATTATGCTTTATGAGGGCTGGCGTCAGCGAGGCTTTGCATGACAAAGTTTAAATCCACCCTGTTTCTCGCCGACCAGTGGGACCCGTCTGAATACGCTCTCATCGACAGCGGCGATGGGCACAAGCTGGAACAATTCGGCTCACAGCGAATCATCCGCCCCGACCCCCAGGCCTTCTGGCCTGCCGCCTCCCCGGTCGACAGCTGGTCGGCTGATGCCGTGTTTGATGCCAAGTCCGGCGACGATGAGCGCGGCAACTGGAAGCTGATCAATCCAGCCGCCCCGGACACCTGGCCGATGCAGTGGCAAGGCCTGAAGCTGAACGCCCGGCGCACGCCTTTCCGGCATCTCGGCCTGTTTCAGGAACACAGCGTCCATTGGGCCTTCGCACAGGACCGGATTCGCGCCGCGGCCCGCCCCATCCGCCTGCTCAACCTGTTCGGCTATACCGGCATGATGAGTCTTGCCGCCGCTCAGGCGGGGGCTGAGGTGACCCATCTCGATGCCAGCCCGAAATCCAACGCCTACGGCAGAGAGCATCAGACGCTAAGCGGGCTCGCAGATCGCAAAATCCGCTGGATCGATGACGATGCAATGAAGTTCACCGCCCGCGAAATCCGCCGCGGCAACAGGTATGACGCGATCGTGCTGGACCCACCAAAGTTCGGTCGCGGCACCAAAAACGAGACCTGGCGGTTTGAAGAAGACCTGCCCGGATTGCTCGCCAATGTGCGCGCGCTTCTGTCCGACCAGCCGCTGTTTGTGATCCTGACCGCGTATGCCGTCCGCCTGTCGCATATCGCGCTCGCGCAAGCGCTGGCCGGGCATCTGAAAGACCTTGGCGGCACCGTCGAGATGGGCGAAATGGCCTTGCCCCACCGCGACGATGATCGCCTGCTCCCCACCTCAATCTGCGCGCGCTGGACCGCCGAGGGCTAGGCCCGCTCGCTGACCAGGATGGCGAGGCAACACACCGCCATAATCCCTGCTGCGGCAAACCAGAGCGGACTGAGCGCGCCGAGCTCCAACGACACATCCGGGACGCCGCCGACCTGAACCGTGCTCTCGGGCAACCAATCGACGACGGCGCGCCATAAGCCGCCAATCTGGGACAGCGCTGCACCGACCCCGATGCCGCCTGCCCCGAACAGCAGCGGCGAGCGCCAACTCGCCCGGCGGCGGATCGGCGTCATCACGCGGTCGGTAAAGCCATCATCGGCGAACGCCGCGTCCTGCGCTTCAAACAAGGCGGTCAGATCGGTATAAGGCTCGTCATTCTGCATACTCTTACTCCATCACGCCACGTCTTCGGCGGCAAGGTGTTGGCGAAGCGCGGCAACGCCTCGATTGACATAAGACTTCACCGTGCCAAGCGGCCAGCCGGTGGCGCGAGAGGCCTCTGAATGAGACAGGCCCGCCGCCACACACAAGACCACGCAAATGCGCTGATTTTCTGGCAACTGTTTCAAGGCACGGTCGAGATCCAGCCGATCAGCCATGCGGGCTGCAGACAGATCAAAAGCAATAATATGTGTACTCTCATCAAACTCGACCTCTGGTTTGTGGCGTCGCCGGGCCTGCAGGAATTCGCGATAAGCGATCGTACAGAGCCAGGATTTGAACGCCCCGCCGCGATACGATCCAATCTTGCGCCAGGCGGTGAGAAACGCAGATTGGGCCAGATCATCAGCCTCCACCGGTCGCCCGGTCAGCCGCCGTGTCAGACCGCGAACCGCGGCCTGATGACGGCGCACCAGCGTCTCGAACGCGGCCTCGTCGCCTGCGGCAGCCTCAGCTGCAAGATCCTGATCTGAGCGCATCGTGTGCGTCCCGTTCCAATCAGATTAGCGCTCGTGGCCAAACCGCCACAGGCCAAGATAAGCCAGACCGAGAATAATCGGAAAAGAAGACACACCGAGAATCCCCTGAAACGCTTCCGGCTCATCGGTCGGGATGAACAGCCCGAGCGAGATCACCGCCAAACCGAAAGCAACAAACAACACCCCGCGGCGCAGATCCGATTTTATCGGGTCGCTAAGATAGGACATCCGTTCGATCAGTTCCGGCGAGACCTCCTGGCCCTTATCGACGGCATGACGCAGCGTCTGATGCGCGACATCGCGCTTTTTGAAATTGTAGTGGCTGAACAGCCAAATGATGCCGACAATCGCGAAAAAAAACGTAATCGGAATGAGAGTATCTTCCATGGTCCTGGTCCTTATCTTCGGCCCGTTCGGTGGGCTCATGATCTAAAGATGCCGCCACTGGCCGGTTTGGATGCAGGCCGCGCGAAAAAAACTACGACGCTAGAATCGCGCTGTTGCGGCGGCCCGGCCAAGCGCTTGCCAGGCCCGGCCCATATCTTCGGTCCAGTCCTCGCCCGCCAGATCTTCAAACACCTCCGCCATGACGGTGTAAAAGCCCTCAAACACGGCATCATCGATGCCATAGCCGGCATGGTTCATGCGCTCCGAGGCGATAAAATTGTGCGCGACAGCGTCCCCGCTGAGCAGCCCATCAGCCATCGCCAAAGCCTCATTCAGCATATGCCCGCGCGCGCCATGATCCACGTCGAGCACAAACAAGTCCTCGAACTCCGGATAGCGCGCAAACACAGCCGCATAGACCGGCGGCACCACATCCACACATCGCGCCGCAACCGCCTCCAGACTGGCCTCAAAGGCGGCGCGGTGATCAAGGATCGCGGTCTCCGTCATGATCACTCACACATCCCCCAAAACCGTGGCTTGAGCAAGGGCATGGCGCCGCCCGATCCCTCTGGTGCTACTCCAGTCCCAAAGCCCAGTCCAAAACGGCGTTATACCTGCTTTGGGTCAGGAGCGGACATTAGGTAAACGTCTTCAATTGGAACAGGCGAACATAGATGGAAGGAATCTTTGATGGCGTTTATGTCTGCTCGCGGGTACGACAATATAGCTATGAGATTTTTCTTACTAATCTTCGCATCTGTTCTGGTGGCGTTGCCGGGAGCTGCATCACCTAAAGAGGCTCATCCAAACAAAATGATTGAAGCGAGTGACAACTGGGGAATGTACTTCTCGAACATGGGAGGACACCCCGCAATGACGGTTTTTGACGATGGCATTTCAGAACGGATTGGTAAGATCGAGTTGCCGAATTCAATCAAAGTGAAGCTTTATTTACACGAAGTCAGAGACGACGGTTTACCTACCTCAGAGGAAGGCGAACGCCTTATGCAAATTGGGCCTATCGTGGAAGACGCAATTTCTCAGAATGGTGGTCTATTTTTGGGAAGGGTGACAACCAACTCTGTTCGGTGGAATATCGGCCTTGCTCCTCAAGATACCAGCGCGATTGAACGTGCGCTTGTTCAAAGCAGCACGAAGCACGATTTCCGATACGATATTTTTATAGACAGCGATCCGAACAAATCCGCGTACTGGGAAGACCTTTACCCGACGAATGATGATCGCCAAGTCATGGCCGATATGGATGCAAAGCGTGCTCTATCTGAGAACGGCGACAATCAGTACGCTGAGCGGCCGGTCGATCATTGGGCTTATTTCAACAATAGAGATGATGCCGAGAGGTTCGCCAGATGGAGCGTTCAACAAGGTTATTTGGATGTAGAAGTGAGCTCGCAAAAGGAAGGTATTTTAGCGCGCACGAATTGGCTCGTTCGGATGAATCACATTGGAACTGTGCTTTTGAATGACATCACTCATCATACGGTCAAACTCTCAAATCAAGCTCGCGAGCACGGCGGCACCTATGATGGCTGGGAAACCCAGGTGACCAACTGAGCTAATTGCCGCTTCGACGCCGTAAACAGATATGCCCTCACCGGCCTGAACTCACGTATCCAGGACACTGGCTTTGTGTCTGTGCTATCCCGCATAATCCGCAGGGGATCACCGGTTTTTTTGGGAGATATCGGCTCATCGTTTGCCCGGTCCGGTCGGGGTAAAGGTATTGGATAGAAATTTTTCAATCCAACACGTTTGAAACCGATCCATAATCAGGCCCATGGAAGTCCGCTTCACCCTCCAAGCCGTTGCCCATGTGCCGATCTATTATTGGCCCTGGGTCTGGTGGCAGCTTTACCGGTTGCGCCAGCAATGCCGCGCGGCAGGCTGTGAGATCCTGTGGGAGGTCGATGAGCGCGGGTTTGTCTATGTGCCGTTTGTCTCGGACCTCGAGACCGACCTGCTCGCCTGGTTTTACAAAGAGGTGAAAAAGACCCGCGCCCATTGGGCTCCGATGGACAATGCCTCGGGCGAGATGCACTTGAGCGCGATCCACTATTGGATGGGTCGGCTCATGGAATGTGGCGAGCGCTGCTTGCCACGTCTGGTCTGGGACGCGGAGTGCGCTGAGCCAGCGGTTCAGGATAGCAGCTAAAGGTTGAATTCGGCCCGGCGCTGAGCGGCTTCGCCGCAGCCGGGCGAAAGCAGGTTCCGGTCTGGCTGCGCCAGCCCATGAACCAGGCTGAGGGCTCCCGTTCCAGAACAACCGGTTCCGAACACAAACAGCCTTGAGCCCGGTTCATCGGAGGAGCGCAGCGACGATCGGGAACCCGCTTCGACGCCCTGCGCCGAAGGCGCTCAGCGGGCGTCAAAACCACAACCCCCTCCGTATCTCCAAATCTGCCGCATCCGCGGCCGCACGTGCTGGCCTCTTGATCAAGTGGGGACTATGAAGTGATCAGGACCGAACAAGCTCCAATATCTGAACCGGATCCTCTGACCAGCCGGGGACGTTCACCGACAGGATCGCCCCCGCCTGAGACCAATTTGGCACGGTCTTGCCTTGATAAAGGATAGTTTCAAACACCTGTGGATCGGACGCAAGTTCGATCTTGATCTCTTCGGTGTCCGGCTGGCCGAACAGGTGAACATAGAGCCGGTTACCGCGTTCCGTCGCGCCGATGCTAACATCGCCAATCGTCTTTTGAGACAGCGCGACGGGCCGTGTATCGAAAATGGCGTCGTTCGCGGTGTCCATCCAGGTCCCGACCTGGTCCAGTCGCGCGACCTGGGCTGGATCAAGTTCAGCATCTCCGCGCGGACCGACATTCAGCAAAACATTGCCGTTGAAACAGGCCGCACGCGCCAGCATATCCGCGATCTGGTCACGGGATAACAAATCCAACTCGCTTTCATTTCGATTATAGCCAAACGAATGCCCCATGCCCCGGGTGGTCTCCCAAACAAAAGGCAGGATCTGATTGAACATGCCGTATTCCGGTGTGCGCACATCCCAAACAGGTGGCTTTGGCGGGATCAGGCCGGTCACCCCGTCCGGGCGCTCAAACGCCCCGGGCGCGGCCAATCCGGCAGGGCTCATCCAGCGATCATTGGTCAGGCCGTGCGGGACGGCATTATAGTAATGCGAAATGACCTCAAATGCGGCTGCGTCACTCGGATAGCCAATATCGTTCCAGAGATAATCCGGCTGATAGCGCGCGATCAGCTCGCGATAATGCGCGTTGGCATATTCAGTATAGCCTTCGGCGTCACCAGGCATGGAGGTGAACAGGTCTGCAAAGCTCTCAATGCGCTTGTGTTTGAATGTCCAATCGACGCCGCCGGAATAGTAAATGCCGAATTTGAGCCCTTCGGCGCGCACCGCCGCCGCGAGTTCACCGACAACATCGCGCGTCGTGCCCCAATTGGGCTTATGTGGATTGGGTGTGTCGCTCGGCCACAGGAGGAACCCATCATGGTGCTTGGCTACCAGAACGATATAGCGCGCGGCGGATCGCTTGAAGGTCTTTGCCCAGGCGGCTGGATCCCAATTGTCCAGTGACGCGTTGAAGGCTTCGCCGAACTTGTCATAGCGATAATCGGCACCATAGGTCTCGGCATGGAATCTTGCAGTCGGGCTGTCCTCGAACAGCATCGTATTCATGTACCATTCGGCATAAGGCAGATTGGCAAACCTGGCGGCTGGACCAGGTTCGCTCAAGGCATCAATCTGTTTCTCATGCGGTGCAAAGGCCGGAACCGAATACGGCCCCCAATGGATAAAGATCCCGAACTTCGCGTCACGAAACCAATCCGGGACCCAATGGTCGGTAAGGCTCTCCAATGTAGGCTTGTAGGGGGTCGGCAAGATCACCCTCCCCTAAAGCGGGATATTATCGTGCTTCTTCCAGGGATTGGTGAGCTCTTTACCGCGCAGGGTCCGTAGGGCTCTGGCGACACGGCGCCGGGTCGAGTGGGGCATGATGATGTCGTCGATATAGCCTTTTTTTGCGGCCACATAAGGATTGGCGAAATTGTCTTCGTAGTTCTGTGTGTGCTCGGCAATGGCGACTTCGTCGCCTAGGTCTTTGCGGAAGATGATCTCGACCGCGCCTTTCGCGCCCATCACCGCGATCTCGGCGGTTGGCCAGGCATAGTTCACATCCCCGCGCAGATGTTTGGAACTCATCACGTCATAGGCGCCGCCATAGGCTTTGCGGGTAATCACGGTCACTTTCGGCACTGTCGCTTCGGCAAAAGCGAAGAGCAGTTTCGCGCCGTGTTTGATCAGGCCGCCATATTCCTGTTTCGTCCCGGGCATGAAGCCTGGCACATCGACGAACGTGACGATCGGAATGTTGAAACAGTCGCAGAACCTGACAAAGCGGGCCGCTTTCCGGCTGGCATCAATGTCGAGCACCCCGGCCAGCGTCATCGGCTGGTTTGCTACAAAGCCCACAGTCGAGCCTTCCATGCGGCCAAAGCCGACAATGATATTGGCGCCAAAGGCGGGGCTGATCTCAAAGAAGTCGCCTTCATCAACGGTCTTCTCGATCAGCTCTCGCATGTCGTAAGGCTGGTTGGGATTGTCTGGGATCAATGTATCGAGGCTATTGTCGACACGCTCGATCGTGTCGAAGCTCGGACGTACCGGCACTTCGTCGCGATTGGAGCCTGGCAGAAAGTCAATCAGACGGCGCATCTGCATCAGGGCTTCGATATCATTCTCAAACGCGCCGTCGACGACGCCGGACTTTGCCGCATGGACGGACGCTCCGCCAAGCGTCTCATGAGTAACCTCTTCATTGGTCACGGTTTTGACCACGTCCGGGCCGGTCACATACATGTAGGAGGTGTCCTTCACCATGAAGATGAAATCAGTCAGCGCCGGAGAATAGACATCGCCCCCCGCACAAGGGCCCATGATAACTGAGATTTGTGGGATCACACCACTCGAGAGAACATTCTCCATGAAAATGTCGGCATAACCGGCAAGGCTGTCGACGCCTTCCTGAATCCGCGCGCCACCCGCATCGAAAATGCCGATCACCGGCGCGCCGTTCTGGACTGCCATTTTCTGAACTTTGACGATCTTCTCAGACTGTGCGAGCGACAGCGATCCGCCAAACACGGTGAAATCCTTGGAGAACACGTAGACTAAGCGGCCATTGATCGTGCCGTGCCCGGTCACGACGCCATCGCCTGGAATACGCTGCTTTTCCATGCCGAAATCGTAAGAGCGATGCTCGACAAACATGTCGGTTTCTTCAAAACTGCCGTCATCAAGCAGCAAGGCAACGCGCTCACGGGCGGTCAGTTTGCCTTTCTCATGCTGACGCTCAATCCGCGCTTTTCCGCCGCCGAGACGGGCTTGCTCACGGCGGGCTTCAAGGGCTTCGATCACGTCTTGCATATTGTTTCTCCGACAGTTTCGGCTGTTTGTAATCGCGCCGACGCGAAGAGCAAGATGTGAGACGACGCTACCCCGAGGGCAGCGTCGTCAGAGTGGGTGCAATTCAAGTTGTCGCTAATAGCGATAGCCATAACCCCGCGGCGCGTAATGAGGCATGCCGTCAAGATCAACAACCCGGCCACGGCGAACCTTGCAGGTCACATCGGCAGAAACATAGCCGCGTGGGGTATCAGCGTGAACGTCTTTCATTCGAACGACAAAGCCATAAGGCGCGATCTGGCGGACCCTGCTGTCGCTGCGGTGAACATCGACATCATAGGCCCCCGCGCGATAGCCCTTGCGAGCAACCTTGGCTGCGCAGGTCTGGAAAGCCTCCCGGCGCAGACTGCGAACCTCGCGCTTGGTCTGGCCAAACTGATTCACTTGATAGCCGCGATGACCGTGACCGTAATAACCTCGCTGACCATAGTCGCGGGTGTAGCCGTAGCCATAAGCATGGCCATGATGATGCCGCTTTGCGTGCTTTGCATGCTTGCCGTGTTTGATGGCCCTTACCGGGGGCACCAGGGGCACCGGAGCCCCATGTAGCGCACGTTCGGCTGCGATACTTTTCGCAACTTTGCCTTTCACAATTGGCGGCGCAGGCTGAGCCAGCGCCGGAACAGTGAGGAGCAGAGGCGCCGCAATAGCCAGCACGGCTGCTCTAGAGGTCATGATACGCTTTATCATGAGGCCACGACAACACAGCCACCTGCAACCTGGAGTGACTACTGCGTTTCAGCGCGGTTCATGTAGTTGAAGCGTCGATCAATCAGACTTCAGTTCTCGCTCCAGAAAGGCCAACATGGCTGGCCAGGCGACAGTTTTGACCTTCGCGTCTGCTTCATTCGCTGGTTGATAGCCATGACCGGAGAGATAATGCCCAGCAGTTTCTGAAACGTAGAGTTCAGTCTCCAGGCCAGCGGCATCTCTGGCAGTTTTGATCAGGCGCGCCATCGGCCCAGAGGCCCAGACTTTGTCCTCGTCACCGCCCACCAGAAATAAGGGCTCGTCAATCGACGTAACGGGAATCCTTGCCGCCTCAACGCGGTCTGGAAAAGCTGCGCGGCCCGCATCGTGGGGAATGCGCAATACGGGCGTTTCTTTCTGGAACTCCTCATCCATGCCTTTATACGGCACGAAGTCCAACGGCTCACCTTTCCAGGCAAAAGACGAAACCGTTTCCCCCGCGCCCCACCCTTCCCAGACAATGTCAGACGGAACGATTGCAGCGATCGCGTCAATATCCGGAATTTTGGTGCCAGCGATCAGCGCGTATTCGGCGCCTTTAGAGACGCCCCACAAACCGATTTTGTCCGTATTGGCCTGCGGAAAGTCGGCGATTGTCCCGATGATGTCTTCCAGAATGGCGACATCAATGTTGGCAAAAGCGCGGGGAAGACCCGGCACCCGCTGTGGCTGATCACCCCAGGCGGGGGAATAATACGGCAAGCCGACCGCGAAATAACCATGTGAAGCAAACACCGGTGCCATCT
The DNA here is from genome assembly GCA_030066975.1 of Henriciella sp. Lineage (GTDB taxonomy): Bacteria > Pseudomonadota > Alphaproteobacteria > Caulobacterales > Hyphomonadaceae > Henriciella. The sequence goes on along the minus strand of JASJAO010000004.1, from coordinate 10,793 downwards.
TGCGCGCGGTTGTGTCATGTCCTTCTGAACCGCCGAGTATGAACAGAACTGGCCAGGGACCCTCGCCATCCAGAGGCGTTGCAAATACGGCCCCCGGATAAGCTTCGCCCAACGTCTTGAGTTCAGTGCCGGGATAACTGTCGACCCATGAGACTGTGCTCGACAAGTCAGCAATCCCATCCCCGTTGAGATCCGCTGACACCGTGAGCGGCACGAGTTCGGCATCTTCTGCCGGCTGTTGATCGTCCGGACGGCTGCGAGACCAGAACAGACCCGCCTGATCAATACCCGAGTAGCTGCCTGAGATCGGCGCCATTGAGGCCGTATCAATCGCTCCGGAGGCGTCGGCTTCGAACGTCGCTGACGATGTGTAGAAGGCCGGGACGCCTCGCCGAAGGCGTACTTCCTCCACAGTGAGCTCAACGGACTGCCCGGGTTCAAGATGCTGGAGTGAAATCTCGACTGGCTCGCCTTGAAGGATTGGCCCTTGCGGCGTGTTCAAAACCGGATCGGGGGTATCGCAGGCGGTGAGCACACAAACGGAGAGCAAACCGAGACACCATTTTGTATTGAACGAAATCACAGCATCATCCCCAATTGCGATCTGTCTATGCGTAGGCATACGGGCCGCCGCGTTCAAGTGCGCTCTGGTAGGCAGAGCGATCGTGACAGCGGTTCAGGAAGTTCCGAATGGTCTTATACCTTTGCATCGGAAAACGGCTACCGACCGCTTCGAGCGGGAAACTCATCATGATATCTGCCGCGCTGAACTGGTCGCCAACGAACCAGCCGGTGGCGGCAAGGCTCGCTTCCCAATACTCAACGTGCTCCGTCAGGCGTGGATCGACAAAACCGTCCTGCGCCTTGCGGGCGACGCCTTTCACAACCGGGCGTACGAGGCCGGGCGCGCGCTCCGGCAGCCGCGAAAAGACCAGTTTCATCAAAAGCGGCGGCATCGCGGAACCCTCGGCATAGTGAAGCCAGTATATGAATTCGCGCGATTCAGACGTTCCCCGCTCTGGATGCAATCGGTGATCGGGATCGAAAGTGTCGAGAACGTACTCGAAAATCGCACCGGTCTCGGCAATCACATGGCCATCATGGGTGATCACCGGCGATTTGCCGAGCGGATGAATGTCGTAGAGCGCTTTCGGGCCCAGTCCGGTCTCCTTGTCGCGATCATAGCGTTTGATGTCGTAGGACACGCCGAGTTCTTCGAGCAGCCAGATCACGCGCTGTGATCGCGAGTCTTCAAGGTGATGAACGGTGATCATTCTTTGGGTCCTGACGTCTTGCTCTACTGCGCAGTGAACCAGCCAAAAAACATCGGCCAAATCATTGCGGTTTACGGCACCGGTCGCGATGCAGCTTCCGTCCTTGCATACGGACGGAAGCTACCAAGTGGATGTCAGGAAAAGCTTGGGTTGGAAAACAGGGCTCTAGTCGAGCACCCGCCAGGCGCCATCGGGCTGCAGGCAGGCAATGCCATAGGCCTCTTCAACCTGATCGCCGATTTTGACATTGTGATAGAACTCGCGGCACTGCTCGCCAGACGTATTTGTGCCCTGGCGGAGTGCAGTAACAGACCCCGTGGCATCGCCCTGCTCCCAATAGATTTCCTCGCCTACACTTGATGCGGTCGCTTCGATCTGTGCTTGTTCATGTGCTCTGACCTGTTCCTCATTCATCAGGTCGAGCACTTTCAGCGTGATCGCTGTGAAGGCCAGCCATGGAAACGCGTCATCGTCGACATAGTGGTATCCATAGCCGTAAATGGTGGGTCCATAGTAGCGATAGACGCTTACACCGCGGACGACCCGGGCACGCGGTGCAACAACCACCGGGCGGCGCACAGGACGCACGGGCGGCGGCGCCACCGCACGGCGCACGCGCGGCGCTTTCCAGGTCACAGGGGGCGGGCCGACGCGATGACGGCGGTCTATCCGATCTTCGGCGCGGTCGAGTGGACCGCGATCCACTGCGCGGTCGACCGCTGCGCCACGTCGCTCAACGCGATTATCTACACGCTCACCGACCTGGGCCTGGGCTGACCCAGCCGTGAGCAGTGCCGATGTCGATATCGCAAGACTGGCAAGCGCGATACTCACCCGGTTTGGGAGGACGTTTCTCATGGCTGCTATCTCCTAAAGTATGAATGTCTGAAACACGTCCAACAGGCCGCGTTACGCATTCAACGTGCCCAATGAGATAATCCGTCGGACAAAGTGCAGCAGAAGTGAGAACGCGCGGATTCGTCTTCTGAACTGGAGGAAGTATCGGCGATGGGCGCGTCAGCTCAGTGCGTCAAACCAGGTCTGCAGCGCAGCACATTCTGCTTCACGCACAGCCCGGGCGGCGGCCGCGTCAGCGTCCTCACCCCATTGCTCAATCTGCCAATCTTCATCGACACAGGAGAGCGACAGCGCTTCTGCTGCTGGCAACGCGCCTTGTTCTACCGCCAGCGCCAGAACTGCTGATCCGAACAGGCCGCACCCCCAGCTCAGCCCGGTCAGGCTGAAAGCATCCAGCGCCAAGGCATGCTGTCGAACGGCTTCCAGAGACGCAGGAGGTTGCGGCGCGGCGACAATCCCCTCAACCGGCAGAAGGACCACATTCAGCGTCTTCCCGGCCCAGTCGCGCCATGGCGTCCAGGCTGCCTGTTGGCGCTCGCGCAGCGGCGTTGGTCCCTCGGCGAAATAGCAGACCACATCGGTCTCCGCGTATTTGGCGAGTTCGTCCGCCATGCCCGTCCGGTTGCCGGGCGTGCGGTCAATGGCAACATTGGCGAGCTTGGTCAGTGTCATGCTGGCCATATCGAGCGTCTCGCCCTGGCTATCCCACTCACCCGCCAGTGCCGCGGCCAGGTCTGTCGTCGGCAGCTGCAGCGGCGCACGGGCTGGCGTTTTGACGGGCCGACCATCCAGCTCGATGGTGAACGCGTCACCAGCCGGTGCGACAGCTACGGATTTGTAGAAGCGTTTGGGAGCGTCAGTTGGAGTCATGCCGGTAAGCGCCCTCCAAACACATCCAAACTCTTGTTCAGAGTCTCGAAACTATGATGGATTTCATGCGCGCCGACGGCCTCGAGTTCGTGATCCTCGCCGAAACCCCAGCTAACGCCCAGCGTGTGGACCCCGGCATTGCGGCCCATGCGAATATCATGCACGGCGTCCCCGATAATGAGAGATTGCGCGGGCTCAGCGCCAACAGCCTTCATCGCTTCTTCGATCATAAAGGGATGAGGTTTTCCTGGTCCATCATCCGCGCACCAGGTCGTATCGAACATCTCGCGCATCTGGTGTTGTTCAAAAAAGGCATCGATTCCACGGCGGGCCTTCCCGGTTGCGATCGCAAGCAACCAGCCTTGATTGGCGAGCCGCTCCACACTTTCCCGCGCGCCCTCATAAAGGGGTTCGAATCCGGCCCCTTCGGCGCGAAGTTTTACGAACGCGCCGCGATAGGTTTCGACCAGTTGTTCAAGCTTGGACCGAGGGAGGTCGGCAGGCGCGAGTGTCTGGCAGGCTTCAAACAGCCCCAACCCAACCACGCGCCGGGTTTGCTCATAATCCGGCGGGGTGAGATCCAAATCCTCAAACGCGCGCACCATAGCGCCCTGGATAATCTGACGGCTGTCGACCAGGGTCCCATCGAGATCAAATATCGCAAGTCTGAGGCTCATGGCCGCCGCTTTAGGCGGCGTTTGCCTTTCTCGCAACCGCCATTTGCCAGACAAGGAAAAGCGGTGATCCGAGCTCGAGGATCATTCCGGCAAATTGTTCATCCGATCCCGGACCCACGGTCAGGTGTGAGACCAGGCGACCAAGGCCACCAAGGACCAGAGCCGCACACACCATGGCCAACAGTTTGAAATGTTTTTCGATACTGGGGATACAATACCAGAGCATCAAGGACACAAGGATATAGGTCCCGGATGTGTAACGATACTGATTATCCAGCGCCGCGACATAGCCGCCGTCCGGCATGTGATAGCCAGCCCCCTGCAGGACGCCGAGAGCGGCGAAAAGAACTGGGATCAGTGAGAGAACCCCTAGCATGATCTGCAAGCCAAGTTTCATGAATTAGACCTCCACGATTGCGGACGAAATCTCGGCAGCCCGGGCTTCGAACGCTGATTTCGTCTCTCCATCGTCTGTCGCACAGACCAGATACCCGCCGCCCTGCCCAACCGTGCGCTCGATGTGCGGCCACATCAAGTCCGGCCGCTTGGCCTCTTTCCACATGGTTGCGATGGCCGGATCCATGTGGCGGGCGCCGCCGAACCGCTCCGGCCGGGCTTTGGCGCCGTCCCAGATATTGGTATTGAACAGCCCGGGGCAGAGAATGGTTGTGCCAATCCCGTCCCGGCTGAGTTCGCCCCGCAACGCCTCTGCGATGGCAAAGGTGGCATGTTTGGTGGTGGCATAAAGCGGGAAATCGCCTTCTGGCGGACGCAGCGCCGCGGTTGAGGCAGTGACGCCGACATGCCGCGGCTCCTCTGCATCCTCCATCAATGGCATGAAAGCCTGCGCCGTCCAGATCACGCCGCGGACATTGACATCAAAGGCCCAGTTCACCGCTTTCGGTTTTCCAGCAATGATAGGCGCCCCTACGCCAACGCCCGCATTAATCCAGAGCAAGTTGAGCGGACCGTGCGCTTTCAGATCCTCGGCGGCCGCAACACAGGCGTCATAGTCACTGACATCATAGATCAGCGGGAAGGCCCCACCGCCAATCTCGGTTGCGACGCGCTCAGCCGCCTCAGGCCGGATATCCTGAACGCAGACGGTCATGCCCATGCCGGCAAACCCCTTGGCGAGCACTTCCCCGATGCCATCTCCAGCGCCCGTCACCAGGGCAAGTTTTCCTGCGTAAGTCTCGATATCCGACATATTTCCCTCCGGTATTTAGCGAGACACGCACGTCTCAACTCAAATCCATTAATCTCAGCTCTTGCCACAATGCCCTTAAGAGTGCTCAGTGTCGCTCACCAAATGGAGGGTAACCATGAAGACGAAACTCGCAATGGGTGCTGCAGCGCTGGCACTTCTGACCGCGTGTGCAACACAGGCCGCTCAGACTGTGCCAGTTGTCGCTGACGAACCGCCCGTGGCCGAAGCGCTCGACGAAATCGTTGAAGCTGTTGCGGTCGAAAAAGCCGACATGCCAAACTATTCTGCGGAGACTTTCTTCCAGACAACCAGCTTTTCGCTCGCCAGCAGTGATGGCCATGCCTTTTCGGTCGATGGCACACGCATCCTCGGCACCTCTGATGCGTCCGGCGTGTACAACGCCGTGGCAATCAGCAGCGATGGTAGTGTCACCCAACTGACCAATTCAGAGACCGATGCACACTTTGCGCAGTCCTTCTTCCCGAACGATGATCGTATCCTGGTGACCGCTGATCAAGGCGGGAATGAACTCACCCATGTCTATGTCCGCGAACTGGACGGTACGCTCAAGGATCTGACCCCGGGCGAGAATGTGAAGGCGTCATTCGGCGGCTGGCACGAAAGCGGCGACCTGTTCTACCTCTGGACCAATGAGCGCGATCCGGCCGCGTTTGACCTCTATTCCTACACGACCGACGGCTACGCCCGTAAGCGTCTGTTTGAAAACCCGGGCTACAACCCCGGCGCGATCAGTTCCGACGGGCGCTGGGCCGCTCTCGATGAAGTGGTCACCAGTGCAGACACGGACATTCACATCGTGGATATGCATGCCGAGACGCCCGTGCCGGTTCTGATAACCGAACATCAGTATGAAGGCGCGGTCGCGCATTCGAGCTATGACTTCACCGAAGACAGCGCAAACCTCATCTACTCGACGAACGAGTTTGGTGAGTTTTCGCAAGCCTGGACTTACGATGTTGAAACCGGGGAGAAAGCACCGCTGATTGAAGCCGACTGGGATGTCAGCTTTGTGTTTGAATCGCCAAGCGGTCGGTATCAGGTCTCGGCCATCAATGCCGATGCGTTGACGGACCTGACCATCCTTGATTCAGAGACCGGAGAAGCGGTCGAGTTGAAAGGCGTGCCAGAGGGTGAACTCAGTCAGGTTCGGTTCTCACGGGATGAAAGCCGGATTGTATTTGGTCTGAACACCGACACGTCGCCGCGCAACCTCTATCATATGGCGCTTGGCGAGGACGCCGTTCGCCTGACCGATGCGCTGAACCCGGCAATCAACGAAGACCATCTTGTCACCGCAACGGTTGAGCGGTTCGAGAGCTTTGACGGTGTGGTCATTCCCGGCATTCTGTACAAGCCGAAACAGGCCTCAGCCGAGACACCTGTTCCAGCGATGGTCTGGGTGCATGGCGGCCCGGGCGGACAAAGCACGCGCGGCTATAACGCCACGATCCAACACCTCGTCAATCATGGCTATGCGATCTACGCCGCAAACAATCGTGGCTCATCAGGCTATGGCAAGACCTTCTTCCACATGGACGACCGGCGCCATGGCGAAGAAGACCTGATGGATATTGTCAAAGCAGGCGATTATTTGCGTGGCCTCGACTGGATCGATGCCGACAAGGTGGGCGTGATGGGCGGCTCCTATGGCGGCTATATCACTGCGGCCGCACTCGCTTTTCATCCGGAAGAGTTTGACGTCGGTATCAACATTTTCGGTGTCACCAATTGGCTGCGTACGCTTGAAAGTGTTCCGCCATGGTGGGGCGCCATTCGCGGTTGGCTTTACAATGAGATGGGCGATCCGGCGACAGATAGCGAACGTCTTCGGGCAATCTCTCCTCTGTTCCATGCCGAGAACATCGTGAAGCCGATGCTGGTGGTCCAAGGCGCCAATGACCCGCGTGTCCTGCAGGTCGAAAGCGATGAAATCGTCGACGCGGTTCGAGCGAACGGTGTCCCGGTGGAGTATGTGGTTTTCCCGGATGAAGGCCATGGCTTCCGGCGCCGCGAAAACAAGATCGCGGCTTCCGATGCCTATGTCGACTTCCTCGACACCTATCTCAAAGCTGAGCCTGTAGAGGACTGATCCGGGTTTGTCCGCGCAAGGGCTGCCAGTCGTTTTCGCAACGGCTGACGGTGTCCTCATGGACTTGTCATTGCGCCGTTTCGGGTTTTGCCGTTAGGCTGACCAAAAACAAGGATACCGATAATGCGCCCTGCCCTCCCCATCCTTTTCGCTTTGGCGATTGCTGCGTGTTCTCCGGCTGAACCGCCGGTGAGTGATCTCACCGCTGAAGAGCCACCAGTCGAGATGCCCTTGCGCCTGGCTGATGAAGACGCGGATATGGAGGAGATCGCAGACTCTGTCATCGGGTCGATCAATCCTTTGGAGAATGACTTGCGAGGCCTCGAAGTCGCGGTGCGCCTGCGCGACGAATTCCGGATCACCGACACCGGGGTGGAGTTCGAGCTGAAAGCCACCGGGCCTGACGGCCAAACCAAGGTGGATGAACTGCTCAAACTGCGGGAGACAAGCGGGATTGAAAGCGAGCTGCTGAACGCCGAAGCGCGGGAGGGTTTCTACATCACGACATTTGCCCTGGAAGACGCCGACAAACCGGCCATCGCGGCAGCAGACAGCGTATTGCAGGTCATGAGAGAAGAAGCGCCGGGCCAGAACGACCTGACATTTCAGGCCATCGCCCACACCTGTGTAGAACCGGCCTCGTCCCCGGAACAGTACAGTCTGACCCTGTTTGTCCGCTCACACCCTGATGTCGATTTTGTCACGCTCAGCAACGAATGGATCATGGACCGCGGCGACGAAGGAATCGCCGAAATGCTGTTTCGTAGGTGTGCGAGCTAGGGATAAAGCCGACCTGAGGTCCAACCCTCCCCATCGCGTTTGAATCTCAAACGGTCATGCATGCGGAAGGCCTGGTCCTGCCAGAACTCGATTTCGGTCGGCTGAATGCAATAGCCGCCCCAATGGGCCGGGCGCGGAATGTCATCATCATCGCCGTAGATGGCTGAGATTTCGGCGACGCGCTGGTCGAAGACATTTCGATCCGTGAGCGGGCGTGATTGGTCCGAGGCAATCGCGCTGATCCGGCTTTGGGCCGTGCGACGATTGAAATAGGCATCGGAGTCGGCGGCGGTTGCGCGAGAGATCGTCCCTCTGACGCGAACCTGTCGGCGCAGGCTCTTCCAGTGCAGACAGAGCGCCGCCTTGCCGCTCGCCTCAAGTTGAACCGCTTTGGTGCTCTCATAATTGGTGTAGAATTTCAGGCCTTCGTCCGCCGAAATCCCGCGTAGCAGCACGATCCGGACATCCGGCATGCCTTCTGCGTCCACCGTAGCCAGCGACATCGCGCTGCTATCATTTGGTTCGGTTTTACGCGCTTCGGCCAACCACTTTTCCAGCAAGGCGATCGGATCGCTGACCTTCGGGATGAGCGGGCGATCGACCTCAGCGGCATAATCAGCTGCGGTGGGGCTGGGTGGAATGGCGGCGCTCTCGTCACTCATCTTATGTCCTTCGGCCAGATTGGCGGTTTGTTAGTTCAGGCAATTGCATATAGGACACCGCGAAACGCTCAACTACGGAAAGTCCCACATGTCGCATAATACGTTCGGTCACCTGTTCCGTGTCACGACCTGGGGTGAGAGCCATGGACCGGCTCTGGGCTGTATCGTCGATGGCTGCCCGCCGGGATTGGCACTCGACGCGGCCTTCGTGCAGAGCTTTCTGGACAAGCGGCGTCCCGGAACCTCACGCTTTGTCACCCAGCGCAAGGAACCTGATCAGGTAAAGGTCCTGTCAGGGGTGTTCGAAGACGACCGCACCGACGGACCTGTCACGACCGGCACGCCGATCAGCCTGATGATCGAGAATGTCGATCAGCGCTCAAAAGACTATAGCGAAATCCGTGATCGCTATCGCCCGGGCCATGCCGACTATACCTACGATCAGAAATATGGAGTTCGGGACTATCGCGGTGGAGGTCGATCGTCCGCGCGGGAAACTGCCGCTCGCGTGGCCGCAGGCGCCGTCGCGCGGCGGGTGCTGGGTGATGAGATCGTAATCCGCGGGGCGGTGGTTCAGATCGGGCCGCATATGATTGATCCGGAAAACTGGGACTGGGACGAAACGGCCAACAATCCGTTCTGGTGCCCGGATGCCGATATGGCAAAGGTCTGGGAGACCTTCCTGGATGAAACGCGCAAGAGCGGGTCTTCCGCCGGTGCGATTGTTGAAGTTCAGGCCAGCGGCGTTCCCGCCGGTTGGGGGGCGCCGGTCTATGGCAAGTTGGACAGCGAGCTGGCGGGGGCGATGATGAGCATCAATGCCGCCAAAGGCGTTGAAATTGGCGCAGGGTTCGCTGCGGCGGGGTTCTCTGGCGAAGAGAATGCGGACGAAATGCGCATGGGCAATGACGGCGTGCGGTTCCTGTCGAACAATAATGGCGGCGTCGCTGGCGGGCTTTCAACCGGACAGGATGTGGTTGTTCGCGTCGCCATCAAACCGACTTCGTCGATCCTGACCGAAACAAGATCGGTAACCCGAGACGGCGAAGAGGTAGATGTGCGCACCAAAGGCCGCCATGATCCTTGTGTCGGGATTCGGGCGGTTCCCGTGGCTGAAGCGATGCTCGCCTGTGTTCTCGCCGATGCAAAATTGCGACACCGTGGTCAGATCGGCAGCTAGGCCGAAGCGAATTCATGTACAATTCAGGTTTTGGGCCCCATGTCGCGCGCTCCTAACAACAGGAGCAAAAAAAGATGAAATTCTCCCAGACACTTAAACTGGTTGCAGCGACCGCTGCGCTCGGCATGACTCTCCCCGCTTTCGCTCAAGAAGACGCCGACGGCTGGACCGGCGAAGGGTCCTTCAGCGCCGGGGTGACCACCGGAAACACCGAAACTACCGATCTCGGCCTGGGGGTCGATCTCGGCCGGGATCTTGGCCTTTGGGCTGTCGGCGTCAAAGCGTCTGCTGATTATGGCGAAACCGATGGTGACGAGACCAAGAACCGGATTTTCCTGGCCGGAAACCTTGATCGTCAGATCACCGACAAGCTGTTCGGGTTTGGGCAAGTCTCTTATGAACAAGATGAGTTTTCCGGGTTTGAATCGCGGACCTTTGTCGGCGGCGGTCTCGGCTATGAAATCTATTCCGGTGATGCGTTGAGCTGGGTCGTACGCGGCGGCCCGGGTGTGAAATTCGACGAAGTTCTGGACCCGGTCACTGGCGAAGTCAGCACCGAAGACTCCTTTGGTGCGAGTGCTGAGTCAAACTATGCCTATCAGTTCAACGACAATGTCGGCTTCACCAATGACACCACGGTTCTTTATGCCGAAACCTCAACGCAGATCGGCAACATCACGGCCCTGACAGCAAGCCTGACCGACACGCTGTCGGCGCGGGTTTCCTTCGAAGTCCGTCATGACACCGATCCAGTGGAAGGCTTTGAAGACACAGACACGATCAGCCGTGTCTCACTGGTTTACGCCTTCGGGAAGTAATGGCTTTTGCCGACCTAGTTGAGAGAGCCCGGATCGATGGATCCGGGCTTTTTTTGGCCAAGCGCTGAGCCGCTGCGCGGCAGGGGCGTCGAAGCGGGTTCCCGATCCTCGCTGCGCTCGTCGGAGCCACTGCCGTGGCCTTCTTCGCTGAAATTGATCCACCGGATCAATTTCCGGGCGCTTCGAAGAACCTGGCTCAGGGCTGTGTTTCTCTCGTTTTTCTTAAAGCCAGCACGTGCGGCCGCGGATGCGGCTTTTGGTGAGTAGATTTTGGTAGAGGAGGGTCGCGCGGTGAAGAGACCTGCCCCCTCCGAGCGCTTTGCGCCCACCTCCCCCGCGGGCGGGGGAGGATAG
>JASJAO010000016.1 GCA_030066975.1 Henriciella sp. | reverse complement strand
GAGCGTATCGGTGTGCAGACGCTCTTCATCGAACCGGGCAGCCCCTGGGAGAATGGATACAATGAAAGCTTCAACGGCAAGCTTAGAGATGAGCTGCTCAATGGCGAGATTTTCTGCTCGATGAAAGAGGCCAGGACACTGATCGAACAGTGGCGTCAGCACTACAACACCGTGCGGCCTCACTCATCACTCGGCTATCGTCCGCCGGCACCGGAAACCAAATCACCCTTCCAAATCCAGACGCAAAACACTACTCAGAAACTGGCTGCGCTATAGGGGCGGGTCATGATACATGGAAATCCAACGGCTGATTGGGGCTTCATCCCCGTATCGGACGTAGAGGTAACTCTGGAAATGGCTGCAGTTGTGATCCAACATCCCGAAGGAGGATTAAAGAAAACAGCACTTGGTGACATTGAAGTAAAGCACGTTGCTGATGATAAAACCATAATTCAATATCTCTCAGACACCAAGACGGGGTCGAGCGGTTCACCAGTGTTCAATGATAACGGAATGCTCATTGGAGTGCACCACCCGGAAAATTGAAACCGGATTTTTCTGGATACTTTAGAAACCAAGCCATCCATGTAAATCGCCTCGTTGAGAAGTTCCTGAAGCCTAAAATCATTTGAGACTATCGAACGTATCGTGCTTAAAGCCAAAATTGGCGCTTTGGGTAAGTCAGCCACTCGCCAAACTACTAGGGTACGTCCAATTTTGGCGAACGGCAGACGCTCATAATGGCTATAAGCCAATGTCTGCAATTTGGGATTGAGCAGCCTCAGTCGTTTCTAACGGGCTTTGGAATATTACAGTTATCCGAAACCACAGCCGCTGCCGCGGCCTTCTTTTTCCTTTCGCGCAACATCGCAGCATTCGGTTTGGTCTAGAGCCCTCAGCCTGGGTTTTTGGGCCTTTAGCGATTCTCGGAAGCACAAGCCGCTGCCGGGGCCTTCATTTTCGATTTTTGATCCACCGGATCAAAAATTTTGGCTTTGCCAAACCGAAAATGAAGAGCCAGACGGCCTGTAAGCCGGGTTCTGTCCACTCATTGCCCGAAAGAGCAACAAGATGGGCAGTCATTCCTCTGCGACGCCGCTTGCGCGGCGCCTGACGCGACACACCCGGGGCGCGGGCCAAAGACAGCCCATATACGCCCCCTATTCGGTCTTGCTCCAGGCGGGGTTTACCATGCGGGCCGCGTCGCCGAAGCCCCGGTGAGCTCTTACCTCACCCTTTCACCCTTACCCCGTGACCGGGGCGGTCTGCTCTCTGTGGCACTTTCCCTCGGCTTGCGCCGGGTGGACGTTATCCACCGCCTTGTCTCCATGGAGCCCGGACTTTCCTCCAGCAGGTTGCCCCGCCAGCGACTGCCCAGCCGTCTGGTCTGATCTGATATAAGACAAGCCGAACGCGGATGCCAGTGGGTCTATTCTGCAGCGCTCGGAGCAGTGGTCTCCTCAGGGCGCTTGAGGCGCAGGAAGTAGAGAATGCCGAAGGCGACAATCAGGACGACCGGGAAGACATTGAGATAGGTCAGCGCCGCCTGGCCGGCTGCGATATCGGCCTCAGGCCCGGTTGCGCCGGCGGAAATGGCTTGTTCCCTTGCGGTATCGAGCCAGCCGCCGATCACCGGCTGCCAGGCGCTGAGCCCGACCATGCCGGCCCCGCCGACCAGCGACAGGCCGAGCGCGCCGGTGCGCGGCATATACTCAGCCACCACGCCTAACATGGTCGGCCAGAAATAGGTCACCCCGAGCGCAAAGACGGCGGCCGCGACATAGACCATCGCGCCACCCGCCTGACTGATGAGAAACAGACCGATGGACGAGACGATGGCCGAGACAAGCAGCATCCCGACAGGATTGACCCGCTGCACAATCGGACCGGCAAAGTAGCGACCCAGCGCCATGATGAAGAAAATCAGCGCCAGGACGAGGATGGGATTGCCATCCGGAAGCAGGCGCGTGATCCACTGCGTTGTCGCGAGTTCCGTGGTCGCGGTGATCGTCATCAGGGCACACATCACAAAGAAGAGCGGCGTCATCAGCGCCTTGATATTCTCAGCCGTGGAGGACTCGGTGTTCTCGGTCTCCGGGAAGCTTTCGGTGAAGACCATATAGCCGTAAATGGCCGTCGGCACGAGCATGGTCGCGACCTGGATCTGCCAGCCAATCCCAGCCTGGCCGAGGAAATAGCCGATCAAAGAACCGATCACCAAGCCGCCGGGGAACCAGACATGGAACCGGTTCAGCATCGTGGTTTTGTTCTTGTGATAGATATCCGCGATCATCGGATTACAGGCCGCCTCGACAGCGCCGTTGGCAAAACCGACAAAGAAGGTCGAGATCACGAGCAGCCAGAAGCCATTGGCATAGATGGTCAGCACCAGCCCGAGCACATGCCCGATAAAGGCGACGATCATCAGATTCCTGGGGCCGACCTGATTGTAGATCAGCCCGCCAAACACGGTCGCGACCGGAAAACCGAGAAAGGCCATCATCGTCATCACGCCGAGCTGGCTGTCAGACAGGCCGAACTCCACGCCAAGTGGTTGAAGCAGGCTCGCCCGGATCGCGAAGGTCATGGAGGTCACTGTCAGTGCAATGCAGGACATCCAGAAAAGTCGATTGGTGTTTACAGTCAAAGCTTCCTCCCCGAAGCGCCGTGACGGATCGTTTGGTGCCCGTCGAATTTTTCTATACGACGATTTGTCGTCATGATAGCGATAGCGCATTCTGCAATAAATATAAGGGCAAAACCCAATAATCGATGATCAGGCCAAAGCGCTTTGAGGCCCCTGACGGGGCTTCAATTCGGCTGCACCGGGCACAGGGTCACCACATGGGGGAGGACGCGATGGTGGATGCGGTTTCTTTAAGCAGCAGCGATGGCAAGGGCCGCGTCCGTGTCGGCATGGTCGGCGGCGGCATCGGGGCCTTTATCGGTGAGGTGCACCGCACGGCGATGCGGATCGATGGCCGGTTTGATCTCGTCTGCGGGGCGTTTTCCAGCAATCCGGACCGCTCCCGGCAATCTGGAGCGGAGCTGGGGATTGCCCCGTCGCGGGCCTATCCGGACTATCAGACCATGATCGCGGCGGAACAGGCCTTGCCCGAAGATGCGCGGATGCATGCCGTGGTCATTGTCACGCCGAACGATACGCACCTGCCTGTCTCGAAAGCCGCTATCGAAGCGGGGTTTCACGTCATCTGTGACAAGCCTGCGACGCGCACATTGGCGGAAGCGATCGAGCTGCGCGATGTGATTGAAGCCTCCGACCGGCACTATCTCCTGACCCATACGTATCTCGGTTATCCGCTGATCTGGGAGGCGCAGGCCAGGGTCGCGCGCGGCGATCTTGGGGCCGTTCGCCGGGTTGTGGTTCAGTATCCACAGGACTGGCTGTCTGAGCCGATTGAACAAAGCGACCAGAAACAGGCCGCCTGGCGCACCGACCCGGCCCGCTCGGGCCCGTCGGGCTGTTTTGGCGATATCGGCACGCATGCGTTCAATCTGGCGGAGACGATAACCGGCCTGAAAGTGACCGAGCTTTGCGCCGACCTGCATACGCATGTGGCAGGCCGCCGTCTGGAAGATGATGGTGCTGCCTTGCTGCGGTTTGAGAATGGCGCGCGCGGGGTGCTGATGGCGAGCCAGATCAGTGCCGGTGAAGAGAACGGCCTGCGCATTGAGGTCTTCGGCGAAAAGGCCGGGCTCAGCTGGCGTCAGGAAGAGCCGAATACGCTGTGGTTTATGCCGCTCGGCGAACCGTATCAGCGGCTGCGCGCGGGCGGCGGCTATCTGACCGACCGCACGCTGGCCGGATTTCGTACCCCCGCAGGCCATCCGGAAGGTTATCTGGAAGCCTTCGCCAACCTGTACGCGCAGTTTGCTGACAGTTTCCTGACTGGATCGGGTATGGACCACCTGCCCGGCATCGAAGACGGCGTGCGCGGTATGGCGTTTCTGGATGCAGCGCTCGCCTCCAGCGCGGCGCAGTCCTGGACGAAGATCGAACACTGACGACAGAACATTGAACGTATGCGAGGAGGATTCCCATGGCAGCCAAAATGAGCGAGATCAAAGGACCCGCCATCTATCTCATCCAGTTTCTGAGCGACGAGGAACCGTTCAACACGCTGGAGAATGCCTGCCGGTGGATGGCCGGCGCCGGGTATAAAGGCGTCCAGATGCCGACGGAGAACCCGGATTGTTTCGATCTCGCCAAAGTCGCGGAAAGCCAGACCTATGCGGATGAGGTGAAAGGCAAGTGCCTTGAGTGGGGCGTCGAGATCACTGAACTCGCCACCCACATTCAAGGTCAGCTGGTGGCGGTTCACCCCGCCTATGATACGCTGTTTGACGGCTTTGCTCCTGAGCAGGTTCGCGGCAATCCAGCCGCGCGCACCGAATGGGCGATAGAGCAGGTCAAGCTGGCCACGATTGCCAGCCGCCGCCTGGGCTTGAACGCCATGGCCAGTTTCTCAGGCGCGCTCGCCTGGCCCTATATGTATCCGTGGCCGCAACGCCCAGATGGCCTCGTGCATGAAGCCTTCACCGAACTCGCCAGACGCTGGAAGCCGATCCTGGAAGTCGCCGATGAGAATGGCGTGGATATCTGTTACGAGATCCACCCCGGCGAAGACCTGCATGACGGGGCGAGTTTTGAGCGGTTCCTCGACTATACCGACAATCACGAACGCGCGAACATTCTCTACGATCCGAGCCATTTCGTGCTGCAGCAACTCGATTACCTTCACTATATCGACCTTTATCACGAGCGGATCAAAATGTTCCACGTCAAGGATGCCGAGTTCCGCCCCGATGGCCGCACGGGCGTCTATGGCGGGTTCAATGACTGGCGCGAGCGGGCGGGCCGGTTCCGCTCCCTCGGCGATGGCCAGACGGACTTTGGCGCGATCTTCTCCAAGCTGACCCATTACGGTTATGATGGTTGGGCCGTGGTCGAGTGGGAATGCTGTATCAAGGACCCGAAACAGGGCGCGATTGAAGGCTCCAAATTCGTCGCAGATCATATCATCAAGCCGTCAGCCCATGCCTTCGATGATTTTGCCGGCAGCGGCGCAAGTGCTGAGCAGAACCGGAGTATTCTGGGGCTCTGAGACACGTTTGGGCAAACGATCGGCGCGCGCCAGTCATCAACGGGGGCTAGATCAGGGTCCAGTTCCCCGTCCAAACCATCCACGCGGCGATGACACCGGCCATCACGCTGTGGCCGACGATCGCATCCGTGACGCGTCCCTTTCGCAGCATCAGAATGCCGAACACGAACCCGGCCAGGGCAGCAATTAGCCAGCGCTCATACAGGACCGCAAACAAGGCAGCGCTGACCATGATCGCAAATAACTGTTTCCACGCCCCATCCAGCGGGAAGCGGCGCAGCACATAGCCGCGGAAGAACAGTTCTTCCACGAGTGGAACGACCAGAACAAGGCCGATTATCTGCCCGGCAATCCACAGTGACAGCCAAACCGGGCCGAGGTTCGAAAGTGTTTGGGCCAGTTCATGTTGCTGGGCGGTGGCAGGTGCCGCGGTCACCACCCAGAGCCAGCCAATAGCCAGGCCCATGATCACCGGAACCGGATCGAACCGCCAGCTTAGCTTGATCAGAACCTCACTGAACAGCAGCAGGATCAAAGACAAGATCAATGCCGCGACCGGGAACAGGAGGACCGGTTGTGCGGTAAAGGTCGCAAGCGCCAGAGACAGCCCCATCAGCGCAATAAACGGCGCGATCTGAGCCATATAGGGGTCGTTGAAAAAAGGCGGAACAGGCCGGCGCATCAGGCGATCGAGATCTGAACCTTTCGGCGACGGCGCAGGCCCGCTTGCACCGGCAGGGCGCGTCCTGAACCAGGCGTTTCGGTGGGTCAGAAAAGCGAGCGAGACCGCCAACAGGGTAAAACCGAGCCAGCCCGCATGGCTGTGAAAGCCGTCAAAGGCGAGGTCTGGCGAGACAAAGGCGCCAATCCAGACCAGCAGACTGATGCGTATAATATTCAAGCCCCAGCTGAGAATGATCCCGATCGGCAGCAGCAGCAGCGCGCGCGGGAAAGCGAGGTCGTCGCGAAACATCCAGAGATAGAACAGGAGGTAGGCGGTGATCAGAATAAAGCCCTCAAGGCCGGAATATGATCCCCAGATAAAGATCTCGAACTCGCCGATAATGATCTGGCGGGTCTCTGCGTTGACCATCACGTCATGTCCGAACCAGCCGAGTAAGGTGGTGCAGGCCTGGAAGGTCTCACGGGTCAGAAAATGCGCGAGTTGGCTGAACCCCTCCCAGTGTCCGATCGGGCGAATGAAGGCGATGATGTCGAGCCCGAACAGGGCGATGAGACCACCGACCGGCAAGGCGATACCAGCACTCCGAAAGAACCAGATCCAGGTCCCGCGGCGCGCCATTAGCAAGCATAGTCCTACCAGCGCGGTCAAAAACCCGGTGGCCAGAATGACCCAGGTCAGCGCCCAAAGCATCCAACTGCTCTCACTGCCCACCATGACGACCGGCAGGGCAATCATCGCCATGCCAAGCAGGTGAACCACCACGCCCTGGATATCAATCTGCGGCGCGAGCTCTTGCGAGAGCCTGGTCATCAGCTGCGGTCTCGCCATCGCGAAGACGAACAGAAAGGCCGCCACGCTGAACCCGCGCACGATCCAGTCATCCTGATTGGCGCACAAATGGGTTCCACCGGTTGCCGTGCAGACCTCACCGCTTTCATTGAGATAGAGCGCGAACACAGCCGAGAGCTCGAGCAGCACTGCCCCGAGCAACATGACCCACCGCTTTGATGATTGCTGAAAGAGGTCCCGGAACAAGCGGACTCCCCGGGCCTCGTCTGTCGTGCTCATACAGTCCTGCTATGCAAACCGTCGATACGCGCGAAGGGGCAAGCCCCGTGCCAGTTAACCGTTCCCGGCGTGACTACTCGCCCGTTAATCGCCCCGTGATCGCAATCGGGCATTGCGCTCTCGAAACAGAAGGGTCACCGCCAGGATGATCGCCAAGGCGGCTGCACCCGATACCAGATCCAATCCCGACGCGCCGACGCTAAAGGATTCAGTCGGCATGGTAATCTCGGTTTCCAGACTGAGCTCAGACACCGGCGTGCCGTCGGCCGTTGCGACGGCCTGGGTTCCGCTGAGGTCTGACATGACTGGAGGCATGATCACTACTCTTGCTTTCGCGAATTGTGTCAGAAATCGTTTACCCTGGTACTCTGTTTCGGTGTCCGGCACGAAAGCGGCGAACTCGAAAAATTTAACAAATTCAGAGCCTAACGTCAAATTCCTCCGAAAATCTGCCGCTTACATGGTTAATGGGTCCAGAAAATGGACTGAAAACGCGGTGACTATCGCACCCATGCACCGGGTGCATTGGTACGATACCCGAGGGCAGAATAGGCCGCATCAATCAAGGCCTGACCCCGCTCATTCAACAAGATGCCATTGCCCATCTGCGTCATCGTATAGCTAAAGGCGAGACCGCACTCGGGATCAGCAAAGCCGATGGATCCGCCTGCCCCGACATGACCGAAAGCCTGGCTGCCAATGATCGCCGATTGCCGGTTTGTGACTGGCAGCAGCCCGCGATTGTCGATCGATTTCATAAAGCCAGGCCCAAACCGGGTCGGCACCAGCAAAGTCGCATCCCGGTGCGTCGCGGTGGTGACGGAGCTCATATGCGCCACGCGATCAGGTGAGACCAGCGATCCGTCATTGACCGCAAGCGGGGTATACATCGCGACCTGTCCGCGTGCGTTGGAGATGCCGCCCGCCCCGCCAATCTCGGCCTTGTGAGCCTCCGGATCATTAAAGTTCCAACCGCCATTATTGATGAAGGACAGATGCTGAATGGAGGCCGGGTCGGTCATCAAGGCGATCATGAAGTCTGACGGCTGATCATCCGGCTGCGGCGCATAGGGCAGGATTGGCGCGACGGTTCGGTCGAAGCCTTCGGGCAGACCGATCCAGAAATCAGCGCCGGTCGGGCCTGCTACTTCCTCGCGGAAGAATGTGCCGAGTGATTTCCCCGAAACACGGCGAACCAATTCGCCCACCGTCCAGCCGAAATTGACCATGTGATAGCCATTGCGCGTGCCGGGCTCCCAGAAGGGGACCTCGTCTTCCATGCGGCTGATCATATAGTCCCAGTCGAGAAACCCGCCGGGTTTGACCGGGTCCTTGAGCGCGGGCAGCGCGCTCTCATGGTTCAGCATCATGGCGACCGTGGTTTTGTCTTTGCCGTGCTTGCCGAATTCGGGCCAGTAATCGGTGACATAGGCATTGAGGTCCAACTGGCCCCGATCAATCAGGATATGCGCACAGATTGCAGTCGCGGCCTTCGTGCAGGAGAAGACGATGGAGACCGTGTCCGCCTGCCAGGGCTCCTGTGTCGTCGGATCGACGATCCCGCCCCAAAGGTCGACCTGGGTCTCCCCGCCAACCGACAAGCAGACAGAGGCACCGGATTCACCGCGCTCGGCGAAATTGCGTTCAAACTCTTCTTTCAGCTTCGCGAACTTTGGATCGCATGCCCCAGATACTGCACTCATTCAGACTTCCTCCCACGGACTTTGTTGGTTTGATTTCAGGCGCTTAACCGTTTCAGCTCGTCGTCATAGCCTTCATACGAATGCTTGAGCGAGGCGTGATTGAGCAGGACTTCAGCGACCTGTTTTGTGCCGGTCTTGTCGTAGATGCGGCTGCGGGTCCAATAGGACTCCGTGCGTCGGCTTTCCGCCAACGCAGCGATCTCGCGGCGGATGATATAGTCTTCACCGACAAAAAGCGGGCCGTCGATCAGACGAATTTCCAGATCTGCGAACAGACCGACTGCCGGGCCTTTGACCGGGAATTTTGCAAGGCGGCTAGAGTACTCTGCCAGCACGCTGATCATTTCGAACGGGATGATCGGGCGCCCCCACGGGGAGGCAGAGGGGTCGGCATACCAGGGCGAGTTTTCGGTGATCACTTTCAGTTTGTCGTTTAGGGAGAACGGATAAAGCTTTCCCATGTGCTGGTCGGCATCCATGCGGACATGTTCATCCGCCGCGCCTTTCATCCCAACCTGCAGGTTTTCGAGGATTACCAGCGGTCCATGTGGGCGCAGTTTGGCCATGCGTTCTTCCAACAGGGTCGCGCCGTGATCGGGGCCAAGCGTGGCGCTGGCCTCGAGCACCGGTGTGCCGTCGGCTTTCTCGGCCCAGAGCCGGGCCCGGTTTGAACCAGCTTGCGGCCGCTCGGCAAAGGCCCGCACCTGCTCGCCTTCCACAACCATGTTCAGATAGTGGGTGGAGATGCAGCCACGTTCAAAAAAGGCTTGGCCAAATATGTCGAGTAGCAGGGGCGCAAACTGACTGAAATGGGTGGGGCCTTCAATCGGTCCGGCCTGGAAACCGAGTTTCTCAGCCATGTCATCGTCATGGATCGAGACGTGGCCGCCATACTCCTGCTCCGCCAGCATCTGTTTGGGCTCACGCAAAGGGCCGCTCAAGACGATCGGGGTTGAGAATGACATAGCGTGCCCTCCAAACTGTTCCGACGATAGTTTGCGTGGGGGTTTCGCAGGGCGCAAGGATGCCGTCGGGCAAACGGCCTGACGCCTCGGCACCCATGGACGGTGGCGACAGAGATCGCGTACTGATCGGCCATAAAGTCAGGAGGAACGTATGAACATTCGGGACAAGATTGTTGTTGTGACCGGGGCGGCAAGCGGGATTGGCCGAGAACTCGCCATTCGCTTTAAGGCCGAAGGGGCGAAACTGGTCGTCTGCTCTGACCTTAACGCAGACGGCGTCAAGGCAACGGCTGAGGACGTTGGTGGGGTCGCGTTTGTGACCGATGTTTCCAAGGAAGAGGATGTCAAACACCTGATCGAGACGGTCGAAGCCGATCACGGGCCGATTGATCTGTTCTGTTCCAATGCCGGCATCGGCATTCCGGGCGGGGCTGAAGCCTCAAATGAGGGCTGGCAGAAGATCTGGGACATCAATGTCATGGCGCATGTCTGGGCCGCCCGACACCTGATCCCACGTATGATTGAGCGCGGCGGCGGGTATCTTCTGAACACGGCTTCGGCGGCGGGTCTGCTCTCACAGATCGGGTCGGCGCCCTACGCCGTCACTAAACATGCCGCGGTCGGCCTCGCCGAATGGCTCGCACTGACGCATGGCGATGATGGCATCAAGGTGTCGGTGCTCTGTCCGCAAGCGGTGCGCACGGCGATGACCGCTGGCAATGAAGATGGCGTTGCCAGCATTGACGGCATGATGGAACCGCCTGAAGTGGCCGAGGCCTGTGTCAAAGCGATTGAGGAGGAGACCTTCCTCGTCCTGCCTCACCCGGAAGTGCTGAAATATATGCGCAACAAGACCGCCGATTACGACCGCTGGATTGCGGGCATGCAGAAGCTGAACCGAGCTTACAAAGGCTAGGTCTAAAACGCGAATTTACATCGGCTTGAGCGTTCGGCCATTCAGCCCGCCCATGCGGCAGACTTCAAGCCACTCGTCTTCTTTCACAGGTTGCACCGATAGGCGCATGCTGGTGACGAGTGACATATCGGCCAGGGCTTCATTCGCCTTCACGGCTTTGAGCGTCACCGGCGTTGGCATATCGGTGAGGGCGCGGATATGCACGCAGTCCCAGCGCTCATCATCGGTGGTGGAGTCAGGTGCGCTTTCGGCAGAAACCTCAACGATACCAACAACTTCCAAGCCTTCGTTCGAGTGATAGAAAAAGCCGCGATCGCCGATCTTCATCTCGCGCATATTGTTGCGCGCCTGGTAGTTGCGGATCCCGTCCCACTCTTCGCCCGCATCGCCTTTGGCTTTCTGCTGCTCCCAGCTCCATTTGAACGGCTCAGACTTAAACAACCAGTATTTCATAATCACTCCTCAGCTTGCCCCTCATCTAGGTCGCTTCGTCACCCTCGTCCACACAGACAGGTCTTGGCATCAGATTATCATCGACGGCCCCGAGATTGAGCGTTGGCGATGCCCCTCCGCTCTAAAGCACGGCCTGATCAGCCTGCCGACACGCCGTCGCCACCAGATCTTCCAGGCGGTCCCAGCCTTTATAGCGCCGCACAACGGGCGCGGTTCCGAGCCAGGCATCCTCGAACGCTTCGCGCGTATCAGGCGATTTCAGGATCGGCACCAGCGGATCGACACAGGTGCGGATGCTGAAGAGCACGGCGCCGGTCTGCTCAAGTTTCCGGATCGTTTGGCGTTCCACCCGTAAGTGCAGGTCGTGAATGCCCTGCCCCGCAACGCTTGGGCGTTCGGGCGTATAGCGTTTGTCGCTGACCTGCACGGTCCAGTTGAAGCGTTGCAGAATGGCCCCCGGCTTCAAGGCACTCAGGATCCGCCCAATGCGTCCGGCAAGTTGGGGGTCACCGCCCGGGACGGGCCCATGCAGCCCGCCGAGATCCATGCCGATACGCTCGGTGAGGTGCCAGTAGGTCGGCGCGCAGACAACCCCGGCGACAAACCGCCAGTCGCCGCGCCGCTCCTCTTCCATAATGCAGAGATCGTCGGTGATGATCGAAGCGGCCT
The DNA here is from genome assembly GCA_030066975.1 of Henriciella sp. Lineage (GTDB taxonomy): Bacteria > Pseudomonadota > Alphaproteobacteria > Caulobacterales > Hyphomonadaceae > Henriciella. The sequence goes on along the minus strand of JASJAO010000016.1, from coordinate 57,014 downwards.
CCTCAAGCGCGGTGGGCAGGCTTTGATTGGGCGTAAGACCCGTCGCCTGCAGCACCAGGTTCAGAACTTCCTCGGCGGCCGGGCCATCTATTATCCCGGCTGAGACCTTGTCGCGCATGAGTTTGATCAGCAGGCGCTTGTCATTCAGCCAAGCCGACACTTCCGTGTCCGGCAATAGCCAGTCGGCTGGCGGGATGGGCTTCAACTCGGGCGCGAAACTTGCCGGTCCGTCCAGAAAGGGAAGGTGCGGTGGGGTTCGCCGCCTAGGCGACACGTGCGCTGCCCCATGAGGCATAACCGGCAATCTTTGGCGTGCTCGGCAGATACATGGTCTCGTGCGCCTCGAGTTCGAAGCCTGACCCGGTCAGCATGTCAGCTGTATCGCGCGTCAGGTGGCAGCCACCCGCCAGGACTTTCCAGACCGGTTCGATGCGACGCTGCCATTTCGCGACGCCCGCATCAGGCGCCAACCCGTGCTCTGAAAACAGAATCCGGCCTTCGGGTTTAAGCACTCGGCGCAGTTCCTTGAGCGCGCCCTGCCAGTCGGGAATGGTGCACAACACGAACGTCACCACGGCTGTGTCGACCGAGTGATCGTTCAGCGGCAAATCTTCCGCGCCGGCCTGATGAAACTGGGTGCGATCATCCAGGCGGTGGCCCATCATCGCCGTCTTGGCGCGTTTGATCATGCCCTTTGCCGGTTCAACCGCATGCAGGCGCTGGACCTTGTGATGATCATAAAGATTGAAATTGGTGCCGGACCCGCATCCAAGCTCCAACACGACACCGTCTGCCTCCGGGACGATCTTCTCGCGCTGTTTCATGATCGGCTTGCTGGAACAGGCACAAGAAATCATCGGCTCAACAACGCATTTGTCCCAAAGACCCATGGCTTACTCCTGCGCTCTCAACCGGGCGGTTGCTGCCGCATTTGCCGGACGCAGCACCAAGGCCGATTGGGTCAGGCTGACCTCGTATTCGAGCCCGTCTGCCATCGGCGCATAGACCGCAGAGCCGAAATTGGTGTCGCGCTGGGCCGTGCCAATGCCAAACCGTCCGTTCTGTTCCTTGGCGAGCGCGTAGACATCAAGGCCTGGATTCTCATAGAGACGGATGCCGGTGCTGGTGGCCTGTGACACGGCGGCTGTGTTGTAGCGACTGGAGAAACGGCCTTCGAGAAAATCGAGCCTGTAGACGCTGTCATAGCCGAGCATTTGCGCCATCGGTTTGAAGGTCAGCACTTGCGCCCCCAACGAAAACTCGTCGCCTTTGATTTCACGGATCTCACGCACTTCGCCTTCCGGGAGCAGCATCGTGATGGAGTAGGTGTCATCTGCGCCCGGTGTCTTGTCGAAGGAGATGGTCGCGACCACGCGCTCATAGGTCAGGCGCTTGAAGGTCTGCATGTTGAGACCCGCCAGCGTCACCATGCCTGCAAGGCCGAGAAAGCCGATCCCGAACACGAAGCGAACGGCCCCCGCTGCGAGCCGCAGCTTCAGCAAACGTCCCACTCCGGCAAAGCTCAGCATCAGCCCTATGACCCCCGTCAATGCCGGTAAAATCCACCAGATCAGACCCATGCTTTGCTTCCTTTTTCTGCCGCACCCCTTTTGCGCACGCTTAAGACTATAGCATCGCATAAAATTCGCGCGAGGGCGGATGTGCAGGCTCGCAATATTCAGAAAACAGCGTATCAGAAGCCTATGACAGATCTAAACGCCCTGATTGCCGCCCTGCCCAAGGCCGAGCTCCACCTACACCTCGAAGGCTCGCTCGAACCGGAACAATTGATGCTGTTTGCCGAACGCAATGGCGTCGACATTCCCTTCAAGACCCTGGACGAGGTGAAAGCCGCCTATGATTTCTCGAACCTGCAGGACTTTCTCGATATCTATTATCAGGGCATGTCGGTGCTGCAGACTGAGGCCGATTTTCACGATCTGACGGACGCTTATCTGCAGCGCTGCGCGGCCGATAATGTGCGCCATGTTGAAGTGTTCTTTGACCCGCAAGGCCATACGGATCGCGGCCTGCCCTTCAGCACCCCGATTGAGGGCATTCTCTCGGCACTTGACGCGGCCAGGGACAAATACGGGATCACTTACAGGTTGATCATGTGCTTCCTGCGCCATCTCAGCGAAGAGGCGGCGTTTGAAACGCTGGCACAGGCTGAGCCGTATCTCGACCAAATTCACGGGGTTGGTCTCGACAGCAGCGAGGTGGGCCATCCGCCGTCCAAGTTTGAGCGTGTGTTTGCTGCCGCGCGCGCGAAAGGCCTGAAACTGGTCGCCCATGCCGGTGAGGAAGGCCCGCCCGACTATGTTTACGAGGCACTCGACCTGCTCAAGATCGACCGGATTGATCATGGCAATCGCCTGCTGGAGGATGACGCGCTGATCAATCGCGTGCGCGAGGCCGGACTGACGCTAACGGTCTGTCCGCTATCGAACCTGTCGCTTTGTGTGGTGGATGACCTGAAAGATCACCCGATGAAGCGGATGCTGTCGCTGGGCCTGAAAGCGACCATGAACAGCGACGACCCGGCCTATTTCGGCGGTTATGTAAACGAGAATTATCGCCAGACCGCCGCCGCCGTCGGCCTCACCCGCGAGGAGATCATCACGCTTGCCAAAAACAGTTTTACAGGCTCGTTTCTGAGCGAGGCGGAACAGACCGCGCATCTGGCAGAGATTGACCGGGTGGCAGCGACGGTTTGAAGGCGAACCGAACGCAACCCTCACTATCCGCTTCGTCGAGCGTGCACCTTTCTTTCCCGCGGTCAGTGCGTCTAGGGTGCAGACATCCATAATTAAACGAGGTGACCGACATGACATCTCAAGCGATTACAGCGCAGGCCAACTTGCACCATCAATACTTCCTGGGGCTGCAGCTCATGGTGGCGGTTGAGGAAAGCAAAGAGACGGTCTTTGACTGGATGTTTCGCCTGTTTCGCCGCCAGCACGAAGAGAAATTCCTGTCGAGTTTTGACAAGCTTGGCCTGAGCGATCTGCCGCATGCGGTGGCCTGCGCTAAGTATCATGTCCTGTCCAACAGTATGGGCGGTGTGGCCGTCGAGTATATGGAAGAGAGCGATACCAAGGCCTGGGTGCGATTTCGCTATCCGCGCTGGATGTATGCGGGGCCGGCGATTTGCGGCATTCCAGTTGAGGCGAGCCGCGGCTTCCTGCACGGCTGGTATGCCCAGAATGGCGTGAGCCTCGGCAATCCGCGGCTCGGTTTTGTCTGTGTCTCAGAAGACGTGACGGGTCAGTACGGCCTGTGCGGGTATTTCAAGGAATATGACCATGACCTCAGCGCCGAAGAGCGCCTTGTCTTTGCACCAGATGAAACGCCGCCGCCGTATGATCCGGATAAGCAACCTCAGCCGCCTGCAGCAGAGTGGAGCGAGGCGCGCCTCGCCAAAGCCAATCGCAACTATGCGATGGAATATGTACGCAATGGCATCCAGGCCCTGACGGAAGTGGTGGGACGAGATCGCGCTGTAGAACTGGGCCAGCGGGCGGCGTGCTTGACGGGGCTGCAGCAATATCGGGCGCTCGCCGATCGGCTGAACCTCGCTGAGGGTGGTGCAAGCGAGGCGGCAGACTTCCTTAAACTGGTGATGACCGGTCTCGGCGACGAGTGCCTAATTGAGACGGGCGAGGACGGTAGCGTTCAGGTGAGGCAGCAAGGTCTCCGAATTGCCCGCGGACTGGGAGAGGCGGAACGGGCAGCTTTGCTGGACTGTTGGATTGAACTGTGGCGGGGTGCGATCCATTCGGGCCGCGCGTTTCTGGATATCAGCTGCGAGCGAACGCCGGATCAGATCATTTGGAAGATCACGCCGAAATAGGATCGAGCGCCGAGCTGGCGCGCCGCAAAAAAACACCGGAGCGGGATTGATTGTCCCGCTCCGGTGTCTTGGCTCCGCGCCGCATCCCCACCCAGGGATTGGACTAAAAAGACTTTTGCCAACCCAGGCTGAACGTGAGGTCAGTTTCCAGTTGTGGGCCGTTCAGGTTGCGATAAATCGGCAGGCCGACCTCTGCGGCCAGGCGATGCCCTTTGACGGCACCGGACGTGCCGAGCAGGTTTATGCCGAACAGAGCTTCCACGGTTTCGCCGCCATGATTGTCCGGATCTGCGGTCTGCACAGGCGCCAGGATTTCAGGGTCGATCCCGTCAATGCTGCCTTGAGCCTGGGCCCTTAACCGGCCCGAGAAGGACACCCAGGGTCGGGGTTCATAGGCCACCCAACCGGTCGCTTCCAGTACATCCCCGAGGGCATAACCTTCGTCATTGTCGCCAAGTCTGATCACTGTATTGACCTGTCCGCCATAGCTCCACTGGCCGGTGCGATCGAACGCGGTGAGACCAAGCTTTGCATCATAGGTGCCCGAGCCGAGTTGCATCGGATAAGGCAGGCGGGTGGTCGGCGTGCCGCCCATCGGGGTCAGGATCTGATCGGTTTCGGTGATCGATCCGGTTGGCAGAGACAAGCCGACATTGAGATTGATCTGACGGCCTGTCTTGGTGCCGTCGTCCAGGCCGACAATCGCCGAAACAGAGGTGTCGCCAAAGCCTTCGGTCTGCGTCGTGAATTCGCCCAGGACGGTTGTGCCCATCCCGCCCATAAAGGTCAGGTGGTCCATATCCTTAGTCAGATAGTTGGCCATCACCATGAGCGTCACGCGGTCGCTGAGCCCGTACATGGCGCCCAGCATATGCATGTCCATGGTCATCTCGGTCGGCACAACGCGCAGGGTCGGCGGCTGCATTGGCGTACCCGCGAAGCGGTTGGGGACCGTAGTCGCAATCTCCTCCGGCGAGAGCGTATCGGTGCCGTCGCGATTGCCCTCCATTTGCATCTGCATGAAGCGATAGGAGAACATCCACTCGCCCTGTTCATGTCGATGATCGGCCATAACCCCGATGGGGGCGTGACCAGAGGCGTGCGATTTGATCGGGCCGTCCTCATGCGCGATTGCATGCGGCACGGCGCAGATGGCGAGCGCAGCGCCCGCTAGGTATCTAAGTGTCATTTTGACAGTCCTGAATTTGAAAAGCATGCCCGGTAGCCAGCCCGGGCGGATCTCAGCTTCAGGTCAGGAGTGGGGGACCGGTGGGCGGCGCCCCGGGCCAGATGGGGGACCGGTCCGGCAAAGCCTGCTTGGGCAAAGCAAACGCTGCGGCTTCGAAAACGCCGAGCGGTTTCGCCAGCCGGCAGGCCTCCGGCACGATCGCGGCCACCAGAAGACAGCTGCCACAATGCGCCTCCGGTGTTTCAGCCGGGGCGTCATCATCAATATCAACGCGAACATAGCGCGTCCCGTCGACCGAACAGATCGGGATCACCAGCGAGCCGGTATCGTCTTGCTGAACGCCTGCCCTTGCGCCGTTCAGCACAAACGCAAAAGCGGCGATCAACAGCATTCCCGTTCGCAAGATGATCAAGCTCGTCTGCATGTGATGCCCGTAGCACTGAGCACGGGGTGATTCAATCGCGGCACAATGACCTCTTCCTTTGCCATTCCTGCAGCAGTCGAGTACCAATTTTCCCAACAAGAATCTGGGAGTTTACATATGGCTGAAACTGCTGTGCCGTCAGAGACCAAGGGGTTTCTCGGCTGGGTCGAGCGCACCGGCAACCGGTTGCCCGATCCTGTCTTCATCTTCTTCTATCTGATCATCGCCCTGATGGTGATTTCAGTGATCGCCGCCATGCTGGGCGCGAACGCGACCCTGGATGACCAAGTCCTGAGCGGCATGCCGGACAGTCAGAAAGCCCGGTTCCAGATCGGCGCGGATGGCATCATACCCGCGATCAGTCTGTTCTCGGCCGACAATATCGCGCGGCTCTGGGTCGAAATGCCGGCCACGTTCACCCATTTCCATCCACTGGGATACGTTCTAGTGGTGATGCTAGGGGCGGGTGTCGCAGAGCGATCCGGCCTCTTCTCCAGCGCCATGCGGTCTGCGGTTCGCGGTGCACCGAAATGGCTGCTCACCCCGGTTGTGGCACTGGTAGCGATGATCGGCAATCACGCCGCAGATGCCGCCTATGTCGTGCTGATCCCGCTCGCGGCGGTGCTGTTCGCCTCCGCCGGGCGTCACCCGATTGCCGGTATCGCCGCTGCGTTCGCTGGCGTTTCCGGAGGGTTCTCGGCGAACATATTTCCCGGCCAGCTCGACGCGCTGCTTTATGGCATCACGGAGACGGCCGGTGAAATTCTCGTCGCCGACTATGACGCCAACATTGCCGGGAACACGTTCTTCATCCAGGCGATGACCCTGATTTACCTGCCCGTGATCTGGTTTGTGACAGACCGGGTGATTGAGCCCCGTCTCGGCAAGTATGAACCGGAGGGCGACGCCGCCAATTCGGTCGCCGATGAGAACGCGCCCCTGACGGCAGAGCAGATCAAAGGCTTGCGCTGGGCCGGGATCGCATTGGTGGGCGTCGTCGGGGCTTGGGTCTTGATGACCTTCGGGCCAGGCACTCCGCTGATCAATGAAGCGGCCTGTCCGCCGGAGCGCGCCGCGACAGGAGCGTGTGATCCGGTGGTCAATTTCTCACCCTTCTTCAGCTCTTTGGTTGGCGGTTTCCTTGTTCTGTTTCTCGCCACCGGATGGGCGTATGGCGCGGCAGCCAACACGATCAACAATCACAGGGATCTCGTGAACATGATGGCCGAGGCGATGAAGGATATGGGATATTATCTCGTCCTGGCCTTTGCCGCTGCGCACTTTGTGGCGATGTTTGGGTGGTCCAATCTCGGCCTGATCAGCGCGGTGCATGGCGCCAATGCGATTGAGACCTCGGGCCTTCCGCTTCCAGCCTTGCTGGCGCTGATTGTCCTGTTCTCTGCCGTCATCAACCTGTTTGTCGGATCGGCGTCAGCCAAGTGGGCCTTGCTTGCGCCGGTTCTGGTGCCGATGCTGATGTTGCTGGGGGTCAGCCCGGATGGCGCGACCGCAGTCTACCGCGTCGGTGACAGCGCGACCAATATCATAACGCCGCTTATGGTCTACTTCCCGCTGATTCTGGTCTTCGCCCAGCGTTGGACGAAGGATTTCGGCATTGGCAGTCTCACCGCCATGATGATCCCTTATTCAGTTCTGCTGCTCGTCACCGGGCTCGCCCTGACCGTGTTCTGGGTCTATCTCGACCTGCCGCTGGGCCCCGGGGCACCGATCAGCTACACGCTACCCGGCGCCGGCGGTTAGGCCGGATTGCCAGTTCCGGAAATCTTCCGGGACTGGCGCCTCTAGCTCAAGGGTCGACCCATCCGGATGCGGCAGGCTCAGCCCCGCTGCGTGCAGCATGAGGCGCGGTGCTTCGGCTCCGCCATACAGGGTGTCGCCGTCGATCGGACAGCCGATCGCGGAAAGGTGCGCGCGGATTTGATGCAGGCGACCGGTGAGGGGGCGCACCTCCAGGAGCGCAGCATTGCCGCTCAATCTCTCAAGGCGCGTCCAGCTGGTCTGGGCCGGTTTTGCATCAGATGCGTTTGAGACCGTCACGCCGCGACCAGAACGCTGCAAGGCAAGATCGATGTGTCCGCTGTCGGCGTTCGGTAGGTCACCGTGAATAATCGCGAGATAGCGCTTGTTCACCTGACGGGTCTCAAAACATTGGGAGAGAAAGGCTGCGGCCGGTTTGGTTTTGGCCGCGATGATCACGCCGGATGTTCCAGCATCAAGCTGGTGGACCAATCTCGGTCGCTTACCGTTGGAACGGGCAAAGGCCCACAGCAGGCCATCTAGATGACGGCCATGACTGCCGCGCGTCTGAACCGGTAGACCGGACGGCTTGTTGAACGCGAGCAAGACCTCATCTTCAAAGCAGACAAGCGCCTGCACATAGGCCTTGTCGGCGTCGCTGAGGGTTGGGATGGGGCGATTGCGCATGGCGTTGGACTTAATCAGAAATGCCGGATCGCTCAAAAGAAAATGGCGGCCCCGAAGGACCGCCATCTCTGATTGGATGGGTTCAAGGATTAGAACCGGAAGGTAAGGCCAACGTTGTAAGTCCGTCCCAGGTACCATTCCAGCGGACCGTAAGCGGTCGCAGACTGAACCTCGTTTGGTGACCAGTCGCCGACATTCTCAATGCTTGCGCGAACCGTCAGGTAATCTGTCAGGTCATACTGACCACCCAGATCGAAGACCCACGCATCGTCAACATTCTGAACCACTTCACCTGAAGAGGTGAGGTACTGGTTCGGTGTGCTGGATTCAACGTCGATCCGGCCGGAGCCGAAGTACTCAATATCGACGAACGCCGTCAGAGGACCGCGGAAGTAACGTGCCCGCACGTCACCACGCCAGTATGGGTTATCCTCGTCACCGACATTATCATTGTCGACGGATGCGAACGGCTTATCGGTATCGGTTTGTACGTTCAGAACGCGCATATCGATATCGATTGTCCCCAGGTCACCTTCGAATTCCCCCATGAATGGGATGTCAGCCACGTCTGTCTGATAGCGTGCGGTGATCTCCACAGCATCATAGAGACGTGCCGCCGCATTCACGAAGCCTGATTCAAACGCGCCGGTTGATGGCAACTGACCGTTGGGCAAACGCACAAAGGTCGTACACAGCGCATTCGGGAAGTCCGACGCGTCGTAACAGCCTTCGAGCAGATCTGTCGGTTCATATCGAATGATTGCATCTTCAATATCGAAATTGATGTAATCAACCGCAACTGAGAACCCATCAATGAAATGCGGCTCATAAACGATGCCGAGGGAGTAAGAATCCGACGTTTCGTTTTTGAGGTTCGGGTTACCACCTGAAATACCCTGAACAGAAGCGTTTTGTGCATTACTCGTAAAGTCGCTCGGTAGAGGTGGGAGCCCGGCAGATGCTGCGCCCGCCGCACAGTTGCGTTGGCGAACTTCCGGGTTTGGACCCCCGTCAAGATTACGCTGATCACAAGGATCGGTCACAAAGTCGCCGAAAGGTCCGCGAGGCGAGAACAGCTCACCGATGCCCGGCGCGCGAACGGTCCGCTGTGAGTTCCCTTTGAAGCGCAGGCCACCAATAATATCCCAGTTCACACCAACCGCATAAGCTTCGTCTTTACCGGCACGGTCATTGTCCATCTGACGGTAAGAGCCTTCAAAATCGAGGCCGTCGACAAATGGGATATTCATATCATCAGAGATGACCGGGATCTGAAGTTCGCCATAGATATCGATGGTTTGGTATCCACCAGAAATCGGCACGGCACCGCCATCCGCAGTGATGTCCAGCTCATCGCCAGCACCGGCTTCAAACAAACCGGTTTCACGGCGAGATTCGACACCAAGAGCGACACCGAGCCCACCAGCTGGCAGATCATAAATCTCTCCACCAATATAGGCACCGAAGATTTCCTGAGTGAGCTGAGCATAGTTCATCCGGCTGACGGTCACATAATCCTGTGCCTCAGGCGAGTTGGTCTCAATGAACGGATTAAACGGCACACAATCGCCGGGTGAACCAAGCACACCACGGTCGTCTGTTACGCCAAATCCCGAAGCGAGAGGCGCCTCATAATCGGCTTCATAGTTGAAACGACAGTCAATCTGACCTGTTTCTGGATTGACACCGACATCCATTGCCGCAAAGAAACGTTCGTCTGAACGGTCGTCAGAAATCTCTGTGATTTTTGACTCGCCATTCTGGTAGAAGGTTTCCCAGTTAAATGACCGACCGAACGCCTCGAAATCACCGTTCAAAGACAGGTTCACAGAGAAAACGGAGGTCTCGTTGAGTTCCTGTTGGCCGAACTCCACGAAGCCTTTCTGGAGGTAGAAAGTATCAACGCCTTCTTGCTCCAGAACACCGCGCGCCTGATCCGTCAGGAACGGATAGTCGATGTCAAACTGCAGCGCATCTGCTGTTCCGCCGAAAAGACCGGAAGAGTAGTAAGGCTGTTGGAAGTCGTATCGGCCCGAGAAGTTGTTCGCAAAGATGCTGCCTTTGAATTGCAGGTACTCGTTGAAGTCATAGCGTGCAAAGGTCGAGAAGTTCCAACGTTCCACCGGCTCGCGGACGGTTTCAAGCGGCGCGAGGCGCAAGCCGTCACCGCCGGACGCCCAGACATTATTTCCTGTAGGAATGCCTGGATCATAGGGCACCAGGTTACCTGTCGGATCAAACTGCCAGAATGCTCCACTCTGGAAGGCGCCGACGCCAACATTGGTGACGGCGATGTTACCAGGTGTAGCAAGTCCACCAAAGGACAGAATACCCGCGACTGGATCTGAAATCGCCTGAACCTGATTGACTGGTGCGTCGGGAGCCGGGTTGGCTGGCGTAAAGAAGGAAAAGTCATTGTCGCCAGTCAATGAATCAACGTCAGCTTCAACGATGGCGGACGTTTCACTCCACTCGAGAGATGCGGTCAAGTTACCCCGGCCATTGTCGAAATTGCCGCCGATCAATGCACGGATCGACGTTTCGTCAGCATAGCCAGAGTCACCGACAGATGTGTAGTCCGTCGCGAGCTCAAAGCCTTCATAATCGTCTTTCAGGACGTAGTTGATAACACCCGCAACGCCGTCAGCGCCGTAGACAGCCGCGCCGCCCACTTTGATGACTTCGATCCGGTCGATCAGACCGATCGGAATGTTGTTGAGGTCAACCTGGCTACCGGTATTACCGGCGGCGCCGTTTGGCGCGTTCGATGATACGAAGCGCTTGCCGTCGACCAGGGTCAGCGTCCGCTGTGAGCCAAGGCCATAAAGGCTGGCAAGGTTCTGACCAATACCGATGCCACCTTGGAAGTCAGCTGTCTGAACCGCACCAACGGAGACAACACCAGGAATGTCGTAAACCGCGTCAGCCGCGTTGGTAAAACCGCGAAGCTCAAGATCCGCCCCGGTTACAACAGCCAGTGGCTGCGTGGTGTTGAAAGTTGAACGCGCAATACGAGAACCGGTGATGACCACCTTCTCTTGCACATCAACTTCGTCAACTTCGCTGATTGTTTCGACTTCATCTTGAGCGACTGCGGGCATTGCCATAGCGACACCGCCCAGCAACGTCGTCGCCAGGGCCCACGAGCGAATGCTCGCAGACCGCTTGTTTAGATCATTCACCATGATCCATCTCCTCGTTTAATCGAGCGCCCACTCCTAGGCGCTCCCCTCGAAAATGCGTTACGTACTCTGACGCATGCTGCATGTGTTAGGGAGGACGCGGCCAGCGTCAATTCATTCGTGACGGATTTGTCACCGATTCACTGATGACGTTTATTCGTGTGTCGAATTTGCCACAATCCTTTCAGGGTGAGAGCATAGTCCACCAGCTTTTACCTGTTTGACGCAAATTTCTACTCAAACAGTTTGATTATTGGTCGTGTCATGCTGTTACGTGACGCGAGGATAATCACATTTTTGACAAACTTTGGCCACGTTTGGTTCGCTGGGACCGCGGTTTATGCCCGTACAGCCAGACCGCTAATGATGATCGCAGTAAGCAATAGCGTCGAAAACGTGAAGGACCAGAAGACCAGCATCATGATCAATCGGATAAACGACATGATCGCACCGGAGGCCGTTGCGACGGAAAGACTGCGCCAGATATAGAAGAAGAAGACTATAGAAAAGACCGGCCCGACCCAGCCGCCGCTCATCTGTGCAGCAATCATGGCCAGGGTCCCGACCAGATAGATCCAGGAATGCAGATGGAGGGCGTGGATGGTGTGGTCATAGACATAAAGTGAGCGCCGCCAGATATGCATAATGACCAGGGCGAGAATGGTGAGCGGCACGAGGAAAAAGCTGATTCGGGGCGTCCAGGTCTTGATTTCGGCCCAGAAGGCTTCGGGATTTTCGACCACATTGGCTGCCCGGTCGATCACGAAGTCTGTATCGCCCAGCCCCACTTCATCCTCTTCTGCGAGGCGCTTTATGAGTTCACGGTCAACATTCCCGTCCTGGTCGATCAAGGTCTGGCGTTCGCCATCATCGCCGACCACAACCGCGACTTCATCGCGGTCGATATCTCCTATGTTCATGTTCCCGATGATGCCCGTCGAATCAACGACCCAGAACAAAGCCAGGTAGAAGATCAGGCTCGAAATCAGGAACAGCCGAAAGGGCGGGACATAACGTGCACGTTTGCCGTCCGTATAAGACCGCGTCAGGACACCGGGCCGAAACAGCAGGACCGGCAGGGTCCGGGCAATCCGGCCATCGACGGAAAACGTGTCAGAGATGATCTCACCAATCAGAGACCAGAACGGGCGGTGAAAACTTGCCGACAGCTGACCGCAATTGGGACAGTAGCGGTCCGTTACTGGCGATCCGCAATTCAGGCAGGGTTGCCCGGCTCTATCGGCTTTTGGTCCCGAAGAGGCGCCGCCAATCGATGCGGCGCCCAAAGTTTCTAATTCTGTCGACATACTCCCCTATCCCGACTTCCTTATTTAGGACGCGTCCTCTTCTGTTGTGACGTCAGCGCGGCACATCCAACGTGAGCGGTGATTGTCCTCGGCGTTCTCCGCCCAGCCGGTAATCGCCGGATCAACCATGTTCTTGGTAACCAGGAACCACATCGGCGTGATCGGTGCGTCCTCCAGCATCAGCGCCTCAGCTTCAGCAAAGATCTCTGCGCGGCGCACGAGGTCGAACTCATTGCGGGCCTGATCCAGGAGCGCGTCATATTCCGGATTGTTATAATTGCCGTAATTCTGCTGTCCGGTGCTGGAATCCAGCAGGTAGAGATAATTGATCGGGTCGTCGAAATCAGCGAGCCAGCCGCCATCAGCGACTTCAAAATCGCTTTGACGCAGCCGTGCATACAAGACCTTGGTGTCCTGGCGCAGGATCTGGGCATCGACCCAGGGCGCAATCTCATTCCAGTTGGCTTGGGCCACCGGCGCGGCTTTCGGATTGTCATCTGTCGAGCGGTGAATGAACTCAAACTCAAGCGGATTGTCTGGTCCGAACCCGGCGTCTTCGAGCAATTCCCGCGCCGTCACGAGACGGTCTTCGCGCGGGATATCTGCCCAGCTAAGCTCTGGCCGTTCCGTTTCATAATTGCTGATCCCCGGCGGCACGAAGCTGTAAGCCGGAATAAACCCGGGTGTCAGGACCTTTTCGACCAGAAACTCGCGATCCAGCGCCATGGACAGGGCACGGCGGACGCGCACATCATCAAACGGTTCCTGACTGGAATTGAAACTCCAATAGGTCATCAGCAGAGCCGGCGTTGTCCGGACCCAGCCCGGGAAGCGACGATCGAGTTCCGCCTTGCGACCACCGTCAAAGGCATTGTTGATGTCGAGTTCCCCAGCTTCGATCTTGCGCTCGACCGCTGAGAGATCGGTCAGTTCGAAATAGGCGACGCGCCCGAAGCAGAGCGTATCGGCCTCCATGAAGAGCGGGTTCTTCTCGACCACAATCTGGTCACCTGTGACCCAGTAAACGAGTTTGTACGGCCCGTTCACTTCTATATTGTCAGGCTGGATCCAGGCATCGCCGTATTGCTCAACGATATGCTGCGGCACAGGGAAAGTTGTATAGTGGGTGAGAAGACCCAGGAAGTATGGCGCAGGCTCTTCCAGGCTGATTTCCAGCGTGTAGTCATCAATCGCGCGCACGCCGAGCTCTTCAGCTGGCAGGGTCGAATTGTTCACAGCCTCCGCGTTTTTAATCACATAGAGCAGAGAAGAATATTGGGAGGCGACAGCCGGGTCCTGGATCCGGCGCAGGGCGAACACGAAGTCATTCGCGGTCAAAGGCGTGCCATCAGACCAGACCGTTTCTTTCAGTTTAAACGTCCAGACCAGTCCGGTCTCATCCAACTCCCAGCTCTCTGCCACACCCGGAATGACCGTGCCGTCGGCAGCGTGCTGCATCAGCCCGGTGAACATGTCACCAATGACAATGTTTTCCCAGGCCGCCGAAGAGCGATGCGGATCAAGCGTGTCGACCTTGGCGGAGATACCGCGGCGCAAGGTTAGAACATCATCCTCGCTGGAGCCTCCACCGCCGCCACAAGCGGCGAGTGCAAACGAAAGGGCCAGACAGCCGGCCGCCAGAATCGATTTCAACTGCATGTGTACTCCGGACTTTCCTATTCATGAGTGATTTGACACAGTCTTTCAGGTTCTGGCAATTTTGCCTAGCCGCTGAATGAACGGAGACTGTGTGTCATGCGCCTTGCCTTGTTGAGTACCGCTGTTTTGACTCTTCTGCCTGTTGCGCTGGCGCAAGACGACCCGGCTTCAACCGATGCCGTTTATGCCTGCGCGGACCTTGCCGACGATATGGAGCGTCTGGCTTGCTATGACACCGCGGTTGGACGCTTGAAAGTGGCTGAGGAAACCGGTGAAGTCACGACGATCAGTCGGGCAGAAATCGAGGAAGTGCAACGTGACTCATTTGGGTTCTCCATTCCATCTCTGCCCAGATTGGCCATGCCGAGATTCGGTCGTGGAGATCAGGACGGCGAAGTGGTTGTTGAGGAGTTCAATGAAATCAGCGCCAGCGTAACGCGTATCCGTAAGGACTCGACCGGCAAACTGATTGTTCAGCTCGACAATGGCCAGACCTGGCAACAGTCTGATACTCGCCGGGTCTATCTGCGCAATGGCGGTGCGGACAGTGCAGTGGTCAAGAAGGCTGCGCTCGGCAGTTTCCGTATGAAACTGGATGGCGGCACGGCCTTTCGGGTCGACCGGGTAAGATAAGTCTCGCGCCCTTTAGCCGCCTCGGAAAAATCTAAAGAGGCCCAACAGCCCGGCCAGCAAGGATCCGACCCCGCCAACAACAACGGCGACGGGGCTGAGCGAATCTGCCACAGCGATCGCCTGACCGACCGGCGAGACCTGAACTTCGACACGGTCTCGGAAGGTGCGCACCGGCATGGCGCGGTCGCCATCAAGTGCGAACAGCTCAATCACCAATTCCTGCGCGCCGGCTTCCAGCGGTGTCACTCTCCAGCGCCAGATATTCTCTGTCAGTGGAGACACGGTCTGGATCAGCGGCGTGACCGATTCGATATCGAAGTTCTCGCCCGACAGCGTCGCGCGCACATCTGCCGAAACGCGCGCCTCGCCCTCAACAATGTTACCTTCTCCGGGCAGCGCATCTGCTGCACTGTCGCCACCGGTGCCATCAATCGCGACGGTCACCTCGAAGGCGCGGCCAAATCTGGCCTGGCGCGGTGTTTCATGGGCAATCGGCACGGTGCGCAGCGACTCAAGCAATTCATCGCTCGCGGAGCTGGTGGAGACAATGTCGTTCAGACTGTCGCGTACCGCGTTTGGGACAGAATCTGTCAGGGAGGGACTTGGCGAGGAGTCCAGGCTTGGGCCCGCCATCTCCGCAGGTGCGGAGTCCATTGCCGCGGCGCGATCACCGCCGGACTGTTCGGCAAGGTATTTTTGACCGCCATACCAAAGGGCAACCGCCCCGGCGATGACCAGCAAGAGTGAAATGAATCTGAACATGGGATCCCCCTTGATTCCTGACCTTCAGGTTAGGTTAACACGGCTGAAACGGAAACAGGAAACTCAGACCGCAATGAGGCAGGCCTGTTCATCACCCGTCATCATCTTCATCAATCTGAGCCTTGGAGGCTTCGAGGGCTGCGCGTTCGGCTTTGGCAATGGCGACGCCGACGCTGCGCGCAGGAGGTGCCATGATTTCCGGCGCGTCCTGCTGCTGCATATACAGCGTACGACTTGGGAAGGCGAACCCGGTTCCAGCTTTCTCAATGATCTCATAGATCGCAACGGCGAGTTCTTCCTTGACCTTCAACCACGCGCCCCAATTGGTGACGTGCGTGAACGTATAGATCAGGAAGTCGATGGAACTGGCATTGAAACTGTTGATACGGACATACAGTGCAGCTTCTGGCGGTTTGGCAAACCGCTCATCATTCCACAGCCAGGCCTCGATCTCATCGCGGATATAGTGCAGCTGTTCCACCGTCGTACGATACTCCACCCCGACCACCCACTTAATGCGGCGATGGCTCATCCGGGAGAAATTCGTCAGCGGATTGTCGGATAGCAGGCCGTTCGGCACGAAGACCGGGCTCTTGTCGAACCGGCGGATAACAGTGGACCGGAAGTTCACTTTCTCAACCGTGCCTTCGACGACACCGTCGACCTGAATCCATTCGCCTGGAATAAAACGTTTCTCGGTCATGATCAGGATCCCGGATATCAGGTTCTTGAACAGATCCTGCGCGCCGAGGCCGATGGCAATGCCGAAGATACCAAGTCCGGCAATGATCGGCGCGAGCGCAATACCCCAGATGTCGGCCACGGCGCCAAAGCCGAGAATGATCAAGATGATCTGCAGCAGTTTGACCAGCCAATCGACCACTGCCGGTGAGAGCGTGTCGCGCAGCCCGGTAAACAGGAACTCGAACGCGTTGACCGCCCGCGACAAGGTCCAAAACACAGCGAGCGTAATCACCGACTGAACCGCTTTGTCTGCTGTATCGGCGGCCATACCTTCAATGTCGACAATCCGCAGCGCGATATAGACGCCAACAATCACCGGTACAATTTTCAGCGGCGTGGCGATCGCCTTGACCACAGCATCGTCGAACCGGGTTTCGGTGCCTGAGGCAGCTCTCGTAATACCGCGCACGATTGTGCGGGCAAAGATGCCCCGAATAAACAGCGACACGAACAGGATCGCCACGATCGTCGCGATCTCGCCATAGGTGAGGCCAAATGCCCCGGCATTCCAGACATTGACTAGATATTCGAGATTGCCCTGGGCCCAATCCGGCAGGTTGTCAGACGCCCATGTAGGCAGTTCGATCGGTGTCTCGGAATCCATCACTCGCCCCGTGGTTTTGAGGCTAGATAGACTTTTCGATTGTGGCAGTAAAACGAATTAGCATGAACTTTTCTGACAGTGCCGCTGTCGTCGTCAGATCATCCGCTCCTTGGTGGCCGTGAAGCGCAGGTCCGGGTTCTTCTCCTGCGCGTAGCCGACGTCCCAGGCATTCTTGGCCAGATAGACCGGCGCATCATCGAGGTCTGTACCAGAGGCGGACTTGTTCTTCTCAACAAAGGCCGCGACCTCATCCTCGTCACCATTGATCCATCGCGCGACATTGTAAGGCGCCGGTTCAAACACGACGTCCAGATTGTATTCGCTGACCATCCGCTCAGCCATCACTTCGATCTGCAGCGCGCCGACGGCACCGACAATCATATCCGAACCAATGCTTGGCTTGAACAATTGCGTGACGCCCTCTTCGGCGAGACTTTCGAGCGCCTTGCGCAAGTGTTTGGCTTTCATCGGATCCTTGGGCCGGGCCCGGCGCAGGATTTCCGGTGCGAAGTTGGGAATACCGGCAAACTTCACCTCGCCGCTTTCTGACAGGCTGTCACCGACACGCAGCTGGCCATGGTTTGGCACCCCGATCACATCGCCCGCATAAGCCGTTTCCGCAATCTCGCGATCCTGGGCGAGGAACATTAGCGGATTGTGGACATTGACCTGTTTGCCCGCGACGGTCTTCAGCCGCATGCCGCGTTTGAACTCGCCGGAACAGATACGAAGGAAGGCCACACGGTCTCGGTGGTTGGGGTCCATATTCGCCTGGATCTTGAACACAAAACCTGAGACCGCCTTACGATCGCGGTCCAGTGTGGCAGGGTCACCCTTGATATGAACGCTTTGCGCCCGCGGCGGCGGGGCGAATTCTTCTAGCGTCGCAAGCAGCTCGCCAACGCCGAAATGGCGCAGCGCCGTGCCGAACACGACGGGCGTCATGTGTCCCTCGAGGAAAGCCTGTTTGTCGATTTTCGGAAGCATTTCGCGCGCCATCTCGCTGCCCTCTTCCAACTCTTCCAGCGCGCTTGGATCGACTTCGGCCCGCACGTCATCCAGCGCGACACGTGGTGACATGCCGGGATCTACGCCCTCTTCGGCCGTGCGTTTTGAATAGTGCAGAAACGCCCCGGTTCGAAGGTCGACCATGCCGCCAAAGCGCTGACCACTGGCCGCCGGCCAATAGAGCGGCGCCGTATCAAGCTGTAGCTGGTCCTGAATCTGGTCGAGCAGTTCCAGCGGATCAAGCGCCTCGCGGTCCATCTTGTTGATGAAGGTGACAATCGGAATGTCGCGCATGCGGCAGACTTCAAACAGTTTCAGCGTCTGCGGCTCAATTCCCTTGGCGGCATCCAGCACCATGATCGCACAATCAGCCGCGGTCAGGGTGCGATAAGTGTCTTCAGAAAAGTCTTCGTGGCCCGGCGTGTCGAGCAGGTTGTAGACATTGCCCTGATACTCAAAGGTCATCACAGATGCCGAGACCGAAATCCCGCGATCGCGTTCGATCTTCATCCAGTCAGAGGTCGTACGGCGCCGCTCGCCGCGCGCAGCCACCTCACCGGCCGCGCGAATCGCGCCGCCCGCGAGCAGCAGATTTTCCGTCAGCGTGGTTTTACCGGCGTCAGGATGAGAGATGATCGCAAAGGTGCGCCGACGGGACGCTTGTTCAGACAGACTTAGAGACATCAGACCAACTTAAGTTCAAGCAAGCGCCGCCCCTAACCGAAATCACAGTAAGCTTCAACTTCGGGCCTGTTCAGGCAGAGATCAGATACCTGGTCTCGCCGCCTTCATTCGCTGCGCCCCTGCGATAGGTGTCGAGCACCAGGGTCGGGACATGACGTAGCCGCGGTTCCAGCGTGCCACTCGCGGTCGGCTTGAAGATCAGGCTGTTGGCGCCAGTTTTGGCAACGATCAGCGCGGCGAAGTTGCGCGCCTCATCCGCGTTCAGTGGATACCCACCCGCAAGCTTTTTCTGGACGAATTCGACCGCGTCTTGAGCCCGCATGCCCCGTGGATCAGGGCACCCCATTGACCGCCACACCGTCTGTAAATGCAGTTCAGGCTGGTCGATCTCGACAATCATATCATTGAGCAAAAACAACATGCACCAATTCCCCTTTTGGTCGGTCCCATGTCGGTGATTTGCAGTTAATGAAGGGTTACGCCGACACGCTAAAGCGCGGTTTCGATCGGTTCTGTCAAAAAGTGGCGTCCGTCGCGATCTTCAATCTCGACAATCCAGAGATCGCGGTCGCGCTCCCGGGCCTTGTAGATATAGTCATTGGCGGTCTGTTCGTCCGGCCCGACCCCTTGCACCGCGAGATCCACAAACACCCGCTCCCCATCCATATTGGTGCGCGGGGCATAGACACGCCCGCCACCGCTAAGGTCGGCCACCTTGATCAGAATATCCCCGCGAGACACGTCGCCAGACTGAATCACGAAAGCGCTTGCGCCGGCGACCTGAACGCGTCGCACCAGTGCGTCCACCCATACTTTTGTGGGAAGTCGTTCATCGAACATACAGCTTGCCTAACAGAAAGTGAATTTGAGGCATAGCATTTGCAATGCCGAAAGGGGAACGTCACCGGGCAACCGGGACCATCACAGTTTAAGGAGTATGACCGATGCGCTCGGAAACCGCGATCAGTGTGTCTGATATCTTGTTGCAGATGCCATTGCTGAACGCGATTCTGATTGGACTGGCGATCGTCTTCACCATCACCGCAACAATACTGATTGCGATTGAGATCAGAACCCAACTGGAAGAGACGGCAGAACGCGCCCCTATTCGGCCGCTTTCTGTAACGTCGACGTCGCCGCGGGAAGACTGACCGTCACCCGCGTGCCGGCGCCAGGCGCTGTTTCGATTTTGACCTGCCCGCCATGCAGCCGCGCCAGACGATCCACCATGGCAAGGCCCAGACCTGTGCCCGCCCGGCCTTTGGCGTTGTGCCCCTGAGCGAAGGGGGCCGCGATCATGGCAAGATCGGCTTCGCTCATCCCGACGCCCTGATCTGAGACGCTAAGCTCGACCCAGTTTCCCCGTTTCACCGCGGCCAGCTCGACCGTCTGATCTTCGCCGGAATATTTGATCGCGTTGGACACCAGATTGTCCCAAATTCGGCGCACCGCGCCAGCGTCCGCCATCGCGGTCACATCGCCTTCCGCCGCAAGGTTGAGACGAACGCCTGCTTTCTGTGCCGCTGCCAAAGACTGGCGCAGGACCGAGTCGCCGCTCGCCGCAACATCCATCGGCGCGGGATCAATCTCATACGCGCCCGTTTCAGATTTCGCGTAGTCGAGGAAATCGGCAATCAACCGTTCCAGAGTTTGCCCGCCCTCTTTGATCAGACCGGGATAGTCCTTGTAAGCTGCAGGCATCGGCCCGCGCACTTGCATATCCATCATGTCGGCAAAGCCAAGGATCGCGTTGAGCGGGCTTTTCAGATCATGGCCCAGGGAGGCAAAGAAGGCCGTGCGCGCGCTGAGCGCTTCATTCAGATCGCGATCAGACTGCAGGTTCAAGTGATCGGCGTTCAAGACGAGCAGAGAGTGACCGTCCTGATGCGGGAGTTTCGTGATCATCAGCCGCGCGCCACCGGGCAGTTCCCCGAGCCACGGTGTGTCGGACGCGCCCATCACGGGGCGCAGAATGTCGCCAATGATCTGACCCGGCTGCGCCTCCGGCAAAAGCCGCTGCGCGCCAAAACGGGTTCGCACCCGACCGAAACGCGAGATGTCCAAAATTAATATTGGACCATCCTCAGGCAGGATTAACTCTGAGTTATGGGGCGGTGGGGTCTTTGAGATTGGCTCTGCCAGAGAGCGTCCTTCGCTGCGCAGTCGCAGCTTTGCGAGCACCCCCAACCCGATCGCGCCAAAGCCCCAGGGCAACAGTCGCCCCGTCACAGCGGAAAGCGGCTCAATCGCCGGTGGCACCAGCCCAAGCAATTGAAAACAGGCCAGTCCTGCCGCGCCGATAAGCGCAGCCCCGACCGCCGAGGCCAAGGCAGACGTCCCCCAAATCAACCAGACCAGCACCGGTCCGAACAGAAACAGACTGCCGATACCCGACCCGAATCCGCCCGCCAGAAACGTCAAGACAAGCGCGCAACCAGAGGCGAGAACCGCCACTGTGACGGGCAGAACGCCTACCGATTTGGCTGGATTTGAAGAACGCATATTAACGGATCGGTGATTTTTGTTAGGCAGCCTCTGGGTCGCGGTATAAATTAAATTTTCAGTCACTACCGCATTTCAGCAGACACTAACCTTTGCGTCGGGCGAAAGATAGGTCAGTGTTGCGTTCGAGGAGCAGGAGAGACCCCATGACCAAGATCAAGATGCTGTCAGCGATGCTCGGTACGGTTGCGGGCCTGGCCCTGCAAGCGAGCGCCCAGATGGTGACACCCGCCCCGCAGGAGGCCAGCACACCCGCTCAAGGCTTTGCTGACCCGCTTTCCCGGGCCGCCGCGGTTTATGCAACATTCCACGGTGACGTCACCGACGTGAAGTCGAAAGGGTTCGCTTCGGCCAAGGACATCGATCATTCCCTGACCAGTCTGGGCGGTCATAATCCGGAAAAGTTGACGCAGGGCTGGATGGCGTACTCGGCGCTTGTCGCGTCTCAAAATCCTGAGTTTCGCGCCGCCGTGCTGGACATTGAAGGCTATTACGGACGCGACGTTCTGATCACGGGTCTGAAGAATGACGTCCGCTATGCCCGCACGTTGAATGGCGGCAACAGCGCCGTGTCATCTTCATTGAGCGCGGTTGATGCCGACAGCCAGCGCCTGATCGGGGCCGCTGCCTTTGTCAAAGAACAGGCCTATACGCTGCAAGGAGCCGGTTGGGCGAAAGGCCGTGTGGGCAATTCCGGCGCTAAGGCGAACGGTCTGATGGCCTCCTCGCGCACCGGTATTCCCGCCCGCGGCGCCATGGTTCAGGCCATGTCCTCCCCTACGATCAACTCCGTTCTGACCCAAGCAGGCCAAGCCGGATCGCCCTCTGTCTGGGAAAGCGTCTCCAGCATGGCGAGCGCGATCCGCGTTCCGACAGCGGTCTCACGTCTTGGCGCCTCCAACCGCATTGCACGCGGGAAAGAGCCGATCGCCGACCGGATCACAACTCTTGCGGCCTATCGCATTATCGGATCAGAGGCCGGATCTGACACACACATGCATGTTGCCATGCAGGAGCGTGAGACGGCCGGTTGCCTCAACATGGCCAATCTCAATCTTCAACAGTGCGTCGCTGCGGCCCATAAACACTATGAAGTGCCGTTCTGCATCGGTGAGCATGCATTGGCAGATGTCGGCAAATGTATTGGCCAAGTCGCTCAATAGAACTTGAATTTTCCATGGTAAGCCCCTGGTGCTTCTGCTCCGGGGGTTTTCTTTTGCACTGACATCGCCCACATGAGCCAGATGACTATCGAAGCGCGCGCGGCTGAAATCGAAGATGAGTTTGCTTTCCTTGACGACTGGGAGGATCGCTATGCCCACATCATTGATCTCGGCAAGGCCAATCCGCCCCTCGCGCCGGAAGAGCGAAATGAGCAGACCCGTGTGCTGGGCTGCGCCTCGCAGGTCTGGATGGTGATCACGCCAGCGGGAGACAACCGACTTGTGCTACGCGCTGAGTCCGACGCGATGATTGTGTCCGGTTTGATCGCGCTCCTGATCCGGCTCTATTCGGGCGCAACACGCAAAGAGATCCAAGGCTTTGATGCCAAGGGGTTTCTGGACAAGATCGGTGTGACCGGCGCGCTGAGCGCGCAGCGTTCAAATGGGCTGGCGTCGATGCTGGAACGCATCATACAGACAGCCTCACACGATCCGGTCGCTTGACCTTGTGATCATACAGATCTGCTAACAGTCTCAGCGCATCATGGGCAGATTGCTCAGCCTTGTTGGGCGTTGATTGAAGAAAAGAGGCCATGGCGTTGCGAGTGAATTGATCCACAATCAAACGCGACAAGAGGCGGAACCGGTCGACACCCAACGCTTCCTGTAAGGCATCCAGTCGGCGGACCGCACGGATCAATCGCCAATGACTACGCTCGCCGGACGACTGACCGCCATCAATCCGGGTGCCCGCCGATAAAGCACGCCAGTTCATCCCGCTGACATCACTGCCATAACTCGCCAGTTCAAGATCTGCCCGGAAGTTAAAAGCCGCCTCTGCAAGACGTGTCTGTTCAGGTTTCTGTTCATATCGGTTCAACACCCGTTGCAACAAAGAGACCGTGCGCCGCTGCGATGGATCGGGTTTGGTGATCAACGCATCAGGCGACCCTGCAGAGAGCGCAGGCACATAGGCAGGCCCTGACCAGACCAGGACCTGGCGCTCACCCAGAGGCAAGACTGCCAACGCGCCTTTGACTCTCAGCGCTTCGATCTCCGCGCCACTGATACGACCGATCGCGCGGCTGCGAAGATCACGCTTGCGCCAGACCTCATAGTCACCTTGGCTTGTTTTGGCCGCGCAGCCGCCGCGCTGCAGCACACGTAGGAGCCGGCCACTCATGCGGCTAGCTTGCGAAGTGGAGCCAGGACGCAAAGCCCGGTTTCCAGCGTTTCAACCCATTCATCAAAGTCAGGGTTATCGCGTTTGTCCTCAATCACATGGCATGCGTGCGCGACCGTTGATCGATCGCGGTCGAACGCATCGGCAACCCGCGCCAGGCTCATCCCGAAACCGACATGGGCCAGATACATGGCCACCTGCCTGGCTTTCGCCACCTCGTGAGATCCGCGATTGGTCGACAGAATAGCATCGGTTTTTATCCCGAGCGCATATCCCGCCAGCCCCGCCGCCAGCCTTGCGCTGTTTCGATCGTTTCTATGCCTGCGTGCAACCATGCCCTGTTCCTCTAACTTGGTCGAAGGCAAAGACTAGCACATCTGGATCAGATGTAGGACAATTTTCCTATAAACTTCTCAGATCGGCAGTAGAATCAGGCGGCGAGGCCTTGATTGATGCGGGATATGGTGTCGGATTGCGCACTTTCGGGCCCGGTGCCCGATACTTTCGGCAACAAGGCATCATGGCACAGGATCAACGGTGCGCGGCCTTCAACCGCTAGTGGCAAACGCAACCAGGCGTGCCGATCGCGCGTGCGCTCGATCAGACCGCCGATGGGCTGAAGCCGTTCCAGAACGGAGGCGAGCCCCAAGGACAGCATGTCTGCCGCAGCGCCTTCGAGGTTGCTCATGCGCTGCCCGCTGAGATCACATCCCAGCACCTGACGCAGCTTCGATCCGACCAGGCGAAACTGCATGTCGCCGTCAGATTGCACTTCCACAATGGAGATCGCCGCCAAATGGCTGCGCAGGACGCCGGGATCGATTTGATCGCGGCGCGGCAAGCCGCCCCCGACACGCTGATCGTGCCAGTAGGACAGGATCTCTGTCTGGGCTTTGGTCAAGCCCGAGAAACGCGTTGACTCATTCATCTTCGCCACCCCCTGGTGATTCGATGAAAGATTAATGAGCTGCTTCGCGCGCACGATCAAGCGTCAATGCAGTAAAAAATTAACCAAGGTAACCAAATACTTTCATTTCAATTTCGAAACAACAGTATTCGTTTCAGTAACGATACATTACTTACCTCGGCCCAGCCCCATATCTTTCGCGAGCTTTGATCTCTTGCGCGCATAACTTGGCGCAACCATGGGATAATCGTAAGGCAGGCCCCATTTTTCGCGATACTGGTCCGGGGTCATATCGTACTTCGACCTGAGGTGCCGTTTCAGAGACTTGAACTTCAACCCATCTTCGAGACAGATCAGATAATCGTCGGTGATGGATTTGCGGATCGACACCGCTGGCTTGAGTTCGACAGGCGCCGCCTCTCCGTCTGCCAATTGCGCAATCGTATCATGGATATCGCGGATCAGCGTCGGCAGATGCTCACTTTGCACGGCATTCTTGCCGACATAAGCGCTCACGATCGTGGCGGTCAGCTCTACAGCTCCGGCTGTGCTGAGAGAATCTGCACCCAGCTCGCTAGACTTCTCGGTCATACTTAATTCACCCCTTATGAATCAACGCGATGTTATCGGGGTCGATTTGTGAGTAAATGAAAAATTACACATGAATTACAGTTAAGAATACTCACACAAGGATGAGTATAATCAGTGCCAGAACAGAAAATCCGCCTCAAAATACAGCGTCACATCAACACTCATTGAGTTCGCAAACTATAATTAGGCGAGTAGAACAACCAGCATGACAAGGCCGAGCAAGACGGCTGACCAGACCGCCATCCCGTTGACCAGACCGCCCCGTGCGAGGGTTCCGCGCGGGCTGAAGGCGGCCTCAAGACGGGCAAATGTCTCCACCGCCAGACTGCCGGAAACCGCCGTCATCGCTGGTCCAACCTTGCCCCAGACGGTGCCGAACCACTTGACCAGACCATAGCCTGGTTTGCGGTAGAGCCAGTCCGTATCGAGGATGGTGCCCGGTCGCTCCGGCGGATAGAGACCAAATCGCTTGAGCAGCATGAAGGCGAGAACAGCCAGCATAAGCAGCTGCAACTGTGTGATGATATGGTCAAGCGTATACGGGTTGTAGGCCTTGATCTCTACGCCGGACACATTGCAGACGTCGGCGGCGACGGCTGATGTCGTACAGGGCAGCAAATCATACAACCAGCCATAGCCAAGTCCGCCCATCATCGGCAGGCCAATGGCGATACAGATGAAGGCCGCGAGGCCCATCGCGAGCAGCATGTTGAATGGGGCTTCTTTCACCCGGTGCCCGCCATCATGGCCGAAGAAGGTGAAATATGGGATCTTGATCCCGGAATGCTCCAGCACACCGGCAGAGGCAAAAAGCAACATCAGCCAGACGATCATATACTCGCCATTATTAAAGGTGGCGACGGCGCTCATCGTCTGTGATTTGGCGACAAAGCCGGAGAAGAGCGGGAAGGCCGAAATCGACATCGCCCCGATAATACAGAACACCGCCGTGTACGGCATCGATCGCCACAGGCCGCCAAGCTCGCTCGCTTTCGCGGTGCCCACCCGATAGAGGACTGCGCCCATGCTCATGAATAACAGGCCTTTGTAGATAATATGGGCAAAGGCATGCGCGGCCGCGCCATTCAGTGCCAGCGGCGTGCCGATGCCAATCGCACAGATCATGAAGCCCAGCTGATTGTTCAGCGAGTAAGACAGAACCTTGCGCAGATCATTCTCGATCACCGCGAAGAAGACCGGGAAGACAGTCATGATCGCGCCAATCCAGATCAGGATCTCAAAGCCCGGGAACATCCGTGCGAACGCATAGACGGCGAGTTTTGTGGTAAAGGCGGACAGGACCACTGCCCCGACCACGGTCGCTTTCGGATAGGCGTCCTGAAGCCAGTTATGCAGGAAGGGGAAAGCGGCCTTGATCGCGAAAGCGACGAAGATGAACAGCGCGCCCGGCTGATCCAGTGAGGTAAAGGCGGTGAGTTCGAGGCTGCCGGTCGATTTGTAGACATAAGCAAGGCCGTCCAGCAGCAAGACCCCGGACAGAATCTGAATACCGAGATAGCGCATGGCGGCCTGATAGGCGGCCTTGGTGCCGGCCCTCAGGATCAGGAACACAGAGCTGACGGCGGTAATCTCCCAGAAGATGAAAAGCGTCATCAGATCGCCCGCCAGCGTCGCGGCAACCGCTGCCCCGGCATAAGCCAGCGCCATCCCGTCCTGTAATCGGTCATCGCTGTGCAAGGCATAGATCGCGTTCAGGAAGGAGGCGATCAGGAAGGCGAGCGCAAAAATAAAGGAGAGGCTGTCGACCCGATAGGTGACAAGGTCCAGGCCGAGAACAGACCAGACCGCAAGATCGGTGTTCCGCTCAGCAAAGACCAGCAAGAGCAAGGCGACGATCGGCGTTGCAACCATCAGAGCCTGGCGCACGCGCTGGACCGGGATCAGACACCCGAGAATACCGACAAGGACCAGGACGAGTCCTGGGTTAACGTGTCCAACCAGGCTGCTCATTCGTCCGCCTCCACATCATCGGGGCGGGTCTCAGCTTCACCATAATAATCTTCGTCCCGGCGCAGCAAATGCCCCAGCGGCCAACCTGACAGGACCGCCAGGGCGAAGGCCCCAAAGCCCCACAGGCTGTAAAACCAGACAGTATTGGCAAAGTCGAAATAATCGTGGCGATCAACCAAGAGATCCGCCACCGTCAGGCCGATAATGACCAGAACGACCAGCCCCAGCAGGATGCTAGGCGTGCGTTTGTTCTCAACCCAGCCGAACAGCAAGCGTCCAACAGGATGAACATCGTCGGCGCCGGTTGGCATATTCGGCGTCTGCTCTGGCGGCTTCACAAACCGGCCGCTGGAATCCCGCTCAAGTGGATCCGTCATGGCATGCCTCCTTCAGCCTGAGTGCTGGTCACACCATAGAATACCGGTTCGAGGAATTCAGAGATCGGACCGACCCCAAAAAACATGACGAAACACAGCAAAGCGGTGAAACAGGGTGCCGCCACGGTCAACATGGGCGCGCCGCCAGGCCGCTTGAACGGGGCCGGTTCGGGTGACCCGGGCGGTGGCATCAAGGCGACCACCGAAATCGGGATCAAATAGGCGATGTTGAGCAGCGATGACAGGATGAGCACATACGGAACATAGTCTGACCCGGAATCCGCCGCGCCTTGCATCAGCTCATATTTCGGCCAATCGCCCGCGAGCGGCGGAATGCCGATGATCGACAGGGACGCGATAAAGAAGGCAATAAAGACCAGCGGCATGCGCTTTCCGAGCCCCTTCATTTCGGAAATATTGGTCTTGCCCGTCGCTACATAAATCGCCCCGGCGCACATAAAGAGCGTGATCTTGCCGGCCGCATGCGCCGCGATCTGCAAGGCCCCGCCCATGAAGCCGGTACTGGTGGCGAGCATCGCGCCGCAGGTGACATAGGCAAGCTGCGCCACGGTCGAATAAGCAAGGCGAGCCTTCAGATTGTCTTTGGTGATCGCCACCAGTGAGGCGACGATGATGGTGAAACAGGCGAGCGCCAGCAGGAAATCCCGAGACGCGGTCTCGTTCAGCAAATCCTCGCCGAAGATATAGATTGCCACTTTGAGGACGGTAAACACACCGGCTTTTACAACGGCAACCGCGTGCAAGAGCGCCGAGACCGGTGTCGGCGCCACCATCGCATTCGGTAGCCAGAAATGGAATGGCATCAGAGCTGCCTTCCCTACCCCAAAGGCAAATAGCAGCAGCAGGACGCTGGCAATCACCGGCGACAGGTCCTCGACCTGAGCCAGCAAACCGCCCGGGACGAAATCAAGGCTTCCAGCGAGCGTATATGTCCAGACCACCGCGACGAGCAGGAAGCCGATGGAAGTGCCCAGAAGCGTCATCAGATAGATGCGGGCCCCGCGCTGCGCGTTGGCATCCCCTTTGTGCGCGACCAGCGGATAGGTCGACAGGGTCAGAATCTCGTAGAACACAAACAGCGTGAACAGATTGGCCGACAAGGCCACGCCCATGGCCCCGAACAGGGCGATGGCAAAGCACATATAGAACCGGGTCTGATTACGCTCACGATTGCCGCGCATATAGCCGATCGAATAGAAGCTGTTGACGATCCACAAACCGCTCGCCACCAGGGCGAACAGAGCCCCGATCGGTTCGGCCTTGAACGCAAAGCTGAGCCCCGGCAAGGCTTCCCAAAGCTCCAGTTCCGGCGGATTTCCGTCAGCCACTTGAGCGGCGATGATGATCGCCACCACGAACAAGGCAGCAGCGCCAAGGAGCGTCACGCCCTCGCGAAGATCAGGGACTTTCCCGGCAAGATAAATGCCGAGGCAGATAATCAGCGGCAGGCCGAGCGCGGCGAGAATGGCCCATTCACCTGTGATCATTGCGGACCTCCCAGGATCAACATCGCCGCGGCATCACGGGCCAGCCCGAACACAAAATCACTCTGAACCCCGATCCAGATATTCGAAATCGCCAAAATCCAGAGCGGTATCAGGATCATCAGCGGGGCTTCCTTGCGGCGTTTATTCGGGTTGACCGGCGCCTTGAAGAACACCGCTTCAAGGATCCGCCCCATATAGATCACAGCCAGCACACTGGTGAACACAACGATCAAGGCGCCCCACCACCAGCCGCTGTCGAGCAGCGCGGAGACGAGCGCAAACTTGGACTGGAACCCGGCCGTCAGCGGCACCCCGATCAGAGACAGACCGGAAATGGCAAATGCGGTCATCGTCCATGGCGCGGTGCGGCCCATGCCGCGGCAATCGTTCAGGCTTGTCCCCTGATGCGACAGAACCATACCGGCCAGCGCCATGAACAGTGCGCCTTTGATGATCGCGTGGTTGAACAGATGGAACAGGCCTGCTGAAACACCGGCCGCAGTCGCGAGCGATATGCCCAGCAACATATAACCGACCTGGGCCACCGAAGAATAAGCAAGTGTTCGGCGGACATCCGTCTGAAAGACCGCCTGGAACGAACAGGCCACCATGCCCGCTATCCCCATCGGCATCAGCACCCAGATCAGGGTTGAGCCTTCGAACACGAACTCCAGTCCGAACACGGTGAACAGGAAGCGCACCAGCGCATAAATCGCGACTTTTGTGGCGGTCGCCGCCAGGAAAGTCGTCACAAAACTCGGACTGTAGGCATAGGCATTCGGCAGCCATTGATGCAGCGGGAACATCGCCGCCTTGATGCCCAGCCCGACCACGATAAAGGCATAGCCCGCCATCACCGCCTTGTTGTTTGGGATTTGCGGCAGCATCACCGAGAGCTCAGCCATGTTCAGCGTGCCGGTTGCCGCATAGAGGAAGCCCACGCCGACGACGAACAGCGACGCCCCAATCGTACCAAGCAGCAGGTAATGACTGGCGGCCGGAAGCGCGCGCCGGTCCTGGCCTGCCCCCAGCGCGACCAGCACATAGGTCGCGATTGAGGAGATCTCGAGGAAGACGAACAGGTTAAACGCATCTCCGGTCGAGGCCACACCGCACAGACCGGTAAAGCAGACCAGATAGGCCGAATAGAACATCGCAATCTTAGCGTCGCGAATTTCAGCTTTGACGCTCGGCCAGCTGAAAATGGTCGCCAGAAAACCGATAATCGACACCAGCAACAGGACCATGGCGTTCAAGCCGTCGATGCGAAATTCAATCCCGGCTGGCGGCGCCCAGCCGCCCATCGCGTAGGACAGGACAGCGCCGCCCTCGATAGAGCGCACCTGAGACAGGATCACCACCGCCATCAGCAGCGACGCCGCTGTCGCCAGCAGGCTGAGGAACCAGGCAATCCGACCGTTCGGCATCATCGCCGCGATCGGTGCGGTAATCATCGGCACGACGACGAGCAGCGCTGGCGCGTGCGC
The DNA here is from genome assembly GCA_030066975.1 of Henriciella sp. Classification (GTDB taxonomy): domain Bacteria; phylum Pseudomonadota; class Alphaproteobacteria; order Caulobacterales; family Hyphomonadaceae; genus Henriciella. Next base: position 26,831 of record JASJAO010000016.1, on the reverse strand, counting down.
GGCAACAGTGTCCGGCACCAGTGAACTCAACATCTCGATCATCCGCGCGTCGCTCCGCTTGCCAGGCTCAGCTCGTCCGCCTCGTCCTGAGCCTCGGCTAGGGCCACTTGCAAATCCATCTCGCGGATCTCATCACTCTCGACCGTGCCATAGGCCTCACGAATGCGTACGATGATGGCCAGTCCAACCGCCAGCGTCGCCACCCCAACGACAATCGCGGTCAGCATCAAAACATGCGGCAGCGGATTGGAGTAGACGTTTTCGAGCCCTGCATTGGTGTAGCCATAGGCCGCGTCTGTAGCGGCTTCACCAGCATACTCAGCGCCGTTTGCAGCCGTTTCGCCATGGCTGTCCTTGTCCTCATAGCTGCTCTTATAGTCCTTGCCGTACAGGATCGGTGCGGTGCCTCCACTGATGCGTGAAAGCGAGGTGTAGAACAGAATAATCGAGGTCTGAAACAGGCCGAGACCAACCAGGCGCTTGATCAGATTGGTCGCGGCGAACGCGATATACAGCCCAATCATCATCAGGCCGATAATCGCCCAATAATTTCCGCGCTCGAGGACAAACTCAACCATATTCACCAGTCCTCATCGCGGATTTCACTGACCCGGCCGGCAAAGGCATAGAAGATCGTCACCATCGAACCGGCGACGGCAAACAGCACGCCGAGTTCAATCACAATGATGCCGACATGCTGGCCAAGATGCCCGCCGGGCTCGTCCCGGATCAGGGCGTCATAGTCGAGGAAATTCCCGCCTCGGATCAGAGCAACCACACCAACGCCGGTATACAGCAGAAAGCCAAACGCAGCGACCGCGCGGGCAAACCCGGGCGTGACCGCACGCATCGTCGGGGCAATTCCGAAGATCAGAGAGTAAAGAATGATGCTGACCGCCAGAATGACGCCCGCCTGGAATCCGCCGCCGGGGCTGTATTCGCCATGAAAGTGCACATAAAAGCCAAACAGCGCGATGATCGGGATCAGCGCCTTGGCGACAACGCGTAGAATGACGTGATGGTCACCGTTCATCTTCGCCCCCCGGGTTCGCGTTTGTATCGATTTCGCGATCTTTCTGGCGAACGGTCGCCCCGAGAGACCGCTCCCCAAAGCCAAGCAGCAAGACAACGGCGAGACCGGCAGCAAACACCACGCCAACCTCGCCCAGCGTATCAAAGCCACGATAGCTCGCCAGGACCGCGGTGACGACGTTCGGAATAGCAATCTCCGGCTTGGTTCGCTCCAGATACTCAACCCCGACATGTGTGTTCGCCGGTGAGTTTGGATCGCCAAAGGCAGGCAGATCGATGCTCGCATAGACAAGCATCGCCCCGGTCGCAATGACCACGAGGAGCGGGACGATTTTGGTAATGCCCTCTTCGGCCTTGGCGGTTCGCGAGGTCAGCAACATCGCGCCGAGGAACAGCGCCGTTGAGATGCCTGCACCGACCGAGGCTTCTGTAAACGCGACATCCACCGCATCGAGCGCGACGAACCATGTCGCTGAAACCAGGGAATAAATGCCCGACAGCATGACAATCGCAAACAGGCTGCGAAGCCGCGCAATCGCAATCGCGATCACGAACAGGATCGACAAGAGCGTGATGTTCAACAGTGCGATGAACAGATCTGAGCCTTCATAGCCGCTCATGAATCAGCTCCTTCATCATCGCCATTACGTCGCCCGATCAGCGGTTCGACACCGGCGGTGTGGGCGGCATTGGCAAGCGCATGGCTGGAGGTCGGGCCGGTCAGGAACAGGAACAGCCAAACCACGCCAAGTTTAAAGACGATCAGCCAGGTCGGTGCGAGCAGCATCATGCCGATAATCGCCAGCGTGGCCGCAGATGTATCGATAACGCTGGCGGCGTGGAGGCGGGAATAGAAATCAGGGAAGCGCAGCACCCCGACGGTACCAATGATCGCCAGAACACCGCCGACCAGGCATAGGAAAGCGCCAAGCACCGGCTTGATCTGCATGAGAATGCCCATGATTTCTGTCATTGCCGGTCCCCCGACTTGCGGATCAGTGGCACTTGGAAGGATCTGTATCGGAAGAATTTCAGGATCGCGATTGTCGCGACAAAGTTGATCAGCGCATAGAGCACCGAGATATCAAGAAAGTCCGGCCGCCCAAGCAAGAAGCCCATCACGCCCAATAACAGGATAATCTTTGTCCCGAGCGAATTCACAGCCAGAACCCGATCATACAGGGTCGGCCCGTACAGCGCCCGGATCAGCATCAATGCGATCGCGATTACAAAAGCCAGTGCCGCAGCGCCGATCATGCGCGACCTCCATCAGAGGCGGCTCTTGACCGCCGGTCCATTTCCTCAAACGCTTCCGGATGCGCCTCTTCCTCGTACAGGGCATGGACCAGGATCTTGTCGCCTTCGATCGTGACGCTGACCGTGCCGGGCGTCAGGGTAATCGAATTGGCAAAGACCGTGCGGGCAAGATCGCTTTCGCAGCAGGTCTTCAGCTTCACCAGCGCCGGGTTGATGTCCAACTGCGCCCGCAAACAGGCTTTGACCACGACCCAATTGGCCTTGAAGATCTCAACCACCAGCCAGGCCCAGTAAGAGATGAGTTGCGGCAGACGCCCATAAGGCGAGCCTTCACGGTCAAGAATATCAAAACGGTAGGCGAGGATGGTCGAGAGGATGATCGACACGACACCAAGCGACAGGATGAGCGTTTTATACAGGCCTGACAGGCCGAGCCAGAGCCCGGTCAGCACCACAATCAACCCAATAAAATAACCCACGCGCCCGACTGCTCCGGTTTCTTTCTCTCAATTGAGCGAGCAATTAGAGCCGGAATCACCTTTTGACCAGTCAAAACCGAACAGCGATGTGCGAAATCGTTAGCTGGTGCCAAAAACGAGGCGCGCGGTTCGCCGTGCCGATGAAAAAGCTGTTTCATCATTGGCTTCGTCTTCTTCAAGGGCGGCTGCATCCACCTGTGTGGGTGAGAAGGCCGATGATAGCGACCAGTTCCAATAGCGCAGTGTCGTTTGAGCTTTGGCGACGCTCAGAATGTCATAAACCTCCTGGACCTTGCGGAAGTGCTCGGTTGGTTCGCCCTCTTCGGTTTCCAGGGGTCGGCGCAGCGACGTCCAGAGCAGTTGAAGATACTTGCGCTTGAGGCCGGTTGCCTTGCAGATGACCGCGAGCCCTTCGCCGCCAAGATCCTCCAATATCTTCGCGACCGTGACCGGCTTGATCCCCGCCAGATAGCCGATCTCTTGTGCATATTCCGGACTCGTACCGGCAACCGACGCCGTGGTAATCGCCTCTTCCAGACTCTCAAACTGGCTCTTTTCGATCGCAGCCCGGTTGCGTTGGCGCCGCTCAATCAGCTGCAGGGTTTTGCGGGCCACCGGATCTTGCCAGTTCTCCTCTGCCGCCATGGCAAAAACGTCCGAGCACATCTCGATCATTTCCGCCCGGTCTGCTGCAAAGCGGGACAGGATCTTGCGGCGGGTCTTTTCATCACTCCACCAGAACATCGCCATGCCTTGCGCCGGGCGCAGCTCCAGACGATGCACAAGCGCCGAGCAGATCTCGGTCTCAGTGCGCGAGCGGGAGATCAGCAAATCGATCGCATGTTCAGACAAGTCCGCGCCCTTATTGTTCAACAGGTCCAGAACCGCCTCCAACTCACCCACGCGCGCCAGTTGATCACAGACGACCGGCTCGACGGTTTTTCGCTGGGCGATCACCCGCCGATGTTCTGGCGAGACCTTCTCGATGAGATTGCAGAGGTCCGAAGAGGAGAAGGCAGGGTTTTCTCTCAACAAAGGTTCGGCGATTGGAAAATCGCACTGGGCCAGATAGCGGATCAGGCGACGCGGCGCTTCGCGCATCGTGGCGAGGCGGCGCGCACACAAAAGACGCTCTTCGTCAGAGGAGTGAAACAGCATATCGAGCAGGATGTCGCCGCCCATCGAGCGATCTTGCGGAGCAACGCGCGAGGCGGGCATCGCGACATAATCGATCAGCCGCCGTAATAATACATTGCGTGCCCGTCCACTCTCTACAGGTGGCTCAACAACCCCAGGCTCATTCATCTCAAGTGCCGCCATTCAAGTTCTGTTCTGGCCGCAGCATTCTGGAAACTGGTTAATTTTCCGATGAGATGGCGGTGGCTACGACTCCGGTTCCTTGCCGGGATGCACGAAGATCAGCAAGGCGCTAGCCGCGAGCATGGCAATCGCCAGGGCGAAGAGTTGTCCGCCATCGGTCGCCGTTTCGCCCGGGACCAACGAGAGCGGCACTTCACGGCCAAGCACATCCGGCATCAGATGAACCGCGACCGCGCCTGCCAGAACCAGAAAGGCCAGAACCGCGCCCACTCGGCGCCACCACGGCACAAGCAGCAAGAGCGCGGCCAGTAGTTCTGCGACGGCCACGGCCACACGGCCGGTTGGTTCCACCAAGGCGATGCCGGTATTCGCCGCGATAGTTGCAAAGACGATATTCTCGCCTGCCGCATCAAACAGCTTGACCTGACCGATCGGCGGATTAGGCAGCGGATGGATCGTCGCCTGAACGAACATGAAGATCAAAAACAAGGCGAGCGCCCAGCTTCCAATTGATCGCATAATCCGCATCTCGACACCTCCTCCACTGGTCCGCTTTGCTAGCATGCAGCAAAGGCCGCACCAAGGTGGTCTAGCTTTTTCAGACGGTATTTTGCATTTGTGTCATGTTTGGTGATGATAGCCGGGCGTGGAGTGATAACAGAGCAAGAATGACCGAAGCCGATCCGCAAGACACAGCCGACCTGATGGATGCGGAGCGTTCGCCTGTGACCGGCATGGGCTCGGCGATGGGGGCGGGCGCGAGTTTTCTCTCGACCGCACAGTCGCTGCTGGCGCGTAAAGCCCGGCGCGGGGTGAAAGTCGAACTGCCAGCCTATCTGTCGGTTCAGGCGACCTGGTTCATCGCCTTCGGCTTGCAAATGGTGCTGTTTCCTTACCTGATCACCAACAAGCTGGGCCTGGGCGGGGTTGAGCTCGGCCTGGCCAATCTGGCCTTGTCCGGGCCGTCGGTGATTTTCTTGCTGATCGGCGGGGTTGTGGCGGAACGCGCCGCCGGGAAGCCGCTCTTGATGATCCTGCATCTTTGTGCGGCCCTGCCCGCCTTTGGCCTCGCCTTTGCGCTCGCCACCGGTAATCTCAGTTATCCCCTGATGATCATCTATGGCCTCGCGCTTGGCACAGTGGGCGCGTTTATGATGCCGGCCCGCGATGCGATCCTGAATGAAGTGGTGGAGCGGCGCGGGCGGGTTGGCTCGGGCGTCACTCTGCAGCAGGGCGTGGCGTTTGCCACACTGGCGCAATTTGCCGCTCAGATTACCGGGCTGATCCTCGGCGGCTATGCCGACAAGATGACCAAGATGCCGGACTGGCTCGGCGGGTTTGGCATAGGCCCAATCGACAGTTGGGAATTGCTGACCTTTCAGGGTTTGATCGTGGCGCTTGGCGCTTTGCTCGCCGCGTTTCTGGCCAAGGGCCGCAAAGTCAAAACCGGCCGCTCTGGCTTTGGCGCAGCCTTTGGAGATATTGGCGAAGGGTTCCGGGTGGTCGCCTCCGATCCCAAACTCTGGTCGATGACGGTGCTGATGTTTGGCGTCGGCATCTTTGTGATCGGCGCATTTCTGGTCGTTCTGCCGATCATCAACCGCGATGTGTACGGCCTTTCAGGGGACGGTATTCGCGACATGTTCGTAACCTTCTGGCTCGGCGCATTCGTGTCTTCCGTAGCACTGTCCCTGATCAAGCGGATCAAGCGTCAGGGCCGCCTGCTGCTCACCGCGCAATTGCTCGGCTCGCTCGCCATTCTGCCGATGATGACAGAAATCCCGCATTGGGGCTTTCTGATCATTGTCTTTATCTGGGGCCTGTCGGCAGGTGTATCGATCGCGATGAGCCGCTCGATTGTTCAGGACGCCGCCCCAAAGGACCAGTTGGCGCGGGTGCTTTCCATCTATCAACTTGGCTTCATGGCGGGGGCCCCATTCGGCGCGGCGATTATGGGCGGCCTCGTCGATGCGATCGGACCCTACAATATCGCGCTGGTTCCGGCGGTTGGGATGACCGCGATGATCATCTGGATGGTGGTCGCCACCCCGATCTGGAATTTGAAGAACGGCACTTGAGGTTGGCGCAGCGCCCCCAGTCGAGCTGGGGGCAGCGCGTGCGGCCGCGGAGGCGGCTGTGTTGAACGAATTGTGGTTTGGGCATCGAACTTCGCCTTGCCACGGCTTGTCCGTGGCATCCAACTCCCACAAGGTCCACATCGTACTTTGAGCAGACTTTGGGAGATGGACCCCACGGATAAACCGTGGGGAAGCGGGAAGAGTGTTTAGCTTGAATCCTCGATGGCGGGCATCATCCGCACCGCTTGAGACACAGCGCGATGCATCAACCGCTCGCCGCATTCCATGATCCGGCCCATCCAGTAGTGAATGGCGCTCAGATGCATCTCACCGGACTCATTGTACAGGGCATACCAATGCGGGCGATAGAGCTTGGCCTGTTGGTGGCACCAGGCGGTGAGGTCTGTCTCGTCGTCAGATACAAAGGTGACCCAGACTTTGCCGGTCTCATCGGCTTGCCAGAGGACTTTGCGTTTATTGATCCGGCACCAGCGCTTGACCGCGAAGAGCTGCCACCAGACCCACGGCCAGAGATAGACCGGGAGATGCTGTACAGCGGCAAGGGAGAAGCGAACGTCCATGGGTTGGAAGCATAAAGGCGTCCGCAATTCGGTCGGATAGATTTATCGAAACGGCCAGGCCTTCCGCCATTCGGGCGCCTCGCTCAACGGCAGGTGGAGGACGAGACCCGATTTGAGCAGTCCGATTTTCCAATCCCTAATCATCGGTGGGAATAGTGCGCGCGACGACCGACGCATATTCTGAATTGAACATAAGATTGCTCAAGGCCCACTCTTGATCGCTAGTTCTCACGAAATCGACGCGAATGAAGATCCAACCATTGCCGCCCAGATAAGCGTACGCATAGTATTGTCGAAGCACATCGCCTGAACTGATCACACTGATCAAATCCGTCCAGCGTTCATCAGTTTCTTTTTGAATGGATTCATAGACTGCAATGGCCACTTCGTTTTGCGGCGTGTTCAAACCCATACTTTCAAATTCGGCGCGGATCGTAGACATCCCCTCAGCTTCAATACCCGCTAGCAACGTGGTGACGTATGCATCTGGATCTTCTGTCTTCTTCACGTTGAAGTTCGCCTGCCCCATCGCAGGACCGGAGAAGAAACAGAAAAGCCCCAGCGCAACAATCGCGCAAAGCCGATATTGAAAGCTAGAAATCGTACCGGTTTTCATTTGATTTCCCCTGTTGAGACGAGTTGAGCATTAGCCAAAACATAAACCGGCGCAACCTATTCTTTTCCTCTATTTCCTGCTCATCAGACTTGCGCCGGAATGGGCCGGGAGGGGGCTGCGAAACGCGCGCTAAACCTCGCGTCCCAGCCCTGCCCAAAGGCGGTGGACTTCTGGCCAATCGGGAACCGTTTCAGACACGTAGCCATAGACTTTCCCGGTGGCGATTTTGGGAAAGACAGTGATGGCTTTCAAATGGGCACCGGATCGCAGATAAGCTAGCATCTTGTCCCGGCTGACCCACACACTTCGGGTATGGTGGATGCCGTTAATGGTCTGCTCTTGCGCCTGCAGACAGCCATCTGCCGATTGAACCTGCTGCATGGACCCAATCGCGTGCCTCCAGAATGTCGGCACATGCCAGAGGCGTTTCACCTTCAATCCCGTAATCGAAATATACACGCGCTGATCCATCTGGGTATCCCGAGTTGACAGCGTCTACCTACCGATAGATAGTAGACACTGTCAACCAGCGAGGCCGAACATGTCCACCAAGAAGTCTAGATTCACAGAAAAGTACGGCCCCTGGGCCCTGGTCACCGGCGGCTCAGACGGCATTGGCCGCGCGATCGCCTTTGATGCGGCTGCCCGCGGCTTGAATGTCTGTCTCGTTGCCCGACGGGAAGACCAGTTGCAAGCCACTGCGCGCGACATCGAAGACCACTTCGGCGTTGAAACCCGGATTTCAGCGACCGACCTCAGCACGCCCAATGGGGTGGATCATCTCGTAGGCGAGTTGTTGGACCTGGATATCGGCCTGTTCGCGGCCTGCGCCGGGTTTGGCACCTCCGGCCACTTTGTCGACTCCGATCTGACGCGCGAACTGAACATGGTCGATGTGAATTGCCGGGCCGTGGTGGCCCTCACCCATGTGATCGCGAATGCCATGGCCGTGCGCGGGGGCGGCGGGATCGTTCTGATGGGCTCGATTGTCGGGTTTCAAGGCGTCGCGAATGCCGCCCACTATGCGGCAACAAAGGCTTATATCCAGTGCTTTGCAGAAGGTCTGAACGCCGAAATGAAGATCCACAATGTCGATGTCCTAGCCTCGGCGCCGGGGCCTGTCATGTCTGGATTTGCCGAACGGGCAGATATGACGATGGGCGGTGCGGCGTCTCCGGCATCGGTCGCGAAAGGCACACTGAACGCGCTCGGACGAAAGAGCACGGTGCGGCCGGGGCTGCTTTCCAAGTTTCTTGGGTATAATCTGGCGATTCTTCCACGCCCCCTGCGAAAGCGCGTAATGGGCCAGATCATGAAAGGCATGGCCAATCAGAAAGATGTCGCCGGCACCGTCTAAACCCGTTGACCTGAAACAGGCCTGTATTGATGAGGCGTTTGCCATTATTCAGTCGAAGGGCCTGGAAAAGCTCAGTCTGCGAGATGTGGCGCGGCGTTTAGGCGTCTCGCATCAGGCGCCCTACAAGCACTTTGCCTCACGCGATCACATCCTCGCCGCCGTGGTGGCGCGGTGCTACGCGGAGTTTGCGCTATATATGGAGGCGAACGTGCCGGAGACTGACAGTTTTGAAAGTCTCCACGCCATGGGTCTGGCCTATCTGAACTATGCCCGTGAGCATCCGCTTGAATACCGTTTGATGTTTGGCTCAGTGCTGCCCGACCCGGAGCTGCACGAGGAGATGATGCAACAGGCGCAGTATGCCTTCTCCCTGTTGCACAACAAGCTTGAGAAGCTGCCCCTGAAGCACGCCGCCGATATGGCGACCGATCTGGAGAAGCATGATGCCATCTTTGTGTGGTCGACCTTGCATGGCCTAGCGACCCTGCTGCAATCAGGTGTCACAGACACGCTGACGCTGAGCCAGGCCGAAAAGGCGGTTGCGATTGAGCGCGCCATGTCGCGGATCAGTCTGGCGCTTGATCCGGAGACGAGGGGGGCGCCCTGAAGCGAGCCAGGATCGGTGTTTGAGGACGGTGAGGGCGCGTCTGCGCTTTCATGAACGCCGCAAAGAAAAAGGCGCCTGAGCTCTGAAGGGGGAGGAGGAAGCTCAGGCGCCAGGGAGTGATGGTGCGGCTATCGGGATAGGGGTAACCCGTCGCCGCCGCCATCGGGGAGTGGTTGTCGATTGCGCCCGCGCTGAGACCGGTGTGCGGGTACACCGCCATCATCTTCCCACCGCGACAGACAGTCCACTGAGGCTGATTGCGGTTTTCGTTGCCCCGGGCCACGCCGTGTCTTTGTCCGGGTGTCGGGTCCGAAAACGGCTGAGAAATCAGCGGCGGATATCATGTCAGTCTCCTTTGGGTTGATGGGGGTGGAATTTAGCGGTTTAGCGGGACCGGCGACGACGCCACTGGCGACGCAGGAAGGAGGCGCTACCTGATTGCTTTGACAATTGCGCCACCGCCGAAGTCGGGCCGTTCATGGCATTGACCGGTGCCGGGGCTGAGTCATCCTGACTAAACAGGTCAGGGTTCTGGGAGGATGGGGACGATTCTGTTCTAAACATTTTATCTTTCCGTCTAACTGCGTTGTTATGGGATTGCATTTGGGATGTTTATTTTATAGTTCCAATCGAACATTGCTCTAATACCGATAGCAAAAGGCTATGAAATGCGTCCTACTCTGAGACAGCTTCAGTATTTTGTTGCGGTGGCGGATACGGGCCGGTTCGGCGAGGCGGCGAACCGCATGAATGTCAGCCAGCCCAGTCTGTCGGCGCAAATCGCTGAAATGGAAGGCCAGCTTGGCACGATCCTGTTTGAACGTGGTCGTCAGGGCGCGCTGCTGACGCCGAAGGGCGAGGCTTTGCTGGGCCGCTGCCGCCAGATCCTGCGCGATGTGGAGGATTTGAAAGCCATTGCGAGCCATGATCGCGGCGATCTTGCCGGACGTATCCGGCTCGGCATCCTGCCGACCATCGGGCCATATCTCCTGCCGCTGGCGACGCGCCAATTGCACCGCAAATATCCGGACCTGCGCTTGTTTGTGCGCGAAGAGCGCACGATTGATCTGGAGCAGCATCTGCATGATGGCCGGTTTGATGCGATCATTTCCACACCGGAGGATCATACGAATGTCGCGCACATGCCGCTGTTTGAAGAACAATTATGGATCTGCGCGGCTGCCGATGATGAGCTTGCGCGCACAGCTGATCCGATCTCGCTCAAGGAATTGAAGGACCGTCCCCTGCTGAGTCTCGGTCATGGGCACAGATTGAACCTGACCATCCAGACGATTGCGCGCGCGGCGGGCTCGTTTGTCAGCGCGGAATATGAGGGCACCAGCCTGGATGCGGTGCGGCAGATGGCGGAAATGGGCGCAGGCATCGCGATCCTGCCGAGCCTGTATGCGCTGACCGAGGCCCGGCGCGACCCGGACCTCGTCATCCGGCCGATCCATCACAGCCTTGCAACGCGCGGTATTTCGCTGATCTGGCGCGACAGTTCGCCCTTGGCCGACAGTCTGACCATTCTCGGCGAGGAGTTTCGCCAGGTTGCTGGAAACGTTCTGTAAATCCCTGCCCCAATCCGGCACAGCTTTGCCAACGGTCTCCTAACGCGGTTTCCGGGACTGTATCCAATTTTCATAAAAATTCGCGCGCCCGGCTGAAACCGCCCTTAATTCGGGTCCTGTAAAACCTGTGCATGGCTGCAGAACGTGGTCGATCATGAACCCCAAGAAGATGGTGGACAGGACTAATGGCTCAGAATGCACACTTGATGAGTGTTAAAGGCCCCGACGGGCGCTCACTCACACTCGCGGATCTCCCCAAGCCCGGCATTACGCGCTGGGTGACGCGCCGCAAGGCAGAAGTTGTCGCTGCGGTGAATGGTGGTCTGCTGACCGAAGACGAGGCGTGCGAGCGCTACGATCTCAGTGAAGAAGAATTTGAAGGCTGGCGCGCGCTGTACAACAAGCACGGTCGCAAAGGCCTGCGCACGACCCGCATCCAGCAATACCGCTAGGCTGACACCAGCCCTTTATCGTTAAAGCGGCGTTTACGACGTCGCCCTTAGAACAAAGCGGAGCTTGGGTCCGCAGAATCTATGGGCGAGAGGTGTCGCAAATGTCCGCAACAGCCAGAACGCCCATCACGCGTAACTTGACCCTCGTCGCCCTGCTTGTGGCGGCGGGGGTCTTTTCTCTGCGCCTGTTTGATGTTTTGCAGCCCGCCCCGGCGACAGCGCCGGTCGGTAGCCAGCAGGAGCGCGAGGTGACCGCGCTGCTGGAAACCGTGACCGGGCCCGGACAGGTCAAAGTCGCCGTGCATGGCGGGCCAGAGAAGAGCTGGCTGGTTCTGATCAATGGCGCGCCGGACAGCGCCAGGATCGAACGGATCGAAACAATTCTTGCCGCCAGTACCGGATTTCGTCCCGGCACCGACACGCTGACCGTGTCAGAATTCGAGTTCGCAACCAGCGCAAGATCGCAAGTGCCTTATCAGGGCGCGTTGGAACTGACAGGGCTCGGACTGATTGTTCTGATCCTTGGGGGACTGTCGCTGCGCGGCGCCGAGCGTAGCTCTGCGGGAGCCGTGCAGGTCCTGCCCGCACAGACCACTTCGCCCCGTGCGGCGCCGGACGCCGCGCCGCCGGGTCTGTCTCAAGACACCGCAATTGAGCGCGCCGGAGCGCTGGCCGAGGCCAATCCTGATGGGACGGTTCGCCTGCTGCGCACCTGGATGTCTGAGACACCAGGAGCAGCCTCATGACCCTGCCCGCCAAAGTCTCATCCGGCGCGCCAGATGGCGTGTTGCGCAGCGCCGCGCTGATGCGCGCGCTCGGCGCGAAAGCGAATGCGGTCTGGTCTGCGCTGTCGCCTTCCGAAGCGCGTCACCTCACGCAGGCGATGGAGACGCTGGACGATAATCCCGTCAGCGAAGTGAAGGCCGCCCAGGCCTATTTGCGCGATGTGGCTGAGACGCCACGCGATGCAATGGGGCAGGCCCCATCGGTTTGGCAGAGGCTCGCGCGCCAGGATACAGCGGTGACCGCGCGTTTCCTGGCAGAGGAGCGGCCCGCCGTGATCGCGGTGATCTTGTCCAAGCTGCCGGAAAAGACGGCTGCGGAGCTGGTGCGCGACCTGCCAAGTGAGATTGCGACGCCGGCCTTGCGCCATCTCTTGCATCTTGGCCCGGTCCATCCCCGTGCCCTGCAGGCGATCGAAACCACGGTCGAAAAGGCCCTGACCGCCGCGCCGGCATCGCCAGCCGCCGGAACAGAACGGATTGCCCGCATCTTCGATAATCTTGAGACACGGGTTGAGCAGGGTTTGCTCGCGGCCTTGGATGGCGCAGAGCCCGGTCTTGGCGAGCGCATTCGCGCGCTGATGTTCACCTTTGATGATATTGCCCATCTCGACCCCGCCAGCCTGCAGACCATTCTGGCCAGCATTGACCGCTCGGTTCTGGCGCTTGCCTTGAAAGGCGCACGTGAGGAGACCGCGAATGCCTTCCTTAATAATATGACCCAGCGCGCCAGAGACCTGATGAAGAGTGAGATTGAGATGCTGGGGCCGGTCCGGCGCGCCGACATTGAGGCGGCAAGAGCCGAGCTGACCGGACATGCCCGCACCCTGGTTAAACGCGGCGACATCCTGATTCATCCCGACGATGAGGAACTTGTAGAATGAAGCGCGAGATTAAAAAGCTACAGCCTTTCCCGTTCGAGAGTGACTTTTCTGCACCTCAGCCGGAGGTGCCGGATCTGGTCTCGATGAGCGCGGCCGAGCTGCGCGCGCTGCTTGCTGAGACAAGGGACGGGGCGGTTCGTATTCTACAGGATGAGACGCTGTCAGCGGAATCTGAACGCCTGCAACAGGTCAGCGAAGATCTGAAACAGGCACTGGCCACGATTGTCGAGCTCGCGACCCTGCTTGAAACAGCGGCTTTGAGTTCAGAGGAAAAGACGATTGCCCTCTCCAAAGTGCGGCGTCTGGCGGCGACTTTGATCGACGGACAAGGCGAATTATTTGCAAATTCCACCCCTCATTCACCTCTCGGCAACCATTCCGATTGACCTTAAGGGGCGAGGTTCGATACGATTTGAGCGGTTATGAGTGTTAATAGATTTTTAGAGAAATCCTTAATGGACGTGCCGGTGCGGATTGATGTCGTGCTCGGCGAGGCCCGTATCCCGATGGATGAGCTGATGCAAATGTCGGAAGGCGACATTCTCGCGCTGGAAAGCCAAACCTCTGATCTGGTTGATATTTATGTGTCTGATCGCCTTATGGCACGGGGCCGTCTGGTGATTGCAGATGGCCAGTTGGGCGTCACTTTGAGCGAGATCGTGGATGGCCGCAGGGCCGCCTAAATGCCCCTCTCTTTACCCTGTCTGAATGTGAATCAGTAATGTAAAAACTAACAAATCGACAGATTCTGTTAACCTTTCGCCTCGAAACTCCGAATCAGACAGTGGAGTGATCTTGTATGCGAATGAAATTATTTGCTGCTGAGTCCCTTGAGGCCGCAAAAGCGATGATTTTCGCCGAAATGGGTGATGATGCCATCATCCTGTCCGAGCGTGATGTGCCGGGCGGTGTGGAAGTCCGGGCGGCGACCGACAAACTTGGCGGCGGCATGGTGCCGACGGAATCGCGCATCCTGACCCGCCTGGGGGCCTCGCCGTCACCGCGACTGGTGGAAAATCCGATCCGCAACCGGGTTCGCGACGCCCTGCTCTGGCATGGCGCGCCGCAACGCTTTGCTGATCGCACCGCCGATAGCGGGGTCTCCGATAGTTTCGATTGTTCTGAGCCAAGCGCGGCGATCGCAGCCGGTCTGCAAAGCATGATCACCTGCGATCCGATCCAGGCCATGCCAGAGCGTGACATTCTTCTGGTTGGCCCGCCCGGACATGGCCGCACGGCCACAGCGGCCAAGCTCACCCGCCGGGCCGCCGTTGCGAACGCCAAAGTGCTGCCCGTCGCCGCCGATCTCGACTCCACGGCAGGCGGGGCGCAGCTCGCGGCCTATCTGGAACAGGAACAAGGGCAGATCCGCAGCGCCAAGACGCCGGACGATCTGTTTGCCCTGTTAAAGACGATCCGGGCTGGCAATCAGCGCTGCGTCATCGATCTGCCAGCAATCATTCCGTTTGATCAGGACGATATGGCGAGCCTGCAGGATCTGGTCGCGGTGATCAAAGCCGAGCCAGTTCTGGTGATCAGTGCCGAAGGGCACCCTGAGGATCAAGCCGAAGCAGTCCGGGCGTTTGCCCGCGCAGGTGTAAAACGCGCGATCATCACCAAGCTTGACGTGACCAAACGAAGAGGCGGCATCGTCTCCGCGCTCTCAGCCGCAAAAGTGAGTTTCTCTCATCTGGCGGTGACCCCCTTCATTGGCGGCGGGCTTGTCCCGGCCACGCCAACGCGCCTGGCGCAGCTCCTGACCGAGGACGCGCCCGCGCATGTAGCCCTGAGAGGAGCCGCATAATGAGCTTCCTGCTTCCAAAATCCCAAGAACGCCCTGCTCAGCAACCGCCGCGCCGGGTTGATCCAGCTTCGATTATCGCAGTTGGATCCGGCAAGGGTGGTGTCGGTAAGACTTTCATGTCGATCACACTGGCCAGCGCTTTTGCTCAGGCCGGCAAGCGCACATTGCTGGTTGATGGCGATCTTGGCCTCGCAAATGTCGATGTTCAGCTCGGCATCGCGCCGGAAACTGATCTTGCCGCTGTGATTGCGGGCTGGGTCGAGCTGGAAGATGCGGTCACGCCGGTCGATGGCGGCTCTGGCCAAGGCGGCTTTGATGTGCTGCCGGGTCGGTCCGGGTCCGGTGCGCTGGCAGAGCTGTCCTCTGATGAAGTCGCGAGACTTGCGGCCGGTCTCTCAGCCCTGGCCCTGCAATATGATCAGGTCATTCTGGACCTTGGTGCTGGTATCGAGGCCAATTGCATGCGTCTCGCACGCGCTGCCGATAAGGTGGTGATGATTGTGACCGACGAACCGACGTCGATGACCGACGCCTATGCTTTCATCAAAGTGCTGAAAGGCTACGCGCCGAACGTGGAGCAGGTGGTTGCGATCAACCAGGCTGAAACGCGGGCCGGGGGTCAGCGCACATATGAAGCGATTGCGCGCGCCTGCCAGACTTTTCTGGGCTTCCGCCCGCATCTTGCCGGCACTGTGATGCGTGATGATGCGGTGCGCGAAGCCATTCGCAGCCAGAAAACACTGATTTCTACAGATCCGTCTGCACAGCCAATTATGGACGCGATTGCCATTGCCCACACGCTGCTTGGGCGCACCGGTAAGGAAGTCCACTGTTAACAGGTATGAACAAAAAAACCGTTTCGAATCCGAATATTAAATCCTTGGTAAGGATGCAGCCTTAGATTCACAATGGTTAACGATGCGGCTAATGTCGTCCTAGATTGATTCGGGGAGTTGATAATGAGAGTTTTGCTGATTGAGGACGACAACGCCGTCGCCCGGAGTATTGAACTGATGTTGAAAGCTGCGGGCTTCAATATCTACACGACCGACCTTGGCGAAGAAGGCGTCGATCTCGGGAAAGTCTATGAGTATGACATCATCATTCTCGACCTCTCCCTGCCGGATATCTCCGGCTATGACGTGTTGAAACAGCTGCGCATGGCGCGGGTGAACACACCGGTTCTGATCCTGTCAGGCAATCCGGACATCGAGGCCAAGGTTAAGACGCTTGGTTACGGCGCCGACGACTATTTGACCAAGCCGTTCAACAAAGACGAATTGATTGCCCGGATTACCGCGATTGTCCGCCGCTCCAAAGGCCACGCGGAAAGCGTCATCCGCACTGGCGACATTGTCGTGAACCTCGATGCGAAGACGGTTGAGGTTGACGATGAGCGCGTTCACCTGACCGGCAAAGAATATCAGATGTTTGAGCTCCTCTCACTACGCAAGGGCACGACGCTGACCAAGGAAATGTTCCTCAACCACCTGTATGGCGGGATGGATGAGCCGGAACTGAAGATTATCGACGTGTTTATCTGTAAGCTGCGCAAGAAGCTGGCCAATGCCACGAATGGCGAGCATCACATCGAAACCGTCTGGGGCCGCGGCTATGTTCTGCGTGATCCCAAGCCCAAGAAAGAAGCCGTCGCCGCTTAGGGCTTCATTCCCCGAACAATCCGAAAAGCCCGGCCTCTGCGCCGGGTTTTTTGGTTTAGCGCTGGTATTTGATGAAGGGGGTCTTCTGGGCGATGCGGTCATAGAGCTGCCGGGCGATGTGATTGTCCTCGGCTGTGGTCCAGTAGACGGTGGGGCAGTTTTCGCGGTCCGCGACGACATAGACCGCTTCGATCAAGGCTCGACCCACGCCTTTGCCACGCGCGGTCTCGCTTGCGAACAGGTCTTGCAGATAGCAGACATTCTCCTGACGCCAGCAGTGGCGGTGGAAGAGATAGTGTACGAGGCCAACGGCTTCCTCGCCTTCCCACGCGAGCAGGCAGGACGGCTCATAAGAGCCATCTTCCAGCAGACGCTGAAACGTGGTGTCGTAGACGGCAGGCGCGACCGTGCTTTCATAGAAGGTGAGGTACCCGGTCCAGAGCTCAGCCCAGATGTCTCGGTCAGCAGCGGTCAGAGGGCGAATGTCGATGCGCATCGGAACGGGTCACCTTTTATGGAAATACAGCCTGAAGGTGGTCCAACCCGAGCGTCTCGTCCCAGCCCATCATCAGGTTGAGGTTCTGGATCGCTTGGCCGCTGGAGCCTTTGACCAGATTGTCGATCACCGCGATGACCACGACCCGGCCTTTGACCCGGTCAGGATAAACAGCGATCCGGCAATTATTGGTGCCGCGCACATGTTTGGTATCCGGTGGCGACGAGCCGAGCGGGAGCACAGTCACGAAGGGCGCGTCGGCATACTGGGTCTCGAGCGCCGTCTGGATCTGACCGACATCACCGCGGACATGGGCGGTGATCAGTTCCCCCCGCACCATGGGCAAAAGATGCGGCGTGAAGGTAACGCCGATATCACTGCGCCCGGCCTGCAGGTTCAGCTCCTGCTCAATCTCCGGGGCGTGGCGATGGGTGCCGATGCCGTAAGGGTGGGTGCCTTCGGCCGCTTCACTAAACAGATTGCCTTCCTTGAGGCCCCTGCCCGCGCCTGACACACCGGATTTCGCATCAATAATGATATGCTCAGGATCAATCGCGCCCTGCATCAGAGGCAAGAGCGCCAGAAGCGTCGCGGTGGGATAACAGCCCGGACACGCGACCAGCGTTTCGCCGGTCAGCGACGTCCCGCGCCATTCCGGCAGGCCATACTTTACAGCAGCGGTGCGCGCCGGGTTGAGATGGTCACGGCCGTAAGTCTCGGCATAGAGATCAGCGTCGCGCAGACGATAATCTGCAGATAAATCAACCACTTTGACATGATCTGGAAGGGTCTCAATCAGATCCTGACTGGTCCCGTGCGGTAGGCAGCTGAACGCGACATCAATCTGGCTCCAGTCAACATCACCGGCTTTGACAACCAGCAGGTCGGTGGGGCCGGCAAGATGCGGAAAAATCTGCGAGAGCTGCTTTCCTGCGAGTGAATGTCCGGTGGCAGCCACAGCTTCGACATGCGGATGCGCCCGCAGCAATCGAACCGTTTCAGCGCCCGTATAGCCTGAGGCGCCGAGAATAGCGGCTTTGAGTTTTACCTGATCTGACATGCCCAAACCCTTGTTTCAGATAGAAAAAAGGCGCCTCGTTTCCGAAGCGCCTTTCCAAAATGGTATAAGCCAGCTGGCTTAGCGCTTCGAGAACTGGAAGCTGCGGCGGGCTTTCGCCTTACCGTATTTCTTACGCTCAACAACACGCGGGTCACGCGTCAGGAAGCCAAACGGCTTCAGCATGCGGCGCAGCTGTGGCTCGTAATTGACCAGTGCGCGGGCAATGCCGTGACGGACTGCGCCAGCTTGTCCAGAAAGGCCAGAGCCTTTCACAGTCGCGATCACGTCGAACTCTGTACGGCGCTCAGCCTCGACCAGCGGCTGTTCAATCACCATGCGCAGAACCGGGCGAGCGAAATACTCTTCCTGGTCCTTGCCATTGATGGTGATCTTGCCGGTGCCGGGCTTGATCCAGACACGCGCGGTGGCCGACTTGCGGCGACCTGTGCCGTAAGAGCGGCCCTGTTCGTCAATCTTGGGCTCGGCGGTGATCGGAGCCAGTTCAACCGGGGCGCCTTCGCCTTCGGTGACGGCTTTCAGGTCTTCAAGAGAATTTGCAGTCTCGGACATGTCTTAGGCGACCTTCGTGTTCTTGGTGTTCATGGAAGCAAAATCCACCGCTTCCGGGGATTGGGCCTCGTGTGGGTGCTCAGCGCCGGCATAGACACGCAGTTTTGAGAACTGCTTGCGCGCCATGGCGCTTTCTTTCGGAAGCATGCGCTTCACGGCCATTTCGATGGCGCGCTCCGGGAACCGGCCAGACAGGATTTTCCCGGCTGTGGTTTCCTTGATGCCGCCCGGGTGACCGGTGTGGCGGTAATAGACTTTGTCTTTCAGCTTGTTGCCGGTGAACTTGGCTTTTTCAGCATTGACGATGACAACGAAGTCGCCTGTGTCGATATGTGGCGTGAAGTCAGCGCGATGCTTGCCACGCAGGCGTTTGGCGACGTAGGAAGCAAGACGACCCACAACGGCATCCGTTGCGTCGATGACGATCCAGTTGTTCTCAACGTCGGCTGGTGCGTTATATGTTTTCATTGCTCCGCAGGAGCCTCTTAATCGGAGTTATTGGATAATGTTCAAGCGCCCGCGTTTAAGCGCCGCGAAACGCCTTGTCAACGCGCCTTCGCTGGTTGCTCTGCTTTTCATCACAGCCGCTTGTGATGCCCCTTCTGACACGCCTGATGTGGAGCTGCCAGTAGAGGTGCCAGCGGAGGTACCGGAAACCGTAACTGAGACGCCGGTGACACGGATGTCGATGCCTGCGGTGTGGAACACATCTGCGCTGCCCGTCGCCCCCGCAAGTGTCGGGATTGCCGGTGAGCTTGGGTCCACGATTGCAGTCAGTTATGCCGATGGCGGCCTGCAATTGTTCAATTTCGAAGCCGAGATCCTGACCTCCAAAGGCGACCTGAATGTCGACCAGGTCGGCGATGGGCGGTTTCTGATGCTGTCGGGGACGCCGGTCTCGATCTTTCCCGGCATCGATCGCGATGGCACACTGCAAGCCTATATCCATGGCGGTGAGCTACAGGAGCCGATTGCCTATGGGTTCCAGGTTGACCAGAGCGGCCCGGCCGCCGGGCTCTGCACTGCCCCGCCCCAAGGCGACATTGATGGCGTGATGCGGCTTGGCTACTGGACCGAAGATGAACCGACGCTGCTGCAGTCCGGGCGTATCGTTCAGGTCAATGACAGCCTGGTCTTCCTCGCCGATGAGCCGGTTGAGGCTGACCAGCCGATTGAAGCCTGTTTACTGGAAGACCTCGGCGCCACGGTGTTCAGTGCGCCGGTCACCTCCGCGGTGGCCCTCGACCGCAATGGCAAGCGCCACAGGCTGACGCTCAATTCCTTTGGCCGGGTCGAGTATCTCAAGGACACGGGCGAGCTTGAACCGGTGCGCATTCGCGATGGGATTTCAGTGTCCATGCCAGCCAATCCTGTGGGCATGGCCGGGACAGGGGATGCGCGTGGTGGCGGCTATCCTGGCGGGCTGCTTGTGGTGGCGGGCGAGGCCGAGCCCGGCGACTACCGCGTCGTCCTGATCGACCCAAGCGATGTCACCCTGGCACCGCTTGGCGTGCCAGCTGCGGTGATTGACTAGTCATCCAGGTTAGCTGCAGAGCCGCGAGCAGGACAATCACGCCAAGGCCTTGATGGATCAGCGCCAGCGGCAAGGGTGCTGCGCTGACCAGCGTGTAGATGCCCCAGAGCGCCTGCAGCGTGACCAGACCGGCGATCACGGCGAACATCCGGCCAAGCGGTGTCCCGCGCTGGTGAAGGGCGGCGAAGATCGCAAAGCCCCAGATGAAATAGGCCAGAATACGGTGATTGAACTGGGTCGCCGCACGGCCTTCAAACAGGCTGCGCACGCCAAGCTGGGGATCGACATAGTTGGACGGGAAGGCTTCACCCGCCATCAACGGCCAGTCGGTATAGGTCCGCCCGGCATCGAGGCCCGCGACCAGAGCCCCGCTCAGCATCTGGACGGAGATTGTCGCAAGCAGGATGACGGCAAACAGCCGTGTGCGCGATGTGGTCGGTTCTGGCTCTCGTTCACCGAGATCGAGCCAGAACCAGGCCGTGACCGCGATAATAAAAAGCGCGAGCCCAAAATGCGTCATCAGGCGGTAGGGTGCGACATCTACGCGGGTCGTCTCACCGATGCCGCTCGCGACCATCCACCAGCCGATAAAGCCTTGCAGCCCGCCGAGCGCGATCAGCACCAGCAGCCGGGTGGCCCAGGCTTTGGTCAGCCACTTCTTCGCGGCGAACCAGACAAAACCTGCAATGGCGACGAGGCCGATCAATCGCCCGAACAGGCGATGGCCCCATTCCCACCAATAGATGAACTGGAACTCTGACATGGTCATATTGTAGTTCTGCTGTTGGTACTCGGCGGTCTGTTTGTATTTCTCAAACTCAGACAGCCAGGCCGCCTCCCCAAACGGGGGCAAGGTGCCGGTAATTGGCTGCCATTCTGTGATGGAGAGACCGGAATCGGTCAGCCGTGTCGCGCCGCCAATCAGGATCATGGCATAGACCATGAGGCCGATGACAATCAGCCAGCGGCGAATCCAGCGTGCGGCGATCGGGGAAATTGCGTTCGCGAACATGCGCCCTATGTGTCGCTTATCGAATTTTCAGCAAGCGGCCACGGCGTCGCAGTCAAAACGGACCGAGAGATGAAACGCCCTCAAAGACGGATTGTGGCTGCAATTTTCCTGATGGTGTTTCTGGCTTTCTGGATTTGGGCCGCGGCCACGATCGGCACGCATCTCGCCACCGCGCCGAAATGGGCGAGCCTGATCTTCTTTGTGGTGGCCGGGATTGGCTGGGCGCTGCCGATCAAGCCGGTCTTTGCCTGGATGAACTCCGGTGAGGAGTGAACCGGGGCACAGGCAAAGCGGTCACCGGCACTAGCGGAAGATGACTGCTCTTGGTCAGAAGTGTGCAAAGACTGGCTTGTCCACGGTTCTAGCCTACGTACTCGGAAGTAAACAGATAATAGAGATAATAAGGTACATAGATGACCCTGAAGGCTTTGGACGCTGCAACGCAGATATCTGCAGCGGAGACTAATCGATACACGTGTCAGGTTGGGAAAACCTGGTGGAATTTCGAAAGTGCTTTTGGAGGGTGGGCTGCAGCATTGGCCGCAGAAGCCGTAAAAGCGAGCCCAGATTATCGTGGAGAGCTGATCAGCCTGAACTCAATCATTCCTTCGGCAATTAAAGTCGGCGCCATCGACGTCAAAGTAGAACGTCTTGTGAAGAGGGCTCAAACAGATTTTTGGCGCGTGTCGATGTTTCAATCAGACCCCGATGAGGCGCTGGTCTTCAGCGCTGACATCGTTGCGTCCAGACGCCGCGGCTCGTCGGATGCCGCGTTCCAGGTCCCAATGCCGGTTTCACCTGAACCCTCCAGCGTTCCTCTGATGGATGTGGCCGGAATGGGGCCAGCTTGGATGCAATATTACGAGCAACGTATGTTCGTTGGCCAACCTTTCACCATCAATGAGCGGCCACTTACCCGCACCTGGATTCGGGAAGCGGACGGACGATACCTCGATGCGAAAGCTCTACTGGCTATTGCGGACACACCGATGCCACGTGCGTTCTTCGCGTTCGAGACACCGCGTTTCGGTTCTACAGTATCGCTTTCAATCAACATTTTCGCGTCAGATGACCTGCTCAAAAATCTCGACTCTAACTTGGTCATGATCGAAGCAGATAGCCGCGCTGTCGGCGATGGGATGTTTGATCAATGCGTTAGCATATGGTCCGAAAGTGGTATTTTGCTGGCTGTGTCAAATCAGCTTGCCTTCTTTAAGTAGCTCTCACCAAGCTCTTCATTTCAGCTTTGACGCCCAATAAGAGCCACCGGATCTTCGACGAGACCGCCTAGCTGAGCCGTTTCACTGCCCGGCCCCGGCCCATCAGCTGCAGCATCACGCCGACATCGGGGCCACGCTCGCGGCCTGTCAGCGCCTTGCGCAGCGGCATGAACAGGCCCCGGCCCTTGCGCCCGGTTTCGGCTTTCAGCGCGCTGGTCCAGGTGCCCCAGGTGTCGGCGGTGATATCGCCTGTGGGCAGCAGCTTGGCCGCGGTGGCGATGAAGTCCTTATCCTCATCGTCAATCAGCGGCGTGATCTCCCCAAAGGCGACCGGGACGAATTTCGCCGCATCTTCAACCGTCTGGCAGTTCTCGCGCACAAGCGTCCAGAACGTCTCATTCGCCGCCTCAGGCGCAAGCGCCGCGAGCCGGTCCTTGGCCTGTCCAAATGGCATCTCATGCGTAAGCGCGGCGTTGAGGCTCATCAACTCCTCCTCGTCAAACCGCGCGGGCGACCGCCCGATCTTGTCGAACGAGAATTCTTCGGCCAGTTGATCGAGCGAGGCGCGGATCTCGACATTGTCGCTGGTACCAAGCTTGCCGAGCAGACTGACAATCGCCAGCGGTTCCACACCCTTCTCACGCAGCGTCCCCATGCCGAGCGACCCGAGGCGTTTGGAGAGGCCAGAGCCATCCGCACCGACCAGAAGCGGCGTGTGGGCCATGGCCGGTGCAGCGCCGCCAAGGGCCTGGAAGATCTCGATCTGTGCGCCGGAATTGGTCACATGATCCTCACCGCGCACGACATGCGTGATGCCGGCCTCGATATCATCAAGGCAGCTTGGCAGCGTGTAGAGGTAAGAGCCATCGGCGCGGATCAGAACCGGGTCCGACAGGCTACTTGTCTCAATCGCCTGTTCGCCGCGCACCAGATCGACCCACTCGATCCGCTCGCCCGACAGTTTAAACCGCCAGTGGGGTTTACGCCCCTCTGCTTCGAGTTTCGCTTTGTCTTCGTCGGTCAGGTCCAGCGCCGCCCGATTATAGATCGGCGGCTTACCGCGGGCGCGCTGCAGTTTGCGCTGACGGTCCAGCTCGTCTGCGGTTTCATAACAGGCATAAAGCAGGCCCATGTCGCGCAACTTATCAGCTGCCGCATCATATTGGTGGAACCGCTCGGACTGTTTGAACGTCTTGTCCCAGGTCAGCCCCAGCCAGGTCAGGTCATCGCGAATGCCCTGCTCATATTCTGCGGTTGAGCGCTCAAGGTCGGTATCATCGATGCGCAGGATGAACGTGCCGCCCTGGCCCTTGGCAAACAGCCAGTTGATCAGCGCAGTGCGGACATTGCCGACATGCAACTTTCCCGTCGGCGACGGCGCGAAACGAACAACAGGTTGGGTCATTTACGATATCCCGTAATCTCGAAGCGCCCCTTCGACACGAAATTAGGGCAAAAGCCAAGTCAGAGATTTCACTCCGTCCGTGACGCTGGAAACGAAAGTACGAGATTTTAGATCGTCGCGGCGCTTAAGACTCCAGTGAGGTGGCTCACCATGATGATTTATTCCCCTATTTCCCGGCCAGAGTAGCAGAAGCGGCCAAATCGGGAGAATGGCGTACCAACCAGACCACCCAAAATCGTGATATCTTCGCGCCGACAAAGCGATATAAGGTATGTACAGCGGTAATGCGCAAACGATAACAACAACAGCCACAACGTCTCTTGTTTCAGTATAGGCTTCTGATGTCGGCCAAAAGTCGACCGTGAAGATAATTACCAGAAAAACTAAGGTGAAGCTGAAATACGCCGCATATTCGCCACGAGTGGCGCGGCCTGCTCCATTACCAGCATTTGCAATGGCGTTTTTGACATAAGCCCACCACATACCTAGCCCTCCCTAGCCCTTCGACACGAAAACGGCACAAAAGCCAAGCCATTGCGGCCACATTTGACAGCCAGGATGAACTCTTCGACAGAATAGAAAAACACGGAGGTTTCAAATGCGTCGTCTCGCGGTTTGTCTTGGAGCTCTGTTTCTTGCCGGTTGCAGCAATCCGCATGAGACCCAGCCAAAAGTCGACGAGCCCGCGCCTGCACCGCCTGTCGAAACCTTGGCAGAGCCGGCCCCGGACATTCCTGGCTATGATGAGAGCTGGTACATTAGCGACTTCTGGCCCGGTGAGTATCCTGATGGATTTATCATTGGCGGTGAGAATACGGTGCTGCCCGGACGCAGTGAGATGAAACGCGCCCTGCCCCACGACGTGGATTGCGCCGTGGAAAAAGGCGCGAACTATTCGCCCTGGAACCATGACCGAGTGGAAGCCGACGACCTGATCTTCCGTTCAGCCGCCAAGATGACCCCTGTCTTCATCATGGGTGATGTCGAAATCGAGACCGGATTCAGTCAGGATGTTCAGCCTCTCTCATTAAAGAGTGGCGACGTCATCCTGTACAAATCCTATCTCGCGGAAGGCTACTTTCTGGGTGAGTTTGACGGCGAGACCTATGAGCTGAATGAGGCCGACCTTATGGATTTCGCCGACTTCCAGTTTGGTGGTGAGGATGATTTGTGGGTGAATGTCGCCTGCACCGGCGGCGAGCGGGCCTGGCTGCTGCTGCGCGAAGTACAACGCGAACCGTTTATCCTGCCGACCGAGTATACAAGCTTTGGCGAGACCAGCGACGTGCTGGCACCGTAACGTTCAATCCTCAGGCGGTGGTCCAAATTCATTGGTGCCGGGATCGCCAGGTTGCAGCAGGCGATAGATCGACAACAGCGCGGTGATCGGATTGGTCACGCTGAGCAGCACCCACCAACCGCGTCGTCCGGTGTCATGCATGCGGCGCAGAGACACCGAGGCGAGCGTGAGAAACAGAATGAACCAGATAAAAGTCGGCAGGCTGATCCCGGCGAATGCGGGCAGATAGTCCTCCGCTAGCCGCGGCAGGAACCCGCCAAACAGCAGCACGCCGACATAGAACACAACATACGCTCCGAACTCGCGGCGTGAGGCCCGCCCGTTCCAGTTGAACGTGCTGACAATCGCCTGCAAGACCAGAAGGAAAAAGGGCTTGCCGCTGCGGGTCGAAGGCTCCATCGGGCGCGCGTGGGCATTGTCGCCGTTGGTTCGAAGCGAGGCCCCGCCGCTTTCCGGCTTTGGCGCTGACTTATGCTCCAGCGCTTTTGGCGGCGAGCCCAGTTCGATGAGATTGTCATCGCGGCGAAACAACCAGGACCAGAGCGACTGTCGCGGGGCGTAAGGCCAGGTGCTTCGTTTGGAACTCATCGCGGCGCTGTTTTCGGTGAAAACCCTTTAGCTGGTCTTGGACGTCACATCCTCTATCGGAATGGAATAGTGGCGCGAACAGAACTGACAGTCGACACCCAGCGTGCCGTCCGGCTCGACCATGTCATAGAGGGCCTCATCCGACATGCCCGACAGGGTATCGACAAGCCGCTGGCGATTGCAGGTACACGCATCCACCAGAGGCTGCGGCACCGCATCCATGGTCACACCGCCTTCATGGAACAGGCGATAGATCAGCTGTTCAGCCGGCAGCGCCGGGTCGAGCAACTCGTCTGCCGACAAGGTGGCAAACTTGGCCTCGGCCTCGCGCCAGCCTTCATCGGTGTCGCCGCGGGCCTCATCCCCGGCAATCCGCTGCAGGATCATGCCCCCGCCGCTCCATGCGCCGCCTGAGGTCTTGTTGATCGCCATCATCAGATGCGTTTCCACCTGTTCAGACTGGCGGAAATAGTCGCGCGCGCATTCGGCCAGCGAGCCCTTCGCCAGCGGCACGATGCCCTGATAGGGCTGCAGATCCGGATTGTCGTGCACGATGATCAGGCCGAGCCGCCCCATCGCGCCGAACAGCTGCGGCATATGCGGTTTGTCGCCTTTGTTGACGCGCTCCAGATGCGCCCAGCGCTCGGTCTCGTGGCGGGCATAGGCGCGCAGGCCGCCATCCTTGCGATACTCGCCCACCAGCATGGAGACCGGGCCATCGCCCTCCGCCTGCGCCATCACCCGGCCCTGAAACTTCATGCCGGAGCCAACCAGCACAGACAGCATCAGCGCCTCGCCGAGAATTTCAGCAAGGTGATCAGGATAGGCATGGCGTTTCAGGATCGGCGACAAGGTGCCCTCGGCCATGCGCACCATACGCCCGGTCACCGGCAGGCCCTGCGGCGAGAACCCGGTGACATAATCTTCAAGAGCAATATTTGTCGGCGCCATGATCAGCCTCCTCTAAACGAAGCGCCCCATGTGGCAACCCGCCCGCCCTAGGACAAGGGCCACCGCTGTAACGGTGAGTCTGACCCAGCCCCGTAATCCGGGCCGTTTATTTGGAGAGTCTGTTCGCCTTTCTTTCTGGTTCGGGCATGGGCACTGAGGCCCGGTGAGTGGAGCTCCCACCAAGCTCAGGCGAGCCGGGCCGGTGGGTGCGGTA
>JASJAO010000017.1 GCA_030066975.1 Henriciella sp. | reverse complement strand
ACACCTGCCTCGTGCTCCCTGATCATCCGTATGATCTGTTCTTCGCTGAAACGTGATCTTCTCATTTTGCATCCTCGTTTTCGAGGACTCTGCAAATTCATGGCCGGAAATTACGGGGCTGGGTCAATTCGCCTCGACCGATGCATCGCTCCGTAATCACTTCAACCATAATCACTTCAACTTAGATCGCCACCTCAACAGTAGATTCCGTTGCAAATCCATGCGAAACGTCGCCCTATCAGAATGGCGCCAGCTTCTGGCTGGATAAGACCCCCTACACCAAACGATGCTGGAGACTGGTTCGCGTTAGACTGACACTACCGAGTAAAGCCTACCGCGCCCATTGGCACGCCATGTATAACGCATCCGGCGAAATGCACCTCAGCGCCATCCATTACTGGATGGGTCGCATCATGGAATGCGGTGAGCGGTGCGTTGGCCATGTGCGAGTCGAGGCGGAGTGCGTTGGGCCCACCATTCAGGACAGCAGTTAGAGGTTTTAATTTTGCCTCGCGCTAACGCCCTTCGGGCGACGCGAGGCAGAAGCAGGTTCCGGTCTGGCTTCGCCAGCCCATGAACCAGGCTGAGGGCTCCAATTCCAGGACAACAGGTTCCGAACACAAACAGCCCTGAGCCCGGTTCATGCGCAGCGCGAAGCGCTGACGCGGAACCCGCTTTGCAAAGCGTGAGGCAAAGCCTCTTAGCGCTTTGCAAAACACAAACCTATCCGAACACGCCCCGCCGCATCCGCGGCCGCACGCGCTGCCCTTAGACTTGACGTTGTGCCCAGCCTGACTGGGTATCCGAGGGTGCTGGCTTCAACCCTCACTCAGTCCTGACAATGATAGGTCTTGTCCATCACGCCGAGGCGACGGACTTTGCCGGTCGTATTGTCGACATCGAAATAGACATTGCCATAGTCGTAGAGCGTGGTGTCCGGGGCCGAGACGACGCAGTCGGGTCTGCCAAATGAGGCGCGCGCAGCGATTTGCTCGGCACCGGTGGAGATCCCATCCGCCGTTCTGAACCGGGGGTCCAGCACGACAATCCAATAGACTTCATCATCGGCGGCGACTGCGAGGCCATCAAACTGATACGTCGTTGCCGCTGTGCCCTGGATCGGTGCGGTGCGTAGCGGTGCGCCTTTCAGCGCCAGCAACTGATCCAGCGGCATGCCGATCTCAACTTCGCCGACCCGTTCGCCCGGTACAATCAGGTCATCATCATAGGTGAGCGGTCCGGTCGCGCAGGCGGCGGCCAGGCTAATAAGCGCAGAGATGGAAAAAAGTCTGACGGGCAACATGAGGAAATCTCTCTTCTGAGTCCCCCAAACGTGTCAAACAACACCGAATTTCCTCGCGCCTGTCGAGAGCGGTTCGATGAAATCGCCGTCATGTCTGATCAATCGGCGGGCGCGCCGTACAGATCGTAGGCATCGGCATCCGTAATTTTCGCAGAAAGTATGGTGCCGGGCGTGAGCTCCGTCGCGCTGCGCAAATAGACCACGCCGTCAACCTCCGGCGCATCGGCTTTCGAACGGGCGAGATACTCACCGGGCGCGTCGCTCGGCGCATCCACGATCACATCCTGCACGGTGCCGATCTGGGCCTGCGCGCGCGCGGCTGAGACTTCGGCCTGGACCTGCATAAAGCGATGCCAGCGGTCTTCCTTCACCTCTTCCGGCAAATGTCCGGGCAGGTCGCGGCTGTCAGCGTGAGCGACATTCTCATACTTGAAACAGCCGGCGCGATCGATTCTCGCCTCGCGAATGAAGTCGAGCAGGATGTCGAAATCCTCCTCGGTCTCGCCGGGAAAGCCGACAATGAAGGCTGAGCGGATGGCGAGATCCGGCACATCGCGGCGCCATTGCTGAATTCGCTCCAGCACTTTGTCCTGTTTGGCGGGGCGTTTCATCGCTCTCAGGACACTGGCGGAGGCGTGCTGAAACGGGATGTCGAGATAGGGTGTGATCAGGCCTTCGCCCATCAGCGGGATCACTTTATCGACGCTTGGATAGGGATAGACATAATGCATCCGCGTCCACACCCCGAGGCTGCCCAGCCCCTTGGCGAGATCAAGAAAGCGGGTGTCATACTCATCGCCCTTCCAGACCTGTGGCGCGTATTTCACATCGAGGCCATAGGCGCTGGTATCCTGGCTGATCACCAGGAGCTCTTTCACACCCGCCCGCACGAGCTGCTCGGCTTCGGTTAGCACATGATGGATCGGCCGCGAGACCAGATCGCCGCGCAGTTTCGGGATGATACAGAAAGAGCAGCGATTGTTACAGCCTTCGGAAATCTTCAAATAAGCATAGTGGCGGGGGGTCAGGCGCAGGCCGCTTTCCGGCACGAGATCCAGCTTGTGATCATGCGGTGGGGTGAGGTGCGTGTGGACAGCTTCCATGACCTGCTCGTATTGGTGCGGTCCGGTCACTGCCAGCACTTTTGGGTGGGCCTTGCGGATAACATCCGGTTCAGCCCCGAGGCACCCGGTGACGATGACTTTGCCATTCGCCTCAATAGCCTCGCCAATCGCGCCAAGGCTTTCATCCCGCGCGCTGTCGAGGAAGCCGCACGTATTCACCAGGACGAGATCAGCCCCGTCATAATCCGGGCTGATCTGATAGCCCTCGGCGCGCAAGCGGGTTACGATCCGCTCAGAATCAACCAGCGCTTTCGGGCAGCCGAGCGAGACCAGGCCAACTTTCGGCGTGGCTTTCGGGCGGATCGAGGCAGGGCGGTCGATTGTGAGGGTCATGATGGGTCTGCTATACGCTGCAGGCAGCTTTGAAAAGGAGCGGGGACATGGACGAACAGCCTCAGCCGGATACAGCAAACCTCTGGCGCATCGCCGCGGGGTCTCTGGTCTTGGCTCTCCTGGCGGGTGCAGCCTTCTGGATGCAGATTGAAAGCGGCGGCGGTATGGGCTGGGTCGGCTGGCTGATCGTCGGCACGCTGACCATGATCATCTATTCGATCCTTTTCTATTTCGGTCACCGATATCTGGAGGATTCCCTCGATCAGTACATCGTCTCAGACAAGTTCGTCCGCAGAAATAAATGGATCGATGTCGAGACAGAAACCCGCGAAAGCGGGGATGGAAAGATCGATGGCTGGGTGGCTCACTTCAAATTCATCCGGACGATCTTTGCGATGGGTTTGCTGCCTCTGATCGCGAGCATCTACATATTCTGGTTTGCATGAGTTCAGCCGGTCCGCGACGATCGCCAGGCACGCATCGCGTCGGCACAGCTCAGCCACTTCGATGGCATCGACCTTATCGGGATAGACCGCCAAGGCGTCTTTGATCGCTGCAACCGCCGGGAACGGCGTTTCATAGGTCCAAACCGCATTTTCGATCAGCGCGCCATCGTCAGCCTGAATATGAAAGTAAGACGCCTCGCCTTTATAGGGGCACCAGGTGGTGTGGTCAGACCGTTTCAGATGGCGCATGTCGACCTGATCGCGGGGCAGATAGGTCACTGCAGGGTAGCTGGCTTCGCGCATTTCCAGATACGTTTGCGCTAACAGGATCACCTCGCCCGCGAGCACCACGCGGACGGGCGCAGACTTTGGCTCAATTGTAATCGGATGGTCAGCAGATGGCTCCAGATGCTGACGCATCAGGCCGCTTCCATGGCGATACCTTTATCGGCCATGAAGTCTCTCAGCTCGCCGGTCTCGTACATTTCTTTGACGATGTCACAGCCGCCGACAAACTCGCCTTTGACGTAAAGTTGCGGAATGGTGGGCCAGTTTGAAAACTGTTTAATGCCTTCGCGCACCGCCTGATCTTCCAGCACATTGACGGCCTGGTAATCGACGCCAATCACGTCCAGCACTTGCACCACAACCGAGCTGAACCCGCATTGCGGGAAGGTTGGCGTGCCTTTCATGAATAACAGCACGTCATTGCCTTTAACGGCTTCGCCAATTGCGGTCTGCGTTTCGTCGGTCATGGGATACGCCTTTCCAGTCTCGTCTTGTCGGTGATGTTGGCGCGAGCCCGCGCCTAATCAAGGTCCGCCTACAGCTCACTCATCACTTGGTCGCGGGCGATCGGCAGAAGTTCAGCCATCTGGTCGCGGATCTGAGTGTCGGTACGATCAATGTTCTTGGCATCAAAATCACCGCGAACCTTGCGGAACACATCATCATCACCGGCTTCTTCCAGGTCTGACAGAACCACGGTCTTGGCATAGGCCTCAGCCTCGTCCCCATGAATGTCCATCAGATCAGCCGCCCAGAGGCCGAGAAGCTTGTTGCGCCGGGCCATGATTTTGAATTCCATGTTGGCGTCGAGGGCAAATTTCGCTTCTTCCGCGCGTTCGCGATCATCAAATCCGGACATCTGACCAACCTTTCATAAAATAAGACGTTTCTGGCGTGGATATAGGGGTGCAGCCCCCCGGCTTGCAAGCGCCAACGCGCCGCTGATTGCAGAATTCTCAGAGCGCAGTCTAGTCGAGCGCGTTCAGATAGACCGTCCCGTCCTTCATCACGAAATCGACATCCTCCAGTTCGCGCACATTTTGCAGCGGATCGCCGGTGACGGCGATGATATCGGCCGCTTTGCCAACCCGGATCGATCCGATCTGGTCTTCACGGCCAAACAGGGTCGCGTTGCCAATCGTGGCGGCCTGAATGGCTTGCATCGGGCTCATGCCCCACTCGACCATTTTTGAGAACTGGCGAGCATTCGTGCCGTGCGGATAGACGCCCGCATCTGTTCCATAGGCCATCTTGGCACCGGCATTGAAAGCGGCCTGAAAGCGCTCGCGCTGAACCCGGCCGACCTGACGCTCCTTGGCCAGCGACTCTTCCAGAACGCCGGCGGCTTCGCCTTCTGACAGGATGAAGTCTGACACATAAATATCCATGGAGAGATACGTGCCTTGCTCGACCGCAAGGTCGATGCCTTCATCAGTGATCATGCTTGAGTGCTCGACGGAGTCGACGCCCGCCTGCAGAGCTGAATAAATGCCGCGCGGACCGTGCGCATGAACCGCGACTTTCAGATCCAGTGCGTGGGCCTCATCGACAATGGCTTTCATTTCTTCCAGCGAGAATTGCTGGGCATTGATCGTGGTGTTGGGGGAGAGCACACCGCCGGTGCCGCAAAACTTGATCACGTCGGCGCCATATTTCTTGTTCTCGCGCACTTTCTGGCGCGCTTCCCACGGGCTGTCTGCGGCGCGGCCTTTCACTTGCGCTTCATAAGGCAGAACGGTGGCGTCGCCGCAATGGCCGCCGGTGATTCCTATCGCCTGACCCGCGCCAATGATCCGCGGTCCGGCAATATCCCCCTCATCAATCGCCTTGCGCAGGTCGATATCGCTAAAGCCCGGCGCGCCGAGATTGCGCACCGTGGTAAAACCCGCCATCAGCGTCGCCTCAGCGTTCACCACACCGGCAATTGCCGCGCGCGGTGTTGAAATCGTCAAGCGCCGAAACCCGTGCCAGTTCGAATTGCTGGTCAGATGGACATGGCTATCACTCAAACCCGGCAACAGCGTTGCGCCCGCCATATCGATTCGGGTGGTATCTTCTGTGGTCGGAAGAGATCCGGTTACTCCGATCGCTGTGATGATCCCATCTTGGATCAGAATGTCTTGCGACTTCATGGTTGTACCGCGCTCAACATCAATCACATCGCCGCCGACAAGCAGGGTCTGTTCTGCCACAGCAGAGGATAAGCCTATGACGGCGATGGCGGCGAGAAGGGTCGTTTTCAGCATGAGGAGCAATCCGATTGAGAGCGTTGTTTGGTAAAACTCGCTCAATCGGAGCTTGGACTCAAGGAAAACAGTCACATAGTCTTTCAGACTTGGCCCAACAGCGTTTCTCTTTTGCCTCTGCGGCAAGGTTGGCGTATGGGGAGCGCTTGATTCATCGGACCGGGCCATGCGCCGGGCCCAAGCGGAAAGAGGGCAAGCCATGTCGCGCAAGCGGGTCATCTATGAAGGCAAGGCCAAAATTCTGTATGAGGGGCCGGAACCCGGCACACTGATCCAGTATTTCAAGGACGATGCGACAGCGTTCAACGCAGAGAAGCGGGCGGTGCTTGACGGCAAGGGCGCGCTGAACAATCGCATCAGCGAATTCATGATGACCCGTCTGGCCGGGGTTGGCATTCCCAATCACTTTATCAAGCGTCTGAACATGCGCGAGCAGTTGATCAAGAAAGTTGAGATCATTCCGCTTGAAGTCATTGTACGCAATGTGGCGGCCGGGACGATGTCGAAACGCTTGGGCATCGACGAGGGAACCGTTCTGCCCCGCGCCATCGTCGAATTCTGCCTGAAGAATGACGAGCTGGGCGATCCGCTTGTTTCTGAAGAACATATCGCCGCCTTCGGTTGGGCGACCCCCCAGGAAATGGATGAGCTGATTGCGCTTTCATTGCGAGTGAACGATTTCATGTCCGGCCTGTTTGCTGGCGTCGGCATCAAGCTGGTTGATTTCAAGCTCGAGTTTGGACGTCATTTCGACGGCGAGATTCAACGCACCATTCTGGCCGACGAGATCAGCCCGGACAGTTGTCGCTTGTGGGATCTTGAGACCAATGAGAAGCTCGACAAGGACCGGTTCAGGCGTGATCTTGGCGGCGTGACCGAAGCCTATGCGGAAGTGGCGAGGCGTCTCGGTATTATCCGGGAGTCGAGCCAGGGCGCAGAGATTGTCGAGTTCAACGGCGGTGGCAAATAGCCGCCACACAGAGGCGGAGATGCAAGCATGGCGCTGAAAGTCATCGGTGCGGGATTTGGCCGGACGGGTACGATGTCAATGAAGGCGGCGCTCGAGCAGCTCGGCTACCGGAAGTGCCATCACATGCTGGAGGTTCTGAAACCCAAGGCAGAGAAACAACTCGATTTCTGGGACCGTATCGGTAAAGGTGAGCGACCGGGCTGGGACGAAGTATTTGACGGGTTCGAAGCCTCTGTAGATTTTCCGTCCTGCGTGTACTGGCAGGAACTTGCTGATGCCTACCCGGACGCAAAAGTGGTGCTGACCGTGCGGAGTTTCGAAAGCTGGTATGACAGCGCCTCAAGCACAATCTATGCGACCGCCAAATCCATGCCCTCCTGGACGAAACTGATCCCACGGGCGCGCAAGATTGACCGGGTGACCCACAACATCATCTGGAATGGCAAGTTTGATGGCAGATTTGAAGATAAAGCGTACGCTCAAAAGGTCTGGAACGATCATATCTCTGCGGTCAAGACCGCGATCCCGCCGGAGCGCCTTCTTGTGTTTGAAGTGAAAGAAGGATGGGCGCCGCTGTGTGACTTCCTTGGTGATCCTGTCCCTGACAAGCCGTTTCCGCGGGTGAACGACAAGGCGCAGTTCCTCCAGATGGTCAAACGCATGGGCCGCCTCGCCTATGTGCCCTGGATTGTGGGCGCGGTGCTGCTGGCTTCGGCGATTGGTCTGTATGCAGCATTCCAATAGCGCCGCGATTGCGCTACACGAGGCGCGACTCAAAAGCTGGGGTGCAGATTCCATGAAAGCCATTGTCCATGTCGGTTTGAAACCCGGTGTTCTCGATCCACAGGGGAAAGCTGTTGCCGATACACTCGGGCGTATGGGGTTCGGCGAAGTCTCCGGAGCTCGTATCGGCAAAGTGATTGAGCTTGATCTGGAAGGGATTGCTGAACCCGAAGCCGAAGCCCGGGTCAAAGAGATGTGCGAACAGCTCCTCGCGAACACTGTGATCGAAAGCTATCGGATCGAATTGACGGACTAGTCTCCCGGTCGCCGCGTTTTCTGATCCGCCCGTCCTCTGATAGACGTGGGGGAGTTCGGGAGGCCAACATGATCAAACTCACATTCTGTCTGCACAGGTTGCCGCATCTCAGTCGCGCGGCATTTCAAAACTATTGGCGAGAGCACCACGCGCCGCTGGTCGCTAGCTATGCCGATGTGCTGAACATTCGTCGCTATGTGCAAACTCATGCACTCACCCACGACGCGAATGCCAGTGTTCAGAACCCGCGCGGCGCCCCAGAAGGATATGATGGCATCGCAGAGCTGTGGTGGGACAGTTGGGAAAGCCTTGATGCGGCCTCACGAAATCCGGGCGGCCTGGAGGCGGGTGCAGCCTTGCTGAAAGACGAAGCCACCTTCATCGATCTCAAACGCTCTCCGCTCTGGTTCAACGAAGAGCATCAGATCGTCGGATAGCCCGACTGCGCTGAAGGCCGTCTGAGAAGATGCCTCTAAGTTACTGTAAAAACAAAAGAAATGGGCTGGGCGACAGGATCTGGCCCATTTCCTGCTTTGTCCCGATGCATGAAGGGGACGGCGATTCTTCTGCTCGGACTATGGCTTCTGCCCGCTATGGCGGCTGCGGAGATCAATCGATCGCAAGCGGTGTCCTGGAAGGCCGATGGCGAACGCTACCGAACCGAGATTTCCACCCGGGCCGACAATGGCTGCAAGCGGATGACCTACAGCCGGGCCGGGCTTGAAGTGGCCGGACATGATTGCAATTGCGACTTGATCATTGATGGCCGCGAATACGATCACGCTGCGCCGCCGGAAGGCGCATCCAGTGCGCTCAAAGCCATTTGTACTGGTCCGGAAGCAGACCCGGCGACCTATTCCGGAGCCGAAGCCTGGATCGCGGGCCGCTAAACCAGATAGTCTTTCGCCATGATGATATCGTCAAACACCTGGTCTCCGACCTGGAACTGGCGTGTTCCAATCAGCGTGTAGCCTTCCCGTTTGTAAAAGGCGACGGCCCGGTGATTTTCGTGATAGGTGCCCAATAGAATGCGCGAACACGCCAATTGTGCGGCGTGCGAGTTGGCTAGGGCGTTCAGCTGTTTGCCAGCACCAGTGCCGTGGAACCGTGAGAACACATAAATGCGCTTCAGCTCGATATCTTGGTCCCCGGTCGGCGTGGGTAGGTCTGGCGCTGCGGTCATGGCGTAGCCGATCGGGGCCCCGGTTTCTACATATTCTGCAATCCAGCAGGCATAGCGTGGATCAGGCGCCTGCAGCACATCGCGGTAATAGGCGAGGCTGTGCTGATCGCGGCAGTGCTTCACGAGATCCGGTCCGGGAATCGTTTCGGTGAAACTTTCAAGAAAGGTCGCAGCGCCGATGGCGCTCAAAGTGGCTTCGTCCCCGAGGACGGCGCGCCGGAGGGTGATATCGTTGGCGTTCATCGTGTCGGATACATCTATTGCGTTGAAACTGCGCCTCTTTTGAACGGAAGTCGGCCAGCTTGCAATCGGGTCAAGCCTTTTTGGAGGAGGCAAGATCGTATGCCGCACCCAATCAAACGTCAGAACAAAAAAGACCGGCCTTCATATGAAAGGCCGGTCTTCGGTGTCTTAGAACTCCAGTGCGGCTCTAGACCGCAGACATCGCCCGCTCGAAATTGGTGGACACAGCTTTCAGGAAGCCTTCCGTGGTCAGCCATTCCTGCTCTGGGCCAACCAGCAATGCGAGGTCTTTGGTCATCTGACCGCCTTCCACCGTCTTAACGATGGTCTGTTCCAGCATTTGCGCAAACTTGGTGACTTCCGGTGTGTTGTCCATCCGGCCGCGATGCTGCAGGCCCTGGGTCCAGGCATAGATTGACGCGATTGAGTTGGTCGACGTCGCCTCGCCCTTCTGGTGGTTGCGGTAGTGGCGGGTCACCGTGCCGTGCGCGGCTTCGGCTTCAACCGTCTTACCGTCCGGTGTCATCAGAACCGATGTCATCAGACCGAGCGAGCCATAGCCCTGCGCAACGGTGTCCGACTGGACGTCACCATCATAGTTCTTACAGGCCCAGACGTATCCACCGGACCATTTCATGGCCGCAGCGACCATGTCGTCGATCAGGCGGTGCTCATAGGTGCCGCCAAACTCGGCGAACTTGTCAGCAAACTCGTTGTCGAAGACCTCCTGGAAGATGTCCTTGAAGCGGCCGTCATACTTTTTCAGGATTGTATTCTTGGTCGAGAGGTAGACCGGCCACTTGCGCTGCAGGCCGTAATTCATACACGCGCGGGCAAAGTCGCGAATGGATTTATCGAGATTATACATGCCCATCGCGATACCGGCTTCGGGGAAGTCAAAGACTTCAAATTCCTGACTGTCGGAGCCGTCTGCCGCTTCCCATTTCATCGTCAGTTTACCGGCTCCTGGCACCAGGAAGTCCGTGGCCTTATACTGGTCACCAAAGGCATGACGGCCCACCACGACGGGGCGCGTCCAGCCCGGCACAAGGCGCGGCACATTGTTGATCACGATTGGCTCACGGAAGACAACCCCGCCGAGGATGTTGCGGATCGTCCCGTTCGGTGAGCGCCACATTTTCTTCAGGCCAAATTCCTCAACACGGCCCTCGTCTGGTGTGATCGTCGCACATTTCACCGCAACGCCGTGTTCCTTGGTTGCGTGGGCCGCGTCATGGGTGATCTGATCGTCGGTTTCGTCCCGGGACTGGATCGACAGGTCGTAATATTTCAGGTCAATGTCGAGATAGGGATGGATGAGTTCGTCCTTGATCATTTGCCAGATGATGCGGGTCATCTCATCGCCGTCCATTTCGACGATTGGATTTTCGACCTTGATCTTTGCCATGGGAGGTATTCCTTTGCCTGCACTTTGATTTGCGCTGCCTATAGCAGGTCTGCGGGCCGCGTCAAAAGGCGGTCAGATGCGACAGATTCTCGAGGTTTACTCTTATGACTAACGCGCTGATTGCCGGATCATTGCGAACGAGATGCCGAGGCGTTGCATCAGCGCTGTCTCGTCCGGCAGCCTCACGCCTGCATTGCTGAGACACCAGAGCGCCTCACTCAAGGCCTGCCGCGAGGTTGCGCCCGGGATGGCCCATTTTCGCGCGCCGACGCCTTCAATGATCAGGCCCTCGCGCTCAATATTCTCGCCAAGCTGACACTGCCAGGCACAGCTATACGGCACGGCCAAGTCTACCCGTCCCGCCCGGACCTGATACAGGGCCTTGCGCTTAAACAGGATCCGGCGGTGGAAAAAGAAGGCGATCATGGCCGCGCCCCCGACCGACAGGGCGAGACTGAAAAGACTGGCTGGCGTGTTGGCGGAAAAGGCGAAGACCAGCGATGAGACCCCAAAAAAAGCGAATAGACCGGATCCAAACACAACCCAAAGTGGGGTTGGGCGAATCTCACCATGGCGACGCGGCAGATAGTGTTGCATCGCTTGCGCCGCTAACAACATGACCGCACCTGAAACTGTAAACAAGATGATCAGGCTCATGGTCGGCGCTCCGCGATTAGTGTTAAAATCTGATCGAATACTCTCGTTACGGGTGCAGTTGAGAATTGGTTCACTCGCAAATCGATTTGATTTCTGAGAGCGCTTGCGCCATTGGCGGCATATGGCGCCTTGCATCATCCTTCACAGCCCGCAACTCGGCGAAAATATCGGCTCGGTCGCGCGCGTGATGCTGAATTTCGGGCTGGCCGATTTAAGGCTTGTCGCCCCGCGCGATGGCTGGCCGAACCCAGCGGCTGACCCGCTCGCGGCGGGCGCCTTTGAAGCTGGCGTCGCCGTGACAGTGTTCGACACCGCTGAGGCTGCGATTGCTGATCTGCAACTCGTTCTGGCGGCGACAGCCCGCCCGCGAGGAATGGAAAAGCCAGTGGTCGATGCGATTGGCGGGGCCGAACTTGTCCAATCGCGCGGGCAGCGCGCAGGGGTCCTGTTCGGCGGTGAGAGCAGCGGTTTGCCAAGCGACGTGGTTGGTTTGGCTGATGCGATCATGACTTATCCTGTGAACCCCGCCTTCGCCTCACTCAATCTCGCCCAGGCAGCCGGGGTATTCTGTGCGAGCTGGGGTGCTGTACAGGGCCGTCAGGGCCGGTTCGAAGGTACGAATGAAGGCGTCGGCGAGCCCGCGCCGCGCGAAGATCTGATCCGCATGTTTGAACATCTCGAAGACGAGTTGGAGCGCGCAGGCTATTTCCATCCACCAGACAAGACGCCGTTGATGAAAACCAATATCCGCAACGGCTTCATTCGCGGCAACTGGACTCTGCAGGAAGTGCGCACGTTCAGAGGCGCGATCAAGGCGCTGGCGATCGGCCGGGGCAAGGCGCGTACGCAGCGAGAGGATTAAGGTCTATTCGCTGTCCGGTGACACGTAGCCGGGCATATTGCCAGCCGTCAAACGGTTGGCCAGGACCTGGCCCTCCATTGCGTAAGTCTTCTCCGCATCCACCGTCGCCTGAGTGCACAGCGCGTGATACGATCGTCCGGTCGAGAAACCCGCATTAAACCCGTTCACCATCGATCGGCGCAAACCGCCCTGATAAGGGGCCTCCAGCTCCAACAGGCGCTGCATATAAGTTCGCCAGTACTGGTCATCACGGCCGTTGCAGGCGACCCGCACCGAATGCGCTTTGCCCAGCGTCTCAGACAGGGAGATGACGTCGCGATAGTAGTCCTGATTGCGAATCACAGTCTGGCCATGCGCTGTGAAGGCTGGCAGGACAAAGGCCAGTAAAGACAAGACAATCGGGAGGCGCTGATGAAACACTTGCTTCTTCATACGAACACGTTCGCGCGCATTGAAGATGCGCTCAAGCCTTTTGCTGATGTAATTTCACCGCTTGTCGTCGATGATCATGGCGAAATTCAGCATCCCTGGGGCAAGGTCGAAACCAGTGCGCTGATCGCCTATGCCACACCGGATGCTTTTTTCAGCCCCTCCGTGATGACCTTTATCCAGACCCTTATGGGCTATGAGAGACTGGAATGGGTTCAGTCCAGTGCCGCTGGTCTGGAACACCCGGTCCTGCAATCGATTGGCAGCAAAGCGGAGCATTATACCGCCTCGCATGAACAAGCTGACGCGATCGCCGAGTGGGTCTTGTGGGCGGGCTTTGATTTCTTCCAGAAGGGGCGAGAGCGCCGCAAAGCGCAAGCCGGCTCTGAATGGCGGCGCATTCCATTCCGCGAGATCAGCGACACGCATTGGTTGATCTTCGGCTTCGGCGCAATTGGGCAGGCCACCGCCCGGCGTCTTCGTGCTTTGGGGGCACAAGTGACAGGCGTGCGCCGAACGCCCGGCGCCCATGAGCACGCTGATCAGATGATCACGCCGGATCGCCTCCTCGACACGCTCGGGCAGTGCGATGCCGTCCTGCTGTCAGCGCCGCACACACCCGAAACCGATTCGGTCGCCGATGCGGGCTTCTTCGCGGCGATGAAGCCGGGCAGTCTGCTGGTCAATGTTGGCCGCGGGGCGCTGGTCGATGAACCGGCCCTTCTGGCAGCGCTTGAGAGTGATCGCCCGGGCCACGCCGCGCTCGATGTCCTGCGAGAAGAGCCGCAACCGGCAGACAGTCCGTTCTGGCATCACCCGAAAGTCACGCTCACCGCCCACATTTCAGCGGCAACAGCTCAGGCCATGATCCGGACGGACAAGGTATTCCTGAACAATCTCCCGAGATTCCTTGCGGGCCAGGAGATGATCAATCTAATTCCCAAGTCTGCCTTCAAATGATGTGTAAAGTGTGCAATACTCTCTAAGCGGATATACCGCTTTGGAGACCACGGATGCGGATCGTTCGATCTATCATCGCCGGGCTATATCTCCTCGCTTTCATCGCAAGTTTTCCCCAGGCGATCGCAGGCGAGGACCAGGG
The DNA here is from genome assembly GCA_030066975.1 of Henriciella sp. GTDB lineage: Bacteria > Pseudomonadota > Alphaproteobacteria > Caulobacterales > Hyphomonadaceae > Henriciella. Next base: position 62,102 of record JASJAO010000017.1, on the reverse strand, counting down.
TATTCGTGTGTCAATCAATGACAAACATCAGATGCGGGTCCCGCTCACGATTAACGGCCAGGCGAGTTTCGGCATTGTCGATACAGGCGCGACCTTCCCGCTGATCGACAGTGCGCTTCTGCCCAGCGCTGAGGTGCGCGAGCACCTGCCAAATGTGCTCGTCCAGGGCCTATCCGGCGAGATCGATTTCGAGGTGACATCGGTCTCCAGCATTGAGATCGGCGCTGACCGCCTTGAAGCGGTGCCAGCCGGGATCAATGACGATTCCCGGTTTCCAGGCCTGTTGAACGTGATCCCGGCCGATGCGTTCGATGAACGCGTGATCGATTTTGATTTTAAGCGCGGTTTGATCAGCTTGTATGAAAACAAGCCGATATCTGATCCTCGAATCTTCCGCAGCCGCCTCTCCTACAAACAGATCGCCGAGCTGCCCTTCGTCAGGGCGAAGATTAACGGATTTTCCGGGCTTGCACTGATCGATACCGGGTCCAGCGCAACCTTCGTGAACAGCGTGTTTGCCGATAAGGCGAAAGTCAAAGAGCGCCCCGATCTCGCCCGGGAACTGTTTGGCGTTGATGATGCCGCCACCGTCGCCCGCATTGTCCAACTGCGCACCTTCGGGCTCGGCCAACACCGGATCCGGCAATTCAACGTCATGGTTGCCGATCCCGTCCTGTTTGAATCGCTTGGACTGGCCGACGAGCCGGTGATGATTATCGGGCTTGATGTCCTGAGGCATTTTCGCGTTCAGATTGACCGCGATTTCCAACACATCTGGTTCGGGCGCTAGACCGCCAGAAGGCAGTTTCTCGAGCAAAAAAAGAGCCTGCCTCCGGTTGCTTTCCTTATAGGAAGGCCGATGACACCTGCGATCAGAAAACAAAAGGAGGACCTTTATGACTTACGCACCGTTCGATCTGACGGGAAAAGTGGCTTTGGTAACCGGGGGCAATCGCGGCATTGGCCTCGGCATGGCCCGCGCGCTGGCGGCATCCAATGCCAGTCTTGCAATCTGGGGTCGAAAAGACGCTGCGAATGCGGAAGCTGTTGAGGAATTGTCCAAACTGGGCACAGGCGAGGTGAAAGCCTGGTCGGTGGATGTCGCCGATGAGCAGGCGGTCATTGACGCAACCGCCGACACAGTCGCCCAAATGGGCCGGATTGACAGCTGTTTTGCCAATGCCGGGGTCGGCTTTGGCGCCGCCAGTTTCGCTGAAATGACCACCGAAACCTGGCGCAAGAACATGGCGGTTAATCTGGACGGTGCGTTCTGGACGATGCGGGAAGCGGTCAAGCATATGACCGAGCGAGCGAAAGCCGGGGATCCCGGCGGCTCGATTGTTGGTGTCGCCTCACTGGCGGCGATCGAAGGGGCGTCACGCAACCAGGCCTATGCCGCCACGAAAGGCGGCTTGATCTCAATGTTGCGGGCCATTGCAACAGAGACCGCGCGCTACGGAATTCGGGCCAATGCCATCCTGCCAGGCTGGATCGCGACGGATATGACCCAAGCTGCCCAGGACACCGAAGTGTTTACCACCAAGGTGATATCGCGCGTGCCGATCCGGCGCTGGGGCGAACCTGATGATTTTGGCGGTGTGGCGGTCTATCTCGCCTCTGATGCGTCTTCCTATCACACAGGCGGCACATTCGTGATCGATGGTGGCTATTCGATCTTCTGATCCGCTGAACAAGGCGACATAAAAAGGGCTGCCACACAAAAGTGGCAGCCCTTGAAGTTTGGACAAAACCGTTCGCCGATTAAGGCGTAACTGTTTCTTCTGCCTCTTCGACTGCATCCTCAACGGCATCGTCTACCATATCAGCGGCGGCGTCGGCTGCATCGTCGACCATGTCGCCAGCAGCATCCATCGCATCACCTGCAGCGCCTTCAACAGCATCTGCGGCGTCAGAAGCCATATCACCAGCGGCGTCCATAGCGTCGCCAGCAGCATCGGCAGCGGCATCACCGACAGCGTCTACTGCATCGCCTGTGGCGTCCATTGCGTCACCGGCAGCTTCTACAGTCGCGTCGGCTGCGTCAGACGCCACGTCACCGGCGGCATCGGCTGCATCCGCGGCAGCTTCACCCGCAGCCTCGGCCGCATCGCCTGCCGCATCAACGGCATCGGAAGCGGCTTCTTCAACCGCTGCGGCAGCGTCTGAAGCTGCTTCGCTGGCTGATTCAGCGGCATCCTCCGCGGCGCCGCAAGCGGCAAGACCAACAACAGCTGATGCTGCAATCCAGAGTTTTACACTTTTCATTTTCTCTTCCCCTCAGAAGATAAAAGCCCTTATTGGCCGACTCAGTTTACAACAGGGAATAGATTTCGCACACCTATTCGTCGCATATGCGTATTTCTAAACCGTATTTCGCGCGAGATGGGAAACCTTTCAGTCTGATATTGCTTACGAATTAGGCGGATTCTTACAAATGGTTTCATTGATTGCGGAGCGCTCTTCTGAGGGTTAGGGACGCGTATGAACGGTCCTTGTAATACGCCGCTGGCGCTTGGGCGCGAGCCTTTGACGGCGGCCTTCTGGGTCGTCTGCGCCCCGTTTCTGTTTCAGATTATCGTTGTTTCTATTGTTGCTGGTTTGTGGACGACCCCAACCGACGGCGACATGCGGGTGGCCTGGTTTGCCTTGTGTCTTTCAGGGTTTCTGCAATTTGCTGCGCTAAGTCTGTGGTTGCAGCATCAGGGGGCGGGCCCCTTTGCGGGTGAGATGCGTACCAATTCCAGATGGTTCGTGCTGGCGCTCATTCTCGGGCCACTCTTCCTGTTCGTCCCGCAATTCATCACCGCAGGGTTCATGTCGGGGCAAGAGAACTGGCAGTATGCAGATGAGCAGCAGACCGCGGCTTTCTCGCCCGCCAACTGGACGCTGACTTATCTGTTCTTTGTCGTCATCCTTGCCCCGATTGTTGAGGAAGTGACGTATCGCGGTGTCGCCATCGGGGCGATGTTGGCGCGCGGTTGGACACCGGCAGCGGCGGCTGTCGTCTCCAGCGCAGCGTTTGCGCTGATCCACCTCCAATACAGTCCAGCGGCAATGATCACGATTTTTTGCGCCGGACTGGGCTTTGCCTTCTTGCGCATCGTGAGCGGTACGATGATCGTCCCAATTGTTGCGCATATCGCGGCGAATCTCGACGTCATTCTAATCCAGTGGGCCTTCACCCCTCCCGTAACGTGAGGGCTTGTCGCGCTTTGTGCAGCGCGGCATGGAACGGTCCATGAGCGACGACCTAAGCCAGAATCTCACCCATCAGGTGCCAGAGGGCTTTGAGCCTCTGGCCTGGCATCGCGGGTTCGGGCGCACGGTCGGGCCGCTATTTGAAAAGCGCACATCAGAGGGGCTTATCCGCGGCTTTCGGGTTGGCTCCCATCACACCAACGGCATGATGAATGCGCATGGCGGCATGGTGATGACGTTTGCGGATCTTGCCTGGGGCGGGGCGGTTGAAAAGGATGATGACACCTGGTGGGTGACCGTGCGACTGACCTGTGATTTTCTCTCCGGTGCGCCGCATGGGGCCTGGATCGAGGGCTCCGGCACGGTCGTTTCGAACATAGATGGCGTTTACACCGTCGATGGACGCATCTGGTCGGGCGACAAGACCGTAATGACCGGTACAGGCATTTTCAAAATCATAGAGAAGCGAGTTTAACATGGCAGACGGCGCATCCCCGGCATCAACTCCGCCCATGCTCCCGCTCGCGTCTTATCGCGGCAAGAAACCGCCAGCACCGGACTGGTTCGAGACGGCGATTGCCACGCCGTACGAGTCCCGGTTCGTTGATGTCGACGGGGCCGCCATCCGTTATCAGGTCTGGGGAGATGCCAGTAAGCCCGGTCTGTTGCTGGTGCACGGTAATGGCGCTCACGCCCACTGGTATGACTTCCTCGCGCCGTACTTCTCAGAGCACTATTATGTCGTCGCCATGACCTTTGGCGGCATGGGCGACAGCGATCACCGCGACGTCTACTCCATCGATCAGTTCACCCGGGAACAACTCGCCGTATGCGAGGACTCGGGCCTGCTCACGAATGGCGCGAAACCCTGCATTGTGGCCCATTCCTTTGGCGGCTTCATCACTATGAATACCGGCATGCACCATGGTGATCGGTTTGATGGCATCATGATTGTCGACAGCCCGGTGCGTCCGCCGGAAGACCCTTGGGACGGCCCACCGCAGCGCACCAAAGGCAACCGGATCTATGCTGACTTTGAAGGCGCGCTCGGGCGGTTTCGTCTCGCCCCGCCGCAGCCCTGCGAAAATGACTATATTGTCGATTATATCGGCCGTCACAGCCTGAAACAGGTCGAGGCCGGTAACGGCCAGACCGGCTGGACCTGGAAGTTCGACGCCTCAATCTTCCGCCATTTTGAGGGCAAGCTGGAGCCCGGCGAAATGTTCAAGGGCATCACCGGACGCCTCTCGGTGATGCGCGGTGAGCAGTCCATCCTGGTCACCGACAAGATCTGGGCGCATATGCGCAGCCTGCGCGATGACATGACGATGATTTCGATCCCGAACGCGCAGCACCATGTCATGCTCGATCAGCCGCTCGCTTTCGTCTCAGCCGTGCGCACACAGCTATCGGCCTGGAGCCACTGATTCCATTTGCGTTTTGAGACGCGCACGCTTAGACGCGCGCGATGATCGAAATCCTGCCTGAAACACCGGCCCTGCACGCCGAGGCGATTGAAGCCCTGTATGACCGCACGTTCGGGCCGGGCCACTTTGCCAAAACGGCGGAGCGGTTGCGCGAAGGCACGCTGTCTCTGCCGGCGCTCAGCCGGGTCGCCCTACAAGACGGCCGACTGATTGCGGCCTGCCGCCTGTGGCCGCTGGAGGTTGGCGCGGAACGCCTGCCTGCCGTCTTTGTCGGCCCCGTTGCGGTCAGCCCTGACTTTCAGGGGCAAAGACTGGGGCTCACGGTCACCGGCGAAGCGCTGGAAGCGGCAACCGAAGCCGATTGGCCCGCCGCCGTGATCATCGGCGCCCCGGGCTATTTCGGCGAACTCGGATTTCAGCGTGTCGCTCCCGGGACACTGATTTTTCCAGGCCCTCAGGACCCCAACCGAATTATGGTCCGAGACCTTGCGGGCAAGGCGTCAGACCTCTTCGGTGCCGTCCGCGTGCCTTTGCATCCCGAACGCTATCTCTAGCGGCCTTCCCGCCGCCAGGCGAAGATCAGAACACCAAGCGCAATCAACACGCCGATCAGACCCGGCAGCAAGGGCAGGCTGGTTGAACTGCGCACTGCATAGGCACCGCGTTCCCGCAGGCCCAGCCAATTGTTGCCCTCCGCCCGCGCTGTCCGGCTGACCATGCGCAGATCCGGTACGTCACCCACATTTTCCAGCCCGAAAACACCGCCGCCAGACAGGCTGACCAGCGGTCCAAGCACATCCTGCGTGGCTTCCAGCGCCGCAAATTCCCGTGGATTGGCCGGGCCGTTCAACGCGACCGTTTCAAGCCCGCCAGACTGGGCACGATAGAGGCCGAGCTGATCGACGGGCACTTCCGCGCTATAGCTGCCCGGACCATCCTCGCGCCATTCCGGTTCCAGGAACGCCCCGTCCGGCGTTTCGATCAGCAGAGGCGCCGCGCGATCCGCCAGCGTGCGTAGGTTAGCCCGCACCGTGTCGCCATCCGCGATCAGCTGTAGCTGGCGCTCGTCCAGCTCTGGTTCTTTCATCAGCCAATGCACCATACGCCGGATCAGATCCGCGAACGGCCCGCCGCCATCATAGCCGCGCGCCCACAGCCAGATCTGGTCCGACAGAAGCTGTCCCACCCGGCCTTCGCCGACCCGGTCAACCGTCAAGAGCGGCGCCCCGTCTGGTGTTGTCATCAACACGTCGCCCGTCTCGGCAACCGCTTCGACATGGCGCAGCCAGGCACCCCACTCTTCGCCCTGCAGCGCCTCGGTCACGGTGTGTCGGCGACCGGCATCAGACAGTTCAGGCACGATCCGTTCGGTCATGATGCGTCCGGTGGGCAGGGCCGGCAGTACGCCGGCGAGCGGGGTCCGCGCCAGGCTGGCTGGTCCAGCAAAGTCCTCTCCGGCGACAATCAGCAGAGCGCCGCCTTCGTCCACATAGCGGGCCACATCAGCCAGATAGGCCATGGTGATCACCCCGCGGCGCTCATACTGGTCAAAGATCAACAGGTCGAACCCGGTCAGCTTCTCTTCGAACAGTTCTTCGGTCGGAAAGGCAATCAGCGCCATCTCTTCCAGCGGTGTGATGTCCTGTTTGTAAGGCGGGCGCAGAATGGTGAAATGAACCAGATCAACCGACGGGTCTGACTTTAACAGGTCGCGCCAGACCCGGCCGGCCGAGTTTGGCCGTCCGGTCACCAGCAGGACACGCAAGCCATCGCGCACCCCTGAAAATGTCGACGCGGTCCGGTTATTGGCGAGCGTCAGCTCCCGCCGACCGGGTGGGGCTTCAAACACGACGATATTGTCGCCGCGGCGTTCAATCTCGATCGGAATGCGCTCGTCCTGACCGGTCTCGACGATAATGGTCTGCTCGCGCCCACCGTTCACCGCGACCGTGATCCCGACCCGGCCGCCATCAGGATCATCCACGCGCACAATGAAGTCCGCGCGCTCTCCGACGATGCCAAAGTTCGGGGCTTCCACCAGTGTGATCCGTCGATCACCTGCGTCTGGGTCCCCGGCGATCAGGGCATGGATCGGTCCAAGCTCGCTCAGCCGCGACAAGTCCTGTGGCACATCATGCACCTGTCCGTCCGTGATCAAGATCGAGCCCGCAATCCGATCACGTGGGACATCGGCGAGCAAGCCTTCAAGCGCCCCGATCAGGCGGGTACCGTCGCCGCTGGTTTCTGCCTCAATCAGGCGCACATCCAGCGCGGCCTCTGCGTCCATTTCGGTTTGCAAGGCGTTCAGCGCTGCATCCGCAATGGCGGTGCGTTCGCCAAAATCCATACTGTCAGAGCGATCGACAACAACCCCAACGACCGACGGCAGCGGTTCTCGCTCTTCTTCGACCAAGGACGGGTTGGCGATCGCGGCGACCAGAACAGCAAGAGCGAGCAGGCGCGTGAGCGGCGCCCGCCCGCGTCCGATGCCGTAAATCACCAGAGCGATCAGGCCAAGCGCACCGAGGGCCAGCAACCAGGGCCACGCAATCAGCGGATCGAGGAGCAGACGGGAGGCTTCAATCACGGGATCACTCCACCGTCTTCGCCATCATCTTCGTCTTCGCCGCCCAGCCGTTTTAACAGCGCCGGGATATGGACCTGATCTTCCTTGTAATTGCCGGTCAGAACGTAGGTAATCAGGTTGACCCCAAACCGCGCCGCCATTTCACGCTGTTGGTCGCCGCCATCGACGGAATAGAGCGCGCGCCCACGCTCATCGACCGCCCAGGCGGCGAGATAGTCTGCATCGCCGACAAACAGGCGACTGACCCCGTCGCCGCGTCGCTCTTCGCGTGCGGCGGCACCGGTGGCTTCAATCCACAGGCGCCGATTGGAATACCGGCCCGGAAATCCGGTCAGCAGATAGAAACTGCGGGTCAGAACATGATCTTCCGGCACAGGCGCCAGCACCGGCGTATCGAGCCCTTCCAGCACATCGTCCAACCCGTCAAAACTGTTGGACGTGCCCACCGCCCCGCCTTTGCGCGTGTCAACAAACAAGGCTCCGCCGGAACGCATGTAGGCATTCAACCGGCCCACGGCGAGCGGTGACAAGGGGTCTGGATTATCAGGCAGGGACAGGAACAGGATCGGATAAACATCCAGCGCATCGGTTTCGAGGTCGACTGAGTGCGGCTCATCCGGCTCAATACTGGAGCGGCGATAGAGCGTCAGGCTAAGCCCGCGCAGGCCCGCAGCCGTGGCACGGTCCACCCGTGCGTCGCCGGTTTCAATATAGGCGAGGCGCATATCCAGCGCGGCCTGCACTTCTTTCGGGAACGGATCGCTGGCTTGGGCTTCGGCGGGAACCGTCGGCAGCAAGGAGACACCGAGAACGATCCCCACGCCCGCTGAAACTGCACGCGCGGAAAACCGCGGCATCCGTCCACTCAACACCAGCGCAACAATCAGATCGATCGCCAGCAAAACCACGGCAAGCGCGAGCAGGATGCCGCCGAGGCGCACCGTTTGCGCTTCGGCGTCTCCCAATAGGGTAATGCCTTCCGGCCAGCTCTCGACCGGCACCGGGTCATAGTCTGCTGCCACATTCAGCGCGCGCGTGCCCGACGGGCCTTGATAGAAGCCAGGCGGATGCACTTCTGACGCGTCCACGGTTTCAAACTCAGTGGCCTGCAGGGGCGTTGCGCTCGAGGAGGGTTGGGTCAGACGTCCTGCGCCATCAAGGGTTAGAACTGGCGTGTACAATCCGTTCTCGTCCGCAATCGCTTCACCTTTTCCCGCCGCAATCGCCCGGCGCAGCATGTCCACGAACACGCCGGAATAGGGCAGATCAGACCAATCCGGGCCCGCGGTGACATGAAACAGGATCAGAGTCCCATTGCCGCGCTGGTCCGCGGTCACCAGAGGACTGCCATCAGCCAGTCTCGCCCAGGTACGCCGTGCCAGGTCTGGCCCCGGGCGCGCCAGGACTTGTTGGCGCACCAACACGTCGTCTGGCGGTGTCAGGCCAGCAAAGGGTGAGGTATCGGGAAACGCGCCCAATGGCTGCGGGTCTTCCCAGGTCAGCGCGCCGCCAATCGCGCGCGAGGCCCGGCGCAGCGGGGCGGGCACTAGCGTGTCTTCCTGCGCCGCCATGCGCGGCCCGGCAAACCGGATCAGTGCCCCGCCACTTTCGACCCATTCAGTCACGGCCGTCTGGGCGTCCGGTTCGATCTGGCCAATATCGGTGAGGATAATCGCATCCGGATTATCGCTAATCAGCTGTTGAACATCGCCTTGCGTGATCGTCGCAAACGGTTCCAGCGCCTTGCGGACATAATGTATGTCGGACAGGAGGGGTTGCGCCGTGCTGTCGCCGCTGACCAGACCGACTCGGCGCGAGCGATCAGCGCTGTCCCACATCCAGACCGTGCCGGCAGACGACGTGCCGGTCACTTGAAACCGCGCGATCCGGGACAGGGCGGCAGCTGGCAGGTCGAACGCAGCGCTTGCTTCACGCTCTCCAGCAGCGAATGTCGCCTCAGCGGTAGCAAGGGCGGCACCATCAAGCGTCAGGGCGGAGACATAATAGCTGGCCGGTTCGGCCTGATTGGTTCGCTGCAGAACCGTCTCTACGCCATTGGCGTCGGCGTTGAGGCCGGTAATGGCCATCGGGCCGCGGGTGGTCGCAGCGTAGATACTAAGCGGCGCTTTTGCCGCCAGAGCCCGCGCAAACGGTGTGGCGGTTTCCGGGTCAATTCCGTCCGTCAGCCAGAGAATCCGCGCCGGAGCGAGACCACTTTCATTCAGGCGCTCCAGGGCGTCGACCCGGTCGGCGCCCCAAGGCTGTGGCTGCAAAGAGCGCACCCGCGCGGCGAAATCTGCCCGGCCAAGGCTTTCAGCCGGATCGGTCTGTAACTCCCGCGGCGCGGTCAGCAGCAAATGCGCCGTCGTTTCCCGAGAGGTCCCGTCGAGCGCCGCACCGGCCACATTGCGGATCTCGCTCCAGCGGCCCGCTGACGTCCAGCCGTCATCCACCACGACCAGCACCGCCCCGTCGACCGGCGGTGTCCCGGTCACACCCGGCGCATAGATGGGCAGAGAGAAACCGAGAATAGCCGCCGTCGCCGCTGCCAGCCGCAGCGCCAACACCCACCACGGCGTCCGGGCAGGGGTTTCTTCGCGCTGCTCGACATCATCGAGCAGGCGCAGCGAGGGTAGAACGCCCTCTTTCGGCGTCGGCGGTGTCGCGCGCAGCACATACCAGATAATCGGCAAGGCGATCAGCCCGAGCAGTGCCAGCGGGGCAGCGAACAGAAACGGCCCGAGCGTCATAGACGAGCTCCAAGATTGGCGAGCGCTGCCTGCAAGGCCGCCGCCGCTTCCAAAGCCGGGGTATCGCTGCGATGGGTGACCAGTATCCAGCCCATACTGGCGGCCATATTTTTCAACGCCTCGCGATGGGCCTCAAACCGCTCCAGATAGGTCTCGCGCACGGTTTCAGCCCGTCCAAACAACCGGGTCTTGTCGGCCCCCGGGCGTCGCAACCGCGTCCGCCCTTGAAACGGAAAATCATGTTCTGCCGGGTCCGAGACAGAGAGCACCACCCCTTTGGAGGTTTTGCGTGACAGCCGCGACAGATTGGCCTGCCAAACTTCAAGCGGCTCATAGAAATCGCTGGCGAGCACGCTCAACGTCTCGCTTCGATAGGGCTTGAGCTCCTGCGCGCCTGGGCGGAGCAGGTCTTCTGCTAGCCGGTCCGGCGCAGCGCGGCCAAGGCTCGGCGAGCGATGACCACCCAGTACGCCGATCCGCTCGCCTGCTTTGCTGAGCACAATGCCCAGGGTCAGCATCAGCACGCGGGCGCGATCGGCTTTCGGCTCCAAGCCCGGCCCGCTGCTCCAGTTAAACCCGGCTGACGGGTCGCACCAGAACAGCACGGTCCGGGCCGTCTCCAGCTCGGTCTCTCGGACAAAATACTCATCCCCTCGGGCTGAGCGCCGCCAGTCAATCTGGTCTGCTGCATCGGTCTGGCTGTATCGGCGATATTGCCAGAACTGTTCACCCGAGCCCGAGCGTTTGCGGCCCGCAGCCCCTGGATGCACCAGATCGGCGGCGGCCGCCTGCAGCGACAGATCCGGAAGCTGACGCGCCAGCCGTTCTGCCTCGGCACGAAGAGTGGAAAGTTCGAGCATCTATAAACTAACGCGTGGACCCGAACCTGCAGTCTTTGGCAAGGGTGAACGTCTCTTCCATCAAGGCCTGAGCTTCGGGTGCAGCGTCCGGCGTATTCAAGGCATCCTGAACCGCGTTGAGGCGTCTTGCGACCTGATATTCAAAATAAATCTGTTGCTGCTGATCGGGGTAAACCGATTGCAGGACTTCGATATTCGCTTCGGTCACCTCCGCTTGAACCGGGCGCAGGTCATCCGGACTTTTCCCGGCTTCTATGCCTGTTTTGACCGTATCGGTGACCTCCTGAACCGTTCGGGAGGCGAGACAGTCAATCATGGCCTCATCAGCGGCGGTAAACTCAGACCCACTGCCGCTACAGGCAATCAGCGCGGTGAAGGCACAGGGCATCACGAGCAATCGCATCTGCGCCTCCTAAGCGGCTTTCCTGACCAGATCGTCGATCAGATCGGCCAAACCGGGGGCCTCACCGCTTGGGTCGTAGCGCAGCCCCATCCGGTGGGCGAGACACGGCTCAGCCAGCGCTTCGACATCTTCAAGGCTTGGGGCAAACCGGCCCCGCAAAAGAGCGCGCGCGCGGCAAGCCAGCATCAGCGCCTGACCGGCGCGTGGACTAGGGCCCCAATCGACAAAGCGACGCACCCGCTCGTCGCTGGTCTGTTCGGGGCGTGATCCCCGGACAAGATCCAGAATGGTCGTGAGGACTTTTTCACCCACAGGCATCTGGCGGATCAGCGCCTGCAGCGCGATCAGCGCCTCTGCACTTAGGGCGGTCTCAACCGGCTGTTCTTCGGCCCCGGTCGTCTCGATCAGGATCCGGCGTTCGGTGTCGAGGTCGGGATAAGTCACATCGATTTTCAACAAGAACCGGTCCAGCTGCGCTTCTGGCAAGGGATACGTGCCTTCTTGCTCAATTGGGTTCTGGGTGGCGAGCACATGAAACGGGGCCTGCAAATCATAGCGCACGCCGGCAACCGTGACATGCTTTTCCTGCATCGCCTGCAACAGGGCTGACTGCGTGCGTGGTGAGGCCCGGTTAATTTCGTCTGCCATCAGCAGGCTGGTAAAGACCGGTCCCTTGATAAACCGGAAAGCGCGCGTGCCATCGGCGCCCTCATCAAGAACTTCCGAGCCGAGAATATCCCCCGGCATCAGGTCGGGCGTGAACTGGATGCGGGCGTTGTCGAGGCCAAGCGCGGTGCCGATCGCTTCGACCAGCCGCGTCTTGGCGAGACCCGGCGCGCCGATCAGCAACGCATGCCCGCCCGCCAGTATGGCCGCCAGGGCCAATTCGACAACGCGGTCTTGCCCGAAGACCGCTTTGCCGATCTCGTTTTTTACCTGTTCCAGCGTTTCGCCAGCGGCTTCCGCTTGCGCCACGATGGCCTGATTATCTGTCGCCATGGAGTCTCCGTCTTCACTCAGAGCTATGTACGCCCTAGGTCTTAGGCAAGATCATGGCGGAGTACTACATGAAATCAAATGGAAATCCTGTCATTTCCCTGGAAGAAGTGCTGAAGGCCATCGCCCCGGACGGTGTCGACGGCAAATTGCCGCCGGTCCATCTTTGGAATCCGCAGCATTGCGGTGATATTCGCATGGAGATTCGCAAAGACGGCAGCTGGTGGCACGAGGGCACGCGCATTGGCCGCGAGCGTCTGGTCAAACTGTTTTCACGCATTCTGCGCAAGGACCCGGACGGAGAAATCTATCTGGTCACGCCCTATGAAAAGGTCATCGTCCATGTCGAGGACGCTCCGTTTCTCGCGGTGCGTGTCGACCGGATTGGGGAGCCTGGGCGCGATCAGGTGCTCGCTTTCACCACCAATCTGGGCGATGTTACGCTCGCGGGTCCGGATGCGGCCCTACGCGTTGAAACCGACCCCGAGACCCTGGAGCCGTCGCCTTATGTTCTGGTTCGTAGCGGATTGGAGGCCAAGCTGACGCGCCCGGCATTCTATGACCTTGTGAATATGGCAGAGGCTCATGAAGGCGCGGCCAATGTGCTCGGGGTCTGGTCGCAAGGCAAATTCTTTGAACTGGGACCTGCAACGTAATGAAGTTTTCCACGCTCGATGATTTTGTCGCACGCGCTGAAGCCCGGCTCGACCCGGTGCGCGGTGAGGAGCGCCTGTCAGAAGGGGGCGATCTCGACTTTGTGGACCGCGATCAGGCGACAAGGCTGCGGGCTGCTGCGGTTCTGATCCCGATCATTCCACGACCGGCCGGTCCAACGGCTCTGCTGACGCAGCGACCCGACACAATGGCGTCTCATCCGGGTCAGGTCGCGTTTCCTGGCGGCAAAGTTGAAGACCATGATGCAGATACAGCCGAAGCGGCCTTGCGAGAAGCCTCAGAGGAGGTGGGAGTTAATCCTGAAAAAGTCGAGCTGGTGGCGCGCTCTGCGCCCTATATCACCGGAACGGCCTATCGGATCACCCCGGTGATCGGCCTCTTGCCTTCAGATTTCGTGGCGCGGCCAGATCCGTCCGAAGTGGCCGACGTGTTCGAAACGCCGCTTGATTTTCTGTTCGATACTAGAAACCATCGAACCGGAAGGGCGATCTACAAAGGCCAGGAACGCCAGTATATCGAGATGCCATGGCAGGGGTTTCGCATCTGGGGCGTAACCGCTGGCATCATCAACATTCTGCATCAAAACCTGTACGGGCCGAACTCTGGTGAAGAGGGGTGATCTGAATGGGTTCATACAACCTGCGGCAGATATGCGGTTTGGCGAACTCTTCTATGGCAATTTAGGCGGCGATGCTCATATTCATGTCAGGTAAGTAAGGGTTTCCAAACGTGGCAACACGCATTCTCATTCAAGTCATTCTGTTCCTTTTGCCATTCATGCTGTTTGGCTTGTATCGTGTGGCGATTGCCGAGGCTCAGGAAGAAGGACGCAAAGCGTGGCCGATCCGTTGGTTGTTTGGCATAGGTCTGGTGCTTGCGGTCGGGTCCTGGTTGATCCTGATTTTCCTTGATCGTGGTGGCCGGGAAGAGTGTTACCGTCCCGCACGAATGGAAAACGGTGTCATCATTCCAGGCGAATCCTACCCTTGCGAGAAGGATTTCACGACGATCGGTATTCCGAAAACCGACGATCCGGGTGGACAGGCCGAAGGGATCGGGGATCCCAATCCTGCCGGGCCTGATGACCGTCGCACTGATGAGCCATGACCCGACTTGAAGCGGAATGGCTCACCGCACCTGCTTCCAAGACGGTTATGGCAGCGCTCGACGCGGCGCGTCCGGGCGGGTCGCGCTATGTTGGCGGGTGTGTGCGTAACGCGATCATGGGGCGTCCCGTTGACGATATCGACATTGCGACGCAACTCCTGCCGAAACAGACCCTCGCCGCGCTGGAAGCCGCCGGTCTTCGCGCGATCCCAACCGGACTGGAGCATGGCACTGTGACAGCGGTCGTCGACCACATCCCGTTTGAGATCACCAGTCTGCGCCGAGATGTCGAAACCGATGGCCGACGCGCGGTTGTCGCCTTTACTGAAGACTGGGCAGAAGACGCTGAGCGTCGTGATTTCCGGTTGAATGCGCTCTACGCGGCATCGGACGGCGAAGTGTTCGACCCGACGGGTGGAGGCTATGAGGATGCGCTGTCCGGCCGGGTGATCTTCATTGGCGATGGCGATCAGCGTCTGCGCGAAGATTATTTGCGCATCCTGCGCTTCTTTCGCTTCAATGCCTGGTATGGCGCGACGATTGACCCGGCAGGGCTTGCAGCCTGCGCCCGGCAGGCTTCAGGGCTCAGCAAGATTGCCCGCGAACGCATCTGGAAAGAGCTCAACAAATTGTTCGCCGCGCCGGAGCCGACCGCCGCGGTTAACGCGATGGCCTCGAGTGGTGTTCTCGGTCACGTCCTGCCAATGGTCACTGATCTCGGCGGTTTGCACGATCTACGCGTCACCGAACACTTGTGCGGTGTTCAGCCTGATCCGTTGCTGCGGCTGATGTCGCTCATCCCGCGCTCCGCGCTGGCGGTTCAGGAGGTCGATGAGGCCTTGCGCCTGTCCAACGCAGAAAAAGACCGCCTGACCAAGTGGGCCGCGGACAACCTACCTGAGGTCACCGGCATTAACGGCAAGACCCTACGGGGGCTTTTATATTGGCATGGCAAGCAGGCGGTCGTGGATCGCGCGATGCTGTCGAGCGCGGATGTCCGCGATCTGCTCGCCGCAGTTCGGATCTGGCGCCGCCCGGATTTTCCGATCAATGGCGACGATGCCCTGGCCGCCGGGCACGAGGGCCGCGGCGTCGGCGAAGCGCTCAGCCGCGCCGGTCAGGCCTGGGTCGACAGCGACTTCACCCTCGAACGCGAGGCGCTTTTAAAGCTGCTTTGAGCACTGACCAGTTTGTGTTATAACATGTGTTCTAACACAGGAGGTCTCAGTGTCAGATCGGATCAAAGTTCGTAAAATCGGCAATTCGCTCGGCGTGGTGATCCCTGCCGATGCTCTTAGTCGTCACAAAGTCAGCGCAGGCGATGAGTTGCTGCTTACGCTGACCCCAAATGGCTACAGTCTCGCCGTATATGATCAGGAGGTTGCAGATCAGGTGAAAGCGGGGCGCGATATTGCCAAGAAGTACAAGAACACGTTGCGTGAACTGGCCAAATGAACCCTATTTGGCTTCGCAAGGAGGCAATCGTCATCTTACATGAGGAAAGCTTGGCCGAGCATGGCGGCTTGTCCGGCTTTCGGGATGTAAATTTGCTCGACAGCGCGCTCGCGCGCCCGGAAAACCTATTCCACTATGGCACACCAGACCTGTTCGACCTGGCCGCAGAATACGCATTCGGAATAGTTCGCAACCATCCCTTTATCGATGGAAACAAGCGCGCCGGTTTTCTCGCAGCGGCAACATTCCTGCTAATCAACGGCCAGATGTTGGTGGCCAGCGAAGCTGATGCGACGAACATGACCCTCGCGCTCGCCGCCGGCGAGATCGGGGCGGGCGCCTATGCTGCCTGGCTCAAAGACAATGTTGGCACGGTGCCACAGGAGTAGCTGCTCTACGGCCACTTCACCACTGGTGGCATCGACGACAGGATGCTGGTCACATTGCCGCCGGTCTTTAGGCCAAACGTCGTGCCGCGATCATAGAGCAGATTGAACTCTACATAGCGCCCGCGCCGGATCAGCTGCTCTTCGCGCTCTTCCGGGGTCCAGCCTTCATTCATGCGCCGCCGGGCAATCTGTGGATAGATCTCAGCAAAATGCGTCCCGACATCCTGGGTAAACGCGAAATCCTTGTCCCAGTCACCGCTATTGTGGCGGTCATAGAAGATCCCGCCGGTGCCGCGCGGCTCTCCGCGGTGAGCGAGGTAGAAATACTCGTCGCAACGTTGCTTGAAATCAGGATAATAGGCCGGATCATGCTTGTCACAGGCGGCTTTCATCGCGGCGTGAAAGTCGATCGTGTCCTGAAAATCGTCCTGGCGCTGATAATCGAGCAACGGGGTCAGGTCGCCGCCGCCACCAAACCAGCTTTCCGAGGTGACCAGCATCCGTGTGTTCATATGTACTGCGGGCACGCGCGGATTGTGCAGATGCGCAATCAGGGAAATACCGCAGGCCCAGAACTGCCCGTCTGACTGGTCAGCGCCTGGGATTTGCGCCCGAAACGCCTCTGAAAACGATCCATAGACTTCAGAAAAATGTACGCCGACTTTCTCAAAGAATTTGCCGCGCATGATCGCCATCCGCCCGCCGCCCAAGTCTTCGCTGCCATCGCCGCGGGTCCATTCGGTTTTCTCAAACCGGCCCGGCGCACCGGTATAAAGCGGACGGTCGGCCTCGTCCTCCAAAGCTTCAAACCGGGCGATAATATCGTCCTGCAGCGCCTTGAACCAGGTGGATGCTTTCTGTTTTTGAACAACGAGGTCTGTCAATTTGGTCTCCACGAAATCTACATCCGAGCGCTTAAGTCACCCCGCTTGCCATAGGCGATAAGGAAAGTCCCGTAGGTGGAGGAAGCGATTGTGTCGCATGCTGAACAGCGCGCACGGCTTGAAATGGCGCGCGACCCGGGTTAGGCGGCGATGTGAACTGGGGAGCGAAGGCGCGGCGCTGCGCCGCAATGATCCGTTGCCCTATAAAGTGTAATGAGACGGCTAAGTTTTGCCCAAGGAAGAATCGACGTGAGTGAGTCCAACACGACAAACCCGGAAGAGATCGACGAAGAGCGCCGGGATTTCATCCATATCGCAACGGTTGCGGCAACGGTCGGCGGCGCCGGCCTGGTGGCTTATCCCTTCATCGACCAGATGAATGCCGCTGGCGACACAAAAGCGGCGTCCAGTCTGGAAGTTGATATCTCGCAGATCCCGGTCGGCGGCGAAATCCGCGTCCTGATTGGCGGGAAGCCCTTCTTCCTGCGCCATCGCACACCAGCAGAGGTTGCGGCCGCGGAAAGCACGCCGGTCTCCTCGCTTCCAGACCCACAAACGGACGCAGACCGGCTAATGCCGCTGCCAGATGGCAATCTGAACCCGGCCATCATTGTCACGTCTGGAAGCTGCACGCACCTTGGCTGTGTCCCGGTTGGTCCGGGCGGCGGAAACCTCGGTGATTATGGCGGTTGGTACTGCCCGTGCCACGGCTCACACTATGATACGTCTGGCCGTATTCGTAAGGGCCCCGCGCCGACCAATCTGGAAATTCCGGATTATGAATATGTGACGGCCAGCGTCGTTAAAATCTCACTCTAAAGGAAGGACAAGGACCGATGAGCGGACACGAGTCCACCTACAAACCAGCGAGCGGCTTCACCAAGTGGCTCGATTCGCGCCTGCCGATCATTCGGCTCGCCCATGACAGTTTCGTCGATTTTCCAACGCCCAAGAACCTGAATTACTGGTACACATTTGGCGGCATTCTCGCTGTGTGTCTGGTCATTCAGATCGTGACCGGCGTTGTGCTGGCCATGCACTATACCGCTACCGTCGATCAGGCCTTTGCCTCGGTTGAGCGGATCATGCGGGATGTGCCGTTTGGCTGGCTGTTGCGTTACATCCACGCGGTCGGCGCTTCCATGTTCTTCCTCGCGGTCTATATTCACATGTTCCGCGGGCTTTATTACGGCTCCTACAAGGCGCCGCGTGAGATTCTCTGGATCCTCGGCTGTGTGATCTTCCTGCTGATGATGGCGACCGCCTTCCTCGGCTATATGCTGCCCTGGGGCCAGATGTCCCTGCACGGTGCGAACGTGATCATCAGCCTGTTCGGCGCGATCCCACTGGTTGGCGAAGCCATTCAGAGCTGGCTGCTCGGCGGGCCGTCCATCGGCAACCAGACGCTACAGCGCTTCTTCTCGCTGCATTATCTGCTGCCGTTTATGATTGCGGGTGTTGTGATCCTGCACATCTGGGCCCTGCATGTGCCGGGCAATAACAACCCGACCGGTGTCGAAGTTCAAGATGTTGAGAAAGACACCGTGCCATTCCACCCGTATTACACGGTGAAGGACGGGTTCGCGATTGTTGTCTTCCTGATCATTTTCGCCGCTTTTGTCTTCTATCTCCCCAATGTGCTGGGGCATGCGGACAACTATATCGAGGCCAACCCGCTGGTGACACCGGCGCACATTGTGCCTGAATGGTATCTGTTGCCGTTCTACGCCATCCTGCGTGCGATCACGTTCGATATTGGCCCGATTGAAGCCAAGCTGCTCGGCGTGATTTTCATGTTTGCAGCGATCGCCGTCCTGTTCGTGCTGCCATGGCTCGACACAGCGAAGACTAAGTCCATGCGCTATCGCCCGGTCGCCAAACAATTCTTCTTTGGATTTGTGGCGTCCTGTCTGTTGCTCGGCTGGTGCGGAGCGATGAACCCGGACGATCCGATCATTCCGATGGGTGAAGACAAGCTGCTGGTGGAGTTCACCAATGCGGATGGCAATATCGGTTCACGCCCGTTTGACGGCTATGAAGAAGCTGCGGCCTTCCGGGCTGAGAAACAGGCGGAAGGCGGCGTCGCGAGTATGTCGATCCAGAAGGCTCCGGCGTTCCGGTTCATCCATCTCGCCCAAATCCTGACGGCTTATTATTTCGCTTACTTCCTGGTGATCCTGCCGATCCTGGGTCTGCGGGAGAAGCCGAAAGGGGAGCCAGACTCTATCCACAAGGCCGTTCTCGGTCAGAGCTCAGCACAAGCTGTTCCAGCCGAATAAGGGACACGATCGGACATGAAACTTCTTCGTACTCTCTTCGCGGGCTTCTCGGCTCTCGCTATTGCGACAACCGCGCATGCGGCTGGCGGGTCCAAACACGCTGATGCTCCGGAAGGCGGTTGGCCTTTCGCTGGCCCGGTTGGCAAGCTCGAAATGGACAGCGTGCAGCGCGGCTATCAGGTTTACCGCGAGGTTTGCGCCGCCTGTCATGGCATGAAGCTGCTGTCTTACCGCAATCTCGGTGAGAAAGGCGGTCCCTTCTACGATTACGAATATCCAAATGCGAACGATAATCCGCTGGTCAAAGAGTTCGCGGCAATGGATGAAATCCTTGATCCTGTCCCGAATGATTCCGGTGATTATGATTATCGCCCGGCCCGGCCTTCAGATCCTTTCCGCTCACCCTATCCGAACGAGCAGGCAGCGCGGGCTGCGAATGGCGGGGCCTACCCACCAGATCTGTCCGTGATCACAAAAGCTCGCGGTCATGGCGCTGACGGCGAAGGCGCATCTTACGTTTATCGCCTGATCAAAGGCTATCCCGATCCGGAAACCATCCTGACGCGGGAAGGCGAAGACGGCCTGAACGAGAACTATATCAAATTCGACGATGATAAGACGCACGGCGAACTGGTTCAGCCGCTTGGCCAGTACTATAACCCCTATATGCCGGGCGATGTGACGGCGCAGTGGGACGGCGATCCGCGTCACGTGCCTTATGGCGGTTTCCTCGCCATGGCCCCGCAGCTGACCGATGGCCGGGTCGAGTATATGGACGGCACCGAAGCCACCGTCGATCAGATGGCTTATGATATCGCGCAATTCCTGCAATGGGCCGGTGATCCGAAACAGAGCCAGCGCAAGAGCCTCGGCCTGCCGGTCATGATCTATCTCGTGCTCCTGTCACTCCTGCTCTGGTTCTCCTACCAGCGCATCTGGCGCAAAGTCGGGCACTAGGACCGAATTCAAACCATCAAATGACTTGCCAATAAAGCCGCGATTGAGCGGCTTTATTTTTTTGTGCTCCTGAGTTTTAGTGACTCTGCTGATGTCTTTCAGGGGGTTACAATGGCAGAGAGCAAGTTTTCAACAATCACATCGGCCATATCCGGGCTGGGAGGGCTGGCCGTCGGTGCCGCTGGAATGTTTCTGGCGATCGGAGATACGTCGCCAAAGTCACTCGAGCAAATGGCGGTCGCACTGACTCAAATTGCTGAAAATCTTGATAGTGTTTCTGAGATCGACCCGAATTCTGCCGAGGAGGCGAGCGCCATATTGATCAAGGCGAGCGAGATCAGCAGCCGGATCGTTAGACAATCGTCCGGGATTGAGTTGCCTGGCGTGGACGCGGTCTTGATTCAGGATGAGCCACTCCCAGTCGCAATCGGATCAACTCAGTCCATGTTGCTTGGTACCGGTGATCGAGTCAGCGTCACTTATGTTCGACCAAACAGCAATGGCTTTTATACGTTGGTGGTCAACGATATCACCCATACATTTGGAACTGGTAATCGCCTGTTTGAAACGGAGGACGGACGCTGTTTCATTGAGTTTCTGGGGACCAACGCGACCAATGATCAAGCTCTGATCCGTCCGGCCTGCAATTAAGAACTTCGTGAATTGACGATCCCGCTCTGGATTGCTCCAAGGACGAGGGTTTCTGTTGGAGGGTGCAATGACCAAATGGACCATTGGCGTGATTGGCGGCTCGGGCCTGTATCAGATTGACGGTCTTGAGAACGCGCGCCAGCAGGTCATTGAGACCCCTTGGGGGCCAACGTCAGGGCCGCTCACGCTGGGGTCGATCGGCGCGGTCGACTTCGTCTTCCTGCCGCGCCACGGGGCAGGGCATCGCCTGACCCCCACCACTGTGCCCTACCGCGCCAATATTGACGCCCTCAAACGCGCTGGCTGCACAGACATTCTCTCTATCTCCGCCTGCGGTTCGCTGCAGGAACAATACCCACCCGGCAGTTTCGTCATGGTCGATCAGTTCATCGACCGCACTTTTGCCCGCGAGAAAAGCTTCTTCGGCCCCGGCATGGTCGCGCACGTCTCCATGGCAGATCCGATCTGTTCGCGCCTGTCGGCGCTGGCCGGAGACGCCGCCACAGCCGCAGGGGCTGAGGTCCATCGCGGCGGCACCTATCTCGTCATGGAAGGCCCGCAATTCTCCTCGCGCGCCGAAAGCCACCTCTATCGCCAGTGGGGCTGCGACGTGATCGGCATGACCAATATGCCGGAAGCCAAACTCGCGCGCGAGGCGGAGCTGCCTTATGCGACCATGGCCATGGTGACAGACTATGATTGCTGGCGCGACGATACCGCGGCTGTCGAAGTCACGAACATCCTTGAAGTCATGGCCAATAACACAGCTCGCGCAAAAGCGGCCATCGCAAAGCTTGCCGCCGCGCTCCAGGACACGCCCCGCACGCCCAGTCCGCAAGGCATTGAAACCTGTCTCGACTATGCTCTGATCACGGCGCCCGAGGCCCGCGACCCGGCCTTGCTGGCAAAGCTTGATGCGGTTGCCGGGCGCGTCCTGTAATGTAAGCTGACCCCCACAGCCAAGATCACAAGAATGACGGCGCGCTGCGGGAGGACTGAACATGAGCCTGACAATCCAAGCCACGGGCGGGGCCTGCGGCGCCGTCGTCACCGGCATAGATTTGCGCCAGACGCTCTCTGAGGATCTCGTCGCCGAGCTGCGTGCGCGCTGGGTTGAACACAAAGTGCTTATCTTCCCGGAGCAGCACCTCAGCGATCACGACCTCGAACGCTTCACACTCTATTTCGGAGGCTTCGGCGAAGATCCGTTCTTCGCGCCTATTAAGGGCCACGAGCACATCGCCGCGATCCAGCGCAAGGCGGACGAGCGAACCTCGATCTTTGCCGAGATCTTTCACACCGACTGGAGCTTTCTGCGCGTGCCACCGGCGGGCACGGTCCTTTATGGCCTCACCATTCCGCCGCATGGGGGCGACACGCTGTTTGCCGATCAGGTCGCCGCCTATGAACGTCTGCCAGATGCGCTGAGAGACAAGGCCGACGAGCTCACAGCCATCCATTCGGCAGAGTTTGGCTACGCGCCGGACGGAGCTTATGGGCAAGACGATCAGGAGGCCGGCCGCAGCATGCAGATCCTTGCCAGCGAGAAAGCCCGGGAGACCTGCCAGCACCCCTTCGTGCGCACCCACCGCGAAACCGGCGACAAGGCGCTCTACAGTTCACCTGCCTATATCCAGTCCTTTGCCGGTCTCTCCAAAGCCGAAAGCCAGGCGCTCCTGATGGAGTTCTACGCCCACCAGACGCAGACCGATCTCGTCTATGCGCACAAATGGGCGCCGGACATGCTGGTCATGTGGGATAATCGCTCTCTGTTGCACGCGGCCACTGGCGGTTATGATGGCTATGACCGGCTGCTCCATCGCACCACGATTGCCGATACGGCGTTTTAGCGCGCGAGCGCGATTTCTCTGAATTCGTTGCCGATCTGCTTGAAGGCGTCCAGCAACTCACTCGCGTTTGAGGCGTCGTAATAGAAATCCGCAGAGGTGGCGCAGCCCTCGAGCAATTGCTTGGTTGCCGTGTCGGTGATCTCGAACGCGATCGTGTAAAGCTCGATCTGCTGTGCCTTGATCTCATCGCAGACATCCTCGGTAATGTCGTCGGCGAGGGATTTATCGCTGCCCGTATGTTTGCCATCAGAGCGCGGTGACTTGGTATTGGCGCCGTCCGACATCAAGATCAGGGCCTTTCGACCGCCATCATTGTAGAATGACATATAGGGATCGGCCTGATCAAAGGGCGCCTGCGGCGACAGGGTCCGAAACCCCCAGGTCAGCCCCGTCGCGATATAGGTGTTCTGCGAGGCGTTCAGCGAAGAGATGCTGGATTTCAGACTGGTCGGATCACTGGTCAGGGCCTGGATCGGCCTTGGGCAGGCCCAGGAGCCGCCTGTGACAATGCCGACCACGGGCTTGGAGCCATAATTGCTGTCCTTGATATTATACGGGTTATCGCGCGACTTCACACAGCCATACCACTTGTTGGTCCAGGTTTTGGTCGTGCAGGTCCTCGGGCCGGTCTTGCCGCCGCAATTCCAGCGGTGACAGGTGCGGCTGACGCCATCTCGCGTACAGGCATAGGCTTCCCGAACGCAATTGTTCTGACGCCAGGTGCTGTCGACGCTGCAGCTTTGATAAGTGCCGGACCTGTTGGCTTCGACATCAAGCCAACTCTCACCTTTTTTGTCCGTGCCAACATTCACATAAGTTGCAAACGGCGTGATCGACATCTTGATTGTGTCCGAGCCCGGCACGACCAATGTCTCCACCAGATCCGTCGCCGCGGTGCGCAGCGTGGAGAGCTTTGAACCGTTCATGGAATATGATGTATCCAACACCAATGCGATTTCGGCCTCACGCGGTTCGCCAAACACAGCGGCGGATTCAGTCCCCAGCGGGATACGGTCGCGGCCGGCCACCTGCATCACGGTGGTTGGCATGTCGCCCGACACGGTCAGGGAGACCAAGTCGCCCTGGCGTGAAAACTTAACCGGGCTGAGGGATATATTGCCGTAATTTTTCAGCTCGGAATTGAAAAAATCCTGCGCCATCTTTGTCAATTCGTCATCGGTGCGGTTACTCGTCAGCGCGATGCGTGCAGTCGAAATGACGGCGAAATCCAGCGCGTACTGGATTTTCGTCTGATAATTCTGCTGGCGTGAGTGATCAATGGCGAAGCCGACGACGAACATGAGCGGCAACAGACAGAGCGCAAACAACATCACCACATTGCCGCGTCGATTGGATCCAAAGCGCTGCCACACAGTCGAAATACGGTGGTTCAAATATGTGCGTATCATTGACCGGCGCGCTCCCATCGCTCGACGGACCAAGCTATGTCATTCGAATTGAAGCAGGGTTTACCGGATCTGACAAAATTCGTGGAATTTTCTGCTTTACGGCCACCCTGAGAACACAAAATCAATCCGACCGAATACAGACTGCGATCATACTCTGGCCCGTGATGTTTGAGCGTTACCGCGATCTGTTTGACTATTGCCCGCCCAAGGCCTGGCCCTGGCTGTGGCTGCAGCTCGCCTATCTGCTCGCGTGCAAAGCCCTCGACGGCCGTGAGCGCCTGCTGATGGTGATGCCGAACGGCAAAGTCCACGTCCTCGGCCTCGGCGATGATCCCGCCAAGCCGACACCGTGGAGGCCGGACGACATCCGGCAATATGCGCGGCCGATGGATCGCCTCCTCGCCTCCCAATCCGCCAATACTCGTGAAAACGGGTATCCATGGACCGATCTCTGCCCATGGATGGTGGGGCTATCCGTGGTCCCTGGACACCCGCCTCCGCGGGTGTCGTCGAAATTTTCTTGTAGGGCGGGGTTCACCCCGCCACTCTGGTATCGCCACGCCGCAGGCCAGGGCCCGCCCTATAGGTCCAATCCTCCAGGGCTCACCGAATACAAACAGCCCTGAACTCGGTTCATGTGAGCGCGAAGCGCGATACGGAACCTGCTTCGCCCGGCTAGCGCGCCAGCGCCTCAGCGCCGGGCCAGCCCCCCCAACCAAAACCAAACCTACTCCCCGACCCGCGCCAAATCGCGAGGCCGGACACAGGTGCTGGCTTTCCGGCCGTTTCCTCCCCCGCCCGCCCAATTGACGCCGGTTCATCTCCGGTGCATCAGCCGGGCGGGGTTCTCTTTGAGGTTCGGGTCTGATGATTCAAGCGCTGTTGCCAATCATTGTTCTGCTGGTGCTCGGATATGCTTGCCGTCAGACCCGGTTTCTTCCAGATGCCGGATGGCGCGCGCTGGAGCGGATCAGTTATTACATCTTCTTCCCGGCTCTGATCGTCAAAGTCCTGCAGGGGGCGGACCTCAGCAGCGTTCCGATTGGCTTCATTCTGGCGCTGCTGGCCGCCCAGCTCATCCTTGGCGGCATCGGCCTTTTGGCTCTCGCGTTCGAGCGTTCCTCACGCGACGCCGTTGGCCCCATTGTCCAGTCAAATGTCCGTTGGAACACGTTTGTCGCGCTTGCCATGTCGGAAACACTGTTCGGCGCGCCCGGCCTCGCTCTGGTCGCCATTGCTGCGGCGGTTTTGATCCCGCTCGCAAATTTGATCTCGGTCACCGCCTTGCTGCATTTCTCGAATGGAGATGAAGGGCAAGCCCCGCGCGGATCAATTCTGGTCAGTCTTGTGAAGAATCCCCTACTGATGGCCTGTGTCATCGGGATCGCGCTCAGTTTGACGCAGCTGCCTTTGCCAGCGGTTGCGTTGGATACGCTGGATCTCCTGTCCCGGCCTGCCATCGCGCTCGGTCTGGTCACGGCTGGAGCGGCCGTTACGTTCAAATCGATTTCATCCCGCCTCGGCCGCACGCTCAGCTGGTCGCTGGTCAGACTGATCTTGCTGCCCGTGGTCGGTTTTGGGCTCGGCACAGTCTTGGGTCTGGAGGCGTTCTATCTCACCATTATCGTAATCTGTTGCGCGACCCCAACTGCGGTGAACGGCTATATCCTGGCCAAGGAACTCGGCGGAGATGCCGCACTCGCGGCCAACCTGATTTCGATTCAAACCGTGTTGTCGGCGGTCACGCTGCCTCTGATGATCTGGCTGGCCGAGATCTGGCTCTAACGCTCTTTTGGATCGAGCGCGTCGCGCAAGCCATCGCCGATAAAGTTCAGGCAGAGCAGCGTAATGCCCATTGTGAGGGCTGGGGCCATTAGCATCCACGGCTTGTCCTGCATCTCTTTGGCGCCTTCGGAGATCAGCACGCCAAGCGAGGTCAGCGGCTCATTCACCCCGAGTCCCAGGAAGGATAAAAAACTTTCCGCCATAATCACAACCGGAATGGTCAGCGTCACATAAACCGCCACGGGCCCAACCACATTCGGCAAGATGTGACGGCGAATGATGGTGAAAAAAGGAACGCCTGTCGCACGCGCAGCCTCGATAAACTCCATATTCTTTATCGCCAGCGTCTGGCCACGCACAATCCGGCTCATGGTAAGCCACTCGACGGCACCAATCGCTGCAAAGATCAGAATGATGTTGCGGCCAAAGACGGTGAGCAGCAGGATCACAAAGAAGATGAAGGGCATGGCATAAAGCACATCGACAAACCGCATCATGATATTGTCGACCCGCCCGCCAACAAATCCGGCAATCGCGCCCCAGGTCACGCCAATGATCAGAGACACGATCGTTGCAACAAGTCCCACGGCGAGGGAGATTCTCAGCCCGATCATCAGACGGGCAAACGCATCCCGCCCGAGAAAGTCCGTCCCGAGGATATGCCAGTTGTCAAAGGTTGGGCCTGCTTTGATCAGCGTCGACTGGGTCTTGTAATCATGTACCCAGACCATCGGGCCAAACAGTGCGATAATGATCAGCACGCCAAGGATGATCATCGAGACCACAGCGGCCTTGTTTCGAAACAGCCTCGCACGGGCATCGTCCCAAAGCGAGCGGCCTCCCGCCATGGCCTGCTGGAGCGGTTCGGTCCGTCCGGTGAGATCCATCGCATCAGCCATCAGTCATACTTCACTTTCGGATCCAGCAGCGCGTAGAGCACATCAGCGATCAGATTAAAGATCACAATCAGGGTCGCATAGATAATCAGCGCGCCCATCACGAGGGTGTAATCGCGGTTGATGGCGCCATCGACGAAATAGCTGCCCATGCCGGGCAGGCCAAAGATCCGCTCAATCACCAGCGACCCGGTCATAACCCGCGCCATGGCCGGACCCACATAACTGACCAGCGGCAGGATCGCGGAGGGCAGGGCATGCTTTAAGACAACATCGCGCTCGCTCAACCCCTTGGCTCTGGCAGTTCGGATATGACCTGAGCGCATCGTCTCAATCATGGAGGCCCGCATCAGGCGCGAAATGATCGCAATCTGCGGCAGTGCGAGCGTCACAACTGGCAAAGTCATATTGTGGAACGTCATCCCGATATTCGGATACGTGCCCAATCCACCCACCGCAAAGAGCCCTGCGCCGAGCGCAAGGGTGAGGATCAGAAGTGGCCCGCTAACAAAAGTCGGGATCGAAATCCCGGCCATCGCAAAACCCATGACCGAATAGTCGCCGACGGTGTTTTGTCGCAAACCCGCAAAGATCCCCATCGCGGTGCCAACAACAAGGGCCACAAACATGGAGAGAAACCCAATTGCCAAACTGATCGGCAAGCCATCGGCGATCAGATCATTCACGCTCTTCCCAAGCGTTTTCAGCGATGGTCCGAAGTCGAGCTGCACGACACCTATGAGATAATCGAAATATTGCTGCATCAACGGCTTATCGAGGCCGAACTTGGCTTTGACCGCGGCTTCGGTTGCGGCGTTGAGCTTGCGCTCACCGTCAAACGGACCGCCCGGCGCGATCCGCATCATGAAGAATGCAACCGTGATGATGACAAGCAGGGTCGGAATCGCAATCAGAATGCGGCGCCCAACATAGGCCCAGGGAATCCGCGACAGGCTTCGTTGAAGGGCTGACACGCGAATTGGACTCCTCGATAAGCTCAGTATATCAGCACCAACATCTTGGCTTTCGGTGCCCTGAACCTTACGTTCACGGCGAGCGATGCATTGTCAACGCCAACATACATTGGAGGGTCAAATATGACCGATATTCGCAAAGTTACGGATGGTTTTTCCGTTGCGCCGCAAATTTCCGAGCAGGACGTGCAAGCGATTGCTGATGCGGGGTATAAGACGATCATCGCGAATCGACCTGACGGTGAAGGCGGTATCGATCAACCGCGTATGGGCGCTATTCGGACCCAGGCAGAAGCCCTTGGACTGGCCTTTGTGGCGATTCCTTTTTCGGGTGCGCCCACCCCGGACATTCTTGAGCGGATCGGCGCCGCACTCGCCGAAGCTCCGGCGCCTGTGCTTGCGTATTGCCGGACAGGCACACGCTCAATCACCGCATGGGCATTGACTCATGCTGGGCAAGGCAGCGGCGATGATATCGTCGCAGCGGCGGCAAATGCGGGCTATGATTTATCG
Source organism: Henriciella sp. (assembly GCA_030066975.1). Taxonomy (GTDB): domain Bacteria; phylum Pseudomonadota; class Alphaproteobacteria; order Caulobacterales; family Hyphomonadaceae; genus Henriciella. Next base: position 34,057 of record JASJAO010000017.1, on the reverse strand, counting down.
AGTTTGCGACCGCTTTTGTGAAGAAGATGCGGGCTTTGGTGAACAAATGATCACGAAAGCTAACGTTAAAATTGGTTGATCGTGATCAACTGGCGTGCGATTCAGTTCATTAACGACGCGAAAAGCGTTTCTAGGAGTGCAAGTATGTCGCGCAGTTGGCTGGCAGACTTTAAGTATGAAGACGGCGAACTGCTGGTCAAAAAGACCGGGCATCGCATCCCTGCGAATGTCGGACTGCTGAATGACGTTTTCACCTGGCTGACCTTTTATACGCTGGCTCAGTCCTGGCGCACCTGGCGCCGTCTGACGGGGCACAAGCGACCGTCAATTGCCTTCTATCCGGAAAAACCACGGCCCTGGTACTTTATCTGGCCGGTGATGCATGCCTCGGGTGCAAAGCTGATTTCAGATGTGTCCAGCGCGGACATTGTTTTTCAGTTTGATGATTCGACCAACAGCCTGCACGCGCCTCCAAAAACCAAAAAAGGCGCGAAACTCGTCAATTTCGATTGCACCGACATATCGAAATCAAATGTGGCTGCGGCCTTTGAACGCGCCGCAGGCTATTCCCTCTCGGTTGATCCGCGGACCTATTCCGGAACGATGGTGGAAAAGTCGGAAAAGAATGCGTGTCATGATGGCCGGATCATTGAAGGCCCGATGCAGCCCATCGCGGACAAAACCTATCAGGTGCTTGTCGACAATGAGATTGAAGGCGGCCTGATCGAAGATTTACGGTGCTGCATTTGCGGCGGAGAGCCGACCCTGGTGTTTCGCAAGCGCCGCCAGATCAGCCGCCGGTTCCTCAATGAGAATGCTGAGGTCCTGCTGGACACACCGCAGAACGCTTACACGGCAGATGAAATTACCGTGATCAGGCGCTTTGCAGCCGAAATCGGTCTGGAATGGGGTGGGGTCGACGTGTTACGGGATAATGCGTCCGGTCGAATCTACATCGTAGATGCCAACAAAACCGATATGGGCCCGCCCGTGGCATTGAAGCTTGGCGACAAGCTGAAATCCACACGCCGGATGGCCAAGGCCTTTGTCAGAGCGTTCGCTCCGCGCCGCGCTTGATAAGGGCTGACCACGGCCCGTACGATTAGAGACTGCTTCCTCCCATGGCTATTCCATTCATTAAAGACATCGACTTCGAGTACGGGAAAGTCGAACAGGTTTCTCCGCTGATCCGCCGCGTGATCGCGAACAATCCTGGCCCGTTCACCTTTGTCGGTACGGGCGTGTACATCATTGGCCATGGCGAAGTGGCGGTCATCGACCCAGGCCCGAACGATGCGGAGCACTTTGAGGCACTAAAAACGGCGCTGAAAGGTGAGACCGTGAAATACGTGCTTGTGACGCATGGCCACTCGGACCATTCACCCTTGGCCAAACCGCTGGCCGAATGGGCGGGGTGTAAAGTCTATGCGCGTGATTGTGGCAAGCCGACTGCAAAGGGTGAGCTAGGATCTGAAGACGATCGCGACTTTTCCCCTGATGAAATCGTTGCGGATGGAGATGTTTTCTCTGGCCCCGGCTGGACGCTTGAAGTGATCGAAACACCGGGCCACACATGTAGCCATATCTGTTTCGATCTGAAGGAAGAGAATGCGTGTCTGACCGGTGATCATATTATGGGTTGGTCGACCACGATCGTCGCACCCCCGGACGGGAATATGGCCGCGTATTTCAAGAGTCTCGACAAGATTGAAGATCGAAACTTCGACATTCTGTGGCCGACTCACGGCTCGCCGGTGCGGGAGCGAGCTTTCGTCAAAACCTTCATCCAGGCCTATCGCCAGCACCGTCAGGACCGCGAGAACGGGATCATTGAACATATGAAGCGCGGTGAGACTTCCATCCCCGTGATGGTGGAGAATATGTATATCGGGCTTGAGCCGCGTCTGATCCCCGCCGCTTGCCTGTCCCTACTGGGACACATGATGAAGCTAATCGATGAGGGCTGCGTGTCCTGCGACGCGGAATCGCCAACGATTAGAAGCGCGTTCGAACTGGTTGAGGCGCGAGTTTAGACGGCGGAGTGTGCCTTTAAGGCGCGGGTCGACCGTCGCCGCGATCCTGCAACTCATTCATGAAGCCGGCGACGCGCTTGGAGTTGGCACCCAGGTCTGACAGACCGACCCGGCTCGTCGAGCGCATATCCACGCGAGTAGCTCCCTCAACAGGACGGATCCGGATCGCGACATCATCCTTGAAGCCGAACCAGCCGGACACCGCGGTCGCTTCAACCTGTAGCTCGGTTCCAAGATCACTTGCCGTGCCAGGCTCCGTCACGAGGGTCCAACCGCGGCGATCAATCAGGTTGATTGCAAGCGCTGCAACCTCATTTGGCGGTTGCGAGAAATAGAAGGGCTGCATCGCTGGCAGAACGGTGTCTTTACCACCTTCTTTTGCCTCAGCTTCTTCTTGAAGTTCCGAGACCAGGCGTCCAGCGGTTCCAGGCCAGCGCTCTTCTGCATAGTCAGGCACTGTGGGCGCATCGAGGACCGGATTGGTTTCACCGTCGGCTTCGCGTGCTTGCATAATCGCAGACGAATACCGGATTGGATCAGCCCAGTCTGTTTGAACGTCATGGATTGGCGGCAAAGCTGCAGCCTGCCCGCCAAGACCTGCCAAACGGAACAGGCACATGGCACTGATCAGGGTTGCAGCAAGCGCGATGATGAAGGGTTGAACCCGAGGGGCTTTAATCAGCGCGATAATCTGAGCGATCACCGACAAAGCCACAGCCAGCATCGCAATTTGCGGGCCGAGGCCAATTGTCATTTGCCCAAGTCCCACTTGCCAGGGCCAGAACCCCCATTTTGTCCCAAGGGCCGCGACCATGAACCAGAGCACTGCGAAGATCGATGCGCAGAGCGCGAAGATGGCGACTTTCATCCGCCATCCGGCAGATTGTGGGGCGGTGGTCTCGTTCATGACAGCGATCCGTTCAAATCATAGGCAAATGTTGAGGTCGATATAGGCTGCGGGCGAGGAGAAGTCGAATACGCCTCGCCAGCGTCCATTCTATTGGTCGGATCAGGCTGTTGGCAGCTTATAGTCCTTGAAGGTCTCACGCAGGGCCAGTTTGTTGATCTTGCCCGTCGCGCCGAGCGGGATCTCTTCCACGAAGGCAACATCGTCCGGGGTCCACCATTTCGCAATCTTGCCTTCAAGCGAGGCGAGAATTTCCTCTTTGGTTGGCGTTTGTCCCTCAGCGGGTTGGATCACCAGCAACGGACGCTCGTCCCATTTTGGATGGTAGATGCCGATCGCAGCCGCATTGGCGACTTTCTCATGTCCCACGGCGATGTTCTCAATATCGATGGAGGAAATCCACTCACCGCCGGATTTGATGACATCCTTGGCGCGGTCGGTGATCTGCATGGTGCCGAACTCGTCGATGTTGGCGACATCGCCGGTGTCGAAGAATCCGTTGTCGTCGAGCACATTGCCGCCATCCCCTTTGAAATAGCCAGCGGCAATCGCCGCGCCCCGAACGAGGAGTTTGCCGGAGGACTTTCCGTCACGGGGAAGTTCCTCACCTTCATCATTCACAACTTTCAGCTCGACCCCGTAAGGCGGGCGGCCCTGTTTCAGCTTTTGGCCCATACGCGTGTCGATATCGGCATTCATGAGATGCGGTGGCAGCGTGCCAAGCGTTCCGAGTGGGCTCGTCTCTGTCATGCCCCAAGCGTGAACCACATCGACTTCATAATCGATTTCAAAGGCGCGCAGGATGTTCTCCGGAATGGCTGAGCCGCCGATAATCACTTTCTTCAGATGCGGCAGCTTCAAGTTGTTTTCCTGCAAGTATTGCAGAAGCATCAACCAGACGGTTGGCACCGCAGCGGTAATGGTGACTTTCTCACCATCCAGCAATTCGTAGATAGACGCGCCATCCATTTGCGCACCTGGCATCACCATATTCGCACCGGTGGCCGGGCAGGAGAGGGCGAGGCCCCAGGCATTGGCGTGGAACATTGGTACCACGGGTAGAACGACATCATCAGCGCCCATGCCCATGGCGTCTTTGCTCATCGTCACCAGCGTGTGGAGGACGTTGGAGCGGTGAGAGTATAGCACGCCTTTCGGGTTGCCGGTTGTCCCCGATGTATAACAAAGGCCGCACGCCGTGGTTTCCGGGAAGCCGCCCCACTCACAGGTCGTTGAGCGCCCATCAATCCACATGTCAAAGGCGACAGCGCCGAGGCTGTTCACCGGCATCGTGTCCTGATCTGCATAGATCACGAAGGTTTTGACCGTTTCCAGCTTATCCTTGATCGCTTCCACGATGGGCAGGAAGGTCTTGTCGAAGATCAACACCTTATCTTCGGCGTGATTGGCAATCCAGGCGATCTGATCCGGGTGTAGGCGGGGATTGATCGTATGTAGCACCGCGCCAATACCCATCGTGCCATACCAACTTGCCATATGCCGGGCCGAGTTCCAGCCGAGCGTGGCGATACGATCTCCGAGTGCAATACCGGTATCCTTGAGCGCGTTCGAGACCTGCTTGGACTGGTCATAGAGATCTGCATAGGTAGTGCGTACGATATTGCCTTCCACACGGCGGGTGACGATCTCGCGTGTGGGGTTGATCAGGCGCGCATGTTCAAGAATCTTGTCGACCGTTAGTGGCCAGTCCTGCATGATCCCTTGCATCGGTTTCCTCCAATAAAACTGTATTATTTTCGTCCCTTACGAACGTACCGTGATGTTGTAGATTGGCTATAGGTGAACAGCAAGAATCGAAAGTGTTTCCATGAAGAATCGTGTCCTCCCAGCAATTGTCGCTGCGTCAATGTTTGGCCTCACAGGGTGTCAGCAAGACGCTGGAGCCTTTGATCCACCAGCGCAGGCTGATGCCCCGGTCGATGCTGTTCTGCCCGCCTCACAGGTGAAACCGTCTGTTTCGCTTGGTGATTTGCCGACATTCTTTAACTGTGTTCGCGAGCAGGGCGGGATGGTGATCGCGTCCCATCGCGGCGGTCCAGCACCGGGTTATCCTGAAAACGGGTTGGAAACTTTGGAATATGCAAGGTTGAACGCGACACCCATCCACGAAATCGATGTCGCTGAAAGCCGCGATGGGGTACTCTTCCTGTTGCATGATAACAGCCTCGGACGGACCACGACGGGCAATGGCCAAGTCGCAGATACCGATTGGGATGAGATTGCGAACCTGAACCTGGTCGACAATGACGGTAAAATCACGCCGTTCACGCCGCCAAAGCTCAGCGATGTGCTGCTTTGGGCCAAGCAAACGGGCGCTGTGGTCGAACTCGATAAGAAGCGCACGACGTCTTATCGCAACATTATTTCGCATGTCCGTGCCGCGGGTGCGGAGCAGAATGTCATCCTGATCAGCTATAATGACCAGCAGGCGATTGAGATCGCCCGGCTTGCCCCCGATCTGATGATGACCGCCAGTGTGAACAGCCCTGAGCATCAGGCCGAGCTTGAAGCGGCAGGTGTTGATATGACCAAAGTAATTGCCTGGACGGGAACATCGAACCCGAATGATCGGGCCTGGGCCGCGCTCGGTCGACGTGGCATTGAAAGCGCATTTGGTACTTTGGGGCGGCCGGGAGATCGCCTGGATGACACCTATATTGCCGATGGCGATTTGTCAGAGTTTCAGGCTCTTGCCGACGGTGGCTTGCACCTGTTGGCAACCGATGAAGTCTATGCTGTCGCAGACTATCTGAGCGCCGATGAAATCGCCCTGGAGCGCTGCGGCGTGAAGTGATTTCGCGACGTCATCATTGCTGCTGAATTTACGGCTGATTAGGGTTGGGCATGAGTGATGTCCAGGCACAGCATGATTCCACACCTGGTTCTGGCACTTATCTAAGGAAGTTTCAGATTTACATGCTCGCGATTGCGAGCGCCGTCGTCACTGCAAATGCCTACTATATCCATCCCATCATCTCGCTCGTTGCAGACGACTTTGAGATCGCTCAGGGCATGATCGGGATTGTACCTGCGTTCAATCAGATCGCGCTCGCACTCGGTATTCTTGTCTTGCTGCCGCTCGGCGACTTGATGAGCAATAAGCGCCTGACCGTCGTTTCGGCCGGACTGCAGACCACCTGTGTGGCGGGTATGGCTTTTGCGCCCGGGTTTGAGCTGTTTCTACTGTTCTCAACCGTCCTCGGATTCGTGACAATCGCGCCATATCTGTTACCGGCCTATGCCTCTAAACGGGTTGCTCCAGAGCGCCTTGGCTATGTCACCGCCGTGCTCACCACCGGAATTATTATTGGAATTCTCGTCGCGCGGGCCGCGGCTGGCGTCGTCGCGGAATATTTGGGCTGGCGAACCGTATACATTCTCGCGGCCGGGTTAATGCTATCGATGGCGATCCTTCTGCCTCTGACCATGGACCGATCAGAAACGGCGAAAGGCAAGCTGTCTCTGCCGCGCTATCTCGGCCTGTTGGGCTCGATCTGGCCGTTGGTGCTGAAACATCCGCAACTCCTCATATCCGGCACAATCCAGGGACTGGGGTTTGGCAGCTTTATCGCAGTCTGGATGGGGCTCGGTCTGCATCTGCCGAGCGATGAGATGGGCTACGGCGTTGATACGGTGGGATATCTCGCCCTGCTCGCCATCGTTAGCCTGGCCTCGACGCCATGGCTTGGGAAGTGGGCCGACAGCTTTGGCGCGCGGCGGGCACGGGTGATTCTTGCGTGTCTTCAGACGGCGGCCATGATGTTGTTTGTGTTTGTCGGGCACAGTCTCTGGCTGCTGATCATTCCGATTGTGATGACCAACATGTTCGGACCATCGATTGATGTGACAGGGCGTATGACCTTCCTGTCGCAAGCGCCGGAAGTGCGGACGCGGCTGATGACGGTTTATGTCGTCATCATGTTTCTGGGCGGCGGGCTGGGCAGCTGGATTGGCACGGCGTCGTACGACTGGGGCGGTTGGCAAGCGACCGCGTTTGCGGTGCTTGCCATGATGTCGACTGCGCTGGTGCTCAGCGTGCTTGATTGGTTACTCGAGCGGCGGCAAGGCGAGGCCTGAATGTTTCATTTAGACTTTGGCTGGTGTGCCTTTGCTGGACGGCTTCTTCCGAGGTTTGTCTTCAACATACTTGAAGGTCAGCTCGTCGGTCTTCTTGGTGACGCCAATCTTGACGGTGCCGCCTTTGGCCAGTTTGCCGAAGAGAAGCTCTTCCGCCATCGGCTTTTTGACATTTTCCGATATAACGCGAGCCAGTGGCCGGGCGCCAAACTCTGCATCAAAGCCGCGTTTCGCGAGCCAGTCACGGGCTGCCGGTGACAGCTCGATCGTGACATTGCGGTCCGCAAGCTGGATCTCCAGTTGCAGGACAAACTTCTCAACCACGCGTTCGATGATTTCCGGTGTCAGGCCTCCGAACGTGATCACGCTGTCGAGACGGTTGCGAAACTCGGGTGTAAACAGGCGCTTTAGAGCCTCTTCCTGCTCATCATCTTTGCGTCCGCGGCCAAACCCGATTGAGTTTTTCGCAGCATCGGATGCGCCTGCGTTGGTGGTCATCACCAGGATAACATTCCGGAAGTCGACTTTGCGGCCGACCGCATCTGTCAAAGTGCCATTGTCCATGACCTGAAGCAGGACATTGAACAGGTCCGGATGCGCCTTCTCGATCTCATCGAGCAGAACGACACAGTGTGGATGCTGCATGACGGCATCGGTTAGCAAGCCGCCCTCATCATAGCCGACATAGCCGGGAGGTGCGCCGATCAGGCGGCTGACCGAGTGACGCTCCATATATTCCGACATGTCGAAACGGTGTAGTTCGACGCCGAGAATGTTAGCGAGCTGCCGCGTGACTTCGGTTTTGCCGACGCCGGTCGGACCGGTGAACAGGTATGAGCCAATGGGCTTGTTCGGTTCACGCAGACCTGCACGTGACAGCTTTATCGCGGAGGACAGAGCACTGATGGCTTCATCCTGCCCGAAGACAACGCGCTTGAGATCGGTTTCAAGAGACTTGAGCGACTGCGCATCGTCCTTGCTGACCTGTTTGGGGGGAATGCGCGCGATTTTGGCGACGATCGCTTCGATCTCTTTCACGCCAATTGTCTTGCGGCGCTTGCTGGCTGGGGCGAGCCATTGCGTTGCGCCTGCTTCGTCTATGACGTCGATGGCTTTGTCCGGCAGCTTCCGATCCGTCATGTAGCGCGCTGACAATTCGACAGCGGCGCGGATTGCGTCGTTTGTGTAACGGAGGCCATGGAAGTCTTCGAACACGGCTTTCAGGCCGGTCAGGATCTTCACCGCGTCTTCGACACTTGGTTCAACAACATCAATCTTCCGGAACCGGCGTGACAGGGCGCGGTCTTTCTCAAAGTGCTGCTTGTACTCTTTGAAAGTTGTCGATCCCATGCAGCGGACTTCGCCGTTCTGTAGCGCAGGCTTGAGCAGGTTCGACGCATCCATAGCCCCGCCAGAGGTCGCACCGGCGCCAATGATGGTATGAATTTCGTCAATGAAGAGGATGCCTTTTTCAAGTTCTCCGACTTCCTTCATCACCGCTTTGAGGCGCTCTTCGAAATCGCCGCGATAGCGGGTGCCTGCGAGCAGGGAGCCCATGTCGAGTGACCAGATGACAGCGTCGCTGAGTATTTCCGGAACCTCGCGGTCGACGATCATCTTTGCCAGACCTTCGGCAATGGCCGTTTTACCAACACCTGGGTCACCGACCAGAATTGGGTTATTCTTCGCCCGCCGACACAAGACTTCGATGCAGCGTTCGATTTCCATTTGGCGACCGATCAGCGGATCGATTTTGCCGTCTTTGGCCTTCTGGTTCAGGTTGATGCAATAGGCTTCAAGGGCTTCATGCTCTGGCGCTTTGGGGCCTTCTTCGGCGCTTTGTTCGGCACCGCGCGGGGTGTTCGTGCGGCTTTGCCCTGGAACTTTGGACACGCCGTGGGAGACAAAATTGACCGCGTCATAGCGGGTCATGTCCTGCTCCTGCAGGAAGTAAGTCGCGTGGCTTTCCCGCTCTGAGAAGATTGAGATCAGGATGTTGGCGCCGGAGACTTCGTCTCGACCTGAACTTTCAACGTGCAAGACCGCGCGCTGAACCACGCGCTGGAACGCGGCAGTTGGCTGTACCCGGCCGGAGGGGTTGTCGGTCACCAGGCTCGACAAGTCTTCATCAATGTATTGGACCAGCGCTTCTTTCAGGGCGGGGATGTCGACCTTGCAGGCGGTCATCACTTCGATAGCGTCTTCGTCATCGGTCAGCGCCAGCAGCAAGTGTTCGAGCGTGGCGTATTCGTGATCGCGTTCACCGGCCGCGTTCAGTGCACGTTCAAGAGCGGACTCGAGGCTAGGGGTCAAACTTGGCATATCTCTTTACTCCTAATCCTCTTTTTCCATCGTGCACTGCAGCGGGTGTTCGTTCCGGCGGGCCAGATCCATCACCTGGGCCACCTTCGTCTCGGCAACTTCGTATGTGTAGATGCCGCAAACGCCGACACCCTTTTGATGGACGTGCAGCATAATCCGAGTCGCCTGTTCGCGGCTCTTATTAAAAAAGCGCTCGAGGATCAGTACGACAAACTCCATCGGCGTGTAATCGTCGTTCAGGATCAGGACGCGATACATGCTAGGCTTTTTGGTCTGAACACGCGTTTTCGTGGCGAGATCAAGTCCAGGCCCGCCGCCACCGCCGGGATCAGAGGGGGCTTTGGGGTCTTTCGGATCTGACATGTCGATGCGGTCGAGTCTGAAGGGCATGGGTTTGAAGATAGGCTATGGTTTGAGTTTGTTAAGACTGTTCCTGCGTTGACCAAGGATCAATCGGCAAAGTGTCTATTTTGCGATCAACTTTTCCAACAGACTTTCTACCCGCTTTCGGTTGGCCCCGAGATCAGAGTAACCGACGCGCGATCGCGAGTAGATGGCCAGTTGTGATCCCGTACCCGTCGCGCTGGGGAGGACAGCGATATCCACGTCATCCTTGAACCGCATGATCGGCGACCGGGCGACAAATCTCATCCGAAATTCAGAGGGATCGGTGTGCAGGTCGATCCAGTTGTTTTCAGTCTCCACGATGGTTTCGATCCGGGAAAATGCGTCTTCCGGAGACAGATCCAGTTCGGGCGAAATCTGATCCGGCTCCGATGCGAGACATAGTCCGTCCGGAGCGACCAAATATGTATTGGGCTTGGCGGGGCGTTGAAGCGATTTGAACGATATGAAATCAGGCATGATCTGATGTTGACCCAATTTGCGGGAATGACCAGACGCCAATCAAAAAAAACCGGGTCAGGCGACCCGGCTTTTTTGTTTTAGAGCTGAACGCTGAAAAGTTGCGCTTAAGTTTTCTTTGTCGCCTTCTTGGCTTGCTTTGCGAGCGGCGCAAATGTCTCCCGCAGGGTATCTGCGTAGAGTTCAGACAATTCAGTAAACCCTTTGATGTTCGCTTCTACGGCTTTCTTGACGTAAGCCGTCTGGATTTCCATGGCGTCTTCCAGGGTGGTCGCCTCAGACAGTTGCTTGCCGGTCTCAACAGACAGCGTCATTTGCTTTTTAAGCTGAGACATCATGGCCGATCCGGCGTCCTGCATACCTTTAACAGACGCGCGTGTGCTTTCGGTAGAGGCTTCCATCGCGTCTCTCGCCAAGCTGCCCATTGAGTCGGGCATGGGAAACATCGATTTGAAGGTGTCGGTGTTGAAAGGTGAGAAGGGCATGTTGAACGGTGAGGTTGAGGCGGTCATCGAGGGCTCCTACTGATTCCAATCGCAAAAGTAGCACAAAAACTGTGCAATCGCAATAAAAAATTGTGCGCTGCACAATAAACTTCATAGATCCAGAATTGAAGAAAATTAAGCTGACGGCGTTGTTTACGTCTGGCTAACCAATACATCCGATCCTAGAGTTGGCTTGGGAATTGCTGGGCTGGCTCCATTTGGAGGGAACCGAATGACAAACGGACGGCTTAGAGTCAGCCTAATTCCGGCCCTTACAATGTTTGCTGCCTCGCTCCTTTGTGTGGCGACGCCAGCCAATGCTGAAAAATATGCCTCAATCGTGATCGATATGGAGACCGATGAGGTGCTTCATGCCCGTCACGCTGACGCACCGCGATACCCGGCTTCGCTGACCAAGGCCATGACGCTCTATATGTTATTCGACGCGATGAAGAGCGGAGAGGTGAAGCTGCACGATCGCATGGTCGTGTCACGGCATGCTGCGTCTCAACCTCCATCTTCCCTGCGTCTCAAAGTCGGTTCCACAATCACGGTTAAGGACGCAATCCACGCCTTGATCACGAAGTCGGCAAATGATGTGGCTGTGGTCGTTGCCGAACGCCTTGGCGGGACGGAAAGCCGTTTCGCAACTTTGATGACGGCGAAGGCGCGGTCAATGGGGATGACCAAGACCACGTTCAGGAACGCTTCCGGCCTGCCTGACAGCCGACAGCTTTCGACCGCGCGCGATATGGCGGAACTTGCTGAGCGATTGCTGCTCGATCATGCTGACTATTATGGCTATTTCGCGAATACCCGGTTCTCCTGGGGTAAGGCTAATTACAAGAATCATAACCGATTGATCGGGCGGGTCGACGGCGTTGATGGCATCAAGACAGGATACACGCGCGCGTCCGGGTTTAACCTGATGGCCTCGGCGAAGCGTAACGGTCGCCGTGTGATTGCGGTGATGTACGGCGGGTCGACGTCCCGGTCTCGCGATCAGCATGTCGCCGATCTGATAGAGGCGGCTTATCTCAGTTTTGACGATATGGAAGACGAAGCGCCAGCGCTGAGAGCGCGCCAGACGTTCGCGTCAATTCAGGCGCCGGTCGATCCCAATGGAGCGGCAATGCCCATGTTGAACGGTAAAGTGTTCGGCCCAATCGCTCAAGGCGACGAAGGATCGAAGTCGGAGTAAGACGAGTATAATTTGTCCTACCGTCCGATCGAGATCAGAAGGCGATTTCTGCTCCGGCAAGTTCCGGCATCTGCAGAAGAATGACCAGATCCCGCAATTCCTGGCGCGCGGCCACGTGGCTCATTGTGAATGAGACGTTGGAGCCGCTCTCCGTGAGATCCAGGAGGGTCAGTCCGGCGGGGAACAGTTCGCGGTAAATGACGCGTTCAGACAGACCGGGCGCCAAGCGGAAGCCAATCCGTTTGGCAAGATTGGCGAGCGCCTCTCCGACTTTCTGTTTGTTTCGAGCTTCCAGTGGTGAAACGCGATTACGCATGACGATCCAGTCAATCGGCTGTCTCGATTTGCGTGCTTTGGCCTTGCGACAATTCCACACCATTTCGGAGTAGAAGCTTGGTCGAAGAACTTCCAACGTCTGCGGGTTCACGTCGCCCAGCAAATCGAAGTCGACAAAGCTGTCATTCAACGGGGTGATCAGCGTGTCCGCGCTCATATGAGCAATGCGGGACAGATAAGTGTCTCCACCGGGCGCATCGACGATCACAACATCGCTGACGGCTTTCAGTCGGGTAAGAGAGGTTTCGAACCGCTCTGTCTCTTCCTGTTCAGCAAGATCAAGATCCCGTTCGGCGCTGGCATCGACCCGGATGATTTCGGGCATGGGGAGTTTCGCGCCTGTGGATTGCATCCAGCGCATCCGGTTTTCGAGATAGCGCGTGAGCGTGCGTTGGCGCACGTCAAGATCGATCACGCCGACCTTCTTGTTCATCCGCATCAAGGCGATGGCGAGATGAACCGATACAGTGGATTTTCCCGCGCCGCCCTTTTCATTGCCGACAACGACAACCCGGCACTGTTTCTGTGCCGGGGTTGAAAGTGATAGAGGCTCGGTTTGGGCGTCGCCTACTTGTCCATATCCATCAGCGGCCATGGCCGGCGTTACTCCCGTACGTCTTTGCGCAGCCTCTAGGCCGCGTGACGTTCCTCTTCTGCATTGAAGGTCACCGGTTCATCGTCGAACAGGAAGGCTCCTTCGCCGCCAATTGTTGTATCTTGTACCGTCAGCACAGGCAGGTATTCGCCTTCAAACAGATCCGTATCTGTTGGCATCATGGCGCAAGGGGCTTTGGTCGTCAGGTCGATTGGAAAGGCCGACTCGTCGGTAATCATGGCCAGCATGGCCTTCAGACCCGCAAGCTTGTCGGAAAGCCGATCCATTTGCCCCGAAAGCGCTGTGGCTTGCGCCCGCACCGCTGGAACTGGATCAAACATCCATTCGTCGAGGTTCACGTCTTCCGCTGTATCGGTACGAAACTTGCGCTCATCCAGACTGAATTTTCGCGTGGCGACATCATTCCACCGTGTGTAGAGTGAAACCCGTGCAGCAGCGAGCAGCATTTTGAGGCGGATGAAGATGTGCTTTCTCATATCTTAAAGAATCGTCCCAAAGAGTTAACAGGATCTTTACAATATCCCCTCCCAGGCGAATTCAGTATGAAAAAAAGTCCAGAAATTGCTCGGACGTTGAAAGCGTTGCGAAAAAAACTCGGCAAATGTCGGCAGGCGGATCAGTCGATCGGGTTTGTCCCGACCATGGGTGCCTTGCATGACGGCCATATCTCGCTGGTTGAGTTGGCCCGCGAACGTGCTGATGTGTCTGTGGCGAGTATTTTTGTGAACCCAACCCAGTTTGCGCCTGGAGAGGATCTCGACACCTATCCGCGGACCGAGGAGGCAGATCTTGAGCGATTGGCGGCGGCAGGCTGCGATATTGTTTATATTCCCACAGTCGAAGAGATGTATCCTGACGGCTCGGTAACACATGTCCGCGTTGAAGGCCTGTCGGACCTGCTGGACGGTGTTTATCGGCCTCACTTCTTTTATGGCGTCGCAACTGTTGTCGCGAGATTGTTTGTCCATGTTCAGCCTGACGTAGCGGTGTTTGGACAGAAGGATTATCAACAGCTTCAGATCATTAAGCGCATGGTACGCGATCTGGGGTTTCCAATCGAAATTGTGGGTGGACGGACTTGGCGCGATGCAGACGGCCTCGCCCAGTCATCAAGGAATGCGTACTTGAGCCCGACCGAACGGTGTCGCGTCAATGCGATCAGTTCAGCGCTGCATCGTGCGGCCTGCCGGATAGAGGCAGGTATGGCGGTCGTCGCCGCTTTGGACGAGGCGAGAACTCGCATCAAAGCAGCGGGCTTCGACAAGCTCGACTATGTCAGCGCTGTAGACCCCGACACTCTGGGAGACCTGCCCGGCGCGGCTGTCGATCCAGGCTATGAGGGTCGACTGCTCGCTGCGGCCTGGATGGGGAAAACCCGATTGATCGACAATATGGCGTTCAGGCGGGGAGAATAGCTGCCTCGCCTCAGAAACTGGGCATCTCACCGGTGGCGAGATATGGCATGCCAAAGGCGAGGATCACGCTGATAACCAGGCCGAAGCCAGCACGAAGAATGTCGGTTCCTACGTCTTTCATCGCCTCCATGCGATCTCGGAGCCCGGCAACATAGGCAATCGCGGTTTCCCGACCTGCTAACAGTCCGAGGAAGACCCAGGTCGTGCTCATCGGGATATCGCTGACTTCCTTGAACAGAAACAGGATGATGCCATAGATAAAGTCGACGAGCGTGGCCGCCCGGATGTCTGTGGTGTTTGTTTTGGACAGAACAATTTTCTGAATCTCACCGCCACGTGTTGCGAAGATGTAGGCGTGCAAGGCAAGCATCACGACGGTCGCAAAGATCAGCAGATACGGGCTGAAAGAGACCATGGTCTCCCCATCAACTTCGATCGTTGTTCTTGGAAGGTAGACAAAGATGTTTGCCAGATCCTGCATCAGCCACTGCGACCAGAGGAAAGCTGTTGAGGCCCATTGCAGCACTGTCCAATGAACACCGAGTGGTTGCGAACGCGTGTTTGATATCCAGCGCTCCCAGGAGCGCGCGACGAGGATGTAGACAAAACCGCCTGCCGCGAGTGCGACGAGATAGCCGAGTCCTGATTTTACGAGCATTTTGCCCAGCACGCCTTCGGTCGCGGCACCGCCTGTCATGGCGAAAATTGTCAGAACGAGAAAGGTGGTTGAAACCGGGATACCATATCGGGTGAGGAAAATCAGAACGAGTGGGGGGAGGGCATGCCACCACTGAATGCCTGTCTCCGGATAAGGGATCGTGTTCAGGCGGTCGAACGCTATGTCGCCTTCATAAACGAACCAGCCATACAGCATGACCGCAACAATGATCGAAGATGCGTAGAGCCACAGCGTCGTCCAGTGACGCTTGCTGTTGGAAGAAAGGAAGGTCCCAAGCGTCTGAATCGCGTCATTCGCGACGATAGAGTACGCCGCAAACAGAAACCCAATTATGGCAAATACTTCATAGCCGGCTATCGCCATCCTCAACCCCTCAACTCAGTGCCCGATGGCAAACCTAATGCCGTAGTAATCTTCTGTTTGTCACGGTTTGATGACAGTCCACAAAGACTCTGCAGTGACGCACGTCCAAGTCAAAACGAGGGGCAGCCCGACTAAGCACCATAGTCCTCCGCTCGCCGCGCGGATCGATGAAAAATCAGCCGTTGGACATAGTCCATTGGGTCGTGAGGTTTGACCAAGGCGTCTGCCGGTGTGTCAGTCCAATCGATCAGGCGAGTCAGGAAAAACCTGATTGCGGCCCCGCGTGCCAGAAGCGGCAGAAGCTCGAGCTCCGTCGGCTCCAGTTTTCGAACCGACTCATAGCCGGCGATCAAGTTTGCGCCTTTTGAATAGTTGTATTCGCCACTGGTCTCAAAAGCCCATGCGTTGAGACACACAGCGAGATCATAGGCCAGCGCATCTGTACAGGCGAAATAGAAATCAATCGCCCCGGCAAAGGTGTTTCCAAGGAAAAAAGCGTTGTCCGGAAACAGGTCCGCATGGATCGTCCCTCTTGGGAGGTTTGCCTCATCGAGACCAGCCTGTTCCAGCGTGCGAAGGTCGTCTTCGATCAATGACGACAATCCAGGTTGGAGCGCTTCAGCGCTCGCGGAACACTCACGCCAGAGCTCAGGCCAGCTTGATGGACCAAGTGCATTCTCGCGAGTCATGTCAAAATGCTCGGCAGCCTTGTGCAACTGTGCCAAGCCGATCCCCATCGCTTTGCATTGCTGTGGATTGGGACGTTTTGGTGACAGACCGGTGAGGAATGAAACGATCACAGCCGGACGGTCAGCGAGCCGTCGCAGCGCCAGGCCATCTTTCGCCTTTACCGGTCTGGGGCACGGAAATCCCTGCTCTGCGAGATACTGTTTCAACCCGATAAAATAGGGCAGGTCTTTTGGGTCGGCCCGTTTCTCGAACAGGGTCAGGATGAACCGGCCTTCGGTGGTTTCGAGGTAATAGTTTGAATTCTCGACCCCTTCAGCGATGCCTTTGAACGCGACCGCCTGCCCGATGTCATACTCGGACAAGAACGCGTTCAAGGCATCATCCGAAACCGTTGTGTAAACCGCCATTTATGAGCCGGTAGCGGTAGATTCCCCGTCGGTCCAGAGATCGCGTTGCATTGTGCGGCCCATCAGCAGGAAGTGCAGGGCGGCCCAGAGCAGGAATAGGGCACCAATACTGACGCCGAGGCGTACGCCGATTGTTCTTGCGGGTTTGCAGTATGCTTCGTTTGTGGCGGTCGCATCCTGCAGCTCAACGCCTGTGAGCGCATTGTCCGCACCACGACGGGTCGCAGCGAGCGCTTTTTCCACGCTTCCGCATTGAGCTGCCGTCACCGGCGCGTCCAAACTGCTAAGCGTGTATTTTGTGCCTTGGTCAGAGATCCAGCCGACAACGGGTGGTCCGAGGCCATAGCCGATCAGATTTACCACAAACAGCATCAATGCAGCAGCGGTCGCACGCATTCTGGGTTCAACCAGTTTTTGAGTGACCGCGAACATGGGTGCGAGATAGGAGTAGCGTAAGATCGCGGCGACAACCAGAACCGGTATAGCCAACCAGATCGCGACGGCCCCGGAAGAAAAGGCGACTGTATTGTAACCGAAAATCATCAGTGGGACGCAGAGGCTCATGCCCAGTGCCGGGAGCCAGCTGTCTGAGTTTGGATGGCGTCCACGGACGCGATCTGCCACCATACCCGACCCGAATGTACCAATACCGGCAGCGATTCCGAGGACGCCGCCATAGATCAGCGCCGCATTCATCAAGTCGAGACCGTGAGCGCGCATCCAGAATGGTGCCAGGAACTGCCCAATGCCGTAGCCAGCAAAAGATGCCATCGCACCACCGAGTGAGACATGCCAGAAGGTCGGTTTCCGAAACACCTCGCCGAACACTTTGAAGGGCGAGGGCATTTTGCGGGCCGCCGCTGCCGCAGCGCCGCCGGGATCAGAAAAACCGCGCGGAGGTTCTTTCACCGTGAGTTTGAAAATGAGCGCCCCGAGGACCCCCGGAAGCCCCATCCAAATGAACGCATCGCGCCAATCGAGCCCCCCGCGGGTTGCGATATAGGCCCCTCCCACAGCAGCCAACATGGAGCCAATGGGAATGCCCAGTGCAAAAATGCCGAGCGCGGAAGCTCGTTTTTCTGGTGGAAAATAGTCAGAGATCAATGAGTGTGACGGGGGAGAGCATCCTGCTTCGCCGATACCAACACCGATACGCGCCAGGGCGAATTGTAACGTATTCTGCGCCATACCGCAGGCGACCGTCATCGCACTCCAAGCTGCCATGGCCACGGCAATGATGGTGGTTCGGTTCTTGCGCTCCGCGAGCATCGCGAATGGGATGCCCAACAGGGTGTAAAGCGTGGCGAAGGCTAAACCAGACAGGATGCCGATCATAAAATCTGACAATCCAAACGTTTCGCGTATCTGTTCGCCAAGTACGCCAATCAGCGTGCGATCAATAAAGTTGAATGTATAGACGACAATCAGGGCGAACAGGACATAAGCGCGGTACCCGGCGCTGCCATAGCCTTCAGCACTCGATGTTGCTTCGGCCTGCTCGCCTGTTACAGCGGAAGTGGACTGGTTCACTAATGTTTCCTCCGACACTCTGCGTGCTGAGCTCGTCTGTTGCGAGCTTTAGGCGTGACCGCAGAACTGAATTGTTGAGCTAGGCGTGGCTCTCCTCTTGCTTCTGGGAGGACTGATTGACGTAAAGATCACCGACGAAGGAGCGCCCCGACAGCAGGAAGAACAGTGAGGCCAGCAGGAACAGGCCTGTCGCCGTCACGCAGGCCCATTTTACGCCATATGCGCGTGCGTCTCGACACGCATCAACCAGTTCCGGAGACAGGTTAGGGTCGGCGATGCTGCACGTTGCGGCGATTTCACCGGCATATGCGCTGCTGGCGATCCAACTGGTGGTCAGATTGTCGGCAATAATGCCCATGGCTGGCGGGCCAACGCCGTAGCCGATGAGGTTCACCACGAAGAGCAGAATCGCAATCGACGTTGCGCGAACCCGCAAGCTGACGACAGCTTGGGCGATATTGTATTGAGCACCGAGATAGAAGTATTGCAGCAGGCCGGCGATCATCATCAGAATGAGCATCGGGACGTGATGCCCTGCCAGAAATGCGCTCGCATAGACAGGCGCGCAAAGTAAAAATGCCAAACCGGGAACCCAGGTTGCAGCGGTGGCTGAAGACTTCGACGCCTGCTGGGTCAGATAGCCGCCGAGGAAGGCTCCAAACGTCCCGGCAAGACCCACTGGCGCCATGAACATGATGGCGGTTTGCCCGGGCGTGAACTCGTGCGTGAAGACGACATGCTGAGGCTGGAGACCGACCAGTGCATAACCGGCAAATGCGGCGATGGTCGCGCCTGTCGTCATCACCCAGAAGGTCCGTTTAGAGAAAATCTCGCTAAGCGCCTCGCCAAAACTGGCCTTTTCCGGCTTTTCTGCGGTTGGCGGGTCGCTGTAGCCGCGCGGCGGCTCTTTAATTGTAAGGAGCACCAATATTCCGATCACGATCCCGGGGGCCCCGACATAGATAAAGGCTTCGCGCCAGGTGAAGATTTCGAGGATGAAGCCCCCAAACAATTGGGCCAGGACGCCGCCAGCTGTTACACCCATAGCGTAGATGCCAAGCGCTGTCGGGCGGGCTACCGGAGCATAATAGTCGCTGATCATCGAGTTCGCGGGGGGCGTACAGCCTGCCTCGCCAATGCCGACCAGCATTCTTGCGAGGAGAAGCGTCACAAATCCGGTGGCAAAGCCGCATAGTACCGTGGCGAGTGACCAGAGTATGACGCAAACCCCGATGATCAGCTTGCGGCTCATCTTCTCTGACAGGTTGGCGATGGGGATTCCCAGCAACGTGTAGAACAGCGCAAAGCCTATGCCGGACAGGAGGCCGAACTGAAACTGAGACAGTTCGAACTCGTTGATAATGGGGACGCTGACGACGCTGATCAGGATCCGATCAATGAAGTTGAACGTGTATACAATGGTAAGAGTGATGAGCACATAAGTTCGGTATTCGAAACTGGCATAACTCTGGCCGCTGGCCACCGCTGCCGTACCTGCACTATCACTCATCAAGTTGCTCCCATCGGTAAGGCGTTGCTGTCAGCACCATTGTGTTATCGGGCTCACGGTAGCGCCGCCGCAAAGTGGGGCAAGCCTTTTCGCGGCGGCAGTGTGTAAATTACTTGATGGCGA
The DNA here is from genome assembly GCA_030066975.1 of Henriciella sp. GTDB lineage: Bacteria > Pseudomonadota > Alphaproteobacteria > Caulobacterales > Hyphomonadaceae > Henriciella. Next base: position 14,478 of record JASJAO010000017.1, on the reverse strand, counting down.
CAGGATTGATGATGGCCTGCACAGTGCCTTCGAGCCGCGGCACGCCCAGAGAAAAGAAAAACTCTGTGACATTGTCTGCAGCGAGATCCTCAGTGACCATGTTTTCGAGGATGTAGACACCGTTCTTGGCGAGCAGCGTCAGGTGTACATCGAAGGGGCGGGCATCGTTTTCAAACGGAATCACCTCGAGCGCCCAATTGTCTGCACCAACGGCAACGACGCCAAGATCAGCAAGATATTGTGCGCCTTCGACACCTGGTCCGGCTTGTCCGGGAGAGAGCGTGGTCTGTCCTGCGGTCGCTTTCATCTTCCCGGTATGAAAAATAACGACATCACCGGATTCAATTGTGACACCAGCGGCAGCAGCCGCGGCATCAATTTCGGCGCGGTTGAACGCCTGACCATCCGGAACCGGATCGCCAAATGTTTTCGTCATGTCAAGGAGAATGCCACGCGTAGCAATCGGCGGTAGTTGGTGGGTGCCAAATTGCGTCAGGCCATCCGTGGCCACGAAGTCTGACACCGGAACACCATTATAGTAGCGATGATTGATCCCCATATGGCCGAGGCCGTCGATCTGGCTGCCAATTCCAACGGAAGTGTCGAGAACATCATCATTTCCGGTGGCGAGATTTTCGCCAAGTGGCGTGCCCGAGCCGTCCGACAGCTGTAAAACGGTAACGTCATATTCACGCGGGCCGTAGGCGGGTGTGTCTCGTCCGGTAATCATACCAAGGGCATAGGTCTTTCCGGTGGTAATCAGAGCAGCTGCTCTGGCCGTTTTCTCAGCGGTGAGATTGTTCAGAGCCCCCAGTCGGTCATCTGGGCCGTACTTTGATGGAAACCACGTGTTGGTTTCAGACGCCTGGTCTTGCGCGCAAGCCATGCACACCAGGCTGAGCGCTGCGGTCATTAGGGCGGCGATCTTCTTCATGGTTTCCTCCTTATTTTTAAGAGGCAGACTGATAGCGGACCTAGCTTGTGTCCAGCCCTTTATCTAACCCTAGATCAGACCTTGCGTTTTGAAGCTCGTGACACCCCCGCGCGCGGCAATCAGGTGATCGTGGACGGTGATCTCAAGTGGCATCAGAGCGTCCATGATCTCTCTTGTCATATCGATGTCTGCTCGCGACGGACTGGGATCTCCGCTTGGATGATTGTGCACCAGGATCAGGGCGCTTGCCGACAGTTCCAGGGCGCGTCTGGCAATTTCTCGCGGATAGACCGGCGCATGATCGACGGTGCCTTGATTCATTAGCTCGTCGGCGATGAGTTGGTTCTTGCGATCCAGAAACATAACGCGAAACTGTTCCCGATCCTCGTGCTGGAGCTGACTGCGCACATAGGCGAGCAAAGCGGTCCAGCTTGAAATGATCGGGCGGACCTGGATTTCCTCGCGTGCAGCGCGGGTTCCAATCTCTCTCGTTGCCTTGATATAGGCGGCGACGGTCTCGCCAACGCCGTTGACGCTGATCAGATCGGCGGGATCAGCGGCAAGCACAGCCGAGAGGGAGCCGAAACGGGTCAGCAGCGCCTTGGAGACCGGCTTCACATCCCGGCGTGGGATGAAGGCAAACAGCAGCGTCTCAAGCAGTTCGTAGTCTTCAAGCGCATTGGCTCCGCGCGTGATGAGCTTTGTGCGCAGTCGATCGCGATGGCCTTGCCAATGGGGTTTGGTGTTTGAGCCTGCGCTCACGCGCCAACCGTATGCGGTGTGTGGAGGCCTTTCGGTGAGGCGGTGAAAATCTCAACACCGTCCGCCGTGACACCGACCGAATGCTCAAACTGAGCGGAAAGCTGCCGATCCCGTGTCACAGCCGTCCAGCCATCTTTCAGGATAGCGGCATCTTTCCGGCCAATGTTGAGCATCGGCTCGATTGTGAAGAACATGCCTTGTTCAAGCTCTGGCCCGGTTCCAGCACGCGCGGAATGTACGACATTGGGTTCGTCATGGAACAGCCGTCCAAGACCGTGCCCGCAGAAATCCTTAACCACCGAGAACCGGTTACGGCGTGCGATTTCCGAAATGGCTGCGCCGATGTCGCCGAAGCGCGCGCCTGGCTTCACTGCTGCTATCCCAGCCATTAGCGCTTCATAGGTCACGTCCATCAGGCGTTCCGCCTTCCGTTTGGGCGTGCCGGAGGCGTACATGCGAGAATGATCACCATGCCAGCCATCGACAATCACGGTGACGTCGATATTGGCAATGTCCCCGTCTTTGAACATGCGATCACCCGGAATGCCGTGGCAGATGACATGGTTCAGAGAAATACATGATGCGTGGCGATAGCCGCGATAGCCAATCGTCGCCGACTGGGCACCATGGTCGAGTACAAATTCCCGGATCAGATTGTCGATATGGGCTGTGGTCACCCCTGGCTGGACTTCGGGCACCAGCATATCGAGGCATTCGGCGACCAGACGCCCCGCGCGCCGCATGCCTTCGAAGCCTTCTTCATCATGGATGCGAATCTCGCCGGTGCGCATGGGCATCATGATGTCAGCGTCTGCAAGTGTCATCGGTTCGACCTCATATTGATACACTGACGATGGATATGGGATGATTTCCACCTGTCAGCAATGATTAGGCAAAAGTCTATCACAGCCAGCGATTAAGTCATCCAGTTCAATGGAACATATCGTGAAGGGCGACTAACGCTGCCGATCAAGCACGCTCTGCTTGCAAGTCATTGAGCCAAAAATGCTGCAACGCCATATTCTGCAAGACTTGGATGGATTTCGACGATGTATCGCCTTGTATATGTAAGCACAGCCAGTGATAGGCTTGATCCGCCTCAGATCGGTTCGATTCTCGATGTTTCGCAGTCGAACAATTATGAGCGCTATATCACTGGATTTCTGGCGCACAATGATCGCAGCTTTATGCAAGCCCTTGAGGGAGACGAGCAGGAAGTGCGAGACATATATGCGCGTATCCTTCGTGATCCGCGCCATTCCGGCATTGTGCAAATCGTCGGAGAGCCCGTGATGTCCAGAGCGTTTCCGGACTGGTCCATGAACTACTATCGTGTGGACGACCGGGTCGGTGCGGCCAGTATGGTGGTGCGCAGGGACGACCCTGTTGATGCCTTGTTGCCGTCAAATATGCCACGCGAGCTCCTGCATTTGTTCGCCAAGTTTCTCCACATTCGATAGCGCAAATTCGATACGGCCCGGCTCGTAACCCCTTGGCAACGGCTTCCTGTCATTCTGGGTGAATGACAGAAAAACGTTTGCGAGGTCGTTTTGGCATGAATCAGGATTTGCAGATTGTGTTGGCGCGTTTTGCCAAACTTGGTGAGATGTCGGAATCGGAGGCCCGCCGCATCGTCGACGATGTGTATTCAGACGGAATTGTCAGTCGTGGCGAAGCGGAAGCGCTTTTTCGGCTGAATGAGTTGCTGAGTGAATCGGATCCGCTTTGGGACGCGCGTTTTGAGGAAGCGATCAAGGATTTTCTTTTGACCCGGGAACCGCCACAAGGCTGGGTCACGGATGAGGAAGCCGATTGGCTGCTCGGGCAAGTATCGCAAGATGGTGAAACCCCGACTTTGCGGGAGATCGATCTTTTGCTGAACGTGCTGCGTTATGCCGAAGGCGCGCCGTTGTCGCTGTCTCGTTTTGCGCTGCAAGCCGTGGCGGAGCGTATCAAAGCCAACGGACAGGCCAATTCTGATATGGTCGACCGGATGCGCCGTGTTCTCAGCGCGCCAGCCGGCGAGGATAATGTCTGGATAAGCCAGTACGAAGCGAGAGTCTTGTTTGAGACCAACGATTCCATAGCATTTGCCAAAAATCACATATCCTGGAACGACATGTTTGCCCGCGCGATTGGCAACCATCTTATGGCTCGGTCACATCCCGATCCAGTGACCGAGGCTGACGCCCTGTCTCGCGAACAGTGGCTTGAGCAAAGCAGCGGCGGCGTTGCGGGCGTTTTTGGACGAATGGTTGCCTCATTTGCCGATGGGAGCTGGTTTCAGAAGATCACTTATGATGGCCGAAAGGCCGCAAAGGCCCGAATGGCTGCAAATGATGCTGCGCTCCGCCAGGCTGAAAAAGTGACTTCGGAAGAGCATGGCTGGCTGATCCGGCAGATTGGCGGTGACGACAAAATCAGCCCGGCGGAACGGGCACTGCTTGATTTTCTGGCTCGTGAAGCGCCCGGCTTCGCGCACGGGCTGACAATAGCGGCATAAGAGGATCTCGATCTGCTTACCGCCAACCTAGCTCTTTCTGCGCTTCTGATTGCGATGACGTCCGCGGTTCACTTTGCCGGGCTGGTCGGGCTGTCCTGGGTGATGCGCCGCGGGTTTATGCGTAACCCAGACCGGATGGCGGGGACGATGTGGCAAGGGATCACCATTGTTGGCATTGTTGTTGGCCTGTTCTGTCTCCACGCGATCCAAATCTGGATGTATGCCGTCGTGTATCTCTGGCTCGATCAATTTGAGACGGTTGAGGCCGCGCTTTATTTCTCAACAACGACATTCACAACGGTTGGTTACGGGGATGTATATCTGGAGACGGGCTGGCGGATGCTGGCGGCCGCAGAGTCGGCCAACGGATTCCTGATGATTGGCTGGTCGACTGCGTTCCTGGTGTCGCTGACGTCACGTATTCGGGCCTTCGAATCCGAGGTCGAAGCCGGCTTTCGAGATGAAGACTGATCCGCACAGTCCAGATCTCGTCTTCTCCCTGGGACAACTCGACAAGTTCCCGGGTAGGTCGTAAGTCGAGCACCTAGAATTAGCGACGTATCTAGGGGCCTCTAAATGTTCAACAAAATCCTGATCGCGAATCGCGGTGAAATTGCAGTTCGGGTGATCAAGACTTGCAGAAAATTGGGCGTGAAGACCGTCGTTGTCTATTCCGACGCAGATGCAGGATCGATGGCCGTCGAAATGGCGGATGAATCTGTTCATATTGGACCATCGCCGGCTGCGGAATCGTATCTCGTTATGGATAAGATTGTGGAGGCGGTGAAACAGACCGGAGCAGAGGCCGTACACCCAGGTTTTGGGTTTCTTTCGGAGAATGCAGAGTTCGCAAAGCGCTTGGAAAAGGAAAAGATTGCCTTCATTGGTCCAAACCCCCACGCGATTGAGGCGATGGGTGATAAAATCAGCTCCAAGAAGCTTGCTGCCGAGGCGGGTGTCTCCACTGTTCCGGGCCATATGGGGCTGATTGAAAGCACTGAAGAAGCGGTGAAGATCTCCAAAGAGATCGGGTATCCCGTCATGATCAAGGCGTCCGCAGGCGGCGGCGGCAAAGGGATTCGCATCGCGTATGACGATAGGGATGTCGAAGAAGGCTATCCGGCGGTCAAGGCTGAGGCGACGGCGAGCTTCGGAGACGATCGCATTTTCATTGAAAAATTCATCCTGGAACCGCGCCATGTCGAGATTCAGGTGATGGGCGACAAGCATGGAAACTGCGTCTATCTGTTCGAGCGCGAATGCTCGATCCAGCGGCGCAATCAGAAGGTTCTGGAGGAAGCACCGTCGCCTTTGCTGGATGAGGCGACCCGCAAGAAAATGGGCGAACAGGCCGTGGCCCTCGCCAAGGCTGTAAACTATGACAGCGCCGGAACCGTTGAATTTGTTGCGTCTGGCAAGGACAAGAGTTTTTACTTCCTGGAAATGAACACACGTCTGCAGGTTGAGCATCCGGTAACCGAGATGATCACGGGCGTTGACCTCGTCGAACAGATGCTGCGGTCTGCCTGTGGCGAGAAACTGGCTCTGAAACAGAAAGATCTGAAGATTAATGGCTGGGCGATTGAGAGCCGGGTCTATGCGGAAGATCCCTATCGCAATTTCTTGCCGTCAATCGGCCGTCTGAGGCGGTTCCTGCCTCCGGTTGAAGGTCCCCTGGGAGGCGGCACTGTGCGCATGGACTCCGGGGTGCGCGAGGGCGATGAAATTTCGATGTTCTATGATCCGATGATCGCCAAGCTCGTCACGCATGGTGCCACCCGAGATGACGCGCTGGATGTTCAGGCCCTGGCGCTTGATCGTTTCCACATTGAAGGCATTCGCGACAATATCCCGTTCTGTGCCGCTGTCATGGACGAGACACGATTTCGCTCCGGCAATATCACGACCGCTTATATCAAGGACGAATTTCCTGAGGGCTTTCAGGGGACAGAGCCGACCTCCAAGCAGGTCGAGTACCTCGTCGCAGCTGCGGCCTTTGCCCACGGGGTGATGACCCAGCGTGCGGGCCAAATCGACGGACGCATGGCCCCGCAGCCCCCTCTTCGACAAAACTGGGTCGTGATCTTGGGGAACGATTATTTGCCCATCAGTCTGGATCTGAACGAAGGTCAGGCTGCGATTGAACTCAATGGCGCGTCGCATAGTGTGGTGAGCGCCTGGACCCCAGGCAACCCGCTGTTCGAAGGTGTCCTGGACGGCGAGACCTTCGCGGTCAAAATCTCGATTGAAACGGATGGTTTTGAAGTCATGCATCGGGGTGTGACCCGACGGGCGCTGATTTGCAGCCCAGCCATTGCGGAGTTACACCAGCGCCTGCCGGAAAAGGAAAAACCTGACCTTTCGAAGCTGATCATTTCTCCGATGCCGGGACTGGTCGTGTCCGTTGATGTTGAGGTTGGCCAGATCGTTGAGGAAGGCGAGGCGGTTTGCATCGTTGAAGCGATGAAAATGCAGAATATCATCCGCGCTGAGGCCCAGGGCAGTGTGAAGGCGATCAATGTCGGGGCCGGGGACAGCGTCGCGGCTGATGAAGTTATGGTTGAATTTGAGTAGCCGAGCGGCCAGCTAAATCAGACTGATTTAAAGCCCTTGTTGCGTCCATAAGGAGTGTCGAATGGGTGATCTGTTGTTCAATCCACAAGGTCGGATCGATCGCAATCGATTCTGGCAGGGTATGGTGGTCCTCACCGTGTGTACGGTCCTAGTGAGTGCCGGGTATCGCATGGTGGCGGTACCTTTGGTGTTCCTGCATTTTGTGCTCGTTTATCCCTATATTTGCGTCATCGGCAAGCGGCTTCACGATGCTGGCTTCTCTGCCGGATTGGTGGTCTTGGTCTGGATTGGCGCGATGATCGCGAACCAGTTTGTCTCTGGTATTCTTGGCGCCTTTTTGATCTCCGAAGAGACGATGGCGGCCTATGAGGCAGTTGTGGGCCATTTGGAACGGAACGAAATCGACCCGGCCATGGAAGGCATGGTGATTGTGCTACGCGATACGCTCTCGACTGCAATTGCGGCTGGCATCGTAACAAATGCGATTGTTGCGATGGCTGTAGGCGCTTTCCCGTCTCAACCCAGGGACAACAAACATGGTCCACCGATGAGCGGTGCAAACTGACTTCAGGCATTAGTGCCTGTCGATAATTATTTATCGATTATTGATAAATTCGATTCTCTATGTATAAGCCTATCTCATAGGTCAGATACCAATAGGAGTTCGCTGCGATGAGCGATGCCGCCAATTATCACACTGCGCTCGATCCTGAACGCCCCTGGATCACCGATGAGCAGCAGCTACCGGCGAACATGAACTGGCTGTCGACCTTGTTGAACCCAACGGGCAAGTCGCCGACGCTGCACTTTACCCGCGCCTGGACGTTATTGTTCATGCTCCAACTCGCATGCGTTTTTGGGATCTCGTTTGCGATTGGCATCGTCTCGTTGACGGGTGCAGATACGGCTGGGGCGTCACTGTTTAACCAGTATCTCACCGCCATCGTGTTCATTGTGACGACCATTATGTCATTCAACATACACTGCCGAAGACTGAACGATGCGGGGAAATGGAGCATCTGGGCCTTCTTGGTTTTGCTTCCCTTGCTCGCCGCGTTCGGACTGTTCGCTATTCAGTTGCAACAGAAAGCCGCCGCTTATGACGAGCTTTATGCTGAACGCGCCGTCTATTTAGCGGATCCCGATGGGTGGGAGGAACGCAAGCGAGACGAGAGACGCCAAGCCCAGGCCGAAGAAGACGCTAGAAAGGCAGCCTACGTGCTGCCGCTGTCGCTTGCTGGGCAGCTCTTCGATCTTCGAATAGAGGATGATGTCGCCGCGGGACTTAAACTCCTGTCAGAACGCGCAAATTATGAAATCAGCCCCGACGCGTGGGAATCGTCGCAGCTTGCCGAGCGCCGCAAATTGCAGGCAGATCGAGAGGCCACTGAAGCAGCTTCTGGTGAGCGAGAGCAAGGTGGCCGGAGAGGCAATCGGGGTGATGATCCGTGGGACGGAGCGACGGCCGACAAACCGTTACCGAGCCAGGAAGAATTCATCCTGCGCCCAAATATCGGCGTGTTTCAGCAAGTCATCATGCCGCTTAGTGCTGTGATTATGTTGTGGAGCCTGCTCTGGGTCGCTCGAGCGCCATTCCCTGCGAAGCCCCCAATCTATCAGCCAGTATCGATGATTGACCTGTTTATCAGTTTTTCTGGACGGATAGGGCGAAAGCAGTTTTGGATGGGTAGAGTACTATCAATCTTGACTGCGTTGGTGGTATTAGGCGTGTGTGTTTTGTTGGGGTTCGTTGTACCTTCGCTGAGCACAATATGGACGCTGATCGCGGTCGTTAGCAGTCTGCTCTTTCTTTGGTGCTTTTATGCGATTGACACAAAACGTGTGCATGACTTGGGATATTCGATCAGAGCTCTGATCAAGTTCGACGCTGTATGCTTATTATTGAGTTTCAGCGCACTAGCAGTGCAGATCCTCGCTCCACAAAGTTCGGAAATCGTTCCGATTTGGAGTTTGGTGCTGTTTGTCCTGTTTGCAGCCTTGTGGTTGATCGGATTCATAGGAAGGTACGTCGTCTTGGGGGCCTTCGGTCCAGAAAAATCGGACAACGTTTTCGGAGCAGCCCCTAGTTTTGAAGTTAGCGAGTCGGAATACGCTGCCGTTAGGGACGACGAGTCTGCGACAGTGACCTACTAGATTTGGATCGACACAGGTACGGTATCATACTCGAAGGTCTGTTCAAACGCCTGGCGCAAGGCTGCATCTGCGTCGGCCATGTCCACCGGATAGCCGAGATCGACCAGACTGGTGACGCCGTAGCGGGGGTCCGCGATCCCGCACGGTGTTATACCGCCAAAATGATTGAGATCGGGCTCTACATTGAGGCTGATCCCGTGATAGCTGACCCAGCGGCGAAGCCTGACCCCGATCGCCGCGATCTTGTCTTCGCGCAAAGGGCCGCCTGACTGGGTGCGATCAACCCATACGCCGACACGCCCCTCACGTGTGCCTGCATCGATATTGAACGTAGAGAGGGCGCTGATGATCCAGGTTTCGAGATCCGCTACGAAAGCGCGGACGTCCCGGCGGCGTTTGGCGACATCCAGCATGACATAGGCGACTCGTTGGCCTGGTCCGTGATACGTATACTCACCGCCGCGCCCTGTTTTGTAGACCGGAAATCGGTCCGGAACGAGCAGATCTTGCGGTTTAGCGCTGGTCCCGGCTGTATAGAGAGGGGGATGTTCAAGCAACCAGACCAGCTCGACGGCCTCTCCAGCATGGATGGATCGAGCGCGACCCTCCATAAACCGAACCGCGTCTTCGTACGAAGTGAGCCCTTCGCTAACAGCCCATTCAATGGTCGTGGAATTCAACATGATCTGCATATAGCAGTCACTTTGCCCTTCACAATCTCGCAACTGCCCAGTATATCGCGCGTCTACCTCGGCGTGCGGCCGTGGCGGAACTGGTAGACGCGCAGCGTTGAGGTCGCTGTGGAGCAATCCGTGGAGGTTCGAGTCCTCTCGGCCGCACCATATAATTAAAATAATACTATAAATACAATCACTTAAATGGTCGATAGTTTCTCTGGCCACCTTTTAATCCACCTTTTTTGGTGTGCTGTAATGTTTTGCTATGTGTAGCCTTGGTTAAGTTGGCTTCTTGCTGCTAGGTTATAAATGCCTGGGTATTGTCGTAACCCGAGGCATCGCGATGCCTCCAGAAATGGAGAATTCGTGATGAAGTTAGTCAATAAGCGTGAGCTGAAGGAAATGGTCTTGTACTCCCCTCAACACATCGCACGGCTGGAAAAGGCGGGCAAATTTCCCAAGCGGGTAATGCTTGGCCCCAACAGAGTGGGATGGGTAAAGGCGGAAGTGCTGGATTGGCTCCAGTCTCGGTTAGACGCTCGATAGCTGCTTTTCCGACACTCCAGCGATGGAGAATGGATGGCCGGGCCCTCTGGGCTCGGTCATTCAATTGCAGCCCTATCCTGGAAGCGGGCGTGAGCAGTAAGGCAGAAAATTCCTAAGAGCGGACGAAACGTAACTGCCGGATGCGTCAATGGTGTGCTGTCCATCCTCACCTATTGGGGAAACAAAAGATAAGCCGACGCCTCCGTGACGGCCCCGTCCAACCGCGCAACGAGAATCCCATGAACAATAAACATGCTTGGATTACCAATCAGGGCCAGATTGTGCCGTAACTCGCGGCGCCCAGCGCATCAGAAAACGTCTTATGCTTTTCCGACAAGTTCCCTTTCTTGAGCGCCACGAGTATGAGCAGTGTTGCTAGGTAGTGCGCGTTAGCAACGGCGTTTGCGGAAGCATTTCGAGTGCCGCGATGGACTGTTGCAGATCTGTGTGCATACAAGTCTTTGAACCGTTTCGCGACGCCGGGCCGTTTTTCGATGGAAGCAGCGAGCATGACGCTGCCATGACGCGCTATCGTATCAATCACCGGACTGTCTTTATTATTGCGCGTGAGAATCGCTTCAATCGCCGTAAAGAAATATAGAAGGCGCTCGGAGCGATCTAACGCTTGGCGCCCCTTGGTCAGCCAGCCGAGCGCATTGAAAACTTGCTCCCCAAGCGTCCCTGGCTTGTACGCGAAGACTTTCTCAAAGATCGACTGAGTCTTTTTGGCCCGTAAATCCTTCGAGATCTTTCCATCAACTATATAGGCGCCAACAAATTTTGAACCGCCATAGCTCAGCTTCTGGCCGTTGCGCACTAGCGCGTTGTCGCCAACATAGCGGTCCTGAACGACCGCATCGGGCTCAATGTCGCGAAAGCTCGGTATTCTTCCGTCCCATTTGCCGGAAAACAGACGCATGAGACTTGTTGCAATCCCTATCTGCCACAAAGCTTCCTCGTACAGATGTGTTTTGCTGGCGCGGGCTTTAACGGCCCACATCATTGCCGAGGAAGGAACTTCAATCCCAATGTTAGCCTGTTTGAAAGTCGCGCGTTGCTTCTCGTGGTCAAACTCAACCGACATATTCATGTATTTAGTTTGTAACTTCGCCACCACGGGCTGAATCTCTTTTTCTAGGTCACTCAGTTTGAGAACCCTGACATTTCCAATTTTCAATGGCGTGATTTTTGGGCCTAGATAGACCAGTCTGTTTGGAAGGAAGATTTCGAAATCCTGGCTGAGAATATTGACAATGTCATTGGTTACCGCGTCAAGAAACTGCTTCTCTGTTTGATTGAACGACACCGCATTATGTGCGGCTCTTCGTATGAGGTCGGATAAGTCTTTTTCGTCACCAAATCGAGCGCCTAGCGTTTTGGTGAGGAGGTCCGAAAAGCGACGCGACGCCCTTAGCATGTCCTCTGAAGTGTTGACCCAACCCGCACTTCCTAATGAGAATCCGAGCGAAGATGTTAGCGCAGCAACGGGTTCAGACTCCACGGCAGAAATCTGGAACGCTGCATAATATTCAAGTAGCGCTTTCTTGGCGTCAGCGTGGCTTTTGAATTTTTTCAGAAACTCCTCGGGCGACATCTCTCAGCTCTTTCTTCAATGACCGTTTGGTATCTACTTTCTTTCTGACCAAAAAAACGTCTTCCGAACACCAGCGGCACGGAATCCGTCGTGTTAACGACGATCCCTTTCGACGGGTGTCGCCTGCGCGAAAGCGACCTTATAGAACTGAAGCGCGATAGAACTGAAGCGCGGTTCAGTCATCGCGCCCGGACAATCGGCGATCCCACGCATCGAGAAATGTGTCGACTATGGTCTGAGATGCTTCATCCAGGTCGCCGCTTGATTGCAGGCGCTCCAATTCCGTGCGGAAACGGATGACATCCAGAATACCGGATTCCGACTCAATTTGAGCGCGGACGTGCCGTTGCGAAACGCGGTCGCCCAAACCCGTGAACCCCATGCCTTGCGACCAAGACTCGCCTGTGAGCTCTCGCGCGAGAATGACCAGCGCTTCATCGTCCTCCAAGAGTAGATCAGTATAGGCGCGCGGCTCGGCAGGATCATCAAGAAAGTCCCGCCACCGGTATAGTATACTGATCAGATCTTGGTGGTGCAGCAGCGAGCCGTCTGCGGCAGCAGAACGAATGGCTGTCAGCGTGCGTTCGATTAAGACCGGCAGAGCATCCGCGCGAACAAGACAGTCTTCCTCGCGTTGCGGACGGTCATCGCGGGGGTGATGGTCGCGGTAAGCTGCCGACGCGAAATCGACGAGCCAGCCGATTGATGCAGCTTCGGTCGTCGACATATATAGGTCTGTGCGCTGATCGAGGTCGAACCGGTCATTCGTCAGACGACGGATCAGCCAATGATACCGATAGGTGGTATTCCCCACGGCCATCATGCCACGCTCTTGATCGATCTCGAGATCAATCTCGTCATGAATCTCGAAGAGAGCAGCGATTAGGGGTTCGACTTTCTCGCGATTCACATCGGGCGCGTGTGTATTCATAACATCGAGGAGAACGGGCACCATGGACGTGCCTGTTCGCCGGCGCACTTCAGCAGCGTCTCGAAAAGTCTGCTGAATGAAAGCGCGATCATTCGCACGTTCGGTCAACTCATTGATGCGGCCCATGGAAAGGGTTTCGTCGCTGAGGGAGAACTGAAAATAGGTGTCGAAGTGGGCCTCAATGCAAACTCGCCGCTCGCTATCCCAAATCGCATGAAATCCATCCGAGTAGCCGGTATCTTCTATACTGGGGAACAAGCGTTGCAGGGCGATCCGCGCGATTTCATGTCGCCCCTCATCGACGCCTTGAAGGTAGGGTTCAAACCTTGCTTCGCCCTCTGCTTCCCCGAGCCTGCGGCGATCGCGTATTCCGCAGAGGGTCGCTTTGTTGGCGCGGATAGCTTGGAAAAGCGTTGGCTCAAAGAGGCGTAGTGTTTCAAGTGCGATGAAATCGGCGAGGCTGACATTGTCCGCGATTGCGGGCCATGTAACGCTGATGGCGTTCTGAAAGCGCGTGGTATCTCTTGGCGTATTTACATATGGCGCGACAATGTCGTGGAACAGATTGAGAAGTCGGCGATGATGCTCTTCGCCGGGATCGCCGCATATTGTGTTGATGGATTTTAAGATGTCGCGGTTCAGGTCGGTTCGCAGCGGCATGGGCAGCTCAAAACCTGCCTGGATAATCTTCTCAAGATAATGCGGTCCTTCTGATGGGTATCTTTCGCGAACGGCGTTCTCAGCAAGCTCGCGGTCAAACACCAAGAGGTACATGACATTTGGCAGTCGCCCGACGGACTTCACCATCCGGAAGATCGCAAGCGCTTCGTCAGGGCTCAGGCGATCGATGTCGTCGATGATGATTAGAAAACGTCGATCTTCTTTCTCAAGCACCTTGGCTAACTCCTGAAATGTTTCTTCGAGGGTATCGTCATTGTCGAAATATCGAGATGCAAATTTTGCGGACGCGCTTGTAAAGGGCGCCAAGAAACTGGCCGGCGTAAAGGCCATCGCTGCGCCGACTACGGGTCCGGCTTGAAGCATGCCGCGGCCGAGTTTTGGGACAAGGTTCTTCACCTTGTCTTTCAGCGTATCGCTCAGCAAGGCATGGAGATTTTGCAGAAAGGCAAGCGCGAGCGCTTCTTCCCCGCGAAACCACCAACACTTGAAGTCGGAAATGACCAGCTTGTCGTCATAGGCCTTATCGAGTTCGGCGCGGATTAGATTGACGGCGCTGCTCTTTCCCGACCCCCAAGCTCCGTTGAGCGCAATCGTCGTTCCAATGGGTTTCTCGATGCTGAGAATGCTTTTCGCGAGCGACCTCGCGAATGGCGTTATGCCATACTGGTCATCTTCTTCTGACTCTATAGGGCTGTCATTAAAGTATCGATGCGTCATTCGGAAAAAATGGTCCGCGAAAATTTGAAATGCGTCGCGCATCTAAGCGTTTACGGTTCAAAAAACAGTATAGGATGATTCTATGTTTAGACTGATAGAAAGAATGTAGGTGGATTGAATTCTTCTCCCTATGCTCAGTCGTAGATTCTGGCTTGACCCTAGGCTTACTTTTTCATCGTAGCGAGATTTTTTGATTTTACTCGAGGCTATTTTTTTGCACTGCTACCGTGGTTCTACATCAACCTCAGAGCTTATGACTGCTTTTGCTTAACCTCATGACCCAGCCCCGTAATTTCCGGCCATGAATTTGCAGAGTCCTCGAAAACGAGGATGCAAAATGAGAAGATCACGTTTCAGCGAAGAACAGATCATACGGATGATCAGGGAGCACGAGGCAGGTGTGCG
>JASJAO010000019.1 GCA_030066975.1 Henriciella sp. | reverse complement strand
GGCTGTGAGTTCTGATGCTCCACTAGCAGCCTCAACGGGAATCCGCTCTCGCGGCCCAAGCAAGGTTCTCCAGGTTGACCGCTGGTCCCGGAAGGTGCGGCCCGTTAATGCGCACCCCCGACTCCAGTCACCGCATCTCGCCACCTTCCAGACGGTCTAGAATGCTCTGCATGGCAGCGAGATGAGGGGAGTATACGTTGGTTTCGCAGGTGTTGGATAAGTTTGTGGCTAACCCTGCCATGATGCGCTCCCTTCTCCCGGACGCGGGAGAAGGGCCGGGGATGAGGGCACCAGACTGGCGTTTTCAGCGCCTTCGCCTAGTGTTTCCCGATGATCCGCCGAAACACAGACCGCGCCAGACGACTTCGCCGCGAGGCAAACTATCCCGAGCGACTGGCCTGGCAGGCGCTTCGGACGCTACGCAAGGAGGGCGTCGCGGTTCGGCGTCAGGTGCCGATTGAGGGTCTGACCGTAGATTTTGCGGTGCGCTCCAAACGGCTGGTGATTGAAATTGATGGGAGCATCCACGACCGCGAAGATATCAAACGCGAGGACGCTGAGCGAGATCGGCGGTTGACTGCCGCGGGCTGGCGGGTGGTGCGCATACCGGCTGAGATTGCTTTAAGCACGAATCATTTGCTGGCCACGGTCCGCAAGGAAGTCGGGCTGCCGGTCGACTAAGTCACCTCGGTGCCCTCACCCAATTCCGGCTGAAAAAGCTCGCGCTTTTCCTCGGCTGCGCCGACCGCCTCCATACCCTCTCCCGCATCCGGGAGAGGGAGCGCGTGGGGAGCGTGTTGGACCAAGCGTTAGATATTGGACGTATTGAACAGCTGCTGCAGCAATTCAATTAAGTCTCCAGAGTATTCCAGCGTTGCAGCAAAAATGGCGACATATAAAGCGTATCTGATTTCACGTGCCGGGTGGTTGAGCCAATGACGAAGATCCCACCAGCGGACCTTGCGAAAGAAGATGTCGAAACTGCCTTCGGCTCCGTAAGTATCGTCCAACTCGTCGTCATCTTTGCTGGCGCTTCCTTTTTTGAGCATATCCAGTGTTTCGGGATCCAAACGGAATTCGGTCTCTTTGAGCATGATATGCCATGCTTGGATTTTCAGTTCTCGCCTGAATAGTGTGCTGCCGTTCTCTATGAACCGGCACACAAAATATCTCTCACCATATCGCTCATTCAGCTTCTTTGCCGCTTCTGTTCTTGTGAGCGTGTCGTATCCCTTTTCACCAATGGCTTTCGCAAAAGCATGCGGGTTCATGCGGATTGTGCGGGCAACAGGAGCTGCGCCATACGGCGCGGTCATTTCGATCAATCCGTGATGACGATCAAGGCGATTGTATCTGCGAATAAAGTAGGCGATCAGCGAGACGATCAGAAATATTCCGAAGATCAAAAACAGGTGCCAGACTTTAATGATCAGGATGCTGTTTGTGCAGTCCGCACCTATCGCCCCCAAGCCCTGGCAGACTCCAGAAGGCACAGATTCAAGTAAACTCCACACGTCTATTCCCCCAGATATAAACAGGGACAGATAAGCGGAATAAAAATCAAACGTCTAGGTGAGTATAGAACTTTGTTTATGAAGTGAGTGAAGGCGGCTCTGGCCACCGCCCTCGGACTTATCAACCAAGCATTTGGCGCCACTTGGGCGACTAGCCGCTGCTAAGCTGCTAAATACTAAATCCCCAACTGTGTCTCAAATAGCGCTTTCATGCGTGCCCAGGCGCGGGCGGATTGATCGGGGTTGTGGGCGCGGCTGTCGGTGGGGACCCAGCCGTGCATGGCGTCGGCATAGACTTCGATCTCGGCCGGGACATTGGCGGTTTCAAAGGCCTCGATCAGGACGCCCTGGGCGTCGGGTTCGCGCTCGTGATCATTCTCGGCAATCGCGATCAGGACGCCGCCTTTGATCTTCGGGGCGAGCAGGTGCGGGCTGTCTGCGTCTTCGGTGACGAGACCGCCGCCATGGAAAGAGCAGGGCGCGCTGATCCGGCCGGGCACAGCCGCCGCAGCGCGCAGTGTCCAGGAGCCGGTCATGCAGAAGCCGACCGCGCCGATACCGCGCGATGTGTCGACTGCGGCCTGGGTGTCCAGCCAGGCGGCGAGGGCGGCGGCGTCGGTCTGAACGGTTTCGGGGCTGAACAGGCTATAGTGTGGGCCGACTTTTTCGCGTCCGCCGGGATCGCGGAAGGTCTCACCGTCGCCAAACAGGCGGCCCTTATGGCTGCGATAATAGGGGTTCATGGCGAGCACGGCATAGCCGGAGGCGGCAAGGTCGCGGGCCATGTCGAAAAAGGCCGGGCGCACGCCGTGAATGTCGGGCCAGAAGATCACCGCGGCATGGGCGCCGCTGGCCGGATGAATGAACAGGCCGTCGGCCTCACCGTCAGGGGTGGGGACCAGGACTTCGGTTTCGGTAAGGGCGGTGGGCGTGTCGGGGGCGGCCTCCGCGCTGGTCTCTGCTTCGGGGTCGGGCGTCGCGCAAGCTGTGGTCAGCAGGCCGCCGGTCGCGACCAGCGCTGAGGCCCGGGCGGTAAAGCCGCGCCGGGTCAGCGCCTTGCGCTTCAGCCAGGCATCGAGTTCGCGGTCTGTGGTTTCATCGCACATGGGTAGGCCCTCCATTTTTCCTGTTGGAGGCAGGGTTAATCACGTGCCGGCGAATGTCGATACACTTTCGAGTGAGGCTTTATCCCGCTGGCATAGCCGGATCGCTCGCGTCGGCCTCTGCCGGGGGTTCCTTGTCGCTGAAGCCGGTCTCAATCAGCCAGTCGCGGATCGCCACACCAATCGCGGTTGGCTGGTCTTCCTGGACAAAATGCCGACCCGCGCCGATCTCGGTCACGGTGAGGTTCTTGAACGTGTTGCGGGCATACTCGATGGCTTCGGGCTGAACGATCATGCCGGGATCAGCGGTCAGCAGCAGAATCGGGATTTCCGTTTCGGCGAGCGCGGCGGCGTTCTGGTTCATCTTGGCGGCCATATCGTCTGGCGCGACGCTGATGGCGTTCTTTGGCATGGCTGTTGGCCCCGGTCCGTCGCGCACAACCTTGCGGCGCTCTACGTCGTCATACTGGCCGAGATAACGCTCTTTTTCTGCCTTGGAGTATTTTCGGACGGTGCCCATGTTCAAGGCGAGGCCCTGAAAGCGCGGCTGGCTGGTGATCATGAAGTTCGCGAACCAGTTGGACCGCATCATCGGGAACATGGCTTTTTGCGTGGTTGTCAGCTGGTCGCGCCAGGGTTCTGCTGGCATGAATGCGGCCTCGACCAGAACCAGGCCGTTCACGCGGTCAGGATTGCGCATGGCATAGTCAATGCCGAGCATGGATCCAAGATCGGTCACCACCATCACGAACGGGGCCTCCTGTTGGTCGAGCCAGGCCGCCATCGGGGCGTAGAGGCCGTCATGGGAATAGTCGCCGCTCGCCGGGACGCTGGACTGGCCATAGCCCGGCAGATCGAACGCGACGACTGTGCCGGCTTCGGCCACGATGGGGGCCACATTGCGCCAGAGCGCTGACGTGGTCGGAATGCCGTGTAGCAGGTAGACGCTCGGCGTGCCTTCGCCATCGGTATAGTAGGCGATGGTGTCCTCGCCGACTTGATCAATCTGCATGTCGTAAGTGAGCTCGAACGGGACGTTCTCTTCAATCGGACCGACCGAGGCGCAGGCGGTGATCGCAAATGCTGCGGCGGCGAGGAGTGGCAGGCGCCAGGTCTTCGAAGTGCTGGAGGTCATCGTGTTATCCTTGTGGGTGAAACAGCGCTTATGGTCAGTTTGGGGGCGTGTGTGGCGGTGATGACCGTTAGTGGAGGGCGACGGTGCCGGTGGTGAGCAACACATAGACGATGTAGAGCAGCGAAAGATTGCCCAGGGTCCAGACCCCGCCGCGGATCATCGGGACACCGAGATAGTAGAGAATAACAAAAGCGACACGCGCCAGAATGTAGATCAGGCCCGCCACGAGGGCAGCCTGCGATTCCAGTCCGGCGATCGCGGCGACCCCAAGGACTGGAATGGCCAGTGCGCCATTTTCGACATGGTTCTGAAGTGTTCGTTCCA
Organism: Henriciella sp.; assembly: GCA_030066975.1. GTDB lineage: Bacteria > Pseudomonadota > Alphaproteobacteria > Caulobacterales > Hyphomonadaceae > Henriciella. Next base: position 47,239 of record JASJAO010000019.1, on the reverse strand, counting down.
CGCGCAAGCCGAACTTGGTGCGCGGTTTAACGGAGGGATCGCGGTTCGACGAGAAGCCATATGCGAACCCGTAATAGTAGTAGGTGTAGAGCGCGGAAAAGAAGACCAGGAAGGCGAAGATCAACGCGTATAAGAGCAAAAGAGAGAGAAAGGTCATGGTGGTGGGATCCTTGAAAATGAGTCGTCACGAAGCGCTCGGCCGACGAAATTGATGCAGTGAGGCGATTGGAAAGGGCGCACCGGATTTGTTCAGGCGTGCTGATTTGACTAGAAGGTGTGTGTCTTGCCGCCCTCGCCGCCGACGAGGCTAGCGAGTTTCTTGATGCCCATATTCATGAACAGGCCCATCATGGAGGGGAACATGTGGCGCATCACGAGCCCCTTATAGTCAAAGTACTGAGACCAGGTGAGCTCCGTTTTGCCGGGCTCAAACTCTCGCAGATGCATGATGGCCGCATGATTCTTTATCGGCATCATGAAGTTCTTGACCGTATAGACGCTGGTCGTCGGCGGATCAGAATGAAGGAAAGTTTCATCCAGTGTGCCCATGCCAATCGTTTTGCACACCCGCTTTGAGCCGACATCACATGAGGCGTGAGAATCCGCTGTTCCGTCTTCATGGCGTCCGCCGGAGATAATCGGGAACCATTTTGCGATATTGCCCGCTTGCGTCACCATGGGCCAAAGCTCGGCAGGCGGAACGTCAAACCGATACGTGCCGGAAAATTTGACCGGTGCGGACGTGAAAGTCGTGATGTCCAGGCCCGCTTTGGCCGCGGCATCTAACCGATCTCCGGCGGCCTGGTCGTAAGCGTTTTCGGCAGTTGCATCTAACATGTCGTTTGTCCTTCTTTCGATGAGACGTCCTGCATTGAGGCGCTGCGTGCATGCGATGATCGGATCATCACTCGACCAAAATCATCATAACTTTGATTTCAGAGTCAAGGATAAGGTTGCGTATCACAGCCTCACTTTGATTTCAGAGTCAAGGATAAGGTTGCGTATCACAGCCTCACGAATCCGTGAATGATAGGAAACGCGGGAGATTTCGTATCTCACATTGACTTTAGGATCAGGGATAATACGTATGCTGTATGAAGCCCGGCCCGGCCCCCAAATATGACCGCAAGGCAGTCCTGGACGCCGCCATGGAGATCTTTTGGTCGCGTGGCTATACCGTCTCAAAACTTGATGAGATCCTGGAGACCACTGGTATCGGGCGGCAAAGCCTGTATTCGGGATTTGGCGACAAGCACAGCCTCTACCTGTTGGCGCTGGAACACTATATCGAGCAGGTGATCGAGCCGCGTCTGGACCTGCTGGCCTCGGATCAGAGTGAAGACGGGCTGGGCGGGATGAGGCAGCTTATCGAAGACTGGAAAGTCTGGGCGAGCATGCCTGATCGGCGTGGCTGTCTCATCGCGAACACGTCCGTTGAACTCGGACGCCGGTTTGATGAGCAAACAGAAGCCATATTGGCAAACACGCGTCAAAGGCTGGAGGACGCGTTTGTTCGAACCTTTGAGCGGGCAAAAAGTCTGAACACATTAAGTGAGACGGCTGATCCGCTAGGCATGGCGCGGGTCACCATGGCTACCGTTGACGGACTGTCTTCGGTAATAAAAACGGCGTCCAATGGCGCGGCCTATGGCGCGTCTACACTCGATCAACTTTTGAGCTTCATCGAGTCCGCCTGAGAGCTTAGCGGCTCAACACTGAATCCGCGACAAACCCATTGGTCAGGCGTTCCTGTCCGAACGTGCTCATTTCGTTGTGGCCGGGCACGAATTGCATATGATTGCCTAGCGGCCAGAGCTTCTGGGTGATGCTGTCGATCAGCTGCTGATGATTGCCGCGCGGAAAGTCTGTGCGCCCGATCGAGCCTTTGAACAGGACATCGCCGACAAAGGCGATGCCGCCTTCCTTGTGATAGATGACGACATGGCCGGGCGTGTGGCCGGGTGTGTGGACGACGTGGAAAGTCTCATCGCCAAGGGTGAGTGTGTCACCCTCATTCAGGTAGCGATCGGGGGTGCAATTGCGCGCGTCTGAGCCGGTGACGCCATATTTGGCCCATTGCGCCTCAATATCGTCGAGCAGCCACTGATCATCCTTGTGCGGGCCGATGATCTGACAGCCGGCGCGCTCGGCAACTTCGGTGGCGCCGCCCGCATGATCGAGATGGCCGTGGGTGAGCCAGACCTCGACAATCTTGACGCCGAAATGGTCCGCCGCGCCCATCAGCTTGTCGACCTCACCGCCCGGATCAATGAACACGCCCTCCATGGTTTCAGTGTGCCAGAGCAGGCTGGTATTCTGCTGAAACGGCGTCACGGGGATCACCTGAACGGCGAGCTTGGGCTTTTTCGGGGCGGTCTGTTCGGTCATATCTTGTTCAGTCTGGTCCAGGTCAGGCGCATGGTGGCGAGATTGTTGAGCACGACACCGAACGCGAAATAATAAAGCCCGGCGCGCGTCTCGAACCCGATATAGATACTGATCTGCGAAATCCCAATCAGCAAGGCGGCCAGGAAGACGTCCAGCATGGACCATTTGCCGAGCAGGTTGAGCAGCACGGCAAGCCTGGGCGAGGGGTTGGCCCCCTGGCGAAAGATAATCGCCGCGGTGATGGTCTTGGCAATCGGGAAGACGCCGGAGAACAGAATCACGATCAGGCCCAGGAAAGGCAGACCGGCTTCAAACAGCGTCTGCATGATGCCGTAAAGATTATACTCTGCCCCGCCAAAGCCGAACGTATTCGGTTTCCAGATTGAGGGCAGGATCAGGCCCGTGACGATCAGCGCGGCCGAGACATAGAGCGTCATCTCCGCCAGCACATCCCAGATCGGGATCGGCTTGGTCGGCAGCGTGCTGTCGGTCGGAATCGGGGCTTGCGTCATGGGCGGGAGTGTTGCCGCTGTGAATGACATGGGTCAACGGGTTTCCTGCGGTGGTCGGGCAGGCTACACTTTAGTTACAGGGACAGGGAGATCGATATGCGTGGTGGTGGTCGCTTCGGGATAATCATAATCGGCCTGATCGGGCTGGCGGTCTATTATTTCTCCAATCAGGAGACCAATCCCTATTCCGGCAAGTCGGAATTCAACACGATCTCGATCGACAAGGCCTCGCAGCTGGGGGCGCAGTCTTACGTGCAGATGCTGCAGCAGGAGGGCGGCAATGTGCTGTGCTCTCGCAGCGCGCGCACCTGTGATGCCGGCAGCCGAGAAGTGGTTGAGACGGTGCGGGAGATCGGCGAACGCCTGCGCGTTGCGGCGATCGAGATGGAAGAGGATTATCTCGCCGCCGGGTATAATTTTACGCCGGTGGCGCGCGAGTTTGACTGGACGTTCAACGTGATTGCTTCTGAACAGCCGAACGCGTTCTGTCTGCCTGGTGGCTATGTCGCGGTCTATACCGGCATTCTGGATGTGGCGGGGAATATGGATGGCCGGGTGGATCTGTCTGACCTCGATGATGTCGACAAGCTGGCTGTGATCATGGGCCATGAGATTGGACACGCACTCGCCCATCATGGGGCGAAACGGATGAGCAACAGTCAGCTGGTGCAGATGGGTACGCTGGCGGTCGGCGTTGGCCTTGGCGATATGAGCGGGGCGCAGCAGCAAATGGTGCATCAGGCGCTTGGCATGGCCGCGCAGGGCGGGCTGATGGCCTTCTCCCGCAGCCATGAAACCGAGGCCGACAAGATCGGGCTCGAGCTCTTGGTACGGGCTTGTTATGATCCGCGCGAGGCCCCGGAGCTGTGGGAGCGAATGGGGCAGCTCGGCGGGGGTCAGCGTCCGCCGGAATGGATGTCCACGCACCCGGCTTCAGAAACCCGGGCCGAGAATTTCCGGCAATGGATGCCTGCTGCGGTTGAGATGTACGAACAGCGCTGCGGTGGGGGCCGGCGTGAGTTTTGAGGCGCTTGGTGTCCGGCGGGGTGTGGTTTAAATGCCGGCGTTGAAAGAAACCGTCGCCTCGCTTCGCATTTTGGGGGATGATCTCGATCCCGATGAAGTTACAGCGCTGCTCGGTAAGTCCCCGGATGTTGGTGCGCGACGCGGCGAAGCTCTAAAACTGCCATCCGGAAGCGAGCGTGCGGCTAGAACCGGGCGATGGAGTGTTAAGGTCGCACGTAAGACCCCAGGAGATCTGGAGGCTCAGATCGCAACACTTCTGTCCGGAACGACGAACGATCTGGATGTCTGGCGCGAGCTGACCGCGAAATACTCTGTAGATTTGTTTTGCGGTCTTTTCATGGATGAAGGCAATGAGGGCCTCGCGATTTCGCCTGGGACCCTCAAGCTCCTTGGCGAGCGCGGTATTGCTTTGGCGTTAGACATTTATGGCCCAAGCTGCGGTTCGGTCGATACAAAGTATGACGCGGCGGAGGTGAGGGCGTAAGTTTTAGGTCTGCTATCGGCGTCAGGGCGGACATTGGATGACGATTGGCGGAGTGATCAGCCGACTAGGTTCTCTGTATACTGCCACAACTCCTCAGCGAGCTCAGCGTCCACCGCTTTACCCTTGGGCTGAGCGGGAACAGGGCCACCGCGCAAGCCAAACCGTGGCCCGTAATACTCACCTTTTCTGACATTTGGATCGGTTGCGGCCCGCAGCTGAGGTGCGACGCCGGTTTCAACAGGAGATGCGATGGCGGTTGTGAACCAACCCCCAACTCCGACTGTTTGCTGACGCTCGGTCGCTGTCAGCCCTGGGTGGGCTGCGACTGACAATGCGCTGCTTCCAGCCTCTTCAAACCGTTTTTGTAAAGCCACGGTGAAAAGCAAGTTGGCGAGTTTACTGTCGCCATAACTCTTTACGCGGTCGTATTCGCGCTGACGCCAGTCCATATCGTCAAATCGAATCTCACCGACGCGATTGGCGCCACTCGATAAGGTGACGACGCGAGCGTTCGGCGTGTCCACCAGACGCGAGAACAGTCGCTTTGCGAGCGCGAAGTGACCATAATGGTTCGTTGCCATGTGGATTTCATGCCCATCCTTTGTGTGTTGAAGCGTTTCAGCGTTCACCACCGCAGCATTGTTTATAAGGATGTCCAGTCTATCGAACTTCGACTTAAAAGTATTTGCGAACTCACAGACCGACTCAAGGTCGGTTAGGTCGAGCTGGAGGCATTCTATCTCAGCGCCGGGTGCTGCATTTTGGATCGTCTTCACAGCCTCTTTGCCGGCATCGACGCGTCTGCAACCAATAACGACATTCGCCCGTTTCTTCGCCAGCTCAAGCGCTGATCGAAATCCAAGCCCCGCATTGCCGCCTGTTACGATTGCGACCTTTCCGGTCAGATCAGGGATGTCGTCTATTCGCCAGCGTGCCATGTGCAACTCCATTAAGAGAATATTGTTCTCTTACATAGCAGTGTTATATCACTTCGCAACCCTCGCGGATTGAACAAGTTTTTGGGAGAACCATTTGACGACGACATTCGTACGCGCCCGAAACGTCGCTCAGAAGCGCGAGCGGCGTGAGTCTCTACTCGCTGGCGCCAAGCGAGCCGTTGAGAAAAAGGGTGTAGATAGAGTCAGTTTGTCGGATTTCTCGGCGGAAGCTGGGATCGCAAAATCGGCCTTCTACAAGTATTTTTCCAGCAAGGAAGAGATTTTAGCCTATGTCTTGATGCGCGAGTTCGACGACATAACTCGGCAACTGGCAAAGCGTACCACCAAATACGAAGACGTCGACGAACTTGCATCGAACATTTCTTCGACATTTGCGGAGCGTCCGCTCGCATGCGCGCTTCTATCGGAGATTTCGCGAACCCTTGATCAAAACACGCCGTTTGAAAAGCTCATCAATGTCAAACGCCACTTCGCCAAAGCGCAGGGTGAATGGACGCTTATTATATTGAACAGCGGCTTGGGATTCGATCAATCGGCTGCCAAGGAACTCGTAAAAACTTGTTACGCTTATATTGCTGGGCTTTGGTCATTGACGAGAGAACGTCCGGAATTGTTGGAAGCCTCCAGGCAAGCCGGATTCACCGGAACTTACGACGCTTTTGAAACCGAGTTGAAGCGGTTTATCGTCCTCCAAGCAGCTGGAATTTTGAGCTTTTCAGAGAGCATAGGTGTTTGAAGATGAGTCTATGCCCGCTTCTGACCCAAAACCGATGTCTGCATTCGACGTCAGATCGAACATCAGTCAGAGTTTTTTGCGTAATTTTTGATCGGAGCGCGCTTGTTGTCGCTGCCTGTCTGGGTACTTGCTACGACTAGGTAACTTTGTTATCAATTCCCGCCGATAACAAAGTTATAGGAGGTGTCATGTCTGAGAGTCCCTGGGTTAGAGGTCCCTACACACCCGTAGAGAAGGAGGTTGAGGCGTTCGATCTGGAGGTCGAAGGCAGTATCCCTCCCGAGTTGAACGGTATGCTTGCGCGTATCGGCCCCAATCCGATTGGCGAGGTGCCACCTGACCACAATCTCTTCTTTGGCGACGGGATGATGCATGCCCTCACGCTCAAGGATGGTCGGGCTCAAACATATCGTAACCGCTGGGTTCGCACAGAACCGGTTTCGCAAAAGCTTGGCGAAAAATCTCCTGTACAAGCTATCAACGGCACGGATGTCGCAAATACGAACATCTTTCCATTTGCCGGGTCACTCTATGCACTGACGGAAACCTGTATTCCGTACCGCGTCAGCGAGGACCTGGAAACGGTCGGAAGAGATGACTTTTCAGGATTTATAGATTCCGGCTTCACCGCGCACCCACATGTTGATCCATCGTCGGGGGATCTCCACGCCATTGGTTATGATATCAATAGTGAGGCGAGCGTTACACATTACGTTTTGGGAGCAGATGGAACACCTAAACGCAAAGCCAGGATCGCTCTTAATGGTCCAGGTCTGATCCACGATTTTGCCGCGACAGAAAATTTCATCATCATCTTCGATCTTCCGCTGCTTTATGACGAACAAGCAGCAAAGCAGGGTTCGCAAGCCGCTTACAAATGGACCCACGGTTACGAAGCAAGAGTCGGCCTTCGTCGCCTCGATGCCGAAGACGCCAGCGTGCGGTGGTTCGAAGCGCCGAAGGGATTTGTCTTTCACGCGCTGAACGCTTGGGAAGAGCGTGATGAACGCGGTTCGGTCATAAAAGTCCACTGCGACGTGTGTCGCTTCGAGAAGATGTTTGATGAGGTCCGCTCCGGCCCTGGCGAAGGGACTGTGCCTCAACTGTATCGTTGGACCATGAATTTTGTAACAGGCGAGACGTCAGAAGAGCTTATCGATCCTCGCATTCAGGATTTTCCGCGCATTGATGAGCGTTATTGGGGGCGGGCACACCGGTTCAGCGTCACCACCGAATTGTTCAGCAGCGCCGGTGAGTCCGGCATTGTGGCGTATTATGGCGACCAAGGCAGTCAGGAATGGAGCTTCGGTCAAGGCGTAGATACAAGCGAGGCCATATTCGTTCCGCACAATGACAAGGCTGGTGAGGGCGAAGGATATCTCCTCGCCACCGCCTGCAACTACAAGAATGGCAGAGCAAAAGCAGCAATTTTCGATGCTCAGGAAGTCAAAAAGGGTCCGTTGGCGGAGATTATGTTGCCACAAAGGATAGCAGCCACTTTCCATGGCAGCTGGATACCGCAATTGTAACTAAGAGCGATTGCTTGTTTTAAGTCCAAACCCAACGGCTCATGGCGAAGGTTTTGTTCGTGCATCAATGTGCGCCGAACACGCTGAGAGTATGGCGTTTCGCCAATCTTGGACGGGCAGGATTCCTTTGCTGGACTGTATGCCCACAGTCAACAAACCATGTGTTAAACCAAGCAATTCGATCGCGAGGAGATCAGAGTCTACGGTAAGGTTGGGGAGTGTTGCGACGCTTTCCAAAACTTCCTGAAACGTCTCTCGCGCCAAGGCCCGTGTTTCAGTGGATGGCTCATACCCGCGTGTTGATGCTTCAAACATCAGTTGATAGTGCGCCGGAAAATCGTTCGCTATGTCGAGATAAACTTCCAAGCGGCGCATGATCACATCTTTTGGTGACCCTTCATGATCGCAAGCGTTCATCGTGTCGCGCAGCCTGATCCAGCCTTCTTGGCAAAGGGCATCCAGTACGCCCTGCCGATCGCCGAACTTTCGGTAAATGCCAATCGTAGACATGCCCGCTTTACTTGAGATTGCTCGCACGTTTAGTGCGTTCACGCCTTCGTCCACCAGCAATTCACTCGCGGCTTTCAATATTTTTGCGTGTGTTTCGGTCACCATCTCAAAGTTTTCCTTGACTCAGATAACATAGTTATCAAATCTGAACGCGTCGCTATTTCTGTCTCGATAACCGAGCCAAGTAGCGCGCCGGCAGATAGATTTGCAAGGGATTACCCGCTCTTGAAAACCGAACCGACTTCCTTGGAGCAAGCAACGCGTTGACCCATCAACCGACCCACCCAGACGATTTCGAATTGGGCAGCCGTTTGGTGGCATCGTCCAATAGGCGGCCGGTTTGGTTGGCGCGTAAGCACCTCATGATCGTTTTCGCGGGAATTGATACGAATAGAACGGTTCTAGAGTCGCTTTGTTCCGCGCGAGACGTACCAACGCGTTCAATTACGTCTCAAGACCTGCACGATCCCACATTTGAAATGGACTTTAAGACAAGCGGTCGCGTCTGGGATAGAGAGCGTCGTCAAATTCTCGTGCACGGTGCACCTGGTGCTCCGGAGACCGCAGAAGCAATTCGTACGGCGATGCAACTTAGCGATTTAGTATTCATTACCCCGACTGACGCATTCCCATCACCGTCCGACTTTTTAGGCCTACAAAGATTTTTCGTGCACGGTGTCGAACCGGTGCCGTATCAGCATCTCCAATGGGAACTATCTCGTTGACGGCGAACTCGTGGAAAAGCCGAGGCACCGTGGATCGTGTCCGTTTTCGCATCAGAGCTTTTTGACCTGGATGCTCTGCTGAGCGACGGCCAACCCCTGTTGCGCAGCCCTTTGCAGCACTGCCTGCGAACATCTAGTACGGGGTCGCGAAGAACGTGGAAGGCCGGGAACGCGTTCTACCAGTCCAGTCGAGTTGAAATTACGAATTATTACGTTCTGCCGTTTCCGCAGGTGTGGTTCACTCAAAGGCGCAGACCCTGTCTGCGACGCCCCGTCAATTCAAGAAAGGACACACCTATGGGCACGACCCCTATTGAGTTCGAAGTTCAGGAATTGAAAGCGCAAATCTCTTCTGAGGATCTACTCTTGTTTACCCTCCGAGAAAACGGGGATTTGACGCAAATGACCGCCGCTATGTACCGGTTCTGTGTGGATGATTTCCTCGAGGCCGTGATCACCGGGATTTCGACCGCGTGTGGGGGCTATCCGAGTATCAAATGCTGCTCGGACCTGGAAAGGGATCTCGGTATTCCCGGCATACTGAAGGCGTATCTTCGCAATTTTATCGCTGGATTCTATGACCGACGAGGGGTCGAGGTGCCCGGGCCGGAGCTTGATGCCTATGCCCGGCGCGCGGCGGTTGCGCTCGCGACCGAAAACGGGTGGCAGCCGGTACGCGAGCGAAGGCTCGCTTGGGGGTAACCGGTCCTAGCAGCCGCACCCGCTGCCGCGTTTCCCGCCTTTTGAACCGCCGCGAAAACTGACGCGGGAGGCGGCATGCTGCGTCACGCCAGAGTAGCGGCGGGCGCCGGTAAAGATGATCGTGGTGCCGCCGCCGCCATAAAAATAGCCGCCATCAATCCCGGCACCGACACCGCCATTAAAGCCGGACGTGTCGAGGGTGAGACGCGTCGGGGCAGGGGCTGCTGTCTTGACGACGCGGCGCACGGTTTTGGTCTTGTGGGCCGGCTTTGCCGTTGGCGCCGGACAGGCCCAATGCTGGCCATCCTCAGTCAATCGGCAGCCTGGGCGCGGCGGGGTCAAGACCTTGGCCTGCAGCGGGTTGGGTCCGCGATTGACGGTTTTGCCTTTTGTGCCATCGGCGAGCGCCGGGGCCGAAAAGAGTGCGCTGGCCGCCAGGAGTGGGATCAATCTGTGCCAATACGACATGGTTCTCGCCTCCTCAGCGAATTTCGCGCAGTCCTCTGGCATTGCGGGGCAAGCGCTACGCCAGATCACAGTAAACGAAGTTTGAACCGGGGATGCAAACCGCTTAACCCAAGAGGCGAGTTCGGTTCGCGTGTTGATGACAACTGACTTTAAGGCTTTTGATACTACGGCGGCGCAAGGTGCTCATTAGATTGACTTCGGCGGTCTGGTCTTTGGTCCGTGTGGTGGGATCAGTTGGAAAGGAACCTCTTCTATGGGCACCCAAGATGACGAGAAGAAGAACAATCCCGTTGCCGACGGTGTTGCAGAAGTTGTCGCCAATGTAGGGGCTGAAGCGCTGTTGGGGGCAGCGGCAGAGGCAATCAAGGATGCTGTGGAAACCGGTAAGACCCTAACAGAAGACGCCTTGGAGACCGCAGGTGAAACGGCCGATGCCGTCGGCGAAACCATTGTAGATGCCGCAGAGCACGCTTTGAAAGTTGCAGAGTCTGCGGCAGAGGCAGCCGCAGACTCCCTTTCCGATGTGAACGTCGATCTCTAACCTTAAGCTCGCGTGTTCACTGCGACGACCGCGCGACTACTTGTTCGGCTGCGGTGTGGTGCGCAGGTAGGGGCGCACTTCCTCATAGCCTTTCGGAAACAGCGTATCGGCCTCTTCATTGGTCACGGCTGGAACGATGATCACATCGTCGCCATCCTGCCAGTTCACCGGGGTCGCGACTTTGTAAGTATCGGTCAGCTGCATACTGTCGATGACGCGCAGGATCTCATCAAAGTTGCGCCCGGCGGACGGCGGATAGATGATCGAGGCGCGGATTTTCTTGTTCGGATCGATCACATAGACCGCACGGACGGTGACTTTGGCATCGGCATTCGGGTGGATCATGTTGTAAAGCGTGGCAACGGTCTTGTCCGGATCCCCAATGATCGGGAAGTCGACGACAGCATTTTGCGTGTCTTCGATGTCGGCGATCCATTTCTTGTGCTGCTCGACCGTGTCGACCGAGATCACCATGGCTTTCGCGCCGCGTTCAGCGAGCTTGTCTTTCAAGTTGGCCGTATAGCCGAGCTCCGTTGTGCAGACGGGGGTAAAGTCGGCCGGGTGAGAGAAGAACACCACCCAATTATCGCCGATCCAGTCATGGAACCGAATGCGGCCCTGTGTGGTATCTGCTTCGAAATCCGGGGCGGTGTCGCCGAGCAGCAAGCTCATGGCTGTCTCCTGTAAACTTGTTTTGTGGACAGAAAGTGGGCCTTATGGAAAAAGGTCTCAACCGCATGAGGCTGATACGCGGGTTTAGTTTTGCTGCACCAGCATTAAGGAGAGCAGATGAAGCGTCTGATGCTGATGCGTCATGCGAAGACAGAGCCCTGGACAGAGGGGATCGACGATCATGCCCGTGCGTTGACCCCCACAGGAAATCGCGCAGCGCAGGCCATGGCGGCGGTGTTGAAGGCCGAAGGATGGGTGCCGGATCGGGTCATGGTCTCCTCGGCGCGCCGGACCCGCGAGACCTGGGCCTGGCTGAAAGTCGCCTTCCCGAATTGCGAAGCGAGCTTTGATGACAATCTCTATCTCGCTGGCGAGCGCGGGATTGGCGAATGTATCAGCGAGCTGGAAGCGGCCGAGACGCTCATGGTGATCGGGCATAATCCCGGACTACATGATCTGGCGCTGCATATCTTGCGGGAGGCTGGATCGCTGGACCATCAGGCGGCCCTTCGGGTGGCCTCTAAAATGCCGACAGGCGCGGTTGTCCTGTTTGAGGCCGAAGAGGACGGGCCATTCGTGCCGGTCCATTTCAAGCTGGTGAACTGTATCCGCCCGAAGGATTTGGTGGCTTGATCCGGCGCGCCGTCAATGCCCATGTTTCTTGACCGCCAGATATGACAACGCCCCGCCAAAAGGCAGGGCGCTGAGGCAGAGAAGGTCGCGATTTAGCGCACGGCACGACGGGTCGCGCGCTTACGGCGACCAACCAGAATGTGAGAGCGTTGAGACGCAGCTGCTGCTTTTGTCAAATCGATCATAATCTGGTGTCCGGGTTCTTCTTCCGGAGTGTCTGCGAACAGCGTAGAGCCAATTGCAGCGTTTGAGATTTCTGTGACTTGGGAGGAAGTCGCTTGCATAATGTTTGTCCTTCTTGTTGGTCCCGGGTCTGCCGGGGTCGACCGGGCCGTTTTGACCTCTGCTCGACGAAACTATATTTACGATATGACTTATTGTTTTTCAATATGTACATATCGTTTTTCAACAATAAATTTTGCACTGAATCCCGCTTTTGCCCGTAAACACTACGCATCCCGCCGCACGGAAATAACTGAATTTTTTTGCGCGTGCGGGCAAATTTCGGGGTGATTTACCCTCAAAGCCTAGAATATGAGGCTGAGTTGTCCTGTTTTCGGATCAGGCTGGTGTGGTTTGGTCGCGCGTTTGGACCGCGGCCGCGGCGCCATAGGGGGCCGCTTTGCGGGTTTGGCCGATGTCTGCCTTGTCGGGGCTGCAGGCCGCGGCGCTGACAAAAGAGCCGGGATGGCTGAGGCAGCGTCTTCGGCGCCTGGGTTAGGATAGGTCTGGCCGATGACGATATCTGACTCAATCAGGGCATGAACCGGCGCATCAGATGGCGCGTGCAAATATTCGGTCGGCAGATCGGCCAGCTCCGGCACCCAATAGCGGATATAGACGCCGTCCGGATCAAGCGCCTTTGAGGCGCGGATCATCTGCTGCAGGCGCGCCCGCGGGGAGCGGCTGGAGATCGCATCAGCGGTGACCGCGCCAAGCCGAGGATCGGCTGCAGTGCACAGGCTGGTCAGGTGGGCAAGCGCGTCTGTTCGGTTGAGGCCCAGTATCTGCTCTGCATAGTCAAGCAGGACGGGCTGGAGCGAGGCCGCCGCGCTGCCATGGACCAGAATGGCGCGCATGCCGGCATCGACAATGGGCACCCCGCAGCGCCCATTCTTCCAGGCGCGCAGCTTGGCGGAAATGTCGGGTGAGGCGTTTGCCGTGGGGGGATTGGCGGAGGCCACTGGCTTATTCGCCATGTGTTGCGCCGATTGGCACCAATGTTCCAATGCCCCGAGCTGATCGCGCAGGTAGGGATTGGCTTTGTTTTGACCTGCAACCTCTGCCGCATAGGCTTTCTGAAGCGCCTGCCAAACCTCGCGAACGGACACGGTTCCAAGTGAGAGATAGGCTGACAGCCGATCCATCAGAGACGGCGTGCCGATTGAGGGGGCTTGCGCCCGGTCCAGTTCACTTCGCAGAAGCTCAATGGCAGGTCCGCGGCCCCCTTTCTGTGCGGGCAGCAGCCAGGAGGGGGCCAGCGACAGGCGTTTGGCATCCGGCCAGTCTGCCGGTGTTAGCGGTGGTGACGGGATGTGCGCTGGAGCCGTCAAGCGCGGCGCCGTCATGGTCGCGCGCCAGGCCTGACGCCAGTCTGATGCAGCGGTCAAGGCGCTGGTCACGCCGTTCTGGCCATGCATCCGAAGCGGAATGCCCGCGCGGCGGCAGAGCGTTTCGATCGCCTGAGTCTGATGGTGTAAACCCGGCATTTCATGCAGGTGCAGCGCGGTCAGCCCCAGACGGCGGTGTAAATCCAGCAGGACGGTCTCAGGCGCGCCAAGCGCGACCTGAAGCGCGCTCCCGCGGTGTCGCAGCGCCTTATCCAGATCGCGAAGGCTTTCGAGCAAAAAGTCGAACTGGCGCGCAGAGGCTGCTTCGCCCTGCCAGTCTTTCGGGTCGAACACATAGAGCGGCAGGACCTCGCCCCCTTCGCGCTCAGCTGCGCGGCACGCCGCCGTCAGCGCAGCATGGTCATGCACGCGCAAATCGTTCGAGAACCAGAGAACATGTAATCTACTCATGGAACAAATATAGAACAAACTACTAAGCATGTCCAGAGGTTCCAATTTTTGGCGATTGGACTAGCTCCCTGCCAGAGTGAGCGCGACACCCATTCGGAGGCCAACTAAAATGACAGTTGTAATTATCGGCGCCGGAATGGCGGGCCTGTCTGCGGCCCGGGCCCTACAGGCGGCGGGCCGTGAGGTGGAGCTGTTCGACAAGGGCCGCGGCCCCGGCGGGCGAATGTCAACGCGCCGGGCTGAAACGGACCTCGGACAAGTCGCGTTTGATCATGGGGCTCAGTATTTCACTGCGCGCGATCCAGAGTTTGCGGCGCTGGTTTCGGAGATGGTGCAGGCGGGCGCTGTCGCGGAATGGCAAGCCGACCTGGTTGAGATTGATGCGCAGGGAGACGTCCGCCCCATGCGCGACGAGCGTCGCTTTGTCGGTGTTCCAGGCATGAACGGGATTATCCGCGCGATGGCGGCGCCTTTGTCTGTGCAATGGGCAAAGCGACTGGTGAATACGTCTCGCGAGGAGGGCGGCTGGCGGCTGGTGTTTGAAGATGGTGAGGTCCGGGGTGGGTTCGATCAACTCCTGTTTGCGGTACCGGCTGAACAGGCCGTGGATCTGTTCCAGACCCTTCATCCGCCATTTGCGAGTGATGCCGCGCAGGCGGTTTCGGACCCGTGCTGGGCACTGATGCTGGCTTTTGAGGAGCGGGTCGATACAGCCTGGGATGGCGGGCGCTTTGAGGTGGGTGCGATCTCCTGGGCGGCGCGAAACAGCTCCAAACCGGGGCGCAGCCCGATCGAAACCTGGACGCTGCACGCCAGTCCGGAATGGTCGAAACAGCATCTTGAGGCCGACCCGCAGGAGGTGGTGTCCCCCTTGCTCGCGGCGTTTGGTGAGCATGCGAGGTTCGCGCCACCGATTCATGCTGCCGCACATCGCTGGCGCTATGCACAGATCACGCGATCGGCTCAGTCTGACAGCGCCTGGAATGCCGATCTGCAGCTCGGCATGTGCGGTGACTGGCGAATCGGCGCGCGGGTGGAAGCGGCCTGGCTGAGCGGCCGGGACCTCGCTTTGCGAACTTTATGTGACTGATTGTCGTTTGCTCAACTTGTGGGTGATTGTTTGAAAGCTATAGAAATATAGTTTCACCACTTGTCTGGGGTGCGTGCATATAATTCCAACTTTCTTGTATCGGAAAGTCTCCCCTTTAATGGGGAGCATTCACCGAATATTGTTCCTGCCTCAAAGGAAAAGGAAAGATCCGCGCTTGAGGTATTGCAACAGGTCTCTGTTGCAGAACTCGCAGACGCATATTGCTGTCACGGCGGCCTCACGTTTTCACAGAGACGCCTGCTCGCCCAATCCCTCTCAGTTCTGGGCCTCCTTGGATTGCTGGCGCCGCTGCCAGTTCTGTTCTGCTTGTCCTTTCTGTTCTGGATCGGGTTTGCGACTCTTATCCTGTGGCGCCTCGTCCTGGTCAGCGTTGGCTTTGTTCAGCGTCTTCGAGACGCCTTGAGGCCGGTCCACCTGTATCGCGGTGACCACTTGTTGCCAGTCTATTCCGTGCTGGTCCCGGTCTATCGCGAGGCGCCGGTCATGGCTCAGTTGGCCGAGGCGCTTGGCAAACTGTCCTGGCCTGCAGCGAAACTTGATATTCAGATCCTGATTGAGGCCGACGATATCGAAACGCTGAACGCGGCGCATGCGGCGGATTTTCCGCGTGGCACGCGCAAGACCATCGTGCCGCCGGGCGGGCCAAGGACCAAGCCGAACGCGCTCAATTACGGGCTGGCCCGCGCCTATGGGAACTATGTCTGTATCTACGATGCCGAGGATCGCCCGCACCCGGAGCAATTGCGCGAAGCCCACGCCAAGTTTGCCACCAGCGTGCCCGAGACGGTCTGCGTTCAGGCGCCACTGGTCGGTGACAATGGCGGGGCCGGCTTTGTGGCTGGGCATTGGGGCCTCGAATATGCGGTCCAGTTTGGCCTGTTATTGCCGGCGCAGGCGAAACTGAAACTCCCCATCTCGATCGGCGGGACCAGCAATCACTTTCGCACAGAAGCGGTCAAAGCCGCGGGCGGTTGGGACGCCTGGAACGTCACCGAGGATGCAGATCTCGGCCTGCGGCTCGCCCGGCGGGGCTTGCGCGTCAGCTATTTACATCTCCCAACTCTTGAGGACGCGCCGGAGCGGTTTGGCGACTGGACGGCGCAGCGTAGCCGCTGGATCAAGGGCTTCATACTGACTTGGTGTGTGCTGATGCGTGAGCCCGCCACGCTCTACCGCCAGCTCGGGCATCGGGGCTTCTGGGCTCTGCAACTGACACTCGGCGGGGCGGTGCTGTCGCCACTTGTGCATGGGCCGGCGGCACTGATGGTTCTGATAAGCGTGATGACCCAGGCGCTAAGTCCGGGGGTCTGGGGCTGGGGCCTGCTTGGAGCCGGGATGAGCGTTGGAATTCTGGGCGAGCTGCTCGCGCCTGGACGCTGGACGTTTTCCCGCGTCGCAGCGATCCTGACGCGGCCGCTTTATTGGCCGCTGCATTCGATAGCAGCCGGCCGCGCGGTTTGGGAACTTGCGGTGCGGCCCTATTTCTGGGCAAAGACGCCGCATCAGCCCCACGCGACGGAGACGCCTGCTTCATGCTCGACTGGATTATCAGCCTGACGGTTGCGACCCTGTTTGTCGGGCTCGGCTTCTATGCCAATTCCAAACTCGGGACCGTGCGCAAGGATGCGCGGCCGCACCAAGTGCCGTGGGGGCTGGTCATGGTCCTGTGCGTGTTTGTTGTGTTTATGGTCCTGGTGCACCTGGCCAACCTCGCCGGCGTCGAAACGGGCCCGGAGAACAGCCCGTTTGGACGGTTTTAGGGTCTGATTTTCGGCTTGCGCAAAAGTTAATGTTGTGCTTTTGTTCTCTTTCGAAAATGAAGGAGGGAAACATGGCATCACCAGAAGAAATGATGGACATCGGCCGCGAATATGTCGCGTGCTGTTCCGAAGGGCGCCTCGATGAGTTGCATCAGAAATATTATGCACAGGACGCGGTCTCGGCCGAGGCGGCGCCCATGCCGGATGGCAGCACTGAAGCGCAGGGGCTGGAGGCGATTCAGGCCAAGAATGCCTGGTGGTTCAATGCCCACGAAGTGCACAATATGAATGTCGAAGGCCCGTTCGTGCATGGCGATCGGTTCAACGTGATTTTCGATATCGACGTCACACAAAAGGAAAGCGGGGAACGTGTGCAAATGCGCGAAATTGGCTCGCTCCAAGTGCGAGACGGCAAGATTGTCCGCGAGGAATTTTCCTACGCGCTGTCATAGCCGTTTGGTCATCTCTGTCTGACCCCGCGTGAGGCTTGGCGAAGCGGTCAGCGCCAGCCTATATTGCCGCAATTGCAGCAGATGAGCGCGGCCCCGCGCGAGGAGACCAGATATGGCCTTTGATGCCCCTGAAGAGTTAGACGCCTTCCGCACCGAGGTGCGCGACTGGCTGGAGGCCAACTGTCCGGCCTCTATGCGCACACCGATGAAAGATGATGAAGTCGTCTGGGGCGGGCGCCGGGAACCGTTCAAGAACCCGGACTCGAAGGTTTGGCTTGAGCGGATGGGTGAGAAAGGCTGGACCGCGCCGCAATGGCCGGCAGAGTATGGCGGCGGCGGCCTGAACAAGGCCCAGGCCAAAGTGCTGCAGGAAGAAATGCGCCGGATCAAGGCGCGCCCGCCGCTCTTCTCGTTCGGGCTGTGGATGTTTGGACCGGCCTTGCTGGAGTTCGGCAATGACGAACAAAAGGCCCGGTTCATTCCCGATATCGTCAAGGGCAAGACCCGTTGGTGTCAGGGCTATTCAGAGCCAGGTGCCGGGTCGGATCTCGCCGGTCTGCAGACAAAATGCGAAGACAAGGGTGATCACTGGCTGATCAATGGTCAGAAAGTCTGGACGTCATATGCCGATCAGGCCGACTGGATCTTCTCCCTTGTGCGCACGGATACAAGCGTCAAGCATGATGGGATCAGCTTCCTTGTGTTCGATATGGACACGGAAGGTGTCGAGACGCGGCCAATCAAACTGATCTCCGGCTCCTCGCCCTTCTGCGAGACTTTCTTCACCGATGTGAAAGTGCCGAAAGACCAGCTGGTGGGGCAGCTCAATGCAGGTTGGACGATTGCCAAACGCCTGCTGCAGTTTGAGCGCTCTTCCATCTCGGCGGGCGGTTTTGGCGGCACGGGCGGGTCCGGCATTCTGCCGCCGCAAGAATACGCAAAACAGCATGTCGGCATGGATGAGGCGGGTCGGATCGCTGACGGAGACCTCCGCGGTCGGCTGGCTGAGCACCTGATGTTCTCCAAGGCGTTTGGACTGACCGTGCAGCGCTCAACCGCAGAAGCGAAAGCCGGACAGGAAGTCGGTCACACGGCGTCCATCCTGAAGTATGCCGCCGCCAAGATGAATCAGGAGAAGTCTGAGCTGATCGTCGAGGCGCTCGGCACGGAAGGCCTCGGCTGGCAGGGCGACGGGTTTGCTGATGATGCCAAGAAAGCGACACGCGGTTGGCTGCGCTCGAAAGGCAATTCGATTGAAGGCGGCACGAGCGAGGTCAACCTCAACGTCATCGCGAAACGCGTCCTCGGCCTCCGGGAGCATCAATAATGAGATTTGTTCTATCTGAAGACCAGCAAATGCTGCGTGATACGGCGATGGCGTTCGCGCGTGATGAGCTACCGGTGAGCCACTTGCGCGGTCTGCGCGATGCGGGCGCTAATGGCGTCGATACGGAAAACCGCAATAAGCTGGCAGAGCTTGGCTTTTTCGGGGTCCTGATCCCGGAAGAATATGGCGGCGTCGATATGGGCATGGTGGCCATGGGCCAGATCATGGAAGCACAGGGTCGCACGATTGCGGCGACACCCTTGCTGCAGACCGCGGTGTTGGGCGCAAGCCTGATCGGGCTTGGCGGATCTGAGGCGCTGAAAGGCGAATGGCTGCCGAAACTCGCCGCCGGTGAGGTGACAACCGCGCTGGCACTCGACGAAGGCACCCATCATGCGCCGCTGAATGTGGCGACAGAGGCCGAACGCAATGGGCAGGGCTTCACGCTGAACGGGGCGAAACGCTATGTCAGCGACGGTCATCATGCCGATGCGTTCATTGTTGCCGCCCGCAGCTTTGGCGAGGCCGGACAGTCGCATGGCGTGACCCTGTTCCTGGTGCCAAGCGATGCCAGCGGTCTCACGGTTCAGGCATTGAACACTGTGGATTCCCATGGCGCCGCGCATCTCTCGCTTGAAGATGTAAATGTCAGCGAAGCCAATGTGATCGGCGCCGTGGATGCCGGATGGGATGTGCTCGATGCGGCGCTCGATCGCGGGCGGATCGCGCTCGCGGCTGAAATGCTGGGCTCAGCGCAGGCGGCGTTTGAGATGACGCTGGAATATTTGCAGACCCGCAAACAATTCGGGCAGCTGATTGGCTCATTCCAGGCGCTGCAGCACCGGGCGGCCAAGATGTTCACCGCGCTTGAAATGACGCGCTCCTGCGTGGCGGCGGCTTTATCAGCGGCGGATGAGCAAGCCAATAATCTCCCTGAATTGGCGAGCCTCGCCAAAGCGCAAGCGAGCGAGCTGATCCATCTGGTCTCGAATGAGACCGTTCAGTTCCATGGCGGGATCGGCATGACCGATGCGCATGATAGCGGGCTTTATATGAAACGCGCGCGCGTTCAGGAGGCCTTGCTCGGCGGCGCGAGTTTTCACCGCGATCGATATGCGCGCCTGAATGGCTTTTGAGTTGGTGATCGGCTAGGACCGGAGGGGACTTAGGTCTAAGGGGAGGCGATCATGCTGCGCTTTTTGCCATGGCTGGGGGCGATCCTCCTGTTCGGCTGGAGCCTGTGGGCTGTGTCAGCCTCACTCTGGTTTCTGGTGCCAGCGGTTCTGTTTGGCGGGCTGTCCCTGATGGGGCTGTACGACTATTTGCAGACCCGGCATACGATCCTGCGCAACTTTCCGCTGATTGGCCGCGTGCGCTGGTTGGGCGAGGAGCTGCGGCCGTTCCTGCGCTCCTATATTGTCGAGAGTGAAACCGAGGGCCGACCGTTCAATTTCGAAGAGCGGGCCATGGTGTATCAGCGCTCGAAAAACGTCTCATCGGTTGAGCCGTTTGGCAGCCACCTTGACATTGACAGACCGCCCTATGAATGGCTGTCCCATTCCATTGGCGCGCGCCATCCGGAGGACAAGGATCCGCGCGTCACCGTCGGCGCGCCGGGCACGGCAAAGCCATATTCTGCGAGTATCCTGAACATTTCCGCGATGAGTTTTGGCTCGCTCGGTTCCCACGCGGTCGAAGCGCTTAATCGAGGCGCGGCGAAAGGCGGTTTCTTTCACGATACCGGGGAAGGCGGCATCTCGCGCTATCATCGCGCCGGCGGCGGCGATTTGGTCTGGGAATTGGGGTCGGGCTATTTTGGCTGCCGCGCCAAGGATGGCGGATTTGACGCCGGCCAGTTTGCCGAGACCGCGAGCCTGGATCAGGTCAAGATGATTGAGATCAAGCTGTCGCAAGGCGCGAAGCCTGGCCATGGCGGCGTCCTACCGGGCGCGAAAGTTACCCCGGAAATCGCCGAGGCGCGCGGCATCCCGGTTGGCGAGACCTGTTACTCCCCGCCTTATCATTCCGCCTTTTCGACCCCGATCGAATTGATGGAGTTTATCGCAGAGCTTCGGTCGCTGTCTGACGGCAAACCGGTGGGGTTCAAGCTCTGTATTGGCAATAATTGGGAATTTCTGGCGCTGTGCAAGGCAATGCTTGAGACCGAAATCCGTCCTGACTTCATTGTGATTGATGGCGCTGAGGGCGGCACAGGCGCTGCGCCCGCAGAATTTCTCGATCATATCGGGGCACCGCTGCGTCAGGGATTGGTGCTCGCGCGCAATGCGCTTGTTGGCTGTGAGCTGAAAGACGAGATCCGCCTCGCGGTCAGCGGCAAACAGGTTTCTGCCTTTTCAATGGCTGCCTCGCTGGCGCTGGGCGCGGACTGGATCAACGCGGCGCGCGGTTTCATGTTCTCCTTAGGCTGTATCCAGTCGCTCAACTGCCACAATAATACCTGCCCCACGGGGATCGCGACGACCGATCCGTCCCGCCAGCGCGGCCTGTTTGTGACGGAAAAGGCCGAGCGCGTATATCACTTCCACCGCAATACGATTGCAGCCCTGATGGAAGTGGTCGGCGCGGCAGGGTGTGAGCACCCGAGCGAACTGGAGCCGCGCCATATCATTCACCGGGTCACAGAAGACCTCGCTGTGCCTGCGGATGAGGCTTATCGACTGTTAAAAAAGGGGGCCTTGCTGGACAATGCCGAGCCGACCATTCTCGCGGCCGACTGGGCCCGCGCCGATGCGCGCACATTCACGCCTCGTGGGGACTGATCTTGCCAGCATCCTCGCGTTGCCGGATGACGCTTGAGACGATGACCGCACCGACCATTTTGCCGATAATGAACACGATCCAGTTTGCGAGATGCAAAGTATTACCCGGCGGGTCGCCGAGCTGAATCTGGCGGGCGAGATCTGCGCCATAGAGAAAAATCGAGGTATCGATCGGCGCGGCCACGGCGCTGGAGAGCAAAATTCGTGTGGACAACCGGTACTTGGTAAATGTGAAAAGCAGCCAATCGAAAAACTCGGAAACCGCAAATGCAATTCCAGATGCAAGCGCAATAACCGGCCAGGCATAGAAGAAAGACCAGCCGATCGCGAAGCCCATACAGACGAGTACTTTCTGCTTCATTTCACGTTGTACGAAGTCTCGAACTACAAATACCAATCCGGTGACCATCGTCATCGGGTGAAGTGAAAGTCCCTTTGCGAATGTTTGATTAGGTTGCATTACACTGAATTCGGGAATAATTCCGAAAGACCAGTTTAGAAAAGGAATAAGTGCGACGTATATAAAAGCCCAAACGCGCCCACCTAAACTATATATTAGATAGAAAAGAGCGGTTAGTCCCAAGACTACAATCAGAAGGTTTTCTGGATTACCATTTGTGAGGGCGTGAATGAAACCCTGCACGATGGGGTTCTGATCGATAAATACCATGGTTCTGCTTGGTTTCTTTTCCGTTTCTTAGGACTTTGTTGCGTTTTTCGGGTTGTGTTTGCGGTGCGATCTCGACTAGCACGGATCGTGAGGGGTGGGAGTGTAGGACTGGAGCTGGCTGATATGAAGTCGTCCGTGAAACTCTCCTTGATCGTTGCGCGATCGCGTAATGGTGTGATCGGTCATGAGGGTAATCTGCCATGGCGTTTGGCAGACGATTTGGCGTTTTTCAAGTCGGTGACGACGGGAAGCGCGGTGATTATGGGGCGGCGGACATGGGAAAGTCTGCCGAAACGTCCGCTGCCGGACCGCGATAATATCGTCCTTAGCCGTGATTGGACCTATCAGGCCGAAGGCGCGCGTGTGTTCACTGCTGTCGCACCGGCGCTCGAGGCTGGCAAAGCCCTGGCGCGGGCCCGAGGGGCCAAGGAAGCGTTTGTGATTGGCGGCGCTGCACTCTATTCTTCCACCATCAGCGTCGCTGATCTGCTCTACATCACGGAAGTTGACGCAGAGATTGAAGGCGATGTGTCCTTCCCACGGTTTGACGAAAACCAGTTCGACGAAATCACGACGCAGTCTTTTGCCGCAAGCGAGCGCAATCAGTATCCGTTCACGCTGCGGGTGCTGCGCCGCAAGAGCTGATACTGCCGCGTGGGCAATTTCATCGATGCTTGATTGCTGGCGCTGACTTCCGCAGACTGCACCCATGGCAGAGCGGGAGGGACAATTGGACGTCGAGATTATCGCTGAAGGGCTGGGGTTTCCCGAAGGACCGGTCTTCATGGAAGACGGCTCGATCATTCTGGTCGAAATCTACAAGGGTGAAGTGACGCGGATCTGGGGCGACGGCAAGCAAGAGCGCGTCGCCGAGACCGGTGGTGGACCGAACGGCGCTGCAATCGGTCCAGATGGCGCACTGTGGATTTGTAACAATGGTGGGTTCAAATATCATCAGCGCGATGGATTGCTGATCCCTGGGCATTGCCCGGATGATTATTCAGGTGGACGGATCGAACGCATTGATCTGTCGACGGGGAAAGTCGAGCGCGTGTTAGATATGGTGGAGGGCTATCCGTTGAAGGGCCCGAACGATCTGGTGTTTGATCGCGCCGGCAATCTCTACTTTACCGATCACGGCAAGACCTATCCACGCCACCGTGATTTTGGCGGATTGTTCTTTCTCGCCAATGGCGCAAGTGAAGCGGTCGAGCTGGACCACCATCACACTTCACCAAACGGGGTCGGGCTCTCTCCCGACGAGATGACCGTTTACATGGCCGATACGATGACGGCGCGGCTCTGGGCGTTTGATTTGAAGGCGCCGGGTGAGGTGGAACCGGCGACACCGTTCAATCAGGGACGCGTGATTGCGACCATGCCCGGGCTTCAATATTTTGACAGTCTGGCGGTGACGGCGTCAGGGCAGATCGCGGTCGCAACAATCCTGAATGGCGGGATCACCACAGTAAACCCCGATGGCGGCCACTCGCACATCGCTTTCCCTGACCCGTTTGTGACCAATATCTGTTTCGGCGGCGCAGATATGCAGGAGGCGTGGATCACCCTGTCGGGCACAGGTAAACTTGTAAAATGTCGCTGGCCGGAGCCGGGACTGAAGCTGAACTATTACGCTTAGGCGGCTTCAGCTGTCTGGGAGTCCTCGGGATAGGTGATGACCTTGTTTTTGCCATGGGTCTTGGCCTGACGCAGGCAGAGTTTGGCGCGTTTCATCGTATCCTTGAGGTCTTCATCAGAGCGACACTCCACCACCGCGATGCTGGCTGTGACCGTGATGTCCTTGTTCGCATAGGAGATGACCAATCCCTCGATACGCTGACGAAAGCGTGTGGCGGCGCGTGTGGCCGCGGTGGCGCCTGTGCCGGTCAAGGCGACGGCGAATTGTTTACCACTCCAGCGGGCGCCCTCATCGGTGCCATAGCGCATCGTGGTGCGCAGGCATTCGGCAACATTGCGCAGAACGACATCGCCCGCATTGTGTCCGTATTTGCTGTTCAAGGCTTCGAAACTGTCGAGGCTGATCAACAGGATGGAGGCCTTTTGTCCGGTGCGGGCACAGCGGGCGCACTCGCGACTGAAAAATTCCTCGAACGAGCGCCGGTTCAATAGGCCGGTCAGCGGATCCGTTGTGGCAAGATCGTTCAACTGCTGTTGTACCTGCAGCAACTTGTTCGAATAAACTGCGAGCATGAACGAGGCGGGCGGGGCCAGCACACCGGACACGATCACTGAGATATAGATCAGGTTGGCCGGATCATTCGGTTGAAGTTTCGGCACCACCTGAGCGGACAGGTGAATGGTGCTACAAATCAGAACAATTGAAACAAGCAGCGCATACACGAATGTGTGGAGCTGAGATTTGGTACGAAGCATGGTTTTGGCCCTCTTGAAGAGGACTGTTCCACAAAAAAACAAAAACGTGGTTTGGACGATAGGTTGAATTTTATCGAAAGTTTGAGCGTCGGGTTTCCGCGCCCCGGATCAGTCTTCAAACACGATGATGGGCGCAGGCTTGGTTTGCAGCGCGTCCAGTGACAGGGCCACCTCGCGGGCGAGATCTTTAAACAAAGGC
The DNA here is from genome assembly GCA_030066975.1 of Henriciella sp. Lineage (GTDB taxonomy): Bacteria > Pseudomonadota > Alphaproteobacteria > Caulobacterales > Hyphomonadaceae > Henriciella. The sequence continues at coordinate 22,640 of JASJAO010000019.1, read as the reverse complement.
TGAGCGACCGGGTCCTCTAGCGCCGCCGGGTGTCCTGCATCGCCGCCCTCGCGGATGGCCTGAACCATCGGCAGCTGGCCCAGCAGCGGCAGACCAAGCGCGGTCGCCATCTGTTGCCCGCCGCCTTCGCCCATCAGGTAGTGGCGTCCGCCGGCGGGATCATCAAACCAGCTCATCGTCTCAACAATGCCAAGCACCGGGACATGCGTTTTGGCAAACATGGCCGCGCCGCGCCGGACATCGGCCAGCGCCACTTCCTGCGGTGTGGTGACAATGATCGCTGCGGTGACCGGGACTCTCTGGCTGAGCGTCAGCTGGGCTTCTCCGGTGCCGGGCGGCGTGTCGATGATCAGCAGGTCGAGCGGATCGCCGGGCGTTCCCCAGGCCGCATCATTCAGCATCTGTGTAATCGCCGACTGTACAATCGGACCGCGCCAGATCATCGGTGCGTCCGGATCTGTCAGGTAGCCAATAGAGAGCGTGTGGATGCCATGGGCTTCAACCGGAACCAGTTTGCCCTCTGCATTGGTGGCGGGGCTTGCATCCGCCACGCCGAGCATAGTCGGCACCGAGGGCCCGTAAATGTCAGCATCCAGCAGCCCCACGCGCAATCCCTGCCGCGCGAAGGCGGCGGCAAGATTCACCGAGACGGTGGACTTGCCGACCCCGCCCTTAGCACTCGCCACGGCGAGGATACGGGAGATGCCGGGCACCGAAGCGATTTCAGACTGCGTGTCGGGGCGGCCTTGTGACAGGGCCTCGTCTGACAGGCGCGCACCTTTGCGCACGCGGCGCTGCCCAGGCAGAGGCGGCGGTGGCGCGCTGTCAGGTGAAGACGTGGGCGATCGCTGCGCCGTCATCACGACTGACACATCCTCAATGCCGTCAATTGCCAATAGCCGTGTCTCGACTTCAATTTTGCGCGTTTGGCTGCGTTCCATGTCATCCGGGTCGATTTCGAGGATCGCCGTGACCTTTCCCTTGTCGTCGAGCCGGAGGCCTGAAATCCAGTCCGGGTCACCCAAAGCGCTCCGAATTGTCGCTTCTGACAGCTCTTGACGTTGTTTCTTGTCCCAAAACATGGGCAGTATCCTTGATATCGTACGCAGAGACCGCAAATACCCTGCAGACCATAAATATACCAGACAACTGGTGCGAACTTTAAGGAGGGGCAATGCCCTGGAACGATAATAGCGGAAACGGGGGGTCGTCGAACGAGCCCCCGAAGGCAAGCGGCGGCCCATGGGGCGGCGGTGGATCCGGTGGCGGCGGCGGCAATGGCGGGTCCCCCTGGAACCGGCCTGGCGGCGGTAATAAGGGGCCAGATCTCGAAGATCAGATGCGCCGTATGCAGGAACGCTTTTCCAGACGCGGCGGTGGTGGCGGCGGGCGTCGTGGTGGACGTGGCGGACCCAACCTTGGGCCCGGTGGGTTTATCCTGCTCGGGGTGGTCGCACTTGTGGCCTGGCTCGCAACCGGCGTCGTGATCGTCGACGAAGGCGAGCGCGCCGCTGTGTTCCGCTTTGGCGAGTATCAGCGCAACTTCAATCCGGGCCTGCACGTGCATTTGCCTGCGCCGATTGAAACGCATGAAATCCTCGCCTCAGAAGGTCAGAAGCGCACTGCCATTGGTCTCAACGATGATGAGCGTCTGATGCTGACCGGAGACGAGAACATCGTCGATGTGCAGTTCACTGTCTTCTGGTTCTACAGCGAAACGCCGGAAGACTTCATCCTGAATGTTGACCATGAAGGCCGCAACAATCGCGAAAGTAAGCTGGTCAAAGACGCCGCTGAAAGCGTCATGCGCGAAGTGGTCGGTAAATCGACCCTGGACGCTGTGATCACGACGGGCCGGGGTGAGATCCAGCAAAATGTCCGCGATCAGCTCCAGTCCTTGCTGGGTGACTATGATGCGGGCGTGACGATTGAGAACGTTGAAATCCAGGAAGCGCGCCAGCCCGGGCCGGTACGTGCGGCCTTTATTGACGTGATCAATGCCGGGCAGGACGCTGAGAAAAAGATCCAGCAGGCGAACGAGTATCGCAACGGTATCGTCAACCGGGCCGAAGGTGCTGCGCTGCAGATCCTGCAGGACGCCGAAGCTTATCGCGATCAGGTGATTGCGGATGCCACCGGTGAAGCCGATCGCTTCAAGCAGATCCTCGCCGAGTATCAGAAGGCGCCGCAGGTGACGCGTGAGCGTATGTATCTTGAAACCATGGAACGGGTTCTCGGTGGCACTGAGAAACTTATCCTCGACAGCGATTCCGGCGCGGTGCCTTACCTGCCGCTCGATCGCGTCAATCGTAGCAATCAATAGGAGGACCGGCAGATGAAACCCTTTGGTATTCTAGGCATTGCAGCACTTGTCATCGCCGTCGTGGCCGCGCTGAATTCCTTCTTCATTGTCGATCAGCGTCAGCAGTCTCTGGTTCTGCAAGTTGGTGCGGCGGTTCAGTCTTACAATGAACCCGGTCAGGATGAAGCGGGTCTGAAATTCAAGATCCCGTTCATCCAGTCAGTCATCACCTATGACAAACGCAATCTCGGTCTGGACGTACCGGACATCGAAGTCTTTGCCTCGAACCAGGAGCAATTGCTGGTCGATGCCTTCGTGCGCTGGAAAATCTCTGAACCGCTGCAATTCTATCAGCGTTTGGGGACGCAGGGCGAAGGTGAGAGCCAGCTGGTGCGCTTCTCTGAAACCGCAATCCGGAACGCACTCGGTACCAAACTGCCGGAAGAGATTATTTCCGGTCAGCGCTCTGAGCTGATGGACCAGATCCGCGACGCCTTGAGTGATGCGATTGCAGGTCGCGGGATCCAGATTGTGGATGTTCGGATCAAGCGCGTGGATCTGCCGCCGGATGTGTCTGAGCGTGTGTTCCAGCGTATGGAAGCTACCCGGAATCAGGAAGCCGAGGACATTCGCGCCCGCGGTGACCGGGACGCCCAGGAAATTACTGCGACGGCCGAAAAAGACCGCACGGTGATCCTCGCGAATGCGCGTCAGCAGGCTGAGACCATCCGCGGTGAAGGCGATGCCCGGCGCAACGAAATCTATGCAGAAGCCTATGAGCGGGATCCGGAATTCTTCCGCTTCCAGCGCGCCCTGATTGCCTGTGAACAAGCCTTTGGCGTCGCCGACGCGACAGAGACCGCCGGCGGCAACACCGCGCGTGTCGGCAATGTTGCGCCGCCGACTCGGATCGTTGTCGGTCCTGGCAATCTCGGGCTGTGCGATGAGTTCATCGATCAGGCGCGTGCCAGCGGTCAGGTCCGCAACTAGAAGCGGCGTAATCTGAAACGTGGAACCCCGCTCGCGCTGGCCGCAGGCGGGGTTTCTCTTTAACAAGAGGAGGGGCTTCACATGTGGATGATCCTGTTGGCCGCGTTCGGTCTGTGGTTTCTGATTGAAGGCCTGGCCTATGCCGCCGCACCGGACGCGATGAAACGCTTTGGAGACTGGCTCGCCAACATGCCAGAAGCGACTATTCGTCAGTCAGGACTGCTCTCTATGGGGATAGGCAGCGTCCTACTGTATATCGTGATGCGATTTGGTGGGCTTTGACATTGCACCTTGCCTGCGAAACGCCATACTCTGATGAGAAACTAAACCTGTTTACTTGTGGAGCCTTGCAATGCGCTATGCCCTGACCGCGATGTGTCTCAGTCTTGCCGGGACTGTGCCTTTTGCCGTGGCGCAAGGATCACTGTCCATGCCGGGTGCAGAGACTGATCAACAGGTCATGCCGGACAGCTTTTCGGCGCTGTCGAAGCGCCTGATGCCGGCCGTGGTCAACATCACAACGCAACAGACGATTGCCCCGCAGGGTCTGCCGGAATTTCCGGACGGTTCACCGCTGGAGCAGTTCAACGAGTTTTTTGGCCGTGACCCGGAAGGCTTCAGTCAGCAAGGCTCGCTCGGATCGGGATTTGTGATCTCCGAAGATGGTCTGATCGTCACCAACAATCACGTGATTGAAGGCGCTGATGAGATCAATGCGGTCTTCTCTGACGGGCGTACACTGCGTGCTGAACTGATCGGCACGGATGAGGCGACTGATGTGGCGGTTCTGAAAGTCACGCAAAGCGACCCCTTCCCTTATGTGGACTGGGCCGACAGCGACAGCGCTGAGGTTGGCGACTGGGTCATGGCGATCGGCAACCCGTTCGGGTTTGGCGGGTCGGTCTCGGTTGGCATTGTCTCGGCGCGCAATCGCGACATCCAGTCCGGCAATTATGACGACTATATCCAAACCGATGCGGCGATTAATCGAGGCAATTCCGGTGGCCCGCTGTTCAATCTGAACGGTGAGGTTCTAGGCGTGAATACGGCGATTATCTCACCAACAGGTGGTTCTGTTGGCCTTGGCTTTTCGATCCCGGCCAATCTGGCGCGTCAGATCAGTGGTCAGATCATCGAGTTTGGCTCAGCCCGCCGCGGCTGGTTTGGCGTCAACGTCCAGCCCGCCGATCCTGAACTCGCCAAAGCCTATGGCGCCGATGGCAATGAAGGCGTGATCATCACGCGGATCGAAGACGATGGCCCAGCCTCTGAGTCTGATTTTGAAGTCGGGGACCTGGTGCTGAGTTTTGACGGTAAGCCGGTCGAGAATGTGCGTGCGCTCAGCCGCGTGGTCGCCGAGACCGAGATCGGCAAGGACGTCGATGTGGATCTGGTGCGCGACGGACGGTCGAAAACGGTTTCGCTGACCCTGGGTGAACTGCCCGGTAGCGGCGAGCGGGAAGACAAGTCCGAGCCCATTGTTCCGGAAAGCCTTTTGACGCGGAACCCGATGGGCGTTGATTTTTCCGAACTCGATGAGGACGCGCGCCGCCGCTATGGCGTGTCCAACGATGTCGATGGGGTGCTGGTCCGCTCTGTTTCGCCGCGAGGCCCGAGTTTTGGCAAACTGCAAAAGGGCGACGTGGTCATTGAGCTTGGGTTTCAGAGCGTCAGCACGCCGAACGAGGTGTTGATCGCGATTGATGAAGCGACCAAGACGATCGAGCGACCGCTTCTGGTGCGTGTGTTGCGCGGTGGGCAGACTATGTTCTTCCCGATCACGCTGAGCCCGAACGCCTAGATATTAGGTGCGCGGCGGCAGCTGCTGTTTGATCTGTTTGCGCAACCGCCCCGGCAGGAAACGCGCGGCAAACCGCGCCTGTTTTGCGCGCTTGCCGGCCATATAGTGAATGTCCTTGCCGTGCGCGGCTTCCCAGACCGCCTCCGCCGCCACTGAAACCGGATAGACCTCGGCGCCAGTATCCTTGAGCTGATCGCTCATTTTAACATTCGCGCCTTCGGTCAGGCCCATATCGAGAATGGGGGTGTCGATAAACCAGGGCATCAGGCTGGTGACCCGGATACCGAGTTCTGAAAACTCAACGTCCAGCGCTTCGGTGAGGCCGCGCACGGCGAATTTCGTCGCCGAATAGACCGCAAGCTGAGGCGAGCCGACCACGCCCGCGGTAGAGGCTGTGTTCACAATCCGCGCGCCTGAGGTCTGTTTCAGCAGGGGGAGCGAGGCATAGATGCCGTTCACCACGCCTTTGACATTCACATCAATGACGAGATCGGATTCCTCCGGCGGAATATCTTCCATCCAGCCATGGCGGCCAATACCGGCATTGTTGAACAGGACGTTCATTCGCCCTTCGGTGCGGTCGCCAAAGGCCTGAATGGCGCTCGCCCAGTCTTCGCGATTGGTGACATCAAGTCGGGCGGTATGACAGTTGGCTTCACCGATTTCACTTTCGATGGCCTGCAGCCCCGGCTCATCAATGTCATACAAGCCGCAAAACCAGCCCTTTTTGGAAAATAGCCGCGCTGTTTCTGCGCCGATGCCGGAGGCGGCCCCGGTAATGAAGATACTCTTTCGCCCGCTTGCTTCGCCCATAGTGTTCCTGCCCTCTGAATAGTTTTTCAGGAGGTCAGAGGATATCGAGGCCGACGTCAAGGTTAATCGCCGAATGGGTGAGGGCACCGACGGAGATATAGTCGACGCCGGTTTCTGCCACAGCGGCAATTGTGTCCAGCGTGATACCGCCGCTTGCCTCCGCGAGACATTGCCCATCAATCATCGCTACGGCTTCGCGCAAAGTCTCGGGCGGCATATTATCGAGCAAGACCGCATGTGGTTTGTGGGGCAGGGCTTCAGCCAACTGCTCCAGCGTATCAACCTCAATCTCGATCATGCGCAGATGCCCGGCATAGGCATGGGCGCGCTGAAGGGCTTCCGGGATCGAGCCGCAAGCGGCGATATGATTATCCTTGATCAGGATCGCATCGTCGAGGCCGTAGCGGTGGGAGGTGCCGCCGCCGCAGCGGACAGCGCGTTTTTCCACCGCGCGATGACCGGGCGTGGTTTTGCGCGTGCAGACGACTTTTGCTGACGTGTGCGCGATCGCGGCCGCATAGGTCTGGGTTTGGGTGGCGATGCCTGACAGGCGGCCAAGAAAGTTCAGCATGGTCCGCTCCGCGATCAGGATGGAGCGCGCCGAGCCCATCATCACAGCGATCGTATCGCCGGGTGCGAGCGTTCCGCCATCTTCGATCTTCTGATCAAACGCGACGGTATCGTCGACCAGTTTGAGCGCGTGGGCTGCTGCGTCCATCCCGGCGAGAATACCGGTCTGTCGCGCCTGAATATGCGCGGTCAGCTGCGTGCCCGGCTTGATCGTGGCGTCCGTGGTCAGATCCCCGGCACGGCCAAGATCTTCAGCTAGCGCCAGGCGAACAATCGGGTCGAGCACAATGGCGGGCAAAGGTGGCGGGGTGACAAGTGTCATGGAGTTGTGTCCTCAGGGGGCGTTGGTGCGCCGGGGTGTTGAACAAAGGTGCGCGCAGCGTCCGGCAGTGTATCTGGAAAATCTGAACGAAAATGACCGCCGCGGCTTTCCTGCCGGGCGAGGGCAGCCTCCGAGATCAACCGCGCGCTCACTAAAGCGCGGGCGGGCCCACGCTGGTCTTCCATATCATCGATACAGCTTACCAGGGCGGTCAGGCCGTCTGCGTCGCGCACGACACCGCATTTGTCGGCCATCTGCTCCCGCAAGACCTGCAATTCGTGATCGGGCAGCTCGACCGGCACGGTTCCGGTTGATTGTCTCACTTTGGCGCCACCCTGATCCCGCAAACGATCGGCGATGCGCGCCGCCATGACCACGGCTTCAAGCAAAGAGTTTGAGGCCAATCGGTTCGCACCGTGAACGCCGGTGCTGGCACATTCGCCACAGACACTGAGCCCGTTCAGGCTAGACTGGCCCCAGATGTCACACAGAATCCCGCCCATATGGTAATGCATAGCGGGCGCGACCGGGATGGGCGCGATGCGTGGATCAATACCGGCGGCGATACACGCGGCGAACACGGTCGGGAAGTGATCCTTGATCCCGTCACCAATCGCTTCCCGGGTGTCGAGAAAGACTGCGCGGCCTGCTGTACGTTCAGAGTGGATGGCACGTGCGACCTCATCACGGGGCGCGAGTTCAGCCTGAGGATGGTAGTCGGCCATGAACTTTACCCCCCCTTCGGTGATAAGGTGTGCGCCATCGCCGCGCAGCGCCTCGGTAGCAAGCGGGGCAGGATCGAGACCGACATCCATGGCGGTGGGGTGAAATTGTGCGAATTCCGGGTCTGCGATCACGGCGCCTGCGGCATAGGCCATGGCGAGCGCGTCGCCGCGGGCCTGTGACGGATTGGTGGTGACGCGAAACAGACCGCCCGAGCCGCCGGTGCACAGGACAGTCTCTGACGCGGAGAACAGGGTTGTGCGCCCGCGTGCGTCTTTGAGCACTGCGCCGCCAATACGGCCGTTGTCATCCTGCAGCAGGTCTACGGCCTTGGCGTGTTCGATCAGATTGATATGCCGCGCTGCCCGCACCGCCGCGGTCAGCGCACCCATGATGGCCTTGCCGGAGAGATCACCCGCGACCCGCGCGACCCGCGGCATGGAATGGGCCGCTTCGAGCGACAAAGCCAGCTCGCCTTCCGGGGTGCGGTCGAAAGCAACGCCGAGCTCGATCAGGTCACGCACCCGGGCGGGACCATCTTCGGCGATTAGACGCGCGGTTGCCGGGTCGACCAAACCGGACCCTGCCGCAACGGTGTCTGCTGCATGGCTTTCCGGGCTGTCTTTGGGATGCAGCGCAGCGGCCAGACCGCCTTGCGCCCAGGCCGAGGAGGCGGCCTCTCCAAGCGGGGCGGGGGAGACAATCGTACACGAACGCGGGGCCAGACGCAGCGCCAGGAACAGGCCCGCAAGGCCCGCGCCCACAATCAGGATCGGCGCATCACCGGCAGCAGGCGCGGCGGCTGTCAGGACTTGGCCCTTTGGCCCATACTCGGTCGTCAAGAAATACCACCATCGGAGCGGGTCCACTCTGCCGGTCGCGGCGCGCCCGCGCTGATCAGAGCGCCAAACATGCGGGTCGGTGTGTCGACGGTCAGTGAGAAATTATCTGGATAGTAGAACGGGCTTTCAAAGCCGTTCACAAACTCGACTATGGTGCAACGCACCGATACCTGATTGCCAAGTACGGAGGCCTCACAATCCTGGCGCACGATATAGTCCTCTTCCAGCATCTCGCAGCTTTGTCGCGCCGTGAGTTCGCCGGTATAGCTGCCGTCCTCGACACGGCGTAGATGGGCCGTGCCGCCAAAGGAACAGGACGGATCGACGCGCGCCTCAAAGCTCCAATGGCCGGCAATCGATTCGGTTGCCTGCGCCTGGACCGGTTGAGGACTGAGCAGGACAGCAAGACACGCCATCGCCGCAGCGAACCGGCCTGTCATCAAGAGATACCCTCTTCAGAGCGGCGAAACTCCACCGGGGCGGTTGCGGCAGAAACCAGAGCGCCGAACATGCGGCTGGCATCCTGTACGGTCAGTGTGAAATTGTCCGGGACATAGACCAGGCCCTCGGCCTTCATCTCCAGCATCTGGCTGATGGTGGAGCGTACCGAAACCTGATTGCCAAACCGGCGCACTGTGCAGGTCTGCAGGACCACAGAGCGCCCCCACATGGAACAGACCTCAACTGCAGTCAGCTCACATGCATAGACGCCCTCTTCCGGGTCCGGGGTTAGACGCATCGTCCCGGTCATCAGGCATTGCCCACCGCGATAGGGCTGCGTTTGGAAGGTCCAGGAGCCGAGCACATCGGTCGGGTCACGGGTGTCGGCCACAGCCGACAGTGACGTAAGCATCAGACCCGCGATCAAAACGGCCAGTTTCCGGATCATGTCACTCTCCCTGTTCGCACCTATGTAATGTAGGCACGCACCTGTGACCGCGACAAGGCATCAATGCGGTGAAAAAACCTCAATCTCCATCGGTTTCAGACCGGTTTCGAAGGCCAGCGGATTGGCCATTTTCGGCAGATCCAGCATTGCGTCGATCGCGGCCTTGGCCCGAACCCGGACCGGTTCGTCAATCGTCACCTCATGCTTCTTCTCAATCAGGCAATCGAGAATATTCTCAAGCGTGATCTGCTTCATGTGCGGGCAGAGGTTGCAGGGGCGTACAAAGTCGACACCGGGGTTCTCAGCGGCAACATTGTCCGACATGGAACACTCTGTCATCAGCACGACTTTGGCCGGGCTGTTGTCGCTGACATAATTGGCGAGCGCGGCTGTAGATCCGGCAAAGTCGGCGGCCTCCAGCACATCTGGCGGACATTCCGGGTGGGCCAGAATCACCACGCCAGGATGGGCTTCGCGCAGGGCATCGACATCATCGGCGCTGAACAGCTCATGCACCTCACAGGCGCCGGGCCAGGTGATGATGCGGATATTGGTCTGGGCCGCGACATTCTTCGCCAGATACTGATCCGGCACCAGGATGACTGTGTCTGTGTTCCATTCCTTGGCGACGGCTTCAACGACCTGTGCGGCATTGGAGCTGGTGCAGGTGATGTGGCACTCGGCTTTCACGTCGGCGGTGGTGTTCACATAGGTCACCACTGGATAGTCCGGATAGCGCTCTTTGATCAACCGAACATCCGCGCCGGTAATCGACGAGGCGAGCGAGCAGCCCGCTTCAAGGCTGGAAATCAGGACGGTCTTCTCCGGGGCAAGGATCTTTGACGTTTCCGCCATGAAGTGGACGCCTGCCTGAACGATAATATCTGCGTCGACATTCGCCGCTTCCCGCGCCAGCTGCAGACTGTCACCGCGGAAATCACCGACCAGACGGAAAATATCCGGCGTCATGTAATTGTGCGCCAGGATGACGGCATTGCTTTGCTTTTTCAGGCGATTGATCGCGGCCACCAGCGGCGCAATCGCAGGCCATTCCATCGGCGTGATGAAGTCTGACACCTGTGGATAAAGGTGATCTGTTTCAGCTTTCACGGCATCATCATAGGCAAGACCGCGTTTCTCCGCAGCCGATGCGGCGCGAATTGGGGTGGGTGTGGGACAACCGGGTCCTGCATCGATCAATCTGGCCATCATTCGCCTCCTGTTTTGCTCAATATGAGCATTAGTTGGGTGCGCGCTCTACCTTTTTCAAGGTTTCTCAACGCAAGGGAGCTCTTTCAAGCGGGTCCAAGCCTTTTGCTTAGGCTGAGCAAAAGGCGTCTACGCCATGCAATCCTGTTTGGCAAGGCCTATCTGCTCAAAAGCGTATCGACTCCATACCATCGCGGTCTAGCCCGGTAAGGTTTCATTAACGATAAAGTTCTTGCGCTGGAACAAAAAGGGAATATAACCGATTGGAACACAAGGAGAACACTATGCGCACGATGAAGTTTCGAGGACAATCTGGCCGGGCCTATAGCTTTACGCGCATGGCGCCAAATTCAGCCTGGGCAAGAGAGGCTGGTGTCGCGCTGTTCGCCGCGCAAGGCCCGTTTGGATGGCGCGTGGTCAAACTGACGCCGCTGCGGGGCCGGTTGCATGATGTCCAGCCGATCTGGGCTTTTGCTGATGCGGAACGCTATGGGGCCAAGGCCGTATTTGTCATGTCAGAGAGCGATGCGCAGCACCGCGCCAATGTTATCGCGGACCTGGAAGCGGGCCTCAGCCCGGTGTGCCTCAGCCAGAACGAGCCGGTGGCGCTTGCGGCCTAAGGCAGCTGGGCTTCATACCAGCGTTCGACATCCTGCTCGACCTGTCGAAACGGCCGGGAGCCATCCGACAGCACAACCTGATCGAACGCAGCGCTGTCAAATCTTGACCCCAGAACCGCTTCGGAGCGAATGCGGAGATTTTCCAGGCGTCGATATCCCATCATCCGACTGGTCGCTTCGCCGGGATGCGCAGCGACATAGATCACCGCCTGCTCAATCAGAGCTTGGGGCAGGGCGGTCTGGCGCGACAGGTAGGCTTGGCTTTCCGACAGGCTCCAGCGTTCGATATGCAAGCCGGTATCGATCGCGGCGAGCGCGGCCTCAAACAAGAATAGTTGCCGGGCGGCAATGGCCTGCTCCGGCGGCGGGGCCTCCTCGGCAATCAGATGGCGCAGGCGATAGGCGACCCAGCCCGTTTCAAAAGCCTGAACTGTGGTCAGACGCCGGGTGACACTGCGATTGGCCGCGGTCAATGTGGCTTCGGCAAGTTCGACATGCGGGCGATAATAGGCGGCAGATGTCAGCGCCTGCGAGATCCAGATCGGCCAGATCGCGGTCTGCGCCTCGTTCACAAGCAGCAGGTTCGGGCGTGAATTGTCCTGGGCGGCGGTTATGAAAGTCGCCCCTGTCAGGTGCGCTGCATGCTCTGCCAGGGCCGCTTGCTGGGTCAGCGCGAAGGGCGGTGACACATCTGCGGGCCACTGATGTGGCGGGGCGACCGCATCTTGCAGGGCGGCGTCCTGCCCTGCGGTCCACGCGGTTTCGAAGGCGCTCAGCTGCGCGCTCAGTTCGCCCTCGAAGCCGAGATCCTGCAACAGCGATTGAAACGCGCCGCGTTCTGTCTCGACCAGCGCGAGATTGATTGCATGCAGCTGTTCGGGCGGATCAACCGGCTCGCCGATCTGCCAGGCCAGAAAGCCGAGATAGGTCGCAAACCCGTTCGGCTGTGCCCAGATGCCGCCATGGGTTGGCGCGGTGACGGCAAACTCGGCGAGGGCCGTCGACAGGTCCGTATAAGCACGTCTGAGTTCGATCTCGACCGTGTCTGTGGCGATCCGGTTCAGCCGCTCGCGGTCCTGCGCCTCAATATCCTGAACACTGACCACATAATTCTGCAGGGTGGTCACCAGCAGCGATAAAGTCTCAGAGTCCGGAGCGAGCAGCGCATCGATACGGGTCTGCGTCATCTGCAGCAAGGCGGCGGGTGGCACCAGACCGGAACCGGCATCAGCCAGCAGCCTTCGCCGCGTGTCGTCAATCGCGCCCGGCAGGCTCGACAGGCGGGTCACATAGGCCTCCGCATCCGCGAGCGCATTGATCCGGTGGCGATTGATCAACAAGTCGGGCCCTTCGATCCAGGCGCCGGAAAACGGATCAATCGCGTAGGGGCGGGTCTGCGTCCAGGACAGTTGACCCTGGCCAAATGTCTGCAACTCAACCAGGCGTGACAGGGCTTCCGTCGTCAGGTCCAGATCCCGCGCCAGCAGGTGGCTTTCCGGCAGTTGCGGGCGGCGCTGCAGTTTGGCGAGCAAATCCACACGCAGCAATCGGGCCCGTTCGAACCCGGCCTGAGAGTGATCGTTCAGACGGCTCGTGGCATCAGGTCCGGCATAGGCTTCAAGGCCCAGACGGGTCGCGGCTTCAGGCGACAGGATCATTTCAGTCCGCACCGTATCGTCGATGAAACTGTTGGCGCGTGCCAAAGTGCGACTGTCGAGACGGCCATCATCTGCGGCCGGTGTACACCCGGCCAGCGCCGCCAGACCAAGCGTCATGGCGCCGAAAATCCGGCTCGTTTGGCGACTGAATGACAGCTTTAGCATCGGCCTGGTTGCCCCAGAAACATGAAACTCTTGCAACAGCTGCAACTCCCGTCCTCTGGCCGGTTGTCCCACCATGCCATTTCCGTTAAACCCCGCCAATCATTTAAGGGGAGTTACCCGTGGAAAACGCACCTAACGCGCAACGTCCGGAATTGACCGGAAATGTTCTCTTTTACAAAAACCCTCAGCCGCTCTCGGCGGAGCAACATGGCGGTCTGGGCGTCAAGCAAATCCCACAACCTTTCGGGTTTCTGCGCGAGTCGCACGCGATCCCGGTCACCGTGACCGAGTTTGGCATGGTGTCCTCCTGTTACCCCATCATCTTTGTCGGTGAGGAGATGACGCCGGTGGCCGTGATGGGCATTCGCCAGAACCAGAACCTGTTCGTCACCGACGATGGCAAAACCGAACCGGACTATTATGTCCCGGCTTTTATTCGCCGCTATCCGTTCGTGTTTGCGAATGACAATGCGTCGGATCGTTTGCTGCTCTGTGTGGATCGCGATGCCGAAATGGTCACAAATCAACCTGAAGTTCCGTTCTTCCAGGACGGACAGCCGACCGAGTTCACTCAGAACGCGATCGAGTTCTGTAAGGAATTTGAACGCCAGCGCCGCGCAACGCAGGAGTTTACGCAGATTGTCAAAGGCATGGGCCTGTTCGAGCAGAAGTCCGTCGCCTTCCAGCCGCGCGATCAGCAAGGCAATGAGGCCGGTCCTCAGCAGAAAATCGCCGACTATTGGGCTGTGGACGAAGAAAAGCTGAATGGCTTGTCCGACGAACAGTTCATGGAGCTGCGCAACAATGGGGCAATCGGTGCGATCTATGCGCACATGATTTCGCTGCTGAACTGGTCGCGCGTGATCCAGCGCGCTGTGGCAAACCCGACAAATGCCGCACCTGCAGGCGCAGCCCCGGCGGCCCCGCAGACCCCGCCTCAGCCACAATTCTAGGGCGTGCCATTCCAAACAGAACAGCAAAGGCGGTCTTTCGAGGCCGCCTTTTTTGTCTCATGTCGCCGGTTGAACTCTGGTCACATCCGCGCGAGGGGGTTTCCCATTTGGTGCGGCTTCCAATATGACCCGTCGAAATCAATACTAGTTGGAACAACAAGATGACCGTTGCCTTTCGTTTCGTGTGCCTGCTGCCGGTTCTGGCGATGGCCGCGCTGTTTGCGCCCGCCAAAGCGCAGCCTGTCGATGGCGGGCATGCACGGGTCGAACTGGTCTCTGAGCGTGCGATCGCCGTCCCCGGTGAGACGGTCTGGTTTGGGCTGTCTTTCGAGATCGATCCAAACTGGCACATCTATTGGCTGAATGCGGGGGATGCAGGCATTCCGCCGGCGATACTCTGGGCCGACAGTTTGGCCGTCTCGGAGGACGCCATCGGTCCGTTTCAATGGCCAGTGCCGGAACTGCTGCCCATCGTGCCAAATGAGATCATGGATTATGGCTATTCCGATCGCGTCGTCCTGCCCTTTGCGGTGGAGATCTCGGAAGACGCCCAAGGGCCGATCCTGTTCGAGGGGATCGCGGACTATCTGATCTGCGAGAATATATGCATCCCGGAAAGTGCGCCCATTCGGCTGCTGCAATCGGTTGGGGCAGAGCAGGTGCCGGACAGCTATGGCGGTGATCTGATCATCGAAGCGCTGGGACAGATCCCGCCAGAGCTGGACGGGGCAGCGGCGCTGACACAATCCGGCGAGACCTGGACCCTGTCTGTTGCGACGCCCCAGCTTGCGGGCCGCACCGGCGAGGCACGGTTCTTCCCAAATGACCACGACATTAAACATGCCGCCGATCAGCCGGTCAGTTTTGGTCCCGAAGGGCTTCAACTCGAACTCACGCCCGCCCGCAGCACAACCGCATTTCCGGAGATGCTCTCCGGTGTGGTGACGGTCGGTGAGGCCGCTGTGGCGATCTCCGCGACACCCGGCGCCATTCTGCCGGGCACCAGTGATGGCGGCACACTGTCGGCGCCAGCGATCAATCTGCCGGTTCTGATCATTCTTGCGATGATTGGCGGGCTGATCCTGAACCTGATGCCCTGCGTCCTGCCTGTTTTGTCAATCAAGGCGATGGGCCTGGTTTCAGCCGCCGCCAGTGGCAATGGCCGCGAGGCGCGGGCCCATGGCCTCTGGTATACGGCAGGCGTGGTGCTCAGCTTTGCGGCGCTCGCCGCAGCCATTGTCGGGGTGCGCGCAGCCACGGGGATCGCCACATGGGGCTTCTGGTTACAGGACCCGCTGGTCGTCACCGCCTTGATCCTGATCATCTTCCTCATTGGCCTTTGGCTGCTCGGCATGTTTGAGCTTGGAAGCTCGGTGCAGAATGTGGGAGGAAGCCTTGCCCAGAAACAAGGGCCAGCGGGGGCGTTCTTCACCGGGGTGCTCGCCGCGATTGTCGGGGCCCCCTGTACCGGACCGTTCCTCGGCGCGGCGATCGGAACGATTATGGGCCAGCCTGCACCGCAAGTCTTCCTGGTGCTGATCGCCATGGGCCTTGGTATGGCGCTGCCTTTCCTGGCGCTCAGCTTCATGCCGAGCCTGCAACGACTTCTGCCAAAGCCCGGCGCCTGGATGGAAACGCTGAAACAGGTCTTTGCCTTCCCGATGTTCCTGACCGCCGCCTGGCTCCTGTCAGTTCTCGGCGCGCTTGCCGGGTATCGCATGGCGGCCATGGTCGTGGCCGGAGCGGCCCTGATCGCTTTCGGGATCTGGGCGCTGAAATCAGCCGGTCAGGGCGGACGGGCCATCCTGATCGCCGTGCTGGGTCTGATCACGATCATTCCCGTGTTTGAATTGATGGGGGCGCTGTCAGCGACGGATACCCATTTTGTCGGCGTCGTGCGGGCGCTCGCGCAGTTGCTTGTCATGGCCATCGCGATCTGGGTTGTGGCGCGGCTCAGCACGGAACGCGCCGGACTGATCGCGCGCATTGGCGCGGTTCTCGCCTTGGTGGCCGGATTGGTCCTGCCGGTCGTGCAGGCGCGCTCGGCGCTCGCGGTCGAGGGCGGCTCGGAAGCCTATGCTGCGGTCTATCAGACCGAAGCCTGGTCGCCGGAGCGGGTCAGTGAACTCGTCGCCGAAGGCCGCCCGATCTTTATCGACTTCACCGCCGAATGGTGTGCCACCTGTCAGGCGAACAAGCTTCAGACCTTGCAGACCAAGCCGGTGACTGAGGCGTTCGAGGCAGGCAATGTCGCTTTCCTGGTGGCCGATTATACGCGCCCCGACCCGCTGATCGCCGCCGAGCTTCAAAAACACAACCGCGCAGGTGTGCCGATGTATCTGTGGTACCCGCCGGGCGATAGTGAACCGCAAGTCTTGCCTGAAGTCTTGTCGATTGACCTTGTCACGGGCCTTGTCGAAGCTGGTTAGGTCTTTAAATTAATCAGCAGGGCTTGTTTCACACCGAACGGAGCGATCTATGGTTAGTTTTACACGTCGAAATCTTGGGCTCGCGGCCGGCATGGCCACTGCAGTTGTGCTGACAGCCGGCTCAATGATCATGTTTTCCGCAGACGCGACCCCGCTCGCAGAGCCCGGTCAGATGGCGCCAGCCATCACTGATGCCGTGACCTCAACCGGCGAAACCATTTCGCTAGACCAGTTCAGCGGCAAGACGGTCGTGCTCGAATGGACCAATGATGGCTGCCCCTTTGTCAAAAAACACTATGCCGAGCCGGTCGTTAACTTCCAGACCATGCAAAGTGATGCAAGTGAAGACGACATTGTCTGGCTGTCTGTGATTTCATCGGCGCCCGGCAAACAGGGCTATGTCGACGGGGCAGGCGCCGAGGCGATCAATGCCGGTCGCGGCGCGGCGCCAGCCTATACGATCCTGGATCCGGCCGGTGATATTGGCCGCGCCTATGGGGCGAAAACCACACCGCATATGTTCGTCATCAAAGGCGATGGCGAAATTGCCTATGCGGGCGCGATTGACTCCATCCGTTCTGCCAAGGTCGACGATATTGCCGAAGCGACCAATTATGTCACCGCAGCGCTGGACTCTGTTGCAGCCGGTGAGCCGGTCGAGATTGCCAGCACCGCGCCCTATGGCTGCTCTGTGAAATACTAGGATCCAACCTGATCTGAAATCTGAAGGCCTGCGCAGCGATGTGCGGGCCTTTTCTTTGGCCTATTCGCTGTCGAGTTGCAGCCAGTCCTTTTCCGGCAGGTCATAGATCATATCCATCACCTCGAACTGGATCCCGACCGGCGTGCGCAGGTTGGAATTCCACAGCGCCACCACACCGCTGTCACGCTCCGGATCAAACAGGATCAGCGAGCGATAGCCGTCCACCGCGCCGCGATGACCGACCACACGATGTCCGGCTTCGCCATATTTGTAGACCCGCCAGCCGAGCGCATATCGCGCATCTCTCAAATGCCCGCCATAGCGCCGGCTCATGCCGGACTGCTCGCGGCGCGTATAGACGCGCGGCGTATGCAGATCGGCCAAAGTGTCGGCGTCAAAAACCTCTGGTGCCAGCCCCATTTGGGCCCGCGCAAACCGCGCCAGATCCAGGATTGAACCATTCACACCGCCCGCGGCCGGAACGTTGTAGTAAGCGTTCTTGACGCTGCGCAGCTGCGGCGGGCTCGTGGTATTGCGTCGCCGATACGGTCGTGCCCAGGACAGAGATTCCTGTAGCTTTTGCCGTCCAAAGCTCGCCTGGCCCATGCCGAGGGGCTCGAAGATGTAGCGCTCGACCATATCGGCATAGCTTCGCCCGCTGGTCTCTTCGACCACTTCGGTGACCGCATCGAAGGCGACATTCTGATAGGTGTGACACTCCCCGACCGGACAGACTGCTTTCAGCCTGCCAAGGCTCGTGCGAATGGTCGCCGGATCGCGGCCATCCTCGAGTGTAGTGTCATAAGCATTCGGCACGATACCGACCATGTGAGACAAGACGTTCTCCAGCGTCGCATGCGTATGCCCGCCGCCCGGCAGTCGCAGCGAGGTGTTGAACTTGGCCACCGTGTCAGACATCGAAACCTGCTCCTCAGCGGCGAGTTTCGCGACCATCGACGACGCGACCCCCTTCGACAGCGAGGCCCAGCGGAACACCGTATCGGCGGTGACCGGATCGCCGCCAAGCTGTGTCACGCCATAACCTCGCGCAAAACTGATCTCACCGTCTTCGATCACGGCGACGGCGAGGCCGACAATTCCATTCTGATCCGCCAACCGGGTCAGACGCTGATCCAGACGATCCTGATCAACCGGGCCAGCGGTGGCTGACAGACACAAAAAACCAGCAAAGACGGCCGTGACCGCCGCGCGCATTAGGGGCATGGGTTCATCCTGACTCACTTCGCAGGCCCAACATTCAAGAGCTTGCTACGAGTGTAAAGTGCACCGCAGTCTCATGCAGCAGAATTTCGTGCAAAGACCGTAAATTTAATCTGTTGCTATTTCGAAACGGAGTCTCAAGCGGGCTGCCGTGTCCGATCAACCAGCCAGGCCAGAACCGCCAGCAATGTGTATCCAAACAAGGCCTGGATCGCAAAGAACGGGACCGCTGGTGGGTGATCCAGCGGCAGATGGTTATAGATTTGCAGCATCAACATGAAGGCGATGAGCGCAATCGGGGCGATCACACCCCAACGCCCTTTTGGCTTTGTGTGGGCAATGTAGATCGCTGCGCCGATGAGCAGCCCGCCAATCTCGACCACTTGCGTCCACAGCATCGAGTTCCAGAGCCCGAGCCCAACCTTTGGCCCGCCAAAATAGAGCGCGAGATCCGGCCCGTGCACAATCAGGTCGAGCAGCCAGTGCGAGAACACCGCGCCGCCAATGATCAGCCCGGCGGCGACCTTCCCGCCACCTTTGCGCAACACGCCATAAAGCGCGCCAGCGGCGATTGCCCAGACGATCACAGCGACCAGAGAATGCGTGTAGGGCATATGATGCAGATCAAGGATCGAGGCTTCCATAAAGCCTTTGGTGATGCGCAGTTTCTCGACCCCGGCCAGCACCAGCCCGGCCCAGGCAAAGTCGACCAGCTGAACCGCAACGAAAAGTTGCCACAGCGGAATAGACGGTTTGGCCGCGCGCGCAGCAAACGCAGCTGAATAGTGACCGATAAACATGACGCACCTCCCAGAGCTGCCATCACGCTAGCCACCGTGGATTACTCCGTCCAGCCCGGCCTAGGCGCTGAGAAACGCGTTCAGTTCTGACATGAAGACGTCGAACTGATCATGGTGCAGCCAGTGGCCTGCGCCCTCAATCTCAGACACGCGCGCGGTTTTGAAATGCGCCGCGCGCCCGTCTTTCTCCGGGTTAGACGCCCAGCTGTCAGCGCCATAGACCAGCCAGGTCGGGCAGGTAATTCGTGCCCAAAGATCCTGAAAATGCGCGTGGGTAATATCACTTGGAGAAAAGCCCATGCCCGCCGGATCATAAGCCCAGCTGACCGTGCCATCCGGATTGTGTTTCACTCCCGTCGCGCTGAGGTGATGGATATGGTCCTCGCTTAAATGCGCAAAGGCGGCGCGCATCCGGGCCTTGGCCTCGTCCAGATCCTGCATCACGCGGGGCGCGCGCTCCGACAGTTTGCGGCGCTGGTCCATCCATTTGTGCAGGCGGTCTTCGATGCGCTCGGCCTGACGCTCGGCCAGCATTTTCGGTGACGGGCCAAGGCCCTCAATCGCGACCAACTTCATGACTTTGTCTGGAAACAGGCCGGTATAGCGCACCGCAATATTCCCGCCGAGCGAGTGCCCGATCAGCGTAAATGTCTCAAGGTCCAGCGTCTCGACCAGACTGGCGAGGTCATAGACATGATCCATCACGCCATAGTCGCCATCGCTCACCCACGCGCTTTGGCCATGCCCGCGCAGATCAAACGCAAAGACCCGGTAGCGATCGGCGAGCGCGCCCGCAACCCAGTCCCAACTGCGTTTCTGGTCCCGCCCGCCATGCACCAGCACCAACGGCGGCAAAGCCGCATCGCCCCAGGCGGCATAAGACAGGGTGAGGCGCTGTGAGGTGAATGTGTGCTCTGTCGGCGCGGTCAAAGGCGGGCTCCTGAAGTCAATTCTGTTGTCGCCCTCATGCCACGCCTTGCCCGCCGCATCCATCACCGTTTGCGCGTCGATTGAGCCGTTCCCCCATGAACGGCCTCAAGGCCCCGCGTTGATCAGCCCCACAAGCGCAGACTCCCCCTCCCCATTTTGGGGAGGGTCGGGGTGGGGCGAAGATTACCCCTTGCCGCCCGCCCCAGCTCTGGCAACATGGCCCCGGGGACGATGGACAAAGGCAGGTGGGCAATGGCGCTATCAGATGAGTGGTGGCACCGCTGGTGGAAAGAAGACTGGTCCTGGGAAGGCCTGGCGAAGAAGCCTTGGAAGGGCTGGGTCGTCCTGCCGGACGGGACTCTGGTGGCGGATGAGGATTTTAAACTGCTTGGTAACGCTGGTTGGGAGAAACGGTTTGAGCCCGGAACGCGCCTCGCCAGTCTGCAGGACTATTGGCGCCGCTCCATGGGAGGCCGGGCTGACCGAAGCTGAGTTTCTGATCGCTGTCGAGCAAGAGAGTTGGGTGGAGCACAAAAGCCAAAAACACTTCACCTTGATGCATTTTCCACCCAAATGGCAGGATGGCTCCGCAACTTTGAAGTCGGATCCAGGCGCGCCTCCTGACACGCTGGTCGAATTGCTCCGTGCAGAGCTTGGACGAGATATCCCTAGTATTTTTTTTGAAAGCGGTTCGAGATTGAAAGGCGCAGACCACCGCTTGCAATGGCAGGGCGCGATTTTGCCCGATCTCTCCTTGCTGGTGCTTTCTAGACAGACACGAGACGAGCATGGCCGGATTCCGATTTCAATAAAGGCAAATAGCGCAGGCTTCTCTGGCAACATCAGCTTCAAAAGCGCGAGCTTTTCGGATGCCGCAGAGTTCTGGAGTGTAGGCTTCTCTAGTACTGCCGATTTCCGGGACGCGAGCTTCTCGGGCGACGCCATTTTCGAGAATGCAGATTTCTTTGACCGCGCCGATTTCGACAGCACAGTCTTCTCCTACTATGCTGACTTTAGAGGCGTGAACCTCTCCGGCACCGCTTACTTCGCGAGCGCGACTTTCTCAGGCACTGCCGATTTTAGACGTGCAGGCTTCTCCGGCACCGCTAACTTCAAGAGCTCGGGCTTCTCCGACCGCGCCGATTTTAGGGAAGCGAGCTATTATGGCCGCGCCGATTTCGAGAGCACAACCTTCGAAGGCGCTACGGAATTCAGGGGTGTAGGCTTTTCTGGAGTCGCCAGTTTCAAAGACGTAAAGTTCCTTGATACCGTCAGCTTTTATAGTGTCGCGTTCTCTGCCAGCGCCAATTTTATTAGTACGAAATTTTCTAAAAACGCCAATTTCGGTAGTGCAGGCTTCTCTGGCGACGCCAATTTCACGAGCGTAAACTTCTTAAGCGACGCCGGTTTCGACAACGTGGTTTTCTCGGGCAACGCTCTTTTCAAGAGCGCTGAATTCGCTGGCTACGTGAGTTACAACGGTGCTGCATTTGGAGGAACAGCAAACTTCCACAATGGGACCATACAGATAGGCAGTTTCGACGATGTTCGATTCGATTCAGCTGCGATTTTCGAACTGGGGGACATCGGTGAAAGCGTCGGTTTTGATGGGACGCGTTTCCTAGAAGTCCATGGCCTCGTCAGGCAGGCTTGGGGGGTGTTGCTCGTTCCAGTCGTCCTGTCTGCCGTTTCAAGCGTGTTCGCTGCCAGTGAGGTTTCGGGGGTCTGGCGGACGCTCTTGCTGCTCATAAGTGCATACTTTGCTTTCATGGCGTTTGTCTGGACAATTATTGGCGGATCTCTGATCGCGCAAGGTGACGACGGGCTCTTGGCTATTCAGATTAGTATGCGGAAGCTCCGGCAAATCGCATCAAGATCGCTAAATGTTGAACTTGAATCGCTTGCGCATGCAACAGAGATGAAATACTCGCGATTGCGATCGGGCAAAACGCTTTCGCGAATGCTGGTGGCCAAACCACTGGAACGTGTCTCATCTATTTTGTACGAAGCGTTTGCTGACTATGGGCGAAGTATCTTTCGCCCTTTCTTGTGGCTTTTCATCCTAGTCGGCGGCATGGCTGCTGCATACTTTTTCTGGGCCCAATCAATTGGCTTTCAAATGCCTGGGGATCAAAGTGGTGTTTGGATGGCCCTTGAGTTTTCATGGTCGAACGTCTTTCGCCCACTTTCCGCGTTATCTACACATAACGAATTGCAGGACCACAATGAATTGTCTGCGGCGTTACTGCACGGCATCGGCGAGACACCCGTCATAAATCAGACCGGCTTTCTAGTACGCGTAGTGGCAAGCCTGCAGTCTGTGCTCGCACTAGTTCTAGGATTTCTAGCGGGGCTCGCTATTCGTCGGCGGTTTCAGATCAACTAGGGACGCCTCAAGGCCCCACCCTAACCCTCCCTAAAATGGGGAGGGGGACGTTTTAATCCCGCGCTGAGCGCTTTGTGCACGCGGGAGAAGCAGGTTTCCGATCGTCGCGTTGCTCCTCCGATGAACCATGTTCAAGACTGCATATTCTCGCTCGGTTTGAGGCGTGCGGACGACTTGACCCAGCCCCGTAATTTCCGGCCATGAATTTGCAGAGTCCTCGAAAACGAGGATGCAAAATGAGAAGATCACGTTTCAGCGAAGAACAGATCATACGGATGATCAGGGAGCACGAGGCAGGTGTGCGAGCGGCGGAC
>JASJAO010000018.1 GCA_030066975.1 Henriciella sp. | reverse complement strand
GGCCGTCACACGCCATTCTTTACCAATTATCGTCCGCAATTCTATTTCCGCACGACCGACGTCACCGGCGTTGTGACCCTGCCTAAGGACAAGGAAATGGTGCTGCCAGGCGACAATGTGAAAATGGACGTCGAGCTGATCCAGCCGATCGCTATGGACCAGGGCCTGCGTTTTGCCATCCGCGAAGGCGGCCGCACCGTCGGCGCCGGCGTCGTGGCCAGCGTGAAGAGCTAGGTCTCAAGCCAGAGGCCGAGAGGCCCAACACCACTTCACAAAGCCCGCGTCAAATGACGTGGGCTTTTTTTGATCTTGGCGTTCGGTTTTCTCTTTCACCGCCGAGTGGTGTAGACTGAGACATAAAAAACGAGGGAGGACACGCCATGACATGGCTTAGAATTGGGATCTTGGCTTGCGGTCTCGCAGGCATCGTGGCTTGCGGGACCACCCCAGGCGGACAGGCCTGTATGTATCAGCCTGACGGGGCATGCCTACCGTATGGGGAAGCGAGTGAAGCGGAACCGAACTATATCGATCCGGAGGGCATCTGGACGTACACGTTCACGTCGGAGCCGCTCAGCGGTTACACATACGAGCGCGGGGACACGGTCCGGTTTGAGTTGGAACGGACTCTTTCAAGAACCATGATCGGCTGGTTTACGACCCCCGAACACCCCTTGCGCTATGAAGGCAATAATGTCTGGGTCCACGCGCATAGCGGCTCCATGTTCGAATTCGACTCTGACTATTCTGGCTATTACTGGCAAAATGATGGGACCGGGGAAGAGGGGCCGATCACGCGCATTCGGTAGGAGACTGTGCCGTCATGTTGGCCGACGAGTATGCCAATTTCATCTGCCTTGGAATGGTCGCAAACAGGGGTAGGCTGAGCTGACAGCAAAGGAGCTTCGACTATGACAATGAAAGTAATCGGATTGGGGGCATTGGCGGCCGTTCTGACCTGCGGCGTGGCAAGCGCAGACGAGACCTGGATGACAGAGATGGGGGAGGTCATCTATGAAACAGACCTCGCCAACGGCATGGCTGTGTTGTCCTATCCAGTAGACGATGAGGTTCGCGGGCTCGCCTATATTGCCGGACTTGCGGGCGAATATACGGACCGAACGGGCTATGAAGGGGTCTGGATGGAGCCTCCGTCCACAAAGGGCGGATGCGATATTGAAATCGCAGCGCCTGAAACCGGTGAGATCTCCAACACCTGGGGCAGGGTCCGTGTGGTGTTTGTTGATCCGGACTTTCCGGGAACATTTGTGGCGATGCGGGGCAATTGTTTCAATGAGCCGACGGAGATGCTGGTCGCCCGTCCGATCGTCGGCGGCGATCAGTAAACGCTGATTTCCTGATTTCTCCCCATTGCATCCATCGGGTGTTTCAGGCACATAGCCCCTTCACTGGACGGGTGTAGCTCAGTTGGTAGAGCATCGGTCTCCAAAACCGAGGGTCGAGGGTTCGAGTCCTTCCGCCCGTGCCATGTGACCGAAATGCTCGCACCGCAATGAATCAGTCCGTTAGATCCATGTTCGGTGAGAAGGTCCCGCCAGGGGCTCGATGATCAGACGCGTATCCGCCGGTCGAGCCACTAGATCGATAAAAACGAACAAACCATTTTTAAGGGCCCGCAACCCTGGTTACGTAACCGTTGACTGGAGGATTGAAATCGGTGCCTGAATGATCCCATGCTGGCAAATGAAGGCCATCATTAGAGATTCACCGGCTGAATCTGTCTATATAGGCTTCGTAGGACTTGCCACGGGGGTGTATTTTGAGAGTGTTTGCCACAACAGCGAAAGGGCGAAACGAACAGCGCAAGTTCTTGAGCGATATTTATAAGGCGTGGACGATCGCAACGATTGGTGGGATTGTGCTGAATATCGTGAGATCATCAGGCGCTGATGAAGTCCAACCCATTACCCTACTGTTCGCATTTGTGTTTGCGATTGGAAACGCTATATTGGGCCTGAGATTAATTGGCCAACAAGAAAAAGAGGAATAGGACGATGGATCTTTTAACTGCCATGACCATTGTGTCCGGAATACTCTTTCTCATCGGGATCCCGCTGGCGATCGGGTTAAAACCAAAGCAATAGAGTTCCGCAATGAAAGCAGCATGAACCGTCATAACCCAAGGCGGTGATTTCATCGTTTGCTCCGATTGTGGATTGAAGCTCTAAACCCCTCGCAGCCGCCGCAAAAACTGCATATACAGTGGTTGACGCGGCGCTTTGGTTCCCGTATTGCCCAGCTCTTCGATGTCAGGCTGTGCCTTTGGCAAACGCTGGCGACCGAAACGAACAACTGGCTTTTCCCCGTCTCTGGGCGCTCCCTCGTGTGCGCCTTGGCGTCGTGGTTTAAATTGAACGGACATCTCAGGATGGAAAAACAGAATATACGGATCCGGCTTAAAGCCTTTGATCACCGCGCGCTGGATGTATCAGCGAAGGAAATCGTTTCGACGGCCAAGCGAACAGGTGCAGACGTGCGCGGACCCATCCCGCTGCCGACGCGCGTCGAGCGCTTCACCGTGAACCGGTCTCCGCATGTGAACAAGAAGTCTCGTGAGCAGTTCGAGATCCGCACGCACAAACGTATTCTCGATATTGTCGATCCAACCCCGCAAACGGTCGATGCGCTGATGAAGCTCGATCTGTCTGCAGGTGTCGGGATTGAAATCAAACTTGAGGGAGCTCGCTAATGGCGCTGCCAGCTCAACGTTCTGGCGTGCTTGCCCGTAAGCTGGGCATGACACGTATTTTTAGTGAGGAGGGCCGTCACATCCCCGTGACTGTGCTTTCTCTGGATGGTTGTCAGGTTGTCGGTCATCGCACTGATGAAGACCGTACTGTCACCACTAAAAAAGGCGGCCAGGTCACCCGCAATGATGGCTACAAAGCCGTTGTGCTGGGTCTCGGCGACAAGAAAGCCAAACGCACTCCGAAAGCTCAGCGCGAACAGTTCGCGAAAGCTGGCGTGGCGCCCAAGCGTAAAGTTGTCGAATTCCGCGTCAAAGAAGATGTCGCGCTTCCAGAGCTTGGTTCTGAAGTGCTCGCCGATCACTTCGTTGCGGGTCAGAAGGTTGATATTGCCGGTGTGTCCATCGGTAAGGGTTTTGCCGGTGCGATGAAGCGCTGGAACTTTGGCGGTCTGCGTGCGTCTCACGGTGTGTCTATCTCTCACCGTTCGCATGGTTCGACTGGCCAGTGTCAGGATCCAGGCCGGGTCTTCAAAGGCAAGAAGATGGCTGGTCACTACGGCGTTGAGCGTAAGACCGTTCAGAACCTCGAGATTGTTCGCACGGATGCTGAGCGCGGGCTCATTCTGGTCAAGGGTGCGATCCCCGGTCACGAAGGTGCGGTCGTCGAAATTCGCGATGCTGTGAAAAAGGCAATCCATGCGGATGCACCAGCTGACGGATCTTTCAAAGCGCCTGAAAAAGACGCCGCGTCCGGTGATGTGAAAATCGAAGGCACAGCGGCTGACAATATCGTTCTAGTCGATGGCATTGGACCAAAGACTGAGGAGGCCCTAAAAGAGAAGGGCGCTGGCACGCTGTCTGGCTTTG
The DNA here is from genome assembly GCA_030066975.1 of Henriciella sp. GTDB lineage: Bacteria > Pseudomonadota > Alphaproteobacteria > Caulobacterales > Hyphomonadaceae > Henriciella. Next base: position 49,662 of record JASJAO010000018.1, on the reverse strand, counting down.
TCGCGATGTCTGACGAAGACCGCGACGCGCTTCTGACAGAGCTTGGTGTCGCCGAAGATGCGGCGAACGAAGACTGGGTCGGTCAAGCCAAAGACATTCTGGCAGGCGGCGAGCCGCGCGCAGAGACCGATAAGAAGCTTCTCAAGAAACTGCTTAAAGAGGGAGCCGAGTAATGGAACTCTCCGTCAAGACATTGGCTGGCAAAGCAGCGGGTAAGGCGACTGTTGATGATGCGATTTTCGGCATCGAAGACATTCGCGGCGACCTTCTGCAGCGCACGGTTCGCTGGCAGCTGGCGAAGCGTCAGGCTGGTACGCACAAAACGCAAGAGCGCGGTGATGTCTCTGTGACCACCAAGAAGTACATTCGTCAGAAAGGCTCAGGCGGTGCTCGTCATGGGTCCAAGAACGCGAACATCTTTGTGGGCGGCGCTGTTGCGCACGGCCCTCGCGTTCGCAGCCACGCGCACAGCCTTCCCAAGAAGGTCCGCAAACTGGCTCTGGCGCACGCGCTGTCTTCCAAAGCCAAAAGCGGCGATCTGGTTGTTCTGGATGAGGCGAAAACCAAAACCGCGAAGACCAAAGATCTGTCCGCACAGCTTAGCAAGCTGGGTCTGACCAAGGCGCTGATTATTGGCGGTACGACCCTGGACGAGAATTTCGTCAAGGCTGCGCGCAACATTCCAAACGTCGATGTGCTGCCAGTTGCAGGGCTTAACGTTTATGATGTGCTGCGCCGTGACACACTGGTCGTCACCAAGGATGCGCTTGAAGGCATTCAAGCCCGATTCAACGGCGCCAAGAAAGAGGAGGCGTAATCCATGGCTGACGTTAAGCCGCACAATTACGACACGCTTCTGTCGCCGATCATCACCGAGAAATCGACTCTGGTCGCGGAAGAGAACAAAGTGATCTTCAAGGTCCGCAACGATGCGACCAAGCCGGAGATCAAGGAAGCGGTTGAAACCCTGTTCAAGGTCGATGTGACGAAGGTCAACACGATCCTGGTGAAGGGCAAGACCAAACGGTTCCGCGGTATGCTCGGTCGTCGCTCTGACTACAAGAAAGCCATTGTGACTCTGAAAGACGGTCAGTCCGTCGATATCACGACGGGGCTGTAGGAGGCTGTTATGGCATTGAAGACTTATAATCCAACGTCTCCCGGTCAGCGCCAACTGGTGCTGGTGGATCGCTCTGAGCTGCACAAAGGCCGCCCGGTCAAGATGCTGACAGAGGGTCTGACCAAGACCGGCGGGCGTAACAATAAAGGCCGCATGACATCTCGCCACAGAGGTGGCGGTGCGAAGCGCCTCTATCGCAAGGTCGACTTCAAGCGCAATCGCTGGGATGTTCCTGCGACGGTTGAGCGTCTCGAATATGATCCGAACCGCACAGCTTTTATTGCGCTGATCAAGTATGAAGACGGCGAACTGTCCTACATTCTGGCGCCGCAGCGTCTGGCGGTTGGCGACACGGTGATTTCGTCCAAGACAGCCGATATCAAGCCAGGCAACGTCCTGCCGCTGAAGAATATTCCGGTCGGAACCATCATCCACAATATTGAGATGAAGCCGCTGAAAGGCGCGCAAATGGTTCGTTCTGCTGGCTGCTATGCGCAGCTGGTCGGCCGTGATGCGGGCTACGCTCAGATCAAACTGACCTCTGGTGAGCTGCGCATGGTGCCGGATGGTTGTGTCGCCACAATCGGTGCGGTGTCCAACCCGGACAATATGAACCAGGTCATGTCGAAAGCTGGTCGTAACCGCCACAAGGGCAAGCGCCCGCACGTTCGTGGTGTCGTTATGAACCCGTTCGATCACCCACATGGGGGTGGTGAAGGCAAGTCCTCCGGTGGCCGTCATCCTGTGACGCCATGGGGTAAGAAAACACGCGGGCCTAAAACTCGTAAAACCAAGGCTTCGGATCGTCTGATCATCCGTCGCCGCAACGCGAAACGCTAAGGAGCGCTCACAAGATGTCACGTTCCGTCTGGAAAGGCCCGTTTGTCGACGGCTACCTCCTGAAAAAAGCCGAGCAGGCACATGCGTCGAAGAAGCGCGAGGTCATCAAGACCTGGTCGCGTCGCTCGACCATTCTGCCGCAATTCGTCGGCCTCAACTTTCAGGTTCACAATGGCAACAAGTTCGTGCCGGTCCTCGTCTCTGAAGAGATGGTGGGCCACAAGCTCGGCGAGTTTGCGCCAACCCGCACCTATTACGGCCACGGCGCTGATAAAAAAGCGAAGCGGAGATAGTTATGGGTAAGGCAAAGAATCCGCCAAAACAGGCCAGCAATGAGAGCCGCGCTGTGCTGCGTATGTACCGCCACAGCCCGCAAAAGCTGAACCTCCTGGCACAGCAAATCCGCGGACTTCCGGTCCAGAAAGCGCTCGACGAGATGAAATTCTCTCGCAAGCGCGCTGCCAAGGACGTCTACAAGACCCTGTATTCGGCTATGTCGAATGCCGAAAACAATCATGATCTCGACATTGACAGCCTGGTCGTGTCCGAGGCGCATGTTGGCAAAAACCTTGTCATGAAGCGCATTCGTGCGCGGGCACGCGGCCGGGCCGCGCGCATCATGAAACCTTTTTCGCAGCTGACCATTGTTCTGCGTGACACAAGCCAAGAAGCGGAGGCCGCGTAATGGGTCAGAAAGTTAATCCTATTGGCCTGCGCCTCGGTATCAACCGGATGTCTGATAGCCGCTGGTATGCTGACAGTGCTGACTTTGGCCGCCTGTTGCACGAGGATCTGAAGATCCGCAAGGCGATCAAGACCAAGCTCGGTCAGGCTGGTATCTCGCGTATTGTTATCGAGCGCCCGCACAAGAAGTGCCTGGTGACCGTTCACACCGCACGGCCTGGTCTGGTCATCGGCAAGAAGGGTGCGGACATTGAGAATCTGCGCCGTCAGCTCTCCAAGATGACCGAAGACGAGGTTCGTGTGAATCTGGTCGAGATCCGCAAGCCGGAACTGGATGCGACACTGGTGGCGGAAGACATTGCGCGTCAGCTGGAGCGTCGTGGTTCATTCCGCCGCGCGATGAAGCGCTCGATCCAGAACACGATGCGTCTCGGCGCACTCGGCGTGAAAATCATGGTCTCTGGCCGTCTCGGCGGGGCTGAGATCGCCCGCACCGAACAGTATGCGGAAGGCTCTGTGCCACTGCACACGCTGCGCGCGGACATCGATTATGGCACCGCTGAAGCGCTGACCACGTACGGCATCATCGGCATCAAGATTTGGATCTACAAAGGCGAGATCATGGAGCATGACCCGATGGCCCGCGACAAGCGTGCGGAGACATCTGGTGAAGCGCGTGCGCGTGCCGGAAATCAGCGTGGGCCGGCCTCCGGTCCGCAGGGAGCGTAAGAGATGCGTCAGCCGAAACGTACAAAATACCGCAAGGCCTTCAAAGGCCGGATCAAGGGCAATGCCAAGGGTGGCTACACCGTGGCGTTTGGCTCTTTTGGTCTGAAAGCGCTTGAGCCTGAGCGTGTCACCGCGCGTCAGATTGAGGCGACACGTCGCGCTGTGACCCGCGAGATGAAGCGTCAGGGCAAGGTCTGGATCCGGGTCTTCCCGGACACGCCGGTCTCTGCCAAGCCGATCGAAGTGCGCATGGGTAAGGGTAAAGGCTCGATCGACCGTTGGGTCGCACGGGTTCAGCCTGGCCGCATCCTGTTTGAAATTGACGGGGTGTCAGAAGAGGTGGCGCTCGAAGCGCTGCGTCTTGGCGCTGCCAAACTGCCGATCCGGACCAAAGTGGTCCGCCGGATTGAGGGAATTTAGACATGGCCAAGCAAAAGAACGCCGCTGATTTCCGTGGGAAGAGCCCTGATCAGCTGAAGGAAGACCTTCTGCAGCTGAAAAAGGAACAGTTTAACCTCCGCTTCCAGGTCGCAACCGGGCAGCTGGAAAAGACCGCACGTATCAAAGTGGTTCGCCGCGATATTGCACGTGTGCAGACCATTCTTCGCGAGAAGGCTCGCGCGGAAGCGGAAGGATAGGAGAAGACAATGCCAAGACGAGTTATGGAAGGTGTCGTGGTCTCGACCAAGCAGGACAAGACCGCCATCGTGCGCGTTGAGCGCCGCTTTCTCCATCCGCTGTTGAAGAAAACCGTTCGCCGTTCAAAGCGCTATCACGCGCATGACGAGAACAATACCGCCGTCGAAGGCCAAACGGTCTCGATTATTGAATGCGCCCCGCGTTCCAAGCTGAAGCGTTGGGAACTGGTCAGCGCTGAAGGAGCCAAGTCATGATCCAGATGCAGTCCAATCTGCGGGTCGCTGACAATTCTGGCGCGCGCCGGGTTCAGTGCATCAAAGTACTGGGTGGTGCCGGGCGTCGGTATGCCTCTGTTGGCGACATTATCGTGGTGTCCATCAAGGAAGCGATTCCAACGGGCCGCGTGAAAAAAGGCGAGGTTCGTAAGGCCGTCGTCGTGCGCGTGTCCAAGGATATCAACCGCCCTGATGGCTCGACCATCCGCTTCGATACCAATGCTGCGGTGTTGGTGAACAATAACAATGAGCCGATCGGCACTCGGATCTTCGGCCCTGTTCCACGTGAACTGCGCGCCAAGAACCACATGAAAATCGTCTCGCTCGCGCCGGAGGTGTTGTAGTCATGGCTGCAAAGGTGAAAAAGGGAGATCGCGTGATCGTTCTCACTGGCCGCAACAAAGGCGCAGAGGGCGAAGTGCTGAAAGTGAACCCAGCTGATCAGCGTGTCACGGTGCGCGGTGTGAATGTGGTCAAGCGCCACACCAAGCCGACCCAGGCTGATCCGCAAGGTGGTATCCGCACGTTTGAAGCGCCCATCCACGTGTCCAACGTGTCGCTGATCGATCCGCGTGACGGCAAGCCCACACGGGTCGGATTCAAAACCGATGATCTCGGCCGCAAGGTCCGTTTCGCCAAGCGTTCAGGGGAGGCCCTCGATGTCTAAAGATTATACGCCTCGTCTGAAGACGAAGTATGACGAGCAGATCCGTGGCAAGCTGAAGGAAGAATTCGGCTACACCAACGATATGCAGATCCCCAAGCTCGACAAGGTCGTGATCAATATGGGCGTCGGTGAAGCGGTGTCTGACAGCAAGAAGATCAAGGTCGCACTGGCTGAGATGGAAAAGATTTCCGGACAGAAGCCAGTCGCCACCAAGGCACGCAAGTCCATCGCCGGCTTCAAGCTGCGCGAAGACATGGTGATCGGCTGTAAAGTCACGCTGCGCCGCGACCGGATGTATGAATTTCTGGATCGCCTGACAAATGTAGCTCTGCCGCGCGTGAAGGACTTTCGTGGTCTGAACGGCAAGAGCTTTGATGGTCGCGGCAACTTCGCCATGGGTCTGAAGGAGCAGCTCGTGTTCCCTGAGATCAGCTATGACGATGTTGATGACATTCGCGGTATGGACATCATTGTCTGTACCACCGCCAACACGAACGAAGAAGCCAAGAGCCTGCTCGCGCAGTGTGGCTTCCCGTTTCGGAACTAGCGCTAAGGAAAGACTGCAATGGCTAAGAAAAGCGCAATTGAGCGGAACGACAAGCGTAAGCGCCTGGTCGAAAAGTATGCTGCAAAGCGGGCTGAGCTGAAAGAGATTATCATGAATGAGGATCTGCCTCTGGAAGAGCGTTTCAAAGCGCGTCTTGCTTTGGCCGATCTGCCTCGCAATTCAGCCCCGAACCGCGTTCGCAATCGTTGTGAAGTGACCGGGCGTCCGCGCGGCTACTACCGTAAAATGAAAATGTCCCGCATCGCGCTGCGTGAGCTTGGCTCACTCGGCAAGATCCCGGGCCTTGTAAAGTCCAGCTGGTAAGGAGGGATATAGATGGCTATTTCAGATCCTCTCGGCGATATGCTGACCCGTATCCGTAACGCGCAGATGCGCGGCATGGACAAGGTTGTCACGCCAGCCTCCAAGCTTCGTGCCCGTGTACTCGAAGTGCTGCAGGGCGAGGGCTATATTCGCGGTTATGCCGAGATCGAAAAAGACGGTCACAAGCATATCGAGATTGAGCTCAAATATTTCGACGGCTCGCCGGTGATCTCAGAGATCCGCCGCGTGTCAAAGCCGGGTCGGCGCGTCTACTCCTCCAAGAGTGACATTCCGCTCGTTCGTAACGGTCTCGGGATTTCGATCCTGTCCACTTCCAAAGGCGTGATGTCGGATAATACCGCACGCAATGAGAATGTGGGCGGTGAGATTCTCTGCCGCGTATTCTAGGGAAGGTGAACTGATATGTCTCGTATTGGCAAACTCCCGATCAGCGTTCCGTCAGGCACGACTGTGACCATTAACGGTCAGACATTGGAAGCCAAAGGCCCGAAAGGTCAGCTCTCAATGGAACTGCCGGAAGTGATCTCAGCCAAGCTGGATGGGGCAGAGCTGACGATCAATCCGCGCGATGATCTTGTCGATGCGGCGAATGAAAAGATTCGCCTCAACGATGAGAAAGGGCGCAAGAAAATGACCTTCGCTCAGGCGCTTGATCCCAGTGCGCGGACCCTTTGGGGCACCTCGCGTGCGAACGCGGCGAATGTGGTTGAAGGTGCTGCGAACGGGTTCACCAAGACGCTCGAGCTTGTGGGTGTGGGGTATCGCGCTCAGATGCAGGGCAAGAGCCTGAAACTGGCGCTGGGCTTCTCTCATGACGTGATCTATGACGCGCCTGAGGGGATCGAGATCAAGTGCGCGAAGCCGACTGAGGTGTCGATCAGCGGCGCTGACAAACAGGTTGTGGGTCAGGTCGCTGCTGAGATCCGCAACTATCGCCGCCCAGAGCCCTATAAAGGCAAGGGTGTTCGTTATCTCGGCGAATATGTCCGCCGCAAGGAAGGCAAGAAGAAGTAGCCATGTTGACGTCACGCGAAAAACACATGCGCCGCGCGCATCGCAATCGGGCCAAACTGCGCAAGTCTGCTGAGGGCGCGCTGCGCCTGTCTGTTGCCCGCTCAGGCAAGAATATCTCTGCACAAATCATCGATGATGAGCAGGGAGTGACGCTGGCTTCGGCGTCGACGCTGGAAGCTGATGTTCGCAAAGGTCTGAAGTCGACTGCCAATATCGAGGCGGCCCAGAAAGTTGGCGCCCTGGTCGCAGAGCGCGCCAAGGCAAAGAAAATCGAAGACGTCGTGTTTGATCGCGGCGGGTTTAGGTTCCACGGCCGGGTGAAAGCCTTGGCAGATGCCGCCCGTGAGGGCGGACTGAAGTTCTAGGAGGTTACCATGGCTGAAGAACGAGGAAGAGGTCGTGGCCGCGGTGATCGCCGCAAGGGTCGTGACGAAGAACAAAGTGAATTTGTCGACAAGCTGGTTGGCATCAACCGTGTCGCCAAGACGGTGAAGGGTGGTAAAAACTTTGGATTCGCGGCGCTCGTCGTCGTGGGTGATCAAAAGGGCCGCGCCGGCTTCGGTAAGGGTAAAGCCCGCGAGGTGCCGGAGGCGATCCGCAAGGCCACCGAAGAAGCCAAGCGCAACATGGTTCGTGTCCCTCTGCGCGAGGGGCGCACCCTGCACCATGATGGCCGCGGTCGCCATGGCGCGGGTAAAGTCGTCCTGCGGGCCGCGCCTCCCGGAACCGGTGTGATCGCCGGTGGTCCAATGCGTGCGGTTATGGAAGTGCTGGGCATTCAGGATGTGGTCGGTAAGTCCATCGGCTCGTCCAATCCCTACAACATGGTGCGGGCGACCTTTGCCGCGCTGAAAGCCCAAGCCAGCCCACGTTCAGTTGCCTCAAAGCGCAGCCTCAAGGTTCAGGACATTGTCGGTCGTCGCACCGATGGCGCGTCTGAAGCCGGTATGGCTGAAGCTGCAGAAGCTTAAGGAAAGGATCGGACCATGGCGAAAGCAAAAACGACGCTCACCGTGCGCCAGACCGGCAGCCCGATTCGCCGTGCGCCTGACCAACGTCAGACGCTGGTCGGGCTCGGCCTGAACAAGATCGGACGGACACGCGTATTGGAAGATACGCCTGCCGTTCGCGGCATGATCAACAAGGTCTCGCACCTGGTTGAAGTCGTCGAGGGATAAAACAGATGAAACTCAACGAACTCTCTCCTGCTCCAGGCTCCATCAAGAACCGGCACCGCGTCGGTCGCGGCGTCGGCTCGGGCAAGGGCAAGACCGGTGGCCGCGGGGTCAAAGGTCAGAAATCACGCTCAGGCGTCGCCATTAATGGCTTCGAGGGCGGCCAGATGCCGATCTATATGCGTCTGCCAAAGCGCGGCTTCACAGCGCGCAACTCGAAGACGCACGCCTGGGTCAATCTCGGCATCCTGTCGAAAGCGATTGAAGCCGGCAAACTCGACACCAAGTCAGAGATCACTGAAGAGACTTTGGTCGCGGCCGGTGTTGTTCGCCGCGTTCGCGACGGTGTACGTCTTCTGGCCAAGGGCTCTGCGCCCAAAAAGGTCAATATTACAGTGACGGGCGCGAGCAAGGCAGCGATCGAAGCGATTGAGAAAGCGGGCGGCAAGGTGACCCTCACCGGGCCACAAAAGGAAGAAAAAGCCGACTAATTCGGTCATTTTTCCAGCTTGCATCTTCACAAATCCTGTTTCGCCGCCAATCTTGGCGGCGAACGTGTTTCCGGGAAGGGAGTCTCCCCATTGGCCACAGCAGCTGAACAACTCGCGCGGAATATGAATTTCGGAACCTTTGCCAAGGCGAAGGAATTACAGAACCGGATCATCTTCACTCTGTTCATTCTGGTTCTCTACCGGCTGGGGACGTTCATCCCGCTGCCCGGTCTGGATTCGGCCGCGTTTGCGCAATTCTTCGAGACCCAGGGTGGGGGCATGCTCGGCAGCATGAACATGTTTGCCGGCGGCGCGGTGGAGCGGATGAGCATCTTCGCGCTGAACGTGATGCCTTACATTACCGCCTCGATCATCATTCAGATGATGACCTCGTCGGTGCCATCGCTGGAAAAACTGAAGAAAGAAGGCGAGGCAGGCCGCAAACAGATCAATCAGTATACCCGCTATCTGACGCTCGCTTTTGCCGTGGTGCAGAGCTTTGGCATTGCCTCTGGCCTGTCCGGCTTTGCCTATGACGAGATCCCGACTTGGTTCTTTATCATCACAGCGGTGACGACCTTTACCGGCGGGACCATGTTCCTGATGTGGATGGGCGAACAGATCACCGCCCGCGGCGTCGGCAACGGGATCTCGCTGATTATTTTCGCGGGCATTATTGCCGAAATGCCGAAGGCGATCTTCAACCTGTTCAGTGGATCGCGCGAGCAGGGCGTAAACGTCGTCTTCGTGGTTGGTGTGGCGGCTCTGGTGGTCGCGCTGACCCTGTTCATCGTATTCATTGAGCGCTCACAGCGCCGGGTACTGATCCAGTATCCAAAACGTCAGCAGGCGGCCGGCCAGGCTGCGCAGGGCCAAAGCTCGTTCATGCCGCTGAAACTGAACACGTCAGGCGTGATTCCGCCCATCTTTGCGATTGCGATCCTGATGCTGCCAATGACGGCGGTCGGTCTGATGGGCGGCAACACCGCTGATCCGAATGCGGTGGCCAACACAACCGGCATGGTCGCCTGGATCGCGACCAATTTCTCGCCGGGCAGCTGGACCTATATCATCACCTACGGAGTGCTGGTTGCCTTCTTCTGCTTCTTCTACACCTCGATCATGTTCAATCCGGAAGAGACCGCGGACAATCTGCGTAAGTATGGCGGCTTCGTCCCTGGCATTCGTCCCGGCAAGAACACGGCTGCATACTTCGACTATGTGCTAACTCGACTCACGACGATTGGTGCGATTTATCTGGTCTTCGTATGTTTGATGCCAGAAGTCTTGCGAGTGTATGTGCCGACCATTCCGTTCTATATTGGCGGGACGTCCCTGCTGATTGTTGTCTCTGTGACGATGGACACCGTGACGCAGATACAGTCTCATCTAATTGCGCATCAATACGAAGGGCTGATCAAGAAGTCGCGGCTGGGAGGCAAGCGTAAAAAATGAATTTGATCCTGTTTGGGCCGCCGGCGGCGGGGAAGGGTACGCAGGCCAAACGCCTGGTTGAAGGTCATGGCTTTATTCAGCTTTCAACCGGCGACATGTTGCGCGCTGCCGTGGCGTCGGGCTCTGAACTCGGCAACAAGGTCAAGGCCATCCTCGAAGAAGGCGCGCTCGTTTCCGATGAAATCGTGATCGCGCTCATCGATGAGCAGTTGACGAAGAATGCTTCGGCTCCAGGATTTATCTTTGACGGTTTTCCGCGGACGGTTGGTCAGGCCGAAGCCCTCGACAAGCTGCTCTCAGAGCGCGGCTCAGAAGTTCACCTTGTCTTGCGTCTGGTCGTGGATGAAGCCCAATTGCTGGAGCGCGTGACGAAGCGGTTTGAGGAGCAGGGCCGCAAGGACGACAATCCCGAAACCTTTTCTTTCCGGCTGGAAAAATACAACCACGATACCGCCCCTCTGGTGCCGATATATGCCGAGCGTGGCAAACTGGTAGAGGTTGACGGGATGGCCGCAATCGAACAGGTTAGTAGCGGTATTGAACGCGCGCTGAAAGAAGCCGTTTAAGCTGCTGAATCAGTGGTTGACGTGCAGCTTTGCGCGTCTATAACGACCCACTTCGTTAAGAGGACGAGCCTACAAGCGTTCGGTGGCCGAAAACACTGCGCGAACTGTGGCTTCCTTTTTGATAATTTAGGAGACTGGCTTTGGCCCGTATTGCAGGCGTCAACATACCGACGAACAAGCGTGTACCTATTGCGCTTCGCTATATCCATGGCATTGGCCCGGCCATGGCCAATGAAATCTGTGACAAAATCGGCATTGCTCCGGAGCGCCGTGTTGCAGATCTGTCGGATGCCGAAGTTATTCGTATCCGTGAAACCATCGACAGTGACTATATGGTGGAAGGTGATCTTCGCCGTGAAGTGTCGCTGAACATCAAGCGTCTGATGGACCTTGGCTGCTATCGCGGGCTGCGCCACCGCAAGCGCCTGCCGGTTCGTGGCCAGCGCACCCATACCAACGCCCGCACCCGTAAGGGACCGGCCAAGCCGATTGCCGGCAAGAAGAAATAGGATCGTCCGTTTATGGCTCGCCAGACAACTCGCGTAGCACGTCGCGCCCGGAAGAATATCTCTTCCGGCGTTGTGCATGTTAATTCCAGCTTCAACAACACCATGATCACCATTTCGGATGCGCAGGGAAACACGATTTCCTGGTCATCTTCAGGTGCGATGGGGTTCAAGGGCTCTCGTAAGTCAACGCCTTATGCCGCGCAGGTCGCCGCAGAAGACGCCGCCAAGAAGGCGATGGAGCATGGGTTGCAGACGGTTGAAGTGAATGTCCGTGGACCGGGGTCTGGCCGCGAAAGCGCGCTGCGTGCGCTGCAAGCTGCTGGCCTCACTGTCACGGCGATCCGGGATACGACCCCAATTCCACACAATGGCTGTCGCCCGCCGAAACGTCGCCGCGTATAGTCTATATAAGAATTACACTATAGGAGGCCGCCCATGGCCGAACTCGAAGCTGTCGTAAATGATCGCAACTGGAAGGCCCTGATCCGGCCGAACCGCCCGCGCGTTGAGCCGGGTCGGGACGCTGCACGTATCGCCAAGCTGGTGATCGAGCCTCTGGAACGCGGTTTTGGGACGACACTCGGGAACGCACTGCGCCGCATTTTGCTCTCATCACTGCAGGGCGCCGCGATCACTGGCGTTCAGATTGATGGCGTCGTGCATGAGTTTTCTTCTATTCAGGGTGTGCGTGAAGATGTCACCGCTATCGTCCTGAATTTGAAGCAGATTGCGGTCGATATGCAGTCTGACACGCCAAAGCGGATGATCCTGAAAGCGTCCGGCAAAGGCGAGGTCAAAGCCGGACAGATTGAAACACCAGGTGACGTGAAAATCCTCAACCCGGATCTGGTCATCTGTACCCTGGACGATGATGCCGATCTGCACATGGAATTCACGGTCGCGACTGGTAAGGGCTATGTCCCGGCCACTGAGAATCGTCCGGAAGATGCGCCCATCGGCTTCATTCCGGTCGACGCGATCTACTCTCCCGTGCGCCGCGTTGGCTATCAGGTCGAAGACACGCGCGAAGGCACCGTGCTTGACTATGACAAGCTGACCCTGACGGTTGAGACGGACGGCTCCATCTCTCCGGAAGACGCGGTCGCCTATGCCGCGCGGATCATGCAGGACCAGCTCCAGCTCTTCATCACATTCGAAGAGCCAGAGACCGAAAGCACCAGCCAGACTGAGGAAAGCGATCTTGGCTTCAACCCGGTTCTGCTGAAGAAAGTCGACGAGTTGGAACTGTCAGTGCGCTCTGCCAACTGCCTCAAGAACGACAATATCGTTTACATTGGCGACCTCATTCAGAAGTCCGAAGCCGAAATGCTGCGCACCCCGAACTTTGGTCGCAAGTCCCTGAACGAGATCAAGGAAGTGCTCGCGGGCATGGGTCTGCATCTCGGCATGGATGTGCCAGACTGGCCACCTGAAGATATCGAAGCGCTCGCGAAGAAATACGACGACCACCTATAGAGCTGTCTGCCTGGGAAGGCACACAAGGAGACTAAAATGCGCCATGGCATTGCACACCGTAAGCTGAACCGTACAGCGTCTCATCGTAAGGCGATGTTCGCCAACATGGCGGCGTCTCTGATCGAGCATGAGCAGATCGTCACCACGCTGCCAAAAGCTAAAGAAATGAAGCCCTTCATGGACAAGCTGATCACGCTGGCCAAGAAAGGCGACCTTCATGCCCGTCGTCAGGCCATCGCGAAAGTCCGCAACAAGCAGGCGGTGCAGAAACTGTTCGACGTGTTCGGTGAGCGCTACAAGGATCGCAACGGGGGCTATACACGCGTTCTGAAAGCCGGTTACCGGTTTGGCGACAACGCGCCACGCGCCGTGATTGAGCTGGTGGACCGCGACGAGGATGCCCGCGGCGCAGCAGATCGCGCCCGCCACGAGGCCGAAATGGAACTGGCCGAAGAATAGCCTTTCCTCGAGACTAGACTTTAAGAGCCCGGCCGGATGGCCGGGCTTTTTTATGCCCAGTGCGCCTTCAAAGCCTCGGCCAGTTCTGGCGCCCGCTCCACGATCGACCAGTGGCCCGTCTGCGTCTGCTTACTGAGAGCCGCGCTGGTATCCGCGGCGAATTTCTCAGCGATTTCAACCGGCACATAAGGGTCATCCACGCCCCAGAAGATCAGCCCGCGCTCCGGCAGCTTGTCGATCTCATCGTACCAGTCGGTTCCAGCGGTTTTCGCTGAACGATAGAGTTTCAGGATCGCGCCTTTCATCGTGCCATTCCAGTGCGCGGCCTCTTCTGCGGCGAGGTCAGTGGGTAGCCCCTGATCCGCTAGGCCTTTCTTCAGGGCTGCGGCGGGCGCAAGTGCCATAACGAGTTCGCCGATAATCGGGGTTTGCCAGCGCCGCGCCATCGTGTGCCACTGATAGTCGGGATGGGGCAGGGCGTTCGCGACCGTCCAGGTGCGCACCAGATCCGGGCGCAGGCTCGCGGCGCGTATGGTGATGATTGCGCCCCAGTCGTGCCCAACCATGTCCACCGGGCCATGCTCAGCTGCCGCGGCCTCAATCTCACGGATATACCAGTCGACATAGGCCTCCTTGGTGCAGTCAAACCCGGCGGGCACCGGGCAACCAAAGCCCGGCATCGCTGGGGCACGATAGTCTTTGTCGGCAAGACCCAGCGCCTCAATCACCGGCCCCCACATCGCCGGCGTATCCGGCACCCCGTGCAGAAACATAATCTGGGACATCGTTGGGGCCTCCCTTTTAACGTTCTCGGGAAGTCTCTCAGCGAACGGCGAAGCTGGCAATGGGCCGTAAGGCACCCGGCCCCATCAGCGCCGAGGACCAAGCGACGTTGATTGTCGCTGTGCTCGTCCAATTGGAGGATTAGGTGCGTCCGAGTTGGGGCGATTTGAAGACGCTCGCGCACCAAATCTTTTTGGTTCAGCCCGCGTCTGATGCGAGCGTTTGGGCGCGCGGGCGGAACGCAAGCCCGCGTATAACGCGACTCTATGACCGGCGCAGCGAGGAGATTGCTCTAAGCCAAATCGAACGCGTTCGTTTCTGACAATTACTGTTCTTTAAATCGCCGTGATTGTTGGTTGTTACTATGGAGCCAAGTTAAATTTCAGGATCGTACTGCCGTCGAATTAAGACAAGGTCTGGCTCAGGGCTTTCGTAGTGTATTAGACCGAAATCCGAAAAATCGATCATTACGCCGGTTTTTAAGTAGGCCCATTGCTCCTTAGAGTTTCCTTCGGAGCAATTACCCGTATCGATGTCACAAACAACGGTACCGAAGCTTGTTTCTCCGAGCCGGACTTGGTCTCCAATTCGCGCTTCTTGTCCATCTGAATACTTCACAGGTTCATCATATACATGAACCCAGCTAGAAGGTAAATTAATACACAAATGGCTCGATCGGGGCGAATTTAGGTCGCCTCGCTGCAGACGCGCTACCTGCGCGAGCGACCTATACCCCAAATGAGCCACCAGATTATCCCGCCATATAGAATCACGGTCAGGATTGCTCCGACGACGAAAGACATCGACAGCATCGAGAGCACCAAAATCACACCAGAAACTGCGAGCAGAGGATTCGCTGTGAGCGCTTTTAGACTTTCGAGCGGGCTAAGCTCAGTCCCGGCACATGTTGCTGGTGGTAAGCAACCGCCGCCAGCGATCGAAGCACTAAAAATTATCAAGCCTGTCAAAAGGAGAGATGGCAGCACGATATGAAGAAGTTTACTGATCATTGCGGGGTTTCCAAAAGTCTCTAGCTCAATAGCCACATTCTACATGGATTATTTGGCAGGGACCAAATCGAACTCGCAAGAGTCCTATTCAGAGCGTCTCAGGCCTCCCTTTGCAAGCTATCCAATGTTGGATAGTCCCCAATTTATCCAACACCGGAAAATCTGGCTTACACTCCTGGACATGGATCTTGCGCTGCAATCTCGTTTCTATCGGCCTGTACCGGTCTGGTTGTGGCCGTATGTGTTTGTGCAGTTGCTGGCACTGGCCGCGTGGTGCGAGCACGCGGAGCGTGAGGAAGGTATCCTCTCCATCTGCCGCCAAACCGGGCGGGTCGATCTCCTTTTTCTCAGCGATGATCCACGCGCGCCGAAGCTTTGGAGGCCTGCCGACCTGGCGGCCCTATTGCCAGGACGCCGTCTTGCCGAGGCGGTTGACCCGGCGATCGCGAACGATCCACGCCGACAATCGATATTTCCCCACCCTAACCCTCCCCAAAATGGGGAGGGGACCCTTCGGGACGCGATCACGCCGCGAGGCTTAACTGGCTCAGAACCCCCCTCCCCATTTTGGGGAGGGTCGGGGTGGGGCCTGTTCACGAGCACCATAGGCGGCCAAGGCCCGCCCTCTCTCCTGTCCTCCCGGAAAGTGCCACCACTCTGATCACCGACCCGCGCCAAAGCGCTGGCCGGACACACATGCTGGCGCAAACAATCAGAGAAAGAAAACAGCCCTGAGCTCGGTTCATGTGAGCGCCGAAGGCGCGATACGGAACCTGCTTCGCCAAGCGTGAGGCGCAGCCTCTTAGCGCTTGGCAATGACATGCCGACCCGCTTTTCCCTCCGTCAGGCTTGCAGCCACCACCTGTCTGTAGGCATTGTGGGGGCAATCACGGAGGACATGACATGAAGACAGCGATTACAGAAATGTTCGGCATCGAGCATCCGATCATTCAGGGCGGAATGCATTATGTCGGTTTCGCGGAAATGGCTGCGGCGGTTTCCAATGCGGGCGGGCTTGGCATCATTACCGGCCTGACTCAAAAAACGCCGCAAGATCTCGCCAATGAAATCGCCAAATGTCGGGACATGACGGACAAGCCGTTTGGGGTAAACATCACCTTCCTGCCAACGCTGAACCCACCGGATTATCCCGCGATTGTGAAAGCGGTCATCGATGGCGGCGTGAAAGTCGTTGAGACGGCGGGGCGTAATCCGCAGCAGGTCCTGCCGCACCTGAAAGATGCCGGAATCAAGGTGATCCATAAATGCACTTCGGTGCGCCATTCCCTGAAAGCGCAGGACATTGGCTGCGACGCGGTCTCTGTTGATGGCTTTGAGTGCGGTGGTCACCCGGGCGAGGACGATGTGCCGAACATGATCCTGTTGCCGCGCGCGGCGGATGAGCTGGATATTCCGTTTGTGTCTTCCGGTGGACAGGCTGATGGCCGGTCGCTGGTTGCTTCTCTGGCGATGGGGGCAGACGGCATGAACATGGGCACACGCTTCATCGCGACCAAGGAAGCCCCGGTGCATGAGAACGTGAAACAGGCCATTGTCGACGCCTCTGAACTCGATACCCGTCTCGTCATGCGCAGCCTGCGCAATACAGAGCGCGTGCTGACCAATGATGCGGTTGAGCGCCTGATCGAGAAAGAGAAAATGCTCGGCGACAAGCTGAAATTCGAAGACATCATCGATGAGGTGGCGGGCGTTTATCCGCGCATCATGATGGAAGGGGACATGGATGCCGGGGCCTGGTCCTGTGGCATGGTTGCCGGGCTGATCCATGATATTCCGACCTGTCAGGAACTGATCGATCGCATCATGAAAGAGGCTGACGAGATCATCAATCAGCGCCTGGCGGCGTTCTCGAAAGGCACCGTCGACGCTTAAGTTTTCACAGTCTTCAGGAGACAATGAATGACGGAGATTTCCGGACGAGTGGCGTTCATCACGGGCGCGGCCAGTGGCCTCGGCCTGGCTATGGCAAAGGCGTTTGCCCGGCGTGGGGCGAAAGTGATGCTGTCGGATCGAGACGCCGATGGCCTCGCTAAGGCAGAGGCCGACTTGCGCGCCAGCGGCGCAGAGGTCGGGTCTGTCGTCTGTGATGTGACTGACCTGGAGGCGGTGAAGGCCGCTGCGAAGGCCACGCTTGAGCGGTTTGGTAAAGTGCATCTGGTTGTGAACAATGCAGGGGTCGCGATTGGCGGCCAGCCCGGCGCAATCCCAATCGAAGACTGGCGCTGGATAGTCGACATCAACCTCATGGGCGTGGTGCATGGTGTGGAAGTGTTTACCCCGATCCTGCAGGCGCAAGGCGAGGGCGGCCACATCGTCAATACGGCATCCATGGCCGGACATGCCGCCTTGCCGGGGGCTGCGCCCTACAATGCGACCAAATTTGCGGTCGTTGGCTATTCAGAAACCTTGAGAAATGAGCTTGCGGGCGAGGGGATCGGCGTGAGTGCGCTCTGCCCGGGCTGGGTCAACACCAACATCCACAAGACCGGATTTGAACGCCCCTCCGGCGGACCGACCCTGGAACAAGCACAGTCCGACCCGACCTATCAGCAGATGGCGGCCGTCATTGAAGGCGGGCTGGACGCAGACGCGGTCGCCGAGTGGACGGCTGATTGCGTCGAGGCCAACCGCCTCTACGTCTTCACGCATGCCGACTTCAAAGCCGGTATCGAGCAGCGGTTTGACGAGGTTCTGAAGGACTATCAGGCGATCGTCGATGACGGACGGTTCAGCTGATCGCCTCTGAGCAGCGGTCTCTGGAACCGGCGTCAGGTCTAACTCGTTGCTGTAGCGGCGTTGATGGCGGCTGTGATCGCAGCTTCATCCATATCCTTGGTGATCTCGGAGACGATGTCGCCGGTTTCGGTATCGATCAGGAACATCAGGCCGGTCTTCACCTTGCCGTCAAACCGGGCCGAGAGCGTGTCCGATATCCCGAGCGTCTCTGCATCGGTGTAGAAAGCGTCCTTGTCGCGGGCCGAATAGTCGAGTGCAAAGAATTCCACGCCTTCAAACGTGTTGGACGATTTCACGTCTGAAATCTTTGGGTCGAGCACTTTGCAGCTGCCACACCAGCTCGCATAGCTGATCACGGCGATCAAACGTGTGTCTTCCATCGGCGCAGTGATCGGTACTGTCGCGGCGATGCTGGCTGGTTCAGCGACAGAGCTTCCTGAGCAGGCGACGGTGATGGCGAGCGCAGCGGCGGTGATGAGTGAACGCATTGTAGATCTCCTTTTGGAGATTTCGAAGTATCACGCGCTGACAGTGACGCGGTGTCACGCTGCGTCACGTTCGCGTTATCGCGCCTTCATGTCCTCGGCCCCGCGGCGCGCCAACTCGTCGGCGCGTTCATTGCCCGGGTCGCCCGCGTGGCCCTTGACCCAGATCCACTCGATCGTGTGACGTGCACAAGCCTCGTCCAAGGCTTGCCACAGATCCTTGTTTTTCACCGGTTTCTTGGCCGAGGTTTTCCACCCATTCCGTTTCCAGCCATGGATCCATTTGGTCAGGCCGTCTTTCACATAGGTGCTGTCCGTGTGCAGTTGGACATTCGAAGCCGTCTTCAGCGCATTCAGCGCTTCGATCGCGGCCATCAGTTCCATGCGGTTATTGGTGGTCTCGGGCTCGCCACCATACAGTTCTTTCTCACGGCTGCCCGATTTCAACAGGACACCCCACCCGCCCGGGCCGGGGTTACCGCTGCAAGCACCGTCTGTCCAAATGCTGACTTGTGTTTTCTTCATCGCGCCGAAGTGGCCTGTTTCGATCGTCCGTTCAAGGCCTCTCTCGCGACGCAAGGGGTAGGCTTTGAGAGGTATGCGACCTAAGTTGTCGCGATGAAAGCCCAACCCACCGCCGCCATCTGTCTGATCGGGGACGAACTCCTGTCCGGTAGGACGCGCGACATCAATACCCAGTCGATCGCGCGGTTTCTCGCCCCCTATGGCATTCCGGTCCGGGAAGTTCGAATTGTGTCAGACGAGCAGCCTGCCATCGTGGCTGCGGTGAACGCCCTGCGTGCGCAGTATACTTATGTGTTCACGACCGGTGGGATCGGTCCGACGCATGATGACATCACCGCTGATGCGATCGCGGCGGCCTTCGGTGTGGCGATTGGTGAGCATCCGGAAGCGCTCAAAATTCTGTCCGAGCGCTATGCCGCAGCGAACACCGAGTTCACACCGGCGAGGCGCCGAATGGCGCGAGTGCCCGACGGCGCGTCGCTGATTGCCAATCCGGTCTCCGGCGCGCCGGGATTTCAAACTGGCAACGTCTTTACCCTGGCTGGGGTTCCGAAAATCGTCACCGGAATGCTCGGTGATATCGGTCACCGGCTTGAAACCGGCATTGTGGTGGAGAGCCTCACGGTGCGCGGCGCAGGCTTGCGAGAGGGCGATCTCGCCACAGCGCTCGGTGCTTTAGAGGCAGACTTTGAGTCGGTCAGCCTTGGATCTTATCCCTGGTTCAGAAGTGTGACGGACCATGGCGTGGCCCTCGTTGCCCGCAGCGCAGACATCGCAGCGCTTGGACGCGCTGGTGATGCGCTCGAAGCCCTTGTCGCGGCCCAAGGCGTGGAACCGGAACGCATTAGCGGGGATGTTACCAGCGACGGTGGCCTTGAGACCGGCGTCAAATAGAAAAGGAGGAAACAAGCGTGACAGAGAAAACCGTCCTGTTGGAGCGCGATGGGCCCGTGGCCGTCGTAACTCTGAACCGTCCAGAGTCCCTGAATGCGCTGAATCGCGCCTTGCGAGCTGAACTCGTCAAAACATTCGACGAGTTGGCAGGAGACGACACGGTCCGCGTTGCCATCCTCACCGGGGCTGGGCGGGCTTTCACGGCCGGTGTAGACTTGAAAGAGGCGGGCCAGACCGGGTTTGCGCTCGGCGCCGATGGCGGCAGCATTGATCTCGCAAAGGGTCTGGCGGCGTTTCCATGGCCGATTATCGGGGCGATCAATGGGTTTGCGATTACCGGCGGCTTCGAGCTCGCCCTGATGTGCGATGTGTTGCTGGCCTCGGAGAACGCCAAATTCGCAGATACGCATGCGCGAGTCGGCATAATGCCGGGATGGGGCCTGTCGCAGCGCCTGTCGCGGTTGATCGGCATCAGTCGGGCCAAGGAGCTGTCCTTCTCTGGAAACTTCCTGGACGCAGAGACCGCTGAGCGCTGGGGCCTGGTCAATCGCGTCTACAGCGCCGAGGACCTGCTGCCAGCCGCCCGCAAGCTCGCCCACGAGATGGCCAGCTGTGATCCAGTGATGCTGCGACAGTACAAGGCCGTCATTGATGATGGATTCGCAACCAGTTTTGGTGCCGGGCTGGACATGGAGATCCGGCGATCAGCTGACCATGCCGCCAGCGTGACAGCAGAAAGCGTTGAACAGGCACGACAGGCCGTGACCGCGAGAGGACGGGGGCTCCAGAATTAGCGAAAGTTAATGTACTGGGCCTGCTTTACCCTGTTTTTTCTAGGTTTTGTGGGGGAAAGCGCGGCAGATAGCTGTTGCAAATAACACGCGCGTCTCTACAAAAAACGGGTGGATTGCGGATTTGTTGCAACTGATCTCTCGCTTAGTCGTTAGAAAGCGCGTAGGTATCGGTTTCTGCGGATGATTCCGTAAGATCCTGCGGTCGTGAGACAATGGTGTCCTCACGGCAGACACAATGGGGAAGAGTATGAAAAAAACTCTGATGTGCGCGACAGCCGCGGCCGCCATGGCATCCGCTGGTAATGTCGCATTTGCTGAGGAAGGTTGGTACGGTCGTGCCGACTTCGGCTTTACGTTCGACGGGACATTAGATCACGACGCACCATTCAACACACCTTACACGCTGGCTGGAGATTCGGAGATTACCGAAGATGACAGCGTCATTGGTGGTAATCTCGGCTTCGGCTACGCATTCGATTCGGGCTTCCGTGTTGAGGGTGTTCTTGGCCATCGTGCGGGTGGGCTGGACGCCTCTGAAGGCATCAATGCCGGTCCAATGGGTCCAATTCCTGATGACATCGTTGGGTTGGGGCCAGCGCGTGCGATCTACTCCGCACACACAGATGGCGATATCACTGTATCCGACGCGATGCTGAACGGTCTCTACGATTTCAATCGTGGCGGCAGGCTGCAGCCCTATCTCGGTGCCGGTATCGGTTACGCGACAGTCAAAGCCAATGTCCGGTCTCTCGCGGTTACTGAAATCAACGCAGCGGGCGAAGTCGACGGCGTATTCCGTGCAAACGGTTTCAATGACAGCGACAGCGGTGTGGCTTATCAGGGCCTTGCAGGTCTTGGCTATGCGCTGAGCGAGCGTTTGATGCTGGATCTGGGATATCGGGTCTTCACGGTTCAGGATCTCGACTTTGACGGTGTTGATCCAACCGGTGCGCTTGAAGCTTATCAGGGTGATTATACAGACCACACGGCGACCATCGGTCTGCGGTATTCATTCGGTGCGCCAGCACCTGTGGCACCTCCGCCACCGCCGCCACCACCACCGCCTCCACCACCGCCACCTCCACCACCACCGCCGCCACCTCCACCGCCGCCTCCGCCTCCAGTGGAACAAGTGGCGCCTGCTGTGGCAGCGTGCTCAACGGTCAACCAGGAATTCGTGGTTTACTTCGAGTGGGATGGTGCGGATCTGACCAGCCAGGCATCGGCTGTGATTGATCAGGCGATTGCCAACGTTCGTGCCCGCAGCGATTGCTCGACTGGCGATGTGACCATTGTTGGCCACACCGATACGTCGGGTAGCTCTGCCTATAACCAGCGTCTGTCTGCACGTCGTGCGGCGGTTGTTGCTGGTGCCCTGCAGAGCCGTGGTGTCGACGCTGAATCGATCACGACCGCCGCGCGCGGTGAGGACGAACTGGCGAAAGAGACCCGCGATGGCGTTCGCGAGCCTCTGAACCGTCGTTCGGAAGTGACGATCATCGTCGAATAGGACGTCAATCGTTCCAAAAATAATGTGGCCCGGCGAACAACTCGCCGGGCCATTTTTTGTCGCTGAAACAGGGGGCGACTACGGTTACTTGCCGCCCCAGGCCGCCAGAGCGGCTGTTGCTATGGGCTCTCCCCATTCCTGCACGAAATGGCCGCCGTCTTCGATGATCATCGGTTCGGGGCAGTTTTTGATCTGCTGTCTGAGATTTTTCATATGCGTCAGCCCCAGGACGGGGTCTTGCGCGCCGATTGCCATGAAACTCTTGCCGTTCCAGTCATTCGTCCACCAGGCCGCCGCACGTTTGGAGGTTTCAACGCCTTCCATGCCGGGGTCGGTCATCACCATGTCCGGAAAGCGGCGCACGCCCGCTTTATAAGTCTGGTCCGGAAACGGCGCGCTGTAGGCGTCAGCCTCTGCGTCTGTCAGGATACTGGTCGTGCGCTGCATCAAAGCGCCGACATCAAGATCAGGTTGGGTTCGATTATAGGCCCGCCAGGCCTCAAAGCCTTCACCCGGTGATTGTCCCACCGCGATTGCAGTGTTCATGACAAGCAGTCGGTCGAACCGTTCCGGCATATCGACTGGGATGGTCAGGCCTAGCAAGCCGCCCCAGTCCTGGCACACCAGTGTGACGTGCTGCAGGTCGAGCGCCTTGATCAAGGCGAGCATCATGTTGCGATGGAAATGGAAAGAATAGACGTCGTCATTTACAGGCTTGTCCGAGCGACCGAAGCCAAGCCAATCGGGACAAATCACTCGGGCACCGCTGGCAACGAATACGGGCAGCATCTTACGGTACAGATATGACCAACTCGGTTGACCATGCAGGCAAAGAAACGTGATCTCCGCGTCCTTGGGGCCTTCATCCAGATAATGGACTCTGAGACCTTCATAGCCGGGCAGCGTGTCGATATAGTTGGGTTCAAACGCATAGCCGGGCAGATTGGCAAACCTGTCGTCAGGTGTGCGTACAGTTTCAATTGGCATCTTGGCTCCTTCAGTTTTCCGGGATGATGCGGATTGTTCCACGTCTTGCCAAGTCATCTAAGACGAAATTCCGGCAGACCGGCAAAAAAACAAAGAAGAAGCCGCACCAATTAATGATGCGGCTTTGAGGAGGAGTGAGTTGAATAAATCAGTTACGATTTTGCGGCTGCGTTACAGGCCTCAAGATCGGTTTCGGACAGGGTGTTGTTGTCGCTGGCAAAAGCTGTAACTTTGCCGACTTCTTTGACCACCTGCTTACAGGTTCTGACGGTTGCCGTCTTGCGCGACAGGTCTGCCTTACATGTGTCTCCCTCGCAGGTCCAAATCGCCTTGGCTGCGACGATTTCGTCGGCTTTCGTGATAGGTGTTTCGAGCGTTGCGGTGAACGATCCGCTAGCGAATGCGACACCGGTAAAGCCAACGGCCACTGCTGCGGAGATGAATGAACGGATCATGGGAGGAAACCTTTTCGAATTTGCGTTACGACCCCACAACTTCGCGTGTGGTTTGGTCTGTCGAGAAACTATAATTACTGAATGATTTGTCAATCGTTCAGAGTAAACTTTTTTGCGATATAGGCGCCGCAAAGGCTGAATCCCGGTGTGATCGCCGAGGGGGCGGCGTCGTTCTGACTGGGCGTGACGTGTATCGGTTTGCCGTGATCGATTCAGCGGCAGGCGTCCCGTTTCCACAGGCCAGGCAACTTGCCGACTTGCCCCATGGGCGATTCGGAACTAGGTCTGTCGCATTAGATTTACTCCGTTTCGGGAGAGTGTGAGGTCAGGCCTCACCGCCGAAGGCGCAACCGCCCCGGAAACGCTCAGGCCCCTGGACCGAGACGGAGCCAACACGCTGGAAAGAGGCGCATCCTCTGTGATGGCAGCCTCGCCGAAGGAGCAAGCCGCGACACTCGCGGTGGAATCTCTCAGGCGCCGAGACAGCGGGGGCAACTTCTAGCTCGCGGCAGCGCGGCTATGAGTTGTTTTGAAAGGCGCCGATGATGGCTGAAACGATCCCCCCTGACGCCTTGCGCGCGACACCGCTGCGAGACTTGCATGTCGAACTGGGTGCGAAAATGGTGCCGTTCGCCGGTTACGACATGCCGGTTCAGTTTGATGGGGTGAAGTCAGAGCACTTATGGACGCGTGAGCAGGCTGGCCTGTTCGATGTCAGCCATATGGGGCCATGCTTCCTGTCGCTGAAGACTGGGGTCGGCGAGGCCGGCGCTCATGAGGCCATCGCGGCTCTGATCGAACGCCTCGTGCCCAGCAATATCAAGGGTCTGAAACCAGGCCAGTCCCGTCTGACGGTTCTGTTGAACGAAGAGGGCGGGATTCTCGACGACCTGATCATCACCCGGCCTGAAGTCGAAGAGTTGCAGGGCGTGCTCTACATTGTCGTTAATGGCGCGGTGAAGCATCAGGATTGGGCCTATTTTGAGGACAGATTGGGCGATGAGACGCGTCTGACGCGGGCCGATGATCGCGCGCTTCTGGCGCTGCAGGGGCCGAAGGCGGTCGATGTGCTCAAGGACTTCTTTCCAGGGTGCGAAGATATGAAGTTCATGCAGTCACGGCGCATGTTCTGGAATGATGTCCGGTGCGGCGTTTGCCGGTGTGGCTATACCGGTGAAGACGGGTTTGAGATACTCATTTTCGCTGAAGCGGCCGAAGCGTTTGCGCGGCAGTTGCTGGCTGATCCACGTGTGAAGCCGATCGGGTTGGGCGCGCGTGACAGTTTGCGCCTTGAGTCCGGGCTTTGTCTTTACGGCAATGATATGGATGCCTCACGTGACCCGGTCGAAGCGGATCTGCAATGGGTCATCCAGAAGTCACGCCGAGAGCGCGGGGATTTTCCGGGCGCAGGGCGCATTCTCAGAGCCTTGACCGATGGACCAGCTGAAAAGCGCGTGGGCATTCAGCCGCTTGAACGTGCGCCAGCCCGGGGTGGGACGGAAATCTATCACGACGGAACGCAGGTGGGCGAAGTGACCTCAGGCGGATTTGGGCCGAGCGTCGATCGACCGATTGCCATGGGCTATGTCCGCACGGATCTCGCCGTGCCGGGAACGAAGATTGACCTCATAGTTCGGGGCAAGGCTCGCCCGGCAGAGGTCTGCGCCCTGCCTTTTGTTCCACAAAACTACAAACGCTAACCGTTCGCCCAGCGACAGAAGGATCGGAGACCTGAAATGAGCACATACTATACCGAAGATCACGAATGGATCGCCGTCGACGGAGATGTTGGGACGGTGGGGATCACCAAATATGCCGCTGAACAGCTTGGCGATGTGGTGTTTGTCGAGGTGCCCGAGGGCGGCGCGACTTACGCCAAGGGTGACGATATGGCGGTGGTTGAAAGCGTAAAGGCGGCCTCCGACGTATATGCTCCGGTCACCGGGGATGTGATCGAAGGCAATGGGGAACTCGCAGATGCGCCGGAGACCGTGAATGAGGACCCCGAGGGCAAGGGCTGGTTCTGCAAACTCAAGCTCAGCAGCGCATGTGAGTTGACGGGCCTTATGGATGCAGAGGCCTACAAAGCCTACTGCAAGGAGCTGTGAGCATGAGATATCTGCCTCTGACCCCAGAAGACCGCGCTGCCATGCTGAACACGATCGGTGCGGCATCGGTAGATGATTTCTATGAAGACGTCCCGCAATCTGCACGCCTCGGGACGACGATTGCCGGGCTTCCGGATCATCAGGGCGAGCTTGCGGTGGAGCGCCATATGGGCCGCCTTGCAGCTAAAAACCGGACGGCTTCGGACGGACCGTTTTTTGTCGGCTGCGGGGCTTACAAGCATCATGTGCCCGCTTCAGTCGACATGATCATTCAGCGCAGTGAGTTCCTGACCACTTATACGCCGTATCAGCCCGAGATTGCCCAAGGCACGCTGCAGACGCTGTTTGAGTTTCAGACCCAGGTGGCGGCGATGACGGCCATGGATGTGGCCAATGCGTCCATGTATGATGGCTCCACCTCCTGCGCTGAGGCGGCCGTTATGGCTTGCCGCGCGACACGCCGGAAGAAAGTGGTTCTGTCCGGGGGCGTGCATCCCCACTATGCTGATGCGACGCGTCTCCTGTGCGAAGCGCAGGGCATTGAGGTTGTGCAATTGCCGCCAGCGGTCGACGACGAACTGGCGCTTATTGATTTTGTTGATGACGAGACTGCCTGTCTGATCGGACAGAGCCCGAACGTGTTTGGAACCGTGACCGATCTCACACCCGTCGCGGACGCCGCGCACGAGAAAAAGGCGCTCATGGTCAGCGTGTTTACAGAGGCCGTGAGCCTGGGTCTGGTGACGCCGCCCGGAGAAATGGGCGCAGATATTGCGGTCGGAGAGGGCCAGTCGATCGGCAATGCCCTGAACTTTGGTGGGCCCTATGTGGGCTTGTTCGCTTGTACGCAGAAACTCGTCAGACAAATGCCCGGACGCCTGTGCGGCGAGACTGTTGATGCAGACGGCAACCGGGGGTTTGTTCTGACACTGTCGACGCGTGAGCAGCATATCCGACGTGAAAAAGCGACGTCGAACATTTGTACGAATAGTGGGCTTTGCGCACTGGCCTTTACAGCACACATGACCCTGCTCGGGGGCAAGGGCTTGCGCGATCTGGCCGTGCTCAATCACGAGGCCGCCTGTGATCTGGCCGATGCGCTGGACAGTATTCCCGATGTTGAAATCCTGACACCCCGCTTCTTTAATGAGTTCGCTTTCCGGACCCAGATGGATGCGGAAGCGGTTCTGGCCATGTTGGAAGAGCGCGGAGTTCTGGGTGGGGTGCGCGCGTCGCGCCTGCTGCCCGATGCCGGGATGGGGAATGTGATCATCGCCGCTGCAACCGAGTGTACGACACAAGAAGACATCGCTGCCTATGCGGCAGCTTTGAAGGAGGTGGTGTAATGACCATGCAGAGAATTGGCCGTCCGACGGCTCCGATTCTTGGCGGCGGAAACGCCATGGAAACGCGGTCTGGGTCACGTGGACTTCAGCAGCGTGAGGATCTGATTTTCGAGATTGGCTCAGCGGACAAAACCGGCGTGGACTTACCTGCCCCCGCTGGACGCAAGGACCGCCTTGGCGGCGTGGCTCGCAAGGTCGACACAGGGCTGCCGGGGCTGACGGAACCGGAAGCTGTCCGACACTATATGCGGCTCAGCCAGAAGAACTATGCGATCGATCTAGGACTGTTTCCGCTCGGCTCGTGCACCATGAAGCATAATCCTCGGCTGAACGAAAAGGCCGCCCGTATCCCAGGGTTTGCCGATATTCACCCGATGCAGCCGCAGAGCACGGTTCAGGGCGCCCTGGAGCTGATTGATGAGCTGGCGACCTGGCTGACAACGCTGACCGGCATGCCTGCAGTTGCAATGAGCCCGAAAGCAGGCGCGCATGGTGAACTGTGCGGCATGCTCGCCATCCGCGAAGCGCTGATTGCCCGCGGAGAAGCAGACACGCGCAAACGGGTTTTGGTGCCCGCGTCGGCGCACGGCACCAATCCGGCCACCGCGATCCAGTGCGGGTTTGTGGTCGATGAGATCAAGGCCGATGCGCGCGGGCGCGTCGATATGGAAGATTTGCGCGGCAAACTGGAGGACACCCATGACGTCGCTGGCATCATGCTGACCAATCCCAATACGTGTGGCCTGTTTGAAACAGACATTCGCACCATCGCGGATTTGATCCATGACGCAGGCGGCTATTTCTATTGCGACGGGGCGAACTTCAACGCGATTGTCGGGCGCGTGCGTCCGGGCGATCTGGGTGTTGATGCGATGCATATCAATCTGCACAAGACTTTCTCCACGCCGCATGGCGGCGGCGGGCCGGGCTCAGGCCCAACTGTGCTGTCGGAAGCGTTGGCGCCCTATGCGCCCGTGCCTTACGTCGTGAATGAAGGCGATGGATTCAGACTGATCGAAGAGGCCGAGGGCGAGGCCGCAGAGTCCTTCGGCCGTATGGTCGCGTTCCATGGTCAGATGGGCATGTTTGTCCGCGCGCTCGCCTATATGCTGAGCCATGGCGCAGACGGGCTGAAACAGGTTGCCGAAGACGCCGTCCTCAACGCCAACTATGTTCAGGCGCGGTTGAAGGACGTGATGACGCCCGCCTTTGATGGCTATTGCATGCACGAGGCCTTGTTCAGTGATGCGTTCACGGCCGATGGAATTGAGACAATCGACATCGCAAAAGCGCTGATCGATGAAGGCTATCATCCGATGACCATGTATTTCCCGCTTGTGGTGCATGGCGCGATGCTGATTGAACCGACAGAAACGGAAAGCAAGCAGGAACTGGATCGCTTTTGCGATGCCTTGATCGGTATTGCTGAACGCGCGGCGGAGGGCGATGAAAGCCTGAAAGGCGCGCCGTATCTGGCGCCGCATTCGCGCCTTGATGAAACGCAAGCTGCACGCAAGCCGATCTTGAAATGGACGCCCCCTGCGCCAGCCGCTATCGCGGCCGAGTAGGTTTCGCCTCAGGCTCTGGCGGGCTTAGCTGGAAACAGACCGGCCCGCCAGGATGCAAACCTCGTGATGAGTGGTTTTTCGAACAGATAATAGGTCAGGCCTGAACACAGGATGGCCGCGCCAGCGGCGATGACCAGGAACACGCCATTGTCGATCAGTCCTTCGCCGCCGAATACGGGGAAGTACAGTCGGCCAACCGCGCTGATAACAAGAATGTGGGACAGGTAGAGCGCATAGCTCCAGTCCCCCAGGTGAACTGCAAAATCTGGAATGGCGCGTTTCAGTCCATGTTTCAGCTCCAGAGCGACCAATCCATAGAGGATCGCTGCTACGGGTAGCCCGAAGAGCAAGGTTCGCCCCCATCCAAGTGCGAATGTGTGCGGTAGAGACCTATCCAGTCGCGCCAGCAGTCCCTGCCCATGGATGAAGCTGAAATCGATGAAAATCGCCACATAGCTGACGACGCCAAGAATCAGGATTGGGAGCGCGAAGGCTCGCACGCCAGCTTTGATCAGATAGGCGACCAGAGCGCCGCCCACGAATTCCAACGTCATAGGGAACACGGCGAGTTCAAGGAGTGTGGAGGCGTGTCCGACCGGTCGGGTCAGCAACGCCCCGGCAATCACCAAAACCGCCCAGGCGAGGATCGCCGCCAGCCGATACCGCACCGGACAGAGCAGGACCAGCAGGGCGAAGGCGACATAGAAATACATTTCATGGATCAGAGTCCATCCAACGCCCAGAACCGGGTGGACCGATTGCGGGATGAGCAAGGCCGACTTCAACAGATGCCAGAACCCGTTGGCTCCCGTCTCGGCCACGCGTGCTTCATCCCACGGAACGCCATAGGTCACCAGGAAGTACATCGCCATCAGACCGGCAAACAACCACCACAGCGGATAGATACGGGTCGCGCGCGCAAACAGGAAGCGACTTGCGCCTGTGATCGATTGCGTTGTGTCTCCGGCGACCCAAACCATAATGAAACCGGAAATCACGAAGAAGAAATCGACCCCACTTGCGCCATTGACCCAGACTTCCGTCATCAGCAGGGGACCCTGAGCGTGATTGCCCTCAATGGCGTAGAGATGGCACATCAGAACCGCGAGCGCCGCGAAGGCACGAAGGGCCTGAACAGATCTCAACCTCATGCGCAAACATCCTGTGTTCGACAAAAATACCACATTGCGTTCACGCGGCCTCAATACGGCGTGTTTAACTCTAGTGTCACAGTCTTGCCAGACTTAAGATACACGAAAGGATCACTGGAACTTTGCCCCCCAAGGACCATATCAACCAGAATGGCAGACGGAACACCTCACTTGAATAATCGGCCAGATCCTAAACGCGCGGCTCCGGTTCCCCTGCGAGCTGTCAGTGACGGATTTCGCACGCTGATTCGGCAGGCGTTTGCTTTACTCGGACTGGTACTTATTGCGATCGCTATACCGATCGCCTTTGTCACACCGCTTCTGCCAATCGGCCTGCCGATTGCGATTTTTGGTGTGGCTTTGTTGGGGCGAAATTCAGTCTGGGGGCGGCGCTGGATGGAGGGCGTGCTCGACCGTCACCCTCGGGTGGAGCGGTTCGCCCCAAACTGGCTGATGAAAGCCGTGTTCGGACGGGATAAGAACCACCACTAAAAAACCTGCCCGTGTTGGGGGGCAGGTTTGACCAGATCATTCCGTTTGATTTTCGAACGCAGAGCGGCGAGCGTCCGCACCTAGTTTTCCCCACATTTAGGAGAAGCTAGTTCAAACGACCATCAATCTCTGACAGCGCTTTGTCGAACAGATCGTCTGTCTGGCCCGTGCCGGACAGGATCTCTTTCGCGGCTTTCGTGGCCGCATCCGCAGCGGCTTTGCGCACGGCATTTGCGGCATCCGCCTCAGCGCGGGCGATTCGCTGTTCGGCCTGGGCTTCCCGGCGAGCAACTTTCACTTCGAGATCGGCCTTGGCTTGTTTCATCATATTGTCGGCGTCGATTTTGGCCCGCTTGACGATCTCTTCTGCGGCCTGGTCGGCTTCTTTGGCGCGACGCTCGGCATCCGCCATGAGTTTTGAAGCTTCTTCGCGAAGCGCTTTAGCTTCGTCAATTTGCGTTTGAATGTTCTCAGCGCGCTCATCCAGTTTGGAAAAGACGAATTTGAAGCCGCCGACATAAGCGACGATGCCGAGAAACACGATCAGCGCCAGCATCGCCGTCGCGGTGGTCGGATCTGCGTACCAGGCGACTTTCTCGTCCGCAGCAAAGGCTGCCGGGGTGATCAAGAAGGCGAGTGAAAGGACCGAGTATTTCATGCGATTAGCTTTCGCTGAGGGCCGATTTGACGGCTTTGCCGAGGTCAGCTTTGGATGCAGACGCGCCAAACTTCGCAAGCATGCTGCTGGCCGCTTCGCTGGCAATATCCTCGACATTCTGCATCGTGTCTTCCCGGAGCTTCGCGATCCGCTCTTCCGCTTCACTCAGTTTGACATCAAGCTCGCCATCGACCTTTGCGGTCGCTTCGGCGATTTCCTTGTCGATCTTTGCGCGTGCCTTGCTGGCCGTTTCGCGAGCTTTTGCCTGCGCTTCCGCAATTGAGATTTCGACGGCCTTTTGCGCGTCGATGGCCTGCTCGTTCATGCGAGCCGCGTCGTCGAGATCATCCGCGATGGTGCTTTCCCGGTGTTCCAATACGCTGCCAAGCTTCGGCAGAATGAACCGGGAAAGAACAAGATAGAGGAACCCGAACAGCAGAACCAACCAGAAAATCTGGGACGGGAAATGCCATGGATCGAAGGGCGGGAACACCGCCGCCTCACCGGCTGCATCGGCAGCAAGTAGGAGTGCAATCATCGTTTCGGGTCCTTTAGGATCACTTCAGAAAGTGGGTTAGACCACAAACAGGATCAGGATCGCGACCAGGAAGGACAGAATGCCAAGCGCTTCTGACAGGGCCATACCGATGAACAGGTTACCGGTCTGCTGAGGCGCAGCAGAGGGGTTGCGCATGGCAGCGTCGAGGAACGATCCGAAAATGTTACCCACACCAATCGCAGCACCGATCATGCCGAGTGTCGCAAGGCCTGCACCAACATATTTGAGGCCGAGAGTGATATCACCTTCCATGGGAATCTCCTTTGGGAAGTCAGTTAGTTCATTTTGCGCCCCGTGAAGCGTTTTAA
Organism: Henriciella sp.; assembly: GCA_030066975.1. Lineage (GTDB taxonomy): Bacteria > Pseudomonadota > Alphaproteobacteria > Caulobacterales > Hyphomonadaceae > Henriciella. The sequence goes on along the minus strand of JASJAO010000018.1, from coordinate 18,281 downwards.
TCCGGGCGCGTCAAGATAAAGATCACGGCCATAAGGCCGCAGCGAAAAGGCTCCTAGTGCGATGGATGCAGCGCGTCATTGAGATAAACGCAGGTCAGGATGGCAAACACGTATGCCTGCAGGCCAGCGACGAGGAATTCCAGGGCGTTCAAAGCCACGCCCATCGTGAAGGCAAGCGGGGCGACAACCAGGCCAATTCCACCTGCGGTCACACCTGTGACAACGAAACCAGCAAACAGTTTCAAGAGGATGTGTCCGGCCAGCATGTTTGCGAACAAGCGCAATGCCAATGTGAGCGGGCGGGCGATAAAGGAGATGATTTCGATCGGGATCAGGATCGCATAGATGACGATCTTGCCTAAAATAGGCATGTCGCCGAGTGACGGTGCAAACAGTCCGAAGAATTTGAGCCCGTTCTTCCAGAGGCCGAACACCACCACGATACTGATGACCAGCAACGCTAGTACTCCTGTGACGACCAGATGGCTGGTTGTCGTAAACGCGTACGGTGACATGCCGATCAGGTTGGCAAACAGGACAAAGAAGAAGAGTGTGAAGACGAAGGGGAAGAAACGCAGGCCCTCTTCGCCTGCTGTGCCGCGGATCATGTCGGCCACAAAGCCGTAGCCGATTTCCCCGACAGACTGCATACGGTTTGGAATGATCTTTCCGCGTGAGGCGGCATAGCCGAAGAAGGCGATGATCAACACCACGGACAGCAGCATGAAGCCGGTCGCGTTGGTGAAAGAGATATCGTAGCCAAAGAAAGGCGGTAGTTCGAACCATTTCTGGACTTCGAACTGTTTCATCGGGTCTGCGACTTGCCGGAAAAAGAGGTTCATCAGCTTTTCAATTCTTCAGTTTCATCATCCGTTTCGGGGCTGCTCATGGCCGCATTGGCTGAGGCCGTCAACTCTCGATAGGCGCGTATAACACCGAGAACGCCCGCCGCAAGACCGAAGCCCAGCATGATCAGCAGGCCCCAGGGACGCGTCCCAAAATATTCATCAATGCCATAGCCGATCATAATGCCGACAAACACGGCGGCACCAAACTCTGCCCCGTAACGTAAAGCCATCGCACCCGCCGAAACCGCGCAGGCCGTTTCCACCTGCCGGTTCTTTTTTTCGGTCTTGTCTTGGGCCTCTTTCGCGCGGGCGATCCGTTCTGAAAGGTCCCTGTTTTCCGGGTCGGTCATGGCGCGCTCGTAGATGCTCTATTCGGCAGCGACAAGCTCTTCGGCGGCGTCGAGATCGACCGAAACCAGCTTGGATACGCCCTTTTCACGCATGGTTACTCCGAACAGGCGGTCCATACGGCTCATCGTGACGGGGTTGTGCGTGATGACGATGAAGCGGGTATTTGTGCGGTTACGCATCTCATCCAGCATACGGCAGAAGCGATCTACATTGGCATCGTCCAGCGGAGCATCGACCTCATCGAGCACACAAATCGGTGCCGGACGTGACAGGAAGACCGCGAAAATCAGTGCCGTTGCCGTGAGCGCCTGTTCCCCGCCAGACATCAGAGACAGCGTTCCAAGACGCTTTCCAGGTGGCTGCGCGAAGATCTCCAGCCCGGCCATGAGCGGGTCGTCTGCGTCAACAAGACGCAACTCAGCTTCGCCGCCCCGGAACAGGGTCGTGAACAGCGCCTTGAAGTGTTCATTCACTTTCTCGAACGCTTCCATCAGGCGATGACGGCCTTCTTCATTGAGCGCGGAGACGCCTTCACGAAGCTTGGCTATGGCCGCGGTCAGGTCGGCTTTCTCTTCTTCCTGCGTGCCCAGCCGCGAACTCAGTTCTTCGGCTTCGGCCTCGGCTTCCATATTGACGCCGCCAAGCTGTTCCCGGTCCCGGCGAAGGAATTCAGCCTGGTGTTCTGCTTCTTTGACGTCAATCTGCTCAAGCTCTTCAGCGTCCAGTCCTTGCTCTGCGAGGGACAGAAGACCTTCTGGCGTGCGTTGGAACTGCGCCTGGGCAATCTCCATCGCTTCTTCAAAACGCTCTTGCGCGTTCTCAAGCTTGGCATTGGTCACCGCAAGGGTTTCGCGCGCACTCATAGCAAGATTGGCCGCGCTGCGTGCCGCTGATTCAACCTCTCTGATTGCTGCTTCACGTGTCGCCAGTTCATCAGCAGCCTTTTGGCGTTCCTGCGCCAGCGCGTCGACACGTTGGGCGAGCACGTCGCGTTCGGCCTGTAGTTTCTCAGGGCGCGCGCGAGCATCGGCGGCTTCGGTTACGGCTTCGTTCCGGCGCTTGAGAAGTGCTTCGACCCGCTGGCCGCTGGCTTCCAGACGCCCCGCCCAACGCTCGACATCACGTTCCAGAGCATCCCGGCGAGCCATGGCCTGCTCCCGGTTGCGCGTCAGATCTGTCAGGCGACCGCGGGCCTCTGTCTCGTGCTCACGGGCCAGACGCAGTGCGATACGTTTCTGCTCGACCTTATGCTCAAGTTCGCCAATGGCGTCCTTGTTCTCAGGGCGGACAGCCGTCTGGAACGCATCTGTCGCAATTGCGAGCTCTGCCTCGACACGGGTGAGGTTCTCTTTGACAGCGTCGGATTGAAGCCCGGCTTTGTCTCGGTTTTGGATTGCCGTCGCCAGGGCACGACGCGCCTGATCAAGCTCATTTCCGGCGCGTTGCGCCTCAGCTCTTAGGCGTTTGAGATCTTCTTCAGCGCCAATTCGGGCCGCCTTGGCTTCGATGAACCGGGTTTCGGTGTCGGCCACGGCCTGACGCGCGCCACCAAGACTTGCCTGCGCCGCATCCAGGCGCGCTTGTTGTTCCAGGCGCTCTGCGGCTGCGATCGGGGCAGCTGGCGTTCGCGTAAACCCGTCCCAACGCCATAAATGCCCGTCCAGCGTCACCAGCCTCTGACCGCAGGACAGCTCCGGGGCAAGACGGCGCCCCTCTGACACGGAGACAACACCACATTGCGAAAGCCGCGCGGCGAGTTCTCCGGGTGCTTCTACAAAATCTGTCAGCGCGCGGACATCACCAGGCAGGGCGGGTTGCGACATGTCTCTGCCGCCCCAGAAGATTGCCGCATTCGGATCGGTTGAGACCTGCAAATCGTCGCCGAGGGCAGCGGCGACGGCTTTTTCATATCCGTCACGGGTCTTGATCTGGTCAACGACCGGTGGCGCAGATGTCGAGCTGGCCTTGCGGAGCAGGCGCTGCAAACCGGCGATTTCAGTTTCCAGCGTGCGCAGCCGATCCTCAGCCTCGTTGGCCGGTGTTTTTGCCTCCAGCTCTGCATCCTGAGCCGATTGGACGGCGGTTTCGGCTTCGGCGATGGCGTTCATTGCAGCCTCCGCCGCCGCCTGGGCCGTTTCTTCTGCGCGCTGGGCTTCGTTTAGCGTGCGAACGAGATCCGAGATGTCCGGCAGATTGGCGAGTTTGGATTGAAGCGCGGAGACTTCTTGTTCAAGTCTTTCCTTGCGTCGGCGGTGAGCCTCAGCATTGGCTTCCATAGCCTGGATTTCTGCGCGGGTTTGAGACAACCGGCTCGCGGCGGCGTCGGCATCTTCCTGAGCATCGCTCAGTGTGAGTTTAGCCTCTGCCAGAACGCGTTCAGCTGTTGCTTCCTTCTCTTTATTGGTCGTATCATTTTCGACCGGCAGGGCGGCGAGGCTATCGCGTGCGTCGGCGAGGGTTTTTTCAGCCTCCTCCTTTTGCACTTGCTCACGTTCGATATCCGCAGACAGCCGTTGCATCTCGCGCTCCAGCCCGGCAACGATTTCAGCGGCATTCTTGTGTTCGGTTTCCAGTCTGACCAGTTCAATTCGGGATTGGCCAAGCTTGCCGGCGGCAACCGCTTCGGCGCTGCGCAACGGTTGCAGGCCTTCGCTGGCTTGCAGGCGTTTTGTTTCGGTCGTCGCAGCTTCCCGCGTGAGGCGCTCGACTTCGGATTTGGCCTTTGCCAGCGCGAGCGCGGCGGTTTCCCGGTCCGATTTGGCGCTTTGCCACTTCAAATGCGCGAGATAGGCTTCGAGCGCGTTGATCTTCGCTGTCAGCTCTTTGTACTTGCGTGCTTTGCGGGCCTGGCGTTTCAGGCTTTCCAGCTGGCGTTGCACTTCGGCCGATACTTCAGACAGTCGCTCAAGATTGGTCTCGGCGCTGCGCAGTTTCAGTTCCGCTTCGTGACGACGCGTATTCAGGCCGGAAATACCGGCGGCCTCCTCGAGGATACGGCGCCGGTTCTGCGGCTTCGAGGCGATCAATTCGCTAATCTGGCCTTGCCGCACCAATGACGGCGAGTTGGCGCCGGTCGAGGCATCGGCAAAGATCAATTTGACATCTTTGCCGCGCACGGTGCGCCCGTTCAGCTTGTAAGTGGAGCCCGCGCCGCGTTTCAGACGGCGCATGATTTCCAGTGTATCTGACGCGTTGAACTCCGGCGGAGCGGTGCGATCAGAATTATCGAGCACCAGCGTCACTTCGGCGAGCTCGCGGGCCGGACGCCCGGCGGCACCGGAGAAGATCAGGTCATCCATCTCTCCGCCGCGCATCGCCCGCGCCGAGTTCGCGCCCATCGCCCAGCGCAGGGCTTCCAGAAGGTTGGATTTACCACAGCCGTTCGGTCCGACAATGCCGGTCAGACCGTGTTCAATCGGAACGTTTTCGGGGTCAACAAAGGACTTAAAGCCCGCGATGCGCAGTTCTTTTATGTGCATGCGGCCCCCGTACCCTTATTGCCCTTCAGCCGCGTCAGCTGGCGCAGCCGCATCTTCTGCTGGTGTATCTTCTTCTGGCGCGTCGTCAGCAGGCGAGGTTTCGCTCAGTTTCTCATCGAGAACCGCACGCATGCCATCGGCTGTTCGCCAGTCAAACCCTTCAAGCTTCGCACCGTTAATGAAAATCGTTGGTGTCGCTGACACACCTTCATCACGGCCGGTTGCAATGGCAGCTGCCATTGAGCGACGGATCTCGGTATCGTTGAGACAGGCGTCGAAGGCTGCTTCCGTTTCGATGCCATGATTGGCGCCAACCTGCATCAACGCTTCTTTGACTTGGCCGCCATTGCGCACCAGCGCCAGAATTCCGGGCTGGCGATCAAACAGCTCATCCAGGACGTCAAAATACTGATCTGGACCGGCGCAACGTGCGAGTGCAAATCCGGCAACCGCAATATTTTCCGGCGCGGTTGGGAATTCCCGGAACACGAGTTTGACTTTGCCCGTTTCGATATAGTCCGACTTCACCATGGGCATGACATCATTGTCGAACTGCAAACAGGCTGGGCAGGTCCAGGACGCATATTCGACCATGGTGACTGGTGCATCAGCGCTGCCGAGGACCATATCCGGAGAACTCGCTTCAGCCGTGTCGGTCGGTGTCGAAATCGTTTCGGCATCCGTCGTGGCGGACTGGCCGCAAGCGGTCAGTGCCAGTGCTGAAAGGGCAGCCACAGCAGAGCGGCGGGTGAAACGAAGCATATCCATAACCTTTTCTTAACAGTCTGAGTCGGGAAGGTTGCCAATGTGTTAACGGCAATTGGCGTGTATTAGTCTGTGGATGCCGATAGCACGGCTTCGCCGAGCGCAACAATCGCCGCGCGCAGTTTTTCGTCGTCAATATCGGCTGCGCTCGCCAGCAAGGCTTCGCGTTGCGCTTCGCTAAGCGGTACGTGGGGGCGTGGCGCCGGAGTGGATTTATTCGACGCAGTCAGAGGCCCCTGAACGAGTTTCAACGCGGTTATGTCGCCGCCAGCGGCAACAGACACGCGCTGGCGGATCATCTCGCTCTGGTGCTGCACAAGACCAGCCGCCGCGGGGATCACACGCAGTGTCAGGCGCCTCCCTCCACGACTTGCGCCCAGCTTTTCCGGTCGGCAAAGCCGAGCGAGTTGCTCCCCAACAATCGACTCCCACTCGACTTTCAGTCTTGTGATCGTTGCCCCTTTGGTCGGCAGGGCCTTTCGCGTCAGACGTTTAGCGGCGCTGCCAATGGAACCGGGACCAGGGTGTACCGGTTTCGCCTTGGCATAGCGCAGCCGCACTCGCGCGCGCGCTTCTTCGACAGGATCAAGACTTGACCGTTTTACCATGGGACGCAGTTTGCCCGCCATGAGCATGAAAGAAAAGTTACGGTTTGCAGACCTGAGCGATCAGCTCCTCGACTGGTATCATGAACAGGCGCGGGACTTGCCCTGGCGTCTGGGGCCGAAGGCGCGGGCTGCGGGGGCCGTGGCGGATCCTTATCGTGTTTGGCTGGCTGAAATCATGCTGCAGCAAACGACCGTGCCGCATGCGACGCGTTACTATCTTGAGTTCACCAAGCGCTGGCCAAAAGTGTCTGATCTTGCTGCTGCGGCAGACGAGGACGTTATGGCGGCCTGGGCCGGGCTCGGTTACTACGCCCGGGCGCGAAACCTGCTGAAATGCGCGCGTGAAGTGACCGCACTCGGCGCATGGCCAGTCACCGCCGACGCGCTGCAGAAACTGCCGGGGATTGGCCCATATACAGCGGGCGCTGTGGCAGCTTTGGCGTTTGGGCGCCGATCTGCCGCTGTGGATGGAAATGTCGAGCGTGTGTTCTCTCGACTGCTGGCGAGCAAAGGCGAGTGGGCGTCTGAAAAATCGCGTATCAGGGGAATTGTCGAAGACCTGGTACCAGCAGACCGCCCGGCTGAATTCGCAGAAGCGCTGATGGATCTGGGCGCCACGATCTGCACGCCGAAAAGCCCGAATTGTCTGCTTTGTCCGCTCCAGGAGCATTGTGAAGGCAGGGTCGAAGGCGACCCGTCAAGATATCCGATCAAGCCAAAAAAGACCGCAAAACCAACCCGCCAGGGGCATGTCTTTATCATGCTGGATCAGAATGGGCGTGTGCGAACCGAACGCAGGCCAGACAAAGGACTGCTGGGCGGTATGTTGGGTTTACCTACTTCAGATTGGCAAGACGATTTGGGTGTTCCTCAATTCCCCTCAGACGCGAACTGGCAGGATTGCGGAGAGGTGCGGCACGTCTTCACGCACTTCGCGCTGTATCTGAAAGTCTGGCGCGCAGAAGACCAGATCGATGGCCAATCGACCGCGCTGGAGGCGGCTGCAGATGCCTTGCCGAGCGTGTTTGCGAAAGCCTTGAACCTCGCCATTCGTGACCATCACACTCCAAAATAGCTTGTGGATATGTTCCATTAGTTCTTGTTTTGTTCTGGTCGTCGTGCTTCATTGCTCGGCATGCGACAGGGACAGAAGCTGAAGAGACACGGCCGGGTGGAACGGGATGAGGTGGAGGCGTTGGGGGAACGCTTCCACCACCGCGGACGGGGCGCTGTATCAAACCAGACCGGACGGTTTGAACCTGAAACCCGTGAAGCACTCGATGATGACTGGGGCACAATTGAAGAGGCGGCAGCGCCCCTGCGGACCACGCTGACCAAGGAAACCCCGCGCACCATCATCACGTTCAACAAGTCACCGGATATTTCCTTTGATCGGTCTCTGAACCCCTATCGTGGGTGTGAGCATGGGTGCGTTTACTGTTTTGCGCGGCCGAGTCATGCCTTTCAGGGGCTATCGGCGGGCCTCGATTTCGAGAGCAAGCTTTTCTACAAGCCGGATGGACCCGAATTGCTGCTTCGCGAGTTGTCGCGACCTCGATACGTCCCGCGTCCGATCGCGATCGGTGTGAATACGGATGCTTATCAGCCGATTGAGAAACGGCTTGAACTGACACGGCGCTTTCTTGAGATTCTGGCGGCCCACAATCACCCGGTCTATCTGCTGACCAAATCGGCTCTAATCCAGCGCGATGTGGATCTGATCGCGCCCATGGCAGAGAAAGGCCTCTGCCGGGTTGGCATTTCAATCACGACACTCGATGGCAGTTTAGCGCGAAAAATGGAACCGAGAGCGGCTGCGCCGCGCCTGCGCCTGCAGACGGTTCGCGTGCTCGCCGATGCGGGCATTCCGGTCAATGTCATGATGGCGCCGATCATTCCGGCTTTGAACGAAGCTGAAATCGAAACGCTGCTCGCCACCGTCGCTGATCATGGCGCAACCCGAGCCGGTTATGTGTTGCTACGTTTGCCTTATGAGTTGAAGGATCTGTTTCAGGAATGGCTGGTCCAGCATTACCCCGATCGCGCAGCGCGTATCATCAACACATTGCGCGACATGCGCGGTGGGAAAGACTATGACGCTGACTGGTTCAAGCGCCGCCGCGGGCAGGGTGTGGTCGCGGCATTGATCGCCAAACGCTTTGCAAGAGCCTTGCGGGCAAACGGATTGCTGGAAGAGCGAACACCGCTTCGCACCGATCTGTTCAGGCCGCCGCGTGATCCTGACGCGACACAGTTCGAACTTGCGTTCTGACGCGCCGCTGGAATTAGTCGATCACAGTTGGATTGGTGGTCGCATGATCACTGGTTGGGTTCAACATATGCGCCTGGATCGCCGCTTCCTTTTCCCGCGTCAGAGGATAGTTGCGCATGATCAGCGCGGCCAGCCCATAGGCGGCGACCGGCACACCGACAAAGACCCAGATCAAGCCTGCGATCTCTGCCGGCGTGTTGTCCTGGCCGGGGCGGTATCCCGCAACCAGTTCCAGCATGATGTAAGGAATTCCGATGCCGAAACTGGCGCCGATCTTGTAGGCAGCTGAGTTGAGGGAGTAATAAAGCCCCGCCCGGCTCTCGCCATTCAGTTTGCGATTGCGCTCAATGACATCTGCCACCATGGATCGCAGAAGAATGGGTGCAGATCCGAAGCCGAAGCCTGAAACGATCGCGCCAATGCTGAGGAACAGAACGCCACCATCAATACTCAACGGCACATAGAATAAGAAGGTCACTGATGACCAAGCACAGACGGCTATGACGGCCCAATGCTTGTCGGTCCGCCGCGACAGCCAGGTCCAGCCCGGCATCGCCGCAAAGCCGCAAATAAAATGCAGCAACAATACAACCGGCGCGAAATCGACAACGCCGAAACCGTCGCGCGCCGCGAACAGGAAGGTCGACCCTGTCGCCGCGATCGAGATCCCGATTAAGACCTCAACGCTCAACAAGCGCATAAAGGCGTTGTCCGACAAGGCGGCTCGCATCGCTGGCCAGGAAAACTTTGCCGATTCGTCGTCAGTTGAGGGTGGATGATCGGGAACAAACCGGGCGGCCAAACCGACGGTCAGCGGCAGTGAGATGAGCAAGATCGCTCCCATCACAGCGACCTGCCCGCGTGGACCGATATCAACGAAAATGGCGAGAAGAGTTGGCAGTAGCAGCAGCGCAATCAGGGTCGCTGTATTCATGATTTCCCGCCACATGAAGAGGCGGGACCGATCGTCATAGTCTGAGGCGATCATCGGCACCCAAGACGCATAAGGCGTCTGCAGCATGGTGAAGCCGAGCCAGAGAACGGCGAGCCAGAAGGCCAGGTAGAGGGGGCTGACCGTGTCTCCGAACGGAATGAACACGAAAAAGCCGCCAACCATCAGGACCGGCACACTGCCAAGGATCCAGTGTTTGATTCGCCCATTCTTGGTTGGACGTGAATCCACGAGCCACCCCATAATCGGGTCTGTGCCGAGGTCCCAGAACCGCAGAACCATAAGCACCAGTCCGACTGTGGCTGTGCCCAGGCCCAATTGCTCAGCATACATCGGCGCGACGAACACGCCCATGGGGAGGCCAATCGCGGCAAGCGGTATGCCGACGCTGGCAAAAGCCAGCACTCGGGGGAGCGGCAATCGAGCGGGAGATTTGCTCATAAAATCAATCTGAACTGTACGCAGGTTTAGACAAGCCTTTCGCGGCGTCAGCATACCTTGATCGATTTCGTCATCCACAGACTTGTCCACAGGGGCAAATCAATGCAGTTTCGCTATCGAAACAAATTGGGTGGGCGAAAAACTCCAGAGTCAGTAACGAATCATCAACCCGAATGGGTGGATTTGAACTGCTTCTGACTCGCAACTGATTCGCATTTTGGAAGTGGCTGATGGATCTGCATAAGAATACAATTATCGAAGGGGAGTGTGTCGACGTCCTGTCTCGCTTGCCGGACAATTCGGTTGACCTGGTTTTTGCCGATCCGCCCTACAATCTGCAGCTTGGAGGCGGGCTGACCCGTCCCGATCAGTCGGAAGTCGATGGTGTGACCGATGCCTGGGATCAGTTTGACAGTTTTGATGCCTATGACCTGTTTACGCACGACTGGCTGAGCGAATGCCGGCGTGTTCTCAAGGACAATGGCGCGATCTGGGTGATTGGCTCCTATCACAACATTTTCCGGGTCGGCACCGTGTTGCAGGATGCCGGCTTCTGGATTCAGAATGATGTGATCTGGCGCAAATCCAATCCGATGCCGAACTTCAAAGGCACGCGGTTCCAGAACGCGCATGAGACGATGATCTGGGCGGCGAAATCAGAGAGGTCGAAAGTCACCTTTCACTATGATGCCCTGAAAGCCTTCAACGAAGACAAGCAGATGCGGTCTGACTGGCTGATCCCGATCTGTGCGGGCGGAGAGCGGCTAAAAGGCGAGGATGGCAAGAAGGCTCACCCGACGCAAAAACCGGAAGCCTTGTTGCAGCGAATCCTGCTCGCGACATCTTCTCCGGGTGATACGATCCTCGACCCGTTCTCTGGCACTGGCACGACGGCGGCCGTGGCGAAGAAGCTTGGCCGCGCCTATATCGGCATCGAACAGGACCCCGCCTATGTTCGCCTCTCGCGTGCCCGTCTGCAGGCGATCACGCCAGTGGATGGCGACATGCTGGAGGTGGAGAAAGGCAAACGCGCTCTGCCGCGTGTGCCGTTCGGCGCTTTGGTGGAGAATGGCTGGCTCAAGCCCGGCGATCGTCTTTGGTCTCCAAAGCGGCGGTTCAATGCGCGGGTGCGGGTCGATGGTAGTCTAACCACAGGCGAAGCCAGCGGATCAATCCATCGCATGGGGGCCTATGTTCAACAGGCGCCCGCCTGTAATGGTTGGACGTTCTGGCATTATGAAGAACCGAAAGGTGATCTGGCGCCGATCGATTTACTGCGCCGACGCTACCGGCATGAAATGGGCTTGATGGGATAGGGCGGGTCGCGCCCTAAGGCTCATTCCCCTCCCAGTCGACAATCCAGTCCATCTGGTCTTCTTCAAACACCGTGTCTTCGCTGACGGTCATGCCCTGAATGGAGTGGCCTTCCGCATGAACCGTTGCGCGACTTTGGCTGATCAGGTGATGCCAGTCCGGCAGGGGTTTGCCTTCATGAAGCAGGCGATAGGCGCAAGTTTTCGGCATCCATTTCAGCTCGGACACAGATTGCGGGGTCAGGATCACGCAATCGGGCACATGCCGCTTGCGCTCGGGATAATTGGAGCATCTGCATGTGGCCTCATCCAGCAGCCGACAGTGCAGACGCGTATAGGCAATATCGCCAGTGTCTTCGTCTTCCAGTTTTAGCAGGCAGCATTTGGCACAGCCATCGCAAAGAGATTCCCATTCCTGCTGGTTCATCTCTTCAAGCGATTTGGTTTCCCAAAAGGGTCTGACCGCGTCGTTCACCTGTCTGGCGCTCCAGCCCCCAGCGCCCATTTATAGGGGCGGATTTCAACCCGTTCGAACAGTCCGGCTTTTGCGTACGGGTCTTCTGCAATCAGCGCGTCAAGCTCTGCCCGGTCTGCGCAGTCGAAAATGACGAGTGAGCCGATCATGGCCTTTCCATCATCTGACAGAAGTGGCCCAGCAAGGCGCAGCGTCTCCCCAAGAGACTGTAGCCATTCAATATGGGCAGGCCGGTTCTCTGCCCGAGTTTTCGGGCCGGTGTCAGACTTGTCGATGCCGTAGAATGCATAAAGCGCCATAGTGCTATTCTCCTCGAAACGGGCGCGCCAGCAAGTCGCTGGTGGCATCCTGAACGGTTCGCTCTCCGGACAGTATGGCGTGCACGGCGGCGCAGATGGGCATTTCGACGCCTTCGCGTTCTGCGATCTGAACCATGGCCGGCGCGGTCGCAGCACCCTCAGTCACGGTTTTGCGCTCTGCCAGAATATCTGCGGCGGTTCGGCCCTCGCCGAGCGCTTTGCCGAAACTCATATTCCGCGATTGCGTCGATGAACATGTCAGGACCAGATCGCCCAAACCGCACAAGCCCGAAAGGGTTTCCCGTTTGCCGCCAAGGGCGATGCCAAGCCGGGTCATTTCAGCAAATCCGCGCGCGATCAAAGCCGCATGCGCTGACTTGCCAAGCTGAAGTCCTTCAACAATGCCACAGGCAATCGCCAGCACATTCTTTACAGCACCACCGACTTCGGCACCGACCAAGTCATTGGTCCAATAGGGGCGGAAGGTTGGGCGCCCGATCGCCTCCATCAGATCGCGTCCAAGGGCCTCATCCTCGCAGGCAAGTGTCACCGCGGTGGGCAGGTGCCGCGCAACATCTGCGGCAAAGCTTGGGCCAGACAAGACACCCGGAATCGCGTCGGGCAGGGTTTCGCGAAGAACGTCCGTCATCAGGCTCAGGCTGCCGCGCTCGATCCCCTTGGAGCAGAGAATGATCGGCACTTGCCCTTTTAAGTGGGGGCCGAGCGACGTCAGCGCCTGGCGCGTATGTTGCGCAGGAACAACGGAAAGAATCACCTCTGCATCGCCAAGCACGGCCATATCAGTTGAGGTCTGCAGCGCGGGCAGGTCATAGCCAGCGAGATAGACAGGGTTGCCGTCACCTCTGCTGAGCGCGTCTGCGACTTCGGGTTCGCGCGCCCAAATAGCAACCTCACGGCCTGCTTCTGCGACCGTCACGGCGAGGGCCGTCCCCCAAGCCCCAGCACCCAGCACGCCGATTTTGTTGAACTTGCTCATCTTATTACGAGGTCACTGAATGTGATATTGAACCATTTGTTGATCATTCAGACTTTTCCGTTATCTTATCCCCATGACCGATAAAACGACTGACACCCGCCAGCAGATTCTCGAAGCAGCTGTAGAGCGTATTATGCATTACGGCTACGCCAAAACAACAATGGCCGAGATTGCGCGTGATTGCGGCATGTCGGCCGGGAATATTTACAGGTTCTTCTCGTCCAAGATTGATATTGCTGAGGCAATGGCGCGGAAGCTCAATACCGAAATAAATCAGAAGAACGCCGCCCTCGCGCGAGGGCCTGGATCGGCGCCAGACAAAATGCGCGCTTTCCATATGCAGGCGATGCATACCACATTTAATAAGCTGGATTCGGACGCCAAAGTGCTCGAAGTGGCCGAGGTTTTGTCCAACGAGCGCCCGACTTTCGCAAATGAGGAAATGGCTCAGGAGCGCGTTTATCTGGTGCAAATCCTGGAGCAGGGGATCGCTGAAGGGGCCTTCGCGCCGATGGACAACCCAAACTTCGTTGCCGAGATGATGCAGTCGGCCACGATGAAATTCCGCTATCCACAGCTGTGGTCGCGGTTGACACTGCCCAAGCTCGAACGTGAGCTGAATGGGGTGATGGACCTGCTTCTGGCAGGGCTTAGCGTTCCGATTCGCGTGACCGAGTCTGTGAGTGCTGAATAAAAACGAAATTATTCATTGATTATTCTTCAAAGGTATCCTATGTGGATATCACAGGCAGCGTATGGTCGTTGTCTGAACGCAAAGAAGGATAAATCCAATGCGTGTTTCCTCCCAAACTGAAGCTCGTCAGGGCGTTATCGCCGCTGCACTTTCACTTCCCCTCACACTGGTTGCAATCTCTGCAACACTTGCCTTCACAGGCTTCGTCGTATGATGGCGATTTGAGCGCTCATCCTGTAACGGGATGGGCGTTTTCAAGCTTGGTCGTTCTCATTCAACCGTGACCGACTTGGCCAGATTGCGCGGCTGGTCGACGTCTGTGCCTTTCTCTACCGCAATATGGTAGGCCAGCATCTGAATTGGCACCGAATAGAGAATGGGTGCCACAAAGGGATCACAAGTGGGCATTGTCATCGTCGAGGCGGGTGTTTCGCCAGCTTCTTTCAGCCCGGTCTCATCTGAAATCAGCAATACTTCGCCGTGACGAGCGGCCACTTCCTGCAGATTTGACAGCGATTTTTCAAACAAGCCATCATGCGGCGCGACGAACACAACCGGCGTGTCTTCGTCAATCAGCGCGATCGGCCCGTGTTTTAGCTCCCCCGACGCATAACCTTCTGCGTGAATGTAGCTGATTTCCTTTAGTTTTAGCGCGCCTTCCAGAGCGATTGGATAGTGAACGCCGCGGCCCAGATAGATCACGTCCTTGGCTTTCGCCATGTTCCTCGCCAGCTCTGCAATGTCTGAATCGCGCTGAAAGGCTTCAGAAATCAGCCGGGGCAGTTCCGTTAGTGCCGTGGTCAGTCGCTTTTCGTCGTCGCGTGAGAGTTTTCCCCGCGCGCGGCCTGCCGCGACTGCGACTGAAGCCAGTGCACAAAGCTGCGCTGTAAACGCCTTGGTCGAGGCCACACCGATTTCCGGACCCGCTAAAGTCGGCAGAACCAGATCCACCTCGCGTGCGATGGAAGAGGTCGGGACATTGACGACGGCGGAGGTCTTGAGACCGGCGTCCTTACAATAGCGCAGTGCGGCCAGTGTGTCGGCTGTTTCGCCAGACTGACTGACAAACAGGGCTAATCCACCTTGCTCAGGCAAGGCAGGCTCGCGGTAGCGAAACTCCGACGCGATGTCGGTCTTAACCGGCAGCCCGGCCAGTTGCTCAAACCAGTATTCCGCCACCAGAGTAGCATAGTAAGCTGTACCACAGGCGACCATATGAACCTGCGTGATCGCGCTCCAGTCAATCGCATCACCGTTGTCGCCCGGCAGTTCGACGCTGCGCTGAAGCGCGTTGACATAGGCCCCAATCGTACGGGCCGTGCTGTCGGGTTGTTCGAAGATCTCCTTTTGCATGAAGTGGCGATAATTGCCCTTCTCAATCGACGCGCTAGCGCTTTGGACGATACTGATGGGCCGGGTAACTGGCGCGCCGGATGTATCAAAGATGGCATGGCTGGTCTTGGTCAGGACGCACCAGTCGCCTTCTTCGAGATAGATCACACGATTGGTGAAAGGCGCGACAGCGAGCGCGTCCGAGCCGAGAAACATCTCGCCATCTCCGACCCCAATCACAAGAGGGGAGCCTTTGCGCGCGCCGATCATCAGATCGTCCTCGCCTTCGAACAACATAGCGAGGGCAAAGGCGCCGTCCAGTTCTGGCAGCGCCTTTGCGACCGCGTCTGTGGGCGACAGGCCTGCTTCGATGTTTGAAGCGATCAGGTGCGCGACCGTTTCGGTATCGGTCTCGGTTTGAAAGACGTGACCTTTGTCTTCGAGGGCTTCGCGCAGAGCGCGGAAATTCTCGATGATACCATTGTGAACAAGGGCAACCGGCCCAGAAACATGCGGGTGTGCATTGGTCTTAGTGGGTGGGCCGTGAGTCGCCCAACGGGTGTGTCCGATCCCGACCGAACCGCTGAGCGGGGTTTCATAGAGCAAGGTTTCGAGATTCTTGAGCTTCCCCGCGGCACGTTTGCGGGTGATTTGACCGGCATTGAGCGTCGCCACGCCGGCACTGTCATAACCGCGATATTCCAAACGCCGTAAGGCCTCAATGAGCCGCGGTGCGGCTTCAGCCTGCTCGCCAAGAATACCGATAATTCCGCACATGCTTACTCACTCCAATTGGTCACGGTCGGTTGGCTGCTTACAAAACCCAAACCGGGTTCGTCATTGCACATAGCGTTGCAAATTGTGACGAGGCTTGGAGCGTGTCGCGGCGATTTGAAGATGTCTGCTGGATCGGGCACCGGATGGAAGCGAAAAACGAAAAGAAGGCGGCATTATAAAAGCCGCCTCCTCTTCAGAATGTGATTTAGACCGAAGGTCTTACCTTAGTACCCGTTCGCCGCGGTTGAGACCTGACTTGCAGCCTCAGCAGTCGTGCAGCAACGCACCTGCATTTCCAGAACCTGGCTGTTGAAGCGGCATTGCTCGTCATTCACCTCACGCAGGAAGGACAGTCCGCCCGCGCGCGTTGTATAGCGCGTTTGCGTGCAGCCCATCAGTTTATAACCGGGCTGGCAGGTGCCGATATTGGATTGGCGGATCGTATTGGTGGTGCACACCAGATCCTCGTCCTTCAGCATCGCCGAATTGGCGAGCGACAGCGCGCGGTCGGCTGTGGCTTGGGCTGCATCTGCCGAAGCTTGAGCATCAGCTGCTGCCATGACCGCACTGTCAGCGATCGAGCGGGCTTCGCTAAGGCTCATATTCGTCTGGGCGAGCGAGGTCGAATTGCCGTCAATCTCGACTTTCAGGCGGCAGACATTTTCGTTCACATTGCTGGCATTGGCGCAATAATCTGCGACGCTCATATCCCCTGGAATGGTTGCACAGCCAGCGAGCAGCGTTGCAAAGCCCGCACTGGCAAGAATCGTCGATATACGCATAAGGCGTCTCCTTCTTGTTCCGAACCGGCTGCAGGTTCCGTGCCACAGAATGGTTGTATTCTGGTCTTGGCATTGCCCGGTCACCTGTGCCATGTGCGCTTTAAGACGAGTGAGGTGCAAGCGGAGACTCCCATGACGCGAAAATATTTCGGCACTGATGGAATTCGAGGCACCGCAAATACACCGCCGATGACGCCTGAAATTGCCATGCGGCTTGGCATGGCCGCGGGCAAGTATTTTCGCACGACCAGTCCGCGACGCCATTCGGTTGTGATCGGCAAGGATACGCGCCTGTCGGGCTATATGATCGAACCGGCTCTGGTCGCCGGATTTACCTCTGTCGGTATGGATGTGACCCTGTTTGGCCCCTTGCCAACGCCGGGTGTTGCAATGATGACGCGCAGTCTGCGAGCCGATCTCGGTGTAATGATTTCGGCCAGTCACAACGCTTTTCATGACAATGGCATCAAGCTGTTTGGACCAAACGGCTATAAATTGTCGGACGAGATCGAACTGGAAATCGAAGGGCGGATGGATCGCGCACTGGACGACAAACTCGCCGCGCCGGAGGATCTCGGACGAACCCTGCGGGTGGATGATGCCCAGTCGCGTTATATTGAAATCGTCAAGGCGAGCTTCCCGAAGCGAATGCGGCTGAGCGGACTTCGAGTCTGTATCGATTGTGCCAATGGCGCGGCATACAAAGTGGCACCAAAAGCGCTGTACGAGTTGGGCGCGGAGGTGTTTGCGGTTGGAGTTTCGCCGAACGGTTTCAACATCAATCGCGAGGTGGGATCGACCGATACGAGCGCGCTGAAACATGCAGTTCAGACGCATCGCGCCGATATCGGCATTGCGCTCGATGGGGATGCAGATCGCTGCATTATCATCGACGAAGAAGGCCAGGAAATTGATGGCGATCAGCTGATCGCCCTGATCGCGACGCATTGGAAAAAGACCGGCAAATTGTCCAAACCGGGCGTTGTGACGACCGTGATGTCCAATCTGGGGCTCGAACTTTATCTTGAAAGTGTCGGCTTGAAGTTGGAGCGCAGTCAGGTTGGTGACCGTTACGTCGTCGAGAAGATGCGCAGCGAGGACTATAATCTTGGCGGGGAGCAATCCGGCCATATCGTGATGCGCGATTATTCCACCACCGGCGACGGCTTGATGGCGGCCCTGCAGATTTTGGCGGTGATGGTGGAGACCGGAAAACCGCTCTCAGAGATTGCGCACGTGTTTGATCGGGTCCCGCAAAAACTCGTCAATGTGCGGTTCGAACGTGACAATCCGCTGGAGCACAAGGATGTCAAAGCGGCAATTTCCGATGCCGAATCGCGCCTCGCCAAAGAAGGCCGTCTCGTCATCCGCAAATCCGGAACGGAACCGCTGATCCGGGTCATGGCCGAAGCCACCGATGCAGATCTGATGGACACCGTGGTCGAGGATGTCGCCGAGGCCGTGCGTCAGGCGAGTTAGGGATTTTTGAGGCAGCACGTGCGACCGCGGATGCGGCTTTTGGGGAAGATTCGGAGTGGGTTTTGGTTTTGACGCCCGCTGAGCGCCTTCGGCGCAGGGCGTCGAAGCGGGTTCCCGATCCTCGCTGCGCTCGTCCGATGAACCTGGCTCAGGGCTGAGTTTCTTAAGGTTCGGGGAGCCCTCAGCTTGGTTCATGTGAGCGCGAAGCGCGATACGGAACCTGCTTTCGCCCGGCTGGTGCGCAGCACCTCAGCGCCGGGCCAAAAAGCTTCTAAGAGCTGTCCTCAATGGCCGGCAAAGCTCGCGCCGCCTGAGACCCCGCGCGATGCATGACCCGCTCGCCGCATTCCATGATCCGGCCCATCCAGTAGTGGATGGCGCTGAGATGCATTTCGCCGGACTCGTTGTACAGGGCAT
>JASJAO010000003.1 GCA_030066975.1 Henriciella sp. | reverse complement strand
TTGACCCAGCCCCGTAATTTCCGGCCATGAATTTGCAGAGTCCTCGAAAACGAGGATGCAAAATGAGAAGATCACGTTTCAGCGAAGAACAGATCATACGGATGATCAGGGAGCACGAGGCAGGTGTGCGAGCGGCGGACATCTGCCGCAAGCACGGCATCTCAGATGCGACCTTCTACAAGTACAAGTCGCGATATGGCGGCATGACCTTGTCGGATGCCAAGCGGTTGAAGTCGCTGCAGGAGGAAAACTCCAAACTGAAGCGGCTGCTGGCCGATGCCATGCTCGACAATGCCGCGCTGAAGGACCTGGCGACAAAAAACTTCTGACGCCCGATGTAAAACGAAAGGCTGTGCGCCATGTCATGGAGGCGCATGGTTTGAGTGAGCGTCGGGCTTGCCGACTGGCCGAGCTTGATCGCTCGACCTTCCAATATCAAAAACAGACCGGCGGGGATGAAGCATTGCGCCAGCGTCTGCGGGCACTCGCCTCAGAGCGCCGCCGGTTTGGCTATCGCCGTCTTGGCATCCTGCTGGAGCGCGAAGGCTTCCGGGCCAACCATAAGAAGATTTATCGCCTCTATGCCGAAGAAGGTCTTGCGGTGAAGCGCAGACGCGGCCGCAAGCGCGCCATCGGCACGCGCAGTCCAATGTTGCTGCCAGAAGGACCAAACGAGCGCTGGAGCCTCGACTTTGTCTCAGACGCATTGAGCGATGGTCGAAGGATCAGAACGCTGTGTGTTGTCGATGACTTCACGCGTGAGGCACTGGCCATCGTAGTTGATGTTTCTCTGTCCGGGCTGCGCGTTGCCCGCGAGCTGACCAAACTGATCATGCGCAGAGGAAAGCCAAAGATGATTGTCTCTGACAATGGCACCGAACTCACGAGCCATGCGATCCTTAAATGGGTCCAGGACACCGAGATCGAGTGGCACTATATCGCGCCTGGCAAGCCCACCCAGAATGCCTTCGTCGAGAGCTTCAACGGTCGCTTGCGCGATGAGTGCCTGAACGAACATCTCTTCGATGGGCTGAATGATGCCAGGCGCATCATCGAAGCCTGGCGGATCGACTACAATACGCACCGACCACACACGTCACTTGGCGGGCTCGCCCCGCTCACCTATGCAGATCACTACCGCACCCACCGGCCCGGCTCGCCTGAGCTTGGTGGGAGCTCCACTCACCGGGCCTCAGTGCCCATGCCCGAACCAGAAAGAAAGGCGAACAGACTCTCCAAATAAACGGCCCGGATTACGGGGCTGGGTCAGGATTAGTTCGCGGAGACTGAGTCAGAAAATAGTGCACCGACAATCTAATTCTTGCAAATAACTGAACTATTTTAAACGTAGGCAAGAGGTGCGTGTAATACACGCCTCTTGGCAGGGAGAGCCGCTAGCGCTCTATCTCCCATGCACCCTCTTTCCGCTGTAGCGGCCACTTAGGCAGTTCGTTGGTGTTTCAATTCTAAGGCTATTACGCCTCGTCATGCTTTGCATGACGGGCTCCAAATCCTCTCCAATTACACACCCACCACACCACCACGTGGCCACCATGAGACCGTTTCGCCGGTCAATCACGAGCAAGCGTTCAGCCGCTTGCATCCACAGATCAGGATAATGGCCCCCGATACCCGCCAGTTAAGGGAGCGTCACGCTGACCTCAAGTACACCACGGACACCCGCAAAAGCCCCTCTAGTTTGGCTGCTATCAAGAAACAGTTTGCTGTAGGCTGTACCTTGCTTTCCAGCACTGCCACTTTCCGAATGAACTGAGTCACAGCTAGGTGCAGGCAACATCAAAATCAGAAACGCAAACATGATAACAAAGGTCGCTCCGCCGCCTCTCATTGCAAACTTTGGTGGTTTGCGAATCTCAGGCACTGGAAGTACGCCTGAGATCGTGCTTGCTCCTCCTATTAATCCTATAGACAGAGCTCCTCCCAAAGATGTTGCTAAGACGAGGAGTGTCTTTGGATAACATGCACTTGAGTTGCTACTTGATGTCAAAATTAGGAGAAATAAAAACGACAAAGTTAGTAGACCAAAGCAGGATCCGATGATTAGCATCAGATCTATATTTTTGGAGTCTCCCGTCACTATTTTGATTTCTCGAAGCACGCCTTTTGAGTCATATCTATATGTTTTTCGTTTATATTTCTTGATTTGATTATGATTTTGGCTGCTCATATATTTTACCATAATCTCAAATTGTTGGCAAAAAAAGAGCTTTCGGCATAATTCTCCGAAAGCTCAAAATTTATAGCCAAAAATAAATCAATTACATAGCCATGGCAGCATTCTTTTTGCTCCTTTGTTTGTAACTGCTTGCTCCTTCCAGTGCTGTAGAACTAAATTCGCGCACTGTTTCCTCGCTATCATCAATAGACGCTATTGACCTTCCTTTGCTTGCCTCTGCTGCGGCCCAACCAAGTAGGGTTAAGGCATTTTCTACCACATCTTTCTTTGTACGCAGATCGCATAGAGGAATTAGACGTTCAATCATTTGAGTGTACGTATCCGACAGTTCGAGTTGCAACCTGTTGCTTTTGTTAGAGTTAAAGCCATCCTTCGTAGACTTTGTCATTTTAATCTCCATTCTGATCGAGTTTTCTTGATCGAAGTTATGCTGTTTCCTGTAGATTCGACATGTGTCGCCCAGGAGGATCAGGTCCCGGATCATCTGGCGATGTTTGAACGATTACACATAGCTCATTCAGAATATCCTCTGGCGTGGGGCGCACCGGAATTCTGTGAAAACTTTGAAGTACCGGGCTGCTGTCTCTTCTCGTCAATGTTGTCATATCCATCTGGCATCTCCTTACACTGACATGCTATCATCACTATCTGCTTCTTTCGTGAGTATTCTATACACACAAATTGCGCATTTTACAAGTCCTTTTGGTTTGTGAGCCTAAGTGCCAACGAAGAAATGAGCTCTGAGCTCATAGATTCGTGGCCCCTAATTAGTTGTTGGCTCTATTTTCGACCTTCAAATAGGTACGGTTCAGATACAATGCCCTACTCTTTGTGGAGAGGCGGACTTCGCCACACAGTTCCGACTAAAGGCGTTTGAGTCTAATCCGCTGAAATTTGTTGGTTTTGAATATCAGATTTTTGTCCAACACCGTAAGCAAATCGATGCGTTGAATTTGAATTTCTTTCGCAGCCGCAATGGCATGCGACCTTCCAACCTTCATTGCCTTCCGCTCATCAAGGTGCCTCTCAATCTTAGCATGGAACTCAGCGTGATCACGTTTGAGGCAGGCGGCTGCATCCTGTTTGTTTTCTTTTGTGATGCGGGCATGTTCACCGCGTAGAACATCCCATAGGCCTTTCAAGCCTCTTCGGAAGCGCTGGGATCGGGCAACGGCCTCGGTTTCGCGACGCTGTTTCTGCATTTCCATGAGATCACTGCGCTCTTTGCGTTGGCGCTCACGTAGCGCGTGCAGCTTATCCTGATAGTCCTGCTTGAGGCGCTTTTGTTCGGTTTCCAACTCACCCGCAAACGTGGTCAGGGATTTTGCAATCCGCTGATCAATCTCTGCTTTTACGTTATCCACCGGTCTTAGCTCATCCGGCTCAGTGATCCTGGCTTTCACCTGTTTGGTCTTAAGCTTGAGTTGTCTAGGCAGTGCGTAAATCTCACCAAACCGATCCACGACCACAATGCTGCGGCGATTGCCGTGGGCGAGTGCGTAACCGCGTTCTTTCAACACTTGTGTTAGGCTGGCCTGATCATCACTTATTGACCATGCTTCTCTTAAAGCCTCTTTGATCTCCCGAGGGTCTTGGCCGTTTCTTTTGGCCTGCTGCCATTCTGCCAGCGTGAAAGTGCGCGGATCGCTGAGCTTCCTGTCGATATGCCCGGCGGGCAATCTCCAGCCATGTGTCAGATACAATTCTTTGGAAAGCGAGATTAGCTTCTTTTTTGAATGCGAGAGCTGGATCGCTTTCATAGTATCGGTATCAATCCGGCTCCATACCGTATGACAATGCCGCCGCCCTTCCTTTTCATGAAAGACAATCGCGCGAGGCTGATCTGTTAGGCCAAGCTTCACTTCAACCTTATCAATCGCTTTTTCAAAATCCTGCACTGTGCAGCGTTCATGCTCAGGGGGATTGAGAGATAGCGAGAACAGGAACTGTCTGCACTTTGTGCCTTTCGCGATAGCTTCAGTTTCCTTGAACGCGCCCATGAGGTCTGTCGCAACAAAGCCTTTGATCTCATGCACATGAACATGATCGTTTTCATCTTTTAGAAGGTGGAGCGCGAGGTCTCGCGCTCCAGCCCTTTGATTACCAACTAAGATCATAGGCTTATCCAGCTCTGTTCAAAGCCTTAATGAGCAAGCGGCGCATATCCCTGATATCTGCGCAGGCTGCATGCAACTCATCGCTCAGCTCATCTGTGACCGGCAACGCACCGATATTGGCGGCCTTGGCGATCTGATTGAGATTGTTTGACAACCGGGACTTCCCCAAAGCCCCTAAGAGCTGCGCCAAGATCACATGATCCAGATGCGGTTTGTGCAGGGCTTTGCCCGGCCTACGATGCGGCCAAGGCTTTACGTCCTCACCAAAGAGACGAAAGCGTATATAGCTGCTCAGCGTTCGATCTCCTGCATCCCGTTCAAGCTGAGCGCGTTCCTCGCGGGTTAGGCGCAGCGTCACGGGCGAGGGATGTTTCTTGGAAGGCTTAGGCAGAGGCTTTGAGACAGTTCCAAAAGCCTCTGTGCATTCAGTCTTGCGATCCTCTAGCATGGTTTGGGCCTTCCATACGGAAGGTCCACAGTCACGCCTATCTCGCCATCGCCGGGGTCATCGTCATCAGGCCAGTCATCTAGACCCTCAAAGTCCACATCACGCAGCTGAGCTTCCCAATCCTGCAACTCCTGGAAAATGGTATCGAAATCAATGTGCTCCGAGCCTGTGGATAACTCGGCAGGGCAGGGATCAAAATTCTTGCTTTCCCCGCTCCGTTCAACGACACTCCCTCCAGCCTTGAGGTTCGAACACCGTACCTTCTGGCGCACCATTCATTTCCGGTTTGCTGCGCAAAATTTTTGATCCAGTGGATCGAAAATAGGAAATCAATGCGACATCAGTCGCTTTTCTGGATCATCTGATTGGTCGAGCGGCGGTGGCTAGTCGATAGGCCTCAGGATGATGTCTTTGTAGTAGACGATGCTGTCAGGATCGTGAGCTTGGAGGGCGATTGTTCCGGAGCCGAGGCGGCGCTCCGTGTCAGGCCAGCCTTCGGGCTGGGTCCACTTGACCAACAGTTCGCCGTTCACGCTTGTGCTGATGGTGCCATCTTCAACCCGAATGAGGTAGTCGAACCACTCATTGTCTACATGAGGCGGCGCGCTGCGCGTTGTATAGGCGTTGCTATCAAACCCGAGTGTCGGGGCGATCACGTCTGACTCATAGACCCGGATATCTGCGATGGCGTAGACACTGCCGGTCTTTCTGAAGTCGCCTTGGGTGGCATTGACCTGGGCCTCGACACCATGGCTCGGCCAGCCTTCGGTCTGATACTTCGAATGAACAAAGACACCTGAGTTTGAACCAGGCGTGGTTTTGACTTTCAATGACAGTTCGAAATCCGCGAACGCCTCAGCACCTTCACCGTCATAGAAAAGGTGGGCACGAGGACCGTCCGTGACGATCGCGCCATCTTTGACTTTGAAGCTTTCGGGGTTTTCTTCAGTCGGCTTCCAACCGTTGAGGGTTTCACCATCGAACAGAACGATTTCTGCCTGAGCATCGGCGGTTTCAAAGGCTGTGGTACAAGCTGTGAGGCTGACAAGCCCAAAAGCCGTAAGCGCAAGACGGGCAGGATGCATTGTGATCTCCATTGATCAAAGGCCCTGCGGCATTTGCAGGCCTAGTGTTTGTAAGGCGTCGTTCAAATGGCTGAGGGCTTCGTCGGTCGGTCCGGCATAGTCACCTGCGGACGGGCGGTTGCCGCGATAGCCCAGCCAATAGGACCCTTGTTCCGAGGCAAAATAGGCTGAAACAGCGAGATTACGGAACTGATCAAAGGCGTCCGCCTGTTGCTCCAATCCCGGCTCGATCCGATCTTTCCAGGCAAAGCGATCAAGAAGCGCGCTTTGTTGATCGATTGACGCCGCCGCGAAAGACGTTCCGGCGTCTGAAAGCGTTTCTCGTTCAAGCCATTCGAACAGGGCGAAAAAGGCCTGGCGATCCGATTGAGTCTGTTCGTAAGGTGACGAGATCCATTCATCGATGAAGTCGGGAACACCGACTGTACTGGCGGCTGGCAGGTCGTCGGTTTGAGGCAAGAGAGCGTCACCAAGTGCGGCGACAAGCTGGATTTGCTGAGACGTCATGGTGCGCTCCCAAGTGACCAACGCTTCCAGAAGGTCAGGGTCACTGCCGTATGGGATTCCCGTGATCGGTTTGGGGTCACCAAGCACCGGAGTAGGCGCATCAGCAGGTTGGGACGGACTGCACGCGGATATTAAACCGGGTGCGGATAATCCTGCGGTCAACCATTTCAATGTCGTGCGGCGATCGATTTTTGAGACATAGGACTGGGTCATAGCGATCCCCGTTTCATCTCATTTGCGAGATGGTCGGCGCCGCGCATGGCGAGCGCCAGAATGGTGAGGGTAGGGTTCTTGTGGGCTTTCGAGGAGAAAATCGCACCATCGAGTATGAACAAGTTCGGCACATCCCAGCATTGCCCGTAACTGTTTGTCACTGAGTCCGCCGCACTTTTGCCCATCCGTGCGGTCCCGGTTTCGTGAATAATGACGCCACCTGCGGCGATGGCGTTCTGCGGGGCTTTGACTGATTCTGTGACTGTGCCGCCCATGCGTTCAATCAATTCAATCGTGGCCTGTTGGGCGTGCGCGACCTGGGCGAATTCGTGGTCAGAGTGTTTGTAGTGAAATTTGAGCACCGGGATACCAAATTTGTCTTTGGTTTCGGTGTCGATCTCAGCATAGCAATTTGGATTTGGGATCATCTCTCCACGCTGGGCGAAATGAATGAAACTGCCATAATACCGACGCGCGTCTTCACGCAGACCATGGCCATAGCCATCAAGTCCAGCGGCAGTCCCCAAGCCTGGCGGATTAAACTGAGAGTAGACTTCAAAATGGTAGCTGCGCGGGAAATCCAGCTGACCTGCGGCTTGTTCTTCATAGAGCCAGAATGGAATGTAGACATGCATGCCCATGGCGCCGTCTTCATTGTAGCGCGGACGGTTTTCGAGCGCGGGAATTTGGCCGGTGATCCCGGAGCCAACTGTGTCCATGAGGTTGCGACCAACCTGACCTGAAGCATTTGCCAGTCCGCCGGAGTCCTTCGCATTGGAGTTCAAGAGAATGCGCGCGCTTTCGCCAGCGCTTGCCGCCAATACGACGACCCGCGCGCCGACAAACTTATGCTCACCTGACCGCTTATCAATATAACGCACCCCATTTGCGTTTCCGTCATCTCCAGTCGTGATTTCGTACACCATCGCGTCAGTCGTGACCGTGAGGTTACCTGTCGAGCGCGCCCAGGGGAGAAGTGAGGTTGTTGTTTGAAACGCTGCGCCAATATTGCAGCCGCGCCCGCAGTCGGTTGCCCAGAAGCAAGGTGAACGGCCGTCGCCCTTGTCGCGCGTTAAAATTGCCCGCCGGGCCGGGACACAGGGGATGCCGATATCGGCGGCCGCAGCGGCTGCAAACAGTTCCGGTACACGCGCTTTCGGTGGAGGTTGCAGCACACCCGCGCCGCTGTCTGGATGGTTCGCCAGACCAGAATTCACGCCGTAGACGCCGATCAGCGCTTCCGTGCGATCATACCATGGCGCAAGGTCTTCGTAGGACATTGGCCAATCATATCCGAGACCGTCCCGGCTTTGCGGCTTGAAATCGTATTCACCCATTCGGAACGAGTTTCTTGCCCAGTGATTGGTTCGGCCCCCAAGCATGCGCGTGCGCCACCACTGAAAGGTGGTGGTTTCACCAGTGGTGTAGGGCTCACCGTCGATATCCCACCCGCCATCGATGGTCGCATTATAGTATCCGAATTCCTTGTCCGGCGTGGGGGCTCCGAGCAATGGGGCGTCCCTGTTCTCATCGAACATCGCGGTCTCGGCGACCGGGTCGTAGTCTCGGCCAGCTTCCAGCATGTGTACTTTGATGCCCGCTTGCGCGAGCACATACGCAGCCATGCCGCCGCCAGCGCCCGACCCTATGACTAGAACATCATGATCATGTTCTGTGGCCAAAACTCTGCCTCCTCCCGTTGTTTTCCTTGAGCTAAGCCTGAGGTCATACGATGTGCAAGTGCTTCTTTTGATGTGTCGGCCATGAGGCCCCCTCTGGACGCGATGCCTGGTTTCAATTTGCGGTGTCGAATTAGCCATTGAATGGTCGAACGAGCCGTTTAAAGACACCGCATGAGCCAGACGCCCGATCCGTCACCCGCCAAGCGGGATCAGGTGCCGGAACAGCTGTTGCAGGATTTGCAGCAGGCTGTTCTCGCGGGCGATCAGGCATGGGTGAAGTCGACACTCGAAAGCATGCACCCGGCTGACGCATCTGACCTGCTGGAGCAGTTGCCGAGTGACGCGTTCGAAGCAACCGTTGAGCTGCTGGGCGGCGAACTACCGACGGAAATTCTGATCGAGCTTCGAGACGAATATCGCGAGGATGCGGTTGAAGTTCTTTCCGATGAAGCAGTGGCCGAAGCGATTGACGAACTTGATTCCGATGATGCGACCGCGGTGCTCGAAGATCTCGACGAAGATCGGCTTGAGCGCGTTCTGGATGAGCTAGAGCCTGAAGATCGGGCTGTTCTCGAAGCCAATCTCGATTTTGAGGAGGATTCGGCTGGCCGGTTGATGCAGAGGGAGTTTCTGGCCGCGCCGGAATTCTGGACTGTGGGTCAGACGATTGACCATGCCAGGGAGCATGCGGACGAACTGCCGACCGATTTCTACGAAATCTATGTTGTAGACCCATCGAATCGACCGCTCGGCTACGTTTTGCTGTCGCAGCTGCTTCGCGCTGCACGCGACACCAAACTGGCAGATATGATGGAAGCCTTTCACTCAGACATCTCGGTCGAGACGGATCAGGAAGAAATTGCTTATCAGTTCCAGAAATACTCGCTCGCGTCAGCGCCTGTAAAAGACGGAGCAGGGCGTTTGATCGGCATGATCACTGTCGACGACATGGTGCACGTGATTCAGGAGGAGAACACAGAAGACTTGCTTGCGCTGTCGAATGTATCTTCAGCCGATGGTTCAGATACCGTTTGGGAGTCCGTCAAAGCGCGGGCTCCCTGGTTGGCGATCAATCTGGTCACCGCTTTTATCGCGTCTGGGATCATAGCGATGTTCGAAGGCACGTTGGATCGTCTCGTTCAGCTCGCGATTTTAATGCCGGTGGTGGCAGCGCTGGCGGGGAATGCCGGAAGTCAAGGGCTTGCGGTTGCTGTGCGCGCGATTGCGGAACGTGAGATGGAAGGTAGTGCTGGACGTCGCGCTGTCATTCGGGAAACGCTGACAGGTGTCGTGAATGGTTTCATATTCGCGGCGGGTGTTGGCCTAGTATCGCTTATCTGGTTTCGCGACGTGCAACTCGCCCTGGTTATTTCTGTTGCTATGCTGGCGAGTTTTATCTGGGCGGGTTTCTCTGGAATTTTGGTGCCTCTGATGTTGAAGCGCATAGGGGCTGATCCTGCTGTCGCGTCCTCAGTCTTTGTCCTGACTTTGACGGACACAATGGCATTCTTTAGCTTTCTCGGTCTCGCCACGCTTGTGCTGCTCTGACAGCCGTTCTGACGGCGCGGAGCTTGCAGTTGGAGCTTGGGTGGGCAAAGCCATTGTCCCAAACCGGAGCAGGTGATGGCATCAAATATGCGTACATCTCAGGCTGGCCTGGACGTGATCAAAGCGTTCGAAGGCTTCCGGCCGAGTTATCATGAACTGCCTGATGGTCGATGGATCATCGGATATGGGCATGTGCGCTCAAATCGCGAAGGTGTGCGGGTCAGTCAGACCGAAGCTGAAGCGATCCTTCGGGAATACGACTTGCCCCCGATTGAGAGACTGGTTGCGGACACGGTGCTTGCCCCACTGAATCAAAACGAATTTGATGCCCTGGTTTCGTTTGCGTTCAATATCGGTGCGCGGGCGTTTCTGCGCTGCGATGTGGTCACGCTGCTGAACGCCGGAAATCGCCTGTCGGCTGCAGCGGCGATGGATCGCTGGCGGCGTGCGCGCATTGGCGGGCGAATTCAGATTGTGGATGCTTTGGTCCGGCGCCGGGCCGCCGAGAAGGCGCTGTTTCTCAAGGCGCCGGGGACTATGCCGAGCGCGCCGTCATTGCTGTTCAGGCCGCTTCCTGACAAAAGTGTTTTGCCTGCCCCGGCGCGTCGCGAAGAGGCGAAACGTGACCGCGGGTCTGTTGCAACTGTTGCACCGCGCAAGGTTCAAGCAGAACCGGCTGCGACGGCAACTGAGCAGGCTGCAGAATCAATCCGTCGGCAAATGGTCCGCATCCTCGGAGATGAGGCGAGCGAGCCAGCGCCGCTGCCGTCTACCTCCACAACGGATGGGGCAAGTCCTGAGGAGATTACGGCAGCTGTGTCCGAGCTGGCGGGCGGTCTGGACGAGAGCAGTGTTCGAAAGTCAGTTTGGCCCCAGCAAGACGACTTGCCTCCGCCCCCCCATTTCGAAGATGATGCTCCAAGCTGGCCTGTAGACGCGCGCACGTCGTCTGTTCAAATCGATGATCTGGAACAGGTGCGGGTGACGGAAGCTGATATTCAGCGAGCCGTGAAAGAGCATGAGGCATTTGAGGCGCGGGAACAGAGCCATCGCCGGTTTCGTGCGACGCCGTTTGGCATATTATCGCTGATCGGTGCGGCGTTGGCCGGTTATGGCGCCGCAGAACTCTTTGGATTTTTTGTGTCTGAAGAAACGCTGAAGAGTGAAATGGCAATGTATTTGCCGCCGCTATTGATTCTGCTCGGCGGGCTATTGTTTACCGTCATGGCCTATCATTTCGTGAAAGTTCTGTTCGGTCGAGATTAGGTGCTGCCACAGCATTTTTCCCGAAGACCTGACCGCTTGAGGGCGGCCAAAGCTGCCACGTAGCCAGCCTCGACACAGGCATCATACGCCTTCCAGTCTCTAAGTTCGATATCCTTGAGCTCCGGCAGAACCAGAACATCAACAAGCTCCCGTCCGGCATTGGGGTTCACGCTGACCGTCGCGGATCGCATTAAGAGGCCGGCAATCGGCGGCGCACTTGATAGACCATTTCGCACGATCCAGCCGAGAAATCCTGGCGGATCAATGAAATCATCCGCTGATAGACCTTCTGGGGCGCGAGCGACGTCGCAACCGACAACGTAGCCGCGTTGGAACTCCCGCATCACGTCGCTTGGAAAATTGTTTAGTACTGCGCCATCCACCAGCACTTCGCCATTGTCGATCACCGGGGGTAAAATGCCGGGAAGCGAAATCGACGCTCTTAGCGCTCGTCTCAACAGCCCGTGCCGGTGAATCCTGAACGCGCCGTCTGTAAGATTGGTTGAGACGGCAAAGAACGGCATATCGAGATCGCCAATCTCAGCCTCTCCGAAGTGCTCTCTCAGCCTCGCATTGACGCGTCGGCCCCTGACCATGCCAACGACAGGGATATTCCAGTCACCAAGCGGATTGGAGTCAACGAAGGCTTTGCGGATCCGATGATCAATTTCTTGTTCATCCCAGCCCATGGCAACGCATCCAGCAACGACCGCCCCCATTGACGATCCGCCGGCGAAGTCAATCGGAATGCCGAGTTCGCGCATCGCCTTAACGACACCGATATGCGCGTAAGCGCGCGCGCCGCCGCCTGAAAAAACGACCCCGACCGACCGGCCCGCCATGGTTCTCGCCAAACGATCGCAGGATTCGCCGGCTGCTTCTGTCCAATGGAACACACGCGCGGCGCCTGCCGCTCGCAGCCAGTCGGAGGGACGCGAGGCTTCGCGGCTTTTGCTGTAGTGGATCAGCAGCACATCGACGAGTTTCAGCGATTGAGCTGGAGAGCTGTCCTCAGGAAATAGCGGGAACGAGGGGCGTGCATCCGCTCTGGCGACCACCCAGATCCTGTCGGCCTGGCGCATGGACAGTCGAAACCACGTATTGTCGCCCATTGTGGACAGGAGAATGACGACGTCATAAGCCGCTTCCAGTGCGTCGAAGAATGCGGAGGGTTTTTCGTCGCCCTCGCTTTCTTCGACAACTTTCGCCTTGATACCGATTTTTGCCAGCGATGCCGCGAGACTGCGTCCGCGCAGTTCCATATCGATGGTTGGGGATGTTGCGACCAATGTGAAGACCCGCGGGGCCGTCCGTCTGTTGCGCTGTGCCCCTTCTCTCAAACGCGACATGATCAGACGGATCATCGCGGAGAGTATTTCCGGTTCCGCCTTCGTCAGCAGATTGAAACCCTGTCGAGAGATTTGCAGAATTTCGCTGTCCCGCAAGGCATAAACGGAGGACGTATGCGGGACGTTGTCGGCCTCGCCATCACCGTCTTCGTCGACGGCCCCCTGGAACAAGGCCATTTCACCGACCGGTTCGCCAGCGCGAATATGCCCCAGAAACTCGCTGCGTCCGTCGCGCATGGCTTTGAATGCGCCGAGCGACCCGCTGAGCACAAAGTAGATTGAATTGGACACTTCACCCGCTTTAAACAGCGGCCAACCGGCGGGCAGAGAGAACCACCTCGCCTCTTTGCCAGCAGCCTTCAAGGCGCGTTTCGGAACATCAGACAGAAACGCAATCGAGGCGAGCGCAGGGACCACGTCCAACGTCATGCCTCCAAAAATCGCCATTTCAGCCGTCCTTCTAAACCAAGATAGTCTTGCAAGATATGGGGCCGATTAGTGAAGGAATTAATGACGTTGCGGTCAATCTTCCCGAACCAAGGTTTGGTCAGATTTTAAGTGTTTGTCATGTCGACGTGAGTGACGACTATCTCACATTGGTGTGACCTGTTTCGGATACAGCGCCTGGCAAAGTATGACGAGAGAGTCGTTACGTTGCCGTCACCAGCCTTGCCTCTTATTCACACGGGTTTCAGCGATTTCGAACCTTACCTTGTCTAGGCCGCATTTCGCGGTGTGTGAGTCGGAAGGAGCACAAACATGACTCGAATTGCATTGATTACAGCTGCTGCAATTGTCTGCCTGTCGGGGGCGCAAGCTCAGGTTGAAGCAACATTTGAAATAGTCGACACCAATGCTGACGGCTATGTGTCACAGGGTGAGTTTGTTTCATGGCAAACGGCGTCCGGCGAGGTCACCGTGACTGAAGCCACCATCAAATTCGTGGAGATTGATACCGATGGCAGTGGATCTATAACGCTCGCCGAAATGTCGGCCGCGATGAAGGGCAAAACTGATGAAGAAACGTCCTGATGCCTGATGTCACCTGGGTATCGCAACGAACAGGACATACACCCTGAACGCGCGGAGACGGCCTGCCCATGTGGTGGGCCGTCCTTGAATGGGCGTAGGACCCGCCTCGATCTCAAGCTAATCGCTTGAATCCCCAATCCAATGGCACTAGCGACGGGTGAATGAGTGCCTCTGAGAACAGATTTGACCTGCTCCGCCTGGTCTTCGCGACCCTCGTATTTGTCTATCACGGCGCGGTGTTGACCTCTGGGGGAGAACTTACAATCTGGCACCGCAATCTGGGCGTTTTGGCGGAGCTGGCCATTCAAGGGTTTTTCATTGCGTCAGGTGCGCTGGTTTATGGGTCTCTGGAGCGGTCCCGAGAGATTGCCGACTATGCCGGAAAACGTATTCGTCGTTTGTATCCGGCCTATGTCGTGGTGATTTTAGTTCCGACGGTGATTGCCATTGTCATAAATTGGGAAAACACCGATGCGATGGCGCAAATCGCGCGGTATTTCGGCGCCAACCTCCTGTTTCTCAACTTTCTACAGCCTAATTTGCCGGGCCTGTTCGAAGATCACGCGATAACCGCTGTAAATGGGGCGCTTTGGACCCTTAAGATCGAAGTGATGTTCTACATGGTCCTGCCGTTTGTGGCAGCGATCCTGACGAGATTGGCGAGATATTGGTGGATCGGCCTGCTTATTCTCTATGTTGGGGGGTGGATCTGGAGTGTTGAGGCTGCAAAGCTGGAGCACCCGTTCGCGGCGCAGATTGCGCGCCAGCTGCCCGGACAGATGGCCTATTTTGCAAGTGGTATGGCGCTTTGGAAGCTCTGGCCGGTCGCGAGAGCGCGGCCCGTCGCGCTGCTTTTTGTTGGTCTCACCTTGCTGGTGGGGTCATTTGTTATTGCGCCGTTGGAGATCCTGCGTGCTGCGGCTCTGGCCGCCGTAATTGCCGGTATCGCATTCATGCCCGGCCCAACCATCAGAGCGGCCCGTTGGGGAGATGTCAGCTACGGCATCTACATAACGCACTTTCCGATTGTGCAAGGCCTTGTTGCGCTTGGTATTCTCTCAGCGTTACCCCTGCTGGGGCAAATCGCGCTTCCAGCCGCTCTGGTCTTACTTGCAAGCTACGTCCTATGGTGGACGGTAGAACGGCCAAGTCTAAGGCGTGATAGCCATTATCGAAATGCCTAAGTGGAGGGAGAGCCTGATGAGTGAGTATGAAACAATCATGCTGGATGCAACGCGTGAAGGCATCGCGATTTTGACTCTGAATCGCCCTGACAAGCACAACGCCTTCAATGGCAAAGTCATTGAAGAACTAACCGATGCGCTGGAGACCTTGGAAGAGCAGGACACACTCCGAATGGTGATTCTTCGTGGTCTTGGACCGAGCTTTTCGGCCGGGGCCGATCTTGAATGGATGAGAGCGGCTCAAGGGTGGACCCGTCAGGACAATGAACAAGACGCTTTTGCGCTTGCCGAGATGTTGCGAAAGCTCGCTGAGCTGCCGCAGATGACCGTCGCGCTTGTGCAGGGCGCTGCTATGGGGGGAGGGGCAGGATTGGTTGCCGCCTGTGATATTGCCGTTGCCATTGAGGGCACGAAGTTTCGGTTTAGCGAGGTCAGGCTGGGCCTCACGCCAGCGACGATATCTCCATTTGTGATCAATGCGATCGGGCCCCGCATGGCGAAAGCGCTGTTTGTGTCAGCCGAAAGTTTTGACGCTGCGTTCGCTGAAAAAATTGGCCTGGTACAGTACGTTGTAAAAGACGAGACGGAGCTTGCCGAAATGGAGGAGCACCTTGGATCGCTGGCATTGGGAGCGGCGCCGGGTGCCATCAGGGATGCCAAAGCGCTTGTGCTGGACTTCACTGGAATCCCCTATGGCGAAGGCCTCAGCCGTGAAAGTTCAAAACGCATCGCAGCGCGCCGTGCGGGTGATGAGGGAAAAGAAGGTCTGGCAGCTTTTCTCGAGAAAAGAAAACCTGACTGGGCCAAATAGTCAGCCGTCTTCTGTGCCCTCGCCAATTCCGGGTACCCTATCAAACGGGAGTCCCAAATCTCTCATGAATTCTATCGCTGCAGAGACGGGGTTTATGCCCGTCATCGCTTCGATTTGATTCTGGAACACAAAGACGACAATCCCGAGCATAATGGCGTAGATGATGAACTGCATAACGGATTTCAGCAGGAATGCGCCAGCGCTTCCGGCGACCAGTCCAACCGCGCCCAAAATAAGTGCGCCGCTGATCGGCGTCAGTGAGCTTACATCTGCGGCTTGCGTATATCCGATATAGCCGCCCACGCCTGCGCCAATGATTCCGGCCAAGCCGCTGAGCCTTACCCCTGATGCGTATGCCATTTAGATATCCCCTTTGAATTTTCTTCCATCAGCTTAGGCGGTCTGCCACGGATCGGGCAAGGGGGATTAGTGGATCGAGGTCTCTGAATCCGACCGGGCTGTTCGCTGTTTTACGATGCATTGGTGAAATCGCGAGTGCGACGCAGGCGAGGCCGATCTGGATGGCTGTTGGCGAAAAGCAAG
Organism: Henriciella sp.; assembly: GCA_030066975.1. Lineage (GTDB taxonomy): Bacteria > Pseudomonadota > Alphaproteobacteria > Caulobacterales > Hyphomonadaceae > Henriciella. The sequence continues at coordinate 200,127 of JASJAO010000003.1, read as the reverse complement.
GACAATGACCGAAATGACATGGCGTGCCGATTGGGCTGCTCGACCCGTTGAGAGCGTCCGCCGGGCCGAGGCGGAGTTCCTCGCGAAGTTTCCTTTTTTGATGACGGCGCGAAAGCCACAATTTCCCCCGGAGACGGACTGGCGAAACTGGTTGTTCCTCGGTGGTCGAGGCGCCGGCAAGACGCGGGCGGGGGCAGAATGGGTTCGCTATGCGGTGAGGCAGGCGGGGCTAGGCCGGATTGCTCTTGTCGGCTCAACGCTCGGCGAGGTGCGCGAGGTCATGATTGAGGGCGAATCCGGCTTGCGGTCGATTGAAACGATCAAGGAGTGGCAACCGCAATATTCTGTCACTCGTCGTCGCCTTGAGTGGTCGAACGGCGCGATTGCGCAGGTTTTCTCGGCTGAGGATCCAGATCGATTGCGCGGACCACAGTTTGAGGCAGCATGGTGCGATGAACTCGCTGCCTGGAGCTATGGTGAAGCGGTCTGGGACACGCTTCAGATGGGGTTGAGGCTGGGTCAGAGACCGAGATGCGTGGCGACATCAACGCCGCGCCCGGTGCCACTGATCAAGCGCCTGGTTGATGGAGAAGCGGTGACCACGCGGTCTGCGACGCATGAGAATGCAGCCTATCTTGCAACAAGCTTCCTCGACTATGTGAACCGCACATATGGCGGTACTGCGCTTGATCGCCAAGAATTGCAGGGGGATCTAATTGAGGACCTTGAGGGGGCCCTATGGACCCGGGCGATGATTGACAAGACACGATGCGACCGTGTGCCGGAGCGGTTTGAGGATGTGATTGTCGCGATCGATCCGCCGGCGACCAGCAGTTTGAACGCGGATGCGTGTGGGATTGTGGCGGTTGGGCGAGCTGCTGTTCCCGGATTTGGGGAGCGCTGTTTCGTCCTCCGCGATGCGTCGGCTAAGGGACTGAGACCCCTCGATTGGGGATATCGAGCAGTGTCTGTCGCCGCCGAAATCGGTGCAAGCTCAATTGTGGCCGAGGCGAACCAGGGGGGAGAAATGATCTCTGCTGTATTGACGTCTGCCGGTTGTCGCGTCCCGATCAAGCTCGTCCGGGCGAGGTTGGGAAAACGTGCGCGGGCCCTGCCTGTGGCTGCGTTGTACAGCCGAGGAGAGGTTAGCCATGTTGGCTGTTTCAACGCGTTGGAGGATGAAATGTGCGGATTTGGCGCAGATGGATTTGCGGCCTCTCCGGATCGACTCGACGCTCTGGTTTGGGCGATCACGACGTTGATGTTGGAGCCCGTTGGTGAGCCGCGCGTGCGGAGGCTTTAACGGCCGGTGCGGAAGGATTTTCGACCGAGATATTTGTTCTTCTTTGGCGCGGGGTGACTGTCGGCGTCTGTTTCTTGCCGATCAGGTAAGACACGTGTTTGAGCGTCCGCGCCTGATAGAAGGGCGCGGGTGTGTCGAAGGGCAGAGTTGCCGGTATTGACCTGAATGTCCTCTGCGCCTGGATCAAGGCGACGTGCCAACAGTTTGATCTGGTGCGCGGTTAGGCCCTGTAGACATTTCGCAAAGAGTTCATCTCCAATGGAGGCGTTGATGGCTTTCAGGTCGTCTATGGATTGGCCTGCTGCAATGATCTGCTTGCTTGCGAGCTTCACCGCGGCTTGAGAGATCTCCGCTGGCCGAACCCGAGGAAACAACTCCTCCTGCTCAAGAATATTTTTCAAGGCGGTGCGAGGGTCTATCGATTGAGCCATGACGTCAGGCCACTTCTGTTTTCGTCTGCGCAGCCAAGCGCGTCTGCACTTCCTGATAGAGCATATTGATCGTGTTCATCGCTTCGCCGGGCCATTTTTGATTGAATGACGGGCGCGGGCCGAGTTCAATTGGGTTCGCCGCAAACTCCGGCCGGTTGGGAATGACCGTTTCGAACATGTCGTATTCGATATCCGGATCTCTGGCGCCGTCGCGCATCGCGGCGAGCACGTCTTTCTGATGGTTTGAGTCATCATACTTGGTGGCGAGTACGATCGGAACGTTGGAAAGGCCGCGCTTCTTCAAGCTGTCGATAATGTCCCCCGTGAAGAGATCGAGACCGAGGGTCGACATGAAATCCGGAATGGTGGGTACGATGATCAGATCAGAGGCCGAGAGTGTTGCTTCCGTCATCGCAGATATACCAGGGGGACAATCACAGATCACGATGTCATATTGCTTTCGAAGGTCTGCCATGTCCTGGCGGAGACGAAGACCGACGCGGCCTTCAATTGCTGTCATCGAATAACCTTGCTCAGTCAGCGTGTAGATCAATTCGCGTTCGGCGCGGCGTAGCCCCGGTGTGGCCGGAACCAGAGACAAATCAAGCGTTTGGTCCAGATAGGTCACATCGCTGGCATTTGGCACGATGAACTTAGACATATGGGCAAAACATTCGCCTAGAAAGTTCTCACGTAGATAATCGGAGACATTGGTGTAGGCGTGGATTGCGTCATAGAGGCGCTCGTCGCCATCTTCGCCGAAAATCAGCAAAGAGGCGTTGGCCTGACTGTCGAGATCAACCACGAGGGTTTTATAGCCTTCTGCCGCGAAGGCTTCTGCCAGCGACACAGTTGTTGTCGTTTTGCCGACTCCCCCTTTGGAATTGGCGACTGAAATGACGCGACCGAGCATGCATTCTCCTATCGAAGGCGCGAGTGTGAGCCTCGCCGACTAACCGATATCGAGGATTGAGTCGGCTTAATCCTGCGTAAATCAACGATGAAACCTGAAAGAGGGATGAATCAATCCGATGGGGTCTTTTTCTGACTTAGATTGGCTAGCGTTGAGAGATGTAACGGAGCTGCCGATGAAATGGCCCTGGGGACGAGTTGAAGAGAAAACCGGTGCATCCATGGTGGCCCTGTCACAACTGCCCGGCGCAAGCTGGGGACGGGTCGACACCGCTGCACTTACACGCGATGGCTACACGGGCAATGCGGTCGTCTATCGCTGTATCCGCATGGTTGCTGAGGCCGCTGCGTCTATCCCGCTCGTCGCCAGTGAACAGGTCGTCCAAGATCTATTGGACGAGCCAGCCCCGGAGCAGACAGGGCGTCTGTTGTTGGAGCAAATCTATACAGACTTGCAGATCTCGGGAAATGCCTGGGCAGAGGCTGTGACAATCGCTGAGGGTGTTCGGCCACGGGGGATTTTCAATCTGCCTGTCAGCGCGGTACGTGTGATGCAGGACGGGCGAGGATACGTAACGGGATATGCGGTCCGGGTTGCGCGGGGGGAGAGACTAATCAGTCGTGATGCAGATGGCTGGTCGCGTGTTCTGCACCTGAAATTCTATAATCCAGGCGATGCGTCCTATGGCTTTTCACCGATCGCTGCGGCGCGAAAAGCGCTGGACCTGCATAATGGATCGGCTGAGTGGGCGAAGGCACTGCTGGATAATGCCGCGCGGCCATCAGGCGCCCTGATTTACGGCAAGAACGGCGCGCAGCTCACCGACGAACAGTTTGATCGTCTCAAAGCCGAGCTTGGGCGTGAGCATTCGGGGTCTGGCAATGCAGGGCGTCCGCTGTTGCTTGAAGGCGGATTGGAGTGGAAACCCATGTCGCTATCGCCAGCCGAAATGGACTTTCAGGACGCAAGGAATGCCGCCGCCCGAGAGATTGCGTTGACGTTTGGGGTGCCTCCGATGCTGCTTGGTATACCGGGCGACAATACGTATTCAAACTATAAGGAGGCAAACACGGCCTTCTGGCGTCATACGGTTTTGCCCCTGGTGCTGAAGACCTCTGAATCGCTCGCAGTCTGGCTCAGCGGAAGATTTGACGATGCACGACTTGTTCCCGACCTGGATCAAGTTCCAGCATTCATGTCAGAGCGCGATGCGCTGTGGAAGCGAATCGGAGATGCCGACTTCTTGAGCACGGACGAAAAGCGACAGCTTCTGGGTCTTAATTGATGGTCGAATGCAAAGTTACGGCGGCGTTTGTTCTTGCATTGGCGGTTCAAACCGGTGGCGCGCTGATTTGGGCTGGAGCTGCAGCTCAGAAGATTGAGGTGTTGGAAGCAGAAGTGCAAGAAACCCGACCGGTTTATGAGCGCCTGGCGCGGGTCGAGGCCGAACTGGAAGCGGTGAGGGCGCAGCTCGACCGCATTGAAAACAAGGTAGAGCGGCTATGAATGTCGCAGCGAGGCAAAGCCCACGCCCGCTACGTTCACTGTTGATTGAAGGATATGCCAGCCGGTTTGGGGTCGCGGATGCATCTGGTGACGTCGTTCGCGCAGGCGCTTTCTCACAGAGTCTGCGCCGCGGGGCAGTGCCCATGCTGCTTCAGCATCGTGGGGGTGCCATTGCAGGTCATTGGAACCGCATGGTGGAAGACGGTCACGGGCTGTATGTGCGGGGATTGGTTGAAAGCCCAACCGCACAAAGTCTGATTGCAGAACACGGCCTAGATGGCCTTTCGATCGGGTTTCGTCCGCGAGTCTGGGTCCCGCGCGGGGACCGAGGACGGACGCTGGCAGATATTGAATTGGTGGAAGTGTCTCTGGTTGCGGAGCCGATGCTCAGCACTGCTCGCTTCCGAGTGATTTGAATTTGGTTGCAAGGAGAGCAAATGACCAAGGAAGTGAAAGCGATGGGCAGCGAGGGCAAGACGCTTGCTGCCGAGATCATGGCATCGTTCGAAGCCTATAAACAGGCCAATGACGAACGTCTGGAAGAGATTGAGCAAAAAGGTGCTGCTGATGTGCTGCTCGACGAGAAGCTGCGAAAGATCGACAAGCGCCTCGACGCGCTGAGTTTGAAGGCTGCGCGACCCGATGTCAGTGTGTCCGAACCCGATGTCAGCGCACACAATGAGGCGTGGTCGCAATACTTGAGGAAGGGTGACGAAAGCGGTCTTGCGCGACTTGATACGAAGGCCTTGTCAGCCGGAACAGAGGATCAAGGCGGCTATGTTGCGCCACCGGAATTGGACCGGCTGATCGAAGCCCGGTTGATGCAGACCTCGCCGATGCGCCAGATCGCGACGGTGCGTCAAACCTCTGCGGGTGTGTATCGCAAGCCTGTATCACTCGGCGTTGGCGCGCAGTGGGCGGGTGAAACCGAGGCCCGGGCGGAGACGACTACGGCTGGTCTGAGCTTGCTGGAGTTTCCGGCTGGCGAACTCTACGCGATGCCAGCGGCGACACAGACACTGCTCGAAGATGCTTACGCGGATATCGATGAGTGGTTGGCCGATGAAGTTGAGGCGGCCTTCAGCGTACAGGAAAGCGCGGCCTTTGTTTCCGGTGACGGTGTTGGGAAACCCAAGGGCTTGCTGGACTATTCCATCGTCGATGAGACGGTCCATCAGTGGGGCGAGATTGGCTCTGTTGCGGGCGACTTTACGCAAACGGATGCGGGTGATCAGCTAATTGATCTTATCCACACACCGAAATCGCAGTTTCGCGTGAATGGCCGGTTTGTGATGAACCGGCACACCGCGGCTGTGGTTCGCAAGCTGAAGGATGGCGACGGGCGCTATCTGTGGGCGCCTGGAACGGGCGGTGAGGCTGCGACGGTGCTGGGCTATCCAGTGACCGAGATGGAAGACATGCCGGATATTGGAGCGGGCAACGCCGCAATCGGTTTCGGTGACTTCCGGCGTGGGTATCTGATCGCAGATCGCCAGGGCGCGCGCGTCCTGCGGGATCCATTCTCGGCGAAACCATACGTCCTGTTCTACACCACAAAACGTGTCGGCGGCGGGGTGCAGAACTTCGATTCCATCAAGGTGATGGTGTTCTAGCGCGTAGAGTAACTCCCCAACTAGACCGCGTCGTTCATCACTGTTCGGCGCGGTTTTCTTTTTGGCGGGGAAGACCCGGATTGAAGATGTTGCCGCGGTGATCATCCGCCAGGTTGCGCTGCTGAAACCCCAAAAACGCCTGCCCCCTCCCGATACAAGAAAGGCCGGAGAATGACTGATCTGACGGTAATAACTCCGCCGGAAGGAGAGCCAGTGTCTCTTTCTCAGGCGAAAGACTATTTGCGCGTTGCACATGACGGCGAGGACGATCTGATCAATGATCTTGTCAAACGCGCGACAGCACGCGTGGAACAAGCGTCAACGCTGGCGCTTGTTGATCGCCGACTGAAGCTTTGTTGGAGTGAGTGGCCACTGGGGTTGACGGGTCGCGGTGCCCGATTGTCGCCTGGTCCAGTCAAAGCGCTCGCGGCGGTGCGGATCGTTGACGACCAAGACATTGCGACGGATCAAACCGCAAGGTTTCATCTGACCTGTGGCCGATTGTGCCTGCGTCCGTGGAGCATTGCGCCAGGTGCGCCTTCGGGCGGGCATATCGAAATTGAGTTTGATACTGGTTTTGGAACAGCGGAAGCGGTTCCGAAAGACTTACAGGGCGCCGTGCTGCGTCTTGTGGGTTATGGCTATGCCTCAAGGACGCCCGGTACTTTCGATTTTCCATCTGAAGAAGGTCGACTACCGCCGGACGTCCAAGGTATTCTTACAGCGCGTCGGGAGCTTCGGTTATGAGCGCCGACGGGTTTCTGGCGGGATCAGATGCCGATCTGCTTCGTGCCGTTCTCCTCGCCTTGCGGAGTGACAGTGACGTACAAGCGGTGCTTGGGGCTCCAGCTCGGATCTACGATGACGAGACGCAAGGGGCTGCGTTCCCCTATGCCATACTGGAGCGACATGAACGTGAGCCTGCGGACGGGTCAGAGTTCTGTGGAGCGGAGCATCGCTTGCGCTTTGCGACATATTCGCGGTTCGGTGGACGGACTGAGGCGAGAGAAATCCTGTGCGCCTTGCGTTCGGCCATTGATCGACTTCAGCTCGATCTCGTTGGCCAACGCATTGTTTTGGCTCACGTGACTTACTCGGATGCGATGCGCGCGCGGGACCGTCGGTCGTTTCGGGGCGTATTGCGGGCTCGCATCATAACTGAAACCGTTTGAGTTCGGTCGAAACTGAAAACTGAAAAATGACGAAGCCCGGCGCGGTTCGGGTGCTCTGGAGTGGAAAATGGCTGGCCAAAAAGGGCGGGACGTACTCATCAAGATTTCGGATGGGGGTGTGCCGGAGAATTTCATAACGCTTGCCGGTATACGATCCAGTGAGATCGACCTGAATGCCGGATCCGTTGATGGGACTGCCATGGACAGCGTCGATGGTTGGCGTGAACTGGTGCCTGGCGCAGGTGTGAAATCAGCGCGGGTGCGTGGGCGCGGTGTGTTCAAGGATGCCGCGAGCGATGCGCGCATGCGGACAATATTTTTCGCAGGCGAGATTTCGAGATGGCAACTTGTCATTCCTGGGCTGGGTTCTTTGACGGGACCGCTGCAGATCTCGGAAATGCGGTGGGCGGGTACGCATGATGGTGAAGCGACGTTCTCGGTCGATCTGGAAAGTGCGGGACAATTAACATTTGAGCCCGCGCAATGATCGGCGCTCGCGGTGAATTGGCGCTCGACGTTGATGGGGCCACGCATGTTCTCTGCCTTACATTAGGGGCATTGGCGGAGATGGAGACCTTGTTCGGTTGTACCTGCATGGAGGACTTGCAGGCCCGGCTGAAACGACTGTCCGCCGCCGAGTTGATGACGGTTGTCGAAATCCTGCTTCGGGCAGGGGGATGCAGTCCCGAGACTGCGTCTCAAGCGTCAAACTGCACGCCGCCCGGAAAAGCCGCGGAGGCGGTGGCGAGGGCTTTTCGTGCTGCCCTGGGCTGAGATGTGGCGCGCCGCGCTCAAAGCAGGGATCGGGCCGAACGTGTTTTGGTCGCTGTCCGTGCGTGAATGGCTGTGGCTCTCAGGCAATCGAATTGAATTGCTCGATCAGACCCGCCTCAAAGATTTGATGGAGTTATATCCCGATGGATGAGTTTGAAACAGAACTGGCGGACGCCAGCGCCGCTTTAACAACCCTGGTCGAAGGGCCGGGGCAAGCTGCGGCAGATGCTCTGGGCGAGGCCTTTGGGCAGGCGGGCTTGCAAATTGAGCAAGCGCTTAACAAGGCAGCGCGCTCTGGAGAACTGGACTTCAAAGGGATGACCGAGGCGATCCTTGCCGATCTGGCGCGCATCGCTGCAGAAGCTGTGGTCGCGCAATCGGGCCTGTCGCAAGCTGGGCAGACCGTGAACTTGAATATGTCGCTTGGGGCTGGGGCCAACGCGGATTCCGTTGTCGGTGCTTCGGGATTGATCGCGAGCACCGTCGCCCTCGCTGCCGCGCGAGGAGGACGTTTTCTATGAGTGGGTTTCATGAAGTATTGTTTCCTATGCGTCTCGCATTTGGTGCATCGGGCGGTCCGGAGCGACGTACAGAAATCATTACCTTGGCCAGCGGACGCGAAGTTCGAAATGCAGTCTGGGCGAACGCGAAACGGCGGTGGACCATTGGGAGTGCAATCGACGATGTCGCCGCGCTGCAGGTGTTGTTGAACTTTTTTGAGGCCCGACAAGGACGGCTATACGGGTTTCGCTTCAAAGACCCTTTGGATCATATCAGCGGCCTCTCGGGCGCGGCGATTTCGGCGAACGATCAGGTGATCGGAATTGGGGATGGAACGACGTCGGAGTTTCAGCTGCGCAAGATCTATGGAGAAACGATCCGCAAGGTCGTCAAACCGGTTGCTGAGACAGTCAAGATTGCGGTCGCTGGCGCGCCTATGCTGGTGGGATGGAGCGTGGACTCAACAACCGGGATCATTCGCTTCGACACACCTCCCGGGTCGGGAGAAGAGATCACAGCCGGGTTCGAATTCGACTGTGCTGTCAGGTTCGATGCGGACCGTTTGGATGGCGTGATTGAAGGGTTTGATCATGGCCGGATTGTCAATGTCGATCTCGTGGAACTGTTGTTGGAGTAGGTCATGCAACAAATCTCCCCAGAACTTGCCGCAAGGTTTGGCGGCGAGGTTACGAGCCTCTGCCTGTGTTGGAGACTCACACGAACCGATGGTGTCTTGATCGGCATAACCGATCATGACGAGCCGTTGGAGTTGAATGGCTTGGTGTATCAGCCTGGCGCGTCGCTGAGTGGTGGTGTGTTTTCGCAGAACGCAGGTTTGAAACCCGGGCGAGCGGCTGCAGAGGGCGTTTTCTCAACCGACGCAATATCGGAGGAAGATATTTTCGCAGGTCTTTGGAACCGCGCCCGTGTCGATGTCTTTCGGGTGGATTGGCAGCGTCCTGATCTTGGAGGGCTCGGCATATGGTTTGGCCATTTCAGCGAGTTTGAACAAAGTGAAACGGGGGTTTTCGAGGCGGAGCTGATCTCGCTCAAGGGGGATCTCGAAAAGCCGGTCGGCCGGGTGTTTCAGCGTCATTGCGACGCTGAGTTTGGCGATGAAAGATGTGGGTTCGTCAACAGCGAAGGCCTGACCTGTGATCGGCGGTTTGAAACCTGCCGCGATGACTATTCGAACACTGAGAACTTCCGCGGATTTCCGCATATGCCAGGTATGGACTTCATCCTTTCAGGTCCAGCTGACACCGGGAATACAGGAGGCAAGCGATGAGCCGAGAGACAATTCTCGCCTGTGCGCGTGAATGGGTCGGCACCCCTTATCGTCATCAGGCCAGCGTCAAGGGTTTGGGTACGGACTGTTTGGGTCTTGTTCGCGGGGTTTGGCGTGAGGTGCTTGGAGCAGAACCTGAAGCTGTTCCAGCTTACACGCCGGACTGGGCAGAAGCCCATCAGCAAGAAGACCTTCTGAACGCAGCGAGGAAATACCTTCGTGAAGTCCCTGTCGGCGAAGCGAAGCCCGGGGATGTTTTGCTGTTTCGCATGGGGCTCGGGCATCCGGCGAAGCACTGCGCGATTGTCAGCGGCCACAAAAGGATCATTCACGCCTATTGGGGGCGCGCGGTTTGTGAGACCCGTCTGGTGCCGTGGTGGGAACGACGGATCGCAGCGGCGTTTTCATTCCCCCTCACAGATTGATCGCATGTCTTACACCGGAGCGTGAAGAGCTGTGATTGGTGAACCCGGCACGGCCTCCATAAGTGGTCGGAGCCGCCCAAGCCCGGGCGACCTGATCTATTGGAGCTGATCTCATGAAACATCTGAAATGCGCAGCCGCTGCCGCTGCATTCGCCATAATAGGACTCGCTACTGCCTCTCCGGTGGTGGCGCAGAGTATCGAAACATCCGTTTCAACAGAACACACGCCGTCAGGGACGTTTGTTCGCAAATCCAAAAAATTGAAGGGCGGCTGGGTCGTCGAACAGCGCGGGGAAAAGACCGTGATCGTTTTTGACGACGCCTTTGTCGCCGCCCGTGGGCCAGACTTGAAAATCTTCCTGTCGCCAACACCGTTTGAAGACGTGAAGGGTAAGACTGCGGTCAAAGGTTCAATCAATATTGGCGAACTGAAATCGACGAAGGGCCGTCAGGAGTATGAGTTGCCGGCAGGTGTGCGCCTGAGCGACTATCAAAGTCTGCTCGTCCACTGTGAGGCTTATTCCGTCCTTTGGGGTGGAAGTGATTTGTAGCGTCGGACGCTGAAACGCAAAGAGATTGATGGGACCGGTGGCATCACGTCACCGGTCCATTTGTTTGGAGTGTACCCATGGCACAAATTGTATTGTCGCAAGTCGGTGCAGTCGCAGGCCGAGCCCTTTTGCCACAGGGTATTTCGGTATTGGGGCAAACCGTTGCAGGCAGCACGATCGGGCGTTTCGCGGGAAGTCTGGCGGGGCGCGCCATTGATGCGGCGCTTGCACCAGATATGGAAGGACCGCGCATCGCGTCCCTACATATTACTGAAAGTCGCGAGGGGGCTGGCTTCCCGCTTGTGTACGGACGCATGCGGGTTGGCGGGCAGGTCATCTGGGCCGCGCGCTTTAAAGAGAAACGAGAAGAAAGCTCAGCGGGGAAAGGCGGTCCAAGTTTCGCCAACTATACCTACAGTGTGAGTTTTGCTGTAGCGCTGTGCCAAGGACCAATTACACGGATCGATCGCGTCTGGGCCAATGGTGAGTTGCTCACCCTTTCAGATTACAACTGGCGTTTGTATTCTGGAGACGAAGATCAGTTGCCAGATCCTCTCATAGAAGCGATCGAGGGTAGCGGGCATGCTCCGGCCTATCGCGGTGTCGCTTACATTGTGTTTGAAGACTTGCCTTTGGATCGGTTTGGCAATCGCTTGCCACAGCTGTCGTTTGAGGTGGTGAGGGCTGGGCGTGAACAACCGGATGCTTTGCGAGGTCTGGTTCGGGGGGTGAACATCATCCCCGCGAGTGGTGAATTCGTATATGGAACCCAAATTGTCCGTGAGCGTCGATTCCCTGGGATCGAAACACCTCTGAACATGAACAATCATGACGGGCGGTCGGATTTTCTGGTGTCCCTGGATCAGCTGCGGTCCGACTTGCCATTGGCAAAATCCAGCGCACTGACGGTCGCATGGTTCGGAGATGATATACGCGCTGGTTACTGCAAAATAAGACCCGGTGTTGAGACACGTGAGCGAAGCACGGTTCCGTATCAATGGAGCGTTGATGGTGTTGGGCGCGGGAGCGCGTATCTGATCTCCTCTACCGACGATGCGGCAAATTATGGGGGTACTCCTGCCGATTTATCCGTCCTGGAGGGCATCTCTGCGCTGAAGGCCGCTGGCCAGTCGGTTACGTTGTCACCGTTTTTGCTGATGGACATTCCTGCCGGAAACGGATTGCCAAATCCAGATGGCGTTGGCGAACAACCGACATTTCCATGGCGAGGCAGGATCACCGTGTCTTCAGACAAGACGGCTGGTGCGCGAGATGAAGTCGACGCGTTTGTCGGAACTGATGGCAGCTTTGGATTTCGACACTTCATTTTGCATCATGCCAGACTGGCCGCCCAGGCTGGCGGAGTCGATGCGTTCCTGATCGGCTCGGAAATGTTCGCTTTGACGCGCGTGAGAGACGATCAGAACCGATTCCCTTTTGTCGAGGCCCTGATCGATATCGCAAGTGAAGCGCGCGCGATTCTTGGGCCGAATGTGAAGATCTCATACGCGGCAGATTGGACCGAATATGGGACCTATGCGCCGGAAGATGGCAGCAACGATGTCTGGTTTCCACTTGATCCTTTGTGGGCAAGTTCGGACTTGGATTTCGTGGGCGTGGACTGGTACCCGCCGGCAGGCGACTGGCGAGATGGCGATGCGCATCTTGACGCCTTGGCCGGATATAATGCGTCGGACGACGCAGATTATTTGCTCGCCAACATGCATGGCGGTGAAGCTTTTGACTGGTACTATGCCAACGAGGCGGATCGCGACGCGCAGGTTCGAACACCAATTGCAGATACAGCGCATAATGAGCACTGGGTTTTTCGCCCCAAAGACTTGTCGTCGTGGTGGAGCGAAACGCATCATCCCCGACCGCAAGGTGTTCGCAGCTCTCAACCGACCCTGTGGATTCCCTCGTCGAAGCCGGTGAGATTGATTGAAATTGGGTTCCCGGCTCTCGATCGAGGTGGCAATGCGCCGAACCTGTTCTATGATCCCAAAAGCTCTGAGAGCGCGCTGCCGCCTTATTCAAAAGGCTTACGGGATGATCTGTATCAGCGGCGAGCTCTCGTCGCTGCGTTGACCTACTGGCAGGCGCAGCCCTGCGTTGAGCAAGCGCTGGTTTGGGCTTGGGACGGGCGTCCGTGGCCTCATTTTCCATCACAGGACAGCGTTTGGTCGGATGGTCCTAACTGGCCCTTCGGGCATTGGCTCAACGGTCGTTCCGGGTTGATCGAACTTTCTGAGGTCGTGGAGGACCTCGCAGGTCGAGCGGGACTGACTGTCGATGCTTCAAGGCTGCAGGGCTTTGTTGAGGGACTCGTCCAGCCAGGGATATCCGACTTGCGCAGTGCTCTGTCTCCTTTGGAAATTGCGTTTGAACTGTCTTGCATTGAACGCGAGAGCGGCCTGATCTTCCAACACCGGAGCGATGGTGACACGATCTCGATTGCAAATGGGGATTGGGTCGAAGATGAGCTTTCGCTGAAAAGAGGACTGCTCGACAAAGCCCCCGGACAATTGCAACTGACTTACCTTTCAGGTGAAGCCAACTACGACACGAGCCTCGTCGAGGCGAGACGAGACGGAGCAGACCCTCGAGAGAGCTTGCGAATGTCACTACCGATGGTCTTTAGTGCCGCCCGCGCACAAGATATTGCCGAGAGCATACTGGAAGCCTCTCTCGCAACAGATACCGCGACCGTATCAACTCCACCAACCTCCTTGAATTGGGAAGCAGACGACAGAGTTGAATTGACTGATGGGTCGATTTGGAAGGTTTCCGATATTTCGGCTCGTGACCTGGTTCGTAGTTTTGAACTGGTCCCGGATATCCAATCTGGGCTTCGGGTTCGCGCATCAACACCAAACCCTAGTCAGACCACCGTTTCCCTGTCTGCAGTACCGGAACTGGTGCTGATTGATGGACCGCAGCTTGTCGAACGCGAGCCCGGGCTGTTGGTTGCTGCAACGTCCAGCCCGTGGCCGGGCTCTGTTACGTTGACTGCAGGCGGGGATGTTGCCTCTTTGATAGAGCGTGCCGTTTTCGATGCACCTGCTGACATCGGAAAGCTACTCTCGCCGCTAGCGAGCGGTCCGATCGGGCGTTGGGATGGGGGGAGTACAGTCACGGTGGAAATCCCGGGCGCGGATCTTGCCTCACTCAGTCGCAACGCGGTTTTGAACGGGGCTGGGTTGCTTTTGGTTGAAGGTGCTTCTCATTGGGAGCTATTGGCGTTTCGGGATGCGGAACTCATCGGTCCTGATCAATGGCGGCTTCGTGGCCTCTTGCGAGGTTTGCGTGGTGGTCCAGTTGTTTCCGCTGAGATTGGTCAGCGAATGGTTGTGGTCGACGGACGCGTCCTGACAATACCGATATCTGATACCGAAGTCGGATTGGAACTGCTCTGGCAAGCAGGTACTGCTGAGCCTGTTTCCCACGTTCATCTGAATCGTGCTGGGCTTCCCTGGCGTGTCGGGCATTTGCGGGCGCGGCAAGACGAACAGGGAACGATCATCACCTGGACACGGCGCGGCTCCGACGTCAGCGATAGTTGGTATCCAGCGGAAGCTTCCAACGTCGGCACCTATCGCGTCGAAGCGCTTTCTGAAGGTGTTTTGGTGTCGTCGGAAGATGTTGATGTGGCTGCTTACACGGCTTCGGAAGGGTGTGATGAAGTTCGCGTTGCCGAGATCGGTACTGACACTCGTCTGGGGGAGTGGGCTTCCATTCCGCTGTAAGCGCTTTAAGAGTGGCCCGTCGGTCCCCAAGTCAATGAGCCATGTCAAAAGACCTTTATTCCGTCCTTGGCGTATCGCGAAACGCCGATGCTGCAGAGCTGCGGCGGGCCTATAAGCGCAAGGCAAAGGAGCTTCATCCTGACTTGCATCCCGGCGACAAAGCCAAGGCCGAAGCCTTCAAGGCCGCATCCTCAGCATATGAAATCCTGGGCGACGAAGGAAAACGTAAGAAATACGATCGCGGCGAGATCGATTCCGAAGGTAACCCCAAAGGTTTTTTTGGACAGGGTGGCGGGCAGCAACCTTTTCAGCGGAGTTCACATCCCCATAGCGGCGGCGCCGGGGATCCGTTTGAAGACATTCTTTCTGGCATGTTCTCCGGAGGGCGTCGGCGACCGGGGCCGAGCAAGGGGTCTGATGTCAGATACATCGTCGATATTTCCTTTGAAGACGCCGTCTCGGGTGCAAAACGTGAGATGAAGATGGCAGATGGGCGCGTGTTGAACGTTTCCATCCCGGCGGGCGTGGAATCCGGTCAGACTTTACGATTGAAGAGCCAGGGTCAGCCGGCCAAAGGGAAAGGCCCTCCCGGTGACGCCCTGCTCGAGGTTAATGTGCGCAAAAGCCCTGTCTGGACCAAAGATGGCGTGGATTTACGGATGTCGGTCGGTGTTCCTCTTAAAACTGCTGTGCTCGGTGGAAGCGTTGATGTCATGACCCCTGCGGGGGACGTCACACTCAAAATTCCTGAGGGGTCAAACACCGGCGCCCTTTTGCGCCTGCGCGGAAAAGGCGTACAAATTCCGGGCAAGCCGGGAAATCTCTATGTGCGGCTGGAGATCATGATTGAAAATCCGAAAGATCCAGGCCTGAGAGATTGGGCGCGTGGACGCTAGGCGCAGACCTATAAAACCAACTGGAATTCGACCGTCATATTCACTATCCATTCAGAGCCATCGGGTCATATGCACTGTGATGAGAAAGTCTGCCATATCCCTGCTCCTCATAGGGCTTAGTGCGCTCGCCATGCCGGCGACAGTGCAGGCGCAGCTTGGCAACTCCTTTACCGCCGATCAGGCACGGCAGGCGCGAGATCGAGGGGCGGTGATCCCTCTAAAGGACATTTTCCGGCGGCTGAAGCAGCAGCATGGCGGCTATCAAATTGACGCAAACTTATACAATCGCGGCAATCGACAGGTCTATGTCATCGACTGGATGACCGGTAAAAACGAAAGAATACGGGTTGAAGTTGATGCGAAGACTGGACGTGTGATCGGGTAGAGTTAGGATAAAGTCTATGAGAATTCTGATTGTAGAAGATGAAGCAGATCTTCGCCGTCAACTGGCCGACACGCTAACCCATGCGGGTTATGCGGTGGACCTTGCCGCAGACGGAGAGGATGGGCACTTTCTGGGCGATACCGAACCGTATGACGCCGTCATTCTGGATCTTGGCCTGCCGAAAATGGATGGTGTTACGATCCTCGAACGCTGGCGCGAGGACGGCAAAACCTTCCCGGTTATGATCCTCACGGCGCGCGACCGCTGGAGCGAAAAGGTCGCCGGCTTCGACGCCGGCGCTGACGACTATGTCACAAAGCCGTTCTACACAGAGGAGGTTCTGGCGCGGTTGAGAGCCTTGCTGCGCCGGGCATCAGGTCACGCGGTTGCGGCGATCGAGGCCGGATCGTTGCGTCTGGATACACGTGCTGCGCGGGCCACGGTCAACGGTGAGCCGATCAAATTGACGGCCCATGAGTATAAGGTTCTGAGCTACCTCATTCATCATCAGGGACGTGTTGTTCCGCGAACCGAACTGGTCGAACATATTTATGATCAGGATTTTGACCGCGACTCGAATACAATCGAGGTTTTTATCGGTCGTCTCCGCAAGAAAATTGGCGGTGATCGCATCCAGACCGAGCGTGGCCTTGGTTATCGCCTCGTTGTTCCGGAAGAAGAACGCACCGGTGTTGCCTGACGCAGTCTGTCGGGGATAAGCCCTTGATATGAAGGCCCCTAAAACTCTTCAATTCCGTTTTGGACGGTTGTCACTCGCGCAGCGTATCCTGATCGGCGCCTTGATCTGGAGCGCTGTAATCGTCATCGGCGGAGTGGTTGCGTTGACTGCAGTCTATCGCAGTCAAGCGTTAAGCTTGCTGGAAGATGAGTTGAATGGCACGCTCATCACGCTCTCTAGGGCCTTGGATGTGATGCCAGATGGGCGCGTGGCTGACGTCCCGGAGCGATTGCCGCCTGACCCTCGTTTTGCGACGCCATTGTCAGGTCGGTACTGGATGGTGATAGCGGTCGACGATCAAGGTGAGATTGTAAACGACATTCGTTCGCGTAGCCTGTTTGATGAAAACTTGCCGTTTCCGGATAACCTGCGTGAGGACGCGCTCAACAGGCAAGGCGAGATCGTCCGTGGCGATGCGATTGGTCCATATGGTGAACCGATACGCACGCTGGTTCAGTCCGTTATCATACCCAACCGTGACAATCCGATTCTGCTGGTTGTCTCTGCCGACCGAACAACAACCGATGATGGCGCGGATCGCTTGCGTACGATATTGTTGATCGCGATGCTGTCGCTCGCGGGTGGAACGCTTTTAGCTATGGCGCTCGGCCTGCGGTATGCTCTGCGACCACTTGATCGTATTCAATCGGACATCGCAGACGTTCGAGAGGGGCGGTCCGCCGCACTGGAGGGGGATTATCCGGTTGAGGTGCAACCATTGAGTGAAGAACTCAACAAATTACTTGAACACAATCGCGCCGTTGTCTCACGGGCGCGCACGCATGTAGGAAATCTAGCCCATGCGCTGAAAACACCCCTTGCGGTGCTTAGAAACGAAGCCACTGGAGACGATCAACTCAATCAGGTTGTCCGGAGACAAACCGAGGCGATGCGATCGAATGTTGACCATTATCTGAAGCGCGCGCAGGCAGCCGCTCGCGCTGAGACCTTAGGCACACGTACAGATCTCGCGAATGCCCTTGCGGGGCTCAGCCGGATCATGAACAAGCTATTTGCAGGTGAGGGTAAACACGTCAGCGTCAGCGTCGACGAAGTCATTATGGTGCGGGCCGAACAGCAGGATATTGAGGAGATGGCCGGCAACCTGATGGACAATGCCTGCAAATGGGCCAAACGCCGCATTGAGGTTACCACTGAGACGGGAAACAATGGATTGGTGATGATCCATATAGATGATGATGGCCCTGGACTGACGGTGGAAGAACGAACTGAAGCGCTGAAGCGCGGCGTGCGGCTGGATGAAGCGGCTCCAGGCACCGGCCTGGGTTTGTCGATCGTGAAAGATATTGCCGAGATGAATGGCGGGCGGCTGGAACTAAGTGATAGCCCGCTTGGTGGCTTGCGAGCAACGCTAAGTCTCCGCAGAGCGGCATGACCCGGCGAGATCTGGTCCTGATTGGCGCCGCGCTGATTGTGGCATTGGCTGGCTATCTGTGGCTCGGTTCTCCAACGCGTGGAGATCTACCGTTTTCTGAGCGACAAGATGAAATAGCGAACAAGGATCCACAGACGCTAACGGCAGACGAGATGCTGACGCGGCTTGAAATGGCTGTTCGTGATGAACCGGATGCTGCTGAACCACACTATCATATTGGCGTTCTGATGCGGTCGCAGGGGCGTGTCGAAGATAGTATTCGAGCTTTTCAATCATCCCTTCGTAAAAATGATCGATATGTCCCTGCGCTTGTCGCTTTGGCGGACGTGCTGGTGGCCCGGGATGTCGGTGAAATCGGTTCAACAGCACGTGAGCTCTATGATCGCGCCTGGAGGTTGGACCCCTCCCAAACGCGCGCCGGTGTCATCGCTGCGCTGGCCTTGTTTCGTGAAGGTGACACGGATGAAGCCCAGACAAGGTGGGCTCTGATCCTTGAGCCTATGGCCTCAGATGATCCAGAAAGGCTGCAAATTGAAGACTTGATCGCACAGGCTGAGGCGGAAAGCAGCGGTGGCTGAACCTGTCGCAGTGGAATTGCCATCGGTTCAGGTTATACCTCCCCTCCATGAGAGCTCGTACCAAACGCCTATACGCCGTCGGGTTTGCCGCCATTCTGGTCGCCTCTGCAGCTGTGCTTGCATCGGTGGCGCTCCGCCGTCATGCCGACCTCTTCTATACCCCTGCTTTATTAGCTGAACGCGGCATGCCCGAACAAGGACAGCGTGTTCGCATCGGTGGCTTCGTTGAGACCGGTTCTCTGACTTACGGAGATGGAGCGGAGCTTTACTTCATCATCGAAGATGGCTCCGGGGAATCGGTTAGGGTCACCTATACCGGCATCGTGCCTGACCTATTTCGAGAAGGCGAAGGCGTTGTGGCCACGGGTGCGTTTGGTGAAAACCCTGAAGTGTTTGAGGCCTCAGAGATCCTCGCCAAGCATGACGAAACCTATCAACCGCGCGAACTGCGCGACCTTGAAGCGCCGGATGCAGGCACATGATTGAGTTTGGACATTTCCTTGCTTTCATTGGTTTTTCTCTCAGCGCGCTGCTCACTTATGTGGGGCTGAAAGGAGACCGCCGTCTGGCGGGCTTTTTGGCGATCGCGGCGTTCCTTGTGCTGTTTGTATCGTTCCTCACGATCGTTCGGGCCTTTCTGATCTCTGATTTCTCCGTGGCCTTGGTGACCAACAACTCCCACACGATGAAGCCGTTCATCTACAAGTTCGCCGGAACATGGGGAAACCATGAAGGATCGATGGCGCTGTGGTGTTTGGTGATGGCAGGCTTTGGTGCTGCAGGTGCCTATTGGCTAAGGACGGGACGCGAAGTGTTTGAAGCGCGAACGCTGGGTGTGCAGGGATTGCTGACCACCGGGGCTTTGGCATATCTGCTCTTCGCATCGTCGCCGTTTACCCGGTTGGACAATCCACCGCTTCAAGGCGGTGATCTTAATCCTCTCTTGCAGGACCCCGCCTTGGCGGCGCATCCGCCCATGCTCTATTTGGGCTACGTCGGCTATTCGTTTGTCTTCGCATTGGCCGCAGCGGGGCTGATAGAAGGCCGGATCGATCAGATCTGGGCTCGCACGGCGCGGCGCTGGGCCATGGCGGCTTTTGTGCCTCTGACGCTTGGGATCGCGCTAGGGTCCTACTGGGCCTATTACGAACTCGGGTGGGGCGGCTGGTGGTTCTGGGACCCGGTGGAAAATGCCAGTCTCATGCCCTGGTTGGTCGGAGCGGCCTTGCTGCATTCCGTAATCGTGACCGAGAAGCGGGGCAGTTTCAGAGCATGGACGACTTTGCTTGCGGTGATGGCGTTTTGCTTCTCGATTTTGGGCGCCTTTCTGGTCCGCTCAGGCTTGCTGACCAGTGTGCACGCCTTCGCGGTCGATCCGTTGCGTGGATCCCTTTTGCTCGGTGGCTTACTGTTCTATGGCGGACTGGCACTCGCCCTATTTGCCGCCCGGGCACCGAGCCTCAAAGGCGGACCGGAACATCTATTGATCAGCCGGGAAGGGGCCCTGATGGGCAACAATCTGGTGATCTTTGTCGCGACATTGACCGTTCTATTAGGAACCATGTTTCCGCTCATTGCTGAAGCAGCGGGTGAAGTCATGTCGGTGGGCGAGCCCTATTTCAATCTGACGTTTACCCCGATCATGGCGATCGCGCTTGCCGTCCTGCCTATTGTGCAGGCCTGGAGTTGGGGGCGTGCGGATGTCTCCAGCCTTTGGAAATGGGGGGCGGCGTTCCTGCTCATCGTCGGGGTGTTTGCTCTGTTTGGGGTTGGGCCCATGAACATTCCATTGCTGAGCGGAGTCGGCTTTGGCTTAGGGGTTTGGCTGATTGGGGGGGCAATCTATGAACTCGCCCGAAGGGCAAAACTGCCCCGCCGCGTGTTCAAGCTTCCCAAGCGGGTCTGGGGCATGACTCTGGCCCATGCCGGCTTAGGCGTATTTGTCCTCGGTGCGGTCGGAGAGACGTCCCTACGCAGCCACACGACCCTGGCACTTGAGGTCGGACAGTCGACTGAGGTTGCAGGTTGGGCGTTCACACTAGAAGATGTGGACCCAATTGAGGGACCGAACTGGTATGCCGACAAAGCCACTTTGACGGCCACACGTGGTGGGGTGGAAGCGCTGCTTCAGCCCGAAAAACGTATCTATCCTGCTGCGCGTATGCCCACAACAGAAACGGCAATCCACAAGACGGGTCTGTCCGATCTTTATGTCGCCATCGGTGATCGGCGGACAGTCGAGGGGGCACCGCGTTGGACGTTTGAAGTGTTCGTGAACCCAATGATTGATCTTATCTATTGGGGCGTTCTGCTTATAGGCATTGGCGGTATTCTTTCTATGTTCCCGGGACGAGGGAAGTCGGGATGATCAAAGCCGCCACGCTTGCACTTTTCATGTCGCTGCAATCGTCCGGTTCTGTTCTGGACGATCCACAGGAAGAGGCGCGCGCACAGAAACTGATGCGTGAAATCCGATGCGTGGCGTGTGAAAACGAACCGATCAGCCAATCGGCCTCAGATATCGCTGAAGACATGCGCGACCGTGTCCGGGTGTTGATCGAAGAAGGCAAATCCGACGCCGAGATTCGGTCCTGGTTTGTGGATCGCTACGGAGAATTTGTGTTGTTCCGACCCGATGCCGAGGGCGTGTCGGGCATGCTATTATGGGGATTGCCGTTTGCGATCCTTATCGCGGGCGCAGCTGTGCTGATCGCGCGCCGGTCGACGGCCAGCCAATCCGAAATTGATCGCGTAGCGCCAGATCACGAATATGAGATTGAGGATTGATTGTCGTTCCGCCTATCTGAGCCTACCTGGGGCCAGAGAAAAAGGAACCGAAATATGTCCAGCCAATCTGTTACGTTCGAAAACCGCGACGGGGTGTCGCTGAGCGGCGTTCTGGAAACGCCTGAAAGTGGAACCCGAGCCTGGGCGCTGTTCGCCCACTGTTTTACCTGTTCCAAAGATACGCTTGCCGCGACCCGGATTTCCCGCCAGCTCGCTGAACGTGGCATCGGTGTATTGAGGTTTGACTTCACAGGGTTGGGCGCCTCGGGCGGGGCGTTTGAAGACACTGCCTTCTCCACAAACGTTTCTGATCTGGTTGATGCGGCTGCTTGGATGGAGGCCCAGCAACGGCCCGTACAATTGCTGATCGGCCATTCGCTTGGCGGGGCCGCGGCTGTCATCGCCGCTAGCGAGTTGCCAGACATCAAAGCCCTGGTGACATTGGCGGCCCCTTCAGAAGCTGATCATGTCGTGAACCAGTTCAAGCTCGCCGTTCCGGAGATTGAGGCGGCCGGCCAAGCTAAAGTCGACCTCGCTGGGCGTCCTTTTGTGCTCACCAAAACCTTCCTGGAAGATGTTCGCGGGTCGCGCGTTCTGGACGCGGTGCGAACGCTGAAGCGACCCTACCTGATCATGCACGCGCCGACAGATTCAGTCGTTGGTGTTGAATCGGCGACGGACCTCTTCGTGAATGCCAAACATCCAAAGAGTTTTGTCAGCCTCGACAATGCAGATCATTTGCTCAGCAAGAAAGAGGATGCAGAATTCGTCGCCAATGTGATTGAGGGTTGGTCAGAGCGCTATCTGACCTCCGCGGTCATCACCGGGACGCCTGCATCCGAGACTCCGTTTGATGTCACCGTACGCGAAACGGGTGAACTGAGACCTTATCAAAATGAAGTGTTGATCGATGGCCGCCGATATCTTGCCGACGAACCGGTTTCGGTTGGCGGCTCAGCGACCGGGCCCGATCCCTATGCCTGGGTCACGGCCGGGCTGGGTGCGTGTACAGCTATGACCTTGCGGATGTATGCCGCGCGCAAATCCTGGCCTTTAAGGCGGGTCACCGTAGATCTGAACCATTCCAAACAACACCCGAAGGATTGTGTGGATTGCGGCCCGAAGGATAGAATTGACGTATTTACAAGAGACATCACGATCGAAGGAGATCTTGATGATGAACAACGCGCGCGCCTGCTTGAAATTGCAGACCGGTGTCCGGTTCACCGCACCCTGGAATCGGAAGCTGCGATTGAAACGCGACTTGTCACATAATCGGCTTAATGATCTTTAATAACAGCAGGGCTGTTACTTTCGTAATAAACATAACACATTGAGTCCCAAGACATTCTGGAGGCAAAGACCATAATGAAATTGTTTGGCATTTCCGGTAACGCATTGGTTGCTGGTTTGATCGGCGCAGGAGCGATGGGAGCCCTTGTTTGGGGGCCGCAGAACTTTGAGGCGAGCGCCAATCCAATTGTCCTTGAAGCCCCAGCCGGAGCGCCGCTCAGCTTTGCGGACCTGATCGAAAGCGTCAGCCCCGCTGTGGTCAGCGTCAATGTGGTTTCAGAGCGTGAAGCAAGTGATCTGTCGGAGCTTGAGCGCTTCTTCGATCGCTTCCGGGGTGGCCCGGCCGACCCTGATGACGAGGGTGAAGACGGCGACGACAATGACGGGCCAACACGGGAAGCCCGTTCGCTCGGTTCTGGGTTCTTCATTTCTGAAACCGGTTACATCGTCACCAACAATCACGTTGTCGAAGACGCGACCGAAATTGAAGTGTCGCTCGAGGATGGCCGGGAATTGGAAGCCGAACTGGTCGGTACCGACAGCCAGACAGACCTTGCGGTGCTCAAAGTAAAAGAGCCGGGTGTTTACCCCTATGTCGAGTTTGAAACTGACTCAAAGCTGCGCCGCGGCGATTGGGTTGTGGCGCTCGGCAACCCGTTCGGATTAGGGGGAACAGCAACAGCCGGGATCTTATCGGCCGACGGTCGCGATCTTGGCAATTCCAATCCCTATACGGACTTCCTGCAGATTGATGCAGCCATCAACCGCGGCAATTCGGGTGGTCCGACATTTGACCTCTATGGCCGCGTTATCGGTGTAAACACAGCAATCTTCTCCCCGACTGGCGGATCAGTCGGCATCGGCTTTGCGATTCCATCAGACCTCGCCAAGAGCGTGACGGATACATTGATCAGAGATGGGCGTGTGTCTCGCGGCTGGCTCGGTGTGACCATTCAGGATGTAACACCGGATATGGCCGAAGCGCGCGGGCTCTCAGAACCGAAGGGCGCGATTGTTGCCGACCTGGTGGCCAACAGTCCAGCCAAGAAATCGGGCATCAAGCGCGGTGACATCATCATCGAAGTTAACGGTGAATCGGTTGACGATGCGACAGCAACAACACGTCTGGTCGGTAAACTCGCCGCCGGATCGAAGAACGATTTCATTGTGCTTCGCAATGGAAGCCGGACCAATGTCTCGGTGACTGTGGGCGAGCGCCCGGAAGACCCGAACGCCGACTTTTCAGCCAACGACAACGACGCACCCGAAAGTGAAGGTGAGGCAGAAGACGCGCCGCTCGGCATCACGCTGAAGCCGCTCGACGATGCGACGCGCGATGCCCTCAATCTGGATCCAGGCGAACCAGGTATGATTATTGGATCTGTTGGTCGCGGCAGTCCCTTCCGTGAAATGGGGGTTCAAGCGGGCATGGTGATCCTTGATGTCAACGGGACTCCCTTGACGTCGGTTGAGGATCTGGAAACCGCTATCGCGACGGCCAAGAGCCAGGATCGTGACAAAGTGCTGATGGCAATTCGGGTTGGGCAGCGAACCTCATTTATTTCTGTCGATATTGCTGACGCAGACTAGTCCAAAGGAGAAAGAGCCATGCGCGTTCTTGTTATAGAAGATGACCGGGAACATGCCGAGTTTATCGAGAAAGTCCTGGGTGAGGCGGGGCATTCGGTAGAAACGGCCGGCGACGGCGTTGGCGGTCTGATGCGAGCGCGTGAAGATGAATTCGATGCGCTTGTCGTGGATCGAATGTTGCCCGCTAAACCGGGCCTGCAACTCGTGGAAGAGTTTCGCAATGGCGGCGGAACAACTCCGGCTCTGTTCCTTTCAGCTCTGTCTGATGTCGACAACCGGGTTGAAGGTCTGCAGGTCGGGGCAGATGACTACCTTGCTAAGCCATTTGCACCAGAAGAACTCGTGGCGCGGGTCGAAGCGCTCGGGCGTCGTCAGACCCAGGGCGAGCCACCGGTCACCAAGCTGAAAGTCGGGGATCTGGAAATGGATCTCCTGTCGCGCAAAGTCACACGCGGCGAAACCCAGATCGATCTACAGCCTCGCGAATTCAAACTGCTGGAGTTCTTGATGCGTCATGCCGGCCAGACGGTGACGCGGACGATGCTGCTTGAGAAGGTCTGGAACTATCATTTCGATCCCCAGACCAATGTGATTGACGTGCATATTTCCCGTTTGCGAGCGAAGATTGACAAGGAATTCGATCACGCGCTCTTGCAGACCGTTCGTGGTGCGGGGTACTGCCTGCAGGCATGAAGTTTGGCTCCTTTGCCTTTGCCCGCACGACCACATTCAGACTAGCGCTCGTCTATTCTGTTCTGTTTGCGCTGTTTTCGGCAGGACTTTTGGCATACCTGTTCCAGGCAACCGTCGGAGCCATGCGCTCTGAGGCCAAGATGCGCCTCGAAGCTGAATACCGAACCCTAGCGGTCGCCTGGAATACGGGCGGCCCGCAGCGTCTGGAACAGTCGCTTCTCGAACGTGCGCTGGTCCGCGTGCGAGACTTCACCTACCAGTTTGAAACCGCTGATGGTACAACCATCGTCGGCGACATGCCGCGCATGCCGGTTGAGCCAGGTGAACTTGGGCAAGTCCGCGAAGTCACGTTTGAGGTTGAGCGCCCGCTTTCTTCCGGTGCGCCGGAAATCACAACGATTGAAGGTCGTATCGTCCGTCTCGGTGATGGCAGTGTTCTTCTCGTTGGAATCAAGATGGATGAGCGCCTGCGACTGGTAAATCGGGTCGCTCGGTCCGTGATCACGGCCGCTCCCATCGGTATCGTGCTGGCTTTGCTGGGTGGATTTTTCAGTGCGCGATATGCTGCACGGCGCGCCGATGCGCTGACACGGACAGCAGATGCGGTGATGCATGGAGACCTGACCAAGCGCGTGCCGGTTGTCGGGTCCGGAGACGAATTCGATCGTCTCGCTGAGCAGCTGAACGAAATGCTGAGTAAGCTGGAGACCCTAATGGCGGCGACGCGTCATGCGGGAGATTCAATCGCGCATGACCTCCGTTCACCGCTGTCGAGACTTCGCAATCGTTTGGAAGTGACCCTTCGCGGCCCAATGGATGAGGTGACGGCGCGCGATGCGCTCGGACAGACGGTTGAAGAGGTAGATAAAGTCCTCTCGACCTTCAACGCGATCCTGGACTTGTCACGCGTTCATTCCGGATCTGAAGCCAAACTGGTGAAGACCGATATGACGGAACTCGCCGAAGAGATGGCCGAGCTGTTTGAACCGGCCTGTGAGGAGGCGGGGCTTAGTTTCACGGCTGAGATTGCCAGGGACCTTGCCGTTCATGGCGATCGCACCCTGTTGGCGCAAGCCTTGGCGAACGTGTTGGACAATGCGGTCAAGTATACGCCACGTGGCGGTGAGATTCGCTTTTCAGCAACCGGAAACACGACGCATGTGATGCTCAGCGTTCGCGATACGGGCCCCGGAATTCCGAAAGTAGATCGCGAACGGGTTAAACAGCGGTTTGTCCGCCTGGATGAGGCGCGAACGCAAACCGGTTCTGGGCTTGGCCTCGCATTGGTCGAAGCCGTGATCAATTTCCATCGGGGCCGGCTTGATCTGGATGCAGGTGAGAATGGCCAAGGCCTGTCGGTAAAATTGACTTTACCGCGCGAAGGCTAGACTCATGGGGCATGATTGTTCGCCCGCTTTCTGATGATCCAATCGGTGCAATCGAGTGCGCAGGTACACACGCTCCATATCTAAAGCGCCTGCAGGATTTGTACGGGGATCTACTGGCCTCGCATGGCGCAACCGGTTTGTTTGAAACCGCTCTTGCTGACTGCGCAGACCTCGGCGGCGAGAAAGATGCCGAGCGGATTACGAAAGTGCTGCGCCAGGCAAAGGGAAAGGCGCATCTTTCCATTGCTGCGCTGGATCTAAGCGGCGCGTCGCCTTTGCTTGACACCACGGCCCGCATCACCCGTTTGGCCGATACCGCTCTACAGGCTGCGCTAGACGCCGGGGCCGATACGCTTGGCTTGTCGACACGAGGCCTGTTCGTTGCCGCCCTCGGCAAAATGGGTGCGTTTGAACTGAACTATTCGAGCGATATTGATATCGCTGCCTTTTTTGATCCCGACATATTTGACGGCGGGCCGCGCGGTGCCGTGGATGCGGCGAGCCGGATCGTTCGCGCCTCTACGGCTTTTCTGGACCGAAGAACCGCCGACGGCTACGTCTTCCGTACAGACCTTAGGCTCCGCCCGGACCCGGGATCGACACCGGTGGCGGTCTCCACGCGCCGCGCAGAAACCTATTATGAATCTGTGGGACAGAACTGGGAGCGCATGGTCTGGATCAAAGGCCGGGTGGCGGCTGGCGATGCTGATGTCGGCAAGGCATTCCTCGACATGCTGGAACCCTTTGTCTGGCGCCGACATCTCGACTATTGGGCAATCGCCGATGTGCACGCGATCAAGAACATGATCAATGCGAAAGTCGGCGCCAATGACGTCAATGGCGTCGCACCAGATCTGAAGCTCGGTCCGGGCGGTATTCGCGAAATCGAGTTCTTCGCGCAGACCCAGCAAATCATTCTCGGCGGGCGATCCCCATCGGTCCGCAGTCCGGGTACGCTCTCTGCCTTGCAGGCACTGCACGACATTGGCGTTGTGGATCAGACGACACTGTCGACCCTGCATGGCGCCTACACAACTCTGCGTCATATCGAACACCGGATTCAAATGGTGGCGGATGAACAGACCCATTCGCTGCCTGCCGCTGAAGCAGAGCGTGCGAAGGTTGCCAACTTATGCGGACATAGCGATCTCGATAGTTTCGATGCCGAGCTACAGGCGCTCAGAGAAACCGTCCACGGTGTCTACAACCAACTGTTTTCCGACGCTTCAGCGCCCGGCACCGCATCGCGTATCGATGGGAACCTTGTCTTTACGGGCGTGGATTCGGACCCCGGCACAGTTCAAACACTGACCAAACTCGGGTTTCAGGATCCTGAAAGTGTCATCCAATCGGTGCGTCGCTGGCATCACGGGCGAACACCGGCGACACGCACAGAGCGTGGCCGGGAATTGCTGACCATCATGCTGCCCGACATTCTCTCCGAAATGTCGGACACCGGCGAACCCGACCAGGCGTTTCTGCGCTTTGGGCGCTTCCTGGAGGGGCTTCGATCGGGTGTCGAGACGCTGTCCATGTTGAAAGCTGAACCACACTTGCTGAGCGACCTCATCGGAACACTCGCTTTGGCGCCCCGGATTGGCGATATACTCGCGAAACGTCCGCGTTTGTTGGAGGTCTTGCTCTCGGCGGCACAGGCCACGCCGAAACCAGTGCCGGACCCGTCCCACGACTTCGAAACAGCGATCAACGCAGCACGCCGGTGGCAAGGCGAGCAGGCTTTCCTGATCGGCCACCGGCTATTACACAGTCAACTGTCGGGAAAGGACGCCGCGCAAGAGTGGAGTTCGCTCGCCGAGGCATGCGTCACGCTGACGGCGCAAGTTGCCGAAGCCGAAACCGTGCATAGGTTTGGCAAACCACCCGGACGTTGGACGATTGCCGCCTTGGGTAAATTGGGGGGACGTGAACTGACAGCGGGATCAGATCTGGACCTGCTTGTGATTTACGACGCCGATGGCTCGGGCGATGCCCAGACTTGGTTCACGCGCTTCACGCAGCGCCTGATCACCGCCATATCGGCCGAAACCGGGGAAGGGCGGCTGTATGAGGTCGATATGCGCCTCCGGCCCTCCGGGCGCGCCGGGCCCGTGGCGACCTCGGTTGTGGCTTTTGAGACATATCATCAGACACAGGCCTGGACGTGGGAACGCATGGCGCTCACGCGATTGCGTCCGGTTGCGGGCGACGAAGGCTTGGCAAAACGCGTCTCTGATATCGCAAAGGATGCCATCTTGCATGGCGGAGACCGGTCAACCGAAGCGGCGGATATTCTGGATATGCGACAACGCCTCGCCCGCGAAAAGCCAGCTCAAGGGGTATGGGACCTCAAGATGCGTGAGGGCGGTTTAGTCGACCTGGAGTTTCTCATTCAAAAGGCGTTGCTTCAGATGGATGATGTTGCCGGCCTGCGCACCGATCTCTCAGGCGCAATTTCGGCAATCGGCAAGGCCGGTTTGTACGCACCAGGCGAGATTGAAGTGCTAGTAGCGGCCTGGGCACTACTGCAGCCTTTGCAGCAGGTTCAGCGTTTGAGTTTAGGGGCTGACGCTCCACAGACGGCTTTTTCCAAGGGACTGGCTCAGCGACTCGCGCAAGCAGGAAAAGAGAAAAATTTCAAAGAGTTAGAGTGTAGGCTTGAACAGGTTTGTCAGGCGCTCGCAGACCTTCGGCTGCAAAAAATCGGTCCACTTGCGACGGAAGCGTGAGTGTCAGCCGTTTCATCATCAGGTTAAACTGGAAAGGACCTGATCCTGATGAGAAGACTATCTATTGCCGCGCTGTTGTCTTTGGGCGTTGCCAGCTTCGTTGCAACGGCGCTGGCGCAGAATGATCCCGGGCGTCCCGATGGACCGGCGTCACCGCGTCTCGAAGCGTTTGATACAAATGGTGACGGTGCGATCTCCATGGCTGAGATCGAAGCGGGTCGAGACGCTCGCTTCGCTGAGGCGGACACCAATTCTGATGGGGGCATTTCATACGAAGAGTTTGTGGCACAATCAGAGCAACGCCGAGCGGAGCGTCAGATCCGCCGTCAGGAACAGATGTTTGCGCGGCTCGACGCAAACGCCGATGGTTTGGTGACTCCTGACGAAATGGAAGCGCGCGGAAAGGGTCGGCTGGAGAAAATGTTTGAGCAGGCGGATACCGATCAGGACGGCGTTCTGTCTGCCGAAGAGCTTGAGGCGGCCAAGGAGAGACGAAAGCATCACAAGGGACGAAAGGATCGACGCCTCTAGTTGGGGAAGGGTCTTAAGCCATTGCTCGACCCACTGGCTGAAGATGATTATCCCTAGGCGTCTTCAGCCGATTCCTCATAGACTATTTCTGTGTCCGACTCTTCCGAACTCGACGATATCGCGCGCGCGGCGGCAGGGGATGCCACCGCGCAAGCCGCGCTGGTTAATCGTCACATGCCGATCATTTTTCGGGTCTCATATCGCATGCTGGGCGATCGTGCTGAAGCGGAAGATATTACGCAGGAGACATTCTTGCGGCTCTGGAACGCCCTGCCGGACTGGCAACCGAAAGCGAAACTCTCCACCTGGGCTTGCACCGTTGCGCTTAATCTCTGCCGGGACCGCCTGCGAAGAAAGAAACCTGTTTTGATGGAACAATTGCCAGACCGCGTAGACCCGGACCTTCGACCCGAGCAGCTGCTTGCCTCCAACCAAACACAGGCCCGTATTCACGCCGGTATTGCGGAGCTTCCGGACCGGCAGAAGGAGGCCCTTACACTTTGTGCGCTTGAAGGGCTAAGCAATATTGAGGCGGCTGAAATTATGGATGTTACGGTCCACGCTTTAGAGAGCCTGCTGGCGCGGGCGCGCCGAAAACTGAAGATCATACTGCAGGAGGAGATCACGTCATGACATCACAACATGCTCCGGATCAGCGTGTTCTCGACTTGATCGAGGCCTGTGGCGCTGATCCTCTTATGTGGCCAGAGGGCGAACGCGAGGCGGCGCAGGCCGCGATTGCGCAAGCTCCCGATCTCTACGCATCAGCGTTGGAAGACGCTCGCGCGCTTGATGCCGCATTGAAGCATGAAACCGCGCCAGAACCGGCAGTTGCTCTGTTTGAAAACATTCTCCGCGCCGCACCAAAGCCAGTCGTCGCCGAACCCTCTCAGCCCTGGCTGGTTCGAACACTGTTTCCGAATGGCGCACGGTGGCCAGCGGGCGCAGCCTTGGCGAGCCTGGCTATGGGGGTTGTAGGCGGCTACGCCTACGCGGCAACTGCGCCAGCGTCTTACTCCGATACAGAGCAGGTCTATCTGGAGGCCTTCGGCTTTGAAACTTACGAAACCTGGTTGTCACAAGAGGGAAGTCAATGACCGAGCAGATGCGCTCAAAACTACCTTACGGCCTGGTGGTTTCACTAATCATCAATGCTCTGCTGATTGGCCTTTTTATCGGCGGCGGCCTGGCCAATCGCGGTGGAGAAGATCGTCGCCCTCCGCCGGACATGCCGAGTGAAGTGCAGCTCTTGAGGGGCCTGGAATCGCGTTTGTCCAATCCAGAACGACGGATTCTTCGCACCGCGATTCGGAAGTCACTGACGGAAGGTGAGGGCTCTCACGCGCGGATGCGGGAGGCACGCGCGAACCTGAATGGCCTACTGGCGCGGAACGATGTCAGCGCTGAGGAGATTGAACAGGCGCTTGAGGCAATCCGGGAGATAGATGCCGCGCGCCGAACCGCGCTTCATACTGAAATCGCTAACCAACTGAGCCAGCTTTCCGTTGAAGAGCGCCGCGAAATTCTGGAAGCAATGGCACAACGACGACGTTTTGGAGAGCGAAGACACCGGCGTGACCCACCGCCCGGCGATCGCCCACCGCCGCCCCGATAAGCTTACTCCTTTGACTTGTGGGCCAAGGCTCCGGCATTGGCCTCCCAGTTCTGACCATCGAAAGGATTGATCGTCACGTTGAGGTCCATCCAATTCTCCAGGCAGCGATAGGTGACCGCGAATCCATCCGGATTAGAGCGCGGTACATAAAAGGATTTGATGCCGCACGTCTTGCAGAACTTGTGCTTCGCACCGCCGGTGTTGAAAGTGTAGGTCGCCAGATTGTCCTCTCCGGCCAGTAGCCGAAACCGATTAGCTGGCACGATGACATGAATATTCCCGCTCATGGCGCAGATTGAACAGTTGCAATCTTCAACTTCAAAATGATCAGGCAGATCGACCTCAAAGCGAACGGCTTTGCAGTGACAAGAGCCTTGATGCGTTGTCA
Source organism: Henriciella sp. (assembly GCA_030066975.1). GTDB lineage: Bacteria > Pseudomonadota > Alphaproteobacteria > Caulobacterales > Hyphomonadaceae > Henriciella. The sequence continues at coordinate 168,899 of JASJAO010000003.1, read as the reverse complement.
GACGGGTCATCGCGTGCATGTCCTTTGTTGATCTGTTCTCGTTTCAGAACTGTCAGCTTTCGTCAAACCCCATGCCGCGACGAACCGGCTGGACGCAGGTGCGTGCGAAAGACATGTTCACCCAATACATATTCGGGAGGTGCGAGACAGTGGATCTGAGTTTTGAAAATCAACGCGTTCTGGTCGTTGGCGGATCCAGCGGGATCGGCAACGGTATCGCTCGCGCCTTTCTCGAACATGGAGCAGAAGTTGAAGTTTGGGGCACACGTCCAACCGCCAGTGACTATCAAGCAGACGAGGGCAGTGATCTGACCGGTCTGCAGTATCGATGCGTAAACGTAGCAGACGAAACCGCCGTGTCGGTCATCGATCCCGGCCCCAAACTCGACGTTCTCGTGCTCTGTCAGGGAACCGTTCGCTATAACCGGGAAGAGTTTGAACAGCCGGGCTGGGACACCGTTATGGATGTGAACATAAACTCCGTGATGGCCACCGCGCGCCGTTTTCATCCCGCACTGAAAGCGGCAAGCGGTGCTCTGATCATCGTCAGCTCCGTCGCTGGCTTCAACGCGTCGATTGGGAACCCGGCCTATACCGCCTCGAAACACGCTGCCGTGGGGCTGACCAAGACGCTCGGTGCGGCCTGGGCGCGCGATGGCATCCGCGTCAATGGATTGGCCCCCGGGCTGGTCGAGACCAAACTGACCCATGTCACAACCAAGAATGACAAGCGCCTCGCAGGCAGCTTGCGCGCGATCCCACAACACCGCCTTGGAACGCCCGAAGACATGGCCGGCGTGGCGCTATTCCTCGCCTCGCCCCTTGCGTCCTACGTCACGGGACATACGGTTATTGTAGATGGCGGGTTGAGCCTACAGTAGGACGTGTGCTGATACCGATTCACACTGTCTGTCGGACCTACAGAGCCCTAAACAGACTATTGGATAACGGCGCAGGCGACGCGTGGTCCGGCACCACCGATCGGCTGCGTGATATGATCGTCGCGATTGGCGTGAATAACCATCGCCGTGCCGTCTTCATCCGCCACATCGTCGAACGTAAACAAAGGTGAAAACGTCTCATACCCGGCGGATCCGTCCGCAGCGGCCCAGATATTCGGCACATCGCCGCTTTCCGGCCCGACCGGGTTCATCAAACCGTGTCCGCCCTCAATCATACCCATGTGCCCGCCAGAGCGTTTGAACACGCCGATGTCACTGCAGTCACCGACTTCGTGAAGGTGCAGGCCGTGCCAGCCCGGGATCAGGCCGCCGGGCTCAATGGTCACTTCCATGATCACACCATGGGGGCCTTGAATCAGGCTGACCGCGCCGATAATCTCACCTTCCATCCCAATGACCTCGCCACTCATCTGAACATCGCCAACAGTCGCGGACATCTCGCTCAGCATGGGCATGGGCTCAGCTTCGGGTATTGGTGCGTCGTCGCTTGTTTGGGCGGTGGCACAGGCGCAGAGCGGGAGCAGGGCGGCGAGCAGGGCTTTACGGATCATGGGAAGACCTCCATTGGCTGTGAGTGTGAACTTAGAGCAGAAAAAAGGTTTGTCAGCCGTGCCTGTCGATCCTTCGGAAAAAATCGATCGCGCCGACAAGGTTCTGGTGGCACTTGGTCATTTTGACAGTCGATCCGCCGCGCAGGCGGCGATTGCGGCGGGGACCGTAACGGTCGAAGGCCGGGTCCTGTCCAAACCATCGGAGAAGATCGCACCCAATGCACGGATCATTGCCGAGCCCCCTCACCCTTGGGTGTCGCGCGCGGGCGTGAAACTCGCGCATGCGTTGGACGTGTTCGGCGTGGACCCTACGGGTTGTCATTGTCTGGATGTCGGCGCCTCGACAGGAGGGTTTACGCAGGTGCTTCTGGAGCGGGGCGCGGCCAGCGTCGTCTCAGTCGATGTCGGTCGAGACCAGTTGCACCCTCGCATCGCGGCGGATCCACGCGTTAAGTCTAGGGAGGCGACCGATGCAAGGGCGCTCACTCCGGAAGATCTCGGGCAACCGCCGCAGCTCATCGTCTGCGATGCCAGCTTTATCTCCCTGAGCAAGCTGCTTGGTGTCCCGCTGTCGCTGGCCGCTGCGCGCGCGATGCTGATTGCTCTGTTCAAACCGCAGTTTGAAGTCGGGCGCGAACACATCGGCAAGGGCGGTATTGTCACCGATACCGAAGCGACAGCGCGGGCCGAAACGACCTTTGGTAAATGGCTCACTGACCAAAGCTGGACTGTTGAAGCGCGCACCGATAGCCCGATCAAAGGCGGCGATGGAAATGCTGAGCGGTTGATCTTCGCGAAGTGTCTTCGGGCCTAAGGCGTGACAATATCAAACCAGAAAGGCGGTTGATCCAGGGCCAGCAGGAACGCGCCCGCTGCCAGTGGATCGCCCTCAATCTGGATCTCACCGCTCGTCATCAGGTCTCGAAAGTTTGCAGTCTGAAGAATGAGGCGGTCAAAATCAGACCGTTTCAGAGCCAAAGTCGCCGACGGATTATCAGCTGCGAGCTCTCGGGGGACAACAACGGATGTGCCGACATCAACCGAGATCGTCTCACCGGTATCGATAAAATCGAACTGGAGGCTGAAAGGGTCTCGCGTCAGCTTCTCAGGGTTGAACCGCACCGCCATCGCATCAAACAATTCTATCGACGGAATGGCGCGCAAGAAATCAGCATTCCCCAAGGCCGGGTTGCCGACATTTGGCAGGCCATTGCGCAGCTCGTTTGCGCCAGCGAGGTAATAACTCCGCCAGGCGCCACTTTCGGCCTGAAACCCCAACTGTTCATAAGCCGCAGCCAACCAGTTTTTGGCCTTCTCATTGTCGGCATCAGCAAAAACGACATGATTGAACAGTTCAGCCGCCCACCTGAAGTCACCCGCTTCAAACGCGTCCTGTCCGCGAGACAAAACGGCTTCGGCACCGCCCATGGCTTCAACATAGCGCGCGGCGGTCTGCTCATGGGGCAGCCGATTATACTCTGCCGGGATACCGCCCCACCAGCCGAAATAGTGCTGATAGACGGCCTTTGAGTTGTGATTCAGCGTGCCGTAATAGCCGCGTGTGTCGAAGCGATCGCCCAGTAAGCCCGGTTCCTCAAGCGCCTCGGCGGCCTCCACCATGGTGGCACCAGCATTGGCCTTGCGCAGCGTCTGATCGTGGACATAGCGATAAATATCGCGTTGTCCGGTCAGGAAGGTCTGGATGTTGTCAGTGCCCCAGGTCGGCCAGTGGTGAGAGGCGAAGACGATATCTGATTCCGCGCCATATTCCGTGAGCACATAGTCGATGGCTTTGCTCCATTCGAGGGCATCGCGAACTTTCGCACCGCGTGGCGTGAGTACATTGTGAAACGTCGCCGTGGCGACTTCGGCGGTGCAAAGCGCGCGAAACTCCGGCAGGTAGAACATGAACTCTGCGGGGGCCTCTGTTCCGGCTGCATCAATGAACTCGAAAGTCACGCCGTCGATCACTCTGATCGTTCCCCGACCGGAAATCTCCTCAGTGGGGGGAACGAAACTGATCGTACCGTTTGGCAGGCCCGGGCCGAGCCCCGACCCGACATGGGCCATCGTGTTGCGCGGTATCGTATTGCCGAACATCAAGGTGGCGCGCCGGCTCATATGGTTTCCGGCGAGGAGGTTTTCAGCGACAGCGTTTTCAGTAAATCCAATCGGCGCCAATATCGGCACTGCTCCCGATTGAATTTCGTCTTCGCTCAAAACCCCGCGCGCACCGCCAAAGTGGTCGGCATGCGAATGGGTGTAGAGTACGCCGGTGACAGGTCGCTCGCCGAGCGTTTCGTTAACAAGCGCCAATCCGGCAGCGGCGGTCTCTGTGGCCGTGAGGGGATCCACCAGGATCCAGCCTGTCTCACCACGAATAATGCTCATCACGGCAAGATCGTATCCACGAACCTGGTAAAGCCCGTCTGCGACTTCAAACAAACCATGCGCGGCGGCCAACTGAGACTGACGCCAAAGCGAGGGGTTCACGCTGGTTGGCGCGTCGCTTTCCAGAAACTCAAATTGCTTGATCGACCAGACTGTTTCGCCGGCAGCATTGACGATCGCGTCGCGTTCGATCTGGGACAGCAAGCCTCGGGACGCGTCCTCCGCGTCTGACGGGTCCGCGATATCAAGTCGCGCGGCGACTGCAGCATTCGCATCCTGCGTCGCTTGTGTGACAGTGCCGGGCGTAGGGGGCGCGCCCGCTGTCTCTGTGGTCGGCGGGGAGGGCTGGCCGCAGGCTGCCAGAAGAAAACCAATTCCGGCAACCAGACATCTAGCCATCGCTCATTCCTTCCTTACCCAGCAGGTCCGCGCTTTGGTCCATCCTGTCGACGATTGAGGAAGGCCAATCGCTCAAACAGGGCAACATCCTGCTCATTCTTGAGCAGCGCGCCATGCAGCGGCGGCGTCAGACGATCCGGGTCCTGCTCGCGCAGCGTATCGAGATCGACATCCTCATTCATCAACAGTTTCAACCAATCCAGCAGCTCCGAGGTGGACGGTTTTTTCTTCATACCCGGTACTTCGCGCATCGAATAGAACGTGGTCAGTGCGTCTGAGACCAGTTTCTTCTTGATACCGGGATAGTGGACATCGACGATTTCTTTCATCGTCTGCTCATCCGGGAACTTGATGAAGTGGAAGAAGCAGCGGCGCAGAAACGCATCCGGCAGCTCTTTTTCATTGTTTGACGTGATGATCACGATCGGGCGTTGTTTCGCTTTGATCGTTTCATCAGTTTCGTAGACGTAGAACTCCATCCGATCGAGTTCCTGCAGCAGGTCGTTCGGAAACTCGATATCGGCCTTGTCGATCTCATCAATCAACAGAATAGGGCGACCGTCGGCGGTGAACGCTTCCCACAATTTGCCTTTCTTGATGTAGTTCGAGACATCCTTCGCGCGTTCTTCGCCCATCTGGCCATCACGCAGGCGCGAGACTGCGTCATACTCATACAGCCCTTGCGCCGCTTTCGTGGTTGACTTGATGTGCCATTCGATCAGCTCGACACCCAGCGCTTTGGCCACCTCAATCGCTAAGACGGTTTTACCGGTTCCCGGCTCGCCTTTGATCAGCAACGGGCGTTCCAGAGCGATCGCAGCGTTGACAGCAACCCTCAGGTCATCGGTGGCGACATAATTCTCTGTGCCTTCAAAGCGCATGGGTCTTCCTTAAATCTTGACGTTGACGCTAAGGATAAGGGGGCCGCCGTGAAGGGCAAGCGCTAACGCTGCGGGAAGCGCTGCCACCACCTCATCGTTTTCGTCAGTTCACCAGATTTATCATGTGAATTCAGTTCGAGCCGAGCAGCGCCAGACGACAATGGAAATAATTTGCAAGGTCACGTTAACCATTTTCGAGCTACTTCTGGGTGAATCGCTGGGGAAGCTGTATGCCGCTGAAACTGTCTCTCAAACCAGGCGAAGCCGTGATCATCAACGGTGCTGTGCTGCGCAATGGAGAGCGGCGGGGCACTGTTCTGCTCGAGAATCAGGCGCGCGTGCTGCGCGAGAAGGACGTTCTTCGCCCCGAACAAGTTCAGTCTGGCAGTCAGCGAGCCTATTTTGCAATCATGCAGCTCTATCTGACCGGCAAGGCAAGCGGTTCGATCTATGATCAGGCCGTCGCGGCCTTGAGTGACGCCATGTGCGAGGCCAAGACACCGTCAGAGCGCGAACGCATCATATCGATCTCAAGAGCCTGTGTTGCAGGTGAGATTTATCAGGCTCTCTCAAGCTGCCGAAAGCTTATGAAACTCCAGGCTCAAGATGAGGACAGGCATCATGGCTGACGGGTCTGGCTACGATCTGGCGCGGGATACACAATCCTTGATCTCCATCGAAGCGGCAATTGCGCGGCTCGAGGCCGGTGATCCGTGCACGGGTGCTTGCATCGATATTGACGGCGAATTCCGGCTTGAAGACGCTGACGAGGCGCAAGCGCCGGGACTCCTGCAACGGCTTCGGGGGCATCTGGCAATTCTGTCGTTAGCGGACGATCCTGAGCTTTGTCGCGCGCGGCCAAATCCCGGCGCCGAACCTGTTTTAGATCCAAAAGTGGCAGACATCCTCGACGCTCTCGACTAGCTGAGTTAAGGGGCCAGCATGTCTGGCGAATTCATCTCTCTTTTCATCGCGTCGTTTGTCACATTCTTTGTGCTGATCGATGCGCTCGGCGTGGCGCCCGTGTTCGCGTCGTTGACGGCACAGGGCAGCGCATCCTACCGCCGATCCATGGCGGTGCGGTCGGTTTTCATCGGCACGCTCATCATCTTTGGTTTTGCGTTCTTTGGATCCTGGTTGCTAAACCAGTTGCACATCACGATTGATGCCTTCCGGGCTGCCGGTGGGATCCTGCTCTTCATCATCGCCATCGACATGGTTTTTGAACGCCGCACAGAGCGTCGGGAAAACCGAGCAGAAAGCGTCATGGCCGACAGTGAAGCGGGACCAGCAGAAGAACCAGATGATGTGTCGGTGTTTCCGCTCGGAATTCCGATGTTGGCCGGGCCCGGCTCGATCGCGACGGCTATGCTTTACATGTCGCAAAGTGACGATTGGGTTGCCAAAGGCGCTGTTCTTTCAGCCATCGCCGCGAATATGATCATCTGCCTGTTGGTCTTTCTCGCTGCCGGACCGCTGGTCAAAGCGATGGGGCAGAGTATTGCGGCAGCGATCACGCGGATCTTCGGGGTTATCCTCGCGGCCCTGTCCGTTCAGCTGTTGATCGACGGCATCAAGGGTGCGTTCGGCTTAGCGTGACCGCACACGAACGGTTTCAGCCTGTGTGAAAACCGACATCGTGGTCCAGATCAACGCCATGCCGAGGCCCATCAATCCCATGACCTGAAACACCAGGAGCCGGGTCCATTGCGCCCCGATCTGCGCGAGGCCGAGCACGCTCGGGCCCAATTCGCGTGCCAGTGCTACCGATCGTTCGCCGCCCGCCTCGGTGATCAGCAAGGCCCGGCGCATGTCTTCAGGTGTCGATGCCTGCTCGACCAGGGTCAGCGCGCCTGACGTTCCGGTCAGTTCAACCAGGCGCGCAACGATTGTGAGGTCACGGTTCAATCGACCCAGGCCTTCCTCATTGATCGTGGCAGAATAGGCTGTGAGCAATGCATCGGAACGTTCGCGGGTCGTGAGAACAGGTTCGAACACGGCCGCAAGATTTGTTCGCAACTCCTGTTCTGGAACCGCTGCCTCAATGCGCGAGATGAGATAATCGGAAAAGCGCTCATTCAACCGTCCGGACCGATGTGCGGCTCGCAAAACCGACGCTGCGTTGGCAAAGGCAATGCTCTCATCCCGCTCTTCAGCCTGCTTGATCAGGCCGAGCGCGCTGAGGCGCAGTTCCAGACTGTCTATATTCTCTCCGGCAAGCCAGCGTTCGCTGCGCCGGGTCAGGTCTTTGGGGTCGCCAAGCATGCGAAACGCCTTGCGAGAGTTGAAGGGATCAACGGTCTGCGCATTTTCAGGTGTCGTCTCCGCCTGCGGAGGCGTCTCGGCTGCGGCCTCTTCGGTATTTTCCGATGCCGTTTCAGGTTCGGCTTCATCAGTTGCCACCGGCACCGTCATCGCCAGTCGGGGCGGGGTAATCGCGCGTTCATAGCGGGCGCGAACCGCGTCTGGCAGAAACAGAAGGGCGGCCCGGGTCAGGCGCTGATCCTGCGTGCCCGACTGCTCGGCTTCGGCTGCTGCGAGGACGGCCTGGGCGTCCTGACGATTCAACATGTAGGGCGCCGCCAGCAAGTACCCTCGCGCGGCTGAAAAATCCCGCTCTGCCAAAGTTGATTCGATTTTTCTGGCCCAGACGTCGCGGGCGATCGTTTCCGTACCGGACAAGCCGCGAAAACTGCTTTCAATTTCCTGAAGTGTTTCCATCCGCGCTTCCTGACTGAGCGGGTCAGTGGCGATGTCCGATGTGTAGGCTCCAATTATGATCCGCGCGGCCATGATGGGCAGGATGAGCAGCAGACTGTTGAACAGCAGCGACTGGCGCCAGGTCGACTGCCGCTTGAATTCTCGCTGCTTCCACCGGGAGGTCATGCTATCGTCAATTCCGTTCTACTCACCTGTCGGATCTGCGACATTGGCGACCCTTAGCTTAGCGCACAGACCTATATACTAGATCAAGTGACTTGCGTCGTTAAAGCTGCAAAAGCCTTCTCTTGGCCGTGATGACGCCGCAATTCATGGGCAGTTCAGGCTCACTGGTCTGAATATTGCGATTGCGGAATCGAAACGACGACAGTATACGGCGCCCAACCCGAGTACAGGAGCTGATTCATGGCTGACATCGACTTGAACGGTTACACACCTTCGGACTCAGAAGAGTTCATGAACCCGAAACAGAAAGCATACTTCCGGCAGAAACTCGAGGCATGGAAATCTGATATTCTCACGGGGGCCAAAGCGACGATCAGCAACCTGCAGGCTCAGTCGTCCAATCACCCGGATCTGGTAGACCGTGCGTCGGCTGAAAGCGACAAAGCTCTGGAACTTCGGACCCGCGATCGCCAACGTAAGCTCATCTCAAAGATTGACGCCGCCATTCGCCGGATCGATGAAGGGACTTACGGCTATTGTGATGACACAGGCGAGCCCATAGGTCTGCGCCGGCTCGAGGCGCGTCCAACCGCGACGCTCAGCCTGGAGGCTCAGGAGCGTCACGAGCGTAATGAACGCGTCGTTCGCGACGATTGATTTTACAGGCGACTCAGCGCCTGCTCCATAAATACTAATGGTTCATTAACCGTATCAGCGCACTGATGAGGCTGGTTAGGCTATAGGGTGCAGAATGCGTGACAGCCGTGACAAATCAGACGAGCATGATTGGATGCTTGATGATGTCGAGGTGTCTCCAGACCGCGGCGACAAGCATCTTTCAGACGATGAACCCCGCTTGCCGACCGCGAGAGGCGTCCTGACCCCGGCAGAGATTGAAGCGCTCTTGCGTCCTGATTTGCCAGACGATCTCGGCGTGCCGCCAGAGCCCACAGAAATCTTGCCCCGCGAAACGCCGATATTTGATGACAAGGCGCAAACACCCGGCGACCGCGAGCGCCACACGGCGGCAGCCCGAGCCCCACGGCTGTCTCGCGCAGTAGCAGACAGCACAGGATTGAAAGCGGCGATTTCCCTCGCCGATGTTCAGACGCTGCCAGCTAGCGCCATCAGAGAGTTACTGGTCGGAAAAGCGGGCGCGATTGCCTGTTTTGGTCTGTCCAGTCTCGAGACGTCTGCTCTAATCTGTCTCTCCCCGGATTTGGTAGACGCGCTGATTGCCGCAGCGTGTGGTGCCGACGATGCCGCACTCTATACGCAGCAGGACTGGAAGCTTAGCGCCATGGATTGCGCGCTGCTGGAGCAACTCCTCACACCGCTTGCCCCCATCCTTGGCGACGATCTCGGGCTCCACTCGATCGAAACAGATATGCCTTATGTGTCCAGTCTGATCGCAGGGGGCGACGTAGCGATTTCGGAATACTCAATGGTATGGGGTGACCGCAAATCTGACTTTGCCATTGTCGAGGCGCTTGCGCCAACTCATCTTGAAAGGGAAGACGATGGCGCTGCCACCGCATCAGCAGCTCCACCAGTCACAGCCTTGCTGACCGCACGCATTGCCAGCCTGCCTGTACCGCTCAGTCGGCTGACGGAGCTGAAAGCAGGCTCCACATTGTTGCTGGGTTTGCCTTCAGATCAGCCCGTGGATGTCCTGTCGGGCGATCGGGATGGCCCAAAAGTGTTTGAGGGCCAGATGGGTCGGCGAGGCAACAAACTGGCCGTCAAGATCAACCGAAAGCTGAAGTCCGCCCTATAGTCCAACTCTTTCACGAGCTGAAAAACTGAAACTCATGTCTTATGGCTGTTCGCTGCACTGCCGTGTCTTCCGGTGCTTTCGAACTGCGCCTCCTCGGCTTTGTGCCGGGTCTGCAGATTGAACAGAACGGCCTTGAAGCGCGGCAAGAGAAAGTACGTGAAGCTCCCCATAAGGCCAATCAATACCGTCCAGGCGAGGATCGCACCAAAGATCGGCATCTCCACCATCGGCAGGATAAAATAGAACGGCGCGAACACGATCATTACGAGGAAACCCACGAAGAAAGCTGGTCCATCCGCAGTATCGGCGATGGTAAAGTCGAGACCACAATGATCGCATTTGTCATTGAACTTAAGGTAAGACCCGAACAAATGCCCTTGTCCACATCGCCCGCACTTTAGGGCTATTCCCGATCTGATAGGCGATGGGCGAGATTCATTTGGCATGGTCTGCCCTGATCTGGCATTCGTGGTAGGACGCTAGACATGGGGCCGTAGCCGCCCCATTGCGCTGTGACAAACCGTCTGAGCCGGTCAATTACTCACCGCTCTCATCAAGCGGCCAGACTTCCACGGTCCCCTTGATCGTCAATAGCAGCGGTCTGCCATTTCGGTCGACTGATTTTCCCGCCGCCACTTTGATCCATCCTTCGGAGATACAATATTCCTCGGCATTGGTTTTCTCCACGCCGTTCAGTTTCAAACCGATACCACGCGTGAGCAGTTCCTCATTGTAATAGGGGCTGTTCGGATCAATACTCAGGCGGTCTGGAAGCGTGTCTGTCATAAGCTCGCTTTAGCGTGACTTGCGGATCAAACTCAAGAGGTGACGCTGTCAGGGCTCATTCTTCTGCGTCGGGCCGACAATGTAGACGAATGATCCGCCTTTAATCTGTGGGATGAGCTCTTTGGCGACCTCTTGTTCGAGCGCCGGACAGCCCCAGGATCGGCCCATCTTGCTTCGCGCTGGATTAACATATGCAGCGCCATGAATGACAATGTAGCGCGCCTCTGCCTGATCATTCCGCGTTTCTAGCCCGTGCAGCTTGAGAGAAATTCCATGACGGCCATAATACTGTTCTCCCGTCACGAATGCGCCGAGAGAGGTCATCTTGGAATTTGGCGTGTTTGAAAACTGTGTCGCATAGCCATCGTGATCAAGGTCTGATCCCTTGCCATGCGCAACCAGAAAGACGTCCGCTGTATTGTCGCGTTGATCGATCAGGTAGAAGCGCGGATCAGAAGAATGCTGTCTATAGTCGATGATGGTGACGAAGTCCGGATTGGACACGTCGCCTTCATGCATTTGATATGCAGCCATTGCGTTCGACAGTAGGGCCGCGGGGACAAGGCTTTCAATCGGCTCTCCTGCACTTGCAGAAGAACACATCAGTCCGAGTGTCGCAGCGATCCCGATAGACTTGTTCCGATAACTCATCGCTCGGATCATCATGCTCAGTGGGGCACAATTGTGGCCTCAAGCGCCGGTACGCCTAGAACACGCGTGGGCGTTCGGCTTTCTCGACATGAAGCCCACACTCTGTCTTCTCCTGCCCGGCCCAGCGACCCGAGCGAATGTCAGACGGGTCCTCTGCCGGTTTTGTGCAAGGCCAGCAGCCGATGGACGGATACCCTTGTGCGACCAGCGGGTGCTTAGGCAGCTGACGGCGCCTAAAATAGTCCTGCACGTCTTCCTGAGTCCAACCAGCAAGCGGGTTCACTTTAAACCGACCTGAGGCGAACTCAAATACCGGCAGAGACAGGCGCGCACCGCCATGAAAGCGTTTGCGACCGGTAATCCAGGCGCTGAAGCCCTCCAGCGCGGGCTCCAGTGGGCGAACCTTGCGCAGCGCACAGCAGGCGTCCGGATCGGTCTTCCAAAGCGTATTCTTGGGATCCTCGGCCAGGCGCTCGGCCTCAGAGGGCGGAATATCGCGCACATTAGACAGGCCGAGCCGGTCGATCAGCTCTTGCTTGTAATCCTGTGTCTGTGGAAAGTGCATGCCCGTGTCCATAAACACGATCGGCAGATCTGGGTTTACGTCGGCGATCAGTGCCAGCATCACGGCACTTTCAGCCCCAAAAGACGACACATAAGTAATCTCGTCGGTCCACTCGCGCAAAATGGAGGCGCGCAAAATCGTTTGGGCCGAGGCGTCACGAAGTTCTTCATTCACGCGCGCCAGGCGCTCTTTGACGGTTTCGTCGAGGGTCAGAGCTATCGCTGAATATGCCATTCGCGTCAGGCCTTTTCGTGGCGCCTTGCGAAAACAGAACGATTTCCATCCGCAGCAGGCTGATAGAACGCCGAATACTCTTTCAGCGCCTTCAAGATATTAGGTAGGGTCGCGCGGGTGGTTGAGTAAGCATCAAACCCTGAACGGTTCATATAGAGAATCTGATCAGTCAGGACGTGGCCAACGGCGCGAAGCTCGCCGGTATAGCCCAAGCGCCGTCGTAGCAGCTGGGCCTGAGAGTAGCCGCGACCGTCTGTATATTTAGGGAAACTGACCTCAATCAGCGCCAGACGATCCAGGTAAGGTTCGAGATCGTGCGGGTCATCTGCCGGTTCCAGACGAACACCAATTTGCGTGTTTCGCGCCAGAACTTCATCCATAGATGCCAGAAATCTGGCCAGTGGTAACGTCACGCAACCTGTAGCAGGTACATCAGTCTTGTCGACAAACGTCCACACATCTTCAATCTCGGCGCCATTCTTAATCAGCGGCATTGTAAACGGCCTCCTTGAACGGGTCGTGTCCAACGCGCTCCAATGTGTCGATAAACTTCTCATCCGGGTTGGTGCGAAGGTCGCGATAGGTATCGACAATGGTTTTGACCGCACCGGGCACCTCGTCACTTGCGAGTGCCTTGCCCATGATGTCGCCGATGGCTGCTTTCTCGTCGGCGCGCCCCCCTAAAGAGATCTGATAGAATTCCTCGCCTTTCCGGTCGACGCCTAGAATGCCGATATGCCCGACATGGTGATGACCACAGGCATTGATACAGCCGGAAATATTGATGTGCAGCTTGCCGATATCGCGCTCATAGGCGGGGTCGGCGAAGACTTTCTGGATCTCCTGCCCGACCGGAATACTGCGCGCATTGGCGAGATTGCAATAGTCGAGACCGGGGCAAACGATCATATCGGTGATGTGGCTTTCATTCGCGGTCGCGAGCCCGGCCGCGTCCAGTTCGCGATAGACAGTGTAGAGGTCATCCAGAGCGATATGCGGCAGGACGACATTCTGCGCATGGGTCACGCGGATATCGTCAAAGCCATAGGTTTCGGCGAGATGCGCCATCACCATCATCTGAGCATCCGTCGCATCCCCCGCGAGGCCTGCAATCGGTTTCAGGCTGATGGTGACGGACGTGTAGCCTGGGACCTTGTGTGGGTGCAGGTTGACTTCTGACCAGTTCGCAAACTTGGGATCAGCGGCTTTAGCGCGCTCAAACGCCTCGCTTGTTGCTGACTTGTCGGCGAACGCTGGTGGCGCGAAATAGGCGTGAATGCGATCAATCTCCGCCTGAGGCAGGGCGATCTTTTCCGTCTCACGCTGGGCCGCATATTCTTCCTCGACCAGGCGCGTAAACTCCGTTTCCCCCGTCTCAGAGACCAGGATCTTGATCCGGGCCTTATATTTATTATCGCGCCGACCAAAGCGGTTATAGACCCTCATAATGGCTTCAAGATAATCGAGCAATTCGGCCTCCGGCACAAAGTCGGCAACTTTGGCGGCAATATGCGGCGTGCGTCCCTGACCGCCCCCGACATGCACCTCGAAACCGACCTCACCGTCTCGCTCGCGCATGTGAAGGCCGATATCATGCACGCGGATGGCCGCGCGGTCATGCTCAGCCGCTGTGACCGCGATCTTGAACTTGCGCGGCAGGAAGGCGAATTCCGGGTGGAACGTACTCCACTGGCGAATGATCTCACACCAGGGCCGCGGGTCCATAATTTCGTCTTTGGTCGCGCCCGCAAAATGGTCGCTTGTCGTATTGCGAATACAATTGCCGCTGGTCTGGATCGCATGCATCTCGACCTCGGCGAGATGCTCCAGCACGTCCGGAATATCTTTCAGCGCAACCCAGTTATACTGAATGTTCTGGCGCGTCGTCATATGCCCATAACCGCGATCATAATCCCGCGCGATCAAGGCGAGTTTCCGCATTTTACGGCTGTCTAACTGGCCATAGGGGATGGCCACGCGCAGCATGTAGGCGTGCAGCTGCAAGTAGACGCCGTTCTGCAAACGCAGCGGCTTGAACTCATCCTCGAGAATATCGCCAGACAGCCGCCGGGCGACCTGACCCCGGAACTGGTCAACGCGTTCCTTGACGATCTGCGCGTCAAATTGATCGTAGCGGTACATTACAAAGTTACCCCTTCCTTGGGCATGGCATGGCCGATGCCAAGCGCACCTTCAACGCGGCTGACCCACCGCTCAACATTCGGGAATTCGGCAAGATCGAACCCGCCTTCATGCGCAACGCGTGTATAGGCGACCAGCGCAATGTCTGCGCACGTTAGTCCATCTCCCACGAGCCAATCGGTCCAGGTCAGCTGCATTTCCATAACGCCTAGCGCGCGACGTCCTTTGGCCAGAAGCTCCGGATCAATCTCGCTTTCGGGCAGTTTCAGATAGTGTTTCTTGAACCGGCGCACCGCGATGGAGGTTTCGTGCGAATATTGCTCCCAGAACAGCCAGCTGTTCATCTGCGCGCGCTGAAAACTGTCTTCTGGAATAAGATCAGAGCCTTCAGCCAGATAAAGCATAATCGCGTTTGATTGCGGCAGAGCCCGTCCATCCGGCCAGCGCGCAATCGGCACCTGACCGACCGGGTTCAGCGCCAGGAATTCTTCCGTCTGCGTGCCGCCATTCAGGATATCGATCTCAACCCAGTCATGGTCGATATTCAGATAGTCCGCCGTCCAGCGTGGTTTCTGGCAATTGCCGGAAATGCTGTCGCCATAAAGCGTCAGCTTGGTGATTTCGCGGTTCGGCATCAGATGATCACTCCATAGGGCACGGTCGGTCCGTTGGCGCGAATGCTCTCGCGCAGGGTTTCGCGGCCCGCGATCTGACCATCCGCGGTGACTTCCATGAAGTATGGGTCTGTGATCTCACCTTCCTGGGTCTGGGCTTTTGCCAGCGCGTCTTCCGCTGCAGCGCCTGTAAATACGCCCAGTTCGGTCGGGTCATCGCTCCAGCTTCCATCCGCGCGCATCCAGACGACTTGGCCGCTGGCCGTGTCCCATGCCGTTATGGTCTTTGGCGTCTCGGGTTTCAGCTTGGGGCGAACAGAAGTCATGCCGCATTTTCCTTGGTGAATTGAGCGATCGCTTCGGCGGGGATTGCGCTGACTTCGCCGATGATCAAAAGCGCAGGCCCTTTGATCCCGCCGCGTTCAATCAGCGAAGGCAGTTCAGCGAGCGTGCCATACACCCGAATCTCATTGTCGCGTGTCCCGTTCTCGATCACAGCGACCGGAGTAGATGCAGCGCGCCCGGCTTGGATCAGTTTTTCTGACAGAGTCGGCGCAGTTCCCACACCCATAAAGACAACCACGGTCTGCCCCGGGCGGGCGAGGGCCGTCCAATCGAGGTCGGGCACACCGCCAGATTTCGCATGCCCCGTGACGAAGGTCAGGCTTTGGGCATGGTCGCGATGTGTCAGCGGAAGCCCGACCGATGCGGCGCAGCCGAGCGCTGATGAAATTCCTGGGACAACTTGTGCCTCAATACCGGCGTCTCGCAGCGCTTCAACTTCTTCGCCGCCCCGTCCAAATATGAAAGGGTCGCCGCCTTTGAGTCGGACCACGCGTTTGCCTTCCCGAGCTGAGGTGATCATCAACTCATGGATCTCGTTTTGCGGAACGGAATGATTCGCTTTCGACTTGCCGACCGAGACCCGATCGGCATCGCGGCGAACAACATCCATAATCTCATCGCTGACCAGCCGATCATGAAATACAATATCGGCGTTCTGGATCAGCCTGAACGCTTTCAGGGTCAACAATTCAGGATCGCCTGGACCGGCGCCGACAATGTGAACCGGGCCGAGACGGTTTATGCCTTCCGCTTTGGAACTCGCGAAGTCTTCCAGCAGCGATTCCAGCGCTGTCTGGGCCTCTCCAAACAGACCAGCAAGCGCAAGTTCTGCAGGTAGTCCGTTCAGCGCCGCTTCCCAGAATTGGCGACGTTGCGTTCCGCTTTGCAGTACCTCAAAAACCGCCGGGCGGAAGTCGCGCGCAATCTCTGACAAGGGGCCCATATTTTGTGGTAGGAGTGCTTCCAGCTGCGTGCGAACGCGTTTCGCCAAGACGGGCGCAGCACCACCTGAGCCAACCGCCGCGACGATTTCCCCACGCTCCAAAATGCTCGGCACGGTGAAGTCACAGAGGTCAGGGCGGTCCACCACGTTGACCGGCACGCCGGATCCTCGAACCAGCTCAACGGCCTCCAGTTTACAATCCTCATCGCGGCAGGCCACGATCGCAAAGACGGCATCTTTCAGCAAAGCCGGGGCCTCTTTATAGGTGGCTAGCGCAATGCGACTGCCGAATTCCTCCGCGAATTTAGCGTCGATCGGCGCATGCGAGACAACGTGAATTGCCGCGCTTGTCTTGGCCAGTAGCCGGACTTTCCGACGCGCCGCTTCCCCGCCTCCGAACACCAGCACTTGCGCATCATTCGTATAGAAAAACGCAGGAAAAAGACGCACGAGCATAACTCCGGGGTTTAACGGCTTCGCGAAATCAAATGAGTGTGTTGCGGCAAATCGACAAGCTTGTACGTCTTATTCTATTGTTTAGAGAAACTACAGTCAAAATCGCTTAGAGCATGAAAATGTCCGAAACTCACGATCGCCTCCCACCCCTCAATGCGCTTCGGGCTTTCGAGGCCGCAGCACGCCGCTTGTCCTTCACCAAGGCGGCTGACGAACTCAACGTCACACCCGGGGCGATCTCGCAACATATTCGCCAGTTGGAAGACTATGCCGGAACGCCACTGTTCAAGCGGACGGGCCGTAGCGTCTTGCTGACGGATGCAGCGCAAGCTGCGTTGCCGCTGGTGCGTGAAGCGTTTGATCAGATAGCTGAAGCGGGCCGGATCATGCAGGCGCCGGCGCGCAAGGGGCGCGTCATGGTCAGCTCGGCGCCGAGTTTCGCGGCCAAATGGCTCGCACCGCGTCTGGAAAAGTTTCACAGCTCTCATCCCGGGATCGAAGCCTGGGTCAGCGCTGATAGTGGTCTGACGGATTTTACGACCGCAGATGCAGACTTTGCGATCCGATACGGCGGCGGGGATTATGAAGGTCTCAAAGCTGAAAAGATGCTCGACGAAACCGTGCTGCCGATCTGTTCGCCAAATCTGCTCGATGGTCCGGATGCCATCCGCAAGCCCGCGGACCTCGCCAAACACACTCTAATCCATGATGTGAGTGCGGAAGTGGATCCCTCCTGTCCGGATTGGAACAGCTGGCTACAGGCGCGCGGCGCAGCTGATTTGGTCGATGGCACACGCGGGCCACGCTTCAATCAGTCAGCTCTGGCCATCGAAGCGGCCGCCACCGGGCGCGGCGTGGTGCTGGCGAAACGGGCCATTGCTGCCGCTGACATTGCGGCGGGGCGATTGGTTGCCCCCTTTGCCGATGGCTCGATCAGCGTCGACTATGGCTACTGGCTTGTCTGGCCGAAGGGCCGGCACCTCTCAGAGGATGTCCGGGCCTTCATCAAATGGGTCAAAGCTGAAGCAGCCGAGAGCGAAGTTGCGGGTGTCTAAGCTGAAACAGGTTCAAGAACCGCGGTGCTCTGCGATGTAAGCGTCCACCGCTTTGATCGCATCGTCTTCCTTGTTCCCTGCACTCAGAAGTTCAGCCTCACGCATGGCCCAGAGGCGCTTCTGATAATTGGTCGAAATGATATCGGTGACCACCAGCACGCCGACGACCAGATAGAAGCTCGACTTGCTCATCGCCTCGATCGGGAAGGTGAACAGAGTCAGATGCGCCAAATGCGCGCCTTCTGTGACGAGAAGCACACCAACAAGGAACAGAATGAACAGGCCGAGCACCTCATACATCCGATTGCGCTTCAAGAACTCCGCCACATAGTCCGCGAGCAGGATCATCACGACCCCGGACGCGAGAATGGCGATGGCCATAATCCAAACCTGATATTCCTTGCCTGGCTCACAGCCGACTGCGCCAGCGACAGGGTTGGCGATCAGATCGGCCTTACACTGACTGACGGTGCCGGTGAACGTGTTCAGCACGTCGCCAGAAGCGTTTACCACATTCGCAACCTCGACATTGGCGATCGCCATCGCCGAGAGAATTGAGTCGAATGAAAAGACCAGGTTCATCGCCACGATCATCAGCACGGCCTGGGTCACAGACTTACTTTTCGAGCCCTCGGTATGCTCAATATGGTCGACCGCAAGTAAGTGCGTGATCTCTTTGATCGCCGTATAGATGATGAACGCACCCCCTAGCAGGGTCACCATCGCCTGCAATGTGAACTCGCCTTCGATAAACCCTGTCAGATGCACGCCGAACAAAGGTTCAGCCAAGGCACCGAACAGCATGACAATGACGATCAGGAGAATGATCCGCAGCGCAACGGCGAGGCCGATACCCCAGCGCCGTACCATGCCGGATTTTGCCTCTCCAACCCGTTTTGATTCAATAGAGATGTACAGCAGATTATCGAAGCCAAGCACGGCCTGCAGCAAAAGCAGCATGAGCAGCGTGAACAATCCGCTGGTTGAAAACACTTCTGATATTATTTCGCCCATCGCTCTCGCCCCTTCGTGATGGCTGATCTTGGATCGCCAATCTAACGAGAGTCTCTGCGCACGAAAGTCCTGTTCTGTTCAGGCTGTTTCTGCGGCGATCCAGGCGTCCACTGTCTCTTCCAGAACGGCCAACGGTACAGGGCCATTTTTCAGCACCAGATCATGAAACGCGCGAATGTCGAAAGCGTCGCCAAGCTCGCCGCGTGCTTTTTCCCGCAACTCAAGAATTTTCTTCATGCCAATCTTGTAGGCCGTAGCTTGCCCCGGCAGCACGATGTAGCGGTCAATCGCGTTGATGCAGTCGCCTTCCGGGTTGGGCGTGTTGGTCAGCAGGTAATCGATCGCCTGTTCACGTGTCCATTTTCGGTGGTGCAAGCCGGTATCCACAACCAGCCTCGCCGCGCGCCAAAGCTCCATCGCCAGCCGCCCAAAGTCGGAATAGGGGTTTTCGTAAAACCCTATCTCCTTCGGCAGGCGCTCTGCATAAAGACCCCAGCCTTCCCTATAGACTGTGTAGCCGCCATGTTTGCGAAACTTGGGCAGACTGGCCAGTTCCTGACTGATTGACATTTGCATATGGTGGCCTGGAATGCCTTCATGGTAGGCAAGCGCCTCCATCTGACAGAGGGGCATGTTTTGCATGTCATAGAGGTTGGCGAAGTAAATGCCGGGTCGCGATCCGTCCGGTGCGGGCCGGGTGTAAAAGGCTTTCCCGGACGATCTCTCACGAAAGGCTTCAACCGCCCGAACCTCCAGATCAGCCTTTGGAAACACATTGAACAGGGTTGGTAACGCAGCCTCCATGGCGTCGATCAGCGCTGTTGTTTCGGCGAGATACTGGGCCCGGCCTTCGGCTGTGTTTGGCTTGAAAAACCGACGATCGGTGCGCGTGAACTCAAAAAACGCCTGCAGAGACCCTTCAAACCCCACTTCGGACATGATCGCGTACATTTCGGCCTGTATGCGGGCCACTTCCGACAAGCCAAGCTCGTGGATCTCATCGGCGGTCATGTCAGTTGTCGTCATACGTGCCAGTCGATAGGCATAATAGTCTTCGCCATCTGGCAGTTTCCAGACGCCTGCTTCGTCCGAGGTATGCGCGCGCTCCGCCGCGATAAAGGAAATCAGCCTCTGATATGTCGGACCAACCTTAAGCCTCAGGGCTTCTTCGGCCCGAAAAAGCAACTCGCCACCTTCTGGGTCGGTGATCGTCCCATTCAGAATAAGCGCCTGAATCTTGTTGCGGATATCGTCCATCAGGGGGCTGTCTTCGGAGCCATCTGCGCGGCTGTCTCCGAATGGATAGCCGGTGATAATGTTGCGAGCGTCACTCAGAACATAGTCATAGGTGAAAGCTGGGGGCCGTATTCCCTTGGCGGCTTGTCGCTCGGCATTCAGCAGGTGCTGACCGAGATAGGTCTCAATGCCGCGCAACCGCGCGATATAGGCCTCCGCATCCGACTTTGAGGTCACCCGGTGCCGGGAAATCAAAAAGGCCGGAATTCGGGATTGAACGCCGCGCATCTGATGAAAGGTGTAATTGTAATCCCGCCACTGAAAGGCCTGCTCTCGACGGTTAAAATTGTATTCGGCCAATCGATAGGACAGCCGTCCCTGCCCTGTCAGGGTGGCAGGGTCGAACTCAGCGCGCATCTCGTCAATCTGAGCGCGTTGTATCGCCATTTCAGCCTCTGCGGCTGCAGGCGAGGCGTCGTCCCATTTGTCATAGTTCAGCCGGCTGCCCATGAAGGTCGATCTCAGCGGACTACGCGCGACCGCTTCTCGATACTTAACGTCAAGCCAGGTGTTAAACCGCTCAGTTTCGCGGTCCTGAGCAGAGGCAGATGATATCGAGACTGCAACCGTGCGATCATCCATCGCGCCGGGCGGGGCGCCGCAGGCCCCTGCCAGCAACAGGAACCATGCTGCAACGGGCAGGAATTTGAGGGACATCAGGCATGGCTCCAGAGGGGCTTTTCCACAGATAATAATTTGACGGAAAAGATTAACCAGCCTTCTTCATTGATTAACTATTGCGATGGCAAAATGAGGCTTCATGTACGGCAAGGTGCGCGAAGTGGCGTCGACCTGCTATAAACTGTACGAATCACCGAAGCGCTTATCTGCTTCGTCAGGAGTGAACGCGATGTCTGACAACAGCATCCAAGAAGAAGCTGAACAAAATCCGAGTGCGTTAAGCGGACTGGGCCAGCATCTCGATTGGCTGCAAATGGCGTTCTGGGGCTGTTTGCTTCTGGCTGTCGCTGCCGCAAGCGTTGCGATTGCCTGGCCAAGCGCGGTTGGCGGAACGGGCCCTGTATTGCTGATCTCCATGGCAGCGGGTGGGATGGTGTTTCTGCTGTGGATCATCCGTGGCGCAGGTCGCAAGATGGGCTTGTTCCCGGAACGCGGCGCGATGGCCGAAGCAATGAAGCCCGCCACGCCGCGCTATTCCTGGATCGAAGCCATGGATGAAGCGACTTTGATTTCCGATCTTGGCGGTGCCCCGATTGCTGCGAATGAAGCCTATGCTGAAGTCGCCCAGATTGCCTTGATGGGGCAGACTGACATCATCGGCCCTGTCTCTGTGGACCGCATCTTTAGCGCCGCCCCCGGACTTGCCGCCCCGATTTTCCGACTGTCCAAAGCCGCGAAAGCCAAAGAACGCCGCCGTGAAAGCCTGCCACCGATGACGCTTGGCGCGGAGGGGATACCAATCCAGTTTGAGGCTTCCGTGGCGCCGCTGCGAGGCGACCGCGTGATGTGGCGTTTGCGACGGATCACAGGATCGCAGGAAGCAACTGGTGCAGCGGATATGCGCTCGCTCTATGTGGAAGACGCCCCGATGGGGTTCTTTTCGTCTGGAGCTGACGGCACGATTAGCTACGCCAATGCCTGGTTGAGGGATCTGCTCGGCCTGCCTGAAATGCCGAAAAATGTGCGCCTCGACGACCTGATGCGGCCTGAGTTTGTCAAGATGCTGCGCCGGGATCGCAAGTCGGGCGTGCCTGGCCGCGCGGATATCATGATGCGGTCTCGCGACGGAGTTGAAGTGCCGGTTCAGACTATCACGACCTGGAATGGCAAGGGCGCTGACGCGACTGGACGCACGATAGTGCTCGGCAATTCGCTCACCGCGATGGATGGTGAGAGCCGGATGCTTGCAGCCTCGGCAAGCCGCCCGCCGCGCCCGGATGGCGACCCGATGTTCGATGATGCGCCATTTGGCGCTGCGCGCCTGGAGGGCAGCTCGCTTGAAGGCGCGATCATCACCGACTCCAACCGCGCGCTGATGGGGCTTGCGGGCGGCGGCGCGTCACCCGGCACCAAGTTCATCGACCTGTTCGTCGCCGAGGATGGCCCGGAGAAGCTTCGCGAAACATTGCTCGATTCCGTCGACAAGCCTGTCGGCCTGAACCTTGCCGACGAAGATCAGAAAGACGTCAATGTCTTCGTGACCCTGGACGGACGCGGACAGCCCGCTGTCGCTTATGTGATCGATATGAGCGAACAGAAAGAGCTGGAGATGCGTCTGGCTCAAGGCGAGAAGATGCAAGCGATTGGCAAGCTCGCGGGCGGCGTTGCGCATGATTTCAACAATGTGCTGACCGGTATTATTCTCAACAATGACCATCTGATGACGCTGCATCCGGTGGGCGATCCATCCTTCGACAATCTGAAAAAGATTCACGAGTTCTCTGTGCGCGCGAAAGACCTTGTGCAGATGCTGCTCGCCTATGCGCGTCAGCAGACCTTCCGCCGTGAGATCTTTGAACCGGGCGATTTTCTGTCCGAGTTTGCGATCCTGCTTGGGCAGTTGATCGACGAACGCATTGACTTCAACGTCGTTCATGGCCGCGATCTGCCGATGGTGAAAGCCGACAAGAATCAGCTTGAAACCGCGATCATCAACCTCGCGACGAATGCGCGAGACGCCTTGCTGATGGATGGCGGACGCGGCGGCAAGCTGACGATCAAGACCTCTCGCGCGACGGAGAAGGATGCACATGCTGAAGGCTTCCGCTTCGTGGAAGAGGGCGAGTATCTGTTGATCGAGGTTGAGGATACCGGCCACGGCATTGCGCCGGAAAACCTCAAGAATATTTTCAATCCATTCTTTACCACCAAGCCGAAGGGGCTCGGCACCGGGCTTGGCCTGTCGACTGTTTACGGCATTATCAAACAGTCAAACGGCTATATCTGTCCGATCAGTACGGTTGGCAAAGGCACAACGTTCCAGATCTATCTGCCCGCGCTCAAGCCTGAGGACATTCCAGAGCCGGAGATTGTGCCGCCGGAAGAGCTGATGGTTTCGGCCATTCCGGTCGATGTCTCTGGTCGCGGACGCATCCTGCTGGTCGAGGACGAGGATGGCGTGCGCTCCATCGCGGCGACGCAGCTGCGCTCGCGCGGCTATGATGTCGAAGAGGCCTGTGACGGCGAGGAAGCGATGGAGATCCTCGAGATCGAGCCGGGCGGATTTGACCTCATTGTCTCTGACGTTGTGATGCCCGGCATAGACGGCCCGACGCTGATCAAGGAGGCGAAGGGCCTGCTCGGCAATGCCAAGGTCCTGTTCATGTCCGGCTATGCCGAGAGCGATATTGCCAAACAGCTCGACGATGATCGCGAAGTGTCCTTCATGGCCAAACCCTTCACGGTGAAACAGCTGGCCGAGCGGGTGAAAGCTGAACTGAGCGCACGCGCGAAGGAAGCCGCTTAAGGCCCTTTTTTAGGGTAAATTGACGGATTAGGCGCAGGCCGGAGGCGGCTTAAGAGCTGTCAAACACGCGCTGCGCAAAATGGTGCAGGTCGATCAGGGCCTGCGTGCTTTTGGGAAATCTGTGCCGCCGCGCTTTGGTCACGGTGGGCGGGTGGCCGAGCCGCATCGGATTGAGGCGGGCGGGGCCGGTCTCTCTCGCGCGCCGCTGACGGGTCAGCCAGCGCGCCATCCGCTTGGCCTGTTTCTCCGGGGCGTCGAGCGCGGCCTGAAGCGCCGCCAGACGGGGGATAAGCGCGCCCGGCTCCACGAATTGGTCAGAGTCTTCTAGTGAGAGCGTCCCACACCCCCTCCCATCCGCCCCAATGGTTCCGACACTGTGGGGCAGATGGGCGGGGGTGTGGGACGCCGCCAAGGCCTCTAATGACACCTCTTCCCAGAAGCCGGTCGCGCCGGGGTGCGGCTCGGTCAGGGCAAAGGCCGGGACGTCGGCTTTCGGCAGGGCCCTCAGGCGGGCCAGCGTGTCGGCGCTCGCCGGGTGTCCCCGGCGCGGCTTCGGCTCCGGCAGGCGCAGCGCCAGGATCAGCACGGCCCGGCGCACCAGCGCCTCGGCCTGCCGCAGCAGGACCACAGCCTCGCGCCGCGCCGCCGCCCGGAGCATCGGGCTCAGCGTCAGCGCCGCGGTCAGGCGCACCACAAGCCCCCGCACCGCGTCCCACCCCCGCCCCAGAGCCCTATCCGTATGATCCTCAAACGTCATGGCGGGGAGGGTAGATCAGGTCAGGATTGGGTCGGATTGATTGCTGGTGGTGACCCCGGCGATCTTTGCTAGATTCCAAAGTGTACCTTCAAACTTAACTCGGTTCGCTGTCAGTTTTTATGGATGAACTTCCAAACTCTTTATCCGATCGACGATTTGAAATAGCGAGACGGGTTGTCGGTAATGAGAAGACCGTAGAGTTGGGTGATTAAGGCCCACTTTTCGATAGCAATTCCCGTTTAGCTGGTGCGGGCGGATTTGAGCGCCAGTAAAGACTCATCGACGTCCCGAATGGAAGGGCGATACCCAAGAAAAGATTCTGGTTCATCTTGAACTTGATTTTGCTCTAGATTTGAACCAACTATATTTCCCTTAGGCAATTGATGGGTTACGTGTAATGACACATGAGTACTCGGAACAAGCTGTCGTAGAAGATAATGAGAGAGAAAAGCATTCAGCGCAGTCCCGGGATGACCAACATGGGCTTCAGTTGTCGAAAACCAAAATTCCTTGGGACGCAATAGGGGGTGTTGCTGCAGTGGTTGGGGTTTTCGTAGCGATCATCGCTTTGGCAGTAAGTCTTAAGCCTGCGCCCATCGAACCTGAAGATGACGTTTCGAACTTGGTTGCAAACCATAGCGATATTTTAGCGCTTAAATACGTACTGGAAAACACCAGAAAAGAAACAGCGGAAATTGGACAATCACGAGCGTTTCCTGCGCTCGCACACGTCATGAACGGGTTCGATAACTTCGATCTCTCAGACCTTGTTCTGATCGGAACGACAAATCATGGCACACCCATCCTCAATTCCAATTTGGATCGCACGAAGTTTTTGATGAGCGATCTCTCGAATACGATCATTGATTCGACCAGCATGAAAGATACGGCGTTCGTTCTTACGGATTTAACAAACGCGAATCTTACCATACTCGAAGGAGAGCAAATCCAAATTAGTGGGGGTACGCTAGATGGCGCGACAGTTCGCTTAGAACCACACGCTAGTTTACAGTTGTCAGGTACAAGTTTGGTTGATGCAGATATTATTTTGCAGCCAACATCTGCGTTGAACATCGACCGCTCAGACCTTAGCAAAGTAATAGTTAGTAGGGAGACGGACGCGGTTAACCCGGTAAAGGCCGATCCCAAACCAAGTAAGGATGATCCGAACCAATTTTTGCCATTGTCGACCAACCTTGGCGCGGTCGTGAGCGAGAAGGATGGGGTGGAAAGTCGATTTCATCAGACTTTGATGGAAGATGCGACCTATGCGATTACACCGACCATGGAAAGTATTTGCGAGAGCATGGTCAATGAAGGCTGTCTCGTCGACTTTGATTTTGACCTTAAGCCGGAAAGTTACATCTCGCGATTGGGGGCGGCGAGAAAGTACGAAGCCTCAATCGGCGATTCAGAAAATGCAAGCGAGAGCGTACGTTGGTCTCGCGTGAACGGTTCATTCGAGTTTGTTCTCACAGATGGCCTTAAATTCAATCTTCCAAAAATCCTCCAAGACAGCAGTAAGAGTGTTTTCCGTGAGCACGTCCTTGACGCTTTTCAGCGTTCTAACGCGCTTTGGCGAAAGCATGCGAGACTGCAGGATGGCCACGGTAGCTCTCTACGGAAAAATGCGTCATTCAATGAAACTGAGGATCAAGGCAAAACTGTTTTAGATCGCTATATCGCAGCAGCGTACAGTAGAGAGAAGGGCTCTGTGAAGCCAGCTGAAATTGAAGACCAGACTAATTCTAGTCAGAACAGGTTTGCTGATCGATTTAGCACCGTCCTTGGCGCGTCGAAACTGGATGAGTCTATCGAGCAGTTCCCACAGAAAAATGGACAAATCTATGCAGCGATCTCGATATGCGCCGATAGTGGAGTGCCGTCCAACATTCATCTAAGTTCATGGAACACGGTGGCAGAATTCTCCACTGACTCAGCTGTTAACGCTTGGTTCAATGGCTTGGTCGCGTCGGAGACGTCCGACCGCAATGTTGGCACCAGCTGTAGATTGCCGACATGGCATATCGAACGGCATGGATGGACGAGTTTGAACCCGGATATAGGTTTATTGCGAGATGTGTTTGAAAACGACGGCATACTAAAATTGACGCTTCGGGCTCCGAGCGGCAGCACGTCAAGCATTAGAATAAGCGACTTCGCAAGATCCTACAGATCAAGACCCTTCGGATCAAAGATGAGGTTCGCTCGAGGCTACGAGCGCATTTTAGATGGCGAAGCCTTGCCCGCTTCCGATCCTAATGCTTGGTTGGAGTACGATCTTTTTGAAATAGGAAATATGTCATCAATCTATGAGGCGACGTCGCTTTGTGTTTTGATGGGAGGCGATGACGTGGAATGCCAGGTGTTGGCGGCCAATTCGGACGAGCGAGACTGAGTTGATAGATAGCCGGAACTAAGCCCCACTAAGTCGATAGGTCTGCCTCAAGCCGATCGGGATGGTATGCGATAACATCGCACCGTGTCGTCTAGAATAATCGTACTCACACGCAATGGTTGATGAGCCCAAGGTTTTCAATGTTGAACCTAGCTGAGCATGATCGAGTGGATGACCGCTTTTACTCGCATCAGCACCGCTTCGGTCCGCTCCTAACCCCCATCCACCCTACCTACACCCGCATTTCTCACCCGGCGCGGTCGTTTTTCGCTGCGCTGCCGTGGGGGTAATCTGGTAGCGCCAGAGACTGTAGACAGGAAATGGGAGGCCTGAATGGATCTGAGATTGCGGGAAGACTATGTCGCGTTTCGTGCGGAGGTGGCGGGGTTTCTGGAGGCGCATCGGGACAAGGCGCCGACGCAGGCCGATCGGGGGATCAAGAATGACAAGCGGCTCGCCTGGCAGAGATTGCTGATCGAGCATGGCCTCGCGGCGCGGACGATTCCGAAACGCTATGGCGGCTATGGCGCGGCGCCGGACATCTTGAAATCGCGCATTATTGGCGAGGAGTTCGCCCGCTCTGGCCTGCCCAAAGGGATTGCCAATCAGGGCGTCTCCATGCTGGTGCCGACGCTGCTCGAGCTGGGCACCGAGGCGCAGAAAGAGGCCTATATCAAGCCGACGCTGGAGGGGCGGATGATCTGGTGTCAGGGCTATTCGGAGCCGGGCGCAGGGTCTGATCTCGCCAGCCTCACGACCAAGGCGCACATTGAGGGCGACGACTATGTGATCAATGGCCAGAAGATCTGGACCTCGACCGCGAAACAGGCGGACATGATCTTTTGCCTCGTGCGCACCGAAGCCGAAGCGAAGAAGCATCACGGGATCTCTTATCTGATCTTCTCGATGGATACGCCGGGGATTGAGGTGCGCCCGCTGGTCGATATGACCGAGGCGGCGAACTTCAATGAAGTGTTCTTTACCGATGTGCGGGTGCCGCGCTATCAGATTGTCGGCAAGCCGGGTGAGGGCTGGCAGGTGGCGAACGCGACGCTGACCCATGAGCGCGGCATGCTGGGCGATCCAAACGCGGCGAAGACGCGGCTGCTGGCGATTGCTGAGCTGATGCAGACGGAGACCGTGGGCGGGGCGCGGTTGATCGACAACCCGGTGTTTCGCGATCGGCTGGTGGCGCTGCAGGCGCGGGTCTATGCGATGCAGGCGAATGGGCTGCGCGTGATGACGAGCCGGATCAAGGGCGAGGGCGCGGGCATGGCGGGCCTGATCGTGAAGCTGCAGGGCTGTGAGCTGAACCATGAGCTGGCGCGGCTGGCGCTGGATGCGATGGGGGAGCTGGGGCTGCTCTATGGGGAGGACACGCCTTACCTGCGCGACTTCGGGCAGTGGCAGGCGCGCTATATGTATGATCTCGGGCTGATCATTGGCGGCGGGACGGCGCAGATCCAGAAGAACATCATTGCCGAACGAGGGCTCGGTCTGCCGCGTGAACCGCGTCCGGCTGCGGCTTGAGGAGGGCGGGATGGATTTTTCTCTCTCAGAAGATCAGCGGATGTTGCAGGCTTCCATTCAGGGGTTTCTGGACACGGCGGCGCCGCTGGAGGCGGTGCGCAAGGCAGCGGGCGGCGATGTCAGTGTGCCGGTCGCGATCTCTGGCGGCCTGTTGGAACTTGGCGTCGGTCAGGCTGTGATCCCGGAGGCTTATGGCGGCCTGGGGCTCGGGCTATTGGAGGCCGCGCTTGTTCAGGAGGCGCTAGGCAGCGTTGTTGCGCCAGCGCGGTTTCTCGGCGGCGTGATGGCGGCTGTAGGCATAGGCGCGGCGGGCGATGAGGCGCTGAAGGCGGAATGGCTGGGCAAACTGGCGAGCGGAGATGTCGCCTTTGGGGTTGCGGTCACCGAGCGCGTCGGCGCGCGGGAAGGCGCGGGTGTGACGGTCAGGGATGGAAAGCTCTCGGGGCGGAGCCTGTTTGCTCTGGACACCGCGGCGGCGACCCACGTCCTGGTGTGTGACCGGGGCGGCGGACTGCACATCGCTGAGGCGGGTGCGGTGAGGCGGACGCCGCTGCGCACGATCGACCGCACGCGCGACTTTGCGGAACTCGAGTTCGACGGCGCACCGGCGGTCGCGCTGAGTGACGGTGACGGGGGTGTGGCGGCAGACCGCATGCTGGCGGCGGGACGTGTCCTGCTGGCGGCCGATACGCTGGGCGCGGCGCAGACCATGCTCGACAAGGCCGTGAACTATGCCAAGGAGCGCAAACAGTTCAATCGCGTGATTGGCAGCTTCCAGTCGGTCAAGCATATGTGCGCGGAGATGGCGGCGGAGCTGGAACCGGCGCGCGCGCTGGTCTGGCACGCTGCGCACGCGCTGGACGAAGACATGGACGAGGCCGCCTTGCTGGTCTGTCTGGCCAAGGCGCATCTGGCCGAGGTGGGGACGTTCATTGCGAAAACCGCCACAGAGGTGCATGGCGGCATGGGGTTCACCGACCTGCTGGGCCTACATTACTGGTTCAAACGGATCGGGGCGAACCGGCAATTGCTGGGCGGTCCGGAACAGATCCGGGCCGAGGCCGCAGCCCTTCAGGGCTGGCAATGAAGCGGCATTTTTACCCGTTTCGCGAGGGCAGCCTTGATGCGCTTGCAGGACTAAGAGATGATGATTGTAATCACGACTAGGTACCCCTGCCTATAGCGCAGCTCGAATGTGGCAAATAGGCAGAGATTTCAATCAAGTAGGGACAGATTAGGAGAACCAGATGGCAGACACAATGGCGGGGCTGGACCCGACTGACGAGCTTAACAATCTGAATATGTCGAAAGAGGCGCAACCGCTCTATGAGCAGGTCAAAGCCTTTGTCCGGGACGTGGCGATCCCGAATTATGAAGAGTATGTTCGCGCGGGTGAGGGCAAGGAGGACATCTGGTCCTATGCACCGGGTCAGCTTGAGGCGCTCGAAAAGGGCAAAGCGGAAGCCAAGCGGCTCGGCCTCTGGAACTTCTTCCTGCCGGATGCTGAAACCGGCGAGGGCCTGAGCAATCTCGATTACGCGTATATCGCAGCGGAGCTTGGCAAATGTCCGCTCGCCTCAGAGATGATGAATTGCGCGGCGCCGGACACCGGCAATATGGAAGTGCTGGAGCGTGTTGGCACGCCTGAGCAGAAAGAGCGCTGGTTGAAGCCGCTTCTAAACGGTGAAATCCGTTCAGCGTTTGCGATGACAGAACCGGCGCTGCCCTCATCGGATGCCAAGAACATTTCGACCCGCGCTGTGCTGGAAGGCGATGAGTGGGTCATCAATGGTGAGAAATTCTATATTTCCGGCGCGGGCGACCCACGCTGCAAGATCATGATCACCATGGTCAAAACCAACCCGGATGCTGAGCCGCACAAGCAGCAGTCGCAGATCCTCGTGCCGACCGACACACCGGGGGTTAAAATCCTAGGGCCGATGGAAGTGTTCGGCAACCCGGACGCCCCACACGGTCACATGCATATCGTGTTCGACAATGTGCGCGTGCCGAAAGAGAATATGCTTCTTGGTGAAGGCCGCGGGTTTGAGATTTCACAGCTGCGCCTTGGGCCGGGCCGTATTCACCACTGTATGCGGTCGATCGGGGCGGCCGAAAAAGCGCTCGACCTGATGGTTATTCGGGGCATGGGCCGTCAGGCCTTTGGCCGTGATCTAATCAAGCTCGGCGGCAATATCGAGAAAGTCTCGCGGGCGCGCATCGAGATCGAGGCGATGCGGATGATGGTGCTCAAAGCCGCTAAAGCGATGGACGTGCTGGGCAATAAGGAAGCTCGCGTCTGGATTTCGATGGTGAAAGCTATGGTGCCGGAGCGTGTCTGTGCGATCATTGATGATGCGATCCAGATGCATGGCGCGACGGGTGTGTCTCAGTGGACGCCGCTTGCGGGCATGTATACCAGCCAGCGCACCTTGCGGCTCGCGGACGGTCCGGATGAGGTTCACCACATGGTTGTGGGCCGCGCCGAGACCCGCAAATATACTGGTGAGGAAGAAGATCCGGCCATGGCTGCGGTCTGGCGGAAATAGTCTGACCCAGCGCAGAAGATGGGATTGGCCGGAGCGTGAGAGCGTCTCCGGCCAATTGCGTTGAGGCGGAAAAATCTTGACCAAAAGATTAAATTAGTTACATATGCAACTAATTTAATCGGGAGAGAGAAATGCCAGACTTGTTTGACAATCCTGCCGGTCTCGACGGCTTCGAATTCATCGAATTCTCCGCTCCTGAAAAGGGTCAACTTGAACCTGTGTTTGAAACGATGGGGTTTGAGAAGGTCGCCCGCCACCGCTCGAAAGACGTTGAGCTTTGGCGCCAGGGCGGGATCAACTTGATCACCAATTATGAGCCAAAATCAGCCGCCTGGTTTTTCGCCCGCGAGCATGGGCCATCGGCTTGCGGTATGGGCTTTCGGGTGCGCAACGCGCAAAAGGCTTACAATCATCTGCTGGAGCAAGGCGCAGAGCCGATCCAGAATGATCCGGGCCCGATGGAGCTGCACATTCCCGGTATTCGGGGGATTGGCAATTCGATCATCTATCTGATTGATCGTTATGACGATGAAAGCGGTGGTCTGTCGATTTACGATATCGATTTTGAATATCTGCCCGGCGTGAACCGTCATCCGGAAGGCTGTGGGTTCGATGTGATCGATCACCTGACCCACAATGTCTATGGGGGGCGGATGGCCTATTGGGCGGACTTCTATGAGAAGCTCTTCAACTTTCAGGAAATCCGCTATTTCGACATCAAGGGCGAGTATACCGGCCTCACCTCCAAGGCGCTCACAGCCCCGGATGGCAAAATCCGCATTCCGCTGAACGAAGAAGGCAAGTCTGGGGGCGGACAGATCGAGGAATTCCTACGCGAGTTCAACGGTGAGGGCATTCAGCATATCGCGCTGATTTGTGAGGATCTGGTCGCCTGCTGGGACAAGCTGAAGGAGCGGGGCGTGCCCTTCATGACCGCGCCGCCAGACACCTATTACAAGATGCTGAGCGAGCGCCTGCCGGGGCATGGGCGCGATGAGGAGGCGTTACAGACGCGCGGCATCCTGCTGGATGGCACGACGGAGGGCGGTCGTCCGCGCCTTCTGCTGCAGATCTTCGCTGAGCCACGGATCGGGCCGGTCTTCTTTGAGTTCATTCAGCGCGTCGGTGACTATAAGGACGGGTTTGGTGAGGGCAATTTCAAAGCCTTGTTCGAGAGCATCGAACGTGATCAGGTGGAGCGAGGCGTGTTGAACGTGAAGGAAGAGGCATGAGACCGATCATTGCCGCTTTGATATCAGCCATACTGGTCGTAGTCGTCAGTCACTTCATCGAAGGTCTGTTCAACGAGCTTGTGGTCGCCATCGGGATTGGCCTGCTGAGCGGCGTAGGTGTCATGTTCGCGATGCGCCAAACCGACAAGACAGATCCGTGAGGGAGGTGACCATGGCGACCGCTGCCCCCAACCTCCAAGGCATTCATCACGTGGCCTATCGCTGTAAGGACGCGAAGGAGACGGTCGAGTTCTACCGCACCGTGATGGGGATGGAGTTCCAGCTTGCGATTGCCGAAGACCATGTGCCCTCAACCGGGGCCTATGATCCGTACATGCACATCTTTCTGGATGCCGGGAATGGCAATGTGCTCGCTTTCTTTGAGCTGCCGGAGCAGCCCGATATGGACCGCGATCGCAATACGCCGGAATGGGTGCAGCATATCGCGTTCAGGGTTGGCAGCCTAGACGATCTGATGGCGGCAAAGGCCCGCGCCGAAGCGCATGGGCTTGAGGTGATTGGGCCAACCCATCATGGCATTTTCAAATCGATTTATTTCTTCGACCCGAATGGCCACCGTCTTGAGCTCGCCTGCGATATCAGCACGCCGGAACAGATGGCTGAGCTGAAGCGTGTCTCTGAAGATATGCTGGAAGAGTGGAGCCGGACCAAGACAGCGCCGCGCCATGCCGCTTGGCTGCATGAGAAGATTAAGGCGGAGAGTTGAGTGAGTGTGCGAAAAGGTCTGTTCTCGGCGGTCTTTCTCTTATGCGCGCCGATCATCGTTTTCTCGAGTTTTGTATTCTGGACAGCTCCTCTAGGACTAGGGTTTAGCGGAGATGCTTCAACGAAGCTGCAGTCACCGTTTGTCATGATGGCGTACTGGGTTTTCTTCTTGTCAGTGCCAATCTCTGTTTTCGGAGCGCTTCCATTTTCCGTCGCCATGGCGGGTCAGGAGGCCACCCGCCGGCTCGGATTCCAAACTTTGATTGGGTGTGCTTTTATTCTCATTCCCCTGCATTTTCTGTTCATATTATGGCTATCGAGCTAGCTTGAAAGGGCCACAGAAATGAAACTCGTCACGTCTGCGAAAACAAGGGGATGAGAGTGCCGCGAAGATTAGGTTTTTTGCTTTGTGTTGTCTGTCTCGCGGGTTGCGTGACTGAGGCGCGAAAGGTAGGTCCGACAGGCGTTGCGTCGCTCAGCTGGGTTGAAGGGTGCTGGGAAACTGAGGATGGGTCGAGCACGGAATATTGGACGCGTGGGCATGACAGCCTGATCTTTGGGTTCAACACGCTGACCGATGGCGAGGCCTTGGTGTTCTATGAGCAGATGCGGTTTCAGCGGGTCGAAGGCACCTGGCAGTTTGCCGCCTATCCGCGGGGGCGGGGACCGACCCTGTTCGACGCTGTGGAGCTGAGCGAGGCGCAAATTGTGGTCGAGAATGCCGAGAACGATTTTCCTCAACGCATCAGGTATCAGCGGGACGGGGACCTGTTGAGGGCGGCAATCTCCAAACTGGATGGGTCGAACACGACCGAGTGGGCTTTCCAGGCCTGCTCAGACTAGAGGACACTCTGCAATGAAACTCGCCACACTGAAAAATGGCTCCAGAGACGGCCGCCTGGTTGTCGTCTCGAAGGATCTGACACGCTGTACGGATGCGGCGCGGATTGCGCCGACGCTGCAGGCGGCGCTTGATGACTGGGAGAGTGTCGCGCCGCGTCTTGCCCGCATGGCCGAAGGGGTTGAGCTTGGGTCGGTGCCGACGTTTCGGTTTCATGAGCGCGAGTGTGAGAGCCCGCTGCCGCGCGCCTATCAGTGGGCCGATGGCAGCGCCTATATCAACCATGTAGAACTGGTGCGAAAGGCGCGGGGGGCCGAAGTGCCCGAGAGTTTCTACGATGATCCGCTGATGTATCAGGGCGGCAGTGATGCGTTCCTTGGTCCGCGTGATCCGATCCCGCTGGGGGATCCGGCCTGGGGCTGTGACATGGAAGGCGAGATCGCGGTGATCACCGATGATGTGCCGATGGGGGTCAGCGAGGCCGAAGCCTCGGGGCATATCAAGCTGATCATGCTGTGCAATGATGTGTCGCTGCGGGGGCTGATCCCGGCGGAACTCGCTAAAGGGTTCGGGTTCTTCCAGTCGAAGCCGCCAAGCGCGTTCTCACCGGTCGCGGTGACGCCGGAAGCATTGGGGGATCTCTGGAAAGACAATCTGGTCCATCGCCCGCTGCATGTGGACTATAATGGTGAGCCGTTTGGGCGGGCGGAAGCGGGTGTCGATGCCACGTTCAGTCTGGCGCGCCTGGTCTCGCACGCCGCGAAGACGCGGCCCTTAAGCGCCGGCACGGTGATCGGGTCCGGGACCGTTTCCAACAAGGGCGCGGATGGCGGCCCCGGCAAACCGGTCAGCGAAGGCGGGCTTGGTTATTCCTGCATCGCTGAAATCCGCATGATCGAAAAGATCGCCACCGGTGACTTCAAGACACCGTTTATGAAAGCTGGCGATACGGTGCGTATGGAAATGCTGGATGGGTCGGGCAAATCGATCTTCGGAGCGATTGAACAAGTGGTTGAAGCGGTCTGACAATCGCGGCCATTGTCGCCCTCCAAAATATTTGACTCCCCCGTCAGGATTGTCGCGGCGTCATCTGTTGTACGGTCCACGCAAATGAGCTGACCTGCGCGAAGGTCAGACGTGTGGAGGACATAACAGATGATGAAGTCGCCGATCTGTGAGATGCTGGGGATCGAGTTTCCTCTGTTGGCCTTTACCCACTGCCGTGACGTGGTGGTCGCTGTGTCTAAAGCCGGTGGCATGGGCGTGTTCGGGGCGGTCAGCCTGCCACCTGATCGGTTGAAAGAGGAACTTGATTGGATTGTCGATCATATTGACGGCAAACCATTCGGCGTTGACCTGATTGTTCCCAATAAGATTGAAGGCAAAAGCGAGCCGTTTGACGCGGCGAAGCTGATGCAAATGATCCCTAAGGCGCATACTGAGTTCACGGATGGATTGATGCGTGAGTATGGGATCGATCCGGTGGATTTGAGCGCGGCGCGACAGGGCTCTGCGACGTCTGCCATCAATATGCGCGAAGAGGGTGCTGCGACGTCGATGGAGGTCGCGTTTCAGTATCCGATCAAGCTGATCGTCAACGCGCTGGGCGTGCCACCAAAGTCCATGATGGATATGGCCAAGCAGCATGGTGTCGCGACCGGCGCTCTGGTTGGGGCGAAGGAGCACGCGGTCAATCAGGTCAATGCCGGGGTCGATATGCTGATCGTGGCTGGCGGTGAGGCTGGCGGGCATTGCGGTGATGTCTCGACCATGGTGTTGATCCCGGAAGTTGCCCGCGCGGTTCAGGAGATGGGTGCCTCGACACCAATTCTGGCCGCAGGCGGAATTACCACTGGCGAGCAGATGGCGG
Organism: Henriciella sp.; assembly: GCA_030066975.1. Lineage (GTDB taxonomy): Bacteria > Pseudomonadota > Alphaproteobacteria > Caulobacterales > Hyphomonadaceae > Henriciella. The sequence goes on along the minus strand of JASJAO010000003.1, from coordinate 133,621 downwards.
CTTCCATGGCGATGGGCGCGCACGGTGCCTGGTGTGGCTCGGTTTGGCTCACCACCGCTGAAGCCGAAACCAATCCTGTTGTGAAGGAAAAAATGCTCGCAGCCAGCTCTCGCGATACCGTTCGGTCGCGGTCTCGCACAGGCAAACATTCGCGCCAGCTGCGCACGCCCTGGACCGATGCCTGGGAGGCTGAAGATGCCCCGAACCCGCTTCCGATGCCGCTACAATCCATGGTGTCCGAACCGCCGCTTCGCTATATCGACAAGATCAGTGAAGGCGGTCACGAGGGCGCGAAGCAACTCGCCACCTATTGGGTCGGCCAAGGCGTTGGCCTGATGAACCAGGCCATGTCCGCAGGCCAGGTGGTCCAGCAATTTAAGGAAGACTATCTCACCGCGTGCGAGCGCCTTATGGGCACGCTGGAGGAATAGGCTTGGCGATCCCTCAGGCAGACGATTTTCGCGCCGAAAGCCAGGCTCTGTTCGAGCTGCTGAAAACCGCTGATGCGCGCCAGTTTGCTGAGCCAACACAATTCAAAAGCTGGACGATCAATACCGTGCTGCAGCACCTCCATTTCTGGAACCAGATGGCGCGGTTTCAGATTGTCGATGAAGCTGAATTGCTGAACCGGATGGCGGGGATCGGCAAGCATCCGGGCAGGATGCGGGGGTATGAGGCGGACCATTTCAATGGGCTGGGCGGCCGCACGCTGCTGGAGGCCTGGCATCAGGGCGTCCAGGAGACAGCCGACATCTTCGCGACTGCTGATCCAAAAGCGCGTCTGAAATGGGCGGGTCCGGATATGAGCGCGCGGTCATCGATCACCGCGCGCCTGATGGAAACCTGGGCGCATGGGCAGGAGGTGTATGATCATCTGGGTGTGATTCGGCGCAACAAGGATCGAATTCAGAATATCGTGGTGCTCGGCGTGAACACGTTTGGCTGGACCTATAAGGCCAGACGTCAAACACCGCCCGGGCCAATGCCCCACCTCGTTCTGACTGCGCCGTCTGGAGCAGTTTGGACTTATGGCGAGGACAGCGAGATTGAGCGTATCGAGGGCTCTGCCGAAGCGTTCTGTCAGGTTGTCACCCAGACACGCAACGTGGCCGATACTGATTTACGCGTTACTGGACCCATCGCTCGGGACTGGATGAGCAAGGCACAGTGTTTCGCTGGCCCACCCGCTGAGCCGCCCGCCCCCGGCACACGCCAGATGAGGGAGATGAATACCCTGTAGCCTGAATGATAAACACAGCTTCCGCGGGACCCCACCGGACTGGAGCAAAGGAGGACATACATGACAGAAGCAGTCGCAGCTGCGCCAATGCAGCCCGCCGATCGTGTGGGCTATTGGACAAAGGTTTTCTACGGATTTGGCGCGGTTGCCTATGGCGTGAAGGAAAACGGCTTCAGCTACTTTATCCTGCTCTTCTATGGCACGGTTGTTGGCGTTGATCCCGGGCTGGTTGGCCTTGCGGTTTTCATCGCGCTTATCCTGGATGCGTTCAGCGACCCGATTGTCGGGTATCTGTCTGACAATTGGCGCTCGTCCTGGGGGCGTCGACACCCTTTCATGTATGGCGCCGCCGTGCCGGTCGCAGTGAGCTATTTTCTGATCTGGAACCCACCCGAGGGGTGGTCGGACGCCGGCCTGCTCGCTTACATGTTCATTCTGGCGGTAACCATCCGCACCTGTATCACGTTTTATGAAACGCCGAGCTCTGCGCTGTTGCCGGAGCTGACCCAGGACTATGACAAGCGCACCACGCTGCAGGCCTACCGCCTGTTTTTTGCCTGGGTCGGCGGAAACGCGATGTCGGTTATGATGTTCGGGCTGCTGCTGGTCCCAACCGTGGCCTATCCGATCGGGATCCTCAATCGTGATGGCTACGCCCTGTATGGTGTGATCTCATCGGTCCTGATTTTTGCGGCCATCATGATCTCGGCGCTGGGCACCCATCGCCATATTCCCCATTTGCAGAAACCCCCGGCCAAGCGCCAGATGAGCGTCGGGGCGATCTTCAAGGAGATCTTTGAGACGCTATCGGAACGGTCCTTTCTGGCGCTGTTTGTGGCGACGCTGTTTGGGTCGATTGCTGCCGGTGCGAGTGCAGCCTTCGCTTTCACCGTGCTGCGCTATTTCTGGGAGTTCAGCGAAGGTCAGCTGTTTATCTGGACGTCTTTGGTGTTTGTTTCTGCGCTGGGCGGATTGCTGATCGCGCCGCGGCTCGCCTTGAAGCTTGGCAAGAAACGCGCCGTGATTGCGCTCGGCGTGGTGGCCTTCTCTGTGGCGCCCGCACCGGTGATCTTGCGGCTGTTTGGCCTGATGCCGGAGAATGGTGACCCGATCCTGTTTCCGATCATGCTGGCGGTGAATACGATCGATCTGGCGCTCGTCATCGCGCTGCAATCCATCCTGTTCTCGATGATCGCCGATCTGGTCGAAGAGAGCGAGTTGAAAACCGGGCGCCGCTCCGAAGGCCTGTTCTATGCGGCTGTGACCTTTACCCGAAAGTGCAATCAGGGCCTTGGCCTGTTCGCCGCGGGCGTCGCGCTGAGCCTGATCGGATTTCCAGAAGGCGCAACGCCGGGTGAGGTTGACCCTGGGGTGATCTGGAATCTGGGTCTCAGCTACGCCACGCTAGTCCTGACGCTTTATGGCTTGATGCTGGTCTGTGTTGGGTTCTATTCCATCGACCGTGACAGTCACAATGACAATCTCCGCAAACTGGCGGAGCGGAATGCATCAGCCAATGAGGGAACGCCATGAGCCAAGCCATTTCAATGACGCCGCAAGAGGTATCAGACTATATCGCCGACGCTGGCCGCCAGGCCTGGCTTGTCCCGGACGTGCCGGAAACGACCCCGCGCCGTGAGATCAAATCGGTTGGGATTATCGGCGCCGGGACGATGGGCGGCGGCATCGCAATGAATTTCGCCACGGTCGGGATCCCGGTCACGATCTTGGAAACCAGGCCGGAGGCGTTGGAACGCGGGCTCGGCGTTGTTCGCAAGAATTATCAGCGCAGTGCTGACAAGGGTCGCTTCCCGCAGGACGAAGTCGCCGCGCGTATGGGGCGGCTGACCGGGACGTTGTCTATGGAGGATCTCGCCGAATGCGACCTCGTGATCGAGGCGGTGTTTGAGGATATGGACCTGAAGAAGAAGATCTTTACCGATCTGGACCGGATCATGAAGCCGGGCGCGATCCTCGCGACGAACACATCGGCGCTCGATATTGATGAGATCGCAGCGGTGACCAGCCGACCAGAGGATGTCATCGGGCTGCACTTCTTCTCGCCGGCAAATGTAATGAAGCTGCTGGAGATTGTGCGCGCCGACAAGACCGCAGATGATGTGATCATGACGTCGATGGATCTCGCTAAGGAGATCAACAAGATTGCCGTGCTGGTCGGGGTCTGTCCGGGCTTTGTCGGTAATCGCATTCTGTTTGCGCGTCAGGCGCAGGCGCAGAAGCTGGTCTATCAGGGGGCGATGCCCTGGGATGTTGATGCGGCGCTGAATACGTTCGGGTTCCGGATGGGGCCGTATCAGATGTCAGACATGGCGGGTCTTGATATTGGCTGGAAGAAAGGCGCGAAGACGACCAATCCGATCCGCGATGCGCTGTGCGAGCTTGATCGGCGGGGCCAGAAGACCAGCGCGGGCTATTACGATTATGACGAGAACCGACGCCCCAGCCCGTCGGAGGTGACGGCAGGGATCATTCGCGACATCACGGGCGTCGAGCCGGGCGGGGCACCGTCGCAGGACGAGATCATCGATATGTGCATCCATCCGATGATCAATGAGGCGCTCAAAATCCTGGAGGAAGGCAAGGCGCAGCGCGCGTCTGACGTCGATATTGTCTGGCTCAATGGCTATGGCTGGCCCGCCGATAAAGGTGGCCCGATGCTGTATGGGGATATGGTCGGCGCAGACAAGGTGTTGGCGACGATGGAGAAGCTCGGCGCCGAGGATGATCGCTTTGCGCCAGCTGAAACCCTGCGCAAACTGGCGCGTGAGGGCGGTCGCTTTACCGAGGTTCAGCCGGGCTGATGAGCACCGCCTCGCCGGAGACGCTTGCGGGCGCGTATGACTATGTCATTGCCGGGGCGGGGTCTGCGGGCTGTGTGCTGGCCAATCGGTTGTCGGCCGATCCGCGCAATCGCGTGCTTCTGCTGGAAGCAGGCGGGCGCGATAACTGGATCTGGTTTCACATTCCGGTGGGATATCTGTTCGCGATTGGCAATCCGCGATCAGACTGGATGTTCAAGACCGTGGCCGAGCCGGGTCTGAACGGGCGGTCGCTGAGCTATCCGCGCGGCAAGGTCATGGGCGGCTCCTCTGCGATCAATGCGATGATCACAATGCGCGGTCAGGCAGCGGACTATGATCAGTGGGAAGCGCTCGGGGCAGAGGGGTGGAGTTGGCGCGATGTGGCGCCGGTGTTTCGGCGGATTGAGGACCATTTCCTTGGTGCGAGCGCGCATCACGGCGACGGCGGGGAATGGCGGGTCGAACCGCCGCGGGTGCGCTGGGACGTGCTGGATCAAGTTCAGAAGGCTGCGGTAGAGATGGGCGTTCCGGCGGTTGAGGACTTCAATACCGGCGACAATGAAGGGGTCGGCTACTTTCATGTGAACCAGAAGACAGGCCGCCGCTGGTCGAGCGCGCGCGGGTTCCTGAAGCCCATACTGAACCGCCCCAATCTACGGGTTGAAACTGAGGCTCTGATTGACCGGTTAGAGGTCGTAGAAGGGCGGGCGACGGGCCTGATTTTCCGCAAGAAAGGCAAGACTTATCGCGCCAAGGCCGAGGGCGAGGTGATCCTGTCGGCGGGGTCTATTGGCTCGGTTCAAATTCTGCAGCGGTCGGGCATTGGCGACCCGGAGCAGATCAAGTCTGCAGGCATCGAGCCGGTGCACGCTATGCCCGGTGTGGGGCGGAACCTTCAGGACCACCTTCAGCAACGCGCCATATTCAAAGTGAGCGGGGTGAAAACGCTGAACGAGACCTATCATTCGCTTGTTGGCAAGGCGGTGATGGGGCTCGACTATCTGTTTCGGCGGCGCGGCCCGATGACGATGGCCCCGTCTCAACTGGGCATCTTCACCCGGTCAAACGCGAGCCGGGATCGCGCGAATATCCAGTTTCATATTCAGCCGCTCTCCCTTGATGCGTTTGGCGATCCATTGCACCGGTTTCCGGCGGTGACGGCGAGCGCCTGCAACCTACAACCGACCTCACGCGGCAGCATTGGCATTCTGTCGCCCGATCCCGAAGCTGCACCGCGCATCGCGCCGAACTATCTCTCGACAGACGAGGATCGCCGTGTCGCGGCTGAAGCGATACAAGTCACGCGACGCCTGATGGCGCAGCCTGCGCTTGGGGCGTTCAAGCCGGAGGAAATTCTGCCGGGTCCGAGCGTCGGAGATGATCTGGAGGCGCTGGCCGCCGCTGCGGGCGATATCGGCACGACGATCTTCCACCCGGTTGGAACGGCTAAAATGGGGCGTACGGATGACCCCATGGCGGTGGTTGATGAGCGATTGCGCGTGCGAGGTCTTGGGGGCCTGCGCGTGATCGATGCGTCCGTAATGCCGACCATTACGTCCGGAAACACCAATACGCCGACCGTCATGATCGCAGACAAGGGCGCAGAGCTTGTCTTGGCCGATCGCCCTTAAATCTGAAAGACCCGGCTTGGTTTGAACCGGCCCGCGCGGACTTCACCCAGCGCCACAGCCACGCCGTCGCAGAGTGTGATGGCGAGGCGGTTGTCGGGGTCGTCATCCGTTTCGGCGCGCCATTGCTCGATGAGATGCGGTAACAGCACGATCTCTCGCCCCTGTTTGATCAAGGCCTTGTCGGAGGCGTCGATGTCCAGCGCCGGAACATCGTCCAGAACGGTCTCGAGCGGCTGGAGTGCGCCGAGCAGCGCCTCCTTGTCGTCGGCCATAGCTTCGAGTTGATCAAGCGACATCGCGGACGCTTCGTCCAAGGCACCGACACGGGTGCGCCGCAGCTGGCTGACATGCCCCTCTGCGCCAAGCGCCTGGGCAAGATCGCGGGCCATGGCGCGGACATAAAAGCCTTTACCTGTGACGACGCGAAGCGTGGCGTGATCGGTGTCAGGGATGTTTACAAGCTCGGCCTCGTAGACCGTCACTTCGCGAGACGGGATTTCGAATGTCTCTCCGTCGCGGGCCAGATCATAGGCGCGCTCGCCATCCACTTTGATCGCCGAGTACTTTGGCGGCACCTGCTGAATGTCGCCGATAAAGCCGGGTAGGGCCGCTTCGATCTGTTCACGGGAGGGGCGAACGTCTGAGTTGGCGATCACCTCGCCTTCTTTATCCTGACTGGCCGTGGAGGTGCCCCATTCCACCGTGAACACGTATTCCTTGTCGCAATCCATGGCCCATTGCGCGGTCTTGGTCGCTTCTCCAAACGCGATGGGCAGGATGCCGTCCGCCAGCGGGTCGAGCGTGCCGCCATGCCCGGCTTTCTGGGCGTTGAAGAGGCGTTTCAGCTTCCCCACAACCTGCGTTGAGGTCAGGTTGACCGGCTTGTCCACGGCGAGCCAGCCGTGAACGGGATCGCCTTTACGCTTGCGCTGTCTGGCCATGAAAGTCCTTTCCAAACCGGCCGCTTGCGGATCGGACACAAGGCAGCGGATACAAGACCGGGCGGGTATCGCTCCGTTGGTGAATGGTCAAGCCGTTTGAATACTGTTACGCCCCGCAGCGACAGTAGAGAGGACGGGCGAGTGTTTGATGTCAGTTGAACCAGGCTACGTGACGGCGGTCTGCCGCTCGCTTGAGCACAGCTTCAGCAAGCCGGTCTGTGACAGCATCGAACTGGTTCAGGGGCTGGGCGTTGCAGGTGACGCGCACGCTGGACGCAATGTGAAACACCGCTCACGCGTTGCGGTCGATCCCTCGCAACCCAATTTGAGGCAAGTTCACCTCATCCATGGCGAGCTGCATGAGGAGCTGATCGCGCAAGGCTTCGACGTGGGCCCGGGCGTGATGGGAGAGAACATTACCACGCGGGGGATTGCGCTTCTGTCGCTGCCGCGCGGCACGATCCTGGCGTTTGAGGGCGGTGCGAAGGTCGAGGTGACCGGTCTGCGCAACCCTTGCAAGCAACTTGACGACTATCAGGACGGCCTGATGCGTGCGGTGCTGGACCGGGCGCCGGATGGCAAACTGATCCGCAAATGTGGCATTATGGGTGTGGTTGTGGATGGCGGGCCGATTGGTGCCAATGACCGGATCGCTGTTCGATTGCCACAGGCACCGCATCTGCCATTGGAACGGGTTTGAGCGCGCCTCATCCCTTGCCAAATCGGTCAATTCATTCCAAGCCACCGGCATGAACAAAATCACGCTGCATAAAGGCGATTTGCCTTCCAATCTGTCTCTGGGAAACATCATCGCGGTCGATACCGAGGCGATGGGCCTGAACGCGGTGCGCGACGCGCTGTGTGTGGTCCAGATCTCTTCAGGAGACGGCACGGCCCATGTGGTCCAGCTCGAGCGGACCTATAACTGCCCAAATCTGAAAGCGCTGATGAGCGATCCGGATGTGTTGAAGATCTTTCACTTCGCCCGCTTTGACGTGACCATGATGCAGAAATGGCTCGGCATCACCTGCGCCCCGGTCTGGTGCACCAAGATCGCGTCGAAGCTTGCACGGACTTACACGGATCGCCATGGGCTGAAAGATGTCACGCGCGAGCTGATTGGCGCAGATATGAACAAGACGCAGCAATCGAGCGACTGGGGGACTGAAACGCTCAGCGATGCCCAGCTGCAATATGCCGCCAGCGATGTGCTGCACCTTCACAAGCTTCGTGACGGTTTGCTCGCCATGCTTGAGCGCGAAGGGCGGGTAGAGTTGGCGCAAGCCTGCTTTGACTTCCTCCCGGTGCGCGCGCAGCTCGACCTTGAAGGGTGGGGCGACACCGATATTTTTGCGCACAGCTGAGACCGGTGGGAAGTAACGGAAACGTCACGATGAAAGTGCTGTTCGTTCAGGGCGTTGTGACGTAAAGGTAAGCCTATGAATGCAGCCAATGTGCACCCCGAAGCGATCTCAACCTGGGCGCCCCAACGCCAGATGACGCTGGCTCAGGCGCGTCGGCGATCTGAGATGGTTGGCTTGTTGCGGATGCTGTTCGTCGCCGGTGCTGCGATCTCGGCCGGGATCATGATTGGCCCGATTGCGGCGAGCGCGCTGAGCGGTGCAACGGTTCAGGTTGATCGCATCCCGGGCGATCAGGTGGTGACGATGGTCAATGCGCGGTTTACCGGCCGCAACATTGCCGGCGAGGCCTATGTCATTACGGCTGAGACAGCGCGCCGCCAACGCGCTGATTCGCGTGTGGTCGACCTGACCAATCCGAAACTGATAGACGAGCGCGGCACCGAAATCACCGCACCCGAGGGCGTCTACAGGCAAGGGGAAGCGGTGCTGGATCTGTCTGGCGATGTCCAAGTGATCGACGGGCAGGGCTATACATTCAACAGCACGGCCGCCCGCGTCTATATCGAAGACGGCCGTGTGATCGGGCTGGAACCGCTTGATGGCGGCGGGCCTCTGGGCGATGTGCGCGCAGATTCCTACGAGATTACAGATGATGGTGATCGGGTCATTCTGCGCGGAAATGTTGATATGGTGATCAATCCGCGTAGCAATGAGGAAACAGAAGCACCAAATGGTGAGTAGCGTGAAGCGAATAGGGTGATGACAATGACGAAATATCTGATGGCGGCGCTGATCAGTCTCGGGTTCGCCGGTTCTGCTCTCGCTCAGGTATCCAGCGAGGGCGGACCGATCCGGGTGAAAGCTGATCGCTCTGAAGTGTTGGACAAGGAACGCAAGGTCCTGCTGATCGACAATGTTGATATTACCCAGGGCAATGCCCGTTTGAGGGCCGATGTGGTGACACTCGCCTATCGGGGACAGGGCGGGTCGACGACGACCGGACTTGAAGCCGGATTTGGGGATATTGACAGTATGACGGCGCGAGGACGCGTGTTCTACGTAACGCCTGAGCTGAAGGCCAATGGCGATGTCGGGGTGTATGATGCCGACACAGATACGATCACGCTGACCGGGAATGTCATTCTGCTGCGCGGTGAAGACGTTGCCAAAGGGGAAGTGCTGACGATTGAGCTGGCGGCCGGACGTACGACTCTGGATGGCGGCGTGAACATGGTGATCACACCCAGCGATGAGGCAGAAGCATCAAATTAGTCCTATCTGCCTAAACGGATTTTAAACCTGACAAATTAGGCATTTGATCTGGGACAAGGCTTAGGGAGCACACGTTAGATGGACCAGACCGGCCAGGGATTGATTGCCACAGGACTTGCCAAGACATTTGGCAAGCGTCAGGTCGTCCATGACGTTTCCATCTCGCTGCAGCGCGGCGAAGTTGTTGGCCTGCTCGGCCCAAATGGCGCGGGGAAAACGACCTGTTTCTATATGATTATGGGACTGATCGCTGCTGATGGCGGTTCGATCTCGATTGATGGCGCTGATGTCACCGCCTTGCCGATGTATCAGCGCGCCCGTCTGGGGCTCGGCTATCTGCCGCAGGAAGCCTCAATCTTTCGCGGCATGACGGTTGAGCAGAACATTATGGCCGTCGTTGAACTCGTAGAGCGGGATCGCGACGAACGGGCCAATCAGGTCGAAGCTCTGCTCGAAGAACTGCACATTCAGCACCTGCGCAAACAGCCTGCGACCTCCCTGTCCGGCGGTGAACGCCGGCGCGTTGAGATCGCCCGGGCGCTCGCCTCAAAGCCGAGCTTCATGTTGCTGGACGAACCCTTTACCGGGATCGACCCCCTCGCGATCTCTGATATTTCAGATCTTGTCGGCTATCTGAAACAGCGCGGTCTTGGCGTGCTGATTACCGATCACCAGGTTCGTGAAACGCTTGAGATCGTCGATCGCGCCTCAATCATCTATGAAGGCGGTGTTCTGTTTGAAGGCGTGCCGGAAGATGTCCTCGTCAATGAAGATGTGCGTCGTGTCTATCTCGGCGAACGCTTCGCGGCTTAGGGGACCTGGCGATGGCAGCGTATCAGAAACTGGATCTGCGCCAGGGTCAGTCCCTGGTCATGACCCCGCAATTGCAGCAGGCGATCAAGCTGCTGCAGCTGTCCAATATCGAACTCGCTGAATTCGTTGCCGAGGAGATTGAGCGCAATCCGCTGCTGGAACGCGGCGAGACTGGGGAAACGGTTGATCTGGATACGGAGCCCGGTGAACCACAGAACCGGAGCGAATTGGCGCTCGACGATACGAGCGGTCTGAATGAGGCCCGTGAGGCGCTCGATGTCCCAGAGCATGCAGTGTATGAGCCCGGGACGGGATCAGACGCAGCGACGCCAGCCAACGCGGCGAGCGGACCTTCAGCGACTACAGATTGGTCGCAGGCGGGTTCCGGTCGCGGAATGGGTGAGGATTTCGATTTCGAGGGCTCCCTGTCCAGCGACAAAAGCCTGCATCAGCATCTGCATGAACAGCTGAGCATGTCGGGCCTGTCGCAGGCCGACAGTCTGATCGCGGCCCGTTTGATCGATGAGACGGATGAGGCAGGCTATTGCAAGGTCGATCTCGGCGAAGTCGCCGAAGCGCTCGGCGCGGATGTGGCCAATGTTGAGGCCGTGCTTGAAGTCTGTCAGGGGTTTGACCCCACCGGCGTGATGGCCCGCGATCTGACTGAGTGTCTGGCGCTGCAGTTGAAGGATCGTAACCGCTATGATCCGGTCATGGCCGTGTTTCTCGACAATCTTCATCTCGCCGCCAAGCAAGACATTAAAGGCCTGTCTGAAATCTGCGACGTCGACAAGGAAGACGTGATCGACATGCTGGCAGAGCTGCGCGAGCTGAGCCCGCGTCCTGCCTCCGGGTTTGCGAGCGAAGCGACGATTGCGGTGGCACCGGACGTCTTTGTCAAGGAATTGCCGAACGGCATGTTCGCGGTCGAGCTGAACTCAGATACGTTGCCGCGCGTTCTGATGGACAAGGCCTATTATGCCGAAGTGAGCGCCTTGCCGATGCGCGAGCAGGAGAAGGAATTCATCTCCGAATGTGCGTCGAATGCGACCTGGCTGATCAAATCCCTCGATCAGCGTGCACGCACGATCCTGAAAGTTTCAAGCGAGATTGTACGCCAGCAGGATGCGTTCTTTGCCCATGGTGTGGCCCATTTGCGCCCGCTCAACCTGAAACAGGTGGCTGACGCGATCGAGATGCATGAGAGCACTGTCAGCCGGGTTACCTCGAACAAGTATATGGCCACTCCGCGTGGTCTGCTGGAGCTGAAATATTTCTTCTCTGCGGCCATCCCTTCGACGGGTGGCGGAGAGGCGCATTCGGCCGAAGCTGTTCGTCATCGCATCAAACAGCTGGTGGCTGAAGAAGGCGATAAGATCCTGTCAGACGACAAGATCGTGGAAATCCTGACTGAGTTCGGTATCGAAATCGCGCGTCGCACGGTTGCGAAGTACCGGGAAAGCCTGAACATCCCAAGCAGCGTCCAGCGCCGCCGCATGCTGAAAGCCAGCGCTTAAGATCAGGCGAGGGCTGCGTCCTTGAAGGACACCATGCGCCGGGTTGTTGGACACCACAGTTTCAGGCGTACCGTTCGAAAGCTTTCGAACAGAGTGATCCGTCGCACGGCGTGGAGTTCGGGATGATCACGCAGCGCTTTGCCCAATCGATAGAAGGGGATTTTGCTGTACAGATGGTGGACGTGATGAATGCCGATATTCGCCGTGATCCAGCGCAGCACGACCGGCAGATCATAGTGTGAACTGCCGTAAAGCGCGGCTTCGTGGACCTGCCAGTTTTCAGGCTCGTCCCACATCGCGTCTTCAAACTGATGCTGCACATAAAACAGCCAGACCCCCATTGTCGCCGCTGAGCAGATGATCAACAGATAAGTGACCAGAAAGGGCAACAGTCCGATCGCCCAGATGCCTGCTGTCACAACTGCGAAGATGCCGATATTTGTGGCCATGGTGGAAATCCAGAACCGCGGTCCGGCGGTCATCAGTCCGATCGGCAAACGGTGATGAAACAGGAATAGGAACATCGGTCCAAGCCCGAACATGACGGCGGGATGGCGGTACCATCGATAGCCGACACGGCCCCAGAACGGCTTTGCCCGAAACTCTTCGGTGGTAAGCGTGTGCACATCGCCAATGCCACGCTCCTGCAGGTTGCCATGATTGCGATGGTGGATCAGATGCGAGCGCTGCCAGGTATCATAAGGCGTGACCGTGAACACACCGATCACCCGCCCGATCCAGTCATTCAACTTGCGGGTCTTGAAGAACGCTCCATGCGAACAATCATGCTGTATCAGGAAAAGGCGAACCATAAATCCACCGGCAATCACGCAAAGTGGCAAGGTCAGGATAAAACTGATCGACGCCGCCCAGACCGCCGCACTCCACAAGGCCAGCAGCGGCAGGATGGTCACCGCCAATTCAAACCCACTACGGCTGATCGTCGGGGCGCGGTAGGTTCTCAGGGTTTTGATCCAATTGATCGCAGCCGTTTTCTTATCTGTCGGCGCTGCGGCCGGCTGGATCTCATGCATAAACTCTGCCTTGTCTGTTTCCCAATACTCTCCACACCGACCAGAAAGTGACCCGCTGCCATAATCAAGGCCAATGTTGCAATGAATCTCAGCTGATTTTGACGGTGCCCATCGCCTCGCGGATGAGGTCGTCTTCGACGTCTTTCAGCAGCGCATCTTCGAGGCCTGCGCCAGAAACCGGCTCCTTTCCGACCTCCAGCATGACCGGCACCGCGAAGGGGCTGATGCGCGGCAGGTGTTTGTGAACGATCTTGCCGCGGACCCGGTTCAGCATGTCCGACAGGCGGCGAATGTCGAGAAAGCCGGTCGCGGCATCGTGTCGGGCGGCTTGCAGAAGGATGTGATCGGGCTCGTGGCTGCGCAGGACATCGTAGATCAAGTCGGTCGAGAAGGTGACTTGTTTGCCAGTCTTTTCTTCGCCCGGCATGCGCCGCGCAATCAGGCCGGAAATCACGGCGCAATAGGAGAAGTGGCGTTTCATCATCACGCTTTCATCGAGCCATTCTTCAAGATCATCCCCGAGTAGGTCCGGGTTGAACAGTTGTTCCAGAGGCACTTCGCCGAGATCCTCTATCGCCCAGACGGCAAGAGCGTATTCAGACCCGACAAAGCCAAGCGGCTTTGCCCCCATCCGTTCCAGGCGGCGCGTCATCAACATGCCCAAAGTCTGATGCGCGAGGCGCCCTTCGAAAGGATAGCAAACGAGATAGTGGCGATTGCCGCGCGCGAAGGTTTCGACCAGCAATTCGTCAGCGGCAGGGATGGTTGAACGGTCACGTTGCACCGCGAACCATTCCTGAACCGGCGGGGGCAGACTGTCCCACTGATCGGGGTCGTGGATCATCTGGCGCACGCGTTCGGCAAGGAAGGTGGTCAGCGGGAACTTGCCGCCATTATAGCTCGGGATGGCTGGTGTCTGTTCGCCTACCGCGCGCATGGCGAGCGCGTCCATATCCTGTACCCCCATGAAGCGAAGAATTTCGCCTGCAAAGAGAAACGTGTCTCCGACCGTGAGCGTTGAGATGAAATACTCTTCGATCTCGCCGAGTTTCCGGCCCGCCCGAAAGGCCGTCTGACCGGTGGCCTGTCCGGCTTTCTGACCGCCAACACGGCTCGCCAGACGCACCGTGAGGAGGCGGGCCTCAACAATGGCGCCGACATTCATGCGGTGCTGCTGGGCATCGCGAGCAGTTCGCGCCCGCCAGATACCGTCGCGCCCGCGGATGAGCCGCTTGAACCGGTCATACGTTTTCAAAGCATACCCGCCCGTCGCAACGAGATCGACCACGCGTTCGAACGTCTCCCAGTCGAGATCGCGATAGGGCGCGGCCGCGCGGACCTCATCGAACAGCGCTTCAAGCTGAAACCCCTCGCCGCAGGCGCGGCCCATGACATGCTGGGCGAGCACATCGAGACTGCCCGCGCGCAAATCGTCGCCGTCAATTTCACCGGCTTCAACGGCGGCCTCCGCAGCGCGGCATTCCAGAACTTCGAAGCGATTCGTCGGCACCAGAATGGCCTGGCTCGCCTCATCCATCCGGTGATTGGCGCGGCCGATCCGCTGGATCAGGCGCGCAGCCCCTTTTGGCGCGCCCATCTGAATGACCAGATCGACCTCGCCCCAATCGATGCCAAGATCGAGGGTCGAAGTACAGACCACCGCTTTGATCGTTCCTGCCGCCATCGCCGCCTCGACCTTGCGTCTTTGCTCCTTGGCGAGGGAGCCGTGGTGTAGCGCGATGGCCAGCGTGTCTTCATTGATCCGCCACAGCTCCTGAAACAGCAATTCCGCCTGGGCACGTGTGTTGACGAAGACAAGCGCCATCTTGGCCTGTTTGATCCGCTCATACACTTCCGGCACGGCAAACCGCCCGGAATGGCCGGACCAGGGAATCCGCTCACGCGAGACTAGCAGGTCAATATCGGCCGAGACGCCGCCTTTGGCCTTGATCAGGCGCGGCGCGTCACCGCGCACACTGAGCCAGTCCTGCAGGACCGCCGGATCGCGTACGGTCGCCGACAGGCCGATGAAGCGGCAGTTCGGGGCCCATTTGGCCAGCGTGGCAAGACCAAGATTGAGCAGGTCCCCACGCTTTGATGGCGCGATGGCGTGGATCTCATCAATGATCACGCATTTCAGATCCTCAAAGAATGAAGCGGCCTGATCGGAGGCGATGAAGAGGGCAAGCTGTTCCGGTGTGGTGAGCAGAATATCGGGCGGGTTGCGTCTCTGGCGCTGACGCTTTGAGGCAGGCGTGTCGCCGGTGCGGGTCTCGATCCGGATATTGAGCCCCATCTCCTCGACCGGCGTCATCAGGTTGCGGGCAACATCTACCGCGAGCGCCTTGAGCGGGGAGATGTACAGCGTGTGCAGGGCCGGGCGGCCGCTATTGGATTGGCCGCGCGCATTGAGTTCAATCAGACTGCCGAGAAATCCGGCGAGGGTCTTGCCGCCCCCGGTCGGCGCGATCAAGAGCGCACTGTTGGCAGCAAGCGAGGCTTCGGCAAGCTCCAGCTGATGGTCTCGGGCCTGCCAACCACGCTGTTCAAACCAGGCCGAAAACGGCTCGGGCAGCGCAAAAACAGGAACGGATGTGTCGGCCATTGATGACAATCTAAACCAGTCTGCAGCTGGTTGCACAAATTTCATCTGACATTCAGCTCCATTCCCGCAAAGAAGATGAGATTATTAGGAGGATTTCATGCCGCGTTTTGTCGTTCCATCTGCCTGTCTTCTAGCGCTCAGCCTGCCAGCAGGTGCCGATCCGTTGCTGGCCAAGATGCGGGCTGTGTCGAGTGACGGGCCGGTTTATGCCTATGAAATGACCTATCAGGACACCTCGATCAGCGCGACCGGACAAGTCGATCCGAGCCAGCCGGAAGGTCAGCGCATCCAGATCACCTCACCGGATCCAGACGCCTGGCCGGATGATTTTGAGGACGAGCTGAAGGATATGGATGCCGACACGGATGGCGATATCTGGTGTGCGAGCTTTGCCGAACGCGTGCCCGACACGGCGGAGCTGATCAACGCAGATGCGGCGCAGGCAACCTATGCGTTCGTCCCGATTCCGGACGCCGACGCGGACGGGATGCGGAAGAAGATGATGAAACAGATCAAAGGCGAGATCACGGTGGACGCCGAGGACGGCGCGGTACTCGGCTTTCAGATGCGCCTGCCAAAACCCTACAAGCCGGCCATGGTGGCGAAGATCAATGCATTTGAAATGACCGCCAGCTGCGCCCGCGCGCCCGACGGGCGAACCTATATCGAAGATTTTTCCATGCAGGTCTCTGGCTCCGCCATGATGCAGAGCTTTGAGGAGAATATATCGCGCCGGATCACAAAACTGATAGGCGAAGTGGGGTAGCGCTTGCGGCCGCGGGAGCGGCGTTCGGGTAAAATGGTTTTAGTAGGCTTCCGATGACACCCGCGCAGGCGGGTGTCCATGGACCATATGTTCCTCAAACACTTGGGGCCGAGATGGGTCCATGGATGCCCGCCTGCGCGGGCACCGGCGGAGTTCGGGGCTCTCCTTGTCATCCCGGCCTTAGGCTGGGAGACCTACCGAGCCCAAGCGCCACCTATGCCGCATGTCCGCGATGGGGCATCCGACGGGATGTGAAGTAGAAGCGGGCGTCTTAGGGGGGACTAGCGGACGCTGACGGAGTGGCGACTAATCGCCAAAGGCGGCCATTGAAATGACTGGCGTCAGAGTCCGTTCTGGGGCGATTTTAAGCCGCTGAGCTTTGTGTGTTATTCGGGGGCTGAATAGACATGACGAAGACCATCCATCACCCCTCGCCCGAAGATGGTGCGGTGGGTCTCGTTTTCATAGATAATGTCTTTCATCTCAACGGACGGGTCGAGCAACGGCCGAATTGCTCTGACCCAATCGGTCTGCAACTCATTGATCCGTGGCTCAAGCTCACCTGATGCGACGAACACACGAGCATTCTGTTCTGGCGTTCCGTCGGTGGAAGCTCGTGCGGGTAGGATGTGGTAGCCATGACTGACCCTTGGGCGTCCCCACCAAAGCTCACCCCACCATAGAGAGGGGCTTAGGATCACGTAACGACTGAATAAGTCAGTTTCGTACATCAGGCTCCAAACCCCGAATAAGCCGCCATACGAATGCCCATAATAGGCACGATCGCCTTCGATCGTACGATACTCTGCATCAATTCTTGGAAAAAGTTCTCGGCGCAAAAATTCGGCGAACTTCTCTGCTCGACCTTCGTCGGGACGCCCGCCTAAATCGAAATCTGGATCGTCTGGAATGGATGGACGCAAGTCTCTGGCGCGCAATCGGTAGAAGTCCTCGTAATTCGTATCGTAAGCGACGCCGACAACAATCAACTCAGGAATGAGTTTGTCCTTTGCCAACCTCTGAACCACATATTGAAGCGCACCAAAATTGGTTTCGGCATCGGTCACATAGAGTACGGGATAGCTTTTGCCGCTGGATGCGTAGTCACGCGGATATGCGACCTTAATGAAGAACTCATCTCCTACGACATCTGAAGCAACGTAAAACGTCTCCGAGTTCGCAAGTTTAGCTGGTTCTGCCATAGCAGATTTAGTGCCTGTAAGAACAAGCAGAAAGCACGACAGAACAACGAAACCAAAAATGCGAAAGTGCACAGAAATCTCCAGTTAGGGTTTCTGTTCTGGTTGAAACGATCCGTTCTCGAAGTCCACATGTGACTGAAGAGAGCATCAAAAGTTTAATCTCCCCGACACTTAAACGGCCAAGGCTGAGCGGCCGTTTTGGGCCAAAAATCGACAATCGGTAAGATCTACGGGCGACGAAGGCCCGCCCCACCTAAGTCACTGAAACTCTGGTTCTCTCCCCTTTGAGCTTGGCACGACGCGGGGCGCGTGTGGGGCGATCCTAGTCTTCTGCTTCGGCCATCGTCTCGGCGAGGGCGGCAGCGATTTTTTCGGCTTCGATCCGGTCCATGACGGCGACAATGTTGCGGGTGAAGGCGGCGATGTCGAAACGCGCTTCACCGGCGACGTCATAGCCGCGGCGGACGATGACCAAGTCGTGGCTCGGCACAATGACAATGGCCTGACCGCGATTGCCGAGCGCGGCATAGGCGTCTTCGGGCACGCCGGCGCTGTCGCTGAGCAGCCAGAACGAGCCGCCATAGGCGAAGTCGCCGCTCTCCGGCTGGGCGGGTGCCGGGGTGGTAACAAAGTCGACCCAGTCGGGGTGGAGAATTTGCTCGTCGCCCCACTTGCCGCCCTGCAGATAGAGCTGTCCGAGCCGGGCCATATCGCGCGCCGTCATCCAGACTTGTGAGGAGGAGAGAAAGTCGCCGTCCCAGTCCGTTTCCAGTATGGTGCTGAGCGCGCCGATTTTGTTGAGGACGGCATTATAGGGATAGCGGTGGTATTGCGGATCATCGCCGATGGCCTCGCGCAGATAACGCATGGCGATCAGCGTATCGTAATTGGAGTATTTGAACCGCACCCCCGGCCTGGCTTCGACGAGCCGTGGGGCGATCATGTCCATCACGCGTACGCCGCCAAAATAGATCTCGTCGGTGCGCGAGCCGCGATGACCTGAGTCAAGGCCGCTTGCCATATGAAGGACATTGCGCAAGGTAATGTCGCGGCGGGGGTCAGCGCCATGGTTGAACTCATCGATAATGGCGGTGTTGTCGAGCCCGACCAAGCCGTCCTGAAGGGCCGCGCCGATGACTGTGGCGGTCAGGGATTTGGCCACTGACCAGGTGCGCTGCGGGGTGTCGGCGCCGACCCCGCGGCCATATTGTTCGGCAATCACCTCGCCCTTGTGGGTGATGACCACAGCGCTGGTCCGGGTGCCTTCGCCATAAGTTGTGCCGTCAAAGGCGAAACTGACCGGCGCTTCCAGCCGCTCCAGCGCGATTGTATTGTCGGTAAGCAGGACATTGTCGCCAAGCGCGGTGGAGATATCGCGGGCGGTATTGGCGGACAAGCCAGCATAGGTCTGCAGCCAGTCAGCGCCGTCCGGCTTCGCCCCAATTGGCAGCAAGGCGCAGCCCATGCCCGAGCGCCAGACCGCCATACGGGGCGGCAGGCTGCGATCAAACCGCACGGATACGGCCTTCTTGCGTTCATTGATGATCGGATCCGACAGATTGCTCATGAAGGGGCGATAATCGACATAGATGCCGTCCAACTCGTTGGCATTGATCACCGCCTGGGACTGATCGGCGATGAAGGTCGCTGAACAGGTAAACAGCGCCTTGTATCCGGCGGCATAGGCGGCTTTGGCCATATCGCTCGCGGTTTCATTCTGCGCCATCGCCCCGGGCAGTGTGAACAGGGCCAAACCGGCGGTGAGAAGAGCGGTCAATTTCATAAGGAACTCCGAAATCTGGCGATAGACCTGACGCTTCGCTGACCTAATCCGACCGTCAGGGCCAAATTGCGGCAGAGCGCTGCGTTTTCCTGAGTCTCGGCAATGCACATTAATATTCAGTATGGACGTAATTTGTGCTGGCCCGGCCCCGGCAAATCACCGCAAAGGTTAATTTCTATTTGTCTATTTTTAACCATTACCGTCGATGTTCATGGATTCGATGGTCAGGTTTGGTTTGATGAGGGCTACATGACAGCAAGAGTTGCACGCGATCCATCCCCTGTTCGAAGCGGGCTGGTGCATGGATCCCTTGGCGTTTTGACTTTGGCGTCTGTGCTTGGCCTGGCGGGTGGGATTGTCCACCTGGTTGGAGATGCAGATGCGGCGAGTCCCTCTTTCCGTGTGGCTCTGTTTGAAACCGGGCCAGACACAGCACCTGATCTGAACCGGCGCTTGCCGAGCGATCTGACGGCGCAAGCGGGCGTGTTTGCGAGCGTGGATGCCGGCGAGCCGGGCGCAGAGGCCGCACAGCCCGATCTTGGGGTCGAGTATCGTGACAGCGCCGCGGTTCTGCAGCGCGCGTCTGCGGCGGCACCGCCTGCGCCGACCAATGCCGGGATCCGGATCAATGGACAGACGGTGATGCCGGGCCAGGCGTTCAGTGATGTGTTGGAACGCCAGCTTGCAGCGCCTCCGGTTGAGGCGCCGCAGCCGGTTGTGAAGGCGATCTCTGAGCCTGCTACCAAAACCGACGGCGCGCTCGCCAAATATGCCCGCGCCTTTGACAATCCGGATGGCAAGCCGACCGTGTCGATCATCGTTGGCGGGCTCGGGATCAATTACACCCGCACCAAAGTTGCGATTGAGGAACTGCCGCCGGAAGTGACGCTGTCCTTTGCGCCGACGGCCAGTAATCTGTCTTCTTTGGTCAGGCAGGCGCGGGCCGCAGGACATGAGGTTCTGATCGAACTGCCGATGGAGGCCTATGACTATGGCCGCGCCCGGCCGCACGCCAATGTGCTGCGCACCGATCTTGATGCCGCGGCCAATGCCAGACGTCTGAATGCGATGCTGTCACGCACGTCGGGTTATGCCGGTGTGATGAACTTTCAGGGCGGCAAATTTGCGACCAATGTGACGGCGGTGACCCCCGTCTTTGATACATTGTCAGATCGCGGCCTCGCTTTCTTTGAAGATGGCAGTCTGGGCCGGTCTGTGTTTGAGCTGACCGCCAGCCAACAGGACCTGACCTTTGGCCGCGCCAATGCCTGGATCGATGCACGCCCTGAGGCCGATGAGATCGAAAAGCAGTTGATGATTCTGGAGGCCGAAGCGCTGGAGAACGGCCATGCGCTGGGCACCGGCATGTCCTTCCCGGTGACACTCGACCTGCTGAATGCGTGGTTTGACCGGCTCGACAGCAAGGGCATCGCGCTTGCCCCGGCGTCATATTATGCCAAACAGAATTCGTCTTCTGGTCAAACAAATTCCGGCGCGCTAGACCCGCAAGGGTGAGTGCAAAAACCCGAGATCCATCCCTTTACCGCGCCAATGTCGGCCTCGCGCTGTTTTCGGCTGCGGGCCATGTTTTTGTCGGTCGCCGGATCAATGGGCGGGGGCCTTTCCAGTGGCAGATGCCGCAAGGCGGCGTCGATAAAGGTGAGGCGCCCCTGGATGCCGCGCTGCGGGAAATGGATGAAGAGATTGGGGTCGCCGCAAAGCTGGTTGATGTACTCGAGGAGACCGAGGACTGGCTCTACTATGATTTTCCAGCCGAGCTGCGCCGCCGTATGGGCGGGCCGTACCTCGGCCAGCGTCAGAAATGGTTTGCCTTGCGCTTCAAGGGCTCAGATAGCGATGTGCGCCTCGACAAGCATACGCCGGAGTTTGATGCCTGGCGCTGGGCGAAGATTGACGATCTGCCGGGCCTGATCGTGCCGTTTAAGCGGCCTGTCTACCAGGAAGTCGCCAAACGCTTCAAACCTTGGACAGAGGTCGACAGCTAAGCCTAGTCCAGCGCGCCGATATAAGGCAGGCCGCGATACTTTCCGGCATCATCCATGCCATACCCGACCAGAAAGCGCGGCGGGGCATCAAAGGCGTGAAAATCGACATTGTCGTCGCCTTCCGGGGCCCAGGGCTTACGGGCGAGCGCGCAGGTAATCACTTCGCGTGCGCCCTTGGCGAGGAGGTGGTTGCGGGCAAAAGCCAGGGTGCGGCCTGTATCGAAGACATCATCGATGATCAGGACCCCGCGCCCGGCAATTTCGCGGCCAATATCGGCGCGAACCACGACACGGCCCGAGGATTCGCGCGCATCGCGATAGCTTTCCAGCCACAGCGCATCGAGCATCGGGTGGACGTTGCGCCGCGCCAGGGCCTTCATCAGATCGCTGGTAAAGGGCGTTGCCCCGATCAGAATATTGATCGCCGTCCAGTCGCCTGTCAGATGTGGCACGAGACGATCTGCCAGATCATCCACCCGCGCCATCAGGTCGTCTTCGCCCAATACGACGTCAATTTTTGGTTCGCTCATCGAATCTCTGCCCCGGTATCTGCGAGCGCCGTATCCCCCGGGACAAGCGAAAGCTCAAGCTCAAATGACTCAAAGGGTGGGTTTTCAATGCGGGCGGTGAAATTGGCGAGCGCCTCAGGCGGGATACGCGAGGGTGTGATCGGGGCGAAGCTTCGCGCGACTTCAGCGCCGGTATCATCCAGCAGCTTTACGCGTACACGCGGCGCATTCAAGGTTTCTGCGGATGTGTTCTGAACCACGCCGCGGACTTCGAGGATCGGGGTCGTGCCATCGAAAAACCGCTGCGCTCTTGTCTCGACGAAATCGAGATCAAATCGGCTGACCGAAAGGCCGAGTGCGGAATAGGTGGTCGCAGATTCGGGCCAGGCCCGTACCACTTGATCACGAAAGAGGAACAGACTGCCAAGAATGGCCACGAACGCGGTGGCGGTCGCTGTCCAGGCAAACAGAGCGGCAGACCGGCTCTTGGCACGGCGACGTTCGCGCACTTTCAGGCGATAGGCTTCATGGGCCCCGGCCAGGCTCGCCGGGGGCTCGCGCGCGCCCTCCGGCCCAACAAACCATGAATGACCACAGGCGGCACATTTGACGGTGCGACCGCTGTCACCAATTGTTGAGGCTTCTGCGAAATACTGCGTTTCGCACTCAGGGCAGGTCAGAATCATGTTTTGGACATTCGCGTAATTCGTTGGAATAGTCGATAACAACTCTCCGCTAATCCAAAGGCTTTTTCATGTCACGTTTCAGACCTGATCTCAGCGACGAACCCGCCGTGCGGCTGGACGGGATCAGCCTGGAGTATGATCGCGCCGGCGAGGTCTTGAGTGAAATCGATCTCGTCTTGCGCCAGGGCTCTTTCACTTTTCTGACCGGGCCCTCGGGCGCGGGCAAGTCGTCTCTGTTGAAGCTGATGTATCTCGCGCACAGTCCAACGCGCGGATTTATCCGCCTGTTCGGGCGTCAGGTGCATGAGCTCAACCGCAAGCAATTGGCCGCGCTTCGTCGGCGCATTGGTGTGGTGTTTCAGGAGTTTCGGCTGCTGTCCCACCTCACCGCGTTTGAGAATGTGGCGCTGCCTTTGCGCGTGTCGGGTCGGAAGCAAAGCGAGTACACGTCTGAAGTGATTGACCTTTTGCGCTGGGTCGGGCTGGGCGAACGGGTCGATGCGCTGATCCCGTCCCTGTCGGGGGGTGAACAGCAGCGGGTCGCGATCGCGCGAGCCCTGATCAACAAACCGGACTTTCTGATCGCCGATGAGCCGACGGGCAATGTCGATCCGGAAATGGGTCGCAAGATCCTGCGGCTGTTCTCGGAGCTCAACAAAAGGGTGGGAACCACCATCCTGATCGCGACGCATGACCTTGATCTCATTCACGAATTTGACTCGCCCGTTTTGCGGTTGAGCAATGGGATGCTGGTCCGCGATGTCGAATATGGAGCGCGGCGATGAACCGAGAAAGCCCGCTGCTGCCGGTGAGCGATGCGCGTGAGGCGGCGCTGTTTTTTGTCGTGGGCGCTTTGTGTTTCCTCGCCGCGCTGGCGGCGCTGACCACGCGGGGAACATACACGGCCGCGCAAGCCTGGAGCGCGCAGATCGAAGGGGAAATCTCGATCCTGATGCGCGACACTGATCGCCGCGCTGCCGAAGCCGCGGCTGAAGAGATTGAGACGCTCGCAACCGTACTCGAGGCGCGATTGCTGAGTGTGGAGGAGATCGAGGCGCTGCTGGAGCCCAGCTTCGGGCCGGGCGGAATGCCAGAGGGGCTGCCGCTGCCGCTGCTGATCGCAGTGCAGGCGGATCTCGCCACTGGGGATCCGATCTCGGCGATTGAGGAGATATTGGATCGCAACGGGATTGAGGCTGAGGTTAGCGCCCATTCGCGCTATGCGAGCGATGTCCGCAACGCCCTGGGTGTGCTGCGGCTGGTCGCCTTGGGCGCTGTGGCTTTGCTGGCGGCGACAGCGGTGGCTGTCATCGCGTTTGCAACGCATGCAGCTTTGCTGGCGCGGCGGGACATTGTCGATGTGCTGCATCTTTCAGGCGCGGAGGACCGCTATATTGCCGGGCTGTTTGAGCGCCGCTTCTGGGTGCTGGCCTTGAAGGGAGGCGCGGCGGGGGCGATCGCTGCGCTGATGGTAACGGCGATGATTGTATTTTCCGCCTCGAATGCCAGCGGCGTGGATGCGCAGCTGCTGCCGCAGCTCAGTCTTGATTTTTGGGACCTTTTCATATTGATCCTGACGCCGATTATTGCCGGACTGGCCGCGCGTTTGGCCGCCCGGTTGACGGTGATGCAGTCTCTAAAGGTCAATACGTGAACCAGATTAGATCCACGATCCTGATTTTCTGGGCTGCTGGACTGTTAGTGGTGCTTGGAGTTGTGTTTCTGCCGACGCTGTTGCTGCCCAGAGCGGCGACGCTGTGGGCGATGCGGTTCTATATCCGTCTTTTGCTGCTCGGCCTGAAATGGATCACCGGCATTGCGGTGGAGTTCCGCGGGCTGCAGCATTTGCCGGAGGGACCGCTTCTGGTCGCGGGAAAGCATCAGGCGACGCTGGATGTATTTGTACCGTTTCTACTGTTCCGTGACCCGATCGTGGTGATGAAGCGGGAACTGCTCTGGTATCCGTTTCTGGGCTGGTATGCGCTGAAATCGAAGATGTTGCCGATTGATCGCGATGGCGGGGCCCAGACGGTGAAGAAGATGCTGGCAGTGGCCAAGGCGCTGGTGCCAAAGGGGAAGGGCCGCCAGATGCTGATTTATCCCGAAGGCACGCGCCGCCTGCCGGGGGCTGAGCCAGACTATAAGCCAGCCGGAACGCGGGCGTTCTACAAAGCGCTGAATTTGCCGCTGGTGCCGCTTGCGACGAATTCTGGCCTCTGCTGGCCCGCGCATGGGATGACGCGCCGACCGGGGCACGTCGTGTACGAGATCCTGCCGCCGATTGAGCCGGGCTTGCCGCACAAAGAGATGCTGGCCCGGCTTGAGGCGGAGCTGGAGGCGGCGTCGGAGCGGTTGCTGGACGAAGGGCTGGCGGTTCAGGGCCGCACCCGCGACGCCTTGCAGTGACGGCCCCGTCGCAAACCGACGTCAGAGACGCATGTCAGCGCCTCGCCGGTTTGGACCCCGTGCTCAACACAGCTTATCAGCGCACCGGTGTCCCGGCCTGGCGATCGGTGCCTGCGACCTATGCGACGCTGGCGCGGGCAGTGACGTTTCAACTGATCTCAATTGCTGCCGCCGAGGCGATCTGGCAGCGTATGATTGCGCGTTTTGGACACGAGATCACCCCCGAGGATGTGCTGGCGGCCTCCGATGCCGACCTGCGCGCCTGCGGCCAGTCCGGGCCCAAGGTAGCCCACCTTAAATCGATCGCAGACGCGTGCGTGTCGGAGCAGCTCGATTTTGAGCGCCTCGCCCGGCTTGATTCGGCCTCTGCGAGCGCGGAGCTGCGTGCGGTGAAGGGGATTGGGCCGTGGACCGCCAATCTTTTTGTGCTCACCGCGATGGGGCGGTTCGATGTCTTCCCGACCGGCGATGTCGGGATCATGGAGGCGCACCGCCGGATATCAGGCGATGAAAAACGCCATAATTCCAGAAGTTTTGCACCGATTGTTCGAAACTGGACACCGGTCCAGGGCGTCGCGGCGCACCTGCTCTGGGCCTGGCTGCATCTCGACCGGGCGGGCTAATCACTGCCGGGGACTGGACAGGCGCGCGCGCTGTCATAGTCTTGTTATGGGGAATCAGTAAGGCTGTGCCCGCGAACAGAAGGAGATGTGTGTTCAAGACAGTATGTCGATCAATCCAGCCCCTTTTTGAAGGAGGTATGGCATAATGACTGAAGTTCTAACGGCCCCGCCCAATGGGCGCCCGGCACTTGTTTTGAATGCTGATTTCAGGCCTCTTTCTTATTATCCGCTGTCGCTCTGGTGCTGGCAGGATGTGGTCAAGGCCGTCTTCCTCGACCGGGTTGATATCATCGCCGAGTACGACTCGTTTGTGCGCAGTCCAAGCTTTGAGATGCGCTTGCCGAGTGTGATAGCGCTGCGTGAGTTCGTGAAACAGGATCGTGCGCCTGCGTTTACACGGTTCAACGTGTTCCTGCGTGACGGGTTCCAGTGCGTCTATTGCGGGTCACCGCATGACCTGACCTTTGATCATGTCATTCCGCGCTCAAAAGGCGGGCGCACGAGCTGGGAAAATATCGTTGCAGCTTGTTCGCCGTGCAACCTGAAGAAGGGTGGACGCATGCCGAAGGATGCCGGGATGCACCCGGTCAAGAAACCGGTGCGTCCAAGCAATTATCAGTTGCAGGATATCGGCCGGAAATTCCCGCCGCATCACCTGCATGAGACGTGGATGGACTATCTCTACTGGGATGTCGAACTGGATCGATAGCAGGCTTTCTGCCTGCGGGACCAACTTGTTCTAAGTGGAATTATCGAACCCGCTTCGAGCGCCAGAAAGCCGTTATGGCGATCACATCGACGGCGAAAAGACTGGTGGTTCTGGCAAATTCAAATGGCGCTGTAATCATCTCCAGCAGGGAGCGCTTCTTTCGTGAGATACGCGTTTTTGGGGAAGATAGCGGGCGAAACGGCGCACTGCCCCGTTCGGACAATTTGAGAGGATACATGGTCGGGAACTCGTCTCTGCAACGCGGGACCTTGGTCCTGCAGGGGATCAATGAAGTCATGCCCGTCCGGGCCGGGGGCGTTAACTATTGATGAAATAAGGCGGAAAAGCGGCACTTTGCTTTTTTGAACCTCACCCCATTGTCGCGGTCGCCTGCATTGTGCACTGTTTGCTGCAGAGGTCGCGCTGCTACGAAATGCGGTGACAAGACACAAGCACATTGGCCGGGAGGAAGATGATGGCGGATTTCGCAGATAAAGTGGTTTGGATAACCGGGGCGTCGTCGGGCATTGGTGAGGCTTTGGCGAAATCGTTCGCCGCTGAAGGGGCGCACATTATCCTGTCGGGCCGGCGCACTGAGGCGCTGGAAGCTGTCGCTGAGCAGTTGCCGACAGATGCGCTGGTCCTGCCCTTCGAGGTCACTGATTACCCCGCGCTGGCGGGGAAAGTGGAGGCGGCCTGGGACTGGAAAGGCCGGGTCGATATTCTCGCCAATAATGCCGGGATCAGTCAGCGCAGTCTTGCCGTTCACACCGATCCGCAAGTCTACACTGATCTGCTCAATGTGGACCTGATCGCGCCGATTTGGCTGACGCAGTTACAGCTGCCGCGCATGGTCGAGGCAGGGGGCGCACACATTATTGCGATCAGTTCGGTGGCGGGCCGGGCTGGGGTGCCGCTACGCACCGCCTATTGCGCCGCGAAACATGGCCTCATCGGTTATATGGATGCGCTGCGGTCAGAAACGTCACTGCGCCACAATATCCACGTGACGAACGTGCTGCCCGGCTCTGTGTCGACCAATGTCTCACGCAATGCGATCACGGCGGATGGCTCCACACGCGGCAAATCGGACGCTGCGATTGATGGCGGCGATGACCCGATGGCGTGCGCCGCCGCGATCCTTGAAGCGGTGAAGGATAATGTGCCGGAGCTGATCTTCGCCAAGGGTATGGAATATGATCTGACCCAAATGCGCCAGAAAGACCCAGAGGCCTTGTTCGAGCTGACGGCGCAATTCGGCGCGGCGCAGGCAGAACGCTACGAGGCTGGCGACGATGACTGATCAGGCCTCGTCCGGTTCGATCTTCATCAGGACGTAGCCTTCGGTGACCTGTGCATCGACCGTGGCGGCAAGGGACGTCACTGTGCCGGCGAAAGGCGCTTTCAGCGCGTGCTCCATTTTCATCGCTTCGAGTGTGACCAGAGTCTGACCTTCGCTGACCCTGTCACCATCGGCCACATCAACCGCCAGCACGCGACCCGGCATGGGAGACGCGATTGTGCCATCGGAGACGGCGCCGGGGCTGCTGCCGGTCCCAAACTGAGGGAGGGTGACTTTAAACGGCCAGCCCGCCTCGATCAGAAGCACGCCGTCTCTCAGGCGATGTGTTTCGCCCGCCTGATCCGCAGTTAGCGTCACACTGGTCGGCGTGCCATCGACATCGACCCAGCACTCAAGATCGTCTGCCGCATTGGCGCGAAAACCTGTGAGGGCCGCCCAGGGTGTATCAGAGGGCGATGGCGTGCGCATAGCGCGCTCAGCGTCTCTTAGGGCGCTGGCGGCCTTGGCGAGACCTTGGTCTGAGGCCGCCGGTTTTGCCGTCAATCGGTCGAGATGGTCGCCGATAAATCCGGTGGTTGCGGTGCCCTTGATGAAGGTCTCTTCCCGCAACAGGCGTGACAGGAAGCCTGCATTATTGTGGACCGGCCAGGTCGTGACGCGGTCGCAGGCGTCGGCCAGTTTGACCCGCGCGGTTTCGCGATCAGGCCCGGCACTGATCAGTTTGGCGATCATTGGATCATAATAGCTGGAGACCTTGCCGCCAGTTTCGATGCCGGTGTCGAGACGAACCGTGGCAGCAGGAAGGGACAGGGTTTCCAGCGTTCCGATCGAGGGCAGGAAGCCGGTTTCCGGGTTTTCAGCATAGAGCCGCGCCTCCATGGCCCAGCCGCAGATTGAGAGCTCATCCTGCGTGCGCGGCAGCGGCTCACCACTGGCCACGCGCAGCTGCCATTCGACCAGATCGACGCCGGTAATGGCTTCGGTGACCGGGTGTTCGACTTGCAGGCGCGTGTTCATTTCCATGAACCAGATCGTGTCGGCGCTGAGCGCGCCGGACCCATCGGCGATAAACTCAACTGTGCCCGCGCCGACATAGTCGACCGCTTTGGCCGCATTCACCGCTGCGGCGCAGATGGCCGCGCGGGTCGCCTCATCCATTCCGGGGGCGGGGGCTTCTTCGATGACCTTCTGGTGGCGGCGCTGCAAGGTGCAGTCGCGCTCAAACAGGTGAACAATGTTGCCGTGCGTGTCGCCAAAGACCTGGACCTCGATATGGCGTGGATTGGTGATCCACTTTTCCAGCAGGACGAGATCATTGCCAAAAGAGGCTTTGGCTTCGCGCTGGCAGGAGGCGAGGGCGTCTTTGAAGTCGGCGGCACTGTCGACCTTACGCATGCCTTTGCCGCCGCCGCCCGCCACCGCCTTGATCAGGACCGGATAGCCGATCGCGTCGGCCTCAGCTTTGAGACGTTTCAGGCTCTGGTCGTCGCCGAGATAGCCCGGCGTTGTTGGCACACCAGCCTC
Organism: Henriciella sp.; assembly: GCA_030066975.1. Classification (GTDB taxonomy): domain Bacteria; phylum Pseudomonadota; class Alphaproteobacteria; order Caulobacterales; family Hyphomonadaceae; genus Henriciella. The sequence continues at coordinate 104,865 of JASJAO010000003.1, read as the reverse complement.
TTGCATCAGGCTTTTGGCGGCGTCTTTCAGGCCCATGGCTTCGATACTGCTGGCGTTTGGGCCGACCCAGATCAGGCCCGCCTTGACCACGGCCTCGGCAAAGGCGGCATTCTCGGACAGGAACCCATAGCCCGGATGGATCGCCTCGGCGCCGGTCTCTTTGGCGGCGGCGATGACTTTCTCACCGATGAGATAGCTTTCTGCGGCCGGGGCAGGGCCGATATGAACCGCCTCATCGGCGGATTTGACGTGCAGGGCATGGCGGTCGGCATCGGAATAGACGGCAATGGTGCGAATACCCATCCGGCGCGCGGTTCGAATGACCCGGCAGGCGATTTCGCCGCGATTGGCGATGAGCAGGGATTTGATCATCCGGCACGCTCCATGGGCGTTTGAAGCCGCCGCACACCTTCGTCGCACGAAGTGTCATCGGGAAACCGTCCTGACTTGTCTGGCCAGAGGAATTGAAGCTTGCTGACGGGAGATGGGTTCTGCGTCTGGTTCGCGAACCAGTTGGCGGAGTTGATATAATGATCCGGAATGTCGCTGCCGTCGACCAGTTTGATCGGGTGGTTTTTGATGATCTTGTCCAGGTACAGGCCAGGCGCCGGCGGCGTTCCTCTGTCGCGACAGGCGATGACGAGATCGTTCAACAGCGCTTTAGACGTGTCGCTGCCCAAACCAAAGATAACGACTTCCGGCCATCCAAACGATTTTGGCAGCCCAATCGTATAGGACCACCACTCTTTTTCCTCATCGGAGTCTGCGCGCGGTGCGACGCTCATAATGCTCCAGCCGATCTCTTCGACATGACGAAGAATGTTTTCTTCTATCTTATTCATCGGTCACATCCTGAACACGCCGAACGTCGCGCGCTCTGGGATTGGTGCATTCAGCGTTGCCGCAAAAGCGAGGCCGAGCACGTCGCGGGTTTGGGCCGGGTCGATCACGCCATCATCCCAGAGGCGAGCGGTGGCGTACCAGGGATTGCCCTCGGCATCGTACTGATCGCGGACATTCTGCTTGAAGGCTTCTGACTCTTCCGGGCTCCACTTACTGGCGTCGCGGTTGACCGTGGCAAGCACGCTTGCGGCTTGTTCGCCGCCCATCACAGAGATGCGGCTATTCGGCCAGGTGAAGAGGAAGCGCGGTGAGTAGGCTCGTCCACACATGCCGTAATTTCCGGCCCCGAAGCTACCGCCGATGACAACGGTTATCTTGGGCACTTGTGTGGTAGCGACAGCGGTGACGAGTTTGGCGCCGTGCTTGGCGATGCCTTCGGCTTCATACTTTCCGCCGACCATGAAGCCGGAAATGTTCTGCAGGAAGAGCAGTGGGATGCGCCGCTGACTGGCAAGCTCAATGAAATGCGCGCCTTTCTGAGCGCTTTCAGAATAGAGCACGCCATTATTGGCAAGGATGGCAACCGGCATGCCCCAGATATGGGCAAAGCCGCAGACAAGGGTCGTGCCGAACAGCGCCTTGAACTCCTGAAACCGGCTGCCATCAACGAGGCGGGCAATGATCTCCCGCACGTCATACGGCACGCGCAGATCGTCGGGGATCAGGCCGTAGAGTTCGCTCTGATCAAACAAAGGCGCTTCGACCGGCGCGCAATTGATGTCTGGGACCGGATTGTCCGGCAGGGTCGCAACGATGCTGCGCACGATGGACAGGGCATGTTGGTCGTTCTCGGCGACATGGTCGACCACGCCGGACTTGCGGCCATGGGTTTCGGCCCCGCCGAGTTCCTCGGCGCTGATTTCCTCGCCGGTGGCCGCTTTGACCAGCGGCGGTCCGGCCAGGAAAATCGTGCCCTGACCGCGAACAATCACGGTCTCATCCGACATGGCCGGGACGTAGGCGCCGCCGGCGGTGCAGCTGCCCATCACACAGGCGATCTGTGGAATTCCCTTGGCTGACATATTGGCCTGATTGAAGAAGATCCGTCCGAAATGGTCGCGGTCGGGGAAGACCTGATCCTGGTGCGGCAGGTTCGCGCCGCCTGAATCCACAAGATAGATGCAGGGCAGGTGGTTCTGCTCAGCGACTTCCTGCGCCCGCAAATGCTTCTTCACCGTCATCGGATAGTAAGTCCCGCCTTTGACAGTGGCGTCATTGGCGACGATGACCACACGGCGGCCAGAGACCTGTCCGATACCGGTAATGATGCTGGCGCCGGGAACATCGTCCTTGCCATAGAGGCCATTGGCGGCAAGTTGGCTCAGTTCAAGAAACGGCGCGCCGGGGTCGAGCAGGTGACGCACGCGATCCCGCGGGAGCAGTTTACCGCGCGAGACATGACGTTCGCGAGAGCGCTCCGAGCCGCCGAGGCTGGCTTGCGTCACATCCGCCGTCAGCCGGTCGCGCAGGCTGAGATTGTGGGCCTGATTGCGCCGGAAGTCTTCTGCCTCTGGCATGGCCGTACTGGTCAGGACTGGACTGGTCATCCCTTCATCAACTCCCGCCCGATCAGGAAGCGGCGGATCTCATTCGTACCCGCGCCGATGTCATAAAGTTTAGCATCGCGCATGAAACGCTCCACCGGCCATTCCTTGGTATAGCCCGCCCCGCCCAGCGCCTGGATCGCCTCCATGCCGGTTTTGACCGCGTTCTCGCTGGCGAGCAGGATCGCGCCTGCTGCGTCAAACCGAGTGGTGCGGCCTGCGTCGCAGGATTTCGCTACAGCGTAGACGTAAGCTCGGGCTGAGTTCAGGGCGACATACATGTCGGCGAGTTTGCCTTGCATCAGCTGAAAATTGCCAATCGGCTGATCGAACTGTTTGCGCTCTCGAAGATAGGGTAACACCGTGTCCAGACAGGCCTGCATGATCCCGAGTGGACCACCGGCGAGCACCGCACGCTCATAGTCGAGACCGCTCATCAGGATGGCGGCGCCCTGGCCCTCTTGGCCCATCAAGTTCTCGTCGGGAACGAAGCAGTCGGTAAATACGAGCTCGCCCGTGTCGGAGCCGCGCATGCCGAGCTTGTCGAGCTTTCGGGTGCAGGTATAGCCTGGCATATCCCGTTCAATCAGGAAGGCTGAAACGCTTTTTGAGCCGGCCGCCGGATCGGTCTTAGCATAAACCACCAGCGTGTCTGCAAGCGGGCCATTGGTGATCCAGAACTTCGTCCCGTTCAGCGTGTAGCCGCCATCGGTCTTCACGGCTTTCAGCGTCATGCTCATCACGTCGGAACCCGCACCGACATCTGACATAGCAAGGGCACCGAGATGCTCACCTGAGATGAGTTTCGGCAAGTATTTCAGTTTCTGCTCGTGACTGCCCCAGCGCCGGATCTGGTTGATGCAGAGGTTGGAATGGGCGCCGTAGGAGAGGCCGATCGAAGCCGAAGCACGCGAGATTTCTTCCATGGCGATGACATGCTCGAGATAGCCAAGCCCAAGGCCGCCATACTCCTCTTCCACGGTGATTCCGTGCAGGCCAAGCTCGCCCATCTGGGGCCAGAGCTCTCTCGGGAAAGCGTTGGAGCTATCAATCTCGGAGGCGATCGGGGCGATTTTATCAGCCGCGAATCGCATACAGGTTTCGCGGATCATGTCGGCAGTTTCGCCGAGCAAAAAATCAAAATCAGTCATAGCCCCTATCCTGACGAGTCATGCATGTGAGCTCAATAGCTCACTTGGCGGAACAGTTGCAATTGAAAGTATTTCTTTGGGTTTGAATATCGACCCGCCAGAAACCGGTGATTTCACTCTGGAAATCACTTTGACACCCGTATTGGTCTCGTGAGACATCAGATCGGGCGGGCAGGATAGCCCGGACGGAGGAAAGCGCGGTCTGTACCGCCGCCAAGCAGAGGTAAAGGATGCCATCCATGTCTTCTTCAAACTTCAATCTGTCGCGTCGGCGCTTTGGTCAGCTCTCACTCGCCGCGCTTGGGACCGCGGGGCTTGCGGGCTGTTCCACCGCTGATTCTGCCCTCACGGCGGCGCAACCATCTCAGGCACAGAACCAGCTCTCAAAAATCGGCATTCAGCTCTACACGCTGCGCGAAACCTATTTTGAAGATCCGGTGGGAACGCTGTCCATGGTCAAGGCGGCTGGATATGATGAGGTTGAGCTGCTTGGCATGGTGGATATCGCCGCGCCGCTGAACGATCTGGGCCTGACCGCACCCGCGATGCATGCCGGGATTGATCAACTGGAGAATGAGCTACCCGCGATTGTCGCCTATGCCCAATCTGTCGGGTCGACATATGTCGTTCTGCCTTATGTGTCCGAAGCGTACCGCACCGCTGAAGGGTATGCCGCTGTTGCCAAGACATGTGACACAGCCGCAGCCGAGCTTGCCAAAGAGGGGCTGAAGTTCGCTTATCACAATCACGATTTTGAATTTTTCCCACTTGGCGAGACGAACGGGTTTGAAATTCTGACCGCGCAGACCGATCCGGAGCTTGTCGGTCTGGAGCTCGACTTTCACTGGGTGGCGCGTGCGGGTAAAGACATCGCGACCGTCATGGACCAGCATGCTGGCCGGATCTGGCTCTGCCATGTCAAAGATATCAACGCGGCGGGCAGTGATTTCGCTATTCCGGGCGACGGCGTCATTGATTTCGCAGAACTGTTCGCGAAAGCCGATACCGCGGGTCTTGAGCATTTCTTTGTCGAGCATGACAGCCTCAAGAGGGAAGCTTATGAGGCCTCGATCAATCGTGCCTATCAGTATCTGTCAGACCTGCGCTTCTAGGGATCGGTGTCGACCGTGATGCCAGTTGAAGAAGCCGCGGAGTCGCGCCAATAGACCGCCATGTCGAAGCTCTATTTCACTTACAGCGCGATGAATGCCGGGAAGTCGACCCTGCTCCTGCAGGCGGCCTACAATTATCGCGAACGCGGCATGCAGGTTATGCTGTGGACCGCCAGCCATTATGGCGCAGAGCCGGACGCAGACTCCGGTGAGATTTCGTCGCGTATTGGCCTTACCGCGCAGGCGCATCTGTATCGTGCGACCACGGATATCTATCGCGCCATTGCGGCGCATCACGCCGATGAGGCGATTGATGCGGTCTTTGTTGACGAGGCCCAGTTCCTGACCCAGGATCAGGTCTGGCAGCTCGCGGAAATTGGGGATGGACTACAGATCCCGGTTCTCTGTTATGGCTTGCGTACGGACTTTCAGGGCCAGTTGTTTGAGGGCTCTGCCGCGCTGCTTGCGATTGCGGACAATCTCAAGGAAGCCAAAACGCTCTGCCATTGCGGGCGCAAGGCCACGATGACGGCGCGGCTTGATCAAGACGGAAATGTGGTCACCGCAGGGGCTCAGGTGGGTATTGCTAAAGAGGTCTATGTCTCCCTGTGCCGGAAACACTGGAAAGAGGCTGTCGATAAAGGCAGCGCAACCTTGCTGTGAGGATGACCCCAATCCTGCCACAATGAGCGTATACTCACTTAGGATCACAACTGAGTGGAGTTGAACATGTCTCGCCGTGCCAGGGCCGTTCGAAACAGTCTGATTTGTGGGCTGCTGACCATCGCAACCTTCATTGGGATTGGTCTGGCAGCGAATGCGCAAAGTGCGAACGGGTCACCGGATATCGATTATGCCGGGTTTATGGACCTGACCGAGGACGTGTTCGCGGTGCGGGAAGACCGGCTGGTGTCGCTCGCGGAGTTTAATGCGATGAAGGCTGATCCGGGCACGCTCATTCTGGATACGCGCAGCCGGTTTGCGTTTGACGCCGGTCATATTAAAGGGGCAATCAACCTGCCTTTTTCAGACTTCACAGATGAGAAGCTCGCTGCCATCATTCCCTCCGAGGACACGCGCATCCTGATCTATTGCAACAACAATTTCAGCGATGATGTGGACCCTGTGCCGGTGAAGCGGGTGTCGCTCGCGCTGAACATTCCGACTTTCATCAATCTCTATGGCTACGGCTATGAGAACATCTATGAGCTCGGCGTTCTGACTGAGACCTCGAACCCAGAGGTCGCTTGGGTTGCCGGTTCTGTGCTCTACGACAACTGATCGCATCCGGACTTTTGCGTAGAGAATCCTCTATTAGTTCTGCTAACAGGTTCATTTCAGCCCTTGCCGGAATTGCCTGAAAGGGTCATTTGCGCGGCTGATGACGACCGCCGATGGAGGCTGAATTGACGACCACTGCTGCTGCGCCTGTTGCCAAGAAGGTGAACCCGAACGCGCCGACGGAAGAGACTGTTCTCTCTGTGCATCATTATACAGATCGGTTGTTCAAGTTTCGCATCACGCGCCCGGCGAGTTTTCGGTTTCGTTCCGGCGAGTTCATCATGATCGGTCTGCCGCCTGCAGAAGGCGAGCGCAAACCGATCCTGCGGGCCTATTCCGTGGCAAGCCCGAACTGGGACGACACGCTTGAATTCTATTCGATCAAGGTGCCGGATGGTCCGCTGACCTCGCGGCTGCAGAAGATCCAGGTGGGCGACACGGTTCTGCTCGGCAAGAAGCCGGTCGGAACACTCGTGCATGATGCGCTGGTGCCTGGCAAGCGGCTCTATTGCTTCTCGACCGGGACCGGTTTTGCGCCTTTTGCCAGCGTCCTGCGCGATCCGGAAACCTATGAGAAGTTCGATGAGGTGATCATCACGCATACCTGCCGGGACGTGGCAGAGCTTCAATACTCGAAAGAGATCGTGGAGGGCTTCCTGAATGATCCCGATATTGGCGAGATCGGTCAGGGCAAGTTGCGCCTTTATCAGACTTGTACGCGTCAGGATTTTGAGCGCCAGGGCCGGGTCACCGATCTCATCCGATCCGGCAAGCTGTTTGAGGATCTCGGCGTGCCACGGCTCAATCCTGATACCGACCGGGCGATGATCTGTGGCTCGATCGAGATGACCAAAGAGCTCAAGGATCTGATGGAAGAGCACGGCCTGAAAGAAGGCGCCAATTCCGAGCCCGCCGACTTTGTGATTGAGCGCGCTTTCGTCGGATAGGGCGGGCCTGCCAAAGCGCAGACGCCAAACAAATTTCGCTCAACAAGACGCCATTCAGGCCTCGTAAATCTCTCTTCGCCACACTCGGGTTAAAGTTAATCCAACTTGCCCCAGTCCGGCCTCAATTTCGAGAGAAGCGTTGCCTTGATGACCATTCTGTTAAGTGTTCTTTTCCCGCTCGCGACGGGGGCTGGCCCCATGGACCAGGCGCTGAAAGCAACCGAAGCGCCTGACACATTGCGCGCGGCCTTTTCAGTGACCATGATCAGCAGCAAGGCCGAGCGGGTTCTGAGGTTTGACCCAAGGCTGGAGCCGGATAAACGCTGGCAGCTTGTCTCGGCCTGGGGGGAAGACAGCGCGCTGGATGATGCAGCCGCCGCCTGGGGCGCAGAGGTTGCGCCGGATGGGCGCCTGTTCCCGGATGATCTCCGCGCCAGTCTGGGGACTTCGGTCGAGGTCGATGATCTTGGCGCGGGCTGGCGGCTGGGCTTTCGCCACGCGCCCTCGGCCAATGATACCGCGCTAGACGTCTGGGCGACCCAACGCCTTGATGCCGAGGCCTGGCTGGAGCCGTCAGAAGGCCGCTTCCTGCGGATCGACTATAATCTGCCGAAACCCGTGCGCGGCCCCGACGGGGGGCGGCTGACCAAGTTCAAACAGTCCTACCTGCTCGACGTCGAGCCGCAATGGGGCTTTTCCTACATCTCGCAATTCCAGCTCGAGTTCGAAGCCAAGACCGCCTTCCGGACGATCCGGCAGAATTATTCTGCGACGATCACGGATGCGACCTTCTTTTTCTCAAGTCCGGGCGCGGAGCGGTTTTATGCTGAGGCCGATCAGATGCAGATCGGCGACCCGAGCCGAGGCCGGTAGGGGATCAGCCGGTAATCTCGGTCCACACCTGCGTCTGGCAGATCGGGCCGACACAGCCTTTGACCTGCAGGCGGCCATCCTCTAGCCGCTTTAGGCGTGAGGCGTACGACTTGTCATTTTCCGGATCATAGATGGTGCCGCCACGCCAATCACGGCGTTTCTTCTCAAACCCGCTGAGCATCAGCAGGCCCAGTACGGGATCGCCCGCTTCGGTGAGGGCCTCTTCCGGCGTCATGCCCGGTTCCATGGCGTCCGGATCGATCCACGACACTTTTCCGCAGGGCGTGCCATCTCCGCAGTCTTCGATCGTCACATGCGAGGTCCCGGCCTGCGTCATGAACGTACCAAACACATCATGGGTTTCGGCCTGTGCGAGGCCGGACAAGGTCAAAGCGGCAAAGCAGGCAAGAACGGTCTTTTTCATGTCGGGCTCCCAAGTTTTTTCTGTTTCCGTGCTAGAATATCAAGAACTGGTTTGTCTCCCTACCAAATCGCAATTTTTCGTGAGCTGCGCGACCGGGTTTCCTTTCGGTGTGAGAGAACTAGGGTTAACGCCATGACGATTCACATGCTGAAACTCTGTGTCGGCGCAGATGATGTCGGCGATCTGCTCGCCTGGCAGCAGCGCCTGATGCGCGAGCGCCCGCAGCCCTATCACCATACGCGTATGGTCCCGAAACGCGGGACAGACCTTGCCAGTGGCGGCTCGATCTATTGGGTGATCCGCAATGTCATTCAGGTGCGCCAGGAAATCGTCGAGGTGAAAGAGATCACCGATCGCAGTGGCCGTAAGGCCTGCGAACTGGTGTTTGATCCGGAGCTGCACCTTGTCGAGCCGACGCCAAAGCGCCCGTTTCAGGGCTGGAGATATTTGAAGCCCGAGGATGCCCCGGCTGATCTGCCGGGCGACAGGAACAGCGATGTCCCGGCCACGCTGCGCGCAGATTTGAAAGATGCGATGGTGTGGTAATCAGCGCAGCGCGTGCAGAGCCGCGTCCGCACTGGCGGCGCAGCTTTCCGGCTGGCCGACGGTTCTGGCCGTGGTGAGATAGGTGCGGCGGCTGCTCGCGACAGCGATCATTTCGGCATCTGAAAACATGCTGACCAGACGGGCAAGCGCAGCGCGGGTCTGGGCGCGATCCAAAGCCGTGTCGAGCGCGTCCAGCTGGAGTTCCCCTTCGCTCGCCATGCCGCGAAAAATGCAGCCGAGATCGGGGGCTTTGCCGGTTTGATCGACCCAGTGACTGAGGCGCGACGCGGTCATCGCGAAGCGCTCAATTTCGTAGAGATAGTCGGCGCTAAAAGCGGGCTGTTCGCCTGTATCGACTTGGTGGATCAGCTCACTCGTTTCGATCCGAAGATCGCCCGCTTTATGGCCCCATTGCAAAGCGAGCTCCGGTGAGGCCGCTGCACTCAGGGGTAACAGCAACAGGGTGAGAGCAGCGACAATCCGTTTCATGCTGGCACGACCTTTCAAGGTTTCCCCTGTCAGGCGAGCAAGGCCCGTGCCTACTTGGTCATGAAGGCCTTAATCCGGTTATGCATGTCGGGCCCGACGCCTTCATTCTCCATAATCTCCCATTGCAGACCGGCATCGAGCGCATCCATGTCAGTGGCCTCAAGCAGGCGCTTATTGGCGGCATGCGAGAAGCTGGAATTGGCGAGGATCTGACGCGCAAACGCGTCGAGATCAGCTTCGAACGTGTCTTCGCCGAGGACCAGTTCACACAGGCCCATGCGAAGCGCGTCGTCTGCGCGCACGGTTTCGGCTGTAAACATCAGGCGCTTTGCGGTGGCAGTGCCCACGCGGCGCGGCAAGCGCTGGCTCATGCCCCAGATCGGCGTGAGCGCCCATTTGGCATGCGTGTCGGCAAACTTGGCCGATGGCGCGGCAATGATGAAGTCTGCGGCAAGTGCAACCTCCAGCGCGCCCGTATAGCAATGTCCATGCACCGCCGCGATGACGGGCTTCGGCAGTTTCTCCATCATGCGCAGGGTTTCCGAATGCCAGCCGGGCGAGGGGACCTTCTCGCCTTCAGCAATATCGCCGAGATCATGCCCGGCGGAGAAACACTTGCCCGCGCCGCGCAGGATGACCACACCAATGGAGTTGTCTTTGTTAAGGTCGATAATGTGTTGGCGAAGCTGTTTGAACACGCCGACGGTGAGGGCGTTCAGCTTGTCAGGTCGGTTCAGCGTCAGCCAACACAGGCCGTTATCATCGTTTCGAGTTACCAGCTCAGTCATCGTTTCCGCCCTTTATCTTGCGTGGCGCCACCTTATGGCGCTTGGGAGGTCAGGCAAGCGTCAACGCTTGACGAAAGGGCGCGCCATCCGTATGAGCGCCCGTCATGAAAACCATTACGCATCACCACCATCAACATATGTGACGCGCCGAAGAGGCGCGAACCGGACCGGTGTGCCTCAAATAGTTTTCAAAAAACTTCTCAACTTTGATGCCTGAAGCCCACCGTGATGAGACCTTTGCCGGGTCGTCTAAAGGTAGGACAACACGCTTTGATCGTGTCAATGCTGGTTCGAGTCCAGCCCCGGCATCCACACCTTCACACGTTGCGGGGCTTCGTTTATGCGGGGCACCGACAAGACACTAAAGGCTGAGACCATGGGCAAAAAGGCTCCGAAACCTATCGACCTGGCGCGCAAACCGCGCGGGTTCCCGGATAAGCGAGAAGCCTTGATCCATGCCGAACAGGCAATGATTGAGCGCATCACCGGCGTTTATCGGCGCTGGGGCTTTGAGGGTTTGGACACCGGCGCGTTTGAATACACTGATGCGCTGGGCAAGTTTCTTCCTGATGAAGACCGCCCAAATGCGGGTGTGTTCGCCCTGCAGGATGATGACGACCAGTGGATGAGCCTGCGCTATGATCTGACGGCGCCTCTGGCGCGATTTGCGGCTGAGAACTGGCAGACGCTTGCCAAGCCGTTTCGCCGCTATGCGGCCGGTCCGGTCTGGCGGAACGAGAAGCCGGGGCCAGGGCGGTTTCGGGAGTTTCTGCAGTGTGATGCAGATTCGGTTGGGGCCGCCGGGTCGCACGCGGACGCTGAAATGATCGCCATGGCCGCCGAAGCGATGCGGGCGGCGGGTGCGGCCGATGGTGAGTTTGCCATTCGGGTCAATACGCGCCAGTTGCTGAATGCGGTGCTGGACGGGGTTGGCGCGGCTAGCGCAGAGGTTCGCCTCACCATTCTGCGGGCGCTCGACAAGCTGGACAAGTTTGGCACCAGCGGCGTCGCTGATCTGCTCGGCGCCGGGCGGATGGATGAAAGCGGCGACTTCACCAAAGGGGCGGGTCTTGATGTGGACGGGGTCAAACGCGTGCTGGCCTTTGCCGAGGCGGGTCGCGAAACCCGGTCCGACACGCTCGAGGCGCTGGGGCAGGCGGTGGGAACCAGCGAAAGCGCGCAGACCGGACTCGCGGAGCTGAAAGCGATCAGCCGCGCTTTGGAAGCGTTTGCCGCGCCTGAAGCCGACGTCGTGTTCGATCCGTCTGTGGTGCGCGGCCTGGAATACTATACCGGGCCGGTTTTTGAGGCCGAGCTGCTGAAAGAGACGGTCGACGAAGACGGCAGAACCGTTCGCATTGGCTCCGTTGGCGGCGGCGGACGCTATGATGATCTGGTGGCGCGTTTCACCGGGCAGAAGGTGCCGGCCACCGGCTTCTCAGTCGGTATCAGTCGCCTGGCGGCGGCCTTTGCGATCTCTGGTGAGATCCGCGCCCTGAACGGGCCGGTGGTCGTGCTCAACCTTGATCGGGAAGACCCTTCAGAAGCGCTGAGACTGGCAAGTGAGCTGCGCCGTGCGGGCCTGCGCGCAGAGGCCTATATGGGCAGTTCCGGCATGCGCCCGCAGATGAAATATGCTGACCGCCGCGGCGCACCGGCTGTGGTCATGGTCGGTGAGGACGAACTCGCCAAAGGCGTTGTCACCATCAAGGACCTGAAAGAGGGCGCGCGTCAGGCCGCTGCGATTGAGTCCAATCAGGAATATCGCGAAGCCCGGCCCGGCCAGTTCGAAGCTCCGCGTGCCGAACTGGTCGCGCGCGTGCGCGCGATTGTGGAGGCGGATCAATGAGCGCGCTGGAGGTTTTCACAGCTGCCGGGGGGGAGATATCCACTCCGGCCATGATTCTCGATGCTTCAATCCCGCTTGAGCTGTCAGGCGAAGCGGTGCGAGGACGAATCTGTACATTTACCGACGAGACGGGCCGTGAATGGGCGCTGCGCCCGGATCTCACCTTGCCGATTGCACTGGCTGAGGTTGAGCGCCGCAAGACCCAGTCTGCTGGAGTTTCGACGCACGCCTATAGCGGCCCGGTGTTTCGTTTGCCGTCTCTCGCAAGCGAGCCGATTGAATATGCTCAAGTCGGGTTCGAGCGGTTCGGCGCGGATAGCACGCCGGACATCGATGCAGAGACGTTCAGCACCGTGTGTGCGGCCTGCCAAAGCGAGGGCGTCTCAGCAGGGCAGACCTGGATCGGCGATCTCGCCGTGTTTCCGGCCTTTGTCGATGCACTGGACATTCCCGAAGAGGGCCGCAAAGGCCTGAAACGGGCGTTCCGTCAGGCTGGCGGCATTGATGCCTTTCTGAGCGGCCAGTCAGACGGCGCCGCATCAGGGCTCGCCAAACGGATGAGGGGGATGGACCGCGATGAGGTCGCCGCCTTTGTGGAGGATATCTTCGCGCTGACGGGCATCCGCCCGGTTGGCGAACGCAGCGGCGATGAAGTGGTTGAACGGCTGTATCAGCGCGCAACGAACGGGCATGGTGTCGGACTGAAACCGGAAACACGGGCCATTCTCGAGACCGTGCTGGCGGTTCGCGGACCGGCTGAAGACGCCGCTGATCAGCTCTATACGATTGCGCTTGATGCCGATCTGCTGAGCGCGCAGAATACGGTACTGCGCCTGAAGGCGACCATCGCGCAAATGCAGGAAAGCCAGCCCGGGTTCATGGCCGAGGCACAGTTCGCCACGACGTTTGGACGCCGGTTTACCTATTATGACGGGCTTGTTTTCGAAATCTCCGAACCCGGCAATCCGGAAAGTGTGGCCCGGCCTTTCGCGGCCGGGGGGCGGTATGACAGTCTGCTGTCAGATCTGTCGAACGGTACAGTCTCTGCCACCGCTGTTGGCGGGATTGTCGTGCCGCACAGGCTGAAACGGGTTGCAGGAGCCGCGTCATGAGCAAACTCAACATTGCCATCCCCTCCAAGGGCCGACTGAAAGAGAAGAGCGAAGACTGGCTGCGCGCGAGCGGCTTCAAGCTCACCCAGAAGGGCGGCGGGCGAGGCTATGCGGCCGAACTGAGCGGTCTGCCTGATGCCAATGTCATGCTGCTGTCTGCCCGCGAAATCGCTGAAGAGCTGATTCGCGGCAATCTGCATATCGGCGTGACCGGGCAGGATCTGGTGCATGATCTGTCGGCGGATGTTGAACGGGACGTTCTCGTGATCAAGCGTCTTGGCTTTGGTGGGGCAGATGTCGTCGTCGCGGTTCCCGCCGCCTGGCTGGATGTCGATACGATGGCGGATCTCGAAGCGGCAGGGGCCCTGTTTCGTGAACGCCACGGGCGACGCATGCGGGTTGCGACTAAGTACCTGCGACTGACCCGGCGGTTCTTTGCAAACAAGTCGGTCGGGGAGTACCGCCTGATCGAAAGTGCAGGCGCCACCGAGGCGGCGCCCGCGGCAGGCACAGCGGAAGTGATCGTCGATATCACCTCAACCGGGGCCACTTTGAAGGCCAATGGGCTGAAAATCCTCTCTGACGGGGTGATTCTGAAAAGTCAGGCGGCGCTGATTGGATCGCGACGCGCGAATTGGGACGCCAGCGCGCAAGCGGTTCTGAGACATCTGCTGGAGGGCGTCGAGGCGGCCTCAAGCGCCAGGACGCTCAGCCGGATTGAACCGAGTGGGCCGATTCCGGAGGATATCGCCAGCCGACTCGGCCTCACGATTCTGGCGGCTGGAGGGGCGCTTTGTCTTACGAAAAACACGTCAAACGTGTGTCGTGAACTTGTCACACACGGGCTTGGACCTGTTGCAGTTACAACAGTTAACCATGTCTTCGGATATGACAGCGATGTCGCATCAAAAATAATTGCAAGTCTGTCACAAACCGCTTGACACTGTGGCAGAACGGTGGCGATAAAGTGCGTGCAAGTTTCTGGGAGGAAACGCTGCAATCACTTTCAAGGCGTGGCCACCCGGCTGCGCCTTTTCTTTTTCCTGAAACATTTGGTCAAAAAGAAACGACCCCCAAAAGGGGGCCGGAAAGTCAAATCGGAGTGTTTATCTAACGGCTGGCGTTCGGGGAGAGGATTGAGAGTGTCCAGCGCGTTTTATTATTGAAAAACAATAACAGTTTATCGTTTTTCGTCAAGAGGGTTTTCTCCGAATTTTCGAAACTTTTGTCGACATAGCGCGCGGAAAGGGCAACGCGTTACTTATGTAACATATGAGCAGGTTTGCGGGAAGCTGTCGTGTGAACTCCACGTAATGTTTTGACATGAGTTGACTTTGGAGGCGCAGGTGGCAATGGCTGCGCGACTGTCCTGCCTTGCAGGCTCAATTCAGTTCAGGAGCCACTCATGTCAGATCCACGCCAGCACATCATGCCGGTCTATCGTCCACCTGAAGAGGCGTTCGAGCGTGGTGACGGAGTGCGACTGACCACGACGGACGGCAAAACCTATCTGGACTTCATCGCCGGGATCGCCGTGAGCGCGCTGGGACATTCCCATCCTGCCATGGTGGCCGCGCTGCAGGAGCAGGCCGGCAAGCTGTGGCATACGTCCAATATGTTCCGCGTGCCTGCCGGGGAGGAGTTGGCCCGCAAGATGTGCGCGCGCACGTTTGCCGACCGTGTCTTCTTCACCAATTCGGGAACCGAGGCGGTCGAGTGCGCGCTGAAAACGGCCCGGAAGTACCACTGGGCCAAGGGGGATACAGACCGCTATGAGATTGTGACTTTTAGCGGCGCATTTCACGGGCGTTCCCTTGGTGCCATCAATGCGGGCGGAAACCCAAGATATCTTGAGGGCTTCGGGCCGGCGCTGCCCGGGTTTGCCCAAGTCGAATATGGCGACCACGAGGCGCTTGAGGCCGCCGTTACCGACAAAACAGCGGCGGTGTTTGTTGAGCCGGTTCAGGGCGAAGGCGGGGTCAGAGCCATCCCGGAACAGTGCCTGACCGGCCTGCGCAAACTGTGTGACGAACGTGGGGCTCTGCTGATCTTTGACGAGATCCAGTGCGGTATGGGACGTACCGGCCAGCTGTTCGCTTATGAGTGGGCGGAGAACGCCCAGCCGGACATTATGTGTGTCGCCAAGGGTGTTGGCGGTGGCTTTCCATTCGGAGCCTGCCTGACGACAGAAGAGACTGGTTCGGTTATGCAACCCGGCAGTCACGGTTCAACCTATGGCGGCAACCCGCTCGCCATGGCGGTTGGCAATGTGGTTTGGGACATCATCGCAGACGACGCGTTTCTGGAAAATGTGCGTCGTGTTGGGGGCACAGTGGCTCAGGGGCTGAAATCGCTCGCCGACACGCATCCGGACAAAGTCGATGGGGTCACCGGCAAGGGGCTCCTCACCGGGCTTCGCCTGAAGGCGCTGCCCAAGCCGGTTCAGAATGCTTGTCGTGACAAGGGCCTGCTGGTCGGTGTTGCGGGCAACAATGTCTTGCGGCTCGCGCCCCCGCTGATCATTGAGGACAGTGACGTGCGCGAGGCGGTGAACATCATGGATGCGGCGCTCTCGGACTGGGAAATCGCCACCTAGACGGAAACAGGCGATCTAGCTTCCGGGGGAGGCGGCGCTGCCCACAAGCAAGCCGCCATCCAGAGTCAGGATCTCGCCGGTCATGTAAGCGGCCTCATCACTTGCCAGCATCAAGGCTATGGCGGCGACCTCCGCTGGCTGGCCAAACCGTTTCAGCGGCGTATCGGCCACCAGATCTGCCATTCTGTCCTGCCGGTCCGGACCGTCGCCGAGCATCGGCTCCCAGATATCGGTGAGAATGGCTGCAGGCGCGATGGCGTTGCAGCGGATCTGCCAGCCTTGCTGCGCGCAGTACAGCGCGACGCTGCGGGTATGGTTCAGTATGGCCGCCTTGGAACTGGCATAGGCCGCAGCGCCGGGAATGCCGACCAGACCGGAGCGGGACGAGATATTGATAATGCTGCCTGTGCCTTGGGCCTTCATCGCGCGAATCGCAAACCTGCAGCCGAGCATGGTGCCACCCAGATTGACGTCGTGAACCCGGTGCCAATCGTTGAGAGAGACATGTTCCGGATCATGTGTGGTCGTGCCATTCTCGAACCCTGTAATCCCGGCATTGTTGACCAGCACGTCGAGCTGCGGTGCGACCTCGACCAGTCGGTCCCAGGCGGTTTCTGATGAGACGTCCAGATGATGATAGTCTGCCCCGATGGCCTCGGCCGTGGCGCGGCCATCCTCATCATCCACATCGGTGAGGATCACCCGCGCGCCTTCCTCTCGAAACGCTTCGGCAATCGCGGCGCCAATACCGCGGGCAGCGCCTGTGATCAGCGCGGTTTTGTGTTCAAGTCGGTGCATAAGAAAAGTCCCGAAATCGGTAGGGTTTGTTCACGTCGCGGGCTGAGCGTTGAGAGTAGGCGCACCCGGTTTTGCGTCAATAGCGTTTTCGGGTCATAGTTTGCAGTACATCACGAATAGGGAGGCGGGCATGGCCGAGAAGGAAACAATTACCGGGTTTGGCGGGTTCTTTTTTCGCGCCAAGGACACCAAGGCGCTGGTTGCCTGGTATGACGAGAATTTCGGGATTGATCCGGTGCCCAGTGATTATGAGACCCAGCCCTGGCATCAGAATGAGGGCCCGACCGTATTCGCGCCCTTTGCGGCTGACACGGACTATTTTGGTGACGACAAGTCCAAGACGTTCATGCTGAACTTCCGGGTGCGCAACCTCGACAAGATGGTGGCGCAACTGGAAGCCAATGGAAATGAGGTCACCGTTGATCCGGAGACCTATCCGAATGGCCGCTTTGCCCGCGTCTACGATCCGGAAGGCAACCCGATCGAGTTGTGGGAGCCGGCTGGGTAGTGGGTATGGGTTGGGTTTTTTCACCGGTTTTTTTGCAAAGCGTGAGGCAAAGCCTCTTAGCGCGGTGACAAGAACATGCCCCCTCCGAGCGCTGCGCGCCCACCTCCCCCGGTGAACCGGGGGAGGAAAAAGACCGGAAGCTGCGCCAGCATCCTCCCCCGCTCGCGGGCTTCGAAGCATAAGCAATCGTATACGATTGCGCTGAGAAGGTGCCCGAAGGGCGGAGGGGGCAAAGGGGTTTGAGAGTTAAAGCCATCTTATCCGCGGTGGCTTGACCGGACGGGGGCCGATCGGGGGTGGGCGCGCTTTGCTGGCGGCCACAATCTGGTGGCCCATGGCGGTGAAGGTGGCGGAAAGCTCGGTGCCCCAACGGTGGGGCACATCGCCGGTTCGGCCCGGCGCAAACAGCCAGCCGGGGCGATAGCGGGCAAGGTGGAAGGCGAGGCGTTTGGCGCGCTCAAACGGGTTTTCCAGCAGCGTTTTCAATGCGTTGAGCCGGCCCAGCAGCGGCGCAGTGAAGACCGGCAGGCCGTGCGGCGGTCTCGGTTTCGGGTCGGCCCAGGGGTCGTGGAAGTCTGTGAAATCGGGGCAGTCCTGCTCGCCTGTGAAGAGTTTGAACCCGGGTTTGCGATCGGGATCTGGCACCCGCTCGCGGGGATTTCGGGGGCAATTGTCGGGCTTGAGGCCGGGCTCCATGGCAAGGGCCAAGCAGAACAGGACCCGCCGCACATAAGCCTCCAGCGCGCGAAGACCCTGGCGCAGGCGCGCGGCAGCGGCCTTGCTGATCTGCACCGGCGCGAGCTGCAAATGATCCCGCGACACAATCCGGGCGATGAGCAATTCGCCCTGAGCCTGAAAATGCGCGAGAGGATCAGCGGTGGATGACATGCGCAGTAGGATGGCATGGGGCGCAATTCGGTCGGATTGGGAATTGCCCCTCTACGATGCCTTGCACAGCTGGGCCGCGCCATCCAGCGTGAACCGGGGCCACAAAAACCGGCGGATAAGTCCCCTCGCAATCCCGCCGCAAGACCGGCTGATGGACGGCCCAATTAAACGGTGTAGAGCGACCACAATCAAACCGGGCGGCAGCGACAGATCGGTCTGACCCAGCGCAGAGGCTCACGACGTTCTAAAAAGGACACTTGTGATGTCTGCAGTCAAAAGCGGACATTGAGATTGAGCGCAGGTTTGATTTGATTTCACTGTGATATTCGAGATTGTCATCTGAGGCTCAACTCACAGGTGTAAGATGCAAAACCGCGACGTTCTAGCGCAAGACAACGACACCGCGCTCGGGGCTCTGAAACAGCGAACGCTGCCAATCGCGTTCACCTATACGCTCTCTTTTTTCGAGAACCTGTTTGAACTTGCATATCCCTGGGCGATTGGCCTTGCGATCAACGGACTGATCATTGGGCAAACCAACCTTGTTTGGCCGCTCGTTGCGATTTGGCTTGCGCACATAGCTGTGGGAGCCTTCCGACAGCTTTATGACACGCGTCTGTTTTCCCGCCTAAACGCCCTTATGGGGACTAAGACGGTGAGAGATCAAAGAAAGGATGGGGTCTCTGTCAGCGAGATCACTACGCGCGTAGAAATGATCGATGAGCTGATAGAATTTCTAGAACACGAAATGCCTTTTCTGCTTGCTATGATTGTCGGCTTGGTCGGAAGTCTCGTGTTCCTCGCCCTATACGACCTCGGCTCAGGGTTAGTGATGCTGGCCTTGATGGTTCCGATCCTGATCATAAACGCTGTGACAGGAATGCGAGCCTACCGGAACAACGTTGCTTTGAACTCACAATGGGAAAAACAGGTCGAAGTCATCAGTGATCATAGACCACGACGCTGGCACGTGCATTTTGGTCGCCTGGCGAGGTGGCGCATTCGTTTGTCCGATCTCGATGCGACGAGTTGGTCGTTGGCGCAGCTTTTTACACTGGTGGCTGTGATCATCGTGATCTACCGCGCCGCAACAGGCGACGGCGTGATGGCTGGCGACGTATTCGCCGTGCTGTCCTATGCGCTGCGCGTCGAACATAACTTGGATGGTGTGCCTTCATTCGTGCAGCAGGTCGGGC
Organism: Henriciella sp.; assembly: GCA_030066975.1. Lineage (GTDB taxonomy): Bacteria > Pseudomonadota > Alphaproteobacteria > Caulobacterales > Hyphomonadaceae > Henriciella. Next base: position 85,860 of record JASJAO010000003.1, on the reverse strand, counting down.
GCCTGATCGATATTAGACGGCGGATTCAGAGTACCCGCTGAGCGATAATGAATGTAAGATTGAGTGTTGCGCGCCCGTAATGTCTGCTTTGACGCCGGGAGCAGACTTTAGCTCAGAGTCCTTAACTCGCGCCAAACCGGTCTCCGGGTTTGTACCTCTGTTTGAGCCGCGCTGGGACGCTGGCTATTGCCCCAGGCGCGCGCGGAAGGTTTCGTAGCCGAAGTTGCTCAGCATCTCGATCCGGCCATCCTCGTGGCGGAGGGCGAGGTTGGCGAGGGGGGTGCCGTTGAACGTGTTGGTCTTCACGAAACTATAGTGCATCTGGTCGGTGAAGATCAGGCTGTCGCCGGGCTTGAGCGGCGCGTCGAAACTGTATTTCCCGATGACATCGCCGGTCATGCAGGTCTTCCCGGCAAGCGTGTAGGTATGCGGTTTCTGATCCGGCTCACCGGCGCCGATAATCTCCGGCCGATAAGGCACTTCCAGAACGTCGGGCATATGGGTGGAGGCGCTGGCGTCAAGGATCGCAACCGCCCCGTCATTGTGGTGGAGCGCGAGGACGCGCGCCTGCAGCTCGCCTGTGTTCACGACCAGGCCGGCGCCCGGTTCCAGAATGACCTCGACGCCGAATTCAGCCTTGAAGTCGCGGATCGCGGTGATCAGCGCATCCACGTCATAGCCAGGCTTGTTGAGGAAATGGCCGCCGCCAAAATTCACCGCGTTAACCATACTCACCTGACGCGCGAAATTTTTCGCCACATGGTTGATCAGGCCAACCGAGCCTTCGTGTAAACTCTCGCACAGCGCGTGGACGTGGAAAATATCGACCTTTGACCAGTCGACCTGATCCAGCGTGTCTGCGGTCTGTCCAAACCGGCTGCCGGGCGCGCACGGGTCATACAAGGCCCCGCCCAGGGTGGCGTTTGAATAGCCCGGATTGACGCGCAGGCCGATCTGGCAACCGGCCGCGATCGCGAGGTCACCGAACGTGTCGAGCTGCTCAGCCGAATTGAAATAGATGTGCTGAGCCAGTGTGGTCAGCCGCTCAATCTCGCCGCGCGTATAGGCGGGGGAGTAGACATGCACCTCTTTGCCGAACGTTTCGGCGCCGAGCCGCGCCTCATGCTCGCCGCTGGCGGTGGTCCCGTCGAGAGCGCCTCGCATCATCGGGAAAGCAGCGGGCAAGGCGAAGGCCTTGGTCGCGAGCAGGACCTTGCAGCCAGCTTCCTCACGAATGCGGTTTGCAGTCTCGAGATTGGCGCGCAGGCGGGCCGCGTCGAGGACAAAGGTCGGGGTGGGCAGGGCGTCTTCCGTCATTGCGCGCATGTGCGCTTTTATGCGTCGTCGATCAAGCGTCCGTTTTCATCGCGGCGCTCCGGGCCATCGACCCGCGCCCGGCCGTCGCCGAAGGGGGCGTCGCGATCTTTGAGTGCTTGCTTTAGCCCCACCTCTGAGGCCCGCTTCATGAAAGCGCGGGCGCTGGCCGCCTGATGACCGCGAGCGTCATTCTCAACCGCATAGCGTTGCAGGGTGCGCGCGCCCATCAGCTCCAGCCCCATATTCACCACACGCTTATTGGCGGCGAGAATGTCTGGATCGATGAGGGCGAGCCGGTCCGCGAGCCCTTCGACTTCGGTTTCCAGCAGGTCGGCGGGCACCGCCTTCAGAGCAAAGCCGATTTGCGCCGCTTCTGCGCCGGTAAGACTGTCACCGGTCAGCAGGAGACGTTTGGCCCATTGCGGCCCGACCGTGTGCAGCCAGAGCTGATTGGGCAGAGAACCGAGATCGCGGCCTGCGGGAAAGCCGATCTCTGCGTCCTCGGCAATGATCACCATATCGCAGAGCAGGGCCAGATCAGTGCCACCGGCTTTGCAGTGGCCGTGGACCTGCGCGATGACGGGCTTGTGCATGTCAAAGATCGCCATGCGATAGCGCTGCGCCCGCTCCAGTTGCCAGATGTCATCGTCAACGCTGCGCGCGCCGCGATAAGGCGCATCCGGGTTTGCCGCCTGCAGGCGAGAGATCGGTACACTGTCGCCGCCGGAAAGGTCATAGCCCGCAGAGAAAGCGCGCCCGGCCCCTTTGATGATGGCACAATGCACGTCTGTCCGCGCATCGGCGTCCCACAGCGCCTCGGCGAGTTCTGCCTGCATTTTCAGGCTTATCGCGTTCAGTTTGTCAGGCCGGTTGAGGGTGATCCGCGCGCGGCCTTTGTCGATGTCATAGAGGATCGTGTCGAACATCGGCGCAGCTTAAGTCGCTCTAAGGCGGACTGCAAACCGATCGGCTTCAAAGTCCGAACCCGAGCGCGATTTCAGTTCGAGCTTTACATAACGAAAAAACTAGTTATATCGAATTCATGGATGAAGCCCGCTCAGCAATGATGTTCGCCGCGCTTGGCCACCCCAATCGGGTTCGGGTGCTGCGGAAACTGGTACAGGCGGGAAGCGATGGCCTCTCAGTCGGCCAGCTTCGGCAAACGCTCGGCGTCCCGGCCTCAACCTTTGCACACCATCTCAAAGCGTTGGTAGAGGCTGGATTGATTGAACAAAACCGGCGCGGCCGGGAGATTTATTCTTCGGTCGATTTTGACGCCGTCAGAGATCTGGCCGGGTATCTGATGAAGGATTGCTGCGCCGGTATCCCCGATCTTGAAACATCCCTCATGAACCAGCAGGAGATTTAGAGCCCTTTCTTTTCAAAAAGGACCAGTTTGGTGATGATGGATTTGTTTAAGGGCAAGGAGAAAGCGCAAGAGCGATGCGGGCATCGGTCGAGCGTTTCGACGCAGATCTTGAGCAAAGACGCATCAAGCTTTGGTTGTCCCAAAGTCCTGAGTTATCCACATTATTCTCTCAAATCATCTGACCTTGTTCTTTTCCACTCTGGACAGCGTTGTGATCGGCTAACGGTGCTCGCACCGCGTCGCCCATCACGCCTTGCCAGAGCGAAAAATCCCAGCGGCCAAATGATTCTTTTTGGAAAGAAAGGGCTCCAATGAAAAGGCTACATATCCACATTAGTGCCGCCGACATGGCGCAGACTAAAGCTTTTTACAGTGCGCTGTTCGGGCAAGCGCCGAGCGTTGAAAAGCCTGACTATATGAAATGGATGCTGGACGATCCACGGATCAATCTGGCCGTCAGTCAGCGGGACGGCGCCGTACGCGGCGTTGATCATGTCGGCATTCAGGTCGATAGCGATGCCGAGCTTGAGGACCTGAACGCGGCGCTCCAGGCAGCCGAACAATCGACGCTGGCCGAACCGGACGCAAACTGCTGCTATGCCCATTCCAACAAACATTGGGCGAAAGACCCGCAGGGTGTCGTCTGGGAGATGTTCCACTCCATGGAGACGATCCCGACCTATGGCCACGACTTACGCGACAGCGCGGCATTCAAGGAATGGACACCGGAAGAGAATGTGAAGGCGCGGGAGTGCTGCGGCTGACCCTGCAAGGGCATACGAAAAATCAGCTCCCGGCTGGATCAGCTCGCCGCACACATGGCCCGCTCGCGGGTCGGATCAGCCGGGACATAGCCGAGCTGCTCAAGGCTGATCGCGAAGTCGTCTTCGTAGACGCAAGGTTTTTCGCCTTGCTCAAACTGGGTCTGGGCAACGAATGTGTCAGAGCCAGGTTGGGTGAAAGTGACGAATGGCGACCAGACCCGGTGCCAGCCGCGCTCGCGAGCAATATCGGTGACGCCGAGCCGTTCAGCGAGCGCAGCCCCTGCTTCAGCGCGGACATGGATGTTGACGACGCTGATCTGAAAGTCCGCGCCATTGTTTGGTAAGTCCGCGCGCTGGCTCTCGCTCAGCACCTCGCTGACGAATTGAGACGTCATGCGTGGATTATCAGGGTTCATCTCCTCGGCCTCAAACTTCATGCAAAAGGGGCATTCCTCAAAGCCCCAGACAATCATCAGCGGGTTGTCCGCCGCCTGGGCCGAGGCAACGGCGGCGGCATAGAGCTCATCCGGGTCAAGGCAGGCGCGATAACGGGCATCGGGTTCATCCAGCGTGCACCCTTCAGCCGGGGTGAAGTCATCAAAATTCACCGCCTGGACGAAGAGCGGCTGGTCCGTGTCGGTATTGGCGCCTGAGCAAGCCGCCAGGGTGAGGGCCGTGGCGGCGGCAAGGCCGGGGAGGAAACGCGATGTCATAAAGAACTCCGAGGTTGAAGAACCTGTCTCCCTAAGAGAACCAGCGCCCGGTTCAAGCATACACACGCGATTGTGTTTGATCGCGGCTTGTGTCGCCCGATATCTGTGCTTTGGACCGTTTCAGGTTTTGGGTGAGAAACAGAACCGTCCGGTTCCCCCAACTTGGTCTGGGATGTTTGGCGGCTGTCTGGGAGCTGCTCCACTCCATGGAGACCTTCCGACCCACGGCCAAAACCTGCGGAACCCCATCCCGGAGCAGAGCACGCCACCCGCCAAGTCGGAGTGTTGCGGTTTGGGGTGAAGGTTTTTCCGCCCTTGTCCTCCGACTTTATTGAGGCTTAGGTCTATCAAGGCGATGGCCTTTAGGGTTCGTTTTCCTCCCCCGCTTGCGGGGGAGGTGGGCCGCTCAGCGGCTCGGAGGGGGCTGGTTTCTAAGATTCGTTGGCCGCTTCTGCCCCCCTCCGCCCTTCGGGCACCTCCCCCCGTGAACGGGTGGAGGAAAGAGCTTACGTCTCCACCGCGAACAGGGCGTCTTGTGCACCCGTGGGCACATCAATCACGTGCCACGGCAAGCCGCGCAGGGCGACATCTTCCAGGAATGGTTTGGCCGGGAACTGTTCGACATTGAACACGCCTTTGCCGGACCAGATGCCATCAAAGAACATTTTCGCGCCTGAGACGGGCGGCACGCCTGTGGTGTAGCTCACGGCCTGCGCACTGACTTCTTCATTCGTCTTGGCGTGGTCAGAGACTTGATAGATCATCTTGGTGACGGGCTGGCCGTCTTTGGTGCCGCGCAGGATGACGCCGATAGAGGTTTTACCGGTATAATCGGTTGCAAGCGAGCTCGGCACGGGCAGGAGGTCTTTCAGGAATTCCATCGGAATGATGTCCATGCCTTTATGCTTGATCGGTTCGAGGCCAATCAGTCCGATGGATTTGAACACATCCAGATGCTTAATGTATTCCTCACCAAAGGTCATCCAGAAGCGGATCTGTTTCAGGCCTTTGATATGTTTGACGAGGCTTTCTTCCTCCTCGTGATAGATGAGGTAGGACATGCGCGGTCCGACTTCGGGATAGTCGATCATCGTTTTGATGGAGAGAGCTGGGATCTCGATCCACTCGCCATTTTTCCAATAGCGTCCGTCCTGGGTCACTTCGCGCAGATTGATCTCCGGATTGAAATTGGTCGCAAACGTCTTGCCGTGATCCCCTGCATTACAGTCGACAATGTCGATATATTCGATCTCATCCAGCAGGCCTTCCTGCTGAGCATAGGCGCACATGATATTGGTCACACCCGGGTCGAACCCGCAGCCCAAGATGGCGGTGATGCCTTTGTCGACGAACTTGTCCTGATAGGCCCACTGCCAGCTATATTCGAACTTGGCGACATCGCGCGGCTCATAATTGGCCGTATCCATATAGTTGCAACCGGTGATCACGCAGGCATCCATGATCGGCAAGTCCTGATAGGGCAGGGCCATATTGATGACGAGATCCGGTTTGACCTTTTCAATCAGCGCGACGACCTGCTCTACGACATCAGCATCGACCTGCGCGACCTCGATCGGGGTCTGGCACAGCGCAGCGACTTTCTCGCATGAGATGAGGCGACGCGAGGCGAGCGTAATGTGCTTGAACGTCTCCCGATCCATCGCACATTTCTGCGCCACCACAGACCCGGCCGCGCCTGCGCCGATAATCAAAACACGGTCCATGCTTTACCTCTTCTGAATGAGCCGAATCCTGCAGCAAGTCCTAGCGAAACTTGTGCGCGGCATCCAGTATTCATCCGCCGCGTCAATCGCTTGTAGCGTTCAGGATAAAAATCAGCTAAGAGCGCCGCTTTCCCTTTCATCGGAGAGACAAAATGGCCTTTCGGCATTTCATCGATATTTGGCAGTTGGAGGCCAGCGACCTGCGCGCAATCCTCGATCAGGCCCATGCGATGAAACGCGCCCGAACCGGCTGGCCGAAGGGCAAGGTCGATGCCGATGCACCGCTGGCCGGGCATACGCTCGCGATGATTTTCGAAAAGTCTTCGACCCGTACCCGGTTCAGCTTCGATATGGCGATCCGCCAGCTCGGCGGGTCTTCGATCAATGCCACAGCCGCCGATATGCAGCTTGGCCGGGGTGAAACGGTGGAAGACACCGCGCGCGTGCTCAGCCGCTATGTCGATGCGGTGATGATCCGCGCCAACAGCCATGAGGATGTCGAGACGTTCGCAGAACATGCGAGTGTTCCTGTGATCAATGGCCTCACCGATCGCTCGCATCCCTGCCAGATCATGGCCGACCTGATGACGCTGGAAGAGCATGGTCTTGATCTGAATGGCGCGCGTCTCGCCTGGGTCGGCGATGGCAACAATGTCTGCTCGAGCTTCATGCACGCCGCGCCGAAATTCGGCTTCTCGCTCGCTGTTGGGACGCCAGCGCGCTATGCGCCTGACGACGAAGATGTTGAGCTCGCGCGTGAGCTGCAGGGTCGGATCGATCTCTATGACACCGCCGAGGAAGCCGTGCTCGGCGCGGACGTGGTGATTGCCGACACATTCGTCTCGATGGGCGATGCAGATGCGAGCGCGCGTCTGGCAGAGCTCGACCCTTACGCGGTCACGACGGAGCTGATGAGCCTCGCCAAGCCGAGCGCGAAATTTCTACATTGCCTGCCCGCCCATCGCGGCGAGGAGGTCGACGCTGAGGTCATCGATGGGCCGCAGTCGGTCGTGTTCGACGAGGCCGAAAACCGCCTGCACGTGCAAAAGGCCATCTTGCGCTGGTGTTGCGGCAAGTAAGCCCGATTTGAAGGCAAAGCCGGTCTGAGTGAACCAGCAGCTGCTCAGATCTTGTGCAGCCACAGCCGGCGTCCCTTCAGACTGAGCGTGTCTTCGCACGCAGCAACAAAATCGAACGCGATCTGTGCATTACAAGTCGATGAAGCAGGTCGCCGAGACGTGCGAAAGCACAACCAAAAAGAGTGCTTGTTTCAACTGTAGCGACCTTAAAGGGTGTTGCTCAAAATACTCGCACACTGACAAAAGATGGCAGAAATGTGTAAAACCTGTTCGATTAACTCGCGTTAATCCGCTTACACGTGAAGCGGTTGCTCAGATTTGGAGAGGTTTGGGCTGCTGACAATTCAAGTTGAAAGTGAGAGGGCTCAACATGAAACGGACTTCCAACAAGCTCCTGATGGGAGCTTCCATCCTATCTATGTCTATTGCCACGGCCGCGACCGCCGTCGCACAAGAGGCACCAGCCGAGGACGAGGTTAGCGTCCAGCAGACGATTACGGTCACCGGCTCGCGCATTCCGACCAACCCGAACCTGACGTCGTCTGTCCCGGTCCAGTCGATCAGCGAAGATGACATTCGGTTGTCAGGTGAGTTGAACATTGCCGATGTCGTCAATGACATTCCGGCGCTGGTGTCTTCACTGACGGCGGAAAACTCGATCACCGGGGCGAACGCGCTGAACCTGCGCGGGCTTGGTGAAGAAAGAACACTGACCCTGGTCAACGGCCGTCGTCACGTTGCCGGTTTCCGCGGCACGCAGGCTGTCGATGTCGGAACCATTCCGCGCGCGCTGGTCGAAAGCGTTGAAGTGACCACAGGGGGGGCATCGGCTGTTTATGGAGCTGACGCTGTCACCGGGGTTGTGAACTTCATCCTGAAAGACGATTTTGAAGGCTTCCAGGTCGATGCCACAGGCGGCATCTCCGGCGAAGGTGATGCGGGCACGTTTGCGCTGGATATTCTGGCCGGTCAGAATTTCCACAATGGTCGCGGTAACGTTGTCCTGGCGGTGACCATTGAAGAGGATTCCGGTCTGACTTATGGAGACCGGGACTGGTCACGGGACAATGGCATTGCGACCGTCGAGGCGCGTGCCAACCCGGATCCGAACGGGCCACCTCGGGCGATTGTTGACGATCCAAGATTCTGGCTGACCTCACAGGAAGGCTCAATCGCGCCAACCTTTGGGGGCCGCGAAACCACCTATGTGGATATCAACAATAACGGCATTGCCGACTGTCAGGAATCCGAAGGCGGGCGAGACGATTTTCTGGCTGGTTGCTGGCTGACCAATCCAGATGGGTCAGTTCGCGTCAATCAGGATGGTGTCGTGCTGAACGGCCTGTGGGGCACAGGGGGTGATGGCGGCCGCCTGAACTTCAACGAGGACACACTGTTTCCGGAAACCGACAAGTTCGTGATCAACCTGAATTCAAACTACCAGGTCTCTGATCGCATGTCTGTGTTCTTCGAGGGCAAGTATGTGAATGCGAAATCGAGGACGTTCGCAGAGCAAGACACATTCTATGACACCCTGTTTATTCAACCGGACAACCCATACATCCCCGAAGAGCTGACACCGGTCACTGATGTCACAGGTGGCCTTTTGTTGACGCAGGATCCTCTGGATTTCAGCGTGGACAACCCGTCAACGTTCACGCGAGAAACCATCCGTTTCGTCGGTGGCTTTGAGTGGGAGCCGGTCGATGGACACTTTGTTGAAGTGTCAGCGAATTATGGCCGGTTCGAAAACACGACTGAGGAAAGCGGGCTTTATCTCGATCGCGTCTTCGCATCGATCGATGCCGTTGAAGACCCGGTCACAGGTGAAGTTGTTTGCCGGTCTGATCTCGATCCAAACGCGTTCTATGAAATTGACTATTTTACCGGTGGGAACGGATACGCCAACGGTGACTACTTCTCCAATCGCTACTATTCTTTCACCCCCGGAGATGGCCAGTGTCAGCCTCTGAACCCGTTTGGGACCTATTCCGCGAGCGCGGAAGCACAGGACTTCGTCACGGCCAACTTCAGAGACGTTCTTGAAGTTGAGCAGACGGTGATTTCGGCCATCGCTTATGGTGAGTTCGAAGTGGCTCAGAACTTCCTGGACGGCCCGCTCGGTTATGCTGCTGGTGTCGAGTATCGCGAAGAAACCAGTGACAACCAGCTCGATCCGCTGAAACTGGGTATCCTGCCAGAAGGCACCTCCTTCACACCTGGTGTTCAAGTTAGCGAGATCGATTCGTACGTCTTCTCGTTCACGGATATCGACAACCAGCAGCAGTTCAACACGTCTGGCAGCTATGATGTCTATGACATTTTCGGCGAGGTTCGTCTGCCGATCTTCATCGACCGTGAATTTGCAAAAGAACTCTCTTTTGATGCGGCGCTGCGGCTTGCCGATTACTCGACGAGCGGCTCGACCACGACGTGGAAAGTTGGCGGGACATGGGCCCCGACCAGTGATATCAGCTTCCGCGGCACCTTCTCTGAGGCGGTGCGGGCGCCGAACATTTCTGAGCTGTTTGACCCACAACTGCCCATCACCGTTTCGGCAACCGCTGATCCATGTGATCCAGGCAACGTGACAGCAGGCAGCGCGGTTCGCCAACAGAACTGTATTGCTGACTTGCAAGCCGCAGGCGTGCCGCTTGACCAAATCGTCGATGGTGACGGCAATTATATCTGGGTAAACCCGCTGACCGGCCGCTTCGGTGGTACAGAAGGTGGCAACCCGGATCTCGATGTCGAGACGGCCGAGACTTTCACAATCGGTGCAATCTTCACACCGAGCTTTGTCGACGGTCTGTCGTTTACACTCGATTATTGGGACGTAACAATTGACGACGCGATTGAAGCGGTCGAGCCGGGCGACATTCTCGACGGCTGTCTGGATTCAGCGAGCTATCCATCGCTTGAATTCTGTGACCTCTACGTTCGCCGTGCAGACGGTGGTTTGACGGACCTGACCAACCAGGAAACCAACTTCGCTGCACTTGAGGCTTCCGGTTTCGATATTGCGGTCAACTATAAGTTTGATGTTGGTGCGAACACTTTCGGGGCGTCTCTGGTCGGTTCCAAACAGGAAGCTCTGGATCAGTTCTTCAACCCACTCAACCTTGACGAGTCAGATCCGGAACTTGAAGAAATTCAGATCCCTGAATGGTCTGGAAATCTGACACTGACCTGGGATCGTGGTCCGTTCAGCGCGGCGCTGCAAACCAGCTATCAGAGTGAGCAGTTCGCAGACGAGATCGAAGATTTCGAACTCTATGGCGATGATGGTTTCTTCGATGAGACCTACATCTTCGACGTGAACGCGAGCTATGAAGTCAGCGATGCGGTTCGGTTCTATGGCGGCATCAACAACCTGACAGACGAAGAGCCGTTTGCGACAGAGACCGCGTGGCCTGTCGGTCCACGCGGACGCTTCTTCTTCTTTGGTGTGACGTTCAGAAACTAGGACGCGCCACATTGGCGAGAACTGAAATGCGGAGGCGAAAGCCTCCGCATTTTTTGTTAGAGGTCTGATATGCAAGCTCCAGAACCTTATAAAGCTCTTGCCGACCAGGCAGATGCGCTGATCGCTTCCGGCGACCCTGTTCGCGCGATTGTCTGCCTCAAAGAGGCATTGAAGCTGAAGCCGACTTACTTTCGAGGTTGGATACAGCTCAGCAGGCTTCTTTACGAGCAGAAGCATTATGCGGAGGCGGTAAAAGTCGTTCGGGCGGCCGAGCAGTTCGATCCGTTGCGGGCCGAGTTCCAGTCCGTGCAGAGGTGCTTGCAGGCCCGTGATTTTCATCGCGCCCGTTTGCTCGCGCAGGACATGCAGGTCAAACAGCACGGTCATCCGCGCGCGGTCTTCACGCTGGCGCACATCGCGCAGCTGCAAGGGGATCATGAGGGACGCGCGGCGATCCTTCGTGACGGTTTGAGCCATTCCCCGGCCAATCTGGTGCTGCGGATGATGCTTTTTAGTGCGTTGGAAGAGGCAGGAGACTTTGCCCAAGCGATAGAGACGGCTGAACACATTGCTGAAATTGAGGAGACGTTTGAAACCGTTTGGACGCTGACCAGCATCCAGTTTCGCTATGGTCAGAACGAAGCGGCCTTGTTGGGCTGTGATCGCAGTGAAAAACTTTGCCAAAGCGATCCCGCCAAGCTGAGCGACATCAATCTGATCCGCGCGCAAGTCTATCGTATCCTTGGCCGCAAGGACGACAGCCTGTCGGCCTTCCGGGCGAGTTTGGCGAATAATAGCGACAATGCGGCCGCTTGGTGGGGGCTTGCCGATCTCAAGACGTATGCGTTTTCCGACGATGACAAGATGGCCATTCGGGCGTTGCTGCGCCGCGCCGATCTTGATCCCGAACAACGCAGTATGGCGGCGTTTGCGCTTGCCAAAGCGAGCGAAACCCAGGGGGACTGGAAAGCGACCATGGCGCTTTACAAGCAAGCCAACGCGCTTCGGTGCGACATTCAGTTCAATTCTGACGGGTTCTTAAAGGCCGCTGATCGACTGGTTGAGGCGGTGACCCCTGCCGCGGTTGAGCGCCAAGCGGTCTCAGATCCCTCAGACCCGATCCCAATCTTCATTCTTGGCATGCCGCGGTCCGGGTCGACTTTGATCGAGCAAATTCTGGCGAGCCATTCTCAGATTGAGGGCACCATGGAGCAGCCGGTTCTGCCGGGGATCAAGCGTAAAGCGCATCGCATTTGCGCCCAACATCTCGGCGGCAGCTATCTCAGTCAGCTTGCCCGGATAGGTGCCTCTGACCTGACTGAGCTCGGCAATGCCTACCTAGATCAAGGCGCACTGTTTCGGGAGGGTCAGACAAAGTTCTTTACCGATAAGCTGCCCTATAATTTCGAACATGTTGCCCTGATCCATAAGATTTTGCCGAGGGCTTTGATCATTGATGCGCGGCGAAACCCACTCGACTGCGGGTTCAGCCTGTTCAAACAATACTTCGCCAAGGGCTCCGATTTCAGCTACGCGCTCGAGCACATCGGGGCGTTCTATAATGGCTATCTGAAGCTCATGGACCATTGGGATGCGGTGCTGCCCGGTAAAGTGCTGCACGTTCAGTACGAAGACTTGGTTCAGGACCCGGAGGCCCAGATCCGGCGGATCCTTGAGCATGTCGGCGTGTCCTTCGAGCCCGCCTGTCTCAATTTCCATGAGACCGACCGCGCCATCCGCACCGCCAGCAGCGAGCAAGTCCGCCAGCCCCTCAATCGCCGCGGGATCGGGGCGTGGAGACAGGTCTCAGCAGAGCTCGAACCGCTCAGGCAGAGCCTCGGCGAGGCCACACTCAAACGGTTCGAGCCCTACATTTCTGACTAGGCGCGCAGGCGCTCATCTGCGGCTATCGTGCTGGCAATGAAGCCGCCACCAAGAATGCGCGTCGATCCGTTTGGATCATACAGCACGCAAGCCTGACCGCGCGCGACCCCTTCCTCAGCGCCGTCAAACCAGACCGCGGGCGCGTCGCCAAAATAGCCTAGCCGCGCGGGCAGGGGTTCGCGGGTGGAGCGCACCCGGGCCAGCACCGGCGTTTCAGCGCGGCATGCCGCCTCGAGATCGCCATCGCCCAGCCAGTTAATGTCTTCCATGGTCAGCGCCGCGGTGAGCAGCGCCTCGCGCGGCCCGACGACAACCTGTCGATTGGGCGCGTCAATCTTGACCACATAAAGCGGATCACCGGTTGCAATGCGCAGGCCGCGGCGCTGGCCGATCGTGTAATGGATCACGCCCTCATGCTGGCCCAGCACGCGGCCATCGAGATGCACAATGTCGCCGCCACGTCCCGAGCCCGGGCGCAGTTTCTCCACGACTTTGGCGTAAGACCCTTCCGGCACGAAGCAGATGTCCTGACTGTCCGGCTTGGCCGCCACCGGCAGGTCGAAATGCTCGGCCAGCGCACGCACCTCCGTTTTCGGCAAGTCGCCCAGCGGGAAGCGCACATAATCAAGCTGGTCTTTCGTGGTTGCAAACAGGAAGTAGGACTGATCCCGGCTCGCATCCGCGGCCCGGTGCAACTCGGGCGCACCCTCTGCGTCGACGCGGCGGATATAATGACCGGTGGCCAGACAATCTGCGCCAAGATCCTTCGCGGTCTTGAGCAGATCGGAAAACTTCACCGTCTGGTTACAGCGCACGCAGGGGATCGGCGTCGCGCCGGAGAGGTACGTGTCGGCGAAATCTTCCATCACCTGTTCCTTGAACCGGCTTTCATAGTCGAGCACATAGTGCGGAATGCCGATCTGATCCGACACATTCCGGGCATCATGAATGTCCTGCCCGGCGCAGCAGGCGCCTTTTTTCTCAATCGCCGCGCCATGATCATACAGCTGCAGCGTGATGCCGATCACATCATAGCCGCGCGCTTTCAAGAGCGCCGCGACAACCGAGCTGTCGACACCGCCCGACATGGCGGCAACCACACGCGTATCAGCGGGGGCTTTGGCAAAGCCAAGCGAGTTAAGCGCGCCATTTTTGCCATCTGGGGCAGGCGCAGGTTCCAGCGCCGTCAGCGCCTCGATATCAATCATTGCTCTCTCCAAACGGGTTCAAGGCCCGCAGCAGATGGGTCTGGAAAGTCACTTAGGAGGTCATGGCGGAAATGTCACGATTGTGTGTGCAAGCTTCGCAATTTCGTCATTCAATCATTGCCAAAACGAAACAAGTGTAGTTTCCTGTAAATATAAATGGGTGGGTAAAAATGAAATACTTTATTATAGTGCTTCTTGCGCTCGGCGCCTGTGTTTCAAATAAAAACCTGGGCGAGCGGTCTGTTCAGCATAATCAATCGCTTGATTACAGCATGAACGTGATCATGCTCTCCAATATAATTAGAGCTTCAGAGCGCCTCCCAATGACCTATTCAAGGCTTGGCTCAACGAAGTATACCGGAAGCATAACTTATAGCCCGAGTTGGACTTTTGCGGTCGGTCCGAATCAGAGCGAGGGGACGGATGAAATCAAACTTGGACCAACCGTTCAAGATTCTGGGGTGACGGACTTTACATCCCTAACAGGTCAAAAATTCTATAACGGTATACTTAACAGCATAGATGGCGAACTCATCTCATTTTACCGAGATAGAGGCTGGCCCGACAAAGTTTTGTTTCTCCTGTTCATCGAAGAGATAGAGGTTGGGTCTTCTGTTAAGTGCAGAATAGAAAAGTCTAATAGTATACTCTGCCGACTACTTAGAGGAAATATTATATATAATAACGACCCTACAGAATTTCAGGATTTCAAAGATTTTTTTGTGTTTTCGAATATTGTCACAAATAGCTTTCACATCAATCTCGTTAGAAAACCAAAGAAAAACCATCTCCAACCCTATTGTGTGTCTACAGTGAAATTTGGGTTGGAATTCTGGAGGGCTTCTGCGCCCTTCACTAAAGGCGATTGTAAACGGTTAAAGGGATACAGAATGATCGCCGATCTTCGTGGCAAAGGTCAAGTTGAACTCAAAACAATTCCTAAGGATCACGTGATTTATCGGGGGCACCTACTGATGCCGGCCGAGCGTGAAACAACTATTGAATTTCGGTCTAAATCAGGTGGGATGGCGATTTCAGGTTGCACGGTCTCTGATGTCGGGGTCGGAGCGTGGAATAGAGTGCCAGACGACAATTGTGACATTAAGATTACGTTGCGATCTCCAAACGATATGGTGTACTACCTCGGCGAATTATTGCGGGTGCAGACCCACGAAACAAAGCAAATAGCCATGGCTTGTCACAAGACAGACACGGAAGTTCGAGCCTACATCCTGATCTTTGAGGACCCTTGCAGACCAGAATTAGATGGGTCCGACACTATTACCAAAGAAGAGCCATTATTTTGGATTGAGAGTGGAATCAACATTCCTGCCCAAGTGTCGGAAGCTTATCATCAGGACGACTTATACAGTTTCGAGCTGAATGGTCGCCGCTATTGGATCTCAAACGACTACAAAAGGCGAGGACGAACAATGCAGTTTGTGGCCTTGCTGAACGAGTTGTTTGCCCTCAATCAAGAGGCGAGTGAAGCCCCCAACGTGACCACTTTAAACAATACAACTATTGTCCCATGAGACTCAGAATTCTTGGTGAGTCACGTCAGCCCACTCTCTTCGTGTCAAGACCAGCTTGAACAGCGTTGATAGAGGCGGCGCAAACGTACGAAATATGTTGGATAGTCCGCCGTCTATCCTCCCCCTGAAATTCTGGCGTATGCTTCTGCCCCATGGACGTTCGTTTCACCCTCCAAGCCGTTGCCCATGTGCCGATCTATTATTGGCCCTGGGTCTGGTGGCAGCTGTACCGCCTCCGGCAGCAATGCCGGGTGGCGGGCTGTGAGGTGCTGTGGGAAGTGGACGAACGCGGGTTGGTCTATGTGCCGTTCGTGTCGGATCTTGAGACCGACCTGCTCGCCTGGTTCTACAAAGAAGTGAAAAAGACCCGCGCGCATTGGGCCCCGATGGATGATGCCTCGGGAGAGATGCACCTCAGTCCCATCCACTACTGGATGGGCCGCATCATGGAATGCGGCGAGCGGTGCGTTGGCAATGTGCGGGTCGAGGCGGCGTGCGCCGCGCCCGCCATTCAGGACAGCAGCTAAAGGTTGGTTTTGGCCCGGCGCTGAGGTGCTGCGCACCAGCCGGGCGAAGCAGGTTCCGGTCTGGCTGCGCCAGCCCATGAACCAGGCTGAGGGCTCTCCGAACCTTAAGAAACACAGCCCTGAGCCCGGTTCTTCGAAGCGCTCGGAAATTGATCCGGTGGATCAATTTCAGCGAAGAAGGCCACGGCAGTGGCTCGGACGAGCGCAGCGACGATCGGGGACCCGCTTCCACCGCGTGAGGCGAAGCCTCTTAGCGCGGTGAAAAAACTTCCATGGACACCCGCCTGCGCGGGTGTCAGCGGAAGCCTAACCACAATTCGGTCACCAAAAGCCGCATCCGCGGTCGCAAGTACTGCATGTTCCCGCCTAAATGGAGAAGAAAATCCTCGGAGCTTCCGATCTCTTTCCTCCCCCAGACCTGGGGGAGGTGGGCGCGCAGCGCTCGGAGGGGGCAGGCCATCTTATCTCCAGCGCCCCCCTCACTCCGCATCGATCGCGGCCTGGACCGCGGTGAAGAAGGCGGCGCGGCCGGCATTCTCGCCCTTCTGGCTGCCCAATGCGTCGCCCCAGCTGCTATTCATGGCGATCACAAGATCACGGTTCGGATCGATGAAAATGCCTTGTCCGAAGATACCGCGCGCCGCGTAGGCGCCATCGTCATAAGTCCACCATTGATAGCCATAGCCAAAGCCCGGCGCGCCGATATCGGCCTGTTTGGTGGTCGCGGCGTCGATCCAGCCCTCTGGCAATACAGCAACGTCTCCAATCATGCCCTTGTCGAGCGCAAACAGACCGAAACGGGCAAAGTCGCGCACGGTCGCCTGAATGCAGCAGCCGCTAATCTCCTCACCATCTTCACCGATCAGCCAGGTCGCGTCCTGCGCCATGCCATAGGGCTGCCAGATCTTCTCGGAGAGATATTGTGAGACGGGCTTGCCGGTCGCTTCGCTGACCAGAATGCCGATCAGGTTGGTTTCGCCGGTCGAGTAATTCCACTTTGCGCCCGGTTCATGAGCCCGAGACAGGGTGCGCATATAGCTGACAATGATCGGCTGGCCGTCGGTTGGGGTGTGCTGATTGAACAGGGCGACATCCGACTGTGGATCATAATAGTCCTCGTTCCAGCCGACGCCGGAGGTCATGGTCAGCAATTGCGCGATCGTGACATCGTCATAGGGCGAGCCTTTGAGGCCGCCGATATAGTCGGACACCTTATCTTCGATACTGGTGATATAGCCGTCCTTGATCGCTGCGCCGACCAGGCTGGAGGTCAGCGACTTAGCCACCGAGAAACTCGTCCAGCGCTCGTCGGCCTCAAACCCCAAGCCGTATTGTTCATGCCGGATCTTACCCTCATGCACGATCACCAGGCCGGCGAGGTTTTGCGCCTCAGCGAACGCGTCCATATCGACGCCAAGATCAAGCGGAGGGCCGACAAGCAGATCCAGCACGTCGTCACCGGCTTCGATTGTCTCGGACTTCACCAGGAACGTGATTTGATCCAGCATCCGAAAGCCGGTGTCGCGTTGAGACTGGCTCCAGAACAGGACATTGTTGTTCTTTGGGGCATCGGACAGCAAGGCGCGCCAGTCGGGGCCAATGCTCCACCATCCGAGGCTTGCCAGCAGGCCAAGCGTCACCACAAGAGCGCCTATGCGCTTCATCCACTTTGACATGTATTGGTCCTCTACGCCGCCGCGTCGAAATAGGGCCGATCACCGGCAATGGTGACCCGCTCCATGATCCGCACGTTGGGGAAGTAATCGCTGGCCGCATAGTGCTGACAGGCCCGGTTGTCCCAGAAGGCGAGCGAGCCGGGAGCCCAACGGAAACGGCACTGATACTCCGGCAGCCAGGCGCGCTTATAAAGATAGTCGAGCAATTCATCGCTCTCGGCCCGGTCCATGCCGACAATATGGTCGGTAAAGGCGATGTTCACATAAAGGGCGCGCTGCCCGGTTTCGGGATGTGTGCGGATCACCGGATGTTCCTGCGGCGGGAACTTGTCATGCAGGCTGGAGGCATCCTTGTTGAGGCGCCGGGCAAAGACCCGGGCGATGTCATGGATCGCGGTCATCTTGCACAGGCGCGCTTTCAGATCTTCATCCAGGTCTTCGTACGCCATGACCATGTTGGAGAAGAGCGTATCGCCGCCAACCTCCGGCAGCTCGATCGCCCGCAGGATGGATCCGAGCGAAGGTTCGGCCCGCCAGGTCACATCCGAATGCCAGTTGTTCTCCTGGCCCTTGGAGTTCGGCCCGTGCGCGATGCGGAGCACTTCCGGATCAGGTTGGTCTTTCGGCGTGGCCGGGTGGATTTCAAGCTCGCCAAAGGCGCGGGCAAAGTCGAGATGTTGCGCCCGGGTCAAATCGTGTTGGTCGCGGAAGAAGACGACCTGATACTTGAGCAAAGCGGTTCGGACTTCGCTGATCAGTGTGTCATCCGGTTTGGTGAGGTCCGCGCCAAGCAGTTCTGCTCCGATTGCCGGAGAGAGCAAGCGCGGTTCAAACCGCGTGAAGCCGGTGTCTGCGTCATATGCCATTCAAGTCCTCCCGAGACTTTTCTTTGACTTTAGCACACGCGCAGGCGCCTCAACAGCCACAACAGATTTGCCGCAGCGTCAGGCTGCCGCGCGTCGGAACGTACCAAACCACCGCACTGAAAATGTGCTACACTCCGTAACAAAAGATGAGGTCAGCGCATGGACTTTGACGCCCTATTATTATCGCGGATCCAGTTCGGATTTGTGATCGCGTTTCACATCATCTTCCCAGCCTTCACGATCGGCCTCGCGGCGTTTCTGGCGGTTTGCGAAGGCCTCTGGCTGCGCACGGGGAAAGAGGTCTACAAGCGGCTCTACCTGCACTGGGTCAAAATCTTCGCGCTCGCCTTTGCCATGGGCGTCGTGTCGGGCGTCGTCATGTCCTACCAGTTCGGGACCAATTGGAGCGTCTTCGCGGACCGCACCGGCAGTGTGCTCGGCCCGCTGCTGGGATATGAAGTGCTGACGGCCTTCTTCCTGGAGGCGACCTTCCTCGGCGTTATGCTGTTCGGATGGAACAAGGTCGGGCGCAAGCTCCACTTTGTAGCGACACTGGCGGTGGCCATTGGCACGTCGATTTCGGCGTTCTGGATCTTGTCGGCAAACAGCTGGATGCAAACCCCGGCTGGGTTCGACATGGACCCTGCGACAGGGAACTTCTACGCCACCGACTGGCTGGCGGTCATCTTCAATCCCAGTTTCCCGAGCCGTTACGTGCATATGATGCTGAGCGCCTATATCACGACCGCGGCGGTGATTTTGGCCGCCGGAGCCTGGCAGGTCTTGCGCGATCGGTTAAGCGAGCCGACCCGCTGGCAGATGCGTATGGCGGCGGGGACGCTTGCGGTGCTGATGCCCTTGCAGATCGCTGCGGGCCACTGGTCGGGTGAGGTGGCGCATGAGCATCAACCCGCCAAGATCGCAGCCATTGAAGGCTGGTGTGAGACCAAGGACGTGCAGGGCACTGTGATCCTCGCCTGGCCAGCCGACAATGCCTGCGGCCTTGATGGATTGACCATTCCCGGCACCAGCCCGGCCCTGTTTCCGAATGCGCATGGTGAGCTGATGGGACTGGATGCGTTTCCCGCAAGCGAGACACCGCCCATATGGATACCGTTTTACAGTTTCCGGATCATGGTGGCGGCGGGGCTTGGCATGCTGGTGCTTGGGGTCTGGGGTCTGATCTTGTGGTGGCGCAATCGGATCGATCAGCCAGGTTTGTTCCACTGGGCCGCCGTGCCGAGCGGGAGTCTCGGTTTTATCGCCGTGCTGACCGGATGGATGGTCGCGGAAGTCGGGCGTCAGCCCTACACGGTGTATGGCGTGATGCGCACCGCAGATAGCGTGGCGCCGGTGAGCGCCGCCCAGGTCGCGACCTCGCTGCTGGTCTTTATGATTGTCTATGCGATCATCTTCACGGCAGGTGTCGTCTATATGGCACGGATCGCGACGCGCGGCTTTACAGATGAGCCGCCCCGTCCGCCGAGTGAAGAGCGACGTGCACCCGGATCACCGCTTGGCGCCGTCGATGATCCGGCGGAGAAATTGCCACCGGACATTGCCGCCGCTTACAGGAGGGCGAAGTGATGGACTACCCCCTGATCTGGTCTGTGCTGATCGCGACCGCAGTCATGCTCTATGTCCTGCTTGATGGCATGGATCTGGGTGTTGGCATGCTGACTTTCTTTGCCAAGGATGAAGAAGAGCGCAACATGATGACGGCGACGATTGAGCCGGTCTGGGACGGTAATGAGACCTGGCTGATCCTCGGTGGTGGCGGCCTGTTTGCAGCATTTCCACTGGCCTATTCGATCTTGATGCCGGCTTTCTACCTGCCGATCCTGATCATGCTGGCGGCGCTGATCTTTCGCGGCGTGGCGTTCGAGTTTCGTCACAAGGCGGTCCGACGGCCAACCCGCAAGTTCTGGAACGGCGCCTTCTATGGCGGGTCATTTGTTGCGGCGCTGTCGCAAGGGATGATCCTGGGTGCCTTTATTCAGGGCGTGACGGTCGAAGAGCGCGCCTTTGCTGGCGGGGCGTTTGACTGGCTTAGCCCGTTTTCATTGCTGACCGGTCTGTCCGTGGTCGCGGGCTATCTTCTGCTTGGGGCCTGCTGGTTGGTGCTGAAAACGGAAGATCAGTTCTTCGTGAAGGTACGGCGGTGGGCCCTGATGGCGCTGATCGGCGTGTCGATCGGGTTTGCAGCTGTCAGCTTGGCCACTTTGTCGGTGGATGCACGGGTGACAGACCGGTGGGGCTTCACCATGACAGAGGTCGATATCTGGAAGCTGTTGCCGCTATCGCCCATTCCACTCGCCGGATTGTTTCTGACCGCTTGGCTTGCGCGTGACCTGACGATGAAACCAGGACCCGACGCCGCGCCGGATTGGCGCCCTTATTTGCTGGCAGCGGGGATCTTTCTGTCCGGCTATGCCGGTCTGGCTGTCAGCCTGTTTCCCTGGCTGGTGCCATTTGAGTACACGATCTGGGAAAGCGCAGCCCGGGACAATGCGCTGGCCCTGATGCTCATCGGCGCGGCGATCATGTTGCCGATCATTCTCCTCTACACCGCTTATGTGTACCGGCTGTTCTGGGGCAAAGTGAAACCGGGGGACGGCTATCATGGGCCTTAGGGACCTGTTGGAACCCGCCCCACCGCCGGAGGCAGATGAGGCCGAGCTTCCGACGCGCCAGAAGTGGCTTTGGTTCTTCGGGCTGATGGCACTTGGAGTGGGGGTTGTGGCGGGCAGCGCCTATGTGATGCGGGCGCTACTCTTCCTGTAGGCAGGGTTGGCATTTTCCCATGTGTCCGTAAGCTTTCCCAAAAAGGGAGGTCATCATGAAATCGATTCTGCTCACCACGCTTAGCGCCTGTGTCCTTGCAGCCTGTGCTCCAGAGACTGTGACAGAGGAGCTCGAAGCCGAAGTGCCGCCAGTCGTGGACACCGCGGAGGCGGAGCCCTCGGCTGCAGAGACGCTGGCATCCCTGACGCCGGAGCAGATCGAAATCATGAACAAGACGCCAATCACGTCTGACCGATACCCGGGGCCGCCAGAGCCGCATTATGGTCCGGAATATGGATCGATCACGTTTGTTGACACCGATCCCGGTCCAACTATTGGCGGGACGCTGACGATGAAGCCGGCTGTTGATGAAAACGGCATGCAACTGGACGAGGCGGAGGCCGGGATCACGATGTACATGATCCATTGGGGGCTGGAAGTTGGCGAGCCGGGTGTTGACGACGACAAGGGCGCAGGGGATCTCGGCGGTGATTGTATGGGCTTTCGCGATACCGGCCATGTCGTGATGATGCCCGCTTCAGAAGCTGGAGACGTGATGCAGTGGGACATCCCGCAGGGTACAGAAGTGCCGGACGGCGCGGTCTATTTCGTGGGCCACACGCTCTACGGTGAGATCCATAATCTGGAAAAGTGTACCCAGACGCCCATCAATAATATGATTGGCTAGCTCCGAATCCTATTCCGGATCGGGAAAGGCATCATAGACGGCGGCACGAAAGTCGGTCTGCAGCGGGCTGTCAAAGGGGACAATCTGCGTGAAGAATACCACGGTGATATCACGGGCGGGATCGACCCAGAACAATGTGCTGCCTCTGCCATCCCAGAAGAACTCGCCAACTGTACCAGCATTTTCCTCAGGGCTCGCTTGCGGTGCCACGCGGACAGCAAAGTCGATCCCGAAGCCGACTTGTCCCTTGGTCGGCAGCCAGGCTCTGTCCTCAACCTCTGCAGGTAAGTGATCAGTAGCCATCAGGGCAATGGTTTCCGGTTTCAGGATCTCTGCGCCATTATGCGTCCCCTCGTTCTGCAGCATCAAAGCGAAGGTCATGTAGTCATCGAGGGTTGAGACCAGACCCGATCCACCCATGGTGAGGGAGGGCGCTTCCGCGGCAAAGCCGTAGACCAGTTCGTCAGGCTCGCGTTCCAGATTGCCGTCCTCATCGCGAACATAGATCGCTGAGACCCGCGCCTTCTGGTCATTTGGGGCGTGAAAGCCGGTCTCCGACATGCCGAGCGGGTCCAACACCCGCTCATGCATCAACTCCTCGAATGGTTGACCGCTGAGCACTTCGGCAAGGCGCGCCTGAATATCAACGCCAATGCTGTATTGCCAGCGCGTGCCAGGCTGAAAGAACAAGGGTAGGCTGGCGACATCCTGACTGAACTGTTCCAGCGTTGAGTCCGGATTGAACAAATCCTTTTCCACCATTGCTTCAGCGAGCGGGCCGCCTTCCCAGCCATAACCGAGGCCGGCTGTGTGGCGCATGACATCCATGACGGTGATGGGGCGATTGACCGGCTCAGTCGGAAAACTGCCGTCTGCATTCACGCCCTTGAACACGCGTGCGTCTGCAAATTCTGGAAGGTAGTCTGATAGAGGATCATCCAGTTCGAACAGGCCGTCCTCGTACAGCGTCATCAGCGTGACCCCGGTCACCGGTTTGGTCATGGAGTAGATATTGACCAGCGTATCTCTCGCCATCGGACGGGCGGCCTCTCGATCGGCAAACCCTTGCGCGCCAAAATAAATCTCTTCGCCTTCAAAATAGATGAGAGCAGACATCCCAACGGTGCGGTTCGCTTCGACCGCGGATGACAGGAACTGATCCACGGGTGCCGGATCAAACGCCTCCTCTGTGGGTTGAGTGGCGATCACCGGCGCTGACGTCTCTACGGCGCAAGCGCTAAGACCCGCACAAGCGAGGGCCAGTGCAGCAAGGGGTTTCCATTTGAACATGAGGACGAGCCTGTCTGTCTGCTAAGCGAATTGCGGCGCGATTTTCAGGTTCTTCACCCAACCGAGCTTCTCATAAACAAGCAGGATGGTGCCATTATAGTCAACAATCCGGTTCCAGACCCCTTTGCGCGGACGATGGAGCGCGCTTTGCGGTTCATCATGGTGATGGTCGTGAAACGCCTCGCCGCCAGTGAGAAGTCCAACCAGGTGATCGGCCCAGACCGGTGTCTTAAGGTGCCCCAGCACATTGATGCCATAGGTGGTTGCGTGGAATTGTATGGCGCGCCCGATCACAAAACAGGCATGACAGATAGCGGTCAGAATCAAGGATCCGCCAGCGGCCCAGACAATCAGATAGATCGCGGCTGGGATGAGCAGGTGCAGGACCAGCGACAGGGAGTTGTAGAACTCATCCATCCAGACAACGATAGGCTGACGCTTCAGCCACAGCGGCATGGGCCGCATCATATCCTTTGCATCGCGAAACAGGATCCAGCCGACCCAGGCCCAGCGCTTGGATTCAAACGGGTTATGCGGATCCCCCGGCTTGTCCGAGAAGCGATGGTGCTGGCTGTGATAGTTCACCCAGTCTCTGACAGTGCCCTGCATCGCGATCATCAGGTTGATCATGGTTAGAACTTGCGCGGGCGCCTTCAACTCTCCGGCGCGGTGCTGAATGATCCTGTGCAGCGGACCGATGCCCGCATTGCAGACAAAGATCGACAAGGCCACGATGCCGAGGCCAAGCGGCAGATAATACCAACGCAAGGTTAGACCCGAGAGCGCAAACCCAAGCACAATCATCGTGATCAGCATAGCCAGACCGAGCACCGGATACAGAACTGCAGAGAAGAAGCTCGCAAAGTTAAAGGTCGACCAATTTTTAGGGATCGCTTTTGAGCGAGGGATCATTCTGTCGTCTCCAGATTAAATGCGTTGGGCGCAGTGTTCATGCCTTAGCCCTTCTATTCAGTTAAGACTCGTTCGCAACAAAGAAATGCCGTTCACTGTAATTGTTACGCCTTGCTGTGTCGAAGGCACATCAAGCGGCAGAGATGCTTATTGCTTGCGCACGTAAGCCGGGCTGGCATAGCTTG
This sequence comes from Henriciella sp., assembly GCA_030066975.1. Classification (GTDB taxonomy): domain Bacteria; phylum Pseudomonadota; class Alphaproteobacteria; order Caulobacterales; family Hyphomonadaceae; genus Henriciella. The sequence continues at coordinate 61,873 of JASJAO010000003.1, read as the reverse complement.
CTCGACAGCAAGGAGACTAGAATGAGCAAGATGAATGAGATGCTGAGTGGATTGCGCCGCATCGTCACCGCCAATGATTCAGACGGTAAATCCCACATCATGATAGATGGCGGCCCGGCGGCGGAGTTTCGAACCGGAGACCTCGGCGGCTTGTTGGAAATCTGGCACGATGATGTGTCCGGCCCGCTGGATCCATCGCCATGCGAAGACAAAGGGGCCGGGACTGCGCTGCTCTCTCCCGACAAAGGCAAAGTGAAGATCCGCTGGTTTACGGCTGGACCGACGCCGGAAGGCGCGCCGCCAGAAATGATTGCTGACCTGACCCGGCAGGCCTTTGTCGCCATCGGAGCCGGAGACCACCAACCCGATACAAGTCGTCATCCCGCGATGCACACCACGCATACGATTGACGCGATCATTCTCGTCAAAGGTCAGGTCCGTCTGATCCTGGACAAGGATGAGACCGTGATTGGACCCGGAGATGTCGTGATCCAACGCGCGACGAATCACGCTTGGGCGGTGGAGGGCGATGAACCCGCGCTATTTGTGGCTGTGCTGGTCGACCGGAGCTGAGTCCGGTGTGTCGGCGCCGGAGGCGATCCGGGGCTGTGCGCTCGGGCATCCCAACTCGCCCTGGCAGGACCCTCGAATCTCAACCGACACTTGCCGCACTGACACCCCTTCTGTGATTGCGGCGCCAGCCAAAGCTTCGGCCACACCAACGGTAGATATTTCCTTGGCTTGTCCGCACGTGTCGCAAATGAATAGAGCAATCGGTGCGTCGCTGGGGCCTTGTTCCAGGGCCAGATAGGCGTTCAGGCTCTCTATCCGCTTCACAAAACCCAGTTCGGTGAGAAAATCCAAGGCGCGGTAGGCGGTCGGCGGCGATGACGACCCGACACCTTCCAGCGCGTCCAGAACCTCATAGGCGGTCAACGGGCGGGCCGCGTTCAACAGCACTTGCAGAACGTGTTTGCGGATGTGTGTCAGCGACTTGCCTTCCAGCTGAGCTTCTTCGCTTGCCGCCTGGATCAGATCGGCAGTCGTGGGCTTCGGCTGGCCTGGATTGCGCCAGCGACGGCGGTGGAGCCGACGTTGACCGCTCGCGGGGGATGTTTTGCGAAGTCTGTTCATGTAGAACTTATACGATGTGACCGTGGAATCGTCGAGTGAAGACCCGTTCAATTCTGCATCGGAAATCTTGTCTTGACGAAGAGTGCGCAGAAACATAATAAGAACAAAAACGGATCAAGGTAAGATCATGAACGCGCTCGATGCTGAGAATGATGTATTGTTTGATGCCATGCAGGCCGCTGGGCTGGAAGAGAAGTTTCGGTCGGACTCGGTCGCTTATGACGACTGCCCAGCCTGTCGCCAGAAGCGAACGCTGCGATTAAGCCTGCGCACGGAGCGTGTGCAATGCTCTTTTTGCGGAATGGAAGGTCCGCTTCTGACCTATCTGCGCGAACGGGCCGAGGGGATTGAACTGGAGCCCGAACCAGAACCCTGTGTTGAGGCCGAGATCATTCCGATCCTGACTCCGGTTGTGGCACGCTCCCATGATTTGGAAGAACCGATTGAACCTGTGCTTGAGCCGATTGTTCCAGAGGTGAAACCAACCAAACCGCCCCGTCCCAAAGATCCGGAGGCGGCCGCGCGCCTGGGCGAGCGCGTGATTATGACGCTGCTGGCCTCAGTGTTTCTTCTGGCGGGACTGGCGGCGGCAGGCTTGTCCGGGTTTGCCAATTATCAGGCCTTCAGTGAAAGTGTCGGTGACCCGGTGCAAGCACGTATCTGGGGTTGGAGCGGTGTGATTGCTTCAATCTGCTCTTTCGGAGGCTTCACCTTTTTCTGGTGGCATGCCTCAGCCAAACGTTGGAAGGAAAGCGCGAGGTCTTTGATCTTTGCCTTGGCTGGGGCGGCAACGAGTCTGGCCGGAACAGCCATGTTCATGAGCAACAACCAGACCGAACAAGAGGTACAGGCGCAACGCCTCGTCGCTGATCGGACCCTTACGCAAGCTCAGATCGATGACTGGACCTATCAGTTGCGCGGGATCCCGCCGCAAACCCGTTCGGTCGAAGGTTTGGAAGCCTATCTTGCCGGGGTGGAGAAAGTCGGCCTGACCCATCAGAAACCTTATCGTGACGCTCAGAATGAGCTTGGCCTTGCCAAGCGGCGGGCACACCTTGAGGCTCAGATTGCGCAGGGGCGGGACATGTTGCGTCAGGACAGCGCGGCCGGTGTAAGCGACAGTGGCATTGTCAAACAGACGCTGCCTGCCTGGTTCTTTGCCTTGATGCTTGAAGTGTTTTCCTCTCAAGGCACCAGCATTGCGATGGTCTGTCTGCTTCTATTGTATGGGGTTCGCGGACGGGTCAGTCCATCGACACAACCCGATTTGGATTCATCAGACCTTGCGGATCCAGAGCCCGCTTGATTGCTTTCATAGCTTGTGTCGCGGCGGGGGATCGAAGGCTCGCCAACTCATCGCGTTTCAGGCGGCCGACTCCGTGCTCGGCGCTGATCGATCCGTCATGCGACATGGCCTGACGGTGAACGATGTCGGTGATGGCGCGCTCATGATTGGCGAGCACCGGCATGGTTGCCGATTTCGGTTCACAGGCGGAGTAGTGCAGATTGCCATCGCCGACGTGACCAAAGGCAATGATCTCAGATCCTGGGAACGCGTTGCAGATCTCCGTTTCGGTTTGAGCCAGGAAATCTGGAATATGTGACACCGGCACAGAAACATCGTGATTCACGGCTGTGCCATAAGCCCGTTTGGACAGGGGAATGGTTTCGCGAATGGTCCAGAAGGACCGGGCCTGGGTCAGATTTTCCGCAATCACGGCGTCGCTCGCCAGGCCGTGCTCAAAGGCTGCAGCCAGCGCGGTTTCCAGAACCTCTCTTGCATGATCTTCCCGCGCCATCGAGATCTCGCACAAGACCCGCCAGGCCAGCGGCGAAGGATTGGGGTCGCGGATGGCCAGGTTTTCAGCGCAGATCATCTCGATCGCATTGGCGGGGATCATCTCAAAGCTGGTGACGGTGTCGCCTGCATGGTCGCGCACAAGTGCCAGCAGATCGACGACATGCTGCGCGGTCTCACAACTGATCCAGGCGGTCGACTTGGCCACTTTCGGAAACAGTTTCAGGGTCGCCGCCGTGATAATGCCAAGCGTGCCTTCCGCCCCGGCGAAGACGTGTTTCAAGTCATAGCCGGTATTGTTTTTCCGCAGGCCGGACAGGCCGTCCCAGATCTCGCCATTGGCAAGAACGACTTCAAGTCCCAGCAACAGGTCGCGCATCATACCATAGCGTAAGACGGCAACCCCGCCCGCATTGGTGGAGATCAGACCCCCAATCGTTGCCGTGCCTTCCGACCCCAGTGATAGAGGAAACAGTCGATTGTGCTGATCGGCCGCTTCCTGCGCGCGGACCAGCGGGGCACCGGCTTCGATCGTCAGGGAGTTATTGATCGCATCAACCGCTCGCACCTCGGTCATGCGACCCATGGATAGCGTGACTTCACCATGCGGCGTGCCAGCGTCGACAAGTCCCGTATTCCCGCCTTGCGGGGTGACCGCCACGCCGTACTCGGCGCAGAGTCTGACAAAAGCGGCGCACATTTCCGTCGAGTTTGGGCGCGCCACCAGTGGCGTATGCCCTTGATAAGTCCCGCGCCAGGGGGCCGATACCGCATCTCGGGTCTCATCATCGGTCCTGAAGCCTTTTGGGCCGAGCAGCTTCTCTGCGCGGTCCCGGAATTCAGGATGCAGGTCGGGATAAGTCATAACATGCCTCTGGTCGTGCCGTGTCCGGGATACCCGTTCGGGACGCCGTCGCCAAGGCGGTCATCGATCTGCTGCGGCGCGGCGAAGGCGGTCATTGATGGCCAGCCCAAGTCCAGTTTCCGGGATGGGCGCAACGCTGATATCTTCAAACTGCGCATCGAGTTGGCGGAGCATGGAGAAGAGGTTCGCGGCTGCTTCGATCAATTCGCCTTGCGGCGACAGGTTGAGGGTCCCATCAACCGCGCCAAAGCCGAGCAAGCTGCCGCCCGGATTGGCCTGCTCGCGATTGAGATGGAGACGCGCTTTGGGCGCATAGTGGCGGAGCAACTGACCCGGTGCGGAAGGGGCCTCGGGATTGCCGTCTGACAGGCGTACACCCGGCCAGATCGCCTCGATCTGCGCTTGTGTAATCGCGCCGTAGCGCAACAAAGTAGGGGTGTCTGCGCGCACATCGATAATGGTCGATTCCAGGCCGATATTACAGGGCCCGCCATCCAGGATCAAATCAACACGATCCCCCATGTCGGCCTGAACGTGCATGGCCTCGGTTGGGCTCATCTGCCCGGATGGGTTGGCGGATGGGGCAGCGAGCGGCCCGTCAAAAGCCTGCAGCAATGAATGCGCGACCGGATGCGCAGGGACACGCAGCGCCAGGGTTTGCAGTCCAGCCCGCGCCAATGAACACACATTTCCATCGGGATTGACATCAACTACCAGGGTGAGCGGACCGGGCCAGAAGGCGCGGGCAAGCGCGATCGCTTTGGGATTAAACACACCTTCGGTTTGTGCCTGATCAAAAGAAGCCACGTGCGCGATCAGGGGATTAAAACGCGGCCGTTCCTTCGCCTCATAGAGTTTCGCCACCGCGATGGCATTGGAGGCGTCTGCGGCGAGACCGTACACGGTTTCCGTGGGCATCACGACAAGACCACCGTCGCGCAGGATGCTGACCGCGCGTGCGATCGCGTCCGGTGTTGGCGGAAGAATGGAGGCGGTCATGCCGCGCGCCTAGCACGGGTTTAGTTCGTGCGCGAGGCCTCTACAACAACATCGACCTGAACGTCCTCTGCGACCCAATCGGCCCCGGGGTCTGAGTCCTGGCCGAGATCCAGAGGGGTGCGCTGGAACTGTGTTTGGCCTGTCATCACCACCTGATCCCCGTCAAATTCCAGCTCGAATTCAAACGGCGCGTCAACGCTGAGATCCTTCAGGGTCAGCCGCGCGGTTGCGATATAACCGGTTGGACCCGCCCGCATGTTCGACACTTCGACGGTGGCGAGAGGAAACTCGGCAATGTTGAACCATTCTGCCGATTTCAGACTGTCTGTGTAAAGTCGTTGGTTCGCGGCTGCCGACCCTGTGTTGACCGAGATCTCAGCCCGTCCCTGTTCTGGGTCGTCGGAGTTGAAATCGATAGCGGCCTGCCAGTCGTTGAAACTGCCTGAATACGGGTTGCCATCGTGGATCCCGGAAAAACGGATAGAGGACGCGCCGTAATCGATCGTCCAGTTGGGAGTGAAAGCCGCTGTTGTGGTTGCTGTAGTGCCGTTAGTCACGGCGCTGAGCAGGGGCGGCGTCCCGGCAATGAGCACCAATAGGCCGACGGCACTTCCAAACGCGACAAGCGCGCCGCGGGCGGGAAGGGCCGGTTTGGCTGTCTTGCCGAACAGGCCGGGCAGCATCCGCTTCAAGACGCCTTCTTCGGCACTGAATTCATGCTTCAGGGCGCCAGCCACATGCAACGCCAGCAATCCCAGTGTCGCCCAGGCAAGTTTTGAGTGAACGAAATTGACTGCGCCACTACCAGCTTCGGTTTTCAATCCACTGACGAAGGGGATATCGGGCCAGCTGATAACCCTAAACAGCACCGTTGGAACATCCAGCCTGATACTGACAGAGCTGTACAGCCAGCCTGTTAGTGGCATCGCGATCATCAGTGCATAGAAACCGACATGGACGAGATGGCTGGCGGTTTTCTCAAGACCGTTCATATCGTCCGGCAGGGGCGGAGGCGGGTTCATCACCCGCCACAGGATACGGGCCACGGTGAGCAATAGGATCGTAATCCCGATCGACTTGTGCATCTGATACAGGAAGTATTGCCCCGGGGCACCGTCCGGCAGATCGCTCATATACCAGCCGCCAAAGATCATCCCCAGGATAGCGAGGGCGATCAGCCAATGCAGCGTGATGGCCACGCTGGTATATCGCGAGCTTGTTTCAGCCATGGCTATTCTGCTTGCAGGAATTCACCGGAGAACGTGACTTCAACCTCGTCACCAATCATTGGCAGGTAGGCCCCCATGCCCCATTCCGACCGGGTGATCGTCGTTGACGCATCAAAGCCGATCAGGTCCCGCTCTCCAAACCAGGGGGCTCTGCCGACGCCATTATAGGTCACGTCCAGGGTGACCGGGTTTGTCTGACCAAGGAATGTCAGATCGCCCGTCACCGTTCCGGCCGTGTCAGAGCTTCTCTCGATCCCTGTGGACACAAACTCAATCGCCGGGAATTCGTCGCCGTTCAGCCATTGCGGATTGCGCCCGAGATCCTCATTCCAGGTCTCATAGGGGCTGTCAGCGTGGCTCGCTTTGTAATCGCCGGGATAGTTGGTTTCCACCGATAGCGGATTGATGGACACGCTCAGGCTCGCGGCCTCCGGGTCAGCCGGATCGAAGCTGAGATTGGCATCAAAATCGGTAAAGCTGACGCGGTATTGCGAAAGACCGCCGCCGTGGCCGACTTTGAACGTCAGGAAGGCATGGTTCTTTTCCAGCGCATAGTCTGCAGCCGTAATGCCTTCCAGCGGGGCGAACTCAGGCTCTGCAACGGGGGTGGTCTCTGTCTCGTCCGAGACGGGCGCGCTACACCCTGCCAATGCCAGACCTGCCATGCCAATGGCGACGGATTTGAGTGATGTCATGAGACCAACCCCTGCTTGCTTTATTGGTTATTCTGCTTGAAGAAATTCGCCTGAGAATTCAATCACGACCTCGTCAGAGATATTCGGGATCATGTTGTCGAGACCGAACTCAGAGCGTTTGATGGTCGTTGTCGCATCAAAGCCGATCACATCGCGCTGACCGAACCATGGGAAGTTGCCGACGCCATTGTAAGTCACGTTAAGGGTTACCGGTTGCGTCACGCCGATGAAGGTCAGATCGCCGGTTACTTCGCCTTCGAATTCGCCCGTCAGAGTGGCGCCCGTAGAGACAAAGGTGATCGCCGGAAACTCATTGGCGTTGAAGAAGTTCGTATCCGTGCTGAGCTTGGTTTCCCACTCAACTTTTTCCTCTGGATCGGGATAATTGGTCTGCAAAGCCATGGGGTTGATGGAAACCTCAATTGAAGACGCCTCAGGATTCTCTGGGTCGAAATCTATCGCGGCATCAAAGTCCGTGAAATTAACTGTATAGCCAGACAGGCCGCCGCCATGGCCGACCGTCCAGGTCAGGAAGGCGTGGTTCTTCTCAAGCTCATACAGGCCGCTGGCTGCACCTTCGAGCGTTGGCTGTGCGGTGGCGGGCAAAACGAGTGCGAGGGCACTGGCGGCGAAGAAGAGATTGCGCATTGGGAGGCTCCGTCTTTAAGGTTGCGACATAAACGTAATGCTAGTTTTGACCTTGGCCAGTCGATATATATGGCTGCCAACGATATAACTTTTATGCTGGAGTTGCATATCATGTCCTACCAGGCCCCTGTCTCAGACATTGCGTTCGCCCTTTCAGACATGGCTGAGCTCGATCAGTTCGAGACAGTAGCAGGGTTTGAGGCCTATGACGCTGAGCTGCTTGAGCCGATCCTGGAGGAGGCTGGGAAACTGGCACGCGATGTCCTGGCGCCGTTGAATCAGACGGGCGACAAAGCGGGGGCGACGTTAGGAGAAAACGGTGTCGTGGCCGCACCTGGCTTCGCAGAGGCCTATGCCGCGTTTCAGGAAGGCGGCTGGATGGGACTGGCCGCGCCTGAGGAATGGGGCGGGCAGGGCCTGCCGAAAGCGCTGGCTCTGGCTGTGATGGAGATGTTCCATAGCGCGAACATGGCATTTGGCCTCGCGCCCATGCTGAGCTTCGGGGCGATTGAAGCCCTGCTGGCGCATGGCACCGATGAGCAGAAGTCGACTTATCTGCCGAAACTTGTCTCCGGTGAGTGGACCGGGACCATGAACCTGACGGAGCCGCAGGCCGGGTCTGATGTCGGCGCGCTGAAATCAAAAGCGGTGCCAAATGGCGACGGATCCTATGCCGTCACAGGCCAGAAAATCTACATCACCTGGGGCGATCACGACATTGCGGAGAACATCATTCATCTCGTGCTCGCGCGCCTTCCCGACGCGCCGGAGGGGTCGAAGGGTGTGTCTCTATTTGTTGTGCCGAAATATGAGGTTGAGGCGGATGGGACGCTGGGCGCGCGCAATCACGTGCGGTGCATCGGCCTTGAAAAGAAGGTCGGCATTCATGCCTCACCGACTTGCGTCATGGAGTATGACGGCGCGCGCGGCTGGCTGATCGGCGCCCCGAACAAGGGCCTCGCGTGCATGTTCACGATGATGAACTCGGCGCGGGTGAATGTCGGCATGGAGGGGGTTGGCGTTGGCGAAGCCGCCTGGCAAACCGCCTTTGCTTATGCTCAGGAGCGCAAGCAGGGCAAAGCCAGCGGTGTGGCAGGTGCGGCGCCTATTCTGCATCACGCAGACATTCGCCGCACGTTGACGACGATGCGGTCCAAAGTGATGGCCGCGCGGGCGATTTGTTATGCCTGCGGGGTCGCGGCCGATCTCGCCGAATCTGCCGAAACGGAAGAGACCAGACAGGACGCGCGGCTGCGCGAAGAACTGCTGACGCCGATCGCCAAAGCCTGGTCGACCGATATGGGGGTCGAGGTAGCAAGCCTTGGTGTACAGGTGCATGGCGGCATGGGCTTCATGGATGAGACGCTCGCGGCCCAACTGTACAGAGATGCGCGGATCGCACCGATCTATGAAGGCACAAACGGCATCCAGGCGATTGATCTCGTTGGTCGAAAACTGTCCATGGCCGGCGGCAAAGCGATGCAGGATATGTTGGCTGAGATTGAAGTGACGGCACGCTCGGCTCGAGAAACCAACGATCCGATCATGGTGCAGATTGCCGAGCGTTTGGTCGAAGCAAATGCCGCGCTGCGTGAGGCGACGACATGGATGCAGGACGCGATGAAATCGAACCGTGAAACCGCATTGGCAGGCGCGACGGCCTATCTGGCCTTGGCGGGGGACGTGATTGGCGGGCATTTCCTAACCAAGGGTGCGGTTGCGGCCCGCGCCAAAGATGCCCAGACCCGGGGTCGAATGACGGCCATGGCCGGCTTCTTTGCCGAGACGAGCCTGAGCTCAGCGCGCGGTGCGGTTGCGAGTATCACACGTGGCGGCGAAGCGATGCTCGCCGAGAGTGAGGCGCTGTTCGGGATTTCCTAGCTGTTTTGCGATGACCAGCGTTGAATGAGCGGCTGTGCGTCGGGTCTCAACCGCTCTTGAGGATCACCACTTGCGGTTCCAAGATACAGGAAACCGGCAAAGCGTTCCGTATCGGACAAGTTGAATAGACGGTTCACCCCCGGGCTGAAACTGATCCATTCCGTCAGCCAGCAGCCCGCCCAACCACTAGCATTGGCCGCCAGCAATAGGTTCAGGCAGAGGGCACCTGCCGAAAGTTCCTGTTCCCAGACAGGGGTCTTGTGCTCATAGTCCGGGCTTGAAACGACTCCCACCACGACAGGCGCGCGCAAGAAATAGCCCGCTGTGTCGGCGAGCATGGTCTCGGTCGCCTCGGGATTTTCCTGCTTCTGAATGTCGACGAGCGCTGGCCCGATTTCACGGCGCCGATCGCCTTCAAAGACAATGAATCGCCAAGGGCTCAGGCGTCGGTGATCCGGAACGCGGGTCGCGACCGTAAGAAGAGTATCCAACTCGTCTTCGTTTGGTCCGGGGGTGGTGAGGCCGCGTTTGCTGACGGATCGGCGAAGGGCGATGAGACGGCGGGCAGCGTCGCTGGCATTGGTCGCCGACATGGGCGTGCCAATGGCGGGTGCGGTGGGAAACGAGATGGACATGCGCCCTATGTAGGCCCGAAGGGTGAAAGTTACAGAAAGAAATTGGGTGAACAGTGTTTACTTTTTGAACGGCTGTACTATTTCGAGTCGTGACGCAAAAAATAATGAGCGCATGACAGCCTTTCCTCCCACTTCTCCTGCCGAACGTCGTCGCCACAAGGTGCGCACGCGGATCTTGTCGGCTGCCGAAACCGTGCTTGCCTCTGACGGCGTTGACGGTTTGTCGATTCGGCGTTTGGCGGAGAAGATCGATTACTCGCCGTCTGCGATCTACAAGTATTTCGGGTCAAAGGATGAGCTTGTGTTTGAGCTCAAGGAAGCCTTTTTCGAGAAAATCCTCGAACGGATTGATCACATCGTCGATAAGCAGACACCGTTTCACGTTCGTGCCCGAGATTGCGTCGCAACCTATGTTGAAATCGCGGTCGACAAGCCGCATCACTACGCGGCCGCGTTCGCTGGCCAGATCGCCGAAACTGGGCCGAGCGAGGATGAGCCAGGCTTTCAGGATACGAAGAAGGGTTTGGCCTTCTCTGTTCTAAAGAAGATGGTTCAGGAAGGCATTGACGACGGCCACTTCCGGCCTGACCTGAATGCGTCTCTTGCCGCCAAATCGATTTGGGCTTCGTGTCACGGACTGGCTATGATGCGGGTCCATGCCCCGTCATTTCCGTCACTGAACCCGAATAAGACAACGATTTCACCTGAGAAGTTTACTGAATTTCATGCAGATTTGGTCGTACGCGGCCTGGAGTTTCGATCATGACAGATATGGAATCTATGCCGCATAAAGAGCCCAGTCCTGCGGCCTGGAAGGGTGGGGTCTTTTTCCTCGTCCTCATCGCGATCCTGGCGGTTCTGGGCTTTTTCGTCATGCAGAACCGTTCGGTGGAGGGCCCGCTTGTCGTTGAAACTGAGCCTCTGCCTTTACAGGTCAATGTAACAACCGCCAGATTGCAGGATCGGTTCAAGATTGACGAAGCGTTTACCGGTCTGGCGTCGGCCCGTCGAACCAGCCAGCTTGGGTTTTCGTCGAGCGGGCGTATCCAGACCTTAACGGTCGATGTCGGTGATGCGGTGAGACAGGGACAGCGGCTCGGCGTCCTCGATACACGGGGGTTGCGGGCGCAGCGGGATGCGGCCATCGCTTCTGTGAACGAGGCCGAAGCCTCACACAAACTGGCTCTGGTCACCGTCAAGCGGCAGATCGCGCTGCAGGAAAAAGGACACGTGTCCGAACAACAAGTCGATGAAGCCTCAGCCCAGGCCAACACGGCGATGGCTCGAATCCGCGCGGCGGAAGCCAACGTTCAGGCCCTGAATGTACAGATTGATTTGTCCGCGATTGACGCGCCGTTCAGTGGAACGGTTACCAACCGTATGGCGGACGAAGGCGCGATTGCGAGCCCCGGACAGCCGGTCTTCGAACTGGTTGAAAGCGGCGCTCTAGAGGCCCGTATCGGTCTGACGGAACCGCTCGCGGCTCGGCTGGTCGAAGGTGAAACTTATCGGCTTTTGACCTCATCCGGCGAGGTGTCGGCGGTGCTGCGCGCAAAAACCGGGGTGATTGATACCGGTCAGCGCACCGTGACAACCGTGTTCGATATTGAAGACGCGCGCAGCGTTGCGCCCGGCGCTGTGGTGCGGATCGCGCTGGAACAGACGCTTGAGGAACGCGGTTTGTGGCTGCCTGTGACAGCCCTGGTGGAAGGCGAGCGCGGTCTTTGGTCTGTCTACGTTGTGCGCCGCGATGGCGACCACTGGATCACAGCGCCCGGAACAGTTGAGATTGTCCACTCCGAGGGGGAACGGGTCTACGTCCGCGGTGCCGTTCGGGACGGGGACCTCGTCATAAGAGATGGGCTTCAGCGCGTCACGCCAGGCCAGCGGGTAATCCCTGATCTGAACAACCAAACTGCATCCGCGCGCGAGACAGGTTAGAGCGATGGCAACTCTGTTTTACCGTCTCCCTCGACTGACTCTGCTCGCCATCATTGTGGCCTTTGTCAGCGGGTTTTTCGCCATCCTGACGCTGGGCCGACAAGAAGATCCAACGCTTGTCGAGCGGTTCGGATATGTCCTCACGCAACTGCCTGGCGCGGATGCGGAGCGGATCGAAGCAACCATCACCGATCCTATTGAGCAACGTCTTCTGGAATTGCCTGAGATCGAAGAGATCAAGTCGAGTTCGCGCGCCAACGTTTCGCAAATCAATATCGATATCCGCGAGGATCTCAGTGAGGCAGAAGTTGACAATGCGTGGACGCTGGTTCGACAGCAAGTCGGCCTTGCGGAAGCCGATCTGCCAGCTGGTGCGTCGGTGCCGTTTGTCGAGAGATCTTTTGTCGGCGCGGCGACTTTGGTCGTCGGACTGGTTTGGGAAGGGGAGGGCGCGCCGCCTGAAGCGGTTATGTCGCGCCTGTCTCGTTCCCTTGAGGATCGGCTGTCCAATCTGCCATCGACTGAGTTAACCGAGATTATTGGCTTGCCGCGTGAGGAAGTCCGCGTGATCGCGGATCCGGAAGCTTTGGCGGCGGCGGGACTGTCTTTGACCGAAGCCGCAGACTTGATCCAGGCGGCTGACGCGAAGGCGCCAGCGGGAAACCTGCGCGGCGATCGGTCCGATCTGGGCTTGGAAATTGGTGGTGAATTTGATGGCATTGCGCGCATCCGGTCGGTTCCGTTGCTGCAGCGCCCTGATGGTCGCGCGTTGCGCGTTGGAGATGTCGCCGATGTTGTCAAAGGCATTGAAGATCCACTGACCAGTATGGTTCTCAGCGACGGAAAACGGACGGTACTCGTCGCCGCGTATATTGAATCGAATCAACGCGTAGACAGGTGGGCCGCAGCGGCGCGTGAGATTGTTGCTGACTTCGAACAGGGCGTCCCTGCCGACATCGCGATCGACACGATCTTTGATCAAAGTGGCTATACTGACACGCGATTGAATGGTCTGGCGAGAAACCTTGCCTATTCGGCGCTCATTGTGTTTGCCGTGCTGTTCCTGGTCATGGGATGGCGGTCGGCCCTGGTTGTCGGCCTGGCGCTGCCGTTGACCATCGCGCTGGTATTGATGCTGTTCCGTATGTTCGATTATCCCCTGCATCAGATGTCGGTTACGGGGCTGGTGATCTCGCTGGGGCTTTTGATCGATAATGCCATCGTTGTTGTCGATGAATACGATCACGAACGCAACGGTGGCCGGTCCATTCTTGAAGCGATCGAACACTCGCTTGGCAAGCTGTTTGGTCCGCTGTTTGCGTCCACTCTGACCACCGCCCTTGCGTTCGCGCCCATAGCAATGCTCCCGGGATCTGCGGGCGAGTTTATCGGCATGATCGGAACGTCGGTAATTTTCTCTGTCGTGATGTCCTTTATGATTGCCATGACCGTTATTCCAGCCGTCGCTGGCTGGTTGGACCGGCCGAGGGTTCCCGGTGAAGCCTCGAAATTCTGGAGAGATGGGATCAAAATCGATGTCGTAACCGACGGCTATCGATGGGGGATTGAGCGCATTCTCCGTTTTCCGTTGTATGGACTGATTATTGGCATTTTTCCGGTCTACCTGGGATTTGTGCTCGCCGGTACCTTGCCAACCCAATTCTTCCCGTCGACTGAACGGGATCAGTTCCAGGTGGAAATCACGCTGCCCCCACAGTCGACCATTGTTGAGGCGGAAAAGGCGGCCCAACGGGCAACGGAAATCATCAGGGGGTATGAAGGTGTTGAAAGCGTGCACTTTGCCGTCGGAGAACCTGGCCCGCGCGTCTACTATAACTCGTTCAACACCACACGCGGTGTGGCGGGGCTGGCCTCGGGGTTCGTTCAACTCAACTCGAGTGAAGCGGCGCGCCGTATGGTCGGCACGATTCAGGCCGACCTGCGCGCAACGTTTCCTGAGGCCCAGGTTCTGGCAACGCCGTTCGAGCAAGGCCCACCGGTGCCTGCACCGATTGCCTTCTTCATCAGTGGTGACAATTTCGAGGTGCTGAATGATCTAGGCAACGAGGCGCGGCGGATTTTGGCGTCAACGCCGGGCGTGACATTCACTACGTCCAGGCTGCAGCTGGGGGCTCCGACCGTCACGATACGGGCTGACGAAACCGCTGCGGCGTATTCTGGTCAAAGACTGGCAGGTCTTGCGGCGGATATACGTTCAGAAATGGAAGGTGTTTCCGCCGGATCGATCCTTGAAGGCATAGAGGAAGTCCCGGTTCGGGTGATCGCGCCAGAAGACCGGCGCACGAGTCTGACCAATTTGCGATCAAAGACCGTCAGTAATGGACCGGATGGGGCCGGGGCGCCGATCTCCGCATTCGGTGACATCACACTGGATCCCCAGACTGCTCTGATTGGCCGCCTGAACGGTCAACGTGTCAATGAGATCTTCGGTTACGTTGAGCCGTTTGCATTGCCAGATCCGATTTTCGCAGACTTCCAGGCAAGGCTTGAAGCCGAAGGGTTTGAGCTGCCCCCGGGCTACGACATCATCATCGGCGGCACCGCCAGCACACAAGCCGATGCGATGGCGAACCTGCTGGGCCTGGCTGTACCGCTCGTCTTGATCATGGCAGGCGCGATCGCACTGGTGTTTAACTCGTTCCGCATGGCCTTGTTGATCATGTCCGTCGGGGGCATGTCGATGGGACTGGCCTTCGGCGGGGTCTGGATGTTCAACCTGCCGCTTGGCTTCAACGCGATTGTCGGCGCGCTTGGCCTGTTGGGGATTGCGATCAACGGCTCGATTGTCGTGCTTTCATTGCTGCAGGGCAATCCGCGCGCGTTGGCGGATGATGTCATCGCTCAGCGAGAAGTCGTGGTTGCCGCCTCACGTCACATCATTGCGACGACGCTTACGACCATGGGTGGCTTCATTCCGATCATCCTGACGGGTGACAGTTTCTGGATGCCGCTTGCAGGTGCCGTGTTCGGCGGGGTCGCCGGATCAGCGCTTCTGGCGCTGACGTTTACGCCCGCTGTGTTCCGGATCATGACGATGCGCCCCATCAGTCGCGCGTGGGCGATGATGCGCGGACGGGGATGGCAGCATCCGGCACAGGTCCCGGCCGAATAAGGACGCCGACTGCTTAGCTCCAGGGATTGAACCGGGTTCGCGGTGTGGTCAGGCTGACCTCTTCTTTGGGCGTTTCGTCTTCGGCTTCGCTCGCCTCTGCGCTTTCGGCAGGCGCGTCTGCTGGTGGTGCTGGATCAGCAGCCGGTGCAGGTGAAACCTCCGGAGCCGTTTCAACTTCAGCAATAGCGGCGGTGGTCTCTGGTTGCGGGTCCGCTACAGCGTCTGACAAGGGAACCTCATCGGTGGCGTCGATGATGATCTTCTCTGAGCTTGATGTCGCTGTTGTATTGGGGCCACCTGTCGCGCCGACACTGGATGTCATCGCGCCGAGGCCAAATCCGGCGCCAATGCCGCTCAGGCTGTAGGACCGAGACGGCGCAGGGTCTGGCGCAGATACATCGGAGTCAGCCACGGGATCATCTTGCGCGGATGAGGTATCCGGGGTGCTCGTCGTTTCCATCGGCTCAGTCTCTGACGTTTCTGCGAGTTGTGGTGACGGCTCTGACGAGGACGTTTCGTCGACCGCGCCGAAGGTCAGGGGAGTCGTGATCGGGTCATTGCTATCGGGACTTTCGTCAACGGGGTCTGTCGCAGCGATGGCAAAGGGAAGGTCTGGTCTCTCATCCGCCACAGCCTGATCCTGATCAGTCTCGGTCGATGCCTCAGTTGTAGGGGCAGGTTGCGGCTCATCCTCGACACCGAGTTCCGGCGTCGGCTCATCCGCTGGTTCTGATGTTGTTTCGGTCACTCCAAATGGGACATAAGCTGGTGCGGTGGACGCCGTCTGGGTCTCCGGCTCACTGGTTTCGACCGGCTCGGCATCGGTGGCCGTCGCTTGGGCGGATGCCTCCATTTCAGCCTCCGCCGGGTCTGGGTCTTCGACGGCGGTTTCTGCTGGTGTTTGAAGTACAGCGCTGGTCTCGGAGGATGAGGCGAAATAATCGGGTGTGGTGTCAGCGGGCTCAACAGGCGCTGTCGCATCGGCTGCAGGCGTCTCCGCTTCTACAGTTTCGGCTGGTTCAACCGACTCTGTTTCGGTGGGGGTTGCAGCAATTGAGGGGGCCTCGAAGCTCGCAGTCTCTTCTGCTTCCACGGTCTCAATGGTCTCATCGGACACTTCGCTGCTGGTCGGCTCTGTACTTGTATCGGGTTCAGCAACCGCCTCGGCTTGCGGTTCGATCGTCTCGGTCAGAGTGCCATTATCGCTGCGCTCTGCCAAGGCGACGGACACGGCCAGATCGGTCGCTGCGGCGGTGAGGCGTCCAGATGCAAGGCGCGGTTCGGATGATTGTTCGCGCGTGTTGACCTCATCCGCCAGCCGCGCGACCGCCTCGGTCATGTCAGGTTCCGCCTCAGGTGTGGCTTTCGGGGAAGCGGATGCGGAAGTGTCTTCAACTGGTGTTGGTGCCGCTGTGAAAATGGATTGGGCGGTTGTTTCGTCGGCTGGGTCTTCAATGGTCGCCTCAGCCGGAGGCGGCGCTGCTGTCTCGACCGCCGCGGGCGCCTCTTCCTCTACGGGGCTGTCGCCATCCAGATCAATGCCGGCCAGTAGAGAGGAAATGGCCGTCTCGGTCCCCCGCGCAATGCGGACCGCCTGAGCGCGCATACTGGCAATCGCATCCGTATAGGCACCGCCGCTTTCTAGCGGCGTCGCGGCGAGTTCCTCGGCCGTGGCGCGCTCAAGCTCCTTGCCGTCTTTGCTGGTAATGATCAGCTCATGCGGCGGCGCGCTGAGCGCCACAGCATAGCCTTCTGTGGAATAGATAACCGACTCTGCCTCGCCTTCTTGCCAGGTCAGTTTTCCGCGCGCTGTCATTTCTGACAGTCTGTCGATCAATTTCTTTGTCGAAGGGTGCAGCATTGGGAGGGTCCACCTTATGATAGAAGTCGACCAAGGGTTTACCGCGTCGAAGGCGAGGGATCAAAGCCCTGACTCCGCAAAACTGAATGAATTTCTGGTTATTCTGCAGTTTTGGACAAAATGATTCGTACAGCTGTGCGATTATCTCGATTCTGAGAAAGTGTGATGGTTTCGAACCCGGCTCTGACTTCTAATTCAGTGGCGTCCAGGTTTCGCGCACCTCGGCAATATCACGCAGAAAGTCCCTCACAGGCTCGCCATCAGCAGCAGCGAATTCGGTTCTGAATCCTTGTACCGTGCCATCTGGCGCGAGCAGGAGGTAAGACGGTGTCCAGCGAACTTTCAGTGTGTCGCGGATCGACGCATCTGTATCGATGAGCGTCGGGTAGCTGTAGCCGACCTCTTCGAAATAGGCCGGCACGGACTCATATTTCTTGTAGGCTTCGTCGGCTCGCGCGGCGCTCGGCGGGGTGTGGATAGACAGAAATTCCAAATCTGGATCCTGTTCCAAAGCCACTGAAAGCGCGGCGACGTATTTCGCGTCTCTCATACAGTCACCGCACCACAAGCCCCAGACATCGATCACCACCCATCTATCTGCAAGCGAGTCTGAGCTGAAGCTGTCGCCGGTCGCCATGGTTCCAGAAAAGGCGGGCAGGACCTCACCCAAATATTCATATGTGAAGGGGCGGCCATAGCTGTCGCGCGGGACGTCACCACGGCTGAGATCGGCGCTATCAGGGATAGCGATCGAGGCGGCTGTCACAAACCCGGTTGCCGCGATCTCGCCTTCCGCGAGCGGTGGTGGTGTATGGTCATCGACACTTGCTTCAGTCGTGGCGGCACTTACAGCCGCTTCCGTTTCCGCGCTCTCAGGACTGCAAGCCGAAAGCAAGGCTGCGGAAATGGCAGCTGCCAGAATACTCTTTTTCATCGTCGAGACCTCTCCATTTGAGAAGCCATGTAGAAGTCCGCTCAGATCGACAATGGTGGATCGGGTCAAGCGTGCTGTGAGTAAGACTTAACGATACACTGAGATCGTTCTCTGGTCAGTGAGGCTTAGGCCTTCGCCTTGGCCCCCGGGATGCGTAGAACCTGGCCGGGATAGATCTTGTCGGGATGTGTCAGCATCGGCGTATTGGCTTCAAAAATATCCGGATAGCGCATCGCATCTCCGTACATTTTCTTAGCAATTTTGGACAGGCTGTCGCCGGAACGGACAGTATAGAAAACCGGATCACCCGCACCCTTGCGAGATTTCATTTTCATCGTGTCTTCGACTTCGCTGATGCCACTGACATTGCCGGCCGCCAGGATGATTTTTTCCTTGGTTGCCTGATCGGGAACCTTGCCTTCAAGTTTGACTTTCGGACCGTCAACGAGAACGCGGAAGTCCCCGCCGAGATCATCACCGAGGCCGAGTGTGTCGACTTCTTTCTTGATCGCCGCCTCGGCAACACGATCACGCGCTGCGATCAGCTCTTTGCCCTTGGTTTTTGCGAATTTGAATATGCTCATCAGCCTGAATCTCCCTTTGCTACTGCGCAGCATACGGATTTCCGGGTAAACTGAAAGAGGTTTCCGCGACGTCCTTCCTGTTTACGTCAACGTCACCCCTAGCCGCAATACGCACGGGCCAGTAGAGTGCCGCCAAATCTCGCACAAACAGGAGTTTCCAATGCGTGAAGCAGTCATCGTATCCACCGCGCGGACAGGCCTGGCCAAGGCTAGCCGCGGATCGCTGAACAATACACACGGTATCACGATGGCGGGTCATGCCATCAAAGGTGCGCTGGAGCGGGCGGGCGTCGAGGCCGAAGCGGTTGAAGATGTTTTCCTCGGTGCAGCGCAGCCTGAAGGGGCGACCGGGATGAACGTCGCACGCAATGCGGCGCTATGGGCCGGTTGCCCAACCACGACCTCCGGCGCGACGATCAACCGGTTCTGTTCTTCCGGTCTGCAGGCGATCGCAAATGCCGCGCAGACGGTTATCAATGAAGGTGCCCCGGTCACTGTGGGCGGCGGCGTGGAAAGCCTGTCTCTGGTCTCTCATTCCGGTCATATGAACACCCATCACATCACAGAACCGGAGTTGATGAAAACGCACCCGGCAATCTGGATGGCGATGATCGAGACCGCTGAGATCGTGGCGGAACGCTATAATGTGTCTCGCGAGTATCAGGACGAGTATTCCGCAGAGAGCCAGCGCCGTACGGCGATCTTCCAGGAAAAAGGCTATATGGCCGAGGAAATCGTTCCCCTGAAAACCACAATGAAATTGGTCAACAGAGAGACCGGTGAAGAGACGTTCCAGGAAGTTGTCTGTGATCGGGATGAGTGTAACCGTCCTGGCACGACCGCAGAGACTCTGGCTGGTCTGAAGCCCGTCTTTAAAGGGGGCCAAGTCGTCAAAGAAGGTAAGTATATCACCGCCGGCAACGCGTCGCAGCTATCAGACGGCGCCGCAGCCGTGGTCGTGATGGAAGCCGAGGAAGCCGCTCGCCGGAACATCGAACCACTGGGTCGCTTTGCCGGGTTCAACGTCGCCGGATGCGACCCGGACGAAATGGGCATCGGCCCGGTTTTTGCTGTTCCACGCCTGTTGGAGCGTCATGGCCTGACCGTTGACGATATTGATCTTTGGGAACTCAATGAGGCGTTTGCGTCTCAATGTCTTTATTCTCGTGATCGCCTTGGCATCGATCCAGAGAAGTACAACGTGAATGGCGGATCGATTTCGATTGGCCACCCTTTCGGGATGACAGGCGCGCGTTGCACCGGGTCACTCTTGCTTGAAGGCAAACGCCGCGGAGCGAAGTGGGGTGTTGTCACCATGTGCATTGGCGGGGGTATGGGCGCTGCCGGGCTGTTTGAAATCTACAGCTAACGCCATCCGCGATTTCTGAACTGGAACCCGCTTCGAAAGAGGCGGGTTTCGTCTTTCTAGACACCAAACTCCACGCGGTCTCGGCCGAGACTCTTGGCGAGATAAAGCGCCTTGTCAGCCTGGCTGAGCGCGTAGTTAAACGGCGTATCCTTGGTCATAAGTGTGATGCCGAAACTCGCGGTCACCCGCGCTGATCGCCCCTCATGATGTACCGTTGTCGACCCAATCCGTCGGCGTATCCGTTCGGCGACCAGATCGACCTGCTCTGCTGTCACATCATGCAGAAGAACCACAAATTCTTCCCCGCCCCATCGCCCGATGCGGTCGAACGGTCCACGCAACTCGTCATGCGTGATCTGCGCAATTTGCTTTAAGACCTCATCGCCGAAACTATGCCCGTTCGTATCATTAAAGCTTTTGAAACGATCAATGTCGAACAGCATCAAGCCAGCGGTCGACTCGGTTCGCGCCATGCGCGCAATTTCTTCATTGGCCGCGAGCGAGAAGAAGCGTCGGTTTTGCAGGCCGGTCAGCAGGTCGGTCGAAGCCAGTTCCTCAAGCACCTCGCGATGGGAGATCAGCCGAATATGTTCCTGAGATGCAATCACGGCGGTCGGGATACCGACACAGGAGGCGATATACAGGCTGGTTGCGATAAACCGCTGCGGATGCTCCGGCAGTCCCAACCGGTACATGACCAGTGAAAACAGGAATGACAGCGTAATCGCCGTCATCGCCACAATCGCGAAGAAAATCGCCGTCTCTCTAATGTGTTCTTCTTGAACGTGCATATCTGCTTCCTGCAAGATCTGCATGCTTGCTTACAGGAACTGTGTTCAGATACCGCTGAACCAGACCGCGATATTCGAGGGCGAAATTAACCAATCGGCAGGACTTGCCCGCGCCTTAATCCGTGAGATCGAGGGCCTCAGCTTTGCCCACAGCCGCAAGCGCGAACGCAAATTCGAGAGCGGTCTCCTTGAGGCCCTCAAAACGCCCTGACGCGCCGCCATGTCCGGCTTCCATATTGATCCGAAGGAAGTAGGGGCCTGCGTCCGGGGCCTCATGCCGCAATTGGGCGGCCCACTTGCTTGGTTCCCAATAGGTCACACGCGGGTCTGACAGACCGCCGGTGATCAACATGGCCGGGTAAGGCTTGTCGCCGACATTTTCATACGGGCTGTAAGCCATCATCGTGTCATAGTCTTCGGCGCTGATAAGCGGATTGCCCCATTCCGGCCACTCAGGTGGCGTGAGCGGCAGACTCTCATCCGACATGGTATTGATGACATCCACGAAGGGCACTGCTGCGATGATCCCGGCAAACATTTCCGGAGCCTGATTGACGGCCGCGCCCATTAGCAGTCCGCCAGCCGACCCGCCCATGCCAACCACATTGCCCTGTCTGGAATAGCCTTCGGCGATCAAGTAACGCCCCGCGTCGACATAATCGTTGAATGTGTTTTCTTTCTTCTCCAGCTTGCCATCCAGATACCATTGATAGCCTTTGGCCATCGATCCACGTGGATGAACCGTCGCATACACCATGCCGCGTTCAACCAATGCCAAAGGCGTGGTCCGGAAGCGCGCGGATATCGTGATCCCGTACGAGCCGTAGCCGTAAAGCAACATCGGCGCACTGCCATCAACCGGCGTGTCCTTGTGGCGGAGAATGGTGACAGGGACCGTCACGCCATCCCGCGCCGGGGCCATCAGACGTTCTACGACATAGTCGGTCCGGTCATGACCAGACGGCACTTCCTGCTCTTTGCGCAGGATCCGTTCACCGGTCGCCAGATCATAGTCAAACACCTGGCTGGGCGTGGATGGGGACGAATAGTTGATCCGCATTTCCGTCGTGTCGTAGCGATAGCCAACCGACGTGCCGAGATCATAGGCCGCCTCGTCAAACTCGATGGTCGTCTCTTCGCCAGATGCGGCTTCGCGAACGACGATCCGAGGCAGACCTTCGTGACGCTCCAACCGGATCAGGTGTCCTTTCAGCGCATCCATGCCCAGGATCAGCGTCCCGGCCTCATGCGGTACGAGTTCGGTCCAGTTTTCGCGTCCCGGCGCGGTCAATGGCGCGGTTACGATCTTGAAGTCGACGGCGCCGCCCTCATTGGTCGAAATTACAAGATTGTCGCCCCAGTGTTCGGGCGTGTATTCAACACTGGTCTCGCGCTCTGCGATCAGTACCGGCGTCGGCTCATCCTCATCGGCTTTGAAGAAGCGATACTCAGATGTTGTATGGCTAGAGGCGCGCAGGAAGATGTACTCACCAGACTGGCTTTCGCTGACGCCGATGAAGAAACCAGGATCGGGCTCGCGATACAATTCCGTCGAGTCCGTGTCGCCGAGTTTGTATTGATGGATCGCGGCCGGGCGACCTTCTTCGTTGCGCTCAACCCAGAAAATCCGATCCGATTTTGCCCCCCAGACAAAATCGCCATAGGTTTTTTCAATCAGATCTGGAAGCAGCTCGCCGGTCTCGAGATTCTTGAAGCGAATATCGTAGAATTCACTGCCCTGTTCGTCGACGCTGTAAGCGATGATCTTGTGGTCGGGGCTGTGGGCGACCTCGCCAAAACTGAAATAGGCCTTGTCTTTACCGAGCACGTCGCCATCGAGCAGGATCTCATCCTCAGCCTCGGTGTTATAAATGTCTGCCGCCGGTTTGCGGGCCAGGATAGGGTATTCGCCGCCGGTGCGATACCGCGTCAGATAGGCATAAGGGCCATCGATTGAGGGTAGGGAACTGTCATCTTCCTTGATCCGTCCACGCATTTCCTGGAACAACTCTTCCTGCAGCGCCTTGGTGGGCTCTTCCAGTACCGCCTTGGTGTAGGCGTTCTCGGCTTCCAGATAGGTTCGAATGTCTGCGCGCAGGACAGATGGATCCTTCATCACTGCCTGCCAGTTATCGTCTTTCATCCAGTGATAATAGTCGGTGCGTGTGCGGCCCACCTGCTCAATCGTCTCTGGAATCCGATCAGCGACCGGGGGTGTGGGTGTGGTCAATGTCGAAACATCTAAACTGTCAGGCATATCAGAGGGATCCGTGAGAGGGGCAGCCGTTTGCGGTGTGGATGGATCTAGCGAAGTGCATGCCGAGATCAATGTTAGTGTCACGGCGGAAGCCAAAAGCGGAAAGAGACGCATATCAAAACAACCCTCAAAGTTACGCACGTAACTGGGTTAATTGGTCTGCGTCATCTGTCCAGTCTTGGATTGCGGTTTACTGTCCGGCGACCCGAAATTCGAGCACAACGCCGTTGATACACCAACGCTGACCGGTGGGGTCTGGACCATCCTTGAAGACATGTCCCATATGCAGTCCGCAGGTCGCGCAATGACATTCCTTGCGCGGATAGACGAGTTTGAAATCGGTCTTGGTCTCGACCGCGCTTTCACGGATCGGCTGCCAGAAGCTCGGCCAGCCCGTGCCGCTGTCGAACTTGTGTTCAGAAGACCAGAGCGGTGTCCCACAACCGACGCAATGGTAGGTGCCATCGCGTTTTTCATCGTTGAAATTGCCCGGCGAAAAAGCGCGTTCGGTGCCTTCTTTGACGCCGACACGATATTGTTCGGGCGTCAGCAGGTTCCGCCACTCTTCATCAGAACGCTGAATACGTTTCACGTTCGGTTTTGGCATAGGTGCGATCATGATGTGGCTCCTGACAAGGTCGTGTCAGCAATATAGGCTCTCGATCGTAAAAATGCCACGACAACCGAGAGCCTGGGATAAACGGATCTATCCGTAGAGGACGGTAATCGTCTCAGCGACGCAGGCTGGTCGGTCCTGCCCTTCGATTTCGATCGTACATTCTGAAATCATCTGCTTTCCGCCAGCTTTTTCATTCACCTCTTTGACTTTCTGGCGCATGCGCAGTTTGGACCCGACCGGGACCATGTTGGTAAACCGGACCTTGTTTGCCCCGTAATTGATGCCGCGGGTCGTGCCCGTCACATGCATCACTTCCGGTCCCAGCATCGGCAGAAGCGAGAGGGTCAGGTAGCCATGTACAATCGGACTGCCGATTTCCTTTGTTGCCCGCTCAACGTCGACATGGATCCATTGGTGATCGCCCGTCGCCTCGGCGAACATGTTGACACGGTCCTGGTCGATCGTGTGCCAGTCGGACACGCCAACCTCCTTGCCTGCCAGAGATTCAAGATCGTCAAATGCGACTTTCATTGGATTAGCCATTCTGTGTTCCTCTTGCCTTGTTTGTATTCAGTTTTGCAGTCTGAATGCGGTTCGGCAAGGACTTCCCGAAGGTCAGGCGGAGAGACTGAGCTTGTCCAAGGCTGACTCAACGGCAGAGTTAGCGATCATAACGCGGTTGCGGCCGTCGGACTTGGCCCGATAGAGCGCCTGGTCGGCTTTCTTATAGACCTCTTCGAAGGAGACAGGCCCTGATCTTGGGATGTAGGAAATACCGATCGACACTGTCATCGCGCTGACAATCCGATCCGCGTCACCGAAGGTCTCGTTTTCGGTGGCTGTGCGAATCCGTTCGGCGAAATTGAGGACTTCAGATCGACTGTCTGTTGCAACCAGAACAATGAACTCTTCGCCGCCGAACCGGGCACAGCTGTCCCCGCTGCGGCACTTGCGCTTCAAGATCGCGCTGAACTGTTGCAGACAGAGGTCTCCAACATCGTGTCCATACTCATCGTTGATCGACTTGAAGTGATCAATGTCAAAGGCGACCAGGCTCCAGATTTTCCGACGACGCTCGGGTTGCTCCGTTAGCTCTGTGAACGCTTCATGCAAAGCCCGGCGGTTCAGCAATCCCGTCAGCACATCGGTGCGGGATGTCTTGAACAGCAGGGCGTTCTCCGTCATTGCCACGTCACGTTCTTTGCGCAGCAGCAGCGCTCTGTGGACTACCACAACGCTCATAATGATCGAGTCGATGAAGGCAGCGGCGTAGAACTCAAAGTCGAAGGTCGGCAAACCAACGAACAGGCCTGTTGAGTTGAGAATGCGCATGATCGCGATCATGACAAAGCCGGATGTGCCGAGCAGCAGCGCGCGTGCAATCCAACTCTTACGGAAGGCGGCCAGGATCAGGCTGCCGACACACGCTACAACAGCGATCAAGATACCGAAGTGAAAGATGAGCGACCCATAGACTGGCAGACCGGGCGAGATCAACAACACCGCACTGGTCAAAACCAGTGGAGTAATCCCGGCCCAGAGCAGAGCTTTATGTGCAAACCGTCCGAGCTTGTCTGGCTCGCACAGGTCGCGGATCAGAAGACAGGCCATGCAGGTCAGGATGGCAATTGACATGTGCGCCAGGATCGATCGCAGCTCGATTGTCATGGCGGGAATGATGTCAAAGATGATCCCACCCCACAGGATTTGAGTCACCAACATCGCTGCGATGCCAATCAGGTGGAACATGATGAAACGGATGCGCAACAGGAACCAGAATACCAGATGCAGCACAAAGGGCGCCAGCAGCATGGCGCTGAACACGGCATCTGACAAATACGTTCTGGCATCCAGCGCTTTATCTTCGGCGCTCTCCCAAAGGGTCAGATCTGCGAGGTTCCACGGATCCCACGGGCGCTCGACGCCGAGTAGGAGGGAGACCGGCGGTTCGCCGTTCGGCCCGGTCAGTTGAAACGCGGTGTGCGACGGTCCACGCCAGTTCGCTTTGATGTCATCTGACGTGTAGTGGAAGAGCCTTGGCTCGGCGTCGTGATACTCAACCCGGAGTGTAAGGTCACCATGCCGGGCGATCCGAACGCGCAGGACGGGGTCTGTGATCGCCGTGGCTGCAGCCTCGATATCTGCCTTAACCCAATAGTGCCTCGCCGGCGTTTCGAATTTGCCCTTGTCGCAATCGAACGACGCCGGCGCGGCAAGTGCATCTGCGATGGAGACGGTCCCGTCATTTGCAAGCGCACAAGTCTGATCGTTCAACCCAATAGATTGGGCCAATCCCGTCATTGGGAAGCCCGCAGTAAAGAACACGACAATACTGATCAGCTTCCAGAACTTCAGCATGTTCAATAAATCTCGCCCGCCTTATTGAGCACGAATCTAGTTTGACATGCTCATACGAAGGACTGAGTTAGCAGAGAGGCGTTAATTGTAAGTCAAACACGTTACACAATTCGGCTGTTCTTATTGCCCCAATATCGGTCCCGAACGAGCCGTTTATAGAGCTTCCCGGTCGGGTGACGCGGAAGCTCCGGATCGAAATCGACGCTTTTCGGGCACTTGATCTTGGCCAATCGGGCCCGGCAATACTCAAGAATATCATCCGCGAGTTCGTCGGATTGCGTGACGCCCGGCATCGGTTGCACGACGGCTTTAACAGCTTCGCCAAACTCCTCATCCGGCACTCCAATGACAGCGACATCGGCCACGGATGGATGCGTGATCAGGATATTCTCGGCTTCTTGCGGGTAAATGTTGACCCCGCCAGAGATGATCATGAAAGCCTTGCGGTCAGTCAAATACAGGAATCCATCTTCGTCGACTTTGCCGACATCGCCCAGCGAAGACCAATCGGTGTGTTTTGGATTGAGAGCGCCTTTCGTCTTCTCCGGATCGTTGTGATAGGTCGGTGCGGGCGTGCCGCCAAAATAGATCTGTCCTTCCTCACCAGTGGGGACTTCGTCGCCGTTTTCGTCGCAGACGTGCAACTCGCCATAAATCGGAATACCGACCGTACCCTTATGGGCGAGCCATTGCTCTGAATTGGCCCAGGTCATGCCATTGCCTTCAGACCCGGCATAATATTCCTCAATCACAGGCCCCCACCAGTCGATCATTTGTTCCTTGACCGGGATCGGGCAGGGGGCTGCAGCATGGACGGCTGCGACCAGGCTCGACACATCGTATTTGGTGCGCACCTCTTCCGGGAGTTTCAGCATCTTTACGAACATGGTCGGGACGAGCTGTGTGTGTGTGACCTTGTGTGTCTCGATGGCGGCGAGGAACGCCTCCGCGTCAAACTTCTCCATGATGATCAGGGTCATGCCGAACTTGGTCATCGCCATACACCAGCGTAGCGGTGCAGCATGATAGAGCGGCGCAGGTGACAGATAGATGCCGTCCGCACTGGTCTTGAATAGAGCTTGCGCAATCATCGTCATGGCATTGGTGGAATCGATCGCGGGGTCTTGCGGTAGTGGCGCTCGAATACCTTTTGGTGTGCCTGTCGTGCCGGAGGAATACAGCATATCCGCACCGGCGCGCTCATCTGCAATTGGGGTTTCAGGATAGGTGGAACGCAGATTTTCTAGCGCCGTATACCCGTCTATCGCACCATCAATGGACCAGTAGGCATCAAGCTTGGTTTTGGCTGCCACGTCACTGGCTACGTCCCGCAGACCGTGCGAGGCGATCAAGAGACGAGCGCCGGAATTGCCAAGAATATATTCGACTTCGGGAGTGGTCAGCCTCGAAGAGATGCAGACATAATACAGACCCGCGCGTTGAGCCGCCCAGCAGATCTCAAAATAGCGGGCTGAATTCTCAGCAAAAATGGCCAGCGTGTCGCCATGGTTTAGACCGAGTGCGCGAAACGCATGTGCGATTTGGTTGGAGCGGCGATCAAGTTCTGAGAAGGTCACCGTCTCACCGCTGCCATTCATGATATAGGCCGGCTTGTCTGGGTGGGTTTTCGCGTGATGGCACGGGTGCATGGTCTGGCGTCCTCCGATGACTGCTCTTTGGCAGTTCTGTGATGAAGCCAAGCCTAGCTGCGGGGCCGGTGAAGTCTATTGCTGACTTCGCGAGAGGGCGTCTTGTTGAGATGCATGCCAGGCGGCTTGTATTTCCCGAGTCCGTTGATGATTGCCATCTGGGCTCCAGCCAGGGGCATTCACCGCGCGTCTAATCCAGCGCAGTGGCCTTAGACCATCCCGCCAGCAATCGGCGATAAGCGAGGCAAATTCGTGATAGGCCACTCGGATGGGGTTGTAGGAGTTGAGCGGTTTCACAATGCCGTAATCCGGCCTGTCCTCGGCTTGCTCAGCGACAAAGGAGCCAAACATCCTGTCCCAGACGATGAATACCCCGGCATAGTTGGCATCAAGATAGCGTGGATTGGTGGCATGATGCACGCGGTGATGGCTGGGCGTGTTGAACACCGCTTCGAACCATCGCGGCATCCGGTCAATCGCTTCAGTATGGATCCAGAACTGGTAGACCAGATTGATCCCGCCAGCGACGCCTATAAAGATCGGATGGAACCCCAGCAGGACCAATGGCCAGCTGAGCGCAATCAGGCCGGTAAATGGTCCGAACCAGGGCTGACGCAGCGCCGTGGTCAGATTGTAGTGGCGACTGGAATGATGGGTGACATGCTCCATCCAGAACCAGCGTATCCGGTGCGCGAAGCGATGCTTCCAGTAGTAGATGAAGTCGTAGAGCACAAACAGGATCAGGAAACTCCACCAGGTTTGCGGCACCGTCATCACCCGGTACGGCCAGACCAGCATCAGGATCCAAAGCGCGGCAACACCCGTCAGCGTGCCGACAATGGCATTGCCAAGTCCCATGGTCATGCTGGTAACCGCATCCGCCGTCTCGTAGCGGCCTTTGGCGCGGCCCGATTTCACAGACCACCATTCAATCGCGACCAGCAACACGAACACCGGTGCGAACAAGGCTTCGATTGGTAAATCGGATAACATGCCGTTTCATGCCATGTCGTTTCCAGTGCGCAAAGACCGACGCTGCGTTAGCGCTTGACGGGTGGGGGCAGACTCCGCTTCCTGTCCCTAAACAGACAGCAGGAGGGCGTTATGAATAGCCTCGGTGATTATGACCATATCAAGCTTGAGCAAGATGGGGCGATAGCGGTTCTGACGCTGCACCGGCCGGACAAGATGAACGCCTTCACCGGCAAGATGATGTACGAAATGATCGATGCGTTTGATAAAACAGACGCCAACGATGACATCCGCGCTGTGATCGTGACCGGTGCGGGTGATCGGGCGTTTTGCGCAGGCGCGGACCTTTCAGAAGGGGCCAAGACATTCGATTATGAAAAGCGCGCAGACATGGGCGAGGTCGGTCGTACCGACAAGATCGATATTCAGCGCGATGGGGGCGGGCGTCTGACCCTGCGCATCTTTGAAAGCCTTAAACCGGTGATCGGGGCGATCAACGGCGCGGCTGTCGGGGTTGGTGTGACGATGCAGCTGCCCATGGATATCCGGATCGCGTCAGATAATGCCCGGTTCGGCTTTGTCTTTAATCGACGCGGCATCAATCCCGAAGCCGCCTCAAGCTGGTTCCTGCCGCGTCTGGTCGGCATTCAGCAGGCTTTGGAATGGTGTTATTCGGGCCGTGTGTTTCCCGCCGAAGAGGCCCTCAAAGGCGGCTTGATCCATTCCATCCACCCTCAAGCCGAGTTGATGGATGTCGCAAAAGCCATGGCGACTGAGATTGCCGACAATACCGCGGCGGTCTCAACCGCGCTGACCCGCCATATGATGTGGCGGATGCTCGGGGCAAGCCATCCGATGGACGCGCATATTGTCGATAGTGCGGCGATCTATTCGCGCGGTCAGACAGAGGATGCGCGCGAAGGTGTGATGAGCTTCCTCGAAAAGCGGAAACCCGTCTATCCGGTCAAAGTCTCTGACGGCATGCCGGAGTTCTTCCCCTGGTGGGAGGACCCGGAGTTCAAGTGGATCGGCAATTAGAGCCCGGCTCTGAACCGTTTCAGCGACGCCGCATAAAGCGCTTCGCACCAGTCCGGCAGGTCCGGCTCGGCCCGCATGATCACACCAGCTGTAAATCTGAGCAGCTCGACAGGCGGCGCGTTCAGGGCGCTTGAATCATACACGCCGCCGCGATCCGCCATCATTATCGCGGTGCGGATCAGCGACTGGTTTCGCTCATAGCGACCGCGGATCTTGTCTTCCGGAACAGGATGCCCGCCCTCTTTGACGCGTTCTTCGACGCGCGCTACGGAAAGGTCCGGATGGCGAACGTTCAGGTGAAACACGACCAGACGATAACCGCTCGCGCGGGCCGTGGTCAGGAGATCAAGTTTGGAAGGATGAGAGAAGACGGTTTCCGTGACGAAGCTTTTTTGAGCGGCGATCAGGTCCTGTCGCCGGGTCTCAGCCAACCGGGCAGCCTCGTACGAGGCTTTCATAGATGGCTCGGCCAGCTCATCTCTCTGGATCAGGTCCGCGTTGATAAAAGGCGCCTGTATGCGGGGCTTTAGAACTGTTTCATAAAACGTCGTTTTGCCTGCACCATTCGGGCCGGCAATGACGAACAGAAGCGGCGACGGTTCAGGCAGCGTCGTCAGTGGCGTCAGCTGCTTCGTAGAGGGTCTCACCCTCTGGGCTCAGGCCAACGCCGAGCCCCTTACGTTTGCGCGCTGCAAACGTGGCCTGCTGCTCAGGCGTACCATCTGCGGCTGCGCCGAGGAGATCATCGATGAACACATCTTGTTCTTCGGGGGTCAGTGCGTCGGGACTGCGCAAGGCCGCCAGGGCCTCGCGAACATGGCTATAGGTGAATTGCGGAGATTGCTCGATCGAGCGACCAATCCGCAGCCAGTGCACCACCTGTCCAGACAGAGAGCGACTGGACAGCTCCGCCTCGCGGCGCAGAATGTCCATTTCTTCGTCAGGTATTTTGATTGAGCGTGCCATTCGAATGTCCTTTGGTGGCAATATGCCACCAAAGTGTGCCGAATTCAAGATGATCTCGCTTTCAGCGCTAGTTCAAGGCCGCATCAATCAGCAAATAGGTTGCCAGACGGGCGCTGGCATTCTTGTTTGAGGCATAGGTATTCTCCAACGCGTTCAACGCATCAGACTCTTCCAACGCCAGAAAATCACGCGCCAGCAGCATCAGTTCGCTATCCGTGGCGAGCCGTTTGCGGACACGATCAACTTGACGTCCAACGGTCTGATTGATCGCGGTCTTGCGCTGGACCTCACCCTTGCGTGCGGCGGCAGCGACCCGTTTCTTGTCGCGGGGGCGGAACACTTCTGTCAGGCGGATACCGGAATCTTCCAGGCGAGTGACGAGGCCTTCGGCGGTTTCTTCGCGTGACAGAGTGGGGCGTTCCTCGCGCTCCATGTCGGCGATAATCTCGCTGAGGGAGTTTCCGTTGGTCTTCAGCAGCGGCGGCAGCGGGCCACCATCCAGTACATCCACTTCTTCCGGCTCATCGACGATCTCATCGAAGACTGCATCCTGAATTTCAATGTCTGCATTGTCCTCAGCAGCGTTGACGTCGACTGGCTCAGCCCGCTCGGCCTTCAACTCATCTTCAGCTGTCTGCAGCATGGCTTGAGCCATTCTGTCGGCGCCCATCTCAAACAGATCATCCTCGACAGCCTGAGACGGTGACACAGGCGGCGTGGCTTCAATCTCCGTCTCTTCTGGCTTGGACGCTTCGGCTACCGGCTTCTTCGGTGCCGATACGAAACTGACGCTTGGCTCCGCTTTGTCTTCCGCAACCGGTTCAGAAGACCGAACGACCGGGCGTTGCGGCGATGGAGGATTGCCGACATTCGGGTTTGACGCGACATAGGCGCGGCGTTCGGCAATATCCATCTCTGCGCGAGCGGCCATGCCTGCGGCGCGAACCGCGGCGGCGGCCTGCTTTCCGGCATCCTTCAAGCCCGCCAGAGATTTGGCAGCAGCTTCAGAGGATTCGAGCGTACGTTTCTGGATTTCAGCGCTGGCTTCACGGGCGCCATCCAGCGCGGTTCGCACAGCTTCCAACAGGCGATCACCCGTCGTGCCCGCTGCCGCTGCGGCCAGTTCCCCGGCGCGTGAGGCGGTTTCAACAGTTTTACGCGATTGCTCCAGCTTCTCTTCCATGCGCGCAATGGCGAACAGAAGTGTTTCGTTGCGCTGACCTGCTTCGGCGGCAAGCGTATCCATGGCCGCGATTTTCTGTGCCAGTGACCGACCCGTCTGATCCAGCGTATTCAGGCGGTGCTCAAGTCCGCTCTCGGCGCGTGCCACTTCATTGGCGGCCGCCTTGGCGGATTCGACCATTTGTTCAGACTGACGCGGGATCGCATCATTGATCAGATTGGCTTGCTCCCGCAGATCCTTGGCGAGTTTCTCCAGACCGGTACGCTCCAGTTCCAAGCGAACAGCGAGGTCACGCGCATTGTCTGCGCTGGCATAAGTCACCGATTCCAGTCTTTGGCGTTCGTCACCGATTTCCCCTGCCATGGCTTTCATCGCCGACAGGGCATGTCCCATGGCGCGGTCGACCTCAGCTGTCGCCTGGACCATCTGATCCGCAAAGGCCTGCGCGCCGTCGCCAGCCCGCTCTGCGGGCGTGAGCAGCCGCGCGGCGGCTTCCAGAACGACCGCATTGGTTTCCGCCGCTTTCTTATGCTCATGCGCCATGAAGCCAGCCATCGTCAGCATGGCACCGGGAATGAACAATGCGAAACCACCCGCGACCAGAGCTGTGGGAGCAGCGGCAGAAAGTGTTGGCCAGCCAAATAGCGAAAGCGTGCCGGCAATTCCGGCGGCCCACCAAAGCACGGCCAGACCGATACCAAACCAGACGAGCCAGCTTGATTGCGATCGCGCCTGATCGAGCTGCTTGATCGTTTGCTGGGGGCGATGAACGACGGGATTTTCTACTTCACTCATAATCTTCTCTATACACCAGAGCGTGGCGAAATTGCGAGGAATTGTTTCATTTCAAAGACGTTATACCAGGTTTGGCTGAAGAGCTGCTGAACGTATCTGCCGATCTATGGCCAGAAATTGCCAGATTCTCAGCAAGATTTACGCCAATCGGCGCAGAGTCAGACCGGATTTCCCGTCAGTGGAGAGTTTTTTTGCTACAGGACGCGTTTGCAAAACTGCAGTCATAGTTAACTCTAAGCCTTGCTTTTAAGGCGCCGAAATGGTTCGAGATTTGCTCAGCAGAAAAATTTCGAATGAAAAACGGAATTGGCCGGTTTCGCGTTGAACGGAATCAACCAATGTTCTGAGCGTTTGGCCACTCGGCGGCGGTGGCAAGCGGCACTGACAGGAGGGCAGACTGATGGCGGCACAGGATCCATACTCGAAAATTGATCTGATTGGCTTCAACCTAAAAATGCTGGCGAAGGGGCATAAACGCTCGCTTCTGATCAGCGCGGGGTCGATGGAAGACAAGGCCTATCTATTGGAGGTCTGTCAGAAAATGGCGGCCATCGGGGTTGGTCTCTATGCCACGCCCGGGACCCATCGCTACCTCAAGGAAAACGGGGTCGAGTCCGTCGCCGCTCGCAAGATTTCGAGCGGTGAAGAGCCGAACATTCAGACGCTGATCACCGACGGTAAAGTCGATTTTGTGGTCAATATTCTGACCGGCGACACGACCTATGATGAAGCCTCTGATGCTGCCGGTATTCGCTCGCTATCCGTCAAACATGGCATCCCGCTTTATACTGATCGCGAGGTGGCTCGCGAAACGATCGAATTGGTCCTCAAAGATGTCGAGGCGGGGACCTATAGCTACAAAATCCGCTCTGAGGACAGCCCGTGGGACCTGAAGGCCCGGTTCCTCGAACTGGTGCGAGAGCGCGGTGGTTTTTCCAACCATCATGGGCACTTTGACAAAGCCTATCTGATCTCTCCAGAGAACCTGGCGCTCGGCTTTGCCGATATGGAGAAGAAGTGGGAACTCTATCGGCACTTGAAGGAGAATTACACGCACGAAGATCTGGTTGAGCGGATTTCTCGCGCGCTGCAGACCGTGGTCGATCAGGGCTCGCAATACTGCCGGACCATGGTCGATGCCGACAGCATTATCGGCCTGAAACCGATCCATGCCGCGGTCGAGGTCAAAGAGCGGTTCAAGCACAAGATCAATTTCGAGATCGGCGTGCAGCCGCTTGAAGGCGTACTCGATGAAGCCTCCCGGGCTCAATATATCGAAGCCTGTAAGCTCGCGGATTTCTGTGGCGGACTGCCGTCACGCGACCGTCCGCAAGAGGAAAAGCATCTCGATATTGTCATGAACACGGCCAAAGAGCTGGGCAAGATGGTTGAGGTTCATGTCGATCAGGAAAACAATCCTTATCAGAACGAGACCGAGTTGCTATGTTTGAAGACGATTGAACACGGTATGCAGGGACGGGTTTATGGCATCCATTCCATCTCCGTCTCGGCGAAGGATGAAAGCGAGCAGAACCGTATCGCGGCGCTCTGTAAGGAAGCCGATGTCGGCATCGTGATCTGTCCGTCTGCAGCGCTTAGCATGAAGCAATTGCCGATGACGGCGCCGCTGCACAACTCGATTGGGCCTTTTGTGAAGCTGAAAGAGGCTGGTGTGCGGACTTATCTCGGTATCGACAATATCAATGACCTGTTTATGCCGATTGTGGATGGTGACATGTGGACCGAGGTTCGCATCCTGATGGAGGCCTGCCGATATTACGACCTTGAGCAGGTTGCTGATTGGGCGACCCAGCCACCTCTCCATATTGTGAATGCAACTGACCGGATCGCGGCAGAATAAGTGTTGAACGCAGCGTTACAGATATAGCAGCTTGCGCCACAGGGTGACGAAAGCTACGAAGCACCCCATATCTGCAGCGGCGCGGCATCGCGCGCCGTTTTAAATGGAGACAGGATGTCAAAAGAAGAGATACTCGAGTTCAACGGGACGATCGTCGAACTCCTGCCGAATGCCACGTTTCGAGTGAAGCTCGAAAATGAGCATGAAATCATCGGCTACACGGCTGGAAAGATGCGCAAAAATCGTATTCGGATCCTGACCGGTGACAAGGTTCTGGTCGAAATGACCCCCTATGACCTGACCAAAGGTCGCATTACCTATCGCTTCAAATAGGCTGGCCGCGTGAGCGACCAGCAGGTTCCCGACGGTTTTGAGCGGCACTTTCGTCGCTCTGCGGTCACCGATCCCTGGGAACCCCTTTATTCCCGAAAAACTGATACTTCGCTCCAGATGGGGCTCGTGCTTGCCGAAGCGCACTGTAACTCGCGCGGTCTGGTGCATGGCGGCGTGATCGCAGCGCTGTCGGACAATGCGATGGGCCTGACCTGTGTGGGCGCGCTGATGGCTGGCGGGCGAGACGCCAGCAAAGGCCTGGTCACTGTATCGCTCGGCGTCGATTATTTCGGCAGCGCAAAGCTTGGCCAATGGCTTCAGATTGATCCGGAGCCTGTGAAAACAGGTGGGTCCATCTGCTTTGCGCGGGCGCTCATCCATGCTGACGACACGCCGGTCGCCATGGCCAACGCTACGTTCAAAATCCTCTAATGGCAGATGCGCCACTGGTCCTTGCCAGCGCGTCCCCGCGCAGACAGCAATTGCTGGCCCAGGTCGGGATCACGCCCGATGAGATCAAACCCGCCAATATCGACGAGACGCCGCTCAAAGGCGAACTGCCACGTGTGTATGCCATCCGAATGGGGCGGCAAAAAGCAGAAGCGGTGCATGTACCGGGACAGTACACGCTCGCCGGCGATACGGTTGTTTCTGTAGGACGACGCATTCTGCCGAAGGCTGAGAGCGCAGAAGAGGTGCGCGCGTGTCTGGAGCTGATGTCCGGGCGGGCTCATCATGTGATGACATCGGTTTGCCTGATCGGGCCCGAGGGGCAGGTTTCCGAGCGCCTCAATGACACACGGGTTATTCTCAAACGGCTGTCTGATCGCGAAATCGAAGACTATTGCGATAGTGGCGAAGGGATCGGCAAAGCGGGTGGTTACGGCATCCAGGGGCTGGCTGGGGGCTTCATCAAACAAATCAGCGGCAGCTATACCGGCATCGTCGGTTTGCCTCTGTTTGAAACGCTCAGCCTGCTGCGCGGTCAGGGTTATCGGTTGTAGAAGTCGAATTCCAATTCGTACTGGAGATCGCCTCTCCCCATCGACAAATCGTAATTGCCAAATCCGTAGACATAATCGAACCGAACCGACTGTGAGGGCAGGCTCGGATCGTCTCTGAACCGGATGGAGTTACGAAACTCCATGATGCGTACCGGCCCGCCGAATAGATCCGCCAGGCTCGAAGCGTTGGAGATGTCACGAATATAGTTGCCGTTGCGGGTATTGCTGCCATAGGCCATGCCCGCATCCGTTCCGCGGCGACTGACGCTGTAATTCAGTGACACACCGGCAAGATCCGACACAGAGCCGAAGCCGGTGCTTGCGCCAATCGCTTCGGCGGTGAGATAAAAGTCCGTCGTCGAAGAGATGTAGAAACTACGCTGGGCTGACGTATTCACCGCAACCAGATCCGTACTGACGCTGAGGTTGAATGGATCCATGGCGTCGCCTGCGTCCAGAAAACCGCTGTTATTTAGGTCAGCGGGCAAGATGTCAGGGACGCCGTCACCATTGGTGTCGATGCCGAGCATGACGCTCTGATCCTCCAGCGGCGCTGTGGTGAAGCCTTCGGTGATGGTGCCGGTGATGACGGGGTTTACTTCACCCGTGCCCTGAAACGGATTGCCGGTCCACGGGATCATGCGTCCACCGACCGGCACGCGGCCGCCAGTTGCGAAGACATAGTTGTCATAGACATCAAAGCTGACGCCATCATGCACCACGACGCAGCCATAGTTGCGGCAGTAAAAGTCCGAATCCAGCCAGGAGGCATGGGCGGGGAGTGCAACAAGCGCGCAGCAGGCTAGCGCCGCAAGAAAACGGATCAAACGCGCCGTGAAGCCGGGCAGCTTATTCCAGTGTGGTGCCGTCATCTGTTCCCATCGGCGCCACGTCCACACCGGCCTCTTTCAGCACCAATGGCGCTTCATAGGTTTGCAGTGCCACCATGCCGCTTGAGTTCTGCGGGGCAAAGATATTGTCCAGCGCGATCTTTACGGTTGGATTGGCAGGCAGTTCGCCGCTCAGTGGCATCGTGAAATCGCGTTTGCCATCGTTCAGGACGACCAGATTGTTGATCGGCATGACAATCGGATCGCCATTGTCGCCGGTGATCTCCACCTCACCGCGCAGGCGAGCGTGGGCGTTGCCGTCATTCTCGAAGACCAGGTCAAGCGCAGGGGCACCTTCCTCGTCGAGGGATAAGTTCGCTGCCGTGATTTCCGGTCTGCTCTCAGCATCACCCATCGTGAGATAAAACAGGCTGGCGATCTGGTACTTTTTCCAGACGCCGGACTGTCCGGAGCGCTCCTCCGGCAGGATTGTCGACGCGATAAGCGCGAAGCGGAAATCGCCTTCACGTGTCGTGCGCATCGGCGCGGACATGTCGACCACCACCTGCTGGGTCTCACCAGGTTCAAGTGTCACAAAAGCAGGGCTGAAACGCACCCATTCAGACGCAGAGTCTTCGCTTTCTCCGGGCGGCGCCAGCTCGATCTGGCCCTCCTCATCCAAAGTCC
This sequence comes from Henriciella sp., assembly GCA_030066975.1. GTDB lineage: Bacteria > Pseudomonadota > Alphaproteobacteria > Caulobacterales > Hyphomonadaceae > Henriciella. The sequence continues at coordinate 24,824 of JASJAO010000003.1, read as the reverse complement.
AATCAGCGAGACCGATGGTGAGTGAGATTTTCTGCTCCTGATGAACATTGCCGAGATTGACGATCTGGCGCTGACGTTCGCCTGGCTCAACGGTCATTTCGACCGTGGTAGGCTGAAGGCCAATGCCGAATCCATTGGCAGGCGCTGCAGTAAACACGAGTGCAGAAGCAATAAGTCCAGATTTCAGGGCGTTGATAAATCGCATCGTCGGCGGGTTCCTTGAAGACATTCAACTCAATCTGCCGTTAGGCCTAGCTCATCAGGGTTACTGAGGGGTTTCCAAACCATACCGACCGCTTGCGAGCCAGCTCGGGCTGGATTAGAGGCGAGCGGATGAAATTATTCGGTAAGAAACGACACAAGCATGTCGCCGCGGATCTGAACTCGGTTCCGGGACGGGCTCGCGCTGAACGCGAGTTGATCCTCGGTGATCACGGGTTCCTGCGGGAGGGGTTTCAGAACCTGCACCCGATCAGCGAGGAGATGTGGCGCTCAAACCAGCCTAATCCGCGTCAGATTGCCGAGCATGCTCAAATGCGTGGGATCAAGACGATCCTTAATCTGCGCGGACCGAGCACACGCGGCTATTATCTACTTGAAAAGGAGGCCTGCGAAACCCTAGGCCTCGAACTGATCGATTTTCAGGTCTATTCCCGCGACACTCCAACCGTGGACATGGTTCTGGCGGCGCGCGACCTGTTCGAGACGATCGAGTACCCGGCGTTGATGCATTGTAAGTCCGGCGCAGACCGGGCCGGGATTATGAGCGCCCTCTACATGATCTTCCGCAAGCAGCAGCTGGTGGCGGTGGCCAAACAGCAATTGTCAAAAAAATATCTTCACCTGCGCGAAGGCAAGACCGGGTTGCTGGATGCGTTCTTCGAAGCCTATCTCGACGCAAACGCAAAGCAGGCGCTCGCCTTCGAAGACTGGCTTCAAACCGGTTATGATCGCGAAGCCGTGAAGCAGGACTTTCTGAAAACGCGCGCAGCGAAACTCTCACTCGATCGCGTCCTTCGCCGGGAATAAGGGATTTTTGCTGGCAACCGTGCGAGATTCGTGAAACCTTGCCCGGGCGAAACGATAAAGGAAGGGGTTCGCAAATGAAAAATGTCATTCTTGCTTCCGTTGCAGCATTCACTTTGGCTGCTTGCGGTGGTGGCGGCAATCTGGAAGCGAAGCTCACGGCATCTTGTCTGGAAGATGGGAGCGCAACCGCAGAACAGTGTGAATGTATGACCAAGGCTGCCGTTGATGGTCTGGACCGCGATTTGCTGGTGAAGATGGTCGATGCCTCAGAAGCAGAAGACAGCGATGCAGCGATGATGGCGATCATGGCAGACCTGTCGCCGGAGCAACAAACTCAGTTCATGACCGTAATGATGGGTGCTATGACAACCTGCGAAGTGTCGGGTTAACCGTCGCTGCATGGTCGATATATAGGGGATGCCGAGTGATCGGTCTGGGCCAAGAACAGGCCTTGTAGATTAGGGATTAGAACGATGAAATTCTTTATTATCAACAGCTTCCGTCTGATGGTTTATGTAGCGTATATCGCGACGATCGTGGTCGGACTGGGTTTGGCCTACTTCAATGGTGTCGTCCACAAGGGCGCATTCATGGAAGAGGTTTTCCAGATTTCCGGACAGATGGGGCAAATTCTGACTTTCGTCTTTTTTGCTGTCGGCGGCTGGGTTGTCGCCAGTGTCGTTGCGGGCCTGATTGTGACCTTGCTGGACATTCGCGATGATATCAATGACCGGCTTCCTGACGCCCGGCGTGACGACTAGATATCCATTTTTGAAGGGCCAAGATGAGTGAATTGCAGACTGCTGCTGTTTATGTTGCAGCGAATATATTGATCTTGGTCTGGCTGGCGTTTCGCGTTGTGCAGCGCCGGTTCAAGGGGAGGATCTCGATTGGCGATGGTGGGTCGGAAGACCTGGCTGTCGCCATTCGTATTCATGGGAATGCGACCGAGTACATTCCCGCTGGGCTTATAGGCCTTGTCTTGCTGGCGCTTCTGGCTGCGCCGGTGTGGATGATTCACGCGGTCGGCGTGACGCTGACGGTTGCCAGACTGCTGCATCCGATCGGCATGTCAGGTGGCCCGATCCTGTTTCGACAACTCGGGATTCTGCTGTCCTGGATTGTTTTGGTGAGCTTGGCGGTTGCGCTTTTATATCTCGCCTTTAGCTAGGCGGGCATGACTAAAATAGAGCTCGGGTTCAACGATATTTGTTCGGATACGCTGAGCGGCGCGAAGTCCGCTTTCAAACCGGTTCTTCCTTGGCTGCTTTTATCCGTCCTTGTGAACAGTTTTCAGATCGGGTTTGACGCGTACTCACCTGGTGGCAGCGTGCTCACTTCCGTCGGCTTCTGCGTGTATCTTCTCACCATTTTTACCACCGGGCTAGTTTATGTAGTTGCCTATAGACACCTATTGGTGCCTCAAGTGGAAACGTCGTTCCCCCGTGCTGCTGCGAACCATTGGTTCGCGACTTTGGCAGTCATGCTAGTGACACTGATCGTGGTATTTATTGGGGCCCTTTTTCTGATCATATTCAGTGTGATCCTAATAACCGTTTCCGGCTACGATCCGTCTACAGTTGAGCCATCTGATGTCGATGGATCGATTTCAGCGTTGGTCGAGAGCGGAGCAATTTGGCCTTTGGTCGGTTTGTTGACACTATGCGGCGTTGGGCTCGGCTGGTTAGCTGTCCGGCTGGTCCTCTACGGCCCTGCAACCGTGGTTCAAGGACAAGTCTTAGTCTTCAGGACTTGGTCTATGACGAAAGGAAACTTTGTACCAATCGCATTGTCCGGACTTGTGTTTTCGGTTTCCACATTTCTCGGGCTCTGGTTTCTCGGAGAGTGGGTAAGCTACACAATTGGTCTGCATTCCGACTTCGCCATCGTGCTGAACTGGGGCGACGCATCTGAGCGTCCGTACTCTGCAGCCCGGTACGTATTTGGTGCGCTTGTTGTAAACGTGTTCATCGCGCCTCAGATTTGGCTTAGCGCTTGCCTTGTCGCTGTGCTGTATCAGCGTCTGGGCCCCGTCGATCAGGCGACCACACCGGCCTCCAGCAACTGATCGATATCCGACCCGGCATAGCCGAGGCTTTCCAAAACCGAACGGGAGTGCTCGCCCATGCGTGGGGACGGGCCCTTGGGACCATCATCGGCGCCGGGAAAGCGGATCGGCGAGGCGGGCGAGGCAAAGCTCGAGCCATCGCCGCTGGCGCTCGGCACTTGCGTGATCCCGCCCGCCGCCATCACTTGCGGGTCTTTGGCGACTTCGGCCAGCGTCTGCACCGGGGCCCAGGCGAGCGCTTCTGCGTCCAGGCGTTCTGACAGCTCGGCCTTGGTGAACGCCCCGAAGGCTTCGTCGAGCAGTGTGACAAGCTCTGCTGAATTGGCGCGGCGCCCTTTGGCTTTCATGAACCGCTCATCCTCGATCAAATGGTCGAGCCCCGCGGCTCGACAGATCGGGGGCCAATCGACATCTCCCTGCCGCGACACAATACAGATCCAGGCGCCGTCACTGGTTTTAAAGAAATTCATCAAAGGCTGGATTTGCTCATGACGTGATTTGGTCGACCCGATCCGGTTAAAGAACAACTGGATCGCAAAGTCTGACCCAAGCGCGAACAGGGCGGCGCGCAGCAGTGACGCCTCGACCAGTTGGCCCTCGCCGGTGCGCGCAGCTTTGACTAGAGCGGCGCATATGCCTGCAGCCGCCGCCATGCTGGTCGTGTGATCGCCAAACGCGGTACGCAGGGCAAACGGGTCCTGACCTTTTGGTACGGTGAGGGCACCGACACCCGCGCGCGACCAGAAGGAGGCGACATCAAAACCTGGCCGGTTCGCATCCGGACCTTCAAGGCCATATCCCGTCAGTGTGCAGTAAACGAGCTTCGGATTGGCCGCCATCAGGGTGGCATAGTCGAGGCCAGCCCGCTCCAGGCCGCCGGGGCGGACATTGGTCAGGAAAACATCTGCATCTCCAGCCAGTTGACGCAGGATTTTCACGCCTTCTGGCGTGCGCGTGTCGAGCACAATCGACTTCTTTCCGCGATTATCGAAATCGAACACGGGATTATCCGCAATATCGGTTCCAATGGTCGAGAAAAAATTGCGAATCGGGTCCCCGCCGGGTGGCTCGATCTTGATCACGTCGGCGCCCCAATCGCTCAAAATGCTGCCCGCGCCGGGCGCAGCCATATAGGTTGCGTGCTCAATGACGCGGATCCCATCCAGCATCTGGTCCTCCAATATTGTTTGGCGTTCTACAGCGCCGGTTGGTAAACTAGGTATTAACCCGAAACAGGCAACTGTCGACGAATTGTATCTGGCAATGAAGAGAGCCCGCGAAATGACCGTTCAGAGCATGCGTCCGGAACTGAGCGAAAACGACATTGTCCGCCTGATGAAGGGGGAAACTTCTGAGGAGCGTGCAACCGTCGCGCATCGGGTCTGTCGCCGCATCGCCATTGATGTATTGAGCGAAGAAGAGCGCGGCTATGCCGACGAGATCATCTCCATTCTGGCGCGAGACACCGCTGAACTCGTACGCCGCACCCTGTCTGTCACGCTGCGCAACTCACCACGCCTGCCGCGCGAAGTGGCGCTGCAACTGGCTCAGGACGTGGAATCGGTTGCCATTCCGCTGCTGGAACACTCTCCGGTCTTCACCGAAGAGGATCTTATCGAGCTGGTGCTGGCTGTCAGCAGTGCGAAACAAACCGCGATTGCATCGCGTGCAACGGTTTCCGGCGCACTGGCAGAGGTCATTTGTGAGTATGCGGGTGAGAATGCTGTTGAGGCGGTCACGGCCAATAGCGGTGCTGAGCTGACCGATAAGGCGTTTGACGACACAATTTCCCGCTTCCCGACCAATCCGTCGGTTCAGGAAGCCATCGTCCTGCGCAATCATGTACCGATCCATATTGCCGAGAAGATGGTCTCTTTGGTCTCCGGCGAAGTGTTTGACATGCTAATCAATCGGCATGAACTGCCGGCCCAGATGGCGATTGATCTTGCCGCAGGCGCGCGCGAGCGCGCGACGATTGATTTGGTCGAGCAAGCCGGTCGCACCACCGATATGCCGCGCTTTGTGCAGCAGCTCGCGCTGAACGGGAGATTGACCCATTCGCTGATTATGCGCGCTCTGTGCGTTGGCCACATGTCATTTGTTGAGCATGCTTTGGCCGAACTGTCCGGTGTGCCGCACACACGGGTCTGGCTGATGATCCATGATGCCGGCCCGCTCGGGCTGCAGGCCATTTTTGACCGGGCCGGCTTGCATCGCAAACTGCTTCCGGCCTTCCGCGCGGCAGTGAAAGTATTTCACGAACTTGAACTGGATGGCGAAGACAATGACCGTGCCCGGTTCAGAATGCGGATGATTGAACGCGTCCTGACCCAGTTCCAAGCGATCCCGAAAGAAGATCTCGACTATCTGCTTGAAAAGCTCGATGCCTATGCCGAGCAGGCCAAACGCCGCGACGAGTCAGCAGCTTAGAGGATCTTAGGCGTCTGCCCGCGGGCGAATGCCGTAATCCACGCCGAGAGAGGCGAGATAGTCGCCATCGCGCCAGGGCGCGTTCTCTGCGATCACATACATACCGCTGGCATTTGCCGCTTCGACGCGTTTGTTGAGTTCGGGCGCTTCATTGAGGCGGCGCGCATCGATCCGCAGACTGTCGAGCAGAAGACGCAGACTGGACCCAAGCGGGGCCGTCCATGACCGGGTCAGATCAACCGACACACGAAAGCCACACCGGCGAAGCGCTTCGATCCCCGTTTGTGCCGCTTTGGACGGCAGGGCGAGGGCGGCGTCGGACACTTCCAGACAGATTTCCTGTGGGCAGAGCCGGGTCCGACTGATGGCCGCATCACACAGCATGGCTGTGTCGGGATGGATCAAGCTGGCGAGCGGTGCGGAGACGATGACCGGGCGTTCGATCGTGCGCTCATGAGCCTCGTTGGCCACCGTTTCCAGGTGCTGGCTCAGCCAGACTGCGGGGGACCGGTCCTCTTCGATCGCGCCGAACAAGGCTTGCGCCCGCGGGCCGAAGACCGCCCGATCTTCAAATCGCCGTTCCGTTTCAACATACAGGTTTGCCGTTTCACCTGTTTGTAAGTGCACGACCGGGGCAAAGCGAAAGGCCGGTGTCTGAGGTGTTGAAGGGGAGGGGGAGTATGACTGAGGCATTCTGCTTCCGTAACGCTGGGTTAAGGGGTGCATGTACGCCAGTCAGATTGAGATCACGCGCATATCGAGGCGCGGATTTTCGACAAATTTGATTTAGTTTGGCAGGACCCCTCATGAGTAAACCCATCCCAGAGCCTCGCCTTTCAGCCACTGTTCTGCTGCTGCGCGATGCACCGGACCTTCAGGTTCTGATGGTTAAGCGGCACTATCAGATTGATTTCGCCGCTGGCGCGCTCGTCTTTCCAGGCGGGAAATCCAATGACGAAGACGCCGACCCGGCCTGGGATGACTTCTGTGACGGCGGCAGCGCCGGGAAAGACCGTACCGCCCGCATTGCTGCGGTCCGCGAAGCGTATGAGGAAGCGGGCATCATCCTCGCCCGGCACCAACAGGATCGCGGCGCAAGAGGGGCTCTGGTTGGACCGGATATTGCCAAGGCGCTTGACCCGATGCGAGCCGCCGTCGATCGGCAGGAAGCGAGTTTTCTGGAACTGATCCAGAAGCACGATCTCGTCCTCGCACTCGATACGCTGGTTCACTTCGGTCATTGGATCACGCCCACCCTGATGCCGAAACGCTTCGATACCCACTTCTATCTCGCGCCAACACCGCCGGACCAGGTCGCCGAGTTCGACGGACGCGAAACCACCGATGCGGTTTGGCTGGGCGCGCAACAGGCGCTGGATATGGAAGAGGCCGGTGAAGCGACAATCATTTTTCCAACACGCATGAATCTCGGAAAGCTGGCTGAGGTGACAGATGTGAACGCCGCAGTGTCACGGTTCTCCGACGAACAGGTCGTCACAGTCCTGCCGGTTGTTGGCGAGGATGAGAAGGGGGAACCCTGCCTGCACATTCCGAAAGAAGCGGCTTATATCCAATCCATCGAACCACTAGGTAGAGTTGCAAACGTGGTTCGGAAATAGTCTCAAGTTGAACTGAATAGACTTTTTGTAAATCAATGCTGCTTTAATGTTTTGCAGTATTGAGAGTACTGGCTTTCACGCATAGGACTAAGGCGCGACCGTTCAGACAGGAGAAGGTCTTGGCTGAGGACAGTTTAACTCTGGACCGCCTCAAGGCGGCGATCCCGGCCAAGTGTTTCAACGTTAATCCGTTGCGCGCTTGGGCCTATCTGGTGTTCGACTTTGCCTGTATAATAATTTGCTATTTTGTTCTGGCGAACACATCGGTCTGGTACATTGAATGGCCGGTGATCTTCCTGATTGGGACGTTCTGCTGGTCCCTGTTCGTGCTCGGACATGATGCCGGACATGGCGCTTTCGCCAAAACCAAGATCGGCAACACGATTGCTGGATTGATCACGCATGGGCCATTGCTGGTGCCGTTTCGGGGCTGGCAACGCTCTCATGCGTTGCATCACGCGGGGACGGGGCATTTCGACCGCGAGGAAGTGTTTCGCGCTTGTCGCCTCGAAGATGATCGGCTGTTTCGGAAGATCCTGTTTCGCTCAGGCATATTTCTCTTTCTCGGCTGGCCTATGTACAAGCTCGGCTTCCGCAATATCGGCACCTATAGCCCGATCAGCGGCAGTCACTATCTGACCACCAGCCAGCTTTACAATCGCGGCATTCATTGGTCTTGGCTCGCGAGCATTGCCGTAAATGCGGTGTTCCTCGGGATCTACATCGCGCTTGGCTTTGCCTATGGCTGGGGCTTTGTCGCGAAATACATCCTCGCACCCTATCTGATCTACGGCGTCTGGCTGACCTTCATGACCTGGATGCAGCACGTGTCCGAAGAGGTGCCGGTCTACACGGCGAAGGACTGGACGTTTCTCAAAGGGGCGCTGTGCTCGGTTGATCGCTACTATGGTCCCTTCAACTGGCTAACGCATAATACCGGCAATTATCACGTCGTGCATCATCTGTTTCCAAAGATCCCGCACTACCACCTGAAAGAAGCGACTGAGGCGATCAAACCGGTCCTGGGAGAGCGGTATCTGAAATCAGATCGCTTCGTTGTGTTTGATTTCGTTCGCAGCCTGATCGCCTGCCACTTCGTCGAGCCCGATGACGGACGCGAAGTCTACAAGTCCGAATACGCGTTTGCCGCCAATCAGGGCCGGTCGGCTAAAACCGGTCCGGCTCCTGCGGAATGACCCCTAGCGTTTGAAAGCCAAAGGCTGCTCGCTTTCGTCGAGGTCGAGATACCGATCGCGCAGTTTGGTCTGGCGCGACTCCAGCGACTGACGTTGTCCGTTGATCACGACCAATTCCGGCGCGCTCATCACTTCCAGCGGATCACCATCCCACATCACCAGATCGGCCACCGCACCGGGGGTCAGGCGGCCTAAACCCTCGAGCCCAAGCAGGTCAGCTGGTGTCGTCGTGATGGAGGCCAGTGCGTCATCAAAACTCACGCCATTCGCGACCGCATTACCAGCGCTCTGCAGCACGAGGCGGGTTTGGTGCCCGCTATTGCCAAGATGCGCAAAAGCTGTGGTAACGTCAGCGGCCAGCAGGCGCTCTGCGTTGCGTGATGTCGCCCCCAGCGTCGCAAAGCTGGTCGGCAGATTGTCAAACGGGTCAATGATGACCGGAATATCTGCGGCTGCGAGCTCGTCGGCCACCATCCAGGCCTCGTCCGCATCGACGATGACCAAGTTCAGAAGCGGGTTTTCAGCTTTCAGCGCGATCACTTTGCGAATGTCGCTGGCCCGGGAGGCGTTGATCATCATCAATTGCTGGCCGCGAACCGCCGGACCGAAGGCTTGGGCGTCATTGCGGGTCAGCGTATCACCTTCATTGTGCGTGATGAAGCGTCCCGGATACCCCCTTGCATCCGCAAACGCACCGCGCAAAGCGGCCCACGCCGCTGGACGCGACCCACCGGCGAGATCTGCGCCCCCTTCGCTGAGGTCGACATAGACAAAGGCGCGTTCCATCGTGACGGAGTCTGCTTTCCCGCTCGTATCCGCGAGAAAGCCCTGACCCGCAAACATGTTTGCGCCATTGGCTGGGGCGACCGCCATACGGGTCACGCCTTCGATGCGGGTCACCGCGACATTGGTCGCGGCCGGGTTGAACCCGTCAGAGGCTTCAAGGGCGACTGAAAGAGGAGAGGCAGCTGCACTGGTATCATTGCTCGCGCCTTCGGCACCGACTTCGACCGTCCCGACGCGAGAGAAGGCCGAGATAATGCCGGGTGTGACCCATTTGCCTTCGGCATCCAGTGTTTCCATGCCGCTGGGTGGAGCCAGATTGATCCCGACGCCTGAAATCTCGCCGTCAGAGATAATCACGGTGGCACTCTCCAGCGTTCCGGCGCTGGTCCCGGTCCAGACCTTCGCATTGACGATGGCAAAATCCTGGGCGGCGGCACCGAGTGTGAACGCGAACGCCGAGACAGCCGTAAGTGAAAGTGTGCGGATCATTTGACGTCTCCTTCACCGGGTTGGCCGAGCTCGAAATCCATAACGGGGATATTGTCGGGATTGCCGCGTTCATACATCACCGCGCCATCAACCATCACAAGATCAGCTTTGGCGTAGACGCTGAACGGGTCCGCTGACCAGACAACGACGTCGGCGTCCTTACCGGGTTCCAGCGACCCGGTCTGCTCAAAAACACCGAGCGACTTCGCCGGATTGGCCGACAGCCACTGCCAGGCGTCAGCTTTCGAGATATCGATCCCGGCCCGGCGACCATCGGCGAGGGCTTTGGCGGCTTCCTGATTTAGCCGTTGAATGCCGATATCATCGTCAGAGTGAACAATCGCGCAGGCCCCGGCCTTGTGAACCATCGGAATATTTTCCCGCACGCCGTCGTAGGCTTCCATTTTGAAGCCCCACCAATCCGCCCACATGGCGGAACAGGCGCCATACTCGGCGAGCAGGTCAGCAATCTTGTAGCTCTCAACCGCGTGGTGAAAACTGGTGACTTTGTAGCCAAACTCCTCTGACAGATCCATGATCTGCGCCATCTCATCGGCGCGGTAGCAGTGCATGTGGACCAGAATTTCGCCGTTCAGGACACCCATCAGCGTGTCCAGCTCAAGATCGCGGGTCGGCGGGTCGCCGCCGTCTTCGGCGTATTTGTCCCATTTACGCTTGTACTCGACGGCTCGGGCCCAGGCCATGCGATACCCCGCGACATTACCCATGCGCGAGTAAGGCGCACCGCCTGGGAAACGCCCGCCGCCATAGCCGTAAACACGCTTCGGGTTCTCGCCACAGGCCATCTTCAGCGTATACGGCGCGCCAGGGAATTTCATGCCCTGAACCGTGCGGCTCGGAACGTTCTTCAGAATGACGCCGCGCCCACCAAACAGGTTCGCCGACCCTGGCAGAATCTGCAGCGATGTGATGCCGCCTGCCAGCGCGCGAGAGAAGCCGGGATCCTGCGGCCAGATGCCATGCTCCGCCCAGACTTCAGCTGTAACCGCGCCGGAGATTTCGTTGCCGTCGCCATGGGCGTCGACATTCGGGCTCGGATAGACCCCCAGATGAGAATGATTGTCGATGATGCCTGGTGTCACCCAACGGCCGGCCGCATCAATCACAGTCGCGCCATCTGGTGCCGTCAGACCGGTGCCGATTTCTGCAACCTTGCCCTCGACAAGCAAGACGTCGCCATTCTCGATCAAACCGCCAATGCCGTCGAGCACAGTGGCACCTTGCAGCAATACCGTGTCAGAGGGATAGGGCGCGTAGGTTGATGGAAACGGATTGAGGTTGATTTCAACTCTCTCGCCGTTGGACGCAGCCTCGCTGTCTGATCCGCTATCGCCGCAGGCAGCGAGCGATACGAGCAATCCCGCCAAGGCACCTTTTAGCCATATTGAATTCTTCATCAGTCTCCCAATCCCTCATTCACCACTCAGTTTGGTGGTTTTTCAAGGCTTAGCAAGTGAGCAGAACGGCTTAAAGCAGGCGGATGCAGTTTTGCTGCAGCGGGTCGACTTCGAACGTGATCGCCGTTGGTGAGGTTGGTCGAGCGGTTCTGTGAACGGCCTTGATCGCCCGCGCCAGAGCGGCCTTGCCGGCTTTGACCGGTAGCGGCGTGGCGGCGCGCTCAGGCGATTGCCTGAAATGAGTTCGCGTGAACCGGTCTGTATAGATGGCATTGGCTTCGATCAGCGCGCCAACAGTCATATATTCGCAAGAGAGCGAGACATTGACACAATCTGCGTTCTGAACGCGGTGCGGGGCCATTTGCGGCCAGGTCAAACCCATGCCGGGTTTGAGGTCGACGACCGCGGCGTGCTCATCGAACTGCGCCTCGAAATGCAGACCTTCCTCCTTGCGCATATGAACCATGTCTTCGATCATGGAGCTAGGCGCGAAACTTTCCTCCGCCGGATAGAGCCAGATCCGTTTTTCCCCCCGCAGCTGCAACAGCGCGACAAGCGGAATGTCGAGATGATAATGGACGTGCACATGCGGCGAGGAGATCAGCAGCCCCATATCCTGTTTGCGCAGCTTGCGGAACGCGGCGGCTTCGAGACTGCCAAAGATCTCTGACGCAATGGGCTGCAGCTTCGGCAGCTTCAAATTCGCTTCGCGCAGATTGAGCCAAATCTGTCCGCGCCGCACCGCGTCCATGATCTCTGCGCCGCTTAAATCGTCCGCGCGGCCTCGTATCGCTGGCGCTTCCCCCTCGCCATGAGTCCCAAACGTCCAGACGCCAAGGCTCTCACGGGGATAGGCATCCAGCAGCGCGGCAAGGCCATCATCCGAGAAGACCGGCAGCGAACCCAGGTCATGGGTCGCCTCAAGGATGTGCTTGCCAAATCGAAGTTTGGCGTTCTGAGGCCAGGTGACAGTCACGTAAAGATCTCACTCCTACAGCACAGAATAGGTCTGCAATGCATCTGATCTATGCAACGTGCATACCGTACGCGACTTTCAAAGGGTTTAAGGCAATTGTTGCAAAGCCGCTTCAAGACCCGGGATTTCAAGCGGATTTTCCCGGTTCTGTGCCGCAATGGTGAACAGATACAGCGTCTTCAGTGCCTGTTTCGTATTGTGCAGACGGGTCAGAGCTTTGCGCGACTTGAACGCCTCGCCCCAGGTGTCCAGCGGCGCCGGGTCAGACAGGGTTTCAAAGAATGAGCGCCACGTCTCGTCGGAGACTTTGCCGGCGCGCGCGATATAGAAGAGCGGTCGAGCCAACCGCTCGCCTTCCCCGAAGACATAAGCATGGTCGGAAAGCACTACCTTTCGACCAATCGTATCAAGGATACGCGCGTGATCCTCTGCGGTGAAGTCCGGCGCGAGGCTGACTTGCAGCAAGGCATCTGCCGCGTGCGCGACACCGTGGCGCCAGCCCTCAACATCATCGAATCCCCTGAAATCCGTGATCCCGTCAAGATAGTCCAAGACGGCGCTGAGCGTCTTGGCTTTCTCGGGCTCTGACATATAGGGCTCGATACGGTGGACCCGGATGACCTCTGACAGTGCCAGAACAGCGAACGGTTTCAAGTATCCGGCTGGGTCAGGCGTGTCCTCAGACAGCGTCTCGATCAGCGTTGAGCGAAGATTTTGAACCTCTGGCACGATTAGCTTTTCGCCGCGAAGCAGCGCGCTCAATCCTTCATATCCGATCCCGTCCCGAACGTCCGGGTCCGGCGCGCCAAGACACGATACGAGCAGATTTGCGACGCCCGCATAGCCTTCGTCGCCAAGCGGCTCATAGCTATTTTCGCGATATAGTTTGGCCTGATCCTGCACCGATCCCGGCTCCAGACAGGTTTGGGGCTCGGCATGGGACTGCGGTGCGACAGCGCAGCCTGACAGCGCCGTGGTTATCGCCGCGAGCAGACCGGCCTTAGATGTCCAACTCGTCAGCAAAATGGGCATTCTCTTGAATGAACTTGAAACGGTGCTCCGCTTTTTTGCCCATCAGCGTGTCAATCAGCTGCGCAGGCTTCACTTCGGTCAGCTCATCAATGCTGTCCGGGACTGTGATCCGGGCCAGAGTGCGGGTTTCGGGGTTCATTGTGGTGTCTTTGAGCTGGCTCGCATTCATCTCACCGAGACCCTTAAACCGGCCAATTTCCACCGCCTGGTTGGGTTTGAACTCCAGCTCCAGCAAAAGTTCTTTCTCCTCATCATCCATCGCATAGACAATCTTGCCTTTGTAGGAGAGGCGATAGAGCGGTGGCAATGCCATGAACAGGCGGCCGCTTTCGATCAAACCCGGCATCATCTTGAAGAAGAACGTGATCAGCAGGGCCGCGATGTGGGCCCCGTCAACGTCCGCATCGGTCATGATGATCACTTTTTCATAGCGCAGATCATCGAGGTTGAACCTGGCACCTGTGCCGACGCCGAGTGCGAGCAACAAGTCGGACAATTCCTGATTGGCTTCCATCTTTTCAGCTGTCGCCGAGGCGACATTCAGGATTTTCCCGCGTAGCGGGTGGATGGCCTGGGTCTTGCGATCGCGCGCCTGTTTCGCCGTGCCGCCCGCGGAGTCCCCTTCCACAAAGAAAATCTCTGTGCCGTCCGGCCCCGGATTGGAGCAGTCCGCGAGTTTTCCCGGCAGGCGCAGGCGCTTGGTCGCCGATTTGCGCGAAATCTCTTTCGCCTTCCGCCGTTTCGCGCGTTCATCGGCGCGCTCGATCGCCCAGACGAGCAGTTTATCAGCCTCTTTCGGGCTGCCAGCAAGCCAGTGATCAAACCGGTCGCGCACAGCGTTCTCGATCAGCCGGAACGCCGCCGTGGTTGAAAGCTTGTCCTTGGTTTGACCTACGAATTCCGGATTGCTGATGAAAACTGACAGGAGCAGGCCCGAATGGCCCATAATGTCGTCAGCGGTGATCGACGTGCCTTTTTTCTGGCCGGTCAGATCCGCATAGTTGCGCATCGCCTTGGTGATCGCAGAGCGAAAACCGGCTTCGTGCGTGCCGCCATCGGGCGTCGGGATGGTGTTACAGTAAGAGCGTGAAAACCCGTCATTTTCACCGAAACCGGCTGCGGTCCAGGCAATCGCCCACTCGACTTTGCCTTCATCTGTTTCGACCAAACCACTAAAGTGCTGTTCGGTAATCGTGGCCTTGCCCTTGAACACTTCATCCAGCTGATCGGCGAGGCCGTTGGGATAGGACAGGGTGGCTTCGGCCGGAACTTTGGAGTCCTCCGGCAACAATTCCGGGGCGCAGGTCCAGCGCACTTCGACGCCGCGATAAAGATACGCCTTGGAGCGTGTCATCTGGAACAGGCGCTGCGGCTTGAAGCGCAGTTTCTCGCCGAAAATCTCATAGTCAGGCTTGAACCGGACCGTTGTGCCGCGCCGGTTCGGGGCCGCGCCTTTCAGCTCCAGTGGTCCAACCACGACGCCGCGTTCAAACGCCTGGAAGTACAGCTTCCGGTCGCGGGCGACCTCAACGTCCATACGTTCGGACAGCGCATTCACCACCGAGGAGCCGACACCATGCAAACCGCCAGCGGTCTGATAGGCCTTGTTGGAGAACTTCCCGCCCGCATGCAGGGTCGTCATGATGACTTCCAGCGCAGACTTGCCTGGATATTTCGGGTGCTCGCCAACCGGAATACCACGGCCATTGTCGGTCACGCTGACATAGCCGTCTGCTTCGACGTCAACTTCAATGCGTGAAGCGTGACCGGCCACGGCTTCATCCATGGCATTGTCGAGAATCTCGGCAAACAGGTGGTGGTAGGCCCGCTCATCGGTGCCGCCAATATACATGCCCGGCCGTTTGCGGACGGGCTCAAGGCCTTCAAGGACTTCAATATCCTTGGCCGAATATCCAGAAGCGTCAGGTGTCATATCGTCGAAAAGGTTCGTTTGCTTTGCAGCGCCCATAGTGGTTTCCTTCCCCCGTAAGCCCATTCGCCCACTGATTCCAAGGACTTCCATCATGACGAGTATGATTAATACGTCATTAACTCTCCGTTCTGGCGTTGAAATTCCCAATCGCCTCGTCAAAGCCGCGATGACCGAACGCCTCGCCGATCCGCACAACAATGTCACTGAACGACACCTCAAACTGTATAAGGCCTGGGCCGACGGCGGAATCGGATTGCAGATCACTGGAAATGTGCAGGTTGATCGGCGCAATCTCGAAGCGCCCGGCAATGTTGTGATCGACGCCAAGCCCTCGAATGAGCAAGCGGCGATGCTGTCGCGCTGGGCGGAGGTGTGCAAATCATCCGGCGGCAAAGTGGTGATGCAGCTGTCGCATGCCGGGCGTCAGACCATGAAAATGATCAATCCACAGCCGGATGCGCCGAGCGCTGTGCCCGTCGAACTCCCCGGCGGACAATTTGGGACCCCACGCGCCATGACAGGCGATGATATCAAGGCGCTGATCGGCCGCTTTGCGATTGCCACCCGCGCGGCTCGTGAAGCCGGGTTTGACGGCGTGCAGATCCACGCGGCGCATGGCTATCTGATGTCCCAGTTTCTGACCCCTCGTGTGAATCAGCGTACCGATAAGTGGGGCGGCCCGCTGGAAAACCGTGCCCGATTGCTGCTGGAAACGATCCGCGCCGCTCAGGCCGAAGCCGGACCGGGCTTTGGGGTCTCGGTCAAACTCAACTCTACAGACTTCCAGAAAGGCGGATTTTCCCGCGAAGACAGCATGGCCGTCATCGGTATGCTCAACGATCTGGATCTCGACTTTGTTGAGATCTCCGGCGGCAATTATGAGCAGCCAAAGATGATGGATATGGAAGGCCTTCAGCCCAGTGAGGCCCAACCGGTCCGCGAAAGTACCCGCAAACGTGAAGCCTATTTTCTGGACTATGCCCGCGACGTGCAGGGCGTGGCGACCATGCCGCTCATGGTCACGGGCGGCTTCAGAACGGTGGAGGCGATGAATACGGCCTTGTCTGACGGTGAAGCCGACTTGATCGGGCTTGGGCGTCCGCTCTGTGTCGACGTTGATGCACCCAAACAGTTGCTGTCAGGTGAGCTGACCGAGCTGACAAGCTGGGAGAAAATTCTGCGCATTGGCCCAGGCGTGTTTGGCCCAAATTCCTCCATTGGCCTGTTTAAAGCGATGAACGGCTTCGGCATGCAAGGCTGGTTTTATCATCAACTCCACAGGATCGCGGATGGGGAAGGCCCGAACCGCAAACTCGGACTGATCAGTGCCTTCCTTAAAATGCAGGGGCTCGACAGCAAAATGGCGAAAGCCTATCAGGCGGCTCTGAAAGAGAGACAGCCTGCATGACCCTGAACATTTCGTCCGCTTTTGATGGCGGCAACATCCTGGTGAAGGATGCGTCCGACCCATCAAACGTTCGCCTCGAAATCCGCAAAGACAACGAGTCCGATTTCTATCAATGGTTCTATTTTCGCGTCACAGGCGAGCGTGGGCAGGATATTCGCCTGATCATTGAAAACGCCGGTGGCGCCGCTTACCCGAAAGGCTGGGACGATTACAACGCTGTCGTGTCGTATGATCTGATGGAATGGAAGCGGGTGCCGACGCGTTATGACGGACAGGCACTCACCATCGAAACGACGCTCAGCCGGGACGCCGTCTACTTAGCCTATTTCGCGCCGTATCCGAGTGATCGTCACGCCCAGCTTGTCGCAGGCGCGCAAAGCAGCGGCGCGGCGAAGGTTAGCATTCTTGGCCAAACGCTCGATGGCCGTGACCTTGATCTGATCACAATCGGCGAACCGGCAGAGGGCAAACCGACCCTCTGGATTACGGCGCGCCAGCACCCGGGTGAAACGATGGCTGAGTGGTGGATGGAAGGCTTTCTCGAACGTCTGCTTGATCTCACCGATGAGATGGCGATGAAATTGCGCGAACAGGCCGTGCTCTACGTGGTCCCAAACATGAACCCGGACGGCAGCGCGCGCGGGCACTTGAGGACCAATGCGGCAGGCGTCAATCTCAATCGCGAGTGGCAGTCGCCAAGCATGGAGAAAAGCCCCGAAGTCTTTTTGGTGCTTGAAGAGATGAAGAAGAACGGCGTTGATTTCGCGTTGGATGTGCATGGCGACGAGGCCATACCGTACAATTTCATAGCCGGTACGGAGGGCATTCCGAGTTGGACGGACAAACAGGCCGCGCTGCTCAACGGGTTCAGTCACGCTTATGTGGCGTCAAGCGGCGGCGAGTTTCAAACCAAGTATGGCTATCCCAAAAATAAGCCAGGTCAGGCCAATCTGACCATTTGCAATAATGCGGTTGCTGAAAAGTTCGATTGCCTCGCGATGACGTTGGAAATGCCGTTTAAGGACAACGCGGAACTGCCGGACGAGCGCTTTGGCTGGTCGCCGCCGCGCTCCAAACGGCTCGGCGCGAACGTGATTGATGCGATCCTGACCGTTTTACCAGATCTCAGATAAGGGCGGACCAGGCCTGATCGAGCAGGCGGTAGCTCTCAATCCGTGACGCGGTCGTCTCTGTGATTGACAAGATGAACAACTCATCCGCTTTGGCGTCCGCCGCGAGCGTGTACAGACGCTTGGCGACATCGGAAGCCTCGCCCACCACGGCGCGGGATGGCGGCGTCAGCGGCGCCTCCTCAAGATACTGACGTGCAGCATCCGCGGATTGATACGGCAGGAAATGTCCCGCGGCACGGCGCAGGGTCCAGGCCATCATGGAACTGGCTAGGTGCTGTGCTCGCTCATCCGTTTCGGCGGCGAGGGCAGCCAGTCCGATCGCTCCCCAAGGCTCTGCCGCGAAAGGCGAGGGCGTGAAGGCGGAGCGATAGGCTGTGAGTGCGGCTGCAGCCCCGCCAGGGTTCAGAAAATCTGCGAAGGCAAGCTTCAGTCCCATCGAGCCTGCAAACGCTGCAGACTCCAGAGACGAACACAGCATCCAAATCTCTGGCAAAGCGGCGTTCGGTCTCGCGCCGATGCCTCGGGCCCTGTGATCATCGGGCAGGGCGGTGTGTCCGCTCGAATCAAGCACCCAATCCAGCATCATGCGCAGCATTTGCGGGAAAGACTGCGCGCCTGGTCCCAGCAAGGCCGCCGAAGCGCGCGGGTCCGCTCCGGTGGCTCGGCCAAGGCCAATCTCTGTTCTTCCGGGATGAAGTGCGCTCAGCGTATTGGCGATCTCGGCCACTTTCAGAGGTGAATAGTTCGGCAGCATGATGCCACCTGATCCGATCGTCAGGCGTGATGTACGCCCGGCAAGATCGGCGATCAACACTTCCGGTACGGTACTCGCAAAACTGGCGGTGTTGTGATGTTCCTGAACCCAGTAGGACCGGTACCTCATAGCGTCCGCAGCCACCGCCAGATCACGCGTTTGTTGCAGAGCCTCCTCAGCCGTTCGCGACTCAAAGATCGGCGAGGGGTCGAGGATTGACAGAACAGGTTTCATGCAAGCCTTCTGGTCGATAGAGATTCGAAGCACAAGACCGGAGAAAGAGATGCGCGATTGGCTTTGTGCCCTGATAGGATTTGCCCTGACCGCTTGCTCACCTCCGCTTGAGGTCACCGAGATTGTGCCTGTGTCTGAACTTGCAATGCGGGAGGCCGCGCCTGCGGGACGCTTGCCAAGTTCACCTTATCCGACCGCCTATACGGTTGATCTCTTTGTGGACCCGCGGGAGGCGCGCTTTGGCGGTGTCGTTACAATCGACGTTCACTTCGACATGCCGTCCAGTGGCTTCTATCTGCATGGGCGGGATCTCGATGTCGCGTCCGTGATGCTCAGCACAGGAGAAGCGACCGTCCCGGGCACCTGGTATGACGTACACGAGACCGGTGTGGCCTGGGTCCAATTTCCACAGATGATGGGGCCAGGCATCGTCTCTGTCGCGATCGATTATTCCACCGCGTTTGACGTCAATCTCTCCGGTCTGTTCAAAGTGACAGAGCAGGGCGACGCCTATGCCCTTGCCAAATCTGAGAGTATTCAGGCCCGTCGGTTTATGCCGGGCTTTGATGAACCGGCCTTCAAAGCGCCTGTCACAACGACCCTGACCATTCCGGAAGGCATGGAGGCGATTACCAATACATTGGAAGCAGAGCGTCACCTCACCGGCAGTGGGCATGAGCGCATCACGTTCGAGGTCACACGGCCGCTGCCGACCTATCTACTCTCGCTTGCCGTCGGCAGTTTTGATGTGGTGGAAGCCGGTGAACTGCCACCAAATGAGGTACGCTCAGAGCCGATCCCCTTGCGTGGTTTTGCCCGGCGCGGCAAAGGGCCAGACCTCGCCTACGCGCTCGAAACCGCGCCAGAACTTGTCCGCATATTCGAAGAAGCGCTGCAGGTGCCCTATCCCTACAAGAAGCTCGACATTGTCGCGGCGCCGCAATGGCCGTCCGGGGCGACCGAGCTTGCGGCCGCGCTAACCTATCGTGAAAGCCGCATTTTGGCCGGTCCGGATATGGGGCCAGCCGCCCGGAGGTCGCTGCTCGCTATCCATGCGCACGAGGTCGGGCATATGTGGTTCGGTAACTTGGTGACCCCACCCTGGTGGGATGATCTCTGGCTCAAGGAAGCCTTTGCCAGCTGGGGTGAGGGGGCCAGCTTGTCTGTGCTCGAGCCTGAAGGTCGCTATGAGCTCGATGCAATCGCTGACGGCATCCGCGCCATGGAACTCGACAGTCTGTCGAGCGCCCGCGCGGTCCGGGAGCCGATCACACGCAGCGAAACCATTCGCAGCGCCTACGATGCCATTACCTACTATAAGGGCCTTGCAGTGATTGGCATGGTCGATGCCTATTTCGGCGCCGATGTGTTTCGCCCGGCCCTCGGCAAATATGTCGAAGCCTACGAAGACAGCATCGCCGACAGTCCGCAATTCTTTGACATCATTGGCGACGTCACCGGCGAGCCTGACCTGACAGAAGCGTTCCAAAGTTTCGTTGAGCAGAACGGATTACCGCTGATTACCGCGAACCATCGCTGCCGCGAAGATGGCCTGTCATCCATTCTTTTGATGCAGGACCGCTATCGCCCGATTGGCAGTGATCTCAAAAATGACCGCGAGTGGACCATTCCAATCTGTATGAAAGTCGGCTCGGCTGATGGAATTGAACGCAAGTGCCATATGTTGAACGATGCCGGTTGGGAAGTGTTGTTGCATCGCGCCGAAGACAATGCAGCTTGTCCGACCTGGGTCATGCCGAACGCGGAAGGCACCGGATATTACCGCTTTTCGCTTAATGCGGAGCAATGGCAGGAGCTAGGCCAAGCTTTCGATCTACTCACGCCCGGCGAGCAAATGTCGACCCTCGACAGCATTGGGGCGGAGTTCGCTGCAGGCCGTATCGATGTCGACACCGTCTGGCGCTTCATTGATGAGGCGGCGAGAGCAGATGAACGCCGTGTCGTCTCAGCCGCCATCCGTCAGGCAGAGCGGCTCAAGCCGTTGGTTGAAAACGATCCGGATGCGTTTGCCGGATACAAAGCTCAGATCGCCGATATTTTCAGCGACCGTCTCACCGCGCTCGAACAGCATGGCGGCGATGGTGAGAACGAGGCCATCCTGCGTACCGCGCTGGAACGCGTCATGGTCGAAGTTGCAGAAGATCCCGTACGCCGGGAGATTCTGGCAGATGCGGCGCTGCTCTATGTCACCGACGCGACCAGCGACGCCGCACCTGTGCTGACCAGTGACAATTTCTCAACCGCGTTCGCGATTGCGATCCAGGACCGCGGCGCACCGATGCTGGAGGCGTCGCTGACGGCCCGAACCGAATTCGACGACCCGGCACTGGAACTCGCCATTGCCTACGCCATTGGCGAAAACCGCGATCCCGCGCTGACACTGCGCATTCTTGACCTGGCCCTGAACGGCACATTGGGATCTCGCGAGAGCCTCACGCTGGTTCGAGGCCAGATGGCGCAACCTGAAACCCGGGCAGAGACCTGGGACTGGCTACGTGAGAATTTCGACGCTTTTGTCGATGTGATTCCGCGGCAGAGGCGATTTGCGACGCCCAGCCTCGCGGTCAACCTGTGTGAGCAGGACCGTATCGATGAACTGGAAACCCTGTTTGCCGCCAAGGCCGACCTTGTACCGGGGTATGAGCGATCACTGGAACAGACGAAGGAAAGACTGCAGCTTTGCATCGCGCTGAACCGGGCGAGGGGCGACAGCGTCCGGGCCTATTTCCAAGACCGCTAAAGCAAAGAGCTGCAGGCTCAGTCCTCTTCTGTTTCGTCGTCACTGTCTCGGCTTCGCCCAAACAGAGACCCAAGCGCGCTGTTGGCTTCGTCGCGAAGTTGTGATTCCAGATCGGTTGCCTCGCCCTCTTCGCCTTCCTGGGTGCTACCGGGGGCGATCACGTCGCCGAGGATTGAACCGATCGGGCCTTCGACACGGCTGGTAATCTCGTCAGCAACGCGTGCCTTTGCCTGGTCTGCCACAATGGTCGATATCATATCATAGTCAGGGCCGATTGTCGGGCTGGTCCAGGACCCCGAAATCAGAACCGGGATCGGAATATCATTCACGGCGACGCTGCTGCCTTGTCCGGCGGCATTGATATCTACCGATGGCACGAGCCGGATATTCAGTGTCCTCGCGCCAAGGTCGATGGATCCGCTGCCGGCCACAGATACAACCGGATTGTTGAGGCTCAACTGGTCAATCGTCGCGACCCCATTGACGAACTCAAGATCGCCCAGAAAACTTGAAAAGTCGGTCTCTGATCCGGGCGACAGCGCACTGGAAAACGCGTCCAGACTGAGATTGTTGAGATCCAGCGTGCTCAGGTTCTGCGCCGTCCGCGCCCATTGTGCGAGGTTCACACCCGCAACGGCGCCTTCTGCCAGTTCAGTGTCGAACGTACCATCAAGATCGTTGACGAGCGCTTTCAAACTGTTGCCGTTTGACGAGAGGTTCAGGCTGACTCCACCGATCCCCGTCATACCACCATAACCGGTGAAGGCAGATAGCAGCTTCTGCGCAGCGATCCCCGTTGCGCCCGCATCGACTTCAAGATGCGGCGTAGGCTTGCTCGCATCCAGTTCCAGTGATCCAGCCCAATCGCCATCAAAAGCCCGAAATCCCGGCTTGTCATTTTCCTGCTCAAAGGACGCATTCAAACGCCCGCTGACCAGTTCGGCATCGAGTAGCGCGTCATTCAATGTGATTTGGTTCAGTTTAACCGATTGCGCGGAGACGCGAACATCCGCGTCGACCAGGGTCAAGCTGTCCAGCGCCAGCGGGTCGTCGCTCCAGTCCTCGTTCAGAGAGGGTTCGGTATCTGCGGCCGCCTCACCACCCAGGAACGGTGTCAGATCAAGTTCGCCAGTGGTCAGATCGGCTTCCACCTTTGGCCGCGCGCCCGACAGATCGGCACCGATCGATCCTGTGGCCGTTTGATCATCCAGCTGCAAAGTGGCCTGGTTCAGAGCAGGGTTGGACAATGAGCCTTGGGTCTGGCCTTCAATTGAGAAAGTCTCCAGCTGCTCTCCCTCCGGCAATTCCACGCCAAGCTGATTCATAAGCCCCCGCAGATTGCGGCTTGAGACCTCCAGCGCTCCATCCAGAGTCTGTCCTCCTCCGAGCGATAACCCGCCCGAGAACAGGGTGCGCAGAACAGGACTGTCCTGTTCAAGCCTGATATTCGTCAGGTTCGGACTGGACAATGTGCCCGACAGGTCGGCCTGCAAATCGACTTCCCCGAGCGCGGAAATGGCGGTCATCATTGCAGGATCGAGCGCCAGAAACCGCTCGATCCGATCGGTCTTGAGGTCAACCGAGGCGCTGATCGATTGCGCTTCGCCGAGGTCAAATCCGCCTGTAACGTCAAGTTCGATACCTGTTGCTTCGAAACGCATCCTCGAAAAATCGATTTTCGGCGTCGTCGCAGCTCCTGAAACCTCACCTCTTGCGATCAGGGATCTGATCTCATTGCCATTGAAGGGAAGTTCAGCACCGATGAACTCGATGATCGGACCAAGTGTGTCCGACCGGACATCAAACGTGCCGTCGACAACCGGCACCTCGCCGAGCGTAAGGGCGCCATCATAGGAAACCCGTCCATAATCGGTGTCGAGTTCGACGGTTAGGTCCGCGGGGCTTTGGTTGAGTAAAGTGTCGATCGTGCTCAATGCAACGTCATAAGCAAAGGCTTGCCCATTGATCCGCCCATCTCCGCTGGATGAAAACGGTTTGTCCAGGGCCGTCAGGCGCGCTTCCGCGTTGAAGTCGCTCAGCTCATACTGATCCCCGGTCTGTCGATTAATGAAGGAAATCGAAGCATTGTCGATAAAGGCCCGATCGATCCCGGTTTCAAACCCGCCTGTTGTCTCTTCTGTCTCAGAAGCGCGGCCAACCACCCAGTTGGCCTGCCCATCGGCGAGTTGTTCCAGGCGGATCCGCGTGTCGCGCAGGCCGACCTGACTGATCTCCACTTTGCCTGTCAGCAGCGGCAACAGTTTCACTTTGCCGACCAGCTCTCCGGCTTCGATCATATAGTCGCCCTCAAACCCTTCCGGATTGGCCACCTGGGCCCCATCGATCTTGGCAGAGATGCTTGGGAAGAGCGATAGGCTCGCATCGCCAAGCAGCGTGACCTCCCGGTCAAGCGCCGTGCTGGCAGCCTGCTCAATCTGGGTTTTGTAGACAGAAGATGGGATCAGATTTGGGACAATGATCAATGCCGCGAGCAAGACAGCAAACAATCCACCAATAATCAGAGCGATGCGTTTCATGGGAGTCTCATTCAGTTTTATCTGTTTGTACTGCTCATATGTGCTTCTCGTGTCAAAGTCATGGCAATTGCGGCTTGACCGGCTGAAATCCACTGTCTAAATCACCGCTTCGCTGCAAACGCAGTGACCGGAAATGCGCGGGTGTAGCTCAGCTGGTTAGAGTGCCGGCCTGTCACGCCGGAGGTCGCGGGTTCGAGCCCCGTCACTCGCGCCATTTCTCTTCATCAAAAATTCAATCAACACATTGATATCATTGGTGTTTTGAAATTGGCGTAACGCATTTTCAGGGTCGACGCGGGTTGTTGCACTACAGTTTGCACACTTTTTGCACTACAGAGGCCAATGAAGCATGATGTTCAGTCTACAAAATATCTAAAGAGTCGTGGTGGTTGGTGGCACTATGTGCGCCGGGTGCCAAAATGCTTCGCCGCGATTGATGATCGCGACTGGATACAGGTCGCTTTGCTCACGCAATCCCTCGAGATTGCAATGATGAGACGCGATGCTCTATCCGAAGCGGACGGTGCGCTCTGGAATGCGCGGGCTCTCGAATTATCAGGCGGCGAGCCAGCTGGGCAGGCCTGGAAGATCGCGGACCGTCGATATCAGGGAGCCGTTGCAAGAGCCATGGCTATGGGGTTCGTATACCGACCAATACACGAACTCGCGACGTTGCCGGACATCGAAGAGATTGTTGAGCGCTTGCAGGCTGCTGATAAGGGCAAGGCGCCAACAGAAGCGAAAGCCGAGGCGATGCTTGGAGGCGCACCCGAGCCAGAGGACAAAACCACGGTGTCAGAGGCCTTCGGGCTATATGTCTCAAAGATCGCCTTCGACGACCAATATAACAAGTCGGACGCTCAAAGACGGTCGTGGGAGAAAACCAAGCGAACGTCGATCGAATGACCCGCCCCTATAGCGCAGCCAGTTTCTGAGTAGTGTTTTGCGTCTGGATTTGGAAGGGTGATTTGGTTTCCGGTGCCGGCGGACGATAGCCGAGTGATGAGTGAGGCCGCACGGT